>NZ_CADIKH010000004.1 GCF_902859855.1 Paraburkholderia humisilvae
CACCGTCGCTCGCAACAAGCTCAAAAGCGCTCAGCACCGACCTTCGATCATCGCCGCGTGCTGGATTCAGGCAACCTTGTGGTGACGTCATGATTTATGGAAAGGTCAATAGTATGTAGACCATGATTCGGTTCACCGATTTCTATAGGAGTTCTGCTTTTGCAGCGTGGACACCGATTAAACAACGAAGCAAAATCGGTATGAAAAACATTGACTACCAGCTCCGTCAATTCGTGAAGATTGCCAGGCATAAGTCGCTGTCTGAAGCAGCGCTTGCGCTCAACGTCACGCAATCCGCGTTAAGCAAGCAATTACGAGAAATCGAGCTGGCGGTTGGCCATCGCGTTTTTCATCGGCATGGCCGCGGCATCGAGCTCACGACCCAAGGAGACATATTGTGGCGCGCGGTGCAGGCGGCTTATAAACTTGTGAATACAACCATCGGGCAGCTGAGAACGCCCTGTAGGCATAGGTCCGGGACAGTGACGGTTGCGACGATACACGGCCGCACTCATGTTGTGGCGAACGATCTTGTCGAGATGATTCTCGGCCGGCGACCGGATATCAATCTGACGATGATGGAAGGCACAGCAAAGGACGTATGCAGATTCGTCAGAATGAAATCTCGTCGTGACGACTCCTCCCTCTTTACACTCGTAGTGACAACATGCATTTCATTGAGTAGACTTCATGCCATTCGCACGTTTTCGTTGAATCCGTAACCTGAAAAACAACGATTAACCTCTAACATGAACATTTAGAGGTTACTCATTTCCGGTTTCATGCATTTGAAGCTGTTTTTGAAGTGTGTTCGGAGGAGCCGAAAAGCTGGACCTTACGCCTGGCGCACTCGCACGGCGACCGGTCGGCCATACCTGGCAAAGCTGTATGAACCACAATCCTGCTATCTGTGTAGCGTCGTCCGGCAATGCCCGTGCATCAATCCAGCGGCGCGGGCTGCGGCATCACCCGGATGCGCGACCTTGCCCAATCTGCACGATCAACCTGTGCTGGTTCGATCATCCGTCAATGCCCGCGTTTCGGCGAAGTCCATCGCGTCACCGATCGCGCGAATTCCAAACACCTTTCAATACATAAAATACCGGTTACGTCGTCCGTAACAGCCGCGTTCATCCAACATGTCCGTCGCGATGTGCGGCGCGTGATTACCCTTGCTTTACGACGTGAACTTCATCTCTTGTTTGTAGCGAGTGCAAGACATATGAGTGACGCAATCAGTCATCGTCCGGCAATCAGTGAGAGCAGCGCAATCGTGTACGTCATCGACGACGACTTGCCCATCTGTGAAGCCATCGAGTCGTTGTTTCGTTCAGTCGGAATCCATGCAAGGACTTATTCACATGCGACGGCCTTCCTGACGGGTGCATTGCCCGATACGCCGTCGTGCCTGCTGCTCGACGTGCGCCTGAAAGGGCCAAGCGGATTTGTCGTGCAGAACCTGATGCGCGAGCGTCAGATTCAGATTCCGATCATCTTCATGACTGCGCACGGCGACGTCGCGATGTCGGTGAAAGCGATGAAAGCCGGTGCCTTCGACTTTCTGACGAAGCCGGTTCGCGATCAGGAACTGCTCGATGTCGTGGCGGAGGCGCTCAAGGCCGATGAGAAGCGCCTGCGTTTTGAACGCTCGATGACCGCGCTAAAGCTCCAGTACGACTCGCTGACCCCGCGGCAACGCGAAGTCATGGCGCTGGTGGTCAGCGGTCTGATGAACAAGCAGATCGCCTCCCATATGTGCCTGAGCGAGATCACGGTGAAGATCTACCGGCGGGAGGCGATGAAGAAGATGGGCGCGATGACCGTCGCGGACCTCGTCAGAAAGGCGGTTCAACTCGGTGTGCGGGAATCCATCCAGGATGAAATCGCCCAACATCGTTCACTGACAAGAGAGGCCGTTATCTGGGGGACAAACGGCGGCTTTGGCGACGAGGCCGCCGCCGAAGCCGCAGTCGATTCACGAGTGAGGCATGTTTGATGTTGCACGGTCACGTCCGCTTGATAAAACGTGTCATCGGACTATCCGCGCGCGCGTCCGCCGTAAAGCGTCGAGCGATCGTACCGAATGAGCGGAACCCCGGCCCAACCTCGATGCGCAATCGCTGAGCGCTAGTACAGCTTCTTCGGCGGTCGTGCTCGCCGGATCTGCTTTTGTTGCCTCGCCACAGCGGCGGCTTTTTTGCGCTTGCGTCGGGCGGTCGGTTTCTCGAAGGTCATCCGCGCGCGAAGCTCCTTAAGGAGTCCAGTGTTCTCAATGGAACGCCTGAAACGGCGCAGTGCTACTTCCACAGGCTCGTTGGGCCTCAATGTTACGGTAGTCATTTGGCTCCTCATCTGAAAATCAGGGAATCGCTGCAGTCATTTTTTGGCATCGGCAGCCCTCTTGCAGCAGAAGGTGCCGGAAGCCCGCTTCGGATGTCTAGCCATTCTGTGCTCGTCACCGCATCCCACTATACACGCCGTCGAGCGACGGACGCCCCGCCTCGGGTCCACCCGAAAACGCGCTGGCAACGAAACCGCTTGACGTGACGCCACATACCGCGTAGTGTCACGCACCTAAGTTTCTTGGGCGATTGCTCGTCATTTGCCGCCATCAGCGGCTCTCGTTGGCCTCCCCTCCTTGATTCTTCATTCGCCCTTTTGTCGAGGGCATGCATCTTTATTCGTCTGTTTAAGGAATATCTAGTGGAAACCGGTACTGTCAAATGGTTCAACGATAGCAAGGGCTTCGGCTTCATTACGCCGGACAAGGGTGGTGATGACCTGTTCGCGCACTTCTCCGAGGTACGCGGCACGGGCTTCAAGACTCTCGCCGAAGGCCAGAAGGTCAATTTCGAAACGAAACGCGGCCCGAAGGGCCTCCAGGCTTCGAACATTACGCCCCTGTAACACCATCGGATCGCGTCCGCCCGGTGCGGTGACGCGATTCACTCGCCTTGTCCCGTGGCAGTCGTATGCCACGCGTGCCAGCCAGGTTTTCTTCCATTCCCGCCGCGCCTGCAGGCTGAAGGCGTGGTGTCAATGGCTCGCCCCAAAGGGCGGGCTTGTGGTTCGATATCAGGTTCCGGCCGAGCCGCTATGCATCGGTGCCCGCATTGACAGCGTCATCCGAGCGCGTGGGTCGGAAAATCCGGGCCTTATCGGATCGTTTCAACGCCCTAAGTCCGTCGTTGCTGCGTGGTGCAGCTTGTCCGCACAAATCCGCTTTCGTCGTTTGGGCGAAATATGCCAGACAAGTCAGAACTTGCAACATCACCCCGCATGGTAGCGATGCCGTGATCTGCGGTATTCGCTGCTGCCTTGCATCGACGCGGCATCACGCTCACTGGAGGAATTGGTTTGGCAAAAGAGGAACTGCTGGAACTCGACGGAGTCGTCGACGAAGTGCTGCCGGACAGCAAATACCGCGTCACGCTCGAGAACGGCGTGGTGGTGAGCGCGTATGCGTCGGGCCGCATGCGCAAGAATCACATTCGCATTCTTGCCGGTGATCGGGTCACGCTGGAGTTGTCGCTCTACGATCTGACGAAGGGACGGATTAACTTCCGGCACAAAGACGAGCGTGCGACCGGTGGGCAGCCGCGAAACGGTATGCGACGCCGGTAAGCGAACGCCGATCAGCAAATGCCGATCCGGATTGAACGTCGGTCAGTTCATGAAGGCCCGGCCGTTGCGCCTCCCATTGCGGCACTCAAAATCACAGCCATCAACCGGCCCCGCGGCGCGGCGTGCGCTGACGCGCGAGAAATCGATCGAGCTGGCTGGCAAATGTTTTGGTGTCCTGTGCGCTGAATGGCGCGGGTCCCCCTGTGTCGACGCCACTACCGCGCAATTGATCCATCACATCGCGCATCGTCAGGCGTTCCCGGATATTTTCACGCGTGAACCAGCTTCCGCGCGGATCGAGCGCGTGTGCGCCCTTGTCGAGAACCGCGGCGGCGAGTGGTATGTCCGCGGTGATCACCAGATCGTTTGGCGCAACCAGTTCGACAATGCGCGCATCGGCCGCGTCGAAACCCGCCGGAACCTGAATCGACTTGATAAAGGGAGACGGTGGCGTGCGCAAATATTGGTTCGCCACCAGCGTCACGCTGACTTCGACACGCCGCGCGGCCCGAAACAATATGTCTTTGACGACCGCGGGACAAGCGTCAGCGTCGACTAGCACGTGCATGAAGGCATTCCAGCAGATCAAAAGATGATCCTGCAGATCATACCCCCTCACGTGCCTCACGCCTATTCGCGCGAGGCATGCGCGAAGCCCACTACGCCATTACAGTTCAAGCAGCGCCATGTAGCGCGACAGATCGCCCTCCTCACGCACGATCTCCCTCATCAGATCAGGAAGCGACATCTGCCCCCAGCCGACCGCACGTCTCACCAGATAAGGCGTCGGACTGTGCGGTTCATGCTGCGCAAGGTAGTCGGCGACGAGTTGCAGCAGCTGATACGCATGCGCGCGATCGACAATCCCCGCACCGTCGAGCGGCACGACGGGCACCATGGCACCCGCCACGACGGACTGCGCAGCAGCCGTTGCAACGAGATGGGCTGACAGCGGTTGCACGCTGCCGTCATTCGATTGCTGAAAGTCGCTCATATCGTCCTGTGCGTCCTGCATCTGATCCGCGGGCGCGTGATCGCCGAGCAGGCTGGTCGCCGCATGTGCGAGCCGCATCAATGCATCGGCGACCTGCGCGATACTCGGCGCATCATGTCCGAGCCGCGCGTCGAGCCGGCGATCGAGTTCGGTCCACGCATCGCGCGCATCGGCCAGTTGCCGGCGCAGGTTCACCAGCGATGCGGCATTCGCCCCGCGCGCCTGCCGCGCGAGCGCTTCGCTCGACCCTGCCTGCTCGTCGTCATCGTGCGCCGTGGTACAGGCGCGCTGCCAATCGTACAGATTGACCTCAGCGTCCGGTTCGCGTCCTTCAATCCTCAGCAACGGCACGTGCAGCATCAGCACCAGCGCGAGTGAGTCGTTGATCCACGTAAACGGCGCGCAACGCGCATCGCTGTCGCCGGCGTCGATGCGCGGCCACGCGGTATCCCAATACTGTTCGACGAGCGCATTGAGCAGCGCCGCGCCCGCGACAAACCCCTCGATCCGGTACAGATGCGTCCATGCCTCGCACAGCCATGCAGCAAGCTGCAGGTCCTTGCTGCGCGTACGCAATGCGTCGCTGCACATCGACGCGACGGTTTTCCAGTCCGCCTTCACCAGCGGCCGCTCCCATTCGCCCATCGGCAGCGTCGCATCGTCCTCGTGCCGCGCGTTGCGGATCTGCTGGTAAATCGGCTCGTAACGCAACCACACGCCTGCTCCGTCGCCGTCGGGGAGCGGCGCAAGCAGCGCGTCGAGATCGATGCCGATGGCGGCGATCTGCGCCGATCGTGCAGCGTTGTCAATGTAAGGCGTCATAGCGCAGTCCAGTCCGGCGCGCGCGCCGGAAAGCTGCCGGGCCACGGCAGCGGGGTTTTCTTGCCGGCCGGCGTCAGCGTCACGCGCACGAATGCGCGGCCGCGCGCCTGCACGGGTAGCAGACCGACATCCGCGGGACTCGCGGTGCCAAGCGGAAAGTCCAGCGCCAGCAGTTGCGCCGAGCTGTCCGCGCGCGGCCCGGTATCGGGCACACGCTGCGCGCCGATCAACGTGATCAGCGCCCACGGATCGGAGAACTGCCAGGTCAGCACGCGCCCGTCGGTCGAAAAGGCGCGCTGACGCGGGTCGGCGAGCACGGTCAACGGCGAGTCTTTCGCGAAGCGCAGCGTCAGCGTCACCGGCATGCCGTAATCCCAGTGCAGCGGATGCGGCGGCGTGTCGCCCATCGACAGGCTTTGCGCGCCGATCGACAGCGTCCACGCGATCACCTGATTCGCTGCGATTTCACCCGCGCGATTCGCGCGGAATTCGACGCTGACATCGTAGCCGCTGGGTCCGCCGTCGTCGGTCGGATAAAGCGGCGCGAGTAACGTCTTGACCTTATCGAAGTTGTCGATAAAACGGCGCACCGCACTCGCGTCGCCCGCCGCACTGCCCGCCCCTGCGTCGCGGAACGTGACGGACACGCGCTCATAGCGCTTGAGCACCTGGCCGAGTTCGCCGAAGTCCGCGGTCACGCCATCGCCAACGCCGCTCGCTGTCGCCGTGCCGGCACTTGCGCCCGCGGCGGCTGCGCCGATAAACGGCGCGCGCGCCGCGACACTCTGGTTGAACGCGTCCGAGAAGCTGTCCCATTGCACACGCAGTTCGTCCGCGTAGCCTTGGTGGCAGCGCGCCAGCAACGTGCTGTAGAGCCGCATATGCAGCGCCGCGAAGTAGTCGTCGGCGCCGCTGGCCGACGGCCGCGGCGGAAACTTCGCGCCACAGCCGGCCGATCCGGCATCGGCGGCCGCCATCACGAACTGTTCGAGCATCAGCAGGCTGCTATTCGGATTTTTCAGCTTGTAACGATCGAGGTCGCGCTCGATCGCGCGCCAGCGCTGCGCAAGCGGCGCTGCCGCATCGACCGGATCGAGTGCCGCCAGATACACCGCCGCTTCACTGCCGAGCGTCAGCGCGCGTGCCGACTGCTGCGCGAGATACGGCTGCAGCGCCGCGACATCCGGCACACCGAACGCGGCCAGCACCGTCGGGCGCGCGTTCGACATCCCGTCGAAGCCCGCGTTCTGGCGCGTCGCGTAGAGTTCGGCATGCGTCAGTTCCGCATCGACGAGCCGCAAGCGTTCGAGCGCATCGCGCGACACGACCGCGTCCAGATCGGCCGCCTGCGTGAGCGCGCCCATGTCGGTCAGGAGCCCCTTGATGCGCGTCAGCCGCGTGCGCGCCGCATCGAATGCGGCGGCGCTGTCCGCGTCGGCATCCGCCGGTGTCGGCGTGGCCGCCGCCGCGGTCTGATCGAGCACCAGACGCGCGAACTGCGCATCGAGCGTTTGCTCGACCGCTGGCTGGATCAATGCCGGCAGCTTGGTCAGACCGTCGCTGAAATAACGCTTGCGCACCTCGCCGAGCGCGAGCGCCTGATCGAGCTGCGCGGTATCCCACACGATCACCGAGTCCGCCGGCAGCGTGGGCAATGGCAGATCGCGCGGCTGAACCATAAACGGCTGGCTGAGCAGCGCATTGATGCCGTCGCGCAACGCGAGCCGCGTCGGCGACACCGCATAGCGATGCTCCTTGTCGACCCACACGATGCCGCTATCCGGCCCGCCGAAGCGCTGCGCGAGATCGGCGCGGAACACCTGGAACGCGCTGTCGTCACGCGCGCGCACGCTGGCCGCGAGGTCTGCGCCCAGCAGCCGGTTTTGCGCGACGCGTTCGAGCATCCGGTCGTAGGTCGCGCCGGGCGCGAATTGCGTCTGCCGGATCCAGCCGCTTCTGCCGGATGCGAGCAGGTCCTGCTGCGCGTCGATGCCGGCCACCACCGCGCGAAACGCCGCACTGACCTGCGCGAAACCGGACGCACCCGCATCCGCGCCAGACAACGCGCGCAGATGATCGGTAATCGACTGCTCGCTAACCAGCAATGGATTGGCGGCAAACAGACGCTGATTGAGCCGTTGCGCGCCCCGGTCGAGCGTGCAGCGCAACGCATCGCGTAGCTGCGACACCGCAAGGCCGCTGCCGAGATCGGACCGGTACGCGCTCTGCGCGTCCGCATCGCGATAGAAGTAGCGCAGCGTGCTGGACACATTGCCCTGCAATTCCGCGCCCAGCGCGTAACGCACGACGAGCCGCAGCGCATCGGCGTTATCCGGCGAAGGACGCTGCAGGCTTTGCAGCGCCTGCAGCGCCGCGTCGAACTGATCGACGCCGTTCACGTATTGCCGCAGCGAGCGCATCTCGGGCAGGTCGTCGATCGACAGCGTGTCGGTGCGTGTGCCGTCCGCACGCGGCAGCGCCGGCGCCGCACAGTCGTCGCCGACAATCAATTGCCCGGTGCTGGGGTCACGCCCAGTGCCGGTCAGTTGCGACACGCGCGCAAACATCTCGCGCTGCAGCGCGGTCAACGCGATCTCGCCGAACGCCTGATCGAAGCGGTTGTTCACGCGCTGATCGAGGTCGTCGACGATCGGCCATGAACCCGGCAGGAACACGGTCCACAGCGGATCGGCGCGCAGATGCTGATTCAGCGCGATCAACGCGAGCGCTTTGCCGCGATACCAATCGGCGGTCAGATCCTGGCCGCGCCGCGCGGCCATCGCCTGATCCTGCGCGTCGCGCTGCAACGCACCGAGCGCGGTGACAAGCTCGCCATTGCGATGGCTCAGTTGCACGGTCGACACGACGATGCCGACGCCCCATATGCCAAGCAACGCGTAGCTGCCCCAGCGCACGGCGCGGTGCACAAGCGGACGCGTCAGATGCTGCGAACGCGACGGGCGCGCGAGGCCGTACTCGAGGAAGATCTTCTTGTCGAACAGATCGCGCAGGAACGCCGGCTGCCGCATCAGTTCGTTGAGCGGGCCGCCGGGCTCGCGCCGTTGCGTTTCAAGCGACGTGGCCGCGGCCGCGCCTTCACCGCGCAACGGCGCGCCCCCCGCATACGGGACAAGCGGCATCGCCGCATCGGCCGCGCCGCGCGCGTCCTCGTCATCCGCCGTAGCCCTCACGCCGCCCGCCGGCACCAGTGCGCCATCGCCATAGGCGGACGACGCCGGCTCCACCGTCCATTGCGCGAACTCGCTGCTATCGCCGGTCAGATAGATGCCACGGAAGAAGAACGGCTCGTGATACGCGCTCGGCCGCAACAGTTCGTCGATATAGATCTGCAATTGCGCGCGCATCGCATCGATACGCGCCGGCAGCAGCAGCAATGCAGCCGCGTCGATCGTGCCGGCATCGAGAGCGAACAGCTCCGCGCTCGTATCGGACACCGCACGCTCGATGCTGGCCATCGCGGTATCGACCCAGGCCGACTGATAGGTCGTCGACAGATCGAACGGCGACGACCAGCCGAGCATGCTCGCGCGCATCGGCTCGGGCAGCGCCCGCGCAAAGCCCGCGAAACCCGGCAGCCCTTCGCAGCCGGTGATCACGACATAGACCGCAAAACGCATCGCGAAGCGATTCTGCGCCAGCCACAGACGCCGGTGCGCAAGCTTCGCGCGCCGCACCAGTTCAAGTTGCGCGTCGGTATCTTCGGCAAGCAGCAGCGTAGCGGGCACCGTGATCACGACCGAATCGAACGGCCGCTGCTGACGATAGTTGCGGCACAGGCCGAGAAACTCGTCCCACGGTTTTTCATCACCATCGTCTTCCGGCGAACCGAGATACATCGCCTTGATGTCGATCACGACGCCGCGGTCGAAGAAGTGCCACGAGATGCCGCTCGTCGCGGCCGGACTCGCCGCCTCCGAACTCAGCACGCTTGCGACCCCCGCTTGCGCGACCGGCAGCGGATGCGGGTCGTCGCCTTCGTCGAGCACCATGATCCATGGAATGTTGTAGCGCTCGGCACGCGACGCGATATTCCCTTCGATCAGCTCGACCGCCTGGCGAAACGTACTGCGCAGTGAGTCCGCGCGCAGCCGCACGATCTTGCGCTCGGCCGCAGGCTTGCCTTGCGAGCCGTGCAGCGCGAAATACAGCACCGTACCGAGCACGATGCAGACAACCACCGTCAGCACCGCGATAGACAGCAGGAACAGGTTACTCGTCAGCATCGGCGGTCTCCGGGCAGCAGGCGGCGCGCGTTCATCGCGTGCTCGCGCTCAACGCGTCCGGACGCAGCGCTTCGCGCACCGGCCATGACTGCCACAGCCACAGCAGTTCGGACACCGCGAGCAGCGACACGAACGCCAGCAGCACGATGACGCTCCAGCGGCTTAACGTCGGCAGCTTGCGCGGCGCGATGTGCGACAACGTATTCGCATACGCGGCCGGCGCCACGGTCCGATCGCGGCTCATCAGGTCCGCGCGTCGTTGATAGACAAACTCGTACAGCTCGTCGCGATAGCTGCGCAGCTGCGCGGCCGCGTCAGTGCCGCGAAAGCGCCCCTGGAACCCCATCGCGAGCGCGAACAGATACAGCCGAGCGACCGCGCGCCGCGACGGCTCACGCTCGGACAGCACCTGCTCGATGCGCTGGAACACCAGATCGCCGGCCACGTTCGTGCGAAAGAGCGTCGATTCGAGCAAACAGCCGGTCCACGTTTCGCGGCCCGGCCACGGTGTATTGAGCAGGATTTCGTCGGCCAGCACCGCTTTCAGATAGCGCGCGTCCATCAGGCTTTCCGTGTCGTAGCGCGTGCTGTCGCGGCGCGCCTGCAGCGTCTGAAGTTCGATCAGGTTCAGCAGATGCCGGTTCATCTCCGCGGCGGCGAGCTCCGGCGCCGTGTCGGGCGCATTCGACGCGCGCGTGCGCGCTTTCACGAGTTCGTCGAGAAAAGCGCGGAACGGTTCGGTCACGGGGTCGTGTTCGTCGGATTCCGGTCGATTGCGTGCCATGCTTGCGGTTCCTTCGTTGCCAGTTGCTGCGTGATGACTGTGTTAGTTTGGGTTGGGTCGCGTCGCTGCCTGATCGGCGCTGCGTCAGCTCTTCACGAACAGCACCATCTCCTGCGGGCGCTGCGCGCTCTCGCCTTCGTTCGGATTGCCGATCACGAGCGGCTGGTTCGCGTGGATCAACACCGGATCGGCCAGCACCTCGAACAGCTGATAGCCCGACCCCGAGCGCACTCCGAGGTCTTCCGCATAATCGAGCGGATGGCGCGCGGCGCCCAGCACGCGGCGGCTGCGCAACGACGGGTAAACCGGCTGCGAGCCGATCATTGCCGCGTCCATCCATGCAAGCAGGTCGCGCTCGGATTGCCCGCGCAAGCCCACCACGAGACGCTCACCAATCCAGTCCTGATGCAGCGTGAGCTCATACGCGCCGTGCCTGAATTCGAACTTGTGCTCGCGATGGTCTTCGCTGACTTCGGACACCGCCTCGCGCAACGAGCGCAACAGCGGCACGAATACCGCCAGCGGATCTTCATGGTCATAGTCGAGCGGCACGGGCGGCAAACCGCCGGTCTTCAGCATGCTGAGCGAGCCGGACAGCGACGCAAGCGCTAGATACAGCGACAGCGGATGCAGATGCGGCGTGCGCAGCACCGCTTCCGCGTACGGCAGATCGGTCAGCAGATTGCGCAGACGATCTTTCAGCTCGAGCTGCGTGAGGCGGTCGTCGATCTTCGACGATGGGTTCGCGGTCTGCCGCGCAACGAATGCAGCCTTGCCGCGCAACTGGCCGAGCAGCGATGCGACACCGGTCCAGAGCGGGTTGTCGCGCGCGACTTCGAGCAACGGCGGCAACCGTTCGCCGAGGCGCACGACCTCGTTGTCCTTGTAGATCGAGCCCAGACGCAGCGACACGAACATCGGCGACGGCCGCTCGCCCACCGCAAGCGCCAGATTCGGCACGAGGCGCGCGATATCCGCGGGCGGCGCGTCCGACACTTCATCTTCGACCGGCGTGCCCGGCACCGACGCGAAGCGCCGGATGCGCGCGCCACCCGGCGCGGCGCTGCGCACCGGCAGCGTCAGATAGAAGTCGAGCGGCCCGTTCGACAGCCGATCGGCGAACGGCTCCAGCGACAGCTCGAGACGCTGCGGTTCACCGCTGTCCGGCGCATACGACACCGCGGTGCCATCCGGCAGGATGGCGTCGAGCGCGAGCACCCGCACGAGCCCGGCCGGCAACAAGCCCTGATCGAGCACGACCCGGCGCACGCCCCAACTGAACGGCGCCGCGGCAAGCGTCTGCCACGCGACCAGCGAATCGAGCCGGCCGGACAGCAACTGGAAATGCTGCGGCGACAGCAGCATGCCTTCGAACCATTCGACACGGTCGACGACCGCGGGCACACGCTCAGACATGGCGTTTCTCCAGACCGTGCACCGCAACGACGGTGACGATGGCCGTGACGACAACACTGACGACTGCGACTGCGCGGTAAAACAGCGTCGAAACGGAGTGGGCGGACATATCGATCATCTTCATTGACTGGCGGAAACCGTGAAAGCGGTGCCGTTCAGCAGCACGACCATGCGGCCGCTGAACGTGTCGATCCGGACGCGATGCGCGCCCGGTCCCTGATAATTCGCGAAGACGAACGCGGCAGCCACACGCGGACCGGTAAACGTGTCGCCCGGCACGTCGAGGCGCTGGCCGGGCACCATCTCCCAACTGCGATAACGCAGCCCTTGTGGAAACGTCGCGGCGAGATCGGCACGCGCACTGAACCATTTCGACGCGGGCAAATCGGCAATCCGATCGAGCAGCGTGCGATCCGACACGAGCACGACGTCGACGGCGACGGGTGCGTTGTTGTTCAGATCGTCACTCGCGGTGAACGTCATCTGCGACCACTTCACCTTATCGCCGCTCGAGCCGAACAGGCCGCAGCCGGTGAGCGCCGGCATCAGGCACGCGACCAGCACGAGCAGCAGGAACCGCCGTAGCGGTGCGGTGCGCCAGAGCTGACGCAAGCGGTTCGGGAACATCAGCGCGAAAGTCATCGGGCCCCCACTCCTACGCCAAGCAAGACGATTAGCGAGGCCGCCATCAGCGCGCAACCCACTGCAAGCACGAGTTGCGCGCGCGAGAACGAGAACTGCAACACGGGGTGCGGGTGAGGTTGCATATCAGGTTGCGCACCAGGCCGCCCATCAGGCCGCCAATCAGGCCGCCAATCAGGCCGCCCGCGCAACTGCAGCGCGTGCGCGTCGGCACGCGCGCTCTGCTCGAAAGGCAGACCCGCGGACACAAAGGCGATCACCGTGCACACCGCCAGCAGGCTCAGCACGTTGCGCGGCCCTTCGCACAGCAGGTCGATCGCGATAAACAGCACACCGGCCGCTTCAACCGGCAGTTGCAGCACCGACAGCACGACACCGGCGAAACCCGCCGTCGCCACGCCGTTCTGCCCGGCCGACGCGAACGCGGCCACCGTCGACGCGACGCCGATCAGCGCGAGGTCGATCGCATCGAGCGGCCGTGCATAGAGATTCGCGACGAATACCGCGACCAGCGCGAAGTACAGCGCGGTGCCCGCACGGATAAACACCGCGCCGAGCGGCACGACCAGTTCGACGACGCCGCGGCTAAACCCGAGGCGCGCGCTCATCGCTTCGATCGTGTGCGGAATCGGCGCGGTTTCGCTGCCCGACATCAGACCGACCAGCAGTGGCGCCTTCAATGCGGTTACCACGTGCACAAACGGCTTGCCGCAGCGTGCGGAGATCGCGGCGAGCGTCAACGCGGCAAGCCCGAGCGACCCCAGCACGAAGCACAGCAGGAAGCTTTTCATCGCATCGAGCGTCGCGCGGTCCACGTGAGAAGCGACGTATGCGGCCGCGCCGAACGCGAGCGCGGGAATCATCAGGTTCGCGTGTTCGATGATCGCCTCGAGGGTCCGGTAAATGCCTTCGAACACGCTGGAGAGCATGGTCGACTGCTCGCGCGACAACGCGGCGAACGCCATGCCGAACAGAATCGTGCCGCTCAGGATCGCCAGCGTGCGGCCCTGCGCGAGTGCGCGGTAGAAGTTATCGGGAATCAGGTCGTGCACCGTATAGGCGACGGCATGCGACACCGAATCCGTCTGCCGCGCGTGGTCGAGCGCGGCCGCTGCGGGCGGCGCGTCGAGTCCCCCTGTCGCCGGCGCCATCTGCACCGACTCCGGTTGCGCGGACGGCGCGGACGGCTCATGCGGTTCCGGCTGAGCCGCCGTCTGCCCGTCGCGCGCGGACGCCGTGTCGTCGTCGAACAGCGCCATATGCACTTCGTCGCCGCTGCTCGCGCTTTGCAGCACCAGTTCGCCAAGATGCGCATACTGCGCCGGCGACAGATGCGCCCCCGGCATCGCCGCGCGCCCCGCCACCGTACCCACGGCCGCACACAGGCCGACGGCGGCCAGCGCGAGCACGCCCATCGTGCTCACGCGCAGGATCGGCCGAGGCAGCTGCAACACCTGACGCAAGCCGAAAAACGTCGCGACCACGAGCAGCGGAATCGCCGCCATATTGACGACCGCCAGATACAGCTTCCCGACCAGATACACGGCGTCGCCCGCCGGCGCCGCGTACACGCCGCACAGCACGCCTGCGGCGACGCACAGAAGCAGCACGACGGTGCTGTTCGACAGTTGCCTGAGCGTCTTCATACGGGGCGGTTCCAGCCGCGCGCAAGCGCGTACCGCACGGTCTCGCGCGCGAGTTCTAGGGTGCTGTCGACCAGCGCGAATGCGGGTCTGGCGAGTTCGCGCGCGGCGATCGGCAATTCGGTGCAACCCAGCACGGCGGCGTCGATGCGTTGCGCGGACAACGCGTCGAGCACGTCGGACAGATGGGTGGCCGCCGCACCAGGCCGGTCGGCCTTCACCGCGGCAATGCACGCGCTCACGCATTCCTGCGGCTCGCGATCCGGCAATACCGGTTCGATGCCGCGCGCGACCAGCGCCGCCTGATAGAAGCCGGCGCTCAATGCGCCGCGTGTCGCGAGTACCGCGGCGCGGGTCACCTGCGGCGCGATCGCCGCCGCGCAGACCTCGCCGATATGCAGCAGCGGCGCCGCGCTGTGCGCGCGCATCTGCGCATACCAGTGGTGCGCCGAGTTGCACGGCACCGCGATCACGCCGACGCCATTGCGGTTTAGCAGATCGATCCCTTCGAGTAGCGCGGGCAACGGGTCCGCGCCGCCGTCGATGATCGCGGCCGAGCGGTCCGGCGTATGCGGCAGGTTCGCGACCAGCATCGGCAGGTGCTCCTGGTCGCGCGCCGCGCCGGTCAGCCGGATGATCTGTTCCATGAAGTCGACCGTGGCCAACGGGCCCATGCCACCCAGGATGCCGATCAGCGCCATCTGTGTCTCCTTCATATCTTGAGCGGCCGCGGGCAGATCACCGACACCGCGGCGGCATTGCCAATCACGAGAATCAGCGTGCGCAGCATGTCGCACAGCGGATCAACCGCGAGAAACAGGATGAACGCCGCTTCGAACGGCAGGCGCAGATACGCGCAGGTCATGCCCACCAGCGACACCGTGACCAGCCCCGTCATCCCCGCCGACGCGAACCCCGCGAGCACCGACGCGAGCAGCACCGTGACCACCTCGACCACGCCGAGCGTATGGCCGTACAGCTGCGCGATAAAAAGCGTCGCGCACACGTAATAGACCATCGGTCCGACCCGCAGCAGCGAGATGGTCAGCGGCACCAGCAGCTCGACGCGCGAGCGCGCGAAGCCCAGCCCGTCGACCAGGCTTTCGATCATGCTCGGCATGCAGGCGGCGCTATTTCGGGTTGCCAGCGCGAGCGCGAACGGCGCGCGCAGCGCATCGAGCGCGGTCGCGAGCGTGCCGCCCGAGCGCTTCCAGATAATCACCGCGGCCAGCACCAGCAGCATCACCGACGCGATAAAGAACGCGAGCACGAATTGCAGCATCGCGTGCAGCGGCTCGACACCGGACTTGCCGAACTGCGCGGCGCTCATGCAGAAAAGAATGATCGGCAGCAGATAGCTCAGCCAGTGCATCAGTTTCTGGCACGCGTGATAGACCGTTTCGAGCGCCTGGCTCAAGCCGGTTGAAATGCGCTCCGGCACGCGCCCGACCGCGAGGCCGAACAGCAGCGCGAACACGAGCGCCTTCAACGCGTCGCCATTGGCGAGCGCGGCGAAGATATTGGTCGGCACGAGGCTGGTCAGCAGCGTCGCGAAACTCAGCGTCTTTTCCGGCACATCGGTGCCGTACAGATTCATTACCGTATTGTTTGAAGACGAATCGCTGCCCACCATCAGACCGAACGTCTGCATCGTTTCGCTCGACAGATTCGAACCCGGGCTCATGACGATCAGCACGATCGCGCCGATCAGCGACACGATCGCCGACGCGCCGATAAACACGGTCACCACGCGCAGCAGCAGCTTTGACGTGCCGCCGTCGCGAAACAGGCGCTGCAGGCTGAAAATCACCGCGGAGATCATGAACGGCAGCGTCGTCATTTTCAGCAGATCGACATAAATGTCGCCGATAAACGCGAGGTGCTGCGCTTCGCGCGGCAGCACGAGCCCGACGCTGACGCCGAGCCCGAGGCTCGCGAAGATCACCCACGGATTGACGGCTAGCGCATAGATTCGAGCGGAGTTCAGCTTCATGGTCTTTCTGTCGTGTGGTCGTATTCTTGTGATTAGTGATCGGCGGCCTGCAGCACCGTGCCGACGTCGAACTTCGTGCTGCGCTCGGCGAGAAACTGGTTGATAAACGCGAGCAGCGCCGGCGCCGATACGTTCACGCCAATCGCCAGCGTGTCCTCGAGATCCTGCAGCGTGACGACGCGCAGGCGTAGCGACGCGGTCGGGTCGATCTTCAAGACCCGCTTGACTTCGAATTCGTCCCGATACGCCGCGGTGATTGCACCGGCGTTCAACGCATTGAGCACCGCTTCCCATGTCGGGTACTGGCGCACCTGAGCCTTCGGAAAATTGCTGGTCACGTACGCCGCGTACGACGAGTTCGCGACCACGCCGATCGAGCTGTCGTACGTGCGAATCATCTCGGGCACCGTGCGGCCCTGCGCGAGCTGCGCAAACTTCACGCGGTTGAGCAGCAGCGCGCGTTTCAGGCGCAGATACGGCGTGCTGAAACTGATCTCCTGCGCGCGCGGCAGCGTGCGCGACAGCTTGCTGACCGCGATGTCCGCATAGCCGCGCGCAAGCAGATCGACCACGCCGTCGAAGGTGTTCGCGTCGCGGTTGAAGCGCACCTTCACGCCGAGCTTCGCGGCGATTTCTTTCGCCAGATCGATGTCGAGTCCGCTCAGCTGACCGTTGCGCTCCTCGAAGAACGGCGGCTGATCGACGCTCAGCACCGCGACAATCAGTTCGCCGCGCTGCACGATCCGCGCGAACTCCGGCGCCAGCAGCCGGCCGTCGGGCATCTGCATGAGGCCGGTCGAGGTCAGCGTCGCGGCGCTGCCTGCCGCGGAGGCGGCCGGATTGGGCACCGCGACGACCGGCGTTGCCGTATGCGGTGCGTTCGTCGCATTCGTCGCCGCATTGGCGGGCGCATTCGCGGCCGGCGCGGCAGCAAACGCGGGTCGCGCGACGACGAGCATCACGGCAAGCAGCGCACCGAACAACATGGCGAATAACATGCGGAACCGCGCGATGCGCGACAAGGCTCGCGGCGCGCGGCCGGATCGGAACACAGCAGGCAGAACTAACGTAGACAACATGAACGTCACACTCTCCATAGGACTAGGAACCGGAATCCGCAGCATTGGCTGTGGTCGGCACGACGACAGGCGCAACGGCCGTGGGCTGCGCAGCCGGCGCTTCGGACATGTCGGATGCGTCCGGCGTGTCGGAGGCGTTGGATGCGGGGCTGGATGTATAACCCGCCGCGGGCGCCGGCGCGGCCGCAGGCGCCGCAACGGCGGCCAGCGCGCGCCCGGGTACGACCGCCGCCGACCATGACGCGCCGGCCATCGACTGCGACAACGTCTGCGCTGGCGCAGGCGCCTGCGCGGTCAGCCGCGCACCGATCTGCATGCCAAGCAGGAACAGCAGCACGCCCAGCAGCAGCGCGCATCCGAGCGCAATCGTCACCATCCGCGAAGTCATCGAGAACACGTATTGCATCGTGCGTCACCATCAGGGAACCATCGTCGTCACTTGTGCCGGCGCGATCACCGTGATCACGCCGCCCCACGTGCACATCAGTTGCGAAGCGTTCTGCAGCGCCGGCATCCCGCCGATCATCACGGTCGGCGAGCCGGGCGCCCATGGCGCGGCGGTGACCGGCACGCACGGCATCGGCGTCAGCACACCGAGCGCGGCCGCGGTCGCCGCCGCGACCGTCGGGTTCGCGGCGCAACTGCATACGCCGAACGGCATCACGTTCATCATTGGCACGTTGTCCATCACCGTGGCCGCCGGCGCGCCGGCCATCACGCAGTGGGCCGGCAACACCGAGAGCGGCGCCGGCGCCGCGCCGAAGCTGCATTGCAGGGTCGCGCCCGCGGTCACGAGCAGGCTCATGCGCTCCCCCTTACCCACTTTTCCAGGTGCCTGACAAAGCGCGGCGCGCCACCCTGCTCATGAGCGCCCGGCGGTTGCGCGGGGACCGGCCGCCATTCGCCTTGCGGCTTGCCTTGCGCATAGGTGCGCTGTTCGACGACGCTGCCATCCGGCGCGAAACGCCGCACCGTTCCATGCAACAGGTTCGCCCGATACGGCGCCGCCTGGGCGAGCGTGCCGTCGCGCGCGTAGTCGCGCGCGTCGCCATCCATCAGCCCTTTGCGATACGACACGCGGCGCACCACGACACCGTCGTGCATAAAGACCGCTTCGCGCTCGAGCGCGCCGGCCTCGTAAGTCATCCTCGATACCACCAGCCCGGACGCCGCGTAGACGACGCTCTCTCCATGCAGCACGCCGCCCGCATACTGCTGACGGCTGGCGAGACGATCGTCCTGATACAGCGACATCGCGCCATGCAGCTTGCCGTTCAGGTAGTGCGCTTCATGCGCGACACGGCCCTGTTCGTCGAAGGTGCGCAACGGCCCCGACAGCGCGCCATGTACATAGCGCGCGTGCAACAGTGGCGCGCCGTTCGGGCCGAAACGCACCAGCTCGCCATGCGGCACGCCGTTCATCATTTCCGTGCGGCTCACGACGCGGCCCGCGTCGTCGCATTCCTCGACAACCGTCGCAGCGGCGGCGGCGTGCGTGCCCGTCGCGGCGCGTGGCGCAGCACCGGGTGCGGCTCCAAAGGCAAAGGGTTGGGTCAAGGTCTCGCTCATCGCGTCGCAGGTCCGGTTCAGTTCAGTTTCACGATGCCGCCCTTCAGCGCGAGCATCCCGCCGCCGTCGACCGTCTGCGTGGCCGACGCCTTGTGCTCGACGGTCGTCCCCTGCGCGGTCAGCGACGTGCCCGCCTTCAACGCGAGCGACGTGCCCGCTTCGTTCGCGAACGACGTGCCGGATTTGATGCTGACCGTGCCGGTCGCTTCGATCACGAGGTTGCCGGTGATCTTCAGCGTGTAGTCGCCGCCGGTCGTCTGCGTGAACTTGCCGTGATTCGTATGCGTCTCGTCGCCGGTAATATCGAGCGAGCGCGTGCCTTTGACCGAGTACGTCTCCTTGCCGGTCTGCACGTCGAGCGTGCGGTCGCCCTGCTGAACGACGAGCTTTTGCGCACCGCCCACGACGGTCGTCGTCAGCGCGTTCTCGATCGCGACGTTCATGTCCTTCTGCGCATGCAGGTACAGCTCTTCCGAATTGAGCTTGTCCTCCATGCGAATCTCATTGCCGGCCTGGCCGTTCTTCGATGAGCGCGAGCGCAGCACGCTTTGCGTTTGCGAGCCGGGCAGCGTCACCGGCGTCGTGTTGACGCCGTTGAACACGCAGCCCGTGACGAGCGGCCGGTCCGGATCGCCGTCGATATAACTGACGATCACCTCCTGGCCGATGCGCGGCAGGATGAACTGCCCCCAGCCCTGACCGGCCCACGCCTGCGATACCCGCACCCAGCAGGACGTATCTTCGTTCGCGGTGGCCGAGCGGTCCCAGTGGAATTTCACCTTCACGCGGCCATAGCTGTCGGTCCAGATTTCCTCGCCGGACGAGCCGGTCACCTTCGCGGTATGCGTGCCGTTCACGACCGGCAGCGGCGTCACGAACGGCGCGCGGAACGGCACGCTATACGGGAAGATCTCGAACAGGTTGTGGTACGTGTCGTTGGTCGCGTCGTGCATCACGCTGCGCACCACATAGTCGACATTGAGCGCCGCGTTCGCATGCGCGGCCAGCGTGAAGAACTTACCGGCCGCGAGGCTGTAGCATTCGCCGCTGCCATGGCCGGTGTGCTGCCCGACTGTATGCGCGGCAAGGCGGACTGCCGCCTTGCGCGCGCCATCCGCGTCGTCGGCGTATTTGCCCGGAAACGTGTAGCGCAACAGGTCCGCGCCTGCGCCCGCTCCGGTTGCCGAGGTCTGCTTCTGCGCCTGCGAGGTGGTGGCCGCCACGAAGTCGTAGTCGGCCAGCATATGGTCGCCGGCGACCAGCGCTTGCGCGACTTCGAATGTACCGAGGCGCTCGATGTTCGCGGCCACGCCGGCTGTGCCTGTGCAATACAACGTCGCGCTATTCGTGTCCTTCAGATGGGCGCCGACGCTGTCCGCGAGCACCATCGTGTGCGTGCCGTCGGCAAACTCGAAGAAGTAGAAGATGCCTTCCTCTTCCATCAGCCGCGAGATGAACTGAAACGCGCTCTCGTCGTATTGCACACAGTAGTCGCGCGCCGCGTACGTGCCGGTCAGCTTCTCCGCGAACGTCACATTGAACGTGCCGAGCACCGCCTTCACAATGTCGGGCACGCTCTTGTTCTGATAGATCGCGCGATCGCGCCCGAGCGTCGCGCGCCACAGCTGCGGCGCGAGCGTCGCCGAGTAATGGCCGTATTGCACGTCGGTGCCGACGCTTGCGAAGCGCGTGACGATGCCGCTCAGATAGCGCGCGGGTCCTGCCTTGGCTTGCAGCTTGACGGTCGCGGTCGCGCCGACCACTGTGCTGAAATCGAGCGCCTTGTTGGTCGAGCGCATCCGTAGATCGAACTGAAACAGTTCCGAGATCGCTTCGCGCCCCGCGCAGCCGTCGAGCAGCAGCACATCGGCGCCGAGCGGCGTCGTGACCGACAGCAGGCAGTGCGTCTGAGTGGCGGCGACCGTCGACATAGCCGTTACGCCTCGTCCGAAGAACGGAACCGGAACTCGATGCCATCCTGCGCGCTCACGCCGAGATGCACGCCCGAAAATGGCCGCGCGATCGAAATGCGCTCGAGCACCTGGCGCGCGAGCTCCGGCATCACCGCCTGCGTCAGAATGTGATCGACGTTGCGCGCGCCGCTATCGACTTCCTTGCAGCGCTGCATGATCAGTTGCGCCAGCGCGTCATCCCAGGTTAGCGGCGCATGGTGATTGCGTGCGAAACGTTGCGCGAGCCGTTCGAGCTTGAGTTTGACGATCGACGCGATCTGCGCGTCGCCGAGCGGGTAGTACGGCACCAGCACCAGCCGGCCGAGAAACGCGGGGCTGAATTGCCGCACGAGCGCGGGCCGCAACTGCTCGATCAGCGCCTCGGGCGGCGGGCGGCGGCCGCCCTGACATGCGTCGGTAATCACGTCCTGAGCGGCGTTCGACGTGAGCAGAATCAGCGTGTTCTTGAAGTCGATCGGCACGCCCTCGCCGTCTTCCATCATGCCCTTGTCGAACACCTGGAAGAATAGTTCGAGCACGTCCGGATGCGCCTTTTCCATTTCGTCGAGCAGCACCACGCTATACGGCCGGCGCCGCACCGCCTCGGTCAGCACGCCGCCGCGCCCATAGCCGACGTAGCCCGGCGGCGCACCCTTCAAGCCGGACACGCTGTGCGCTTCCTGAAACTCGGACAGATTGACGGTAATCATGTTGCGCTCGCCGCCGTACAGCGTGTCGGCCAGCGCGGCCGCGGTCTCGGTCTTGCCGACGCCGCTCGGGCCGACCAGCAGAAACACGCCGACCGGTTTGCCCGGATCGTCGAGGTCCGCACGGAAGGTGCGAATGCGGCGGGCGATCGTGTCGAGCGCTTCGTGCTGGCCGACCACGCGCTCCGCGAGCTTGTCCTGCAGATACAGCACCGTGTGCAATTCATCGGCGAGCATGCGGCCGACCGGGATGCCGGTCCAGCCGGAGATCACGTTCGCGACGACGTTCGAGTCGACGCACACCGGCACCAGCGGTTCGTCGTTCTGGACGGCTTCGAGGCCTTTTTCGAGGCGCGCCAGGTTGGCGGCAAGCGACGCTTCGTCGTCTTCGGGGGTTTCCAGCGCTTCGGCAACTTCCAGCGTGTGCTGACCGATCGTGCCGGGTTGATCGTCGAGCGCGCCGTTCTCGTCATCGTGATCGGCGTTGCCTGCACCGCTCGGGCTTTCCGCCGCCGCGAGATGCTGCGCGATCTTGCGCCGCCACGCGAGAATTTCGGCCACTGCGCGCTTTTCGGTCGCGAGCTTGTCGGCGAGCCGCGCATAGCGCGTGCGGTCGTCGGCGAGCTGGTGTTCGCGCGCGGCGATCGCATCGGCGCGCTCGGCGCCGGTCGCGCTTTCGTGACGCAAGATACGCAGATGATTTTCCGCGGTCTCGATCGCGCGGCTGAGCGCTTCGACCTCTTCCGGCACACCGCTCTGGCCGATCGCGACGCGTGCGCAAGCGGTGTCGAGCACACTGATCGCCTTGTCGGGCAATTGCCGGCCCGAGATATAGCGGTGCGACAGCTTCACGGCCTCGCGCACTGCTTCGTCGAGAATTTCCACGCCGTGATGGGCTTCGAGCTTTTGCACCATGCCGCGCAGCATGTCGATCGCGACTGCCTCACTCGGCTCTTCGACCTTGACCACCTGAAAACGCCGCGCGAGCGCCGGGTCGCGCTCGACATACTTTTTGTATTCGGCCCACGTGGTCGCCGCGATCGTGCGCAGTTCGCCGCGCGCGAGCGCGGGCTTCAGCATATTCGCGGCATCGCCCTGACCTTCGCTGCCGCCCGCGCCGATCAGTTGATGCGCTTCGTCGATAAACAGGATCACCGGCGTCGGCGACGCCTTGACCTCGGCGATCACCGACTTCAGCCGGTTCTCGAACTCCCCTTTGATGCCCGCGCCCGCCTGCAACAGCGCGAGATCGAGCGAGCGCACCGACACGTTCGCGAGCGCCGGCGGCACGTCGCGCTGCACGATCCGCTGCGCGAATCCTTCGACGACGGCCGTCTTGCCGACGCCCGCTTCACCGGTCAGGATTGGATTGTTCTGGCGGCGCCGCAGCAGCACGTCGATCAATTGCCGGATCTCGCCGTCGCGGCCGCGAATCGGATCGATCGCGCCTTGCCGCGCGAGCGCGGTCAGGTCGAGCGTGTATTGCTCGAGCGCGCCCTCGCGCGACGCATGACCGGCACCGGCGCCCGACAAGGTCGGCATGGCGCGCGCCGGCGCCGTGGCAACCGCAGCTGATGCGCCAGCCGGCGCGCCACTTTCGCGCGCGCCGCCGCCGGTGTCCTCGGGCGAATCGGCGAGCAGCGCCGGCAGCGCATCGCGCAGACTCGCGCGCGGGATCTTCAGCAACGCAGGCGCTGATTCGAGCAGCAGGCCGCGCAGGCTATCGACCTCCAGCAGTGCCAGCACCAGCGTGCCCGAGCGCACCTGCTGCTCGCCGAGCAGCATCGAACTCATCAGCCACGCCTCCTGCAGCAGCGGCGTGAAATTCGGCGACAGTGCGGGCGTGCGGCCATTGCCGCGTTTGAACTGGTCGATTGCCTTTTGCAACTGCGCAGCGACGGCTTCGACGCTGAGGTCGAAATGCGCAAGTATCGCGCGCAGATCGGGGGCATCGGTTTCGATC
Organism: Paraburkholderia humisilvae; assembly: GCF_902859855.1. Taxonomy (GTDB): domain Bacteria; phylum Pseudomonadota; class Gammaproteobacteria; order Burkholderiales; family Burkholderiaceae; genus Paraburkholderia; species Paraburkholderia humisilvae. The sequence continues at coordinate 23,433 of NZ_CADIKH010000004.1, forward strand.
AGCGCGACCAGCAGATGCTCGACGTCGACGTTGTAGTGCGTTTGCCGCACGCACGACTGCGCAGCCTGCTCCATCGCATGACGGCATGCGGGATTGAGCCGGCTCAGCAGCGTGCGGATATCGATGTCCATGCGGCGGTTTCCTCGTCAGGCGTCGTCGTTTCGTGGTGCTTGCTTGGTGCTTGCTTGGTACTTGTGTCGTATTGGGATTCGTCGTGGTCGCGTCGCGCGTCAAGGATCAGCGGTGCGGCCGCGCCGCTGCGCCGCTCGCACGCGCGGCACAGCGCACCGGCGCGAGCGCCGGCTGGGCGCGACTGCGCACAGAACCCATGCGGCCGTCGGACAGCAGCCCTTGGGCAGCACTCGCTGCCGCTCCCGTTTCCGCTGTCACGCCCGCCGCACGCGCGCCCGCCAGCCACGACGTCCAGCCGAGCCGCGCCGCTGTCTTGCCGCCCACCGCGCACGCGACTGTCTGCGGCGCCGGATACAGCATGAACTGCACGTCGAAGTCCTCCTGCAGATGACTGCGGATCAGCCACAGCGCGAGTTCGTGGTCAGCGCCGCCCGGCAGCAGCGCGGTAAAGCGCGCGCGCGGCAAGTCGTGAAACTCGATGCGGATACCGGCGGCCTGATCCCACCAGCGGCGTCCCAGCAATTGCACGCCGCCGACGCGCGAGCCGGCTGCGTGCACGCCGTGGCGCGAACCCGCGAGCCGCGTCGAATCCGCGCGGTCGGCCGCGCGCCAACCGCCGATAAACTGCGTGCCGGTCACCCGTAAGCCGAGACGATCGGCGAGCAGCGCGACCAGCCCGGCCATCGAGCGCGGCGCGCCGCTCATCAGCCCCGCATGACGCAGCCACGGCTGCGTCCCACGCGGACGTCCGGCGCTCGCGTGACCCGATCCGGGCGTGCCGCGGTGCAGCCCGAGATTGCTGAGCGCGTCGAGGCATGCGGCAAGCGCCGACGCATGCGGCGATTGCCAGTTCAGGCCGGGCGCGTGCTTCTTGCGCCCGCGATACAGAAACGACAGGAAACGATGATTGAAGATGTCGAGCAGATCCGCGAGCGCAAAGTCGCGCGCCGCGCGGCGCTCGAGCAGCAGCTCGGTAATCGGCATCGGCAGCGGCCCGTTCGCGCCGGCCAGCGTCAGCACCGGCGTGGTCAGCGTATAAGTCACCGGCGGCACGCCGCGCGCTTCGGCCGCCAGCGCGTGCAACGCGGCGCCGTCGTCGTGCGGCGGATTCTCCCGTACGCTGCGCACATCGCTCGCCTCGAACGCCAGCGACACATGGCCCGACAGGCGCACCGCTTCGCGCGCGCCATCGCCGGTGCCGAGCGGCTCGGCCTGCGGCGCGGCCCGTTCGAGCAGCGCGATCGCCTGGAACAGATCGAAGCCGGGCGCGTGCTGCGTGAGCTCGACGATCAAAGCAGCGGCTGACAGCCTGTCATCGGCTCCCATTGCTTCCATATCCCGTCTCCACGGCGCACCACCAAGCGTACAAAGGAGTTGACCGTCGTATACAGCGCGAAGAAGCGCGCCAGCACCGCCCCCATCAGCAACGGCGAACCGCCCGCAAATGCGTCCGCATCGAACTCGAGCGCGATCTCGGTGCCACGGCAGTAGCCACGCCACGCTTCGGTGCCGACGTGCGCGGTCGCGCTGCGCGTGTCGACGCTTTTTACGCCGCGTATCTGATCCTGTTCGCGCGCGCTATCGGATGCGAACAGCCGCAGCAGTTCCTGCAGCTGCGCACGGCCTGTCGCGCCGCTCGCCAGCGACTGATGGTTCAGCGTGAGCAGCGACACGAGGCGCCATAAGGTTTCGCTGTGCAGCGGCGGATTACGTGCGGCGCTCGGCTCGTACAGGCAGCGCACATGCACGTTCTGCGACACCTTTTCGACCAGCAGTCGCGCGCCGGCCGGCACATGTTCGGCGAGCCGCCGGTTCGTGCACAGCACGTTCGCGTAGATGACAGGCAGCGTCGTCGTGCTCGCCGTCGCGTTGTCCGCGTCGATGAAGCTGACGAACATATCGGTGCCCGCCATGTTGCCGCGCAGCGTGTGCTCCCGGCGCGCGGACCAGTACACCTTGTCGCCGTGCTGCGCCGACGCGAAGCTCGGAATCGCGCGCGTATGCCGCTGGTTCGGGTCCGACACGACCATCGACGTCACCGAATGAATTTCGGTGATGGCCTCGCGCTGCCGGTCCGCGACCAGCCGGTATTCGAACTGGCGGTGATCGATCGCGATCGGCTCGCTGGTCTGCGCGAACAGATTGACGATCGGCGTCGCGCCCAGCCGGAAATGCTGTGCGTTAAGCGTCGCGAGCCCGTGCGGCGCATGCCGCAGGTGCAGCGCGATCTCGCAGCAGCGGGCGCTCCCCATGCGGCCGCGCAGACCGTGCAGGTCGAAGAAATGGAACTTGCGCGGAAACGCGAAATACTCCTGCATCAGCCCGTAGGCCGGCTGCGCGTGCGCCGGCTGCGGCAGCACGCTGTCTTCGCGCGCATACCCGACTTCGCGCCACGAGCCGGCCGGCAGCAGCGACGGCCGGCCGCCTTCGGGCTGCACCGACACATCGGACACGCCCGCCGTCAGCAACTCGTAAAGCGGCATCGTCACCATCCAGTCGCCATGCAAATGAATGCGTAGGCTCGCCAGTTCCAGTTCGGCGAAATCGACCTGCGCGTCGCATTCCAGCGTGAGCCTCAGCGTCGCGTCGTCGGCAAAACGCGCGTGCACGATTTTCAGCGGCCACAGTACGGTGTCCCAAGCGGTGCGGAAGCGGCACACGTCGCCGGTTTCGGTGCGCGCCTGCAAGCCCGTGTGGCGCGGCACACGAAAGCCCGCGGTCACCTTGCCCTGCTCCGGATCGAGATCGAATTGCGCAATCGTCATCGACGGCAGCGGCTGCGCAAGCGATGGGCACGCCCCTTCGAGCAGCGACGCCGCGATCTGCGGAAACGCCTGGTCGAGGTCGCGATGCACCCGCGCGGCGAGAAACGCGGTCGCCTCGATCAGCCGCTCGGTATGCGGATCGAGCGATTCGTTGCCGTGCAGCGCCAGGCGCGCCGCAACCTTCGGGTAGCGGCGCGCGAAATCGGCGCCCTGCGTGCGCAGGTACGCGAGTTCATGCTTGTAGTACTGCAGGATGTCGTCCGGCACGACGTCAGCCATGAGCCTCCCAGCGGGCATCGGCGGCGCCGGCCGCGGCGCGCGCGAGTTCGAAGGCGACGTGATGCACCGCGGTGCCGGCACGCATCTCACCGCGGATCGCCAAACGCGGCGCGCCCGTGCCGCCCGCACCACCCGTGCCGGTAAAGCCGACCGAGACCTTCGTCAGCCGCGGCTCGAACAGCGCGATGGCCCGCGCGACCGCGGCCGCGATCGCGTCGCGGTCCGCGCCCGATTGCAACGAATGGTCGGTGAAGTCCGGCACGCCATAGTCGAGCACCGTGCCTTCGCGTTGCGCAAACAGATCGAACGTAAGCCGTGAGCGCGTATTGAGCAGCCGCGCCAGATCCCGCTCAATCGATGCGCGCAGCGCATCGGCCAGCGGCCGTCGCGCGTCGGCATCGGCATCGGCAACGCGGTCGAACAGCGACATCGATGAACCGCTGGCGAGGGCTGACATCGGCTTTCACTCCCGGCATGACAACGCGGCGCGCACGGCGCTGACGCGGCTTGCGCCGCTTAGCTCTTAGCCGGCGCGGCGTCGGTGTTGGTCGACAGGTCCCAACCGAACGGCGCCGTGCCCTTCTTCGACGAGTCGGTGTTCTGCTGCGTGTATTCGGCGGTGATCTTCGTGAAGTTCAGCGTGAAGCTGTCCGACATGCCGCCACCGCCGCCGCCCGTCGAGATGGTCGACACCATCGCGTTGCTGAGCACATATTTCATGTGCAGCATGAACGCGCCGCCTTCGTTGCGGCCGATCAGCACGCTCGCGTCGCCGAGCTTCGTGCCGGCCGAGCACGCCGAGTACAGCGCAGGCGTGGACAGGTCGGTGGCCTTTGAAAAACTCATCTCCGAAATATTCACGCGGCCGAGCGTGCGTTCGGTGTTGGCCGGATCGTTCGAGACCGGCAACTGCATGCTGATCGAAAACGAGTCGACGATGATCTTGTCCGAATGGTCTTTGAGCAACGAGTTGCCCTTGACGTCGGTCAGTTCGAGAAGAATGGTGTCCATGATGGGCTCGGTTCAGGTATCCAATGGGTGGCTCAGGGCCGCTCGACGTCGCTCAGGCCGCCGCGGCCGGCAACTCGGCGACCAGACGGATCGACGCGGTCAGGTCCTCCATCTGGAAGTGCGGCTTCAGGAAGCAGGTCGCGCGGTACGAGCCTGGCTTGCCCGGCACTTCGGTCACGTCGACGCGGGCTTCGCCCAGCGGATAGCGCGCCTTCTGCACCTGCGACGCGGACGGATTGATCAGCACGTAGTCGGCAATCCAGTTGTTCAGGTAGTTTTCGACGTCCGCGCGGGTCTGGAAGCTGCCGACCTTGTCGCGCATGATCACCTTCAGGTAGTGCGCGAAGCGCGACGCGGCGAGCACGTACGGCAGACGCGACGACAGATGCGCGTTCGCGTTCGCGAGGTCCTTGTTGTAAAGCTTCGGCTTGTTGGTCGTCTGGCCGCCGAAGAAGGTGGCCATGTTCGAGCCCTTCGAGTTCAGCAGCGCGATAAAGCCGAGGTCGTTCAGTTCCTTCTCGCGGCGATCGGTGATCGTCACTTCGGTCGGGCATTTGAGCGCGATGTCGCCTTCGCCGGTCTTGTATGTATGCGCGACCATGCCGTTTACCCTGCCGCCGCCCTCCACGCCGCGAATCGCGGTCGACCAGCCGAAGTTGGCGAACGCGTCGGTTATGCGCAGGCCCATCTGATAGGCCGAGTTGGCCCACAGATATTTGCCGTGATCGGTGCCGTCGACGTCTTCCTCGAAGTTGAAGCTTTCGACCGGCTTGGTCTTCGTGCCATACGGCAGGCGCGCCGCGTACGACGGCAGCACCAGCGCGACGTAGCGCGAGTCCTCGGTCTCGCGGAAGCTGCGCCACGTGGTGAGCTCCGCGCTTTCGAAAATCTTTGAAAGATCGCGCGTCACGCCCAGTTCCGTAAACGATTTCAGATCGAACAGGCTCGGCGCCGCCGATGCGATGAACGGCGCGTGCGCGGCCGCCGCGACGCGCGAGATGCGCTCGAGCAGCGCGATGTCCTGCGGGTGCCGGCCGAACGTGTAGTCGCCGATCAGCAGCGAATACGGGTGGCCGCCGAACGTGCCGTACTCTTCTTCGTAGACCTTCTTGAAGAGCACGCTCATATCGTGGTCGACCGCCGATTCGAGGTCCTTCAGCAGTTCCTTCTTCGCCACGTTGAGCAGGCGCAGCTTCAGGTTGCCGCTCGTCTCGGTGCCGAACACCATGTCGTGCAGACCGGTCCACGACGCTTCGAGCGCCTGGAACGCCGGATCGTGCATGATCGCGTTGAGCTGGTCCGTCAGCATTGCGTCGATTTCGGCGACCCGCTCGTTGATCATCGCGACCACGCTCTTATCGGGGCTCGTGCGCATCCCTTCGTCGAGAATCTGCGACGCGAGCTGGCCGATCAGCTTCTTCGCGTAGCCGCTTTGCGACGGCTCGACCGCCATATTGCCTTCATGCACGATCTGATCGAGCAGGCTCAGTTCGCCTGCGACGCTTTCAGTCTGGGTTGCGGCTGACGTTCCGGCCGCCTGTTTGCTTGCCATGTGCATCACCTTTGAATGGGGTTTGCGCCCGCGCTGTGCCCGGACACCGGTTGATTGACGACAGGTACGTTAAGCCGACGGGGTCTCGGCGCCCGCCTCTGGCGCGGCGCTCCCCGCGGCGGGCTCGCCAGCGGCGGTGCCGGCCGCGGCAGGCTCGCCGGCCTGGGCCAGGCTTTGCACCTTCTTCAGTTCTTCCGTGCTCTGGATGATCCGGTCGAGCATCGAGTCGAGTTCGTCGTTGCCGTCGAGCTTCGCGAGCAGGTCGCGCAATTGCTGACGCGCTTCGAGCAGCTTCGCAAGACGCGGCACCTGGTTCACGATGTTCTCGGGATGAAAGTCGGCGAACTCGCTGAAGTGCAGTTCGACCTTCAGGTTACCTTCGCCTTTCGCGGTGTCGGGCACCGACAGGTCCAGACGCGGGCGGATCTTGCCCATGATCTCGTCGAAGTTGTCGCGGTCGATCTCGACGAAGCGGCGTTCCTTGAGCTTCGGCAGCGGTTCGGCGGGCTGGCCCGACAGATCGGCAAGCAGGCCGACGACGAGCGGCAGTTCGCGCTTCTCGACGGCATCGCCGATTTCGACGTCATAGGTGATCTGGACACGCGGCGGGCGATTGCGCCCAATCCACTTTTGCAGGCTGTTGGACATGGAAGGATCTCCGGGAACCCCTGATACGTTTTGGAAAAAGCGCCCCCCTCGCACATCGCACGTGCGAGCGAGGACAGACGCAAGCCATCCGCAAAATGCAAGAAAGAATGTGTATGCGCTGCCCCGCTCGCGACCGCGGCAAGCGCGGCGAGCGCATCGAGGTCATGCGCGAATTTCAAACGCTCCTATCGTCAAGCTACCCACCTGCTGTCAGGGCGGAGCGCCTCGCAATTGAAATGCGACATGTGAGGCCGCTTGTCGAGCGCTGGTAGCGTGATGCTTGCGCTCGCCCCCGCAATCCGTTGCGTGCCGATAAATTGCCCAGGTCGGGGCAGCGGCGATTCAGCAACGAATTGAATTGCTTCACGCTTCGCGCATATCGTGCGGAGCGCTGATATTCACGAGTGTTTCGAAGAATTTTGTCGGCATTTAATCGGAGTGCTGCGATAACGGCAATACCTGGAATTAGGTATCCGTCAGCAGTGGCAGCAACGGCCCGCGCAGGGTTTTCGAACTCAGCCTACCTGTTTTCAGGTATTTTGGCGGACATGCATTTATGCCAGGCTCGCAAGCCCTCCTTAATCGGCTGACTGCATGCAACGGGGCCACGCATGCCGATGACTGATCCGACCATGACTCAACCATCATTCGAAACTCGCGAGCCGACGCTGCCGCGTCCGCTGCTCGTTGTGGAGGACGACCCGGCGATGCAGGTCAGGTTGCGCGGCATTCTCGCGACGCTCGGCTATGGCGACGACGCGTTGTGGTTCGCCGAAACACTCGCCGAGGCCGACGGGTTGCTCGGCAGCCAACGCTTCGCGATGGCGCTGGTCGATTGCGGGCTGCCGGACGGCAATGGCATCGACCTGATTCACAAGCTCTACGCTAAAGATCCCGCACTGCCGATTCTGGTAATCTCCGCGTGGCGTTCACCGCATACGATCCTCTCCGCGCTGCAAGCCGGCGCGACCGGCTATCTGCTCAAGGAGCGCGACGAGATCGAAATCACGCTGTCGATTCGCAGTGCGCTGCGTGGCGGCGCGCCGATCGACCCATTCATCGCGAAGCACATTCTTGCCCTGGCCGGTTCCGCCACATCCCTTTTGCGCGGCTCGGGAGACGCTACGCAGCACGCGATCCCGGCCGCTCCACTTAGCCGTCGAGAAATCGAGGTGCTTGGACTGGTGGGCAAGGGGCTAACGAATCGGGAGATATCCGGGCTGTTGTCCTTGTCCAGGCTGACGGTCGAATGTCACATCAAAAATATCTACAAGAAGCTGGCGGTGAACTCGCGCACTCAGGCCATTTTCGAAGCGCGTACGCATGGCTTGTTGCCCTGATCTGGGTCGTCGCGCTTTGCGGCGGTGTGGCATCGGCCGGTCAGGCCGCGCACGCGCCGCGCGTTGATGCCGCGCGCTCACCCGGGTGGCGCGTGCAGCAGGCGACAATGATGCGCACGTCCGCGCTCGCGGTGTATCGGATCAGCGCTGCGCCGGAGTTTGTGCCGCGGGTTGTGTCTGATGTCGGGTCTGGCGTGGTGTTTCTCGTCATCGATGATCCAACCGCGTTGCCGGCGCGGGAAGAGTCGCTGCCTTCGTTGCGGCGTAATCTCCCACTTATTGGACTGACCGCGACCGGCGTGCTCGGATGTCTGTTCGCGCTCATCTGGCTGATGCGTCCGCAAGAGAGTGCTTACGGCTGGTTCAGCCTGACCGCGCTTGCCTGGTTTACCTATGTGTCGAACCAGCTTGCCACCGACCCGTGGCCATTCGCGACAATCGACGCAAGCGCACGCTTCAATTCGGTCGCGCTGCTGATATGCAGCGCGTGCCTGGCCAGCTTTGTCGCTCGACTTTGCGGACGGCGGCGGCAGTTGCCCGAAACCGTATTGTGGGTCGCCGTCGCGACCGGCGTCGCTGCCATGACCGGCGCGCCGCACGCTTATCTCCACGAGATACGCGCGCTTCTCGCTGCCGCATCGGTGTGCGTTTCGGTCATCAGTTGTGCTTCGCTGATCTGCTTTGCGCTACGCAATCGCCACGGTGAGCTTGCGCTGCTCGCGTTGTGCATGACCGGTTGCGTCGTCGCCGGCGTGCACGATCTGTTCATCCCGGCGGCCGTTGCCAACGATGCGCTGCGCTATGCGGCACCCGCTTCCCAACTGCTGACGATCATGATGGCGATCCTGCTTGCGCGCCGCTTCGCAGCCGCGCTCGCGCGTGCCGACCGGTTCGACGCTGAACTCGCTTCGCGGGCCGAATACGCACAACGCGAGGCGACGCTGAGCGTGCGCGACCAGCACGCGGCGGACGTGACGCAGGCGCGCATCAACGAACGCGCGAGCCTTGCGCATGACCTGCACGATGGGCTTGGCGGGATGCTGGTCAGCCATATTGCCGCACTCGAACAGACGCCGCACGCGATACCGGCCGAGCGGTTCCTTTCTCTGCTGAAAGCGCTGCGTGACGATCTGCGCATCATTATCGAGTCCGCGACGCGAGCGCAACCCGACGCCGAGCCAATCGACGAATGGATTGCCCCGCTGCGCCACCGGTTGGCGCAACTGCTCGAGCACCGGGGAATCGACTGTTACTGGAAGATTCACAGCGTTGCGAACGCGCACATGCCGGCGTCGGTCGGCCTCGACGTGATGCGCGTGTTGCAGGAAGGGGTCACCAACGTGCTCAAACATAGCCGCGCGACGCGCGTCGATATCGCGTTGAGCATGGACGGGCGGATGCTCGATATCGTCATTGCCGACAATGGCATCGGCTTCGATACAACGCATGCTGTCGCACCACAAGGCGTAGGGCTGCGAAGCATGCGCGCGCGCGTCGCACGGCACAGCGGAACCCTGACGTTGAGCGCGACCGGCAACGCGACCGTGCTCAACGTGCAGATTCCGCTTGCCTGATCGCACACGCATGTTCCGCGGTGCGTGACCTTCAACGGCGCAAACGCTTATGACTTATCGTCCGTGGCGTCCGTCGAGAAAGCGGTCCATGTTGTGCTCGGCCAACGCGGCAATCGTCATCGAAGGGTTCGTGCATCCCGCAGAGCCCGGAATCAACGCGCCGTCCATCACAAACAGATTTCGGCAACCGAACACCTCGCCGTTCTCATCGCAGGTCTGACCGATTACCGCGCCACCACAAGGGTGAGCGGTAAAAGTCTGATCGATCGGCGCGGCGAGAATCGTACCGTTCGCATCGTTCAGTCGGTTGTAGACATCCGTGAGTGCCTTGGCAATCTGCGCATTGTTACGGGAACCGGCTGGCCAGTTGAGCTCGACAGTGTCCTTCGCACGGTTGTAGGAGAAGTATCCTTCCGGCTTCGTGATAGCGAGCCCGAGTACCGCGAGAAGGTTGGGCGGCAACGGTAGCGCCTGAAATGTTTCGAGCAGTAGAGGGACGCCGTCCTTCGTGAAGTCCTGAACTGCGACCACACCGGGCGACCCCAGATTGATGTTCGTCAGGACGCCATTGACCATGACCGCGTTCGAATCGCCATTCGTACCCCAGTATCTGCCGACCGTATCGTTCAGACGGGGCAATTTGCTGGTCGCCCGCGCACGGACCAGCAGCTCGGTGGTGCCCACCGACCCCGCCGCGAGAAACAGATAACGGCACAGATAGATCTTTTTCCTCAGCACGTTGCCGCGTTCGTCGATCTCGTCAACCCGCACACGGTATTTGTCGCTGCCGGCCTCCTCGATCGCCGTGACGACATGCAGCGGCTCGATTCGCACATAGCCGGTCTCTTCCGCCTGGCGCAAATAGTTTCGGTCAAGGCTGTTCTTCGCGCCGCTGTTGGTTCCGTAATACACTTCGCCGGCGATGATTGAAGCCACTCGCCGTCCTCGCATCTCATCGCGCACGGTATTCCAATCTATCGCGATATCAGGCTTAACAACGTTCAATCCGGCTTTTTCAGCCTGCTGTTTCAGCAGGCGGCTCGACAGGTACGCGTCGGACGCGAGGATGTCGTCAGGAATCGGCGTCGCGGCGAGCATGCGTTTCACGCGCGGGTAGTAGGTCCGGTCCAGCGTGTCATAGTCAACCTCGCGCGGAAACACCTGGTAGAAGTTGCGTTTGTCCGGCTGGATCGTGATTGCACCGTAGATAAGCGAACCGCCTCCGACGCCTGCGCCGAAATAAGCTGTCATACCGTTGCCAATCTTGCGATCGAATACCCCTGTAAAAACATCGATCGGCGTTGGGGAAAACGGTGCGGGCAGGATGGTGCTTGGGCTAAGCCAGGTCGAACGGCCGTCGGGCGCGACGATCGAACTGAACGTATTCCCGGCCGGCGTGATCGGCCAGCGCTTGCCACGCTCGAGCACAATCGTTTCGACGCGTGCTTCGCCGAGTCGCAGCGACGCCACCGCGCCGCCGAATCCACTACCTATGACCAAAGCCTCGATTTCTGTTTCGTGCTCGGGAACGCGCGGACCGGCCTGAGCCAGCGGCGTGCTTAACGCGGCGACCGATGCTAACGCGGCTTGAATAAATTCTCGGCGCTTAAAATTTTTTTCCATCGAATCCTCGAAAAGGTGCGTAGGGGGTGGAGCGGCGGCTGAGACAGCGACGCGGGCTCGACGAAATAATGGCGATACGTGCGCCTCCATTTCATCGTCCTCACGAGGTGATCGATAAACTTACGATGTATTCGAACGCCAACGAAGCAGACGCATAGACAGAAACTGACAATCGATCTTCAGACAGCCATCACTATGCGGTTAGCTATCTAGTCTGTATTTCACGGTTTTCATTGAATAGGCCATGGGTGTCAGTAAATCTGTAGTGCGATGGGTTGTCCATGAATACGCTTAACGACGTCCTTTAGCTTATATCTAGCGCGAATTCGGACATACACCCCGTTCCCTAAGCGTGATGCCAATCATTGCAAGCATCGCGACTATTCCTGCTTCCTTGATCAAATCGCAAAAAGTGAAAACGCGGTTGTGAGGGGGAATAAAGTTGATCGGTCGGACGTTGGATGAAACGCGTAGCCTCGTCGTCGACGCACGACGCACCGTTTTTGAAAAGGATGTCTTACCATGATCCAGAGAGCTGACGAGAACACCTGGAATGGCGTGCCAATGGGTCGTGACGAATGGATCGACATGATGTCGTCGATCGGCCTGCAGTACCAGTTTGATTCTCCTCACGCTGGTGCGTCAACGCACGACAGTGCGCGCGCCGGCTCGAGCGTCATCGTGAACCTCGATATCGCGTGGCAATCAACCGCGCCCATCCTGCATCACGGGGACGATGGGGATCTGTTTGTGCAAGTGGTCAGGAGCGGCACGAGATGGATCAAACCGCGCGGTGGGCAGACCATGAGTTTCGGGCCGGGCGACGTGGCCCTGGTCGACCCAACGGTCTGGCACGGCGCGTCGGTGCGCGAACGGACGTGCATGTCGATACTGCGCATTCCGAGGTCGGCATTGCAGGAGCGTGGGTTACCCAACCACTTTCCGATGATTTGCCGTCCGGATACCGCGTCGCCGGATGTCTGTGCGGTGCGCGACTTTGTATTGCATCTGGCCTCGCAGGCAGGCAAGGCCAGCGAAGCAACCCTCGCCCGGTTTGGCGAGCAGTGCGTCGATCTGGTGGACGTACTGGTCAACGACCCTGGCGTCACCCATGCCGGCCGTTCGACGCCGTCCATCGTGCTGCGCACGAAACAGCTGATCTCCCGCTATATCGGCGACCCCGATCTGAGCGTCGAGCGCATCGCCGCCGAGCTGAACATGTCGACCAGCAGCCTCACGCGCGCGTTGCATGGCAGCGGGCTGTCGGTCATGCGCCATGCGTGGTCGCTGCGCATCGAGCGCGCGGCGCGGCGGCTGCGCGCCGATACGTCGCATGGCAACATCCAGGCGATTGCGTATCAGTGCGGCTTTACGAACTATGCTCACTTCAGCCGCGTGTTCAAGGCTCGCTATGGCATGACGCCGCGTGAGTATGCGGCGAGCCACAAAGCAGTGCGCAACAGGACGGCTGAACAGACGTAGTCGAGCACCGCGCATCTGACACTACCGTGTGTGAGGGCCGCGCTACCGTTTTCGCACGGTCGCTTTCCGATTCACACGGCCTGATCCTGCTGCACTGTCGAATTCCCTTCGCGAAGCGGTCCGCTTCTTTATCAAATCTGCCAAAGATGGTTCGCTGGCGGCCCGTCGTTCCTGACTTTCCCCGACTGCGCTTGCAGTTTCACCGAACAGCTTTTATGTTGTCCTCCTGATGTTGCTTGATGGATTGTGTTAGCGCGTATCTTTAACCGAACATCGACAGCAACTCACCTGCTCGACCCGTGCCTCTTCCGTCATCTCCGCTGTCCCCATCCGCATGCGTCGAGATCCGTAGACCAAGGCTCGCTGAACTTCCGGTCAGCCTTCATTCGATTAACCATCCTATCAACCGGCGGTGCCACGCATGCCGCCGCACACCCCAGGAGGGCATTCATGAATAAGCTGACCACGGCATTCGGCGCACCCGTACCCGACAACCAGAACACCCAGACCGCCGGACCTCGCGGCCCCGCTCTACTGCAAGATGTCTGGCTTCTCGAGAAGCTTGCGCACTTCGACCGCGAGGTGATTCCTGAGCGCCGCATGCACGCCAAGGGAGCGGGCGCTTTCGGCACCTTTACCGTGACGCACGACATTACGAAGTACACGAGAGCGAAGCTCCTTTCGCAGATCGGCAAGCAGACCGAGATGTTCGCGCGATTCTCGACCGTCGCGGGCGAGCGCGGCGCCGCCGACCATGAGCGCGACATTCGCGGCTTCGCGCTGAAGTTCTACACTGAAGAAGGCAACTGGGACCTGGTCGGAAACAACACACCGGTGTTCTTTCACCGCGATCCGCTGAAATTCCCGGACCTGAATCATGCGGTCAAACGCGATCCGCGCACCGGCCTGCGCAGTGCACAAAGTCAGTGGGACTACTTCACCCAGATTACCGAATCGCTGCATCAGGTGACGATCACGATGAGCGATCGCGGCATACCGAAATCATGGCGGCATATGCACGGTTTCGGCAGTCACACCTATAGCCTGCTCAACGCGCAGAACGAGCGATTCTGGGTCAAGTTCCATTTCCTCACTCAGCAAGGTATTCAGAACCTCACCGACGCCGAGGCCGAATCGATCACCGCGAAGGACCGCGAGGCGAACCAGCGCGACCTGCACGCGGCGATCGAGCGCGGCGAGTTCCCCCGCTGGACGCTGTACGTACAGATCATGCCCGAAAAAGACGCCGGATCGTATCGCCTTAACCCGTTCGATCTGACCAAGGTGTGGCCGAAGAAGGACTATCCATTGCAGGAAGTCGGCGTGATGGAACTGAACCGCAATCCGGAAAACTTCTTTCAGGATGTCGAACAGGCGGCATTCTCTCCGCATGTGATCGTGCCGGGCATCAGCTTTTCACCGGACAAGATGCTGCAAGGCCGCCTCTTCTCCTACGCGGACGCACAACGTTATCGTCTGACGGTGAACTACTGGCAGATTCCGGTCAATGCGCCGCGCGGCGCGAAGCATGTGCACAGCTACCATCGCGATGGCCTCTGCCGCGTCGATGGCAATAGCGGCGGCGCGACCCCTTATAACCCGAATACGACCGGCGAATGGCTCGATCAACCCGACTTCGGGGAACCGCCGCTGTCGATCGAAGGTGCCGCCGATCACTGGAATCATCGCGTCGATGACGACTATTTCTCGCAACCGGGCGATCTGTTCCGTCTGATGAAGCCCGATGAGCAGCAGCGACTCTTCGACAATACCGCGCGCGCGATGATCGGCACCACCGACGCGGTCCAGCAGTTGCACATCGAGCATTGCTCGAAGGCCGATCCGGCCTACGGCAAAGGCGTGGCCGAAGCGATCAAGCGCATTCATCACGCGAAGCAAGCGTAACGGAGGGCTTTTAATGACCCGCATCTGAGCGTTTCATGAAGACACTGCGCCTCTCGCAAAGATCTTCGAAATTCGTGTCAGGAGGAACCCGGTAAAGAAAGGTGGCACCGGTGCAAGAAAATTTTCTCGCCACGCTTACGACGTACGCGACGCGTGTTTGTTCAGAAACCCGGTTACGACCTCGAGAAACATCTCGCGCTCTTCGGAAAACACAAAATGGCCCGCGTCGTCGAATTCGACGAGCTGTGCGCCCGGAATGCCGCGTGCAATCGCGCGGCTCGCGCGCGGCGGGCATACCCAGTCGTGGCGGCCGACGATTGCAAGCGTCGGCGCCGCGATACGGTGCAGCTCCGCGCGCAGATCGTATGACGGGGCAATCGAGTGCATGAAATGCCGGATCATGTCGAGCGTCGTGGTGGTCGTGCCGAAGACGCGCTTGAACACGTCGGGGTGCGACGGCGCAGTGTGCAGTGGCCCGACGAGCCGGGCGAAGTCGTCCATCGTCTGCTGCGTGATGTCACCGCTCCCAAGGCGCGCCATCACCGCAAGCGCTTCAGGATTGCCGCGCGATGCGAGCGTCGGCGCCGGCTCGCCGTCGTCCGGCAGCGGTTTCACAGTGGGCGACGAGCCGCACAGAATCAGCCCTTGCACGAGCGCCGGATGGCGCAACGCCACATGCATCGCGACGAAGCCGCCCGCGGAGTGGCCAAGCATGAACGCACGCTTGATTTCGAGCAGCTCGCAGAGCGCGGCGATGTCGTCGGCCATTTGCTCGAGCGTGCACGTGATCAGTTCCGGCCGCCCCGAGCGCCCCTGACCGCGCATGTCGACATAGATCACCTGCGCGTCGTCACGCAGCGGGCCGATCCCATCGCGCAGATAGGCGTGGTCGAAACCGAGGCCGCCATGCAGCGCGAAGACGGTAGGTTTGTCGGCAAGATGCGTGGGCGATGCACGCAGGCCGCTGCCGTCGATATCGAAGTAGAGATGAGTGCCGTTTACTTGTGCTCGCATGGAAGTCCTCGAATGGAAGTGAGCCACGGTGGCGGGCAACACGACCGTATGCCGTTACCGGCGACTGCGTTGTTCTGGTCGAGGCTTAGGATGGTAAAGCCGTGGCGTGGCAGCGCCGCACGAATACCGAAAGTTTAATGTTTGAGTGTCGCCACCATTGCGGAAGGCGGCGTGGTCGACTTGACGGAGACGGACGTGGACGACGGCTTCTTACCCGATATTCTTTTCGTATCGGGTTGGGTATTTCAGTTATCGCTTATCCCCCCCGCGCTACGACATCGAACTCAACGTTGCAAACGGGAAGTAACTATAGATTCTGACTCGCCCTATTCCGATAGGAAACGATTTCGTCATCCCCTTTCAGCGATGCTTGAAATTCTTCTCTAAAAAGCTATATTTGTTGACAAAAACGATTTCGTCGATCTCTGTCTTGCGAGTATCCAAGGTAAGCCGGCCGCACAACTGGCCGCTCGCGCATGGGAACTGCATTCAAACCGGCGTGACCACCCGCCCGGTGACAGGCGATCCAGTCGTCGCGCCCACCCCGGATCGGAGGAACGAATGAGCATCGAAGTCGTCGATATGCGCCTTTTTGTCGAAGTGTTGCGTCACGGAAGCCTGACCAAGGCGGCTCTTCAGCTTGATATTCCAAAGTCGTCGGGAAGCCGGCGCATCGCGAAGATGGAAGAAGAGCTCGGTGTTCAGCTCGTCAAGCGCAGCACGCGCAAGCTGTATCCGACCGAGATCGGTAAGGCCTACTTCGAGCGCTGCGTACGCGTGATCGAAGACATTGCATCAGCCGAACAGATGGTCGGCGAACAGCGCCGCTCGCCGAGCGGACGGTTGCGTATCGCGATTCCGGCCGAACTGGGCGCACGCTGCTTCGCCGCCTGGTTCGCCGACTTCATCGAACGATATCCGGGCATTACGATGGAGATTCACGCAGGCCCCGGCAGCCGACTCGTGGAACTCATTGCAAGCGACGTCGACGTGTGGATCAAGACCGGCGAGGTGCCGCAGTCGGAACTGATCGTGCGCCGACTCTGCATGCTCACGCGCGGACTCTATGCAAGCCCGGCCTACCTGCAACGGCACGGCGTCCCTGAGCATCCGGACGATCTCGCCGCGCACAACTGTCTGTTGCTCGGCGATCAACCTAACTCGAACGAGCCGTGGACGTTCGCACGCGACAGCGAACAGTTGACCCCCAACGTGTCCGGCAACATGTGGGTGAATAGCCTCGCGGTGCTGCGCCAACTGACGCTATCAGGCCTCGGCCTCGCGCTCTTGCCTGACGTTCAGGTTGGCGCTGATGTTGATCTCCGCGCCCTCGTGAAAGTGATGTGCGAGTGGCCACCGGAAGCAATCGAGGTCAACCTGCTGATGTCTCACCGCGCGCTGTTGCCTGCACGCATTCGTGCATTCGTTGATTTCTTCAGTACAAGGCCGCGGGGGCACTAAAGCGCGCTGCGCCAACGCCTTTTTGCGCGTTGGCAAACAGTCCGTCTCGTCTGGTATTTCCAATACCGTTGCAGGCACGAGGCTCATTTCGACTCACGGTCTGGGCGTCCCGGTGGTCGCGAAAGTGGGGATGCCAAAGCGGTGCGTCATACACGACGCACCGCCGCGCAGCGCCTTCCGCGCTGCTACCCGTGCTTGTGCGACGGATCGTTGCAATGGATGCCGTGACGATCGTCGACCCACGCATTGCCGAGAATGATGCTGCAGAAGTTCAGACGCCGGAACGTCGGGTCCTTCAACGCGAGCACATCGTCGTTGACGGTGCCGAAGGTCGAGTCAGGACGGTGCTTCATGCCGTCGTAAAACGCGCCGATGATCTGCTCCTTGAAGTTCGGCGCGCGCGGATACGCAGCGACCACTTGCTGTCGTGCTTCTTCAGTGAACTCGTCGTACGCAAAACCGAGCACGTCCATTTCGACGCCGGCCGTCACCAGTTGGACCACCGGCTTCTTGAACGGCGGAATGCCCGGCGTCGTGTGCAGCGCGATCGCATCCCAGACGAGTTCCACATCTGTTTCCGCGATGCCATGCTGGCGCAGAAAGTCGGCTGCGGCATTCGCACTGTCCACTTCGAAGCGGTTCTGCGAACTGCGGTATTTCTGTGTGAGTCCCATATCGTGAAACATGCCGCCTATATAGAGCAGTTCCGCGTCGTACTTGATCTTCTTGCGTTCACCCGTCAGCGCGCCGAACAGAAACACACGAGTCGAGTGATGAAACAGCAGATCAGATTCAGTATCGCGAACCAGTTCGGTTGCCTCTTTAGCCATCTTGCTGTCGGGGATCTTGATGCCTGCAATGACGCCGCCCATCGCTTTCTCCTTGGTGAGAGCCTGCCTGAGTCTTTCGTGAGTGCCTGCAGCGCCGGCGAGGCGCCGCTTTCGATTGTCCGCTCACGTATGCATGGATCTTTTTAGAATTCGCACTGGGGATTGTCTGAACGCAATGGCTTTTTTTCATTTCGCCTGGCTTGCTGGCTGACACGCACGTCACGACTGAAAAACGGCCATGCGCGTGGCGGCTATCGTCACCGCGATCGTGCGTACCACTGGCAGAAAATGAAGTGGGTTTGGCTTTGCGCGCCGGTGCGAATCGATTGAAGACAAGTCGCCTGAGTGCAACACTTAAGGCAAGCAAAGGAAGTATGGAGACCCAAAATGTTTGACGTTCAAACCATCCAGTCGGGCGACATGCTCGTCCGCGTATCGGGCGCCGGCGCGCCGCTCATTCTCCTGCACGGCTACACGACGACCGCTGAATTCTGGCGGGAGCAGGTTGATGCATTTTCGGCCGGCTATCGCGTGATCCGCCCCAACCTGCCAGGCCACGGCATTTCACCGAGTCCGAAGCAGCGTGCCTACACCATCGATGCATTCGTCGCCGATCTTGAACATATGTTCGAGCAATTCGAGTTGCGCGATGCAGTGCTCGTCGGACTGTCGATGGGCGGTGTGATTGCACAGCAGTTTGCGCTGAAGCATCCGGCGCGCTTGCGCGCGCTTGCAGTGGTCGATACGACGTCGCATGGTTTCGGTCCGGACGTGCAGGTCGATAACGTGTTTTCGGCGATCGACAGGCTGGGTGTCGTCGCGGCAAGTCAGCAGGTCGCCCGGCGCTCGTTCAGCCCCTCGACCCCCGCCGCGTTGATCCATTGGGCGGAACAGGAAGTGGCTCAGACGCCTGAGTTCGTCGCCCGCGAGGCGGTAGCGTCGCTTGGCACGATCGACAACCACACGGCGCTTGCACAACTCGATGTGCCGACGCTCGTGATGGTCGGCGGAGAAGACCGCATTACGCCGCTAGTCGAGTCGCGCAAACTGAACGCGCTCATACGGGGCAGCCAGCTTGAGATCATCGAGCATGCTGCGCACTTTCCGATGCTCGAACAGCCGGAAGCCTTCAATCATGCGTTGAAGCGCTTCCTCGATTCGCTAAGCCAGCATTGATCGCTTCCGCAACATGTCATTCGCGATGCCAGACGGAGTCAACACGATGCGTTCCAAACTCAGCCCCGCCGCAGCTCACAACGATAAGCATGCGTCCGACACCGCTGTGCTGCTGATCAATCTCGGCACACCCGATTCACCGTCGCCGCGGGATGTGCGCCGGTATCTCGCGGAGTTCCTGTCGGACCCGCGTGTCGTCGAGTTGCCGGCATGGCTGTGGCAACCGGTGCTGCACGGTCTCGTGTTGCCGTTTCGCAGCCGTTCGTCGGCAAGGAAATATGAATCGGTCTGGATGTCGGCGGGCTCGCCGCTTAAAGTGCACACCGAACAGCAGGCGCGCGATCTGCAATCGTGGTTCGACGAGCGCGGCAAGCCGATCATGGTCGACTATGCGATGCGTTATGGCAATCCGTCGATTGCCGCGGCCATCACGCGGCTGCGCGCCAACGGTGTAAAGCGCATTCTGATCATGCCGATGTACCCGCAATACGCGGCGTCGACCACGGCCACCGCGTTCGACAAGATCGCCGCCGCGCTGAGGAAGATCAGGAATCAGCCGGCGCTGCGCTTCGTCAATCATTATCATGCGGATGCCCGCTATATCGACGCGTTGCGGCGCCAGGTCCAGCGGTATTGGGACATCCACGGCCGGCCGGACTTCGCCGCTGGCGACCAGGTGCTGTTCAGCTTCCACGGGCTGCCTTTGCGGACAGCGGAACTCGGCGACCCTTACTACACCCAGTGCTTGCGCACCGGTTCGCTGCTGGCCGACGCGCTCGGGCTTGGGCCGGAGCAGTATCGTGTGACCTTTCAGTCACGCTTCGGTTATCAGAAGTGGCTTGAACCGGGGACGGCCGAGACGCTCGCGGAGCTCGGTTATCAACAGACATCGCGCGTGGATGTCTTCTGCCCGGGTTTCACCGCGGATTGCATCGAAACTATCGAAGAAATCGGCATCGAAGGACGGGACACGTTCCTCGAATTCGGCGGCACGGCGTTCCACCGGATCGATTGCCTGAACGAAGCTCCCGCCTTTATCGATATGCTTGGCGAAATGGCACTGGAAAATCTGGGCGGCTGGCCTGGCACCGCACGTGAGCCTCGCGGCGGCGAGGCCGGCAGGTTCGCGCTGACGTAACTGATGCCCGTTGTTTATGCCCGTTGTTTATGCCCGCCCGTTACAACATCCCGAGCTCGAGCCGCGCCGCCTCGGTCATCCGCGCTTTTGTCCAGGGTGGGTCCCACACCAGTTCGATCGTCACCTCGCGCACGCCGGCCAGCGTGAACACCTGTTCCTCAACCATCGACGGAAATGTTTCGGCGACCGGACAAGCGGGCGCGGTCAACGTCATCCGGATCTCGACGCGCCCTTCGTCCTCATCGACGTCGAGGCCGTAAATCAATCCGAGGTCGTAGATATTGACCGGTATTTCCGGGTCGTACAGCGTGCGCAATTCATCGATTACCCGGTCTTTCAGCGGGCGCGCGCTGTCGTCGCTAAAGGATTCAACGGTGGCCGTCATTCTTCGTAGTGCTCCTTGTGCTGCAACGCGGCCGACAACGTCCGCCACGCAAGCATCGCGCATTTGACGCGTGCCGGAAATTCGCGCACGCCAGCGAGAATCGTTGTCTTGCCAAGTCCTTCGGTGTCGCTTTGCGCCGGCGCATGGTCACTCGTCACCATGCGCTGAAAGCGCTGGATCAACTGCTCCGCCTCGGCCACGGTCTTGCCTTTGATCAGGTCGGTCATCATCGACACCGACGCGGTGGCAATCGCACAGCCCTCGCCGTCGAAGCCGACCTCGGTCACGATGCCGTCCTCGACTCGCAGCGCAAGCTTGACGCGGTCGCCGCACAACGGGTTATAGCCTTCCGCCGTATGGCTCGCATGGTCAACGTCGTGGTGGTTGTGCGGCCGGCGGTAGTGATCGAAGATCACCTGCTGGTAGAGATCTCGAATGTCACTCATGATCGGAATAACTCCTTCACGCGGGTGAGCCCGTTCACCAGCGCATCGATTTCCTCGTGTGTGTTGTAGAGCGCGAGCGACGCGCGAACCGTTGCCGGAACCTTGAAGCGCGTCATCGCCGGCATCGCGCAGTGGTGGCCGGCGCGTACCGCGATGCCCGCATCGCTCAGGATCGAGCCGACGTCGTGCGCGTGAATACCGTCGACGACAAACGACAGAATGCCGGACTTATGCACCGCATTGCCGATCAACCTCACTCCATCGACGCGTTGCAGTTCGGCCGTTGCGTAGTCGAGCAACGCATGCTCACACGCTTCGATCGCGCTGAAGCCGATCGTACCGACATAGTCGATCGCGACCGCAAGCGCGATTGCACCGGCAATATTCGGCGTACCCGCTTCGAACTTCCATGGCAGGTCGTTGTAGGTGGTCTTGTCGAACGACACGGTGCGAATCATGTCGCCGCCGCCCTGCCACGGCGGCATCGCGTCGAGCCACGCGGCTTTGCCATAGAGCACGCCGATCCCCGTCGGCCCATACAGCTTATGGCCGGAAAATGCGTAGAAGTCGCAATCGAGCGCACGCACATCCACGGGCATATGCGCCACCGCTTGCGCACCATCGAGCAGCACCGGAATGCCCCGCGCGTGCGCCTGCTCAATCAGCGTGCCGACCGGATTCACGGTGCCGAGCGCATTCGACACATGGCCGAGCGCAACGAGCTTCGTGCGCGGGCCGAGCAGCCGCCCATATGCTTCGATATCGAGCGTACCGCTATCGTCGACCGGCACGACCTTCAGCCGCGCGCCGGTCTGCTCGCATGCGAGCTGCCATGGCACGATGTTCGAGTGATGCTCGATCGTTGTCAGTACAATCTCGTCGCCCGCCTGCAAACGCGGCCGTGCAAAACTATGCGCGACCAGGTTGATCGCCTCGGTCGTGCCGCGCACGAAGACGATTTCCGATGGCTGCGCGGCGTTGATAAACTTCGCCACGGTCGCGCGCGCGCGTTCGTACGCGTCGGTGGCCCGCTCCGCCAGCCAGTGAACGCCGCGGTGCACATTCGAATTGGTGCTGCGGTAGTAGTTCGCCTGCGCTTCGATCACTTGAAACGGCTTTTGCGTGGTCGCCGCGTTGTCGAGATAGACGAGCGGCTTGCCATTCGGACGGGTGTCGAGAATCGGAAAGTCGCGCCGCCACACCCGCACCCTGTCTTCGCGTTCGAGGTCGATGCGTTTCATCATGCGTCTCCCGCGTCGGCGGGTGCGTCGGCCATCCGCGCGAGCAACGTGGCCTCAAGACGCGCTTTCAGCGGCTCGATCGCCACCCGATCGATCACGTCGCGCGCGAATGCGAAGGTCAGCAGCGCACGCGCCGTGCGTTCATCGATACCGCGAGCGCGCAAATAGAACAGTTGCGTTTCATCGAGCTGACCGACGGTCGTGCCGTGCGTGCAGCGCACGTCGTCCGCAAAAATTTCCAGTTGCGGCTTCGTATCGATTTCGGCGCTGCGCGACAGCAGCAGATTGTGATTCGCCTGGTCGGCGTCGGTCTTCTGCGCATCCTGACGCACGACGATGCGTCCGTTGAACACGCCGTGCGCGCTGCCATCGAGTATGCCTCGATAAGTCTCACGGCTTGCGCACTGCGGGTGCGCATGATCGATCATCGTGTAGTGGTCGAGGTGCTGCTTGCCGCCGCCGACATAAAGTCCATCGAGCGTCGTCGACGTGCCCGGCGCCGCGAGCTGCGCGATGATCGTCGAACGCGCCAGCGCGGCGCCGAACGAAAACGCGTAGGACGAGAAGCGGCTTGCGCCGCCCTGCTGCGCGATCACCGTTCCGGTATGAACGGCGTTCGGCGCTTCCTGCTGCACGCGGTAGTGCTGCACGTCCGCATGGTCGTCTGCGTCGATACGGGTCACCGCGTTCGTGTAATACCCGTCATCGTGATCGCCGACGTACTGTTCGACCACCGCGCAATGCGCATGCGAACCCGCGACGATCCGGTTCAATGGCTGCACGGCCAGATCGCTTTCGCCGCTGCCGATGAACATCACATGCAACGGCTTGTCGAGCGTCACGCCAGGCGGCACGATCATCACGTAGCCGTCTCGCGCAAATGCCGCATTAAACGCGGCGACGCCATCCGGCCATTGCTCGCCCGCGAACAGTGTCCGGATGCGCTCCGGAATCTGTTCCAGCGCGGTTGCAAGGCTGCCGATGAACACGCCGGATGGCAGCGCGCCGACAACGGACCATTCGGGCGCCCACACGCCATCGACAAATACCAGCCGATGTGAATCTTCGAACGCATGAGTCCGTACCAGACGCTCCGCTTCGTCGCGAGTTCGATAGTCCGCCGCCGATACGAAATGCAGTTGCTTCCGGTTCAATACGTCAAGGCTTGTGTATTTCCACGCCTCATCCGCTCGGGTGGGAAACCCTTGTACGCGAAACTGTTCGAAGGCGCGCAAGCGCCGCTCATTCATCCATTGCAGCCCCGCGCCCGGCAACGTCGGCGCGAGCGCTCTAAACATTTCCGTCAGAGAGTCGAGAGATTCGTTTTTCATACCGCCACCTGTGCGGATGCGGACGGTTCATCCGCGCCGTCAACCAGCCAGCCATAACCGCGTTGCTCGAGTTGCAGCGCCAGTTCGCGCGTGCCCGACCGCACGATCCTGCCGTGCGACAGCACGTGCACATAGTCCGGCACGATATGGTCGAGCAAGCGCTGATAGTGCGTGACCATCACAATCGCACGCTCCGGGCTGCGCATCGCGTTCACGCCTTTCGCAACCAGCTGCAGCGCGTCGATGTCGAGGCCCGAATCGGTTTCGTCGAGAATCGCCAGCTTCGGTTCGAGCACTGCCATCTGCAGAATCTCATTGCGCTTCTTTTCACCGCCGGAAAAGCCCTCATTGACCGCGCGATGCAACAGGTCGTCGTTCATCTGCATCGCGGCCATCTTGCCGCGCAGCAGTTCAAGAAAATCGATCGCGTCAAGCTCAGGCTCGCCGCGGTGTCGGCGCTGCGCATTGAGCGCCGCTTTCAGCAAATAGACATTGCTGACGCCCGGAATCTCGACCGGGTACTGGAACGCCAGAAAAATACCCTCGCGCGCGCGTTCCTCGGGTGCGAGCTCGAGCAGGTTTTTACCGAACCACGACACCTCACCGCCGGTAATCCCGTACAGATCGCGGCCGGCCAGCACGCTCGCGAGCGTACTTTTTCCCGAGCCGTTCGGCCCCATGATCGCGTGCACTTCGCCTGGCCTCACATCGAGGTCGATACCGCGCAAGATCTCCTTGCCGTCGACGGTGGCACGCAAATTTCTGATTTTCAGCATGATTGAACGCTCCTTGCTTCCTGTTAGCCGACGCTGCCTTCCAGACTGATGCCCAGCAGCTTCTGCGCCTCGACCGCAAATTCCATCGGCAACTGGTCAAACACTTCCTTGCAGAACCCGTTGACGATCATCGACACGGCGTCTTCCGCCGACAGACCGCGCTGCATGCAATAGAACAACTGGTCTTCGCCGACGCGCGAGGTCGATGCCTCGTGCTCGACCTTCGCGGTCGGGTTCTTCACCTCGATATAAGGGAATGTGTGCGCGCTGCAGCGGTCGCCCATCAGCAGCGAATCGCATTGCGTAAAGTTACGCGCGCCTTCCGCCGAACGCGCGACGCGCACCAGCCCGCGATACGCGTTGCTGCCGCGGCCCGCGGAAATGCCCTTCGACACGATCGTGCTGCGTGTATTCGCGCCGATATGAATCATCTTCGTGCCGGTGTCGGCCTGTTGAAAGTTGTTGGTCAATGCGACCGAATAGAACTCGCCGATCGAGTTGTCGCCACGCAAAATGACGCTCGGGTATTTCCACGTGATCGCCGAGCCCGTTTCAACCTGCGTCCATGAAATCTTCGAATTCTTCCCGCGGCAATCGCCACGCTTCGTGACGAAGTTATAAATACCGCCTCGGCCGTTCTCGTCGCCGGGATACCAGTTCTGCACGGTCGAGTAGCGGATCTGCGCATCATCGAGCGCGACCAGTTCGACAACCGCCGCGTGCAGCTGGTTTTCGTCGCGCATCGGCGCGGTGCAGCCTTCGAGGTAACTTACCTGCGCGCCCTTGTCCGCAATGATCAACGTGCGTTCGAATTGCCCGGTGTTTTGCGCGTTGATGCGGAAGTAAGTCGACAGTTCCATCGGGCAGCGCACGCCCGGCGGCACATAGACAAACGAACCGTCGCTGAACACCGCCGAATTCAGCGCGGCGAAGAAGTTGTCCTTGTGCGGGACGACTGACCCGAGATATTGCTTCACGAGTTCCGGGTGATCGCGCACCGCATCCGAGAACGAGCAGAAAATAATGCCGAGCGCCGACAGCTTGTCGCGGAACGTCGTTGCGACCGATACGCTGTCGAATACCGCGTCGACCGCCACGCCCGCGAGCATTTCGCGTTCCTTGAGCGGCACGCCGAGCCGTTCGTAGGTGCGCAACAGTTCCGGATCGACCTCATCGAGGCTCTTCGGCCCGTCCGTGCGCGTCTTCGGCGCCGAATAATAGACAATTGACTGGTAATCGATCGGTTCACGCCGCACCGAAGCCCATTGCGGCTCGGTTAGTGTGAGCCAATGACGGAATGCCGCAAGACGCCACTCGAGCATGAACGGCGGTTCGCCCTTGCGCGCCGATATCGCGCGGATTACGTCCTCATCGAGCCCCGGTGGCAATGAATCCGCTTGTACGTCGGACACAAAACCATGTCGATACTGCCGGTTTACGAAGGGGTCGAGTTCGGTCATCGTGTCTGCCATACGTACTCTCCGTGTCATTCCTATTGCGTTTCGCGATGCATGTTCCGTACCCCAACAATCAAAGTGTAGGCTTTATCAGGATACCTTTATGTCGATACGGTTTTATGGTCTTAGCCGGTCGCGCGTCGATTCGCGTTTATCGCGTTGATAACGCTTCGCTATCGGCGTGCGCAAACGACGCGGCCCTCCACCTCGTTCCCTGTCGGGCTCGCTCAGGGTCCCGACCAGCGGTCGATATCGCGCATGCGGCGTTCGAGTTCGTCGGTGGTTTTCGCGGAGTTAAGGTATTCCTCGTGATACGACGCGCGTAGCGCTTCCTCATTCGGGAAATTGGGTGCAAAGCGGTAATTCCAATTGGAGAGGCACGCTGAATCGCGCCAACGAAACGGGGTTCGCTGCCACGCAAACGCGCTCGGCGTGAGCGTACCTCTATCGAACCGATGCGCTTTGCCAATCGTGCATCACCCATCCAGCGTAATTCGCATGAGCATGGGTTTGATCCATCCGGACCGCAAGTCAATGCGTCTTCGTTCCTGGAGTGGAGTTACGCCATCCTATGGCTTCTCGCGCGGCCCCGGCACGCTGGAAATCATCATCGGCGTGCAGGTGCGGTCGAACTTCGTTTCGCACAATCTCGGACTGCTCGGCGGGGTGCTGCCGTTTCTCACACCATTCGTCACGCTGCCGTTCCTGATAACGACGCCCGAGACAGGGGTCCCAGCGCTCGGCGATGCCCAGCACGGCTTTCCGTTTCTGTCCGAATATGGCCGGCTGATTATTAAGGATACCGTCATACTGGCGGGCGGTATCGTGATCATCGCGGATTTGCCAAAACGCTTGCTGCTCGAGCGCGCGTCGATCACGCCTACGCCAGTCCGCTCGCTGCTCACGAAGCAGACTCACTCCTCGTGACCGGCGTCCGTCATGGCCGGGCACCCGTATCGCTGCCAGCGGCCGCGACGCCTACTTCCAGAAAACGTAGTTCGCGAAGTAGGGCGAATAAGCGATCTGATGCTCGGCCGTGCACATCGTGGCCGGCGCATTGCCACCCACGGTATTCAGCCGTTGCACATAACGAACGCTCGACAGTTGGCCTGGCTTTTCGGCGCTTGTCGTTTCGAGCAGTAATTGAGGGATGCTACCTGTCGACGCACTCGCCATCTGCGCGACCGGATGACCCACGATGCGGCTGCCATCGTCGGCCTGCCATGACGGACCCGCATCGTGGTGAAACACCGGGCGCCCGAGCGAGTCGTAGAGGGTTGCTTGCGGGTTCCTGAACAACCACGATAGATGATGCGAGCTGTCGTACTCGCACGAATAAATCTGCACTCCAGTCGCGGTCGTCGACGCGAACGGCTGCGCGTTGACCGGCGTCAGCGACGCCGCCGTCGGCACAGCGGATTGTGCGGATACCGAACCGGCCGCGGCGCACGCGGCGGTCAGCAATGAAAGGACGCTCACAAGGGGGAAGGGACGGTGGAACATGGCATCGGTCTCCGGGGAAGCCTGTCCCGGAAACATTCGAACGCGCATTTCTATTCCGTGTGACGCAAAGCTTTCATGGGTGCAACGCACAAACTACAAAAAGCATCGTCGAAACGATGCCGATGCACTACTGTTGTGCCTTGCCGGATGCCAGTTGCTCATTACGCTCGGTCAGGAACTGGATCAACCCGTCGATTCCGCTTTGCTGGATTTTCTCGCCGAATTGCTGCCGATAGGTCTGCACAAGCCACGCGCCAACCACGTTCAGGTCGTACACGCGCCAGCCTTGCGGCGTCTTGTGCAAGCGGTAGTCGATCTCGAAGGGTTGCGAATTCGTCTCGGCGATCGTGCGCACCACCGTGTCCGTATCGTTCGGCGCCACCCGCATCGGCGGGTACTCGATCTTCTGATCCGGGCGCAATTGGGCGAGCGCGCCTGCATACAGATGAATCAGCAGCATCTGGAACTGGTGCACGAGCTGTTGCTGCTGCTCGGGCGTCGCTGTCCGCCAGTAAAGGCCCACCGCCAGCCGTGTCGTGTACCGGAAATCGATGTACGGAAGGATGTCCCGGTCCACGATAGCCATGATGCGCGGGATGTCGTTCGGGTCGATTGCCTGCGTGCGCACCTCGTCGAGCACCTGTTGCGTGACGGTTTTGATCAGCGTCTGCGGGTCGGACTGGTCGTCGATCTGCGCAAACGCGCTGCTGGAACAGATGAACGTCGCGGCAAAAGCGGCGATCAGGAAAAGCTTTTTCATGGACGCGAATCCTTTGCGAATGCGTGATGCCGGTCTGCGCCGCATACCATGACAGCCGCCGCTGATGCGCCGATAGCGGTGGCGACGGCTGGCGCACCGCGTAGGTTAGCATTGCGCAAGAAATCGCGGCGGCACTCGCCGCAAACCCGCCGCAAACGCGGCTGGACAGGCGTGCGCGCCAGATGCCCGCAGCGCGCCGCGGCACTCATGCGACCGCGACCGCCCGCTCGGCAATGGGGTGTTCGCACCACAGCGCGTCGACGCCACGCAGCGTGTTGTGCTGCCGCCAGTGAAGGTCATGCAGATTCACGACGCGCAAATGCGGTAAGCACATAAACAGGATGTCCAACGCGATATGAAGTTCGAGCATCGCGAGGCGCGCGCCGAGGCAATAGTGGAGCCCGCCGCCGAATGACAGCATGCGCCTGACGTTTTCGGTTCGGTCGATGATCAGCTGGTTCGGCTCGTGAAACTGCGCGGGGTCGCGATTCGCGCCGCCCAGCATCAACGTGACGATCGCACCGCGTGGCAATGCAATGCCCTCAATTTCCACGCCGTCTTCGAGCACCGTGCGCTGCGCGATCTGCACCGAGCTCTCATAGCGCATGCATTCGACAATCGCCTTCTGCAGCAGCTCCGGTTGCTGCCGTAAGTGGTCCAGTTGCTGCGGATGCCGGACCAGGCTGACGAGTGCGTTGCCGATCATGTTCGACGTCGTCTCGTGCCCGGCGAAAAACAGCAATAGCACGTTCGACACGATCTCGGCATCGGTCAGGCGCCGGCCGTCCGCTTCGACCGCCAGCAGCATCGAGACCAGATCGTTGCCCGGTCGTGTGCGACGCGCTTCCAGCACGCGCTGGAAGTACTGCTCGAGTTCCAGCGTCGCATGGTTAGCGGCCGCAAGCGTCGGTTCATCCATCGCGATCGCTTCGAATGCCCTCGCAAAGTGCTCCATGGCCGCGCCGATTGTCGCCGCTTCGTCGAACGGCAGATCGAGCATGCCCGCGATCACCTGCACCGGCAGCGGCAACGCGTAGCCGCTGACGATATCGAATGGCGTGTCGCGCGGCAGCGCGTTGATCAGCCGCGCGGCAGTCGCGCGTGTCACGTCGTGCAGCTTTTCCACCTGGCGCGCATTAAACGCTTGCATCAGCAGCGCACGCAGCGGCGTGTGCTCGGGCGGGTCCATCATGATGAACATCCGGCCGAGCGCCTGGAAAACCGGCTGTGCGGCACGCGCTTCGCCATAGCGGCGCGCAACGTTCGACAGATAGTGCCGGCCCATGCGCCGGTCATCGAGCACGGCGGTCACGCTCGAGTAGCGCGCTGTCGCAAAGCGCCTGCCGTCCGCCGTCAACGCGACCACCGGCCCCTGCTCGCGCAGTGCTTCGTAGTACGGGTAGGGGTCGTTAAAAAAGGCGGGGGACTGAAATACAGGGGCGTTCATCGGCGAGGCCTCCGGAATCGAAGCAGAAGACGCCGGATGACGCCCTCTTCCCGATTACAGCCCTCGCCAGACGTTTATTCCGTTGTTAGCGGGCGCCTATTCGGTCGCGGCATTGGCGGACGCTGAAGCTGAGGCCGCGTTTTCAGGTGCCGCTTGCGCTGTTTGCTCCGCTGGTGTCACTTCGCCCTCGGTTGCGGGCGATGCGGTTTGCTGCTCGGGCGCCTGAGGCTGGTCAGCCGCCTGCGGCTTGTCGGACGCCTGCGACGCGCCCTCCGCATGGCGCGGCCGGCGCATGCC
This sequence comes from Paraburkholderia humisilvae, assembly GCF_902859855.1. Taxonomy (GTDB): domain Bacteria; phylum Pseudomonadota; class Gammaproteobacteria; order Burkholderiales; family Burkholderiaceae; genus Paraburkholderia; species Paraburkholderia humisilvae. The sequence goes on from NZ_CADIKH010000004.1 coordinate 53,006, forward strand.
GCCGCGTTGCGAATTGCGCGCGAAGGCCATGTCGCGTGCGGTGACCTGTCCTGCCGCCGCGCCGTTCAGATCGACGCGCGCGGCGCCGTCGGTCAGGCAGCTCCAGTAGCGGCTACCGCGGCACCACGTCGCAATCGCCTCGCGCACTTCAGCTTCGCTCAGCGCAAGCTCCTGCGCATGCGGCAACAGGTCTTCAAGAATGCCGATTTTCAACGGCAGTTTCGGCGCTGGCTTCTTCGGAAAAGCGGCGGGAAAACGCTTTTGCAGCTTGCCGATCGCGTGCACGACCGGATCGACCGGCTCCTGCGGCGGCCTGTTCTTCTGGCGGCCGCGCGAGTCCACCTGATGGTGTTGACCCGTCTGTTGACCGGCCTGTTGACCAGCTTGCTGAGCCTGCGCTTGCCCCTGCGGTTGAGCCCGCTGCTGCCCCCGCTCCCCGCCCGCTTGTTGACCCGCCTGTTGGCCGGCCCGCTGCCCCTGCCCGCCGTGCGGCTTGCGCGCATGCTGACGGCCGGGCTGCTCTGCGTGTCTCGGCGGGTTCGGCGCGCCGCGCGCGCCCTGCGGGGCGCCGCGCCGGCCGCGGCCCTCGCCGTCTTTCCCGGCGCGATGCTCCGTGGACGGTTCCGCGGAATTTTGCGTCGTTTTTTCCGCGGCTTCCTGTTGCCTTGCCTGCCGCGCCTGCTGCTGGAGTTGCTTTTTCAACTCCGCCAGTTGTTCGAAACCCATGCTGTGTCCTGCAAAATTGACGCGTGATTCTACCAGCCCTGCGTGATGCTTCGGCGGTGCGGTCCGCGCGCCGCGCCGCCGACCGCGGCGTTTACCGCTTGCGCCATGTTTCGCGCATCACCATCAGCCGCAATTCGGTCATATCTTCGATCGCGTAGCGGATTCCCTCGCGGCCAAGCCCCGAATCCTTCACGCCACCGTACGGCATGTTGTCGACCCGGAACGACGGCACATCATTGATCACGACCCCGCCGACCTCGAGTTCGTCCCACGCCGCGTGCGCATGCGCGAGCGAATCGGTGAAAATTCCGGCCTGCAAGCCGAAGTCGCTGTCGTTGACCGTCGAGAGCGCGTCGCTGAAGTGCTCGAAGCGTTCGAGAATCGCGACCGGCCCGAATGCTTCCTTGCGATACAGGTCGGTGTCGCGCCCGACGTTTTCAAGCAGCGTCGCCTCGAACTTCGCACCGTCGACCTGACCGCCCGCGACGATCTTCGCGCCCGCTTTGACCGCGCTTTCCATCCAGCCTGCAAGGCGCCTCGCTTCCGACTCGGAGATCATCGGTCCGACAAAGGTCTGCTCGTCCTTCGGATCGCCCATTTTCAGCGACTTCGTCTTCGCAATCAGTTTTTCGCGCAGCGCATCATACACACTCGCGTGCACAAGAATGCGCTGCACACCGATACAGCTCTGCCCTGACTGATAAAACGCGCCAAACGCGAGCCGGTCGACAACATAATCAAGTTTTTCGCGCTGATCGCCGTCGACCACCGCCGCCGCATTGCCGCCCAGTTCGAGAATCACCTTCTTTTTGCCCGCCTTGCTTTTCAGATCCCAGCCGACCGCGGGCGACCCGGTAAATGAAAGCAATTTGAAACGTTCGTCGGTCGTAAACAGGTCGGCACCATCGCGGTGCGCGGGAAGGATAGAAAACGCCCCCTTCGGCAAATCCGTTTCCGCGAGCACTTCGCCGATGATGAGCGCGCCGACCGGCGTGCGGCTTGCCGGTTTCAGCACGAACGGCACACCGGCCGCGAGACCCGGCGCGACCTTGTGCGCCGCGAGATTCAACGGGAAATTGAACGGCGAAATAAACGAACACGGCCCGATCGGCACGCGCTTGACATAGCCGTGGTAACCCTGCGCGCGCGGTGAGATTTCCAGATTGATCACGTCGCCGTCGATACGCACAGACTCTTCCGCCGCGACCTTGAACGTATCGATCAAGCGCGTCACCTCGCCGCGCGAATCGTTGATCGGCTTGCCGGCTTCGATGCATAGCGCCATCGCGAGCTCATCATAGCGCTCGCGAAAGCGCTGCACGCAATGCTCGAGCACTGCTTGCCGCTTGAATGGCGGATACGCGCGCAGCGCCGGCATCGCATCCACTGCGAAGCCGATGGCTGCATCGATCGCTTTCGCATCGGCAAGCGCGACGCGCGTCGCGACTTCACCGGTGAATTTGTCGGTCACTTCGAGATCGGTATTCGCCGCAACCGGTTCGTTGGCAAGGTAGTACGGGTAAGTCTTTTTCAACATCACACGCTCTCCCAGGAGACGGTCCTGATTCGAATCGGGCCCAGCAAGTCACGTGCCCCGGCGTGGCCGCATACCAGCCGCCGCGGCGCTAGCCCACCCGTTAAAGCTGCGCTGAAAGCCGCTTGATCTCGCGATTCAGCACGCGCTCGTTGTCCGAGTAGTCGATTGGCACGTCGATCACATGCACGCCCGGCGTCGCGAAGCAGTCGCGCACCAGCGGCGCGAATTCGGCGGCCGACGTAACGCGATGCCCGTGCGCGCCGTAGCTTTTCGCATAGGCGACGAAATCCGGGTTGGACAGGGTCATCCCATAGTCCGGGAAATTCATGTTTTCCTGCTTCCAGCGAATCATCCCGAATGCGTCGTCGCGCAAAATCAGCACGACCAGATCGAGCTTCAGCCGCACCGCCGTCTCCAGTTCCTGCGAATTCATCATGAAGCCGCCATCGCCGCATACCGCGATCACATTGCGCTCCGGATGCACGATCTTCGTGGCAATCGCCGACGGCAGCCCCGCGCCCATCGACGCGAGCGCATTGTCGAGCAGCAGCGAATTGGGCTGGTGCGCGCGGTAATAGCGCGCAAACCAGATCTTGTACATGCCGTTGTCGAGGCAGATGATGCCGTCCGCGGACATCGTCTCGTACACGTCGTTGACGATGCGTACCGGGTACATCGGGAAGCGCTCGTCGTGCTGGCCTTTCGCGAGATGCGCTTCGAAGTGCGTCTTGATCTCGGTGAAACGCGAGAAGTCCCAATGCTCGCCCCGCCCCTTGAGCGCTTCCTTCAACTGCCACACCGCATTGGCGATGTCGCCGACCACTTCGATCTGCGGGAAATACACGGCATCCACTTCGGCGCCGAGAAAATTCACATGAATGACCGTCTTGTCGCCGCTGTCGGCGCCGCGCATAAAGAACGGCGGCTTCTCGATCACGTCGTGGCCCACATTGATGATGCAGTCCGCGTGATCGATCGCGCGATGCACGAAGTCGCCGTCCGACAGCGTCGCATTGCCGAGCCACTGCGGATGCGATTCGTCGATCACGCCCTTGCCCATCTGTGTCGTAAAGAATGGGATGCCGACCTGGTCGACGAATTCGCGCAACATATTGCACGTGGTCTTGCGATTGCCGCCCGCGCCGATCATCAGCAACGGGTGGCGCGCCGCGGTGATCGCTTCGACCGCGCGCGCCACCGCCTTTTCCTCGACGATCGGCCGCCGGCTGTAGCTCTTGGGAATCGGCTTGCCGTCGCCTTCCTCATGCGCGACGTCCTCCGGCAGCTCCAGATGCGTCGCGCCCGGCCGCTCTTCCTCGGCGACCCGGAATGCTTCGCGCACCGACGCCGGGATATTGCCGATCGACACGATCTGGCGCGTGTATTTCGTGAGCGGCTCCATCATCCGCACCACGTCGACAATCTGGAAGTGCCCCTGCTTGCTCGCCTTGATCGGCTTCTGCCCGGTCACCATCAGCATCGGCATGCCGCCCAGTTGCGCGTACGCGGCGGCGGTCACGAAGTTCGTCGCGCCCGGACCGAGCGTCGAGATGCAGACCCCGGTGCGGCCGGTCAGACGCCCATAGGTTGCGGCCATGAAGCCGGCCGCCTGTTCGTGGCGCGTCAGAATCAGTTTGATGCGCGAGCGACGGAGCGATTCGAGCAGGTCCAGATTTTCTTCACCGGGAATGCCGAACACGTACTCGACGCCTTCTGCCTCCAACGATTTGACGAACAGATCCGATGCTTTCATGAGGAGCCTCTGTAAGACCAGAATGGGTGCGCAGGATTGAAGCGCGGGATGTCAAGCGGGATGCCAGGCTGACTTGCAGAACGTTGCGGAGCTTCAGGCGCGCCCCGGCATGGGGCACCAGCCGGCGGCCTCAACGAAAGCTTACTCTCTCGCACGGATTCGTGCGTGGTATGGGTAAGACGAATCGCGAACGGCGGGTCAAGGGGTGGCTCACAAGCCGTGGCGCAAGCGGCGCCGTGGACCGGGGCGGATGCCGTCAGCAAAAAGACCGCCGCGCGTAACCGGACGCGCAACGGTCTTCTGTTCCTTCGATGCCGGGTGGATTTGCGATCCGCGGTTGTCAATCGCGGTTGTGAGTCGCGGTTGTGAGTCGCGGTTGTGAGTCGGGCTTTTGAATCGCGGTCGCGATCCGCTTATCGCCGCGCTCAACGCCTCAATTGCTTGAGCAACTCTTTGGCAGCAGGACCTGAAGACGCCGGATTCTGCCCGGTCGTCAACAGACCGTCGACCACCACATAAGGCTGAAAATCCGCGCCCTTCGAATAGCGCGCGCCCTTTTGCTTCAACATGTCCTCGACAAGAAACGGCACGACCTTGGTCAACTGGACCAGTTCTTCCTCGCTGTTCGCGAACCCGGTGACCGACCTGCCGGCGACGAACGGCTTGCCGTCCTTTCCTTTGACGTGTTTAAACACACACGGAGCGTGACACACCGCGGTCACCGGTTTGTCGGTTGCGATCGCCCGTTCGATCAGCGCGGCGGAGTCCTTGTCCTCCGCGAGGTCCCACAGCGGGCCATGTCCGCCTGGATAGAACACCGCATCGAAGTTGTCCATCGATATCGTCGACAGCTTGTGTGTCGACGCGAGCGTCGCGGTCGCTTCCGCGTCTTTTTCAAAGCGACGGGTCAGATCGGTTTGAAAGTCCGGTTCGTTGCTCTTCGGATCGAGTGGCGGCTGCCCGCCTTTTACGGAGGCAAGCGTCAGTTCCGCGCCCGCTTCCTTGAATACGTAATAGGGTGCCGCGAGTTCCTCGAGCCAGAATCCGGTTTTCTTGCCGGTATCGCCGAGTTTGTCATGCGAGGTCAAAACAATCAGGATTTTCATATCGATTGCTCCAGAGTGTGCTTGCCGCTTGCCCGTCTACCGTCATCGTCGATTCAACAAGAACCCTGAACGGCCGGCAAGCCATCTTTGGACCATCTTGTCAAATACGCAAGGCGCGTTACAACTGTTCGGCCAGACACGCGGTGGCATTCATTGCGATGTTGGGCTTGAATCCGGCGCGCGCGTGCTTCGATGAAATCGTCGTACCGCGACACGGCGTTTTTCCGCAGCACACCGATCCATCTTTTGTGCGGCGTGATCGTCGCGTGTCGGCAATGCGGGCCTCGCAAGCAGATGAAGATGATCTTCCGGTATCGCGCGCAACATCGGATGGTCCAGCACGAGCGTGGTGCCGAGGTCGGCATCGTTGCGCGACCGGTCGCGCAACCGTGCGATATCTAAAACTGCGCGAAACCACGCGAAACTGCGCTCGCGCAAGCCTTCCGATTGATCTGCTGATTGATTGTCGCGAATGAAGAACCGATTTGGGGTCGCGCGTTCCATATGTCGGCCGACCCGACGCCTCCTTATCATGGGTTGGCCACGATCGGGTCAGGCCGCTTCCCCGCCGGCGTGGTCAGCGTAGACGCGGCGCAACGCTGTCAGGGAATCGGCGAACAAGGCATTAGCACATTCGCCGAACACTTCAGCGACAAGAACGAATAGCGGTTTGCCGCGCCGTTCCGCCCGCCGCTGGCCGTTTCATGCGCCATCCGGCAGCATGCAATTCGTGCGCCTTCGTGCCCGCCGCGAGCATACCTTCGTATAAGTACCGCAGACTGTCATTTGCAGATCGAACACCACCGTACGATTTCCATGGTGCTCGACCAACGATATGTTCGAGGCATATGCACTGTACGCGTGTCCCGTCGATATTGGCAGCGAGGCCGATCCCGCTTTCCGGTCGCTCCCGACACGACCTGGTCGTTGTTCCGTCCTCACTAACGAGGTGATCCGCGATGTCGTCGTTCATCAGTCTTCCCGTTCAGCCGTCGATACTGGCCGCAACCGGCCGCGGCGTGCAGCCGCGCGCACCGCTCCATCAGGAAATCTGCTGGCGGCGCATGCCGCTCGAGCACGCTGACGACGCTGCGTCGCATCGCGAACAGCCGCTCGTGCTCGCACGCTGGGCGACCCATTGCGAGGGCGAAGGCAGCGCCGTGGGGCCACAAGGCTATTACGTGATCGCACTGGCATTGCGACCGACCTTACTGCGTCTGTCGTCGCACGGCCGCGTGCTGCACGACGGGCCGATCGATCGCGGCATGGTGCAGGTAACCGCGCCGGCCACGCAAGCCGAATTTCGTGCGCATGCGCCGTCGGATTTCCTGCATATCTACCTGTCCGCCGCGTACGTCGCGCAAGGCCCGGACTCGGCACTCGCGAATCGCATGCAGGAAGCGCACAACGTGTGCTTCCCGTTCATGCGCGACAGCGCGATCCGGCAACTGATGCATGTGCTGGTCGAAGCGCTCGATAGTCCTGATCCGGCGAGCCGCTCCTGTGTCGACGCGGTCGCGCGGGCGATCGCGGCACGCGCGCTCGGCATTGCGCTGCAACCGCCGCCCGCCGCCGTGCGCGCCGAGCCGGGCAAGACACCGGCGCTCGAAAGCTGGCGCCTGCAACGAACGATCGCGTTTATCGACAACCATCTCGATCAGCCGATTTCGCTGCAACAGCTTGCGCACGCGGTGGGCCTGTCGCCCACCTACTTCGCAGCGCGCTTTCGCGCGGCGGTCGGCGCGTCGCCGCGCCTGTTCGTGATGCGGCGGCGTATCGAACGCGCCAAGGTGCTGCTCGCGTCGACACGAATGAGCATGATCGATGTCGCGCTGAATGTCGGGTTCAGGACGCAGTCCCACTTCACGACCGTGTTCGGCCGCCAGGAGGGTGCGACGCCACACCAATGGCGTATGCGCTGCGCGAACACGGCGGACGCCGCCACCGACGATCGCGCTCATCCCGCGCGCGAAACATTGGCGGATCGCGCAGGGATACGGACCCTCGATACCGGTGCAAGCGCCGCATTGTGAAGCGCGGCGGCAGGAGGCCGACTTGTGACGTATCGTTGCGCGCGCAGCTAACGGGTTACCAGGCGAGGTTGCAAGCGAGGTTGCAAGCCGGGACCGTTTGCCCCAAACAGGCGCTCAGTCGGGCATCACGAAGCAATGCTGCGCAACGCTCTCGTGAAGCACAAACTCGATTGCGCGTCCCGAGCGCACGTCGAGCAGCAAGCGCTCGAGTTCGGCCAACTCGGCGCGCAGCGCGTCCGTGTCAGTTGCGTGACGACTGTCCAGCGCATCATTGACGATGCGCCGACGCACCATAATCTTTTCTATCGCGCGCGAGCGCGTCAAAAACATGCGTTCCATATTCTTTGTCAAATCATCGCGCATGCGGCAGGCCGGCCCGGCCACACGCGTGTCGCTTCGACTGCTTGCCGCTTGCATGATTCCTTCGTGCGCGCAAAAAAAATGACCAGGCCCGTGCAGCGGGCACGCAGCGTTCGTCAAGCGTCGATACGGCCGCTTATTCTTCTTCGAGACTCAGCAGGTTGTCGTCGCCGTCGGTCCATCTCGGCTCGGGGCTCACGATACGCGCATCGCCGAACAGCCACTTGTAGCGATTCGGCTGCGCGCGCAGATACTGCTTCGGCGCGCGCACCCGCGCACCCAGTTCGGCGGCCGCATGCCATGGCCAGCGAGGATCGTAAAGCACCGTGCGCGCCAATGCGATAAAGTCCGCATCGCCCGTGGCAATGATGCTTTCCGCATGTTCGAAGCTGCTGATCAAGCCGACCGCGATCACCGGCATGCGCACCGCGGCTTTCACCGCGCGCGCAAGCGGCACCTGGTAACCGGGGCTCACAGGAATGTCCTGCGCGGGATGCAGCCCGCCGCTCGACACGTGTATCGCGTCGCAGCCGTGCGCTTCGAGCGCCTGTGCGAAGGCAACGGTCTGCCCGATGTCCCAGCCGCCATCGACCCAGTCAGAGCCGGACACCCGCACACTGACCGGCCGGTCATCCGGAAATGCGGCACGTACCGCGTCGAACACTTCGAGCGGGAAGCGCATGCGGTTTTCGAGCGAGCCGCCATATTCGTCGCTGCGCTGATTCGACAGCGGCGACAGGAACTGATGCAGCAGATAACCGTGCGCGCAATGCAGTTGGATCAGGTCGATGTCGAGCGCCGCGGCGCGCCGCGCGCCAGCCGCGAACGCTTCGCGCACGCGTGTGAGTCCGTCGCGGTCGAGCGCGACCGGCGGGTGATCGTGCGGATCGAACGCGATCGCGGATGGCGCTTCCGTTTGCCAGCCGTTCGGGTGGCCCGGCGCAAACTGCATCCTGCCTGCCCACGGCACCTCGGTCGACGCCTTGCGGCCCGCGTGGTCCAGTTGCAGGCCGATCGGTATGTTTGACCAGCGCCGCACGCTTTCCAGCGTGTGCCGCATCGCGGCCTCGGTTGCGTCGTCGTAGAGTCCGACGTCACCGTAGGTAATGCGGCCTTCCGGCACAACCGCGGTGGCCTCGATCGTCAGCAGCGCCGCGCCGGATAGCGACAACTGCCCAAGGTGAATCAGATGCCAGTCGTTCATGCAGCCGTTTTTCGCCGAGTATTGGCACATCGGCGCGATCACGATCCGGTTCGACAGGTTCAGGTTGCGAACCCGTATCGGTCTGAAAAGGGCGGATTGAGCCAAAATGAACTCCTCGATCAAGGTAGCCGCGTGAGTTTGAACGCGCCCATTGGAACGTGCGGGTCCGGGCACGCGCGTTTGAAAATGCTATCGCTCGTCTTCGAGTGTAGGTGATCGTCGTGCAAATGCGTCGATCTCCGTTGCATAGTGCGCACTGCGCCGTGCGTTGTCGAAAGTTGTCCCGTTGCGCGATACGCTGCAATAATCGACGCTGTCGCCGCGCGTTCGTGGTGCGGCGCAAAGGGATTTCATCGGCGGATTAACGCCCGGTGCCGCTGCACCTCAGTCCGACTGCCCGCGATAACATGGCCCCTTCCTCCCGCTCTCCGGATAGCCGTCGCCAGCAAGCTGCACGTGCCGCCGCCGCGCTCGGCGCACGTCGTGAAGAGGCCAACCGCTACGCGACGCTGCGTCATTTCGCGCTCGTCTGGCCGGCTGGCGTCGTGGCGTTCGCGCTCGTGACGTGGGCATGCGTCGCACTGGGCCTGGACGAATCCGCGGCGAAATGCATCTATCTGACGGCAATCGTGTTTCTGTCGCTGATCGATAGCTTTGTATCGTCGATCGGATTCTGCGTGATCGCGATTTTCTGCCTCGACTATTTTTTCGGACAACCGCCGTTCACACTGCGTATTCCCTCCCCCGGCCACCTGCCCGATCTTGCGACCTTCCTCGCCGCGTCGCTCGTGATCACCGCGCTCGTGCGGCACGCGCACAAGCTCGGACGCGCGCAACGCGAGCAGGCGAGCCTGCTCGATCTCACACACGACACGATCGTCGTGCGCGACGCCGCGGGGGCGATCACCTATTGGAATCGCGGCGCCGAGCGGCTATACGGATGGCAGAAAAACGAAGTGCTCGGACAGCCGCTGCATGAACTGCTGAAGACGCGCTTTCCGGTTCAGCAGCAGGAGATTGCCGGTGACCTGTTCGCCACCGGGCATTGGGAGGGCGAACTGATCAGCACGCGGCGCGACGGAGAACAGCGGGTCATCGCGAGCCGCTGGTCGCTGCAGCGCGGCCCGGACGGCGAGCCTATGGCGACGCTCGAGAGCGGCACCGACATCACCGACCGCAAGCGCGCGGAAGAGGCGTTGCGGCAAAGCGAAGCGACCTATCTCGCCGAAGCGCAGAAGCTCAGCTCGACAGGAAGCTTCGGGTGGGACATCGAAAGCGGCCGCGTGTTCTGGTCCGAGCAGAGCTTTCGCATCTTCGGCTACCGGACCGACGTCGTGCCGACGATCGGCCACGTGATGCAGCGCATTCACCCGGACGACGTCGAGCGGGTGCGTAACCGGGTCGCGCATGCATCATCCGGCCAGCATTCGCTCGATTTCGAACACCGTCTGTTGATGCCGGACGGTACAACGAAGTATTTGCGTGTCGTCGCGCACGCGATCGAGGCCGATCAGCTGCGGTACGCGGGCGCGATCATGGATGTGACCGCCGCACGGCAAACCGAATTGCAGTTGCAGGATGCCCAGGCGGAGCTTGCACGGATCACGCGCCTGACGATGCTCGGCGAACTGAGCGCATCGATCGCGCATGAAGTGGGCCAGCCGCTCTCGGCGACCGTGACCAGCGCGGAAGCATCGCTGCGCTGGCTTGACCGCGATCCGCCGTGCCTCGACGAAGTGCGCACCGGCCTGACGCGCATCATCAGCGAAGCGCGACGTTCGTTCCAGATCGTGGGCCGAGTGCGCACGCTCGCGAAAAAGAACCCGGTGCAGAAGGCCGCGATCGACGTCAACGAGATCGTGAACGAATCGGTGGCACTGATTCAGCGCGAGATTCTGCGCCATGGCGTGCCGCTGCAGTTGAAGCTGGCGAACGATTTGCCGCACGTGTTCGCTGACCGGATACAGTTGCAGCAGGTCGTGATCAATCTCGTGATGAACGGTATCCAGGCACTCGACGGCGTGACGGATCGGCCTCGCGAGCTCTCGATCGAGACGCGCACCGGTCCCGCGCCCGACGATCCGGTCATCATCGCCGTGAAGGATAACGGTGTCGGCATTTCCGACGAGAACGAAAAGCGGCTTTTCGAAGCCTTTTTTACGACGAAGCCGCAAGGCATGGGAATGGGACTGTCGATCTGCCACTCGATCATCGAAGCGCATCGCGGCACGATCCGCGCATCGAACAACGCGGGTTACGGTGCGACGTTCGAATGCGTGTTGCCGCGTGCGTCCGCGGACGGTATCGAAAAAATTTCACGCAACGGCCGTTCAGGTTGACGCCACGGCCATGCTGACGTCACGCGGTTGAAGGAACCCTGGGCAACAACCACCTTCATATTCACGGCACGCAGAGGGCGACGTGGATGGCCGCGACCTGCGTTCGTGTGGCCGACGCGTGCTTTCCTGCTGCCGCAGCCGGCCTAAGCATCACACCGCTGGCGGCGCGGTGACGAGCGACTTCAGTTCCGGCACCGGATGCGCGAGCTTCGCAAGATCGGGACGCGGACGGCGCTGCGCCGCATCGCGCTGCCAGTGCGCTTCGAGCGACTGCGCGATATCGAAGAGCCGGGCATCCGCGCGATGCGCGCCGACCACCTGCAGGCCGAACGGCATGCCCGCATGATCGACGCCGCACGGCACGGAGATGGCCGGGTTGGTCGCGAGCGTCACCAGATAGGTCAGCGCGAGCCAGCGGTAGTAGTTCGCAAGCGGCTGCCCGTTGATCTCGGCGAGATACGGTTGCGACCACGGAAACGGCGTGATTGGCGTGGTCGGCGACACAATCACGTCGTAGCGCTCGAATACCGTCTGGAAGCGGCGGAACAACTTCGTTTGCTCCGTATGCGCCCATACGACATCGGCGAGCGACATCGCACTGCCCATCTCGTAGTTGGTTCGCGTATTCGCGCCGAGCAACGCCGGGTCGCGTTCGTAGATCTCCTTGAAACCGGCGACGAAGTTCTGCGCGCGGATAATGTCAAAGCAGCGGTCCGCTTCGCCCATATCGAGTTCGAGCGGCTCGCACACTCTCACGTCGCGCGCGAGCGCGTCGATCTTCGCGCGGAAGGTCTGGCGCGTCGCGTCGTCCACCGCGCTGACGCCGAAGTCCTCGGTGTAGGCGACGCGCAGCGTCGCGAGGTCGACCGGGTTGAAGTTGGCGAATGCAACGGCGTCGCTTGCGACGCTCAGCGGGTCGCTCGCTTCGAGGCCGACCATTGCCGCCAGTTGCAGACGCGTGTCGGCAACGTCGCGGCCCATCGGACCCACGACCGTAATCGGCGTCCAGCCAAGCGTACGCTGATCGTTCGGCACAAGCCCCGGCGACGGACGAAAGCCGACCACACCGCACAGCGCGGCGGGAATGCGTAACGAGCCGCCCGTATCGGAGCCGGTGCAGAGCGGCAGCATGTCGGTGGCCAGCGCGGCGGCCGAGCCGCCGGATGAACCGCCCGCGTTCAGCAACGGGTTGAACGGATTGCCGGTCGCGCCCCACACCGCGTTGCGCGTATTCGCGCCCGCGCCGAACTCGGGCACATTGGTCTTCGCCGCGACGATCGCGCCCGCCGCGCGCAAGCGCGCGACCACCACATGATCGTGCTGCGGCACATGCGCGCGGTAAAGCGGCGAGCCGTACGTGGTCAACAGGCCCGCGGTTTCCTCGAGGTCCTTGATGCCGACCGGCAAGCCGTGCAGCGGCCCAAGCGGCTCGCCACGCAGCACCGCCTGCTCGGCGCGGCGCGCGGCGTCGCGCGCACGCTCGAAGTCGGTCGCCGCGATCGCGTTGACCGCCGGGTTCAGCGCTTCGATGCGCGCAATGCACGCATCCAGCAACTCGACCGGCGACAGTTCGCGGCTGCCGATCATCCGCCGTGCTACGACCGCCGATAGCGCAACAACTGATTCATCCATATCCGATGCAATCCTTATGATTTGATCACCTGGCGAGGCGCGCCAACCTTGCACCGCCTCGCGCAGCAACGGTGGCGCAGCGAACCTGCACGAGCGGCACGCATCGTGCCGCCACGCCGTCATCATGCCATGTCAATTGATTTGACGTTGCGTGCGGTCGCACCGCGCCGCTTCGCGATCTCTATCGATTCCCGGCCTGAAAGGAAAATGCAACGCACGTCGGGCACATCCGCGCGACTGCACGGCCAACGCGCGCACTATGTCTATGCCATGATGCAGTTCGGACGATTCCACTCACCCCATCACGCCCCATGCTCATGGATGACTACTCGCTATTTCACGCCGGAAATGTGGTCCTGCAATCCGGCATCACCTTTCGGGACGCGAAGCTCGCTTACAAAACGCATGGCCGGCTCGCCGCCGACAAATCGAATGTGATTCTGTATATGACGTCGTTTTCCGCGCATCACTACGACGTCGACTGGATCATTGGTCCCGGCAAGGCACTCGATACCGACCGCTACTTCGTGGTCGCGACCAACCTGTTCGGCAACGGCCTGTCGTCATCGCCGAGCAATGCGGTCGAGCCGTTCAACGGCACGCGCTGGCCGAATTTCACGATCGCCGACAACGTCGCGATCCAGCATCAGCTGATCACCCGGCACCTGGGCATCACCGAATTGCAGCTCGCGTGCGGCTGGTCGATGGGCGGGATACAGGCTTACCATTGGGCGGCGCTGTACCCGCAAATGGTCAGGCGTATCGCAGTCATTTGCGGCGCCGCGAAGACGTCCGCGCACAACAAGGTGTTTCTCGAAGGCATTCGCGCGACGTTGACTGCCGACCCCGCGTTTCAGAATGGCACGTTCGTATCGCGGCCCGAGCGCGGCTTGCGGGCGATGGGCCGCAGCTACGCGGCGATGGCCATGTCGCAGACTTTCTATCGCGAAGAACTGTGGCGCGGCGCGGGCTTTTCCTCACTTGAAGATTATCTGGTGATGAGCTGGGAAATGAACTTCCTGCGGCGCGACGCGAACAACCTGCTCGCGCATCTATGGACATGGGAACATGCGGACATCTCCGCCAACCCGATCTATCAAGGCGATTTTCACGCGGCACTATGGGCGATCACCGCGCGTGCGCTGATCATGCCGAGCGAAACCGACCTGTATTTCCAGGTCGAGGACAACCGGCTCGAAGTCGCACAGATGCGCAACGCGAAGCTGCTGCCGATTCCGTCGGTATGGGGCCATCGTGCGGGGCTGCCGACCGCGAACGTCGAGGACGCCGCGTTTATCAGCGACGCCATCGGCCAGCTGCTCGCCGAGTGAGCGGCAGCCGCATTCGCTAGCCGCGTGAATCCGCGCCCGCGCCGGCCGGTTGCGCGCGGTGCGGCATGAGCAGCGACCGGCCGTCGAGACCGCCGTGCGGCAAGCCGAGAAAATCGAGCATCGTCGGCGCGATATCGACCAGGCTCGTCCGCTGCTCGACGGTCATCGGTGTCACGCTCGCGTGATCGACGATCAGAAACGGGCGGGTTTCGTCCGTCCCCCAACCGCCATGTTCGCCGTGGCCGGGCACCTTGGTCTTGCCAGGCTCGGCAGCGGTCCAGCGTTTGCCGCGCACGCCATACGTATTCTCGCCGGCAACCTGCGCCAGGTTGATCGCGGCGACGATCCCGTCTTGCGCGGCCATACCGCGTGCGCGCAGCGCGACACCGGTCTCGAGCGCATCGACCCATGGCTCGCCGCGCAGTCGGTCGAGCACCTCGTGCAGCTTGGGCCGGCCCGTTTCAGTCGCATAGAGCAGCGCGGCCGTCCCCTGCGCGGCCACCGCGATCTCGCCGGCTTCGATCTGCTGCGCAAGTCCTTGCGCGCACAACCATGCGTCGATATCGATGCTGCCCGCGATCGTTTCCTGTCCGTGATCCGAACCGGCTAGCAACAGGATGTCGTCGCCTTGCGTGCGCAGCCGTCGCACGGTACGCAGCACTTCGGCGACGCAGCGGTCCGCGTGGCGCAGCGCTTCGCGATGCGCGGCCGAACCGAGCGGCGCCGCATGCAGCGTCGCATCCGGATGCGCGAGCCATAACACCGCGATGCTGGGGCGCCGCCACGTCAGCACTTCCGTGCAGAAGCGCCGGGTCATCGCCCAGTCGCCGCCGAAGTCCTGTCCGATCTGCAACGCCGCCGTACCGACGATCGGCTGGCCGCCCGGCGCATACGAGCCCGCGCGATGGTACACGTGACCGAAGTGCTCGGGGTCGAGAAAATACGCGGCGCCCGGCGACACGTTCGACATCGCGATAAATCCGCCGTGACCCGCCACGCGTTCCGCGAGCGTCGGCATCCGCAGCGTCGTGCCGGTCGCGCGGCGCAGATGCGTCCGGAAGTCCGGCTGACCGACATCGTAGACGCGCAGCTTGCCACCTTCGATCAGCCCCATCTGGTTGCCGTGCAACCCATGGCGGTACGGCAGGCAACCGGTCGCCACGCACGCGGCCGACACCCGCGTCACCGAAGGGAACACCGCACGATGATTCGCGCACCACAGCCCGTCGTGCGCGAGCGCGTACATCACGGGCGTCAGATGCGCGTCGATCCATTCGTGGCCGAGCGCATCGCAGCAGACGAACACGACCCGTCGCGTGCGCGGCCGCGGCGCCGGTTGCCCGAGCCCATCCTGCGCGCCCGGTACGGGGTTGTCATGGCGGGCGTTCATTGCGCAAGCAGCGCGGTAACTTCGGCGGCCATCTCGGTAAGCACCTGGTCCGGCTCTTCTGCGCGCTTGCCGCTTGCCACCGACTCGAGCTTGTCCTTGATCACATCGATCACCTTCAGCCCGTTCGGCCCCGGAAACGCGTACCAGCCGGCTGCATAGCTGCGCTGGCCGACCGCCACCGCGTAGTTCGGATGGGCCGTATAGAAGTCCTTCAGCAGCACCGCCGCCTTGTCGTTCGGCGGAAAGTAGCCGGTACGCGTCGCGACGTCGGCGGCTTCGTCCGCACTCGTTGCGAACGTCAGAAAGCGCCAGGCGGCCTGTTGTTTCGCCGCGTCCTTCGCGGTGATCATCAGGCCGTTGCCGCCGGCGGGCAGTGTCGACACGTGCGGCTGCAGGTCCGGATACGGGCCGACGACTACCGGAAAACGCCCGGCCGCGAGCTTCTGAATGGTCGCAAGCTGCGCGGTCGACGTCGCGAAGATGCCGAGGCCGCCGGCTGCGAACTGCTGACGCGCGGCGATATGCGTGAGGTACGGCATGCCGCCCTCCTTCACAAAGCGGGCCAGCTGGTTGATCGCCCAGCGCCCCGCGCTGCCGTCGAACGCGACCTTGCGCTCGTCGGCGCTCAACATCGTGCCGCCGCGGCTGAATACCAGCGCCTGCCACATCCAGTTGCCGGTTTCATCCCATGCGTAGAACATCCCGCCGGTGTTCGGGTCGAGGCGGCCAATCTTGCGTGCGAGCGCGATCACGCCGTCCCATGTGGTCGGCAGATGCGCGGGGTCGCCGCCGGCGCGCTTCACAAGATCCGCGTTGTAGTAGAGCACCGGCAGCGACACCGCGAACGGCAACGCGTAGCTCCGGCGCTTCACCGTGCCGGCGTGCAGCAGCGCATCGTCGAAGCCCTGTGAGGCGAAGCTTTTGTCCGCGGCAATCAGAGGCTCGAGCGGAATCGCGACATGCTGATCCGACAGGGCGCGAATGCCGTTCAAACCCTGCACCACGACATCCGGCTGCGTGCCCGCCACGGCTTCGCGCAGCACCGTTTGCAGCACCTGTTCGTACTCGGACGCGGGCGCGCGATAGACGATGCGGATGTCCGGATTGGCCGCCATAAAACGCTTGGCGAGGTCTTCCATGACGGGGCGGAACAGATCCGGAAACGCGTACAGCACCGATAGCTCGGTCTGCGCGGCGGCCGCCGATGTCGAGACAGCGAACGCGCCCACGCCGGGACCCAGCAGGCCGAGCAGGCCAATCATCTGTTTGAGACGGATTCTGCGTGTGTTCAAGCCGGTTCTCCTGTGCGGCGCGGGGTGTCGGACATGCTGCGTCACCCTTTGATTCCTGTCAGGGCGATCCCTTCGATAAACCTGCGCTGGGCGAGCAGAAACGCGACGACCAGCGGCGCGATCACGATCGCGGCCGCCGCCATCAGCGCGCCGTAGTCGGTGCCCGCCTCTTCGTTGCGGAAGAACGCGATGCCCAGCGGCGGTGTCAGCTTCTGCGGCGACGACAGCACGATCTGCGGCCAGAAGAACTCGTTCCAGTGCGTCGTGACCGAAAAGATGCCGAACGCGGTGACCGCGGGCATCGCGATCGGCAGCATCAGCCGGAATACGATGCCGAACTCGCTAAAGCCATCGAGACGCGCGGCGTCGAGCAGTTCGTCGGGAATCGTGCGGAAGTACTGGCGCATCAGGAAGATGCCGAACGCGGAGACGCCGTACGGCAGCGCCATCGCCCAGATCGTGTCGAGGATGCCGAGCCGCTGCGCGAGCAGGAACTGTGGAATCGCGACCACCTGCGGCGGCAGCATCAGGCAGAACACAACCGCGCCGAACAGCAGCCGGCGCCCGCGAAACGGCACCTTGGCCAGCACGTACGCGCAAGGCACGGCGATCGCGAGTTGCAGCGCGAAGATCAGCACGACCACCATCGCACCGTTGATCAGATACGCGAGCATCGGCACGCGCGCGAAGACCGCGGCGAAGTTGTCCCAGCCCGCGAAATGCGCGGGCCATAGGTGCAGGTCGCGGCTGAAGATTTCGTTGGCGGGCTTGAATGCAGTCGACAGCATCCAGAAGAAAGGCGTCAGCGCAACGACACTGGTGGCCGCCAGCACGACGTGGCGCAGCAGCGCGCCGAGCGGATGGGGACGCGTCACGCTCATGATGGATGACCCGGTGAGCGACGCGCTGCGCCCTCAGATGACCCGTGAGATGCACCCTCGGATGAGCCGAGCAGCGCGACACGAAACTTCACCAGCGTGAGCACGCCCACCAGCAGCAGAAACACGACAGCGATCGCCGCGGCACGGCCGGTGCGGAAGAATTCAAATGCTTCGCTGAACATCGTGTACAGCAGCACCTCAGTCGATTTCTGCGGGCCGCCCCCCGTGATCACGTAGACGGTCTCGAACAGCTGGAACGAACGGATCATCGAGATCACGATCACGAAGCCGGTGATCGGCCGCAGCATCGGCCACGTGACGAGCCAGAAGCGGTCCCATGCGCGCGCCGCGCCATCGACCGCCGCCGCTTCGTAGTACTGCGCCGGAATCGCCGTCAAGCCGGTCAGGAACAGCACCATGTTGAAGCCGGCCATCTGCCACACGCCGATCATCGCGAGCGACAGCAGCGCGGTGGATGGGTCATCGAGCCAGCGCGGCCCAGCGATGCCCACTTTCGCAAGCAGCAGGTTCACAAGGCCGAAGCTCGGATGCAGCATGAACTCCCAGACCACCGCGATCGCAATCGTCGCCGCCATCACCGGCAGGAAGTGAATCGTCCGGTACAGGCCTCGCAAGCTCGTGCGCGCGTCGATCAGGAGCGCGAGGCCAAGGCCGGTCAGCGTCGACGCGGGTACGACAAGCGCCGTGTAGATGAGCGTGTTTGCAAGCGAATGCCGCATCACCGGGTCACCCGCAAGCTCGGCAAAATTGCGCAGGCCGACTAGCGACAGCGTCGATGCGCCGAGCCGATAGTCGGTGAACGCAAGCCCGATCACGACGGCCAGCGGCAAGATCAGCGTGACGAGGCCGAGCACGATCGCAGGGCCCGCGTACAGCGCGACCACGGGCCAGCGCCGCGCACCACGCAGCGCGGCAGGCGGCGCGGTCAAAGTGCGGATCACATCAGACATGCGCGACCCGCCGCATCGATGCGCCGCTGACGATCACGTCGTGCGTCACACGCCGCCCCGCGTCATCGAATACGAGCGCGTGTGACAGATCGGCCCGCACACCAACCACATCGCCGCTACGGGGCAGCGACGCGATCTCGGCCAGCCCGCGTGGCGCACGCACGATCAGGCGCGGCTGTGCCTCGCCGTGCGCCGCGCGATGCGCGCCGGCGTGGGTTTCATACAGACCGACATGGACCAGCGTGTCGGCGCCGAGGCATTCGACCTGCAGCACTCGCGCGGGCAACGCGCCGTGATCACCGATGCTGGTCAGCGCGAGATGCTCGGCGCGCAGGCCGATGCTCACGCTGGCGCCCTGCGCCGCGTGCACCGCGAGCGGCAGCACGCAACCGCAGGCTGTCGCGAGCCCCGCGGAGGAGGCGCGCACCGTCGCGCGCAGCACGCCGATTCCCGGTGTGCCGAGCGTACGTGCGACCTCGAGCGACGCCGGCTCCGTGTACAACTCCGCTGGCGTGCCGAACTGCAGAATCCGGCCGCCGCGCATCACGGCGATCCGGTCCGCCATCGTCATCGCTTCGACCTGGTCGTGCGTCACGTAGATCGTCGCGACGCCGAGACGTCGATGCAGTTCGACGATCTCACTACGCATGCTCGCACGCAATTCGGCATCGAGGTTCGACAAAGGCTCGTCGTAGAGAAACACCGCCGGCTGGCGCACGATCGCGCGCCCGAGCGCGACGCGCTGGCGCTGGCCGCCTGACAGCGCCGCCGGCTTGCGCTCAAGCAGCGCGCCAATGCCGAGCAAGTCCGCCGCCGCGCTGACGTCCGCGTCAATCCGCGCATGCCGTTCGCGGCTCGCCGAAGACAGGCGCCACAGCAGCGGCATACGCTCCCACGCGCGCAAACGACGCAGCGCAAGCGGAGTGGCGAGGTTCTGCCGGATCGTCAGATGCGGATACAGCGCGTAGTTCTGGAACACCATCGCGACGTCGCGTTCGGCCGCTTCGAGTGCGGCCACATCGCGCTCGCCGATGCGGATCGCGCCCGCGTCCGGCCAGTCGAGGCCGGCGATCATGCGCAGCAGCGTCGACTTGCCGCAGCCGCTCGGGCCGACCAGCGCGACGAACTCGCCTTCGTTGACGCTCAGGTTCACGCGGTCCGCGGCGACATGGGCGCCGAAGCGGCGCGTAACGTCCGACAGATGGACGCTCGCCACGTCAGCGTCCGTCGCGCCGTGGCATGCGGCGGCGCGTGGCGATCGCGGACGACAAGAAGGACGGGGACGTCGGGAGAGCGGTGACTTTCATCGGAATCCGTACTGCACAGTCGAAGGATAGTTGCGTGTGACTCATTTGATCCTTTAACGGTACATCTGTCCGGTGACCCTTTTGTGACGAATCTGTCCCATTTGTGTTTCGCATCGGAAAGGTGATACCTTGCGCGACACACGAACCACGGAGACCCCATGAAACGCGACGCGAACGACGCCCCGGGCGACGAATTGCAGACGGCGGACGCGCAGTTGATGGCGCGCATCTGTTGGGCGTACTTCAAGGAAGGACAGACGCAGGAAGCGATTGCGCAGCGCATGGGCCTCACGCGCAAGCGCGTCAACCGCGTGCTGAACGACGCGCGCACCAGCGGCTTCGTCCAGACAACGATCAATAGTCCGATCGGCGCGTATGTCGAGCTCGAAGCGAAGCTGGTCGCCGCGTATGGTCTCGCTGAGGCGATCGTTGTGCCGACGCCCGCGCACGATGCGGACGTGCGGCCCGTGATCGGCGCGGCGGCCGGCCAGTATGTGTCCGAGCGGCTGCGGCATCACGAATCGCTCGGCATCACATGGGGCGGCACGATCAACGCGGCCGCACAAAACATCCTGCGCCGCCAGGGAATGGACAACACCGTCGTGCTGATGTGCGGCGGCCTTGCGAAAAGCACGCGGATCAATCCATACGACAACGCGGCTATCTTCGCGCGGATGCTCGATGCGACCTGCTATTACATGACCGCGCCACTCTATGCGCAAACCGCTGCGCTACGCGATGCACTAGTCGACAGCGAACCGGTGCGCGGCGTACTGGAAATGGTGCGAAACGTCGATATGGCGCTGCTGAGCGCCACCGATCTGTCCGAACAGTCGAAGGTGCTCGAATATGAAGTGATCTCGCGTGACACGTGGCGGTCGCTGCGCGCCGCGGGTGCGACCGGCGATATCTGCGGTCATTATCTCGACGTCAACGGCAACGCTGTCGACCATCCGCTCGTATCGCGAGCCGTTCATGCGTCACTCGACGACTTGCGCGCGATTCCACGCCTGATTCTCGCGGCGGGCGGGCCGCAGAAGGTCGCAATCGTCAAAGGCGCGATCCGTGCTGGCCTCGCGCATGTGCTGATCACCGACGAAGCGACAGCGTCGGCGCTGCTGTAAGTGCAAGCAACGCGAACGCTCGCCACCGAATACCATTCGTTTGGGCGCGGACTCGGCCGAACAGGGCCGGAAAGCAACCTTCAGCGAGATGCGGACATCTGCGGCTTCGACGCGTGTTCACTGAACGCACGTCCAAGCTTCAGGCGCACCGCGACATGCGCGAGCTTCGCGCGGTCGACGGACATGCCGAGCACTTCCGCGGTTTCCTCGTAGGTCAACCCCTCGACTTCCGCAAGCAGCAACGCGGCCCGCTCGGGCGGCGCAAGCAAGCGGAACTCCGCCAGAATTCGGGAATGAACGTCCGCGTTCCGGGTGCGGCGACGCCCTGCCCCAGCGTTCGAGCCGCGCGCCGCACGGCGCGAACGCTCGTAGCGTTCGTAGGCGGACCCGCCTCTCAGCACGCTATGCGCCGCAGCCAGCATCCGCACTAGCGTCTCACGCTCGCTCACTGCGCAGCCAGCCTCGGCACCGGCGCTGCACGCATTGGCCACCATGGCTTCCGCGAGCGGCACGTCCTCGGTAACCCGATATGCGAACGACCATACCCGCGTGACTAGTGCGCGTAAAACGGCTGGATTCGAGACTGCGTTCATGCCTGGTGCTCCGCTGGACAGACGCCGCGATTGCTTAATCGAACGACGCAACCAGAGCTTACACAGACGGCGGCGGTCACGCTATGCCAATTGCGTCAATTTTCTTGCTCATTAAGGGCATTCGTTGTGGTCTTGCGCCAACCGACGAGATATCTGCAACAACACAACCGGAATGTTGCAATTTTTCATTAACGGAATCTTTCTTCCCTGTTTAGTGAGAATTACAGCATTTTTACGGCGACTCAGCGCATGCCGGCGCGCGATTGCAGGCACACAGGCCGCGTTGGAGGGAATGTTGGCCGTTGATTTAATAGTGATATGCCGTTGAAGCGGGCGCGCATCCTGCATGCGACGTATGCCGTTGGCTTATTGTATTTTTGGCGGAATTTCGACTGGCGGCACTCAATTCGAATGGCGGTTTTGCCGAATAAATTAGCAATCGTCACAATCCGAACAGAATAAGCCGAAGTGATTTTTTCAGCTATTTAGATTAGCCGGCGGTGCCTCGCTCCGCCGGCTTCTGACGCATCAGTAATACGGATAGGGCGCGTACATCACGGGCGGCGGGGGTGCGTAATACCGCGGCACCGGCTGGTAGTAGTACGGCTGCGGCGCATAGACCGGCGCCTGCGGTTGCGCGATCGTATTACCCTTGGTTGCCATACATTGCGCGTACGCCGCGTCATACTGCGCCTGCAGACCGCCGGCCGCGTACGTCGCTCCGTTCGCGCCGACCGCGCTGCCAAGCAGCAACCCGCTGCCCGCGCCGATTGCCGCGCCGACACCGGCGTTACCCGCTGCCGCGCCGAGCAGCGCACCCGCCGCAGCGCCGCCAAGCGTACCGAGGGCGGTGCTGTTCACACTGTTCTGCGTCGCGCCTTGTGCCGCGCCTTGCGCATTGCTCGAATGGTATGCATAGTCGCGGCACGCGTAATCGTCCTGCTGGAACTGCTCGAGCGGTTCGCCTTTGCGGGGCAGCGCGACGATGCTCGGGCCCGTCGGCGGCGCCACGGCACAGCCTCCCAGCGCGAGCGCGATTGCAGCAACCGGCAGCACAACGGTGATGGTTCGGGTTCGGGTACTCATACCGGTTCGGTTTTCAAAATGTGGTTTCAGTAGTGCAACGTTAGACGAAATCGGACCCGGCATGAGTTACCGGATCGTTACTGGATATTTTCGCCGATGTCAGGGATCACCGCAGCCAGGGCCATGCCGAAGGTGCACGCTGCGGACGCTGGACGCGGCGCACCGCGCGCCGGTAAGAAATGCTTACCAAATGTAACGGGTCGCATCGCGCGCCGCCGTTTTTCGCGGCGTCGCCGCCACATCCATTCACCTGCCCCAGCGCAAGGCCGGCGTCTGCACGGGGCTGTCCCAGTGCCTGATCATCTCCGCGTCGAATGAGCCGAGCGTGAGCGACGCACCGGCCATGTCGAGCGAGGTCGTCAGCGAGCCGACCTGCGCGCGCGCGATCTTCAGACCGCGCTGTCCCAGCCATGCGCGCGCCGCGTTGAACAGCAGATACAACTCGCTCAACGGCGTGCCGCCCAGTCCGTTGACCAGCACGAGCAGTTCCGTATCCGCTGCCGGCTTCAGTTCGCCGACGAGCGCCGTCAGCAGTTCGTCGACGATCGCATCCGCCGGCGCGAGGCGCGCGCGACGGCGCCCCGGCTCACCGTGAATGCCGACGCCAATCTCAATCTCATCGTCGCCGATCGCAAAAGTCGGCTTGCCGGCGGCCGGCACCGTACAGCTCGAAAACGCGACGCCCATCGACGCGATACGTTGCACCACACGCTCGCCGAATGCCTTGCACTGCGCAAGGTTCGCCCCGCTTTCGGCGAGGCTGCCCACCAGCTTCTCGACGATAACCGTGCCCGCGACCCCACGGCGCCCAGTCGTATAGCTGGAGTTTTCGACCGCGACATCGTCATTGACCAACACCGTTGCGTTCGGCGCCTCGCACATCTCGGCGGCCATTTCGAAGTTCATCAGATCGCCGGAATAGTTCTTCACGATAAAGAGCACGCCAGCGCCCGTATCGACTGACTGCGCGGCCGCCATCATCTGGTCAGGCGTCGGCGACGTGAACACCTGGCCGGGGCAGGCCGCATCGAGCATGCCGTAGCCGACGAAACCGCTGTGCAGCGGCTCGTGGCCCGCGCCGCCACCCGATATCAGCGCGACCTTGCCGGGCGTCGTGGTCTTGCGCCGCACGAACACGGGCTCGCGGTTCAGTTCGACGAGGTCCGCATGCGCAGCCGCGAAGCCGGCCAGGCTTTCGGTCAGAAAATCGTCGACGCGATTGATAAATTTCTTCATGGTCTCCCCTCCTACGCGGATTGCGCGAATTGTGCGCACACCGCGGCAATCATCAACTGGCTCGAACGCGCGCCCGGATCGATGTGGCCACGCGAGCGCTCACCGAGAAACGACGCGCGGCCTTTCGTCGCAAGCATGTCGCGGGTGGCCAGCATGTGCTCTTCGGCGACCTGCGGCAGCGCTTCGAGCACCGCGGCGGCGCCCGCGCCGGCCGCGGCCATTTCCGTGAGGCGCGCGGCCACCGGAATCAGCACGTCCATCATCGTCTTGCTGCCCATGCCGGTCCTGCCGCGCTGGGCGACCGCCTCGACACCGCTCGCGAAGATTCGCGCGGCGTCATCGATCGATGCGTGTCCGGCGTCGACCTCCGGCAGCGCGGCAGCGGCTTTTGCCATGCCCTGCAGCAACGAGAAGAACAGCGGCCCCGACGAGCCGCCGACCGTCGACAACACCTTGGCGCCGGCCAGTTCGAGCGCCGCTCCGAAGGCACGTGCTTCGAGCTGGCCGCGCAGCGCAACGAGCGCATCCATGCCGCGCAACAGATTGAAGATGTGGTCGCCGTCGCCGATCTGCTGATCGAGCGCTTCGATTTCGTCCGCGTGGTCCTTCAGCGTGGCTTGCGCGGCGTCGATGCATGCCGCGACCGTCTTGCCGTCCATACCCTCTCCTCCTGTATCGGCATTGCTCTGGAAGCGATCTTGCACCTGCGCGCCCGCGGCGTGTGGCAAACCGCCGGTATCCGCACAGAACATAGCTTGTCCGCGGCAGGAATACCAGGCGCTGACCCGGTATTTTGTGATTCGTTGATGCGCCGACGATCGCCGCAACGGCACCCGTCTGCGACCGCCAGCCGGCGCGGCGCACCGGGCCCGCACCGGGGGCGCGCGCACGACTGCTGGTAAAGTGGCGCGTCGGCGCACGACACCGCCCTCACCGGCGTCCGTCTTCGTCAAACCCACCCAAATCCGGAGAACGCACGATGATCCGATCACGCGGTTCGCTTTTGGCACGAGGCGCGGTCGCGGCGGCCATTGCAGCGGCCTTCTCGC
The DNA here is from genome assembly GCF_902859855.1 of Paraburkholderia humisilvae. Taxonomy (GTDB): domain Bacteria; phylum Pseudomonadota; class Gammaproteobacteria; order Burkholderiales; family Burkholderiaceae; genus Paraburkholderia; species Paraburkholderia humisilvae. Next base: position 77,956 of record NZ_CADIKH010000004.1, read on the forward strand.
TCGCGGGCTGCTCGAGCACCACGCCTGTCGAATTTTCGCTGAAGGGCGCCGACGCGCCTTCGTTCACGCGCGCCGACGATCTCGACTTCGGTCCGATGGACCATTCGATTGCCGAATGCAAGACCGTGTCGCGCAATGCGGGCGAGGGACGCTGCACGCAAATACGCGCCTACGAGTCATGCATGAAAACGCGCGGCTACATCACCGTGCTCGGGCCGGAGAACCCGTCAGGTTGCGGCGACCCCGAATGGGAGCAGGACGTGCGCAAATGGCTTAAGTGAGCGGCATCAGGCTTGCCGCATCCCGGCAAGCCGAAGCAAACGAACGGAGGAAAGGATGGACCGCGACGCCATAACAGGCGCTCGCGAGCGCGGCCCGTTACCGCGCACCTTCGCCTGTGGCACTTGTGCGTCGCGCACGCGCCGCTCAGGCATCAAGCGCGCGTCAATCGAGCAGTTTCATTGCGATATCGGCTGCCTGCCGCATCTGCGCACGCGCACGACCGGTCTTGCCGACGACGCGCATGCCTTGCAGCATGCACAGCATCAGGCGCGCAGTGGCATCGCCGTCGATGCGCTTTGAAATCGAACCGTCTTTCTGTCCGGCGCGGATCAGCGTAGCCAATAGCAGTTCGGTCTTGCGTAAGCCGGCATTCACGCGCTGCACCACGTCGGCGTCGAACGTGCCGAGCACCATCGCGCTGCCGGCCAGCATGCAGCCCCGCTTGCCCGTGGCGCCCGACGACGCATCCGCATGAAACATCAAAATACGATGAATCAGATCGCGCGCCGGCGCGTCCGCTTCGACCGCACGCCGCAGCGATTCGTCGCGCCGGGTCAGGCTGCGGTCGAACGCGGCGACAAAAACCGATTGCTTGTCTTTAAACGCTTTATAGACACTGCCGGACGCGAGTTCCATCGCGTCGGTCAGATCGACGATCGAGGTGGCATGAAAGCCGCGCTCGCAAAAGACCGCCGCGGCCTTGTCGAGCGCCGCGTCGATATCGAATTCGCGAGGGCGGCCCCGGCCTCTGGCGGGTGCGGCGGCGGTCGTATCAGTCATGCACGCATTATAGGGAAGGGCTAATTTCTTAATCAAGCCGGCTGATTGTAATTCAGCCAGTTGTTAGCCACGCGACAAATGCATGTGCTGTACGGTGCCTTTATTTAGTCAAACGTTAATCCCTTGTACAACGTTTGTCAGACGATCTTCGTGTTGATTAACTTTTGTTCTTTTGCCGCGCCGAAGCAAGCGCACCACCGGACGACATCGGGTTGACCGCCTCGACCGCATCGCGCAATAGCCGGTTTTCCTCGGTCTTTCTTTGCAGCAGCGTTTGCAGATGCCGGATCTTCTCGACCGCGGCACTCAGATCGGCCACCAGTACCGGCGTCTGATTGCGCGGTGCGCCGGCCCGCGGCCGGTCGTCGACCGCCGGCCGTTTGTGCGAACGCGACGCATGCGCAATGGGGGACGTGCCGGGCTGCGACGGTTGTTGTGACGGCGCTCGTCGCGCTTTTTCCGCTCGTTGCCCCGCTTGCAATGCCGGCGCCTCCGGCACGTCGATCACCGACGACAGGCGAAACCCGGCGCCGCGCACCGTCTCGATCGCGAGGCTGTTTTGCAGCGGCTCGAGCGTTTCCCTCAGCGACTTGATATAGACGTCGACGATGCCTTCCTTGACGGACGACCCGAACCATACATGGTCGATAATGTCCTTGCGCGAAAGCACCTTGTACGGGTTCTCGACGAAAAAGCGCAGCAACCTGTAGCAGGTCGGTCCCAACTGAAGCTCGACTTCGGCTTGCGGCTGGTCCTGATCCTGACTGGTCCGCGCGAACGCGCGGCGTGCGTCGAAGTCCATCGTCAGCGTTTCGACCGATACGCGGCGCCGCACGTCACGATATTCGATCGGCCGCAGCACGACCTGGATACGCGCGACCAACTCGCGAACGCCAAACGGTCTTCTGACGTAATCGTCCGCGCCCGCCTCGAGCGCGCGTATGCATTCGTCTTCACCGGCGTCTTCCTCGCCGAGTACGATAATCGGCATACGACTGGTTGCCGCATGCGTGCGCAAATCATTGATCAGCGACAAGCCGGACGCGTCCGGCAATTTCCAGCGCAACAGAATGGCCTGAGGAGGCTCCTGCTCGATCAGCATCATCGCGCGCTCGACTGAAAACGCAGCCAGCGGCTCATGCCCCATGCGCCGAATCTCGTTCCACAAAGTTTCAGCGCTCGACGTATCCCATTCGACGATCAGTATTTTTGCAATAGTTTCCATATGCGCGATGGCCCTGTCGAAGAAGCCTCCCAAGCAACATGCTCCCGATCGCGAACGTCGGGTCGGCTCATATAAACATCCGGTCATCCGCATGAGCCGAAGCGCGATCCCGAAGTGCGCGATACCGCCTCGCCCGCGTGCCGCACCGCGCGGCGTAGTGGATCCGTTCGCGTGGCAATCAGGCGTGCGTGTGTTTCCGACCGGCGCGGTGGTGCCCCAGCCATGTCGGCCACGCTTGCGCGCGCAACTTTTGCGTTTTAATTAAGGAAACAAAGTATTCCGAAATTGGAAAGACCGCTATCTGATGCTGCGTTTCACATTCAAAAACCCCTTCTTCGACCCGACTGTTCGCCACGAGGAAAGACTCAAACCACCGTTTTGCGTAATTGCGCTTGTTGGCAAATATCGGCAAAAGGGAGTTACTGTTTCCATAACAACCTATGCCGTAGGAATATTCCAGCCAAGGCGGGCAGGCTGCCCGTCATTGCGCGCGTGCACGGCGCGTGCACGTTATCGCGCCAGACCCTACCGCCGGTAGGGTAGCGTGACGCACATCGCGTTCGACCAGGAGCCGCGTGCCGAGAGAGGAGTTGAGACAGACGCGCCGGTCTGCGCGCAAGTGTGCGCGGCGGCGAATGCGCCGCGCGAAGCATGAAGCCTTACCGTACTACTCGACAGTATGGATGACGGGCGGGCGCAGCCCATCGGATGCCGGTTGCGGTGCGGACATCGCCCACGGCGGCGGCGGCAAGCCGGTCGGTGTCCCGTTGCCGTTGGCCGACGCGGTATCTTCGGACGCCGCGCCCGAGCCGCCGGATGCAGCCGGTTGCGCCGACCTGTCGCTGCTGTCGCCGCATGCGGCCAGCAACGTACAGGCGGTCAACACCGCAAGCGGATACGCATGAATGAATGTTCGCATGGTCGTCTCCTTGAATCTGGAGATCGGCCGGCGGCGCACCGCTCACTTCCGCTGCGTGCCACCGGCCGATATGTTTGCCACTCATCGGACGCCGTCGCCGATGCGCATCGTTGCGCGATGCGCATCGGTCGATTGCGATTTCCGCAAACGTCAGCTGCCGAGCGCCGGATCCGACATGCTGTCGCGCCCGGTCTCGACGTGGCCGGCGATCCGCCACAGCGCATTACTGTCGGCGTCAACCGTAACGGTCAAGTCGTACCAGCCATTCGAGCCGCGCAGGTCGACCATCACCGTATTCATGTCGTTGCCGCGCACATGCAGCGATCCTTCGACGTGCGACGACGCGTACGCGCTCGCGATCGTGAACGTACAAGGGTTGCGTCCTTCGTTCTTCAATCGCAACTGCAGATTGCCGTTCGCGACGTCGTAGCCGTCCGCGATCTGCACACTGCCGCTCTGCTGATGTCCGCTCGTCCCCACCTTGCCGACAAAACGGCGCAGGAAACCATTCGGCCCGAACACCGAGAAGTCATAGCTGCCGCCGGCTGCGAGCATCAATTGATCGGCAAGGTCCTTGCCTGCTTCGACCGTATAGCTGCGCGGCAAATCTTGCGGATTGCCCGAATAGACGAGGAAGTTAGCGCCCAGTCGCCCGGTGTTCGTGATGTGCAGACGGAACGCGTTGCCCTGCCCGGTCACGTCGCCGCGCACGAAGAACTCGTACGGCAGTGCGCGCGCGGGACGCTGGCCCGGCTCCTGTGCCGGCATCACCTGCGTGCCCGGCACGGCGGGCACGACGCTCGCATGACGGTTCTTGTCGGCCGGGAACGACGTCGCGGGCAGGTTCGGGAAGCCGCGATTCGGGGTCTCGAAGTTGAACACCGAGGTCAGGTCGCCGCATACCGCACGGCGCCATGGCGTGATGTTCGACTCGTGCAGGTTGCCGTTGTGGCCGAAGCGCTTTTCGATGAAGCGGATGACCGACGTATGGTCGAACAGCTCCGAGCACACGTAGCCGCCCTTCGACCACGGCGAGATCGCGATCATCGGCACGCGCGGTCCGAGACCGTACGGGCCCGGCTGATTGCCGCTGTTGCCGGCGAAGAACTCATTGACCGTCGACACGGTCGACAGGCCGGTATCGGGCGTCGACGATGCGAACGGCGGCGACATGTGATCGAACAGGCCGTCGTTCTCGTCGTAGGTCAGCAGCAGCACGGTTTTGCTCCACACTTCCGGATTCGACGTCAGCGCCTGCAGCACCTGGTCGACGTACCACGCACCGTAGCTCGGCGGCCAGTTGCCGTGCTCGGAGAACGCTTCCGGCGCCGTGATGTACGACACTTGCGGCAGGTTGTTCTCCATCACGTCTTTGCGCAGGATATCGAAGTAACTGCCGCTGTTGATCACCTGCGTGCCGACGCGCGTCGCCTCGAACAGCGGGCTGCCCGGCTGCGCGTTCTGGTATTGCTTGAAGAATAGCAGCGACGTGTCGCCGAAGTTGCCGATGAACGGGTTCTCGTCGTCGCCCCAGCCGGTCGACGGATTGAGGCCCGAACCCATGTCCTGGTAGACCTTCCATGAAATGCCCGCGGCCTGCAGCTTCTCCGGGAACGTGCTCCACGAATAACCGGCTTCCGCGTTGTCGATCACCGGGCCGCCGCCGCTGCCGTCGTTGCCGACCCAACCGGTCCACATGTAGTAGCGGTTCGGGTCGGTCGGCGTCATCGCCGCGCAGTGGTACGCGTCGCAGATCGTGAATGCGTCGGCGAGCGCGTACTGGAACGGGATGTCGTCGCGCGTCATGTAGAACATCGACGTTGTGCCCTTGACCGGCACCCACTGGTCATAGCGGCCCTGGTTCCATGCGGCGTGCGTGCCGGGCCAACTGTGGTCCAGGTCCTGCACGAACTGCGAACCGAGATTCGGCAGGTTCGGGCGGAACGGCAGCAGGTAGCCATCGGGCGTCGATGCCGGCTGGAAGAACACCGGCTTGCCGCTCGGCAGCGGAATCGTGCGCGTGTCGCCGAAGCCGCGCACGCCGCGCAGCGCGCCGAAGTAGTTATCGAATGAACGGTTCTCCTGCATGAAGACGACGATGTGCTCGACGTCCTGGATCGTGCCAGTTGCATTGTGCGCGGGGATGGCCAATGCGTTGCGAATACCGACCGGAAGAGCTCCGAGTGCGGTGGCTGCGCCAGCGGCTTGCGCAGCCGCGCGCAGAAAATCACGACGGCTATTTGAAGTCATGTTCGTTTGTCAATCGCTTCGAGGGGTGGGAGGACGACGGCGAGCGCAATCAACTTGCAGTGGACCGGATGCATACGTGACCGCACTCACACGTACAACACGGACTGCCAAAGCTATGCAGCGAAAAGCCGTCGGCAAGCCTGATCGAAAAAAATGACTCGCTTATGGCAAACGTTTTGCAATGCCGAAAGGTACAGCGGCGGTGTGATTAGCATTCCTGGGTAACCGTTAAACGACGTAAAAGCGCAAGTACTTGTGCCGACTCGGTTTACCCTCCGACGAATGATTCGTTAGGCATGGAAAGGACTGCCCCGCGGGAGACATTGCGACACGTGCGACGACAGTCGATTCCGATGAAGTGCTTTCCCTGGTGTACATGTGTGACGAACACTGCTATCCGTGCGCGTTAAATCACACGAGGTATGTCACACGCGATGCATGCACCGTTATGCGGTGCGCGTGACATCTGGCGTTCACAAGCGCAAGTGATACTGTCCCAAGTCGATTCATGACACAGCCGACAAGCATGCTGGTACGTAGCGCGTTGGCTTGTAATGGCTTTTACTGCTTGTGCGTGCCAACGCGACATGCTGCGCAGGTTGGGTTCAATGCATGCGCCGTCACGCGCTATGTGATTGATACGTTATGCCGGTTACCGGACAGGCTCCGCGCCTTTCGGGCATCATGGCGTGCCCGCCGCTGATCGCGCGGCACGACCACGACCCTTGTACGCCCGGCTATCACGTATGGACGCCTCCCGGCCCTCGTCCGCGCAACGCGGTCGCTTGCACGTTGCACTCGAAGTGCTGATGGTTTTTCTTAAGCTCGGACTCACGAGCTTCGGTGGTCCGATCGCGCATCTGGGCTACTTTCGCCGCGAGTTTGTCGCGAAGCGGAACTGGCTCGACGATCCGCGTTATTCGGACCTTGTCGGTGTCTGTCAGTTTCTGCCTGGTCCGACCAGCAGCCAGGTGGGCTTTTCGATCGGGCTGCTACGCGCAGGGTGGCTGGGCGGACTCGCCGCATGGTGCGGTTTCACGTTGCCATCGGTCCTGTTGCTGCTTGCCTTTGCGGTGCTCGCGCCGCATCTCGCGGGTAACCTCGGCGAGGGGCTCGTGCACGGGCTGAAGCTGGTCGCGGTTGCGGTCGTCGCGCAGGCGGTGTGGGATATGGCGCGGCGCTTGTGTCCGGATCGCCGGCGCGCGGCGATCGCGTTGTGCGCAGTCGCAACGCTCGGCGTGCTGAACTCCGCCTACGCGCAATGGAGTGCGATCGTGCTGGGCGCGCTGCTCGGCTTCGCGCTGTGCCGCACGCTACCGCCGACGCAAACGGCCGCCTCCACTTCCGGCCCAGAATTGCGCATATCGCGCGCGGCCGGCGTGCTCGCGCTACTGCTCTTTTGCATTCTGCTAATCGTGCTGCCGGCGTTTGCGCGATCGCACGCTACGCAGGCTTTGCAGCTATTCGACGCGTTCTATCGTTCTGGCGCGCTCGTGTTCGGCGGCGGTCACGTCGTACTGCCACTGCTGCAGCAGCAAACCGTCACGACAGGCTGGATCGCGTCGAACGATTTTCTTGCGGGGTACGGCGCCGCACAGGCGGTGCCAGGGCCGCTCTTTACATTTGCCGCGTATCTCGGCTGGATGATGTCGTCGCCGCCGAATCACTGGGCGGGCGCGCTGATCGCACTGGTCGCGATCTTTCTGCCCGGCATGCTGCTCGTGATCGCCGCACTGCCGTGGTGGCAATCGCTGCGCGCGCGGCGCACGGTCGCGGCGCTGCTCGCCGGCATTAACGCGGCGGTGGTCGGCCTGCTCGCGACCGCGCTGTACTCGCCGGTATGGACGAGCGCCGTCCATACGCCGGTCGATTTCGCAATCGCGGTGCTCGGCTTTGTGCTGCTCGTACGCTGGAATACGCCACCGCTTGCGATCGTCGCGCTTTGTGTGCTCGCAGGGGTGGCAATGGCCGCTTTTCGCTAAACTGCACGCGGCAGGCGTGCCACGACCGTCGCCGCTGCGCGTCACTCCGGGTGCACAGATTTGATCAGGTTGTCCCGCAAGTTAACCACCGCCTTTTGCAGCGTTGCGAAATCTTCCGCGTTCAGTCCGGTCGCCTCGACCAGATTCCGCCCGAACGCGTTCTCGCGCAGATGGCGACCCGCGTCGGTCAGACTCACCAGCACCTGACGCTCGTCAGTAGGATCGCGCTGCCGGTGCAGATAACCCATTGCCTCGAGTTTCTTCAGGATTGGCGTCAACGTGTTCGATTCGAGAAACAGCCTTTCACCCAGCGCACTGACGGTCACGCTGCCCGTCTCCCACAACACGATGATCGTGATGTATTGCGTGTACGTCAGACCGAGTTGATCGAGGATCGGCCGGTACGCGCGGCCGAACGCCAGATTGGCTGAATAGACCGCGAAACACAGGAAGTCCGCCAGCCGCTGCGTGGCCGGGTCGGACGGATCGATCGCGCCGCGGGCCGCTGCGGCCAGTGGGCGAGCCGGCTTCTGCGCCGGCTTGTCGGCCACTTTATTTGCAAGCCGCCGCGCCGGCTTGCTGGGCGGTTGCGAGCGCGGCTGATCGGCCGTGCTGCTGTCGCTGGTGCGTGAAGTTTTCATGGGATTCCTCTACCGCGTTGCCATCGCGGCATTCGTCGAATGCCGCGTCACTCCCGAATAATACATCGGATGCGATTTAATCGAAAGTGCTTGACTTTGCTCGATCTGTCGACCATTATTCACGCATCCGATTTAATCGTATGCGATTCAAAAACGAAGATCGGTCGCTAAGCTCTTATTCCATAAGGAAATTTGTCATGTCCCGCATCGAAAAAGTGCTGTACACGGGTAAAACGCACACAACCGGTGGCCGCAACGGCGCGTCGCGCAGTTCGGACGGCAATCTTGACATCCCACTTTCCCCACCCGGAACAGGCACCGGCACCAATCCGGAACAACTGTTCGCGGCGGGCTGGTCCGCCTGTTTTATCGGTGCGATGCGGCGCGCAGCGGCCGCGCAGAAGGTGGTACTGCCGCACGATGTGACGGTGGATGCCGAAATCGACCTCGGCATGGGCGGCGACGACTATTTCCTGCAAGCGCGCCTGAACGTGAGCCTGCCGGGTCTCGCACCGGAGGTCGCGCGTGCGGTGGTCGATGGCGCGCATCAGCTGTGCCCGTATTCGAAGGCCACGCGCGGCAACATCGACGTGACGCTCAACGTCATCTGACCGCTCACCGCCCCGGTTCCTTTTGCCCCGTTTCGAATTTTTGGAGTTTGATAATGAAGACCTCGCTTTTTGCCGGTTTGTTCGCCGCCACCGCGGTGCTGGCTTCGCTCGCTTCTCCCGCTTTCGCCAGCAATTACGGCCCGGCGCCGTTCTACCGCCCGACTGTCAGCGACGCGCGGCCCGTGCCGCAACCGGCGGCCAGCGCGGTTGAGCCCGTCATGACCACCGCATCCGACGACACCGGCGACGCGCAGCAAGCGTACGGCGGCATGAACGACGGTCACTCGCAAGCGGGTGCCGGCCGGCATATGCCGACGTGGCAGAACGGGTTGTTCGCACATCACTGATCATCGCGAGTCAGTCGGCGAGGCGCCGCATGAATTCGTGCGGCGCCGGCACAAGCGGACGATAGAAAAACAGCGTGGTTGATGCGACTACCGTCACGCGTCGCTGTCTGTTTTCGCACACGTTATCCGATGCGACGCCTATGCGGCTAGTTGCGCGATGGTCGTCAGTTGCCTGAAATGATGCCGCCAGAGAGCTGTGCCGAGTTCGCCGGTTCGGTCGAGTGAAGATCCGATTGTGAGATCGGTGATGAGCGTCGGGGTGAGCCCGGCGTCGAACAGCATGTAGCCCGCGGCGAGCACACACGTTTCCGTTTGCATCCCGCAAACCAGCACGCGTGCGAGCTGCATCGCGACCAGATAATCGAGCATCTCGCGCGGTGGCAGATACCCATACTTGATAAACACACGATCGACATCGACGAGGCTATCGTCGTCGCGCGCCGGATGCCAGCCGAGCTGCCTGTCGAACGGGGTGTGGCTTTCATCGTGCCGCTCGACTGTCGCGACCGACGGCATCCGCTTCGCCAGCGTGCGAATGCCGGTGACGAGCCAATCCGGTGGCGCGAATGAAGGCTGCACGTCGACGACGAGAAGAATCTCGCGCATGGATGGCGCTCCTCTATGGCTAGCCGCGCTGGCGGCGCATGCCGCGGGCAGCACGCGGGCCGCCGCACGGATGACGTCAAGTGATGTGACGCACTCTATGTAGCACAGGTCTCGCTCCTCGATCGCCCGCAAGCGGCATGTGTTCGATCAGTTCGCGCTATTCGGCGACGCGCTGCCTGCGGCAAGCAGGCTCTGATCGACGAGTTGGACCTTCAACGGCTTATCCGCATCAAGTTGCTTTCTTTCGATCACCCGCTTCCATCCGTCGTCGCTGCCGGGCTCCCGGTAAAACGCGACGACCGCAATAAACCTCGTATCGGCCTGCAGCGGCTGCGCCAGACTCGCGGACGCACCTGGATTCAGCACCGTCGAGACGCTCGCGGCCTGCAAGTCCTGCGCAAGCACGGCACGGTCGTTCTTCAGCAGATCGGCATACGACGCGCCATCGAATTGCTGGCGGTCTTTCAGTTGATAGATGCGAATCGCGACGGAGGTCGGACGGCCCGCGCTGTCGGGGTTCAGCGATGCGCGCGCGGTCAGATCGACGTTAAGTGTCTTCACCTGCTTGAAGAACACCGCGCGATACGCGTTCGACGAGGTGTCCGACACCGCCTGCCATGCGCCGCAACCCGACAGCAGCAAAGCGCACGCACTACTCGCGACGGCAAAACGAACAAACGGGGTGCTTCGTCGATCATGCATGATGTGAGCTCAGATAGGGATTCGGCGCAGACGCCGGAAAGGCTTCGCAAACGCCGAGTGCAACGTTGAGGGTGTGCTCATGGGTGGACGGCAGGACAGTTGTCCAGCCGAGCCGCGGCGCGGGGTCAGCGGCCGACGCGGGTGTGCCGAGCACGGGGCGTGGGGCTAGCGCGGACGGAATCGACATACGCAGATGCACGTCAGCCTTTACGCCGGCATAAAGCCGCACATACGCAACCAGTTCCCGGTGAAGCCCTGCACCCGGCAGCAGATCGTGAGCTTGCCGCGCATCGGCGGGAACCAGCGTCGCGCAGACTGCGCGGCTGCGGTAAATAACCCGCTTGCCGAGCACGTAGCCGCTGCCAGGTCCGCGCCGACTGCCTTGTTGCGCCGTCGCGCCGCCGGCCCGCACCTCGTCTTGCATGGCCGATGACGTCAACGGCCGTGGCGTCCCGGCGCGCGCGGCGACGGGCCAGAACTCGTCGACCCGCACCGCGGCGCCCGGCGCCGCCAGCGCGATCACGCCGGCGAGTCCTTCGGGCGTGCGCGTGCGCTGAATCAGCAAACCCAGTAGCGCAAGCATTCGCGACGCGGGCAAGCCGGCGCGCGCCGGCTTGTCACCCCAACCGAAACCCGCGAGACACAACAGATTGAGCGAATGTGCGTCGACACCGCCCGCGCGAAAGCTTTCCGGATATCGATATTTTCTCCACGCACGATACAGCAGCGTGACGAACCGATGATTGAACTGGTCAAGAAACGCCTCGACCGCCTCATGCCCTTCTTCGCGCAGTGCGATTTCGTCGACCATGTGCGACGGTACGGCGGCGTCCACGCCATACAGACCCATAAAGGTCGTGCGAATAGTCGGCGGAGCGCGATGGTCCGCGTCGTCGAATTCAACCGCGGCGACCTCGCCGGCGGGGAAGCCGAGCCTCGGCCGAGGCCTGAATCGCACGGCCTCGTCGTCGAGTATGTCGCGTGTGCCGAATCCGGGACGAGACGGCTCGCGCGCTTCGAACAGCCGGCACAGCTGCATGAAACTCATGCGCGGCGCCTGCGCAAGCAGCGCCACGACGAGCGGTTCCAGCAACGGCATATCGACCGGCTTCATAGCGCGCCTCGCTGCGTCTTGCTGCGCGGCCACTCGGTGCGGACCTGCGACGGCAAGCTCACGATCGATAGCCTCGTGAACAGATTAATTTCCGCATACAGCGCAAAGAAGCGATGCAACAGTTCGCCAAACAGCATCAGGTCGCCGTCGCCGGCGAACGCGTGCGAATCGAGCGTCACTTCGATGCGCACGCCGCGCTCGACCGCGCCGCCCGATACCTCTTCGAGCAGTGTCTGCGACACCCACAGAATGCCCGCGAGGCGCCGCCGGTTCAGTTCGTCATCGGTCCAGTCGTACAGCGCGAGCGCGCCGCGCAGGACCTCGGCATCCATCATCGACAGAAAGTTCGGCGCGAGATGCGACAGCACGCGCCACTGGAAGCGATCGCCGGTCGGCGGATAAAGCGGCAGCGTCGGCGCGACCAGATTACGCACACCGGCGACATTCGGCGTGCTCACCGCCAGTTCACGGATACTCGCCTCGCGCAAGCCCTTGCGCGGCAACATGCCATTCGTGCCGGTCACGCGCAGCGACAGGCTTTCTTCCGGCAATGTCTCCATCGTGTCCCACGCGTGGCCGCCAAGAACAACCCAGGTCTCGTGCAAGCCGCTGACGCCCGGGCGCACTCGCGCATGGAAATAGCGTTCCGGCGACTCGTGCCGCAGCATGCCGCCGCGATGGCGGAAGGTCGCGAACGGCACGTACTGGTAGCGTTCGGCCGTGTCGTGATCGAACGATTCGATCGCGTCGACCGAATACGTCTCGATATGCTCGCCATGATGGCCGGCCGGTACGACGCGGTATTCCGTTTCGTGATGGTCAATCTCGATCGGCTCGGCATCGAGTTCGAACAGGTTGATCACGGGCGAGCAGAAAAGCCGCACGTTTTCCGCACTGAAACGCTGGTCGGACGGATACGTCTGCTTGAGAACGATCTCCAGTTCGAAACGGGTCGAGCGCTCGGGCAGCGTTGCGATATCGAGTCCGCACAGGTCGACGAACAGAAACTTCTCGCGAAAAGTAAAGTACTCGAGCAGCAGTTGATATCCGGAAAACGCCGCTTCGGCCTTCGGCCACAACCGCTCCTCGGTCGAGAAGCCGGCGGGCTCGATCGTCACGCCGGCCAGCGGTTGCGGTTCGCCATTGCGCACTTCGGGGATGCGCCACATGACCGCATCGACCTGACGCGTGAAGGCGAGATGCATCGCGAACGCGGTCGGCAGATCCGCGTTCAGATAGAGGCGCAGCCGCGACAGATCGGATTCCACACGGCGCGCTGACGCGTGAAGCGCGAACCCGAGACGAATGACCGAACGGCCATCGTGACGCACGGCCGGCAGCGCGTGTGTAAGCGTAAGCGGTTGCAACATGACCGGCTGGGTCGTGCGGTAGACGCAATGGACCGTCTTCGGCGACACGCTGGCCGTTCCGGTGGGCGGCGCGACGGGAACCGGCGCTGAGCGAACCGGTACACCGGCGGGTACGGTCACCGTGTTTTGCAGCTTTTCCGCGGGCGGCGCGAGTTCGACCACCGACAGCGACGGAATCATCCGCAAATAGTGCGGCCATAGCAAGCTGACGAGGCCTTCGGTAAGCTCCGGCAATTCGTCATCGAGCTTTTGTTGCAGACGGCCGGTCAGAAACGCAAAACCTTCGTGCAGGCGCTCGACATACGGGTCGCGGTCGCCCACGCGATCGAGGTTCAGCATGCGGGCGCGGTCGGGATGCGCCTTCGCGAATTCCTTACCGGACTCGCGGAGGTAGCGCATCTGCGCTTCGTAGTAGCGCAGGATCGGATCGTCGTTTTCCATGTGCTGTTATGACAAAGTGAGTGCGCGTGCGGGATCGAGCACGGTCAGTTCGGCTTGCAGTTCGCCGATCCGGCGAATGAGCGCCGGCTTGTCGGCATCCTTGCGGTGACTCATTGCCTTCAACGCTCGCACCAGTTGCTGCTTGACCTCGAAGGCCAGCGCGGGCTCCCAGCGCGTCAGTGGCAGCGACCGCGACGCTGCGTCGAGTTCGGCAAGCAACGCGAGCGCCGTATCGGTACGGCCGGCATGGTCGGCGAGGCGCGCCATCACCAGCCGTTGCAGATAGCGATGACGGTCGGTCTTCAGTCCGGGCAGAGCATCGAGCCAGCCGAATGCGGCCTCGACGCTTTCGCGTCCGGCCAGATCCCGCGCCTGGGCTTCGATTTCAGGCCAGTCGCCGACGCTGCCGCTCTCGCCGTCGGCGGACACCGGCAACGGCGCGACGCTCTCGCCCGCCTCGAGATCGCGCACCACCGCGTGCCGGGCGATCCATTCGAGTGTGGTGTCGTCGGCGAACGGAGTGCCGTCGTTGAATGCAAGGCGCTCGATACCGGGCAGGCGTTCGAGGAACAACGCAAAGTCCGCGCGCAGCAGCTCGCGCCACGCGTTGTACGGCGCGCCGACGTGATCGAGTGCGACATGCTGGAAGTACTGCAGGTCGAACCAGAGGTGATTCGCACCCTCCATGAACGCGCCTTCGACGCGCTCCAGCAGCTCGTGCCACTGCTTTTGCAGCACGAGGCGTTTCAGTTGCTGACGCTGTTCGCCGCGCGGCGGCACAAGCCGCGTGCGCGAGCTCCCGTCGGCGGGCGGTACTTCGTGCAGCGTGTCCCAGCGGATACTGCGCACCACGCGCACGGACGGCAGATAGCCGTTTTCCTCGTCGCGCAACCACGAGGCCATCACACGCGCCTGATCAAGCAGATCGCGCGGCGACGTGATCGCTGCCGTTGCCGATGACTTTTCCGTCGGGTGACGCTGCGCAGCGGCGAGCGCTTGCGCGTCGGCACTGCACACCGGTTCTGCGTTGCGCTCGAAGCGTGCGACGAGCGGCTGCAGGTTCGGGCGTGCGGCGTCGGTCCATGCGCGGGTGCAGGCGACGAGCCCATCGAGCGCAGCAATGGCGCGTTCAAGATCCGTCGGAGTGAAGTCACCTCGACTCGCGAGCAGATCGAGCATCCGGGTCGTGGCCAGCATGTCGAGCGCGCCCTTCTTTGCTTCCGCGCGCGCAGGCAGGATCGCTTCGCCAAAACGATCGATCAGCGCGGCGGTCAGTTCGAGTCCGTCCGCGAAGCCTGCGGGACCGTCCTGACGCAGCCGCGCAAACGTGTAGTAGCTGGCAAGACGCAGGTCCTTGCCCGTTTCCTTCGTCAACTGTTCGCACGAGCGGATGATCGATGCGTCATCGATGCCGGAGAGTTTGTTCGCCTCGTCTTTGAGTTCGAAGAATGCGTCTTCGTAGCCGGGGTCGCGACCCACGGGTGCGCCGCCGCCGTCGCTCGCGAAGGGCTGCAGCCAACCGTCCCACGCGTTGAGGCGAGCGAGCGACAACTGTTCGGCATCGCGCGCGGGGAAAAGACTTTTCAGCAGACCGGAGAACATTATTGAGCCTCCAGCGTGAAACTACTGGGCAAGGGCGTCGCGGCACGTTTGGCCGCGATGATCGCTGCCGGTGGCAAAGGTGGCGGATTGATCGACGCGAATCTCGCGGCGGCGGTGCTGGCTGTGTTCGTCACGAACACGCGTGACGGCAGGGTGAAGTGACGCAGCGCGAGCACGTCGAGCGGGCCGGCGCCCGCGTCGCTGCGCAACTGCACGCGCAGCGTGACGCCCTGGCTTTGGTCGGGCATCCACGACAGCAGATAGCGCGCGTTGTCCTGTTGCGACACGTTCGCGCGCTCGAGCAGACGGATCAACCCGAAGCGGCCTTGCGTATCGAGCGCGGAGCGCAGACCGCCCTGCTCCGTTTGCCATTCGATATGCGACAGGTTTTCGAGCGACTGGCCCGGCCATTCGAACGGCATCCATTCTTCCTTCTGGTTGAAGTAGTGCCATTCGCGACCAGAGAGCACGATTTTCATGTCGGTGATACCGGGCGTGGGCACGGCACGCAGTTCGTAACGCACATGCGCATCGCCGGACGGGAACAGCACGGTCGATACGCGTGTGAGCTTGTTCAGCGCCGCGAGGAAATCGGGGTCGAGCGTCAGCGTGCCGTGGTTGGCGCCTTGCGCGGCGACCCAACGGTCGCCCTGGCGTTCGACAACGCCCGCTAGCTGCGTCGTCACAAACTGGGTAATCACGCCGTTGTCGACGCGCATGAAACGAGCCATTTCAGGTAAGGACGCATCGTTGTCCGAGTCGGCAAACGGGTAGCGGCCCGCGAAGGTACGGTTCCAGTCGGACAGGATCGCGCTGCGCCAGATTTCGTTCAGGCTCGACGCCGCGGGCTGCACGACGACATGCCACGTTTGGTCCATCGGTGCGGCGAAGAGATTGCCGAAGCCCGCCCACTGTTCGCCGAGACTCGCGGCCACACGACTCGCGTAGTCGCGGCTGTCGGCGATGTCGGAGGTTTTGCCTTGCAGGACGGCTTGCGCGGCGACGCGGGACATCGCGTCGGGGTCGGGGCTTGCCGCCATCTGTTCCAGGCGCAGACGCATGGCGGTTACGCGTTCGAGATAACGCGCGAGGCTCAGGTCTGCCGTGGTTGCAATAGGTGTCGCGATGGGCCGGTTATTCGCCGATGCAGCGGATGCGAGGTCGCTGCCCGTCAGGCGCAAAATCGGCCCGAATGCGACTGCCAGCGGTGCAAGCTGCGGCTGGAGCTGTTTCGATGGATCTTTTTCGCCTGTCGTCACCAGTTGCTGTGCCCTGCTGATGAGCGTATCGGAGAGCGATTGCGTGGTCGCACCGGTGCCGGCCTGATAGACGACCGCGTGCATCAGCGCGACGAGCGGCGAGCGTTGCGGGTCGCCGAGAAGCGACAATTGGTCCGCTGTCGCCGACAGGGTCGGTGCCGGCTGCCAGCGCAGGCTGTTCAGGAACAACGCCCACTCGCGCGCGTAATCGTTGAAGTAGCGTTGGCGTAGTTCGGCTTTGAGCGTCGACGAAGGCTGACTGGCCGCCTTGACATCCGACAGCACCCAGTCGCTTGCGATGTTGTGCTGTTCGCTCGTGTCGTCGATGGCTTTCGAGATCCGTTCGTCCCATGCCGCGTGTGTGAATACCCCGCGCACGGTCACCGTCGTGCCGAACAGGCCGCGGCTCGTCGCACCTCCCGACCCGCGTTGCTGCGCGGCGTCTCCGAGCAGCGTGGCCAGCGAGACCGGTGGGTATTTCGGTGACGCGTCATCGAGGATCTGCCGATAAATCGCATCGGTCGAGTTCTGGATGCCACGCACGCCGATCACCGTCTGGCGCGTCGATGCAATGAGGCCGGAATCCGGCGCCATCGCCGGCACTCTGCCGCGGCCGAGGTGATTTGCGAAGAACGCGATCGTGTGCTGGCGCAAGTCTTCCCATGTGCCCGACGAAAGCGGTGAGTTGACCGGCCGCGCCGGCGCGGCCGTCGCAATGAGTTGTGGCGTCAGGAACGCAGCGATCGCGCGCTCGGGCTTCGCGAGCATCAGGTAAGTCTTGAGCGTGTCGTAAGCGGCCTGTATCTGCGTGTCGCCGCCGCTGGCGATCTCGGCATCCGACAGCGATGCGAGCTGGCGCAGGCGCGCTTCGAGCTTGTGACGGAGCGGGGCGACGAGGATGCGGCTCGCGGCGTTCGCATAGCCGGGCCACAACGCCACAAGCAACGCGCTGTCGCGATTCAGACCGAAGCGCGCTCCCCACGGTGCGCCGGTGCGCTGATGAGCTTCCAGCGTATCGATTTGCTGGTCGAGGCCATCGAGCGCCTGCATGGCCTGCGTGCGATCCTGAATGGTCGAGAGCTTCGCGACCGTGTCCGCCGCGGTCTGGATCGTTGCGCGGTTGGCGAATCCTGACAGTGTTGTGCCGGCGATCCAGCAGCCAATTAGCGCGGTCGTCGTCCATGCCGCTGCAGTTGACAACGAGAAGCCGACGCGGCGTCCGTGAATACCGCGGCTGTGCTCGGACACGGTTTGCCAGATAGTTTGATGCTGATGTGCGCCTGTCGACTCGTCGTTGCTCGCGTCGCTCGAGAGCGCTAGCGCCAGTTCCTGCTCCTTGAATAGCGGTGCGAATAGCAGACCGTGCACCGTATTTCGCCAGCCCTTGGACTGTGCGGTTTGCAGCACAAGACTGCACAATGCATCGCGCAGATCCGAAATATGCCGCGCCAGTCTGGCCGGATAGCGATCGCGGGCATCTTTCGCGACACGCACGACGCCCGCGTCCGCGAGATTCCACGCGAGGTTTTGCAGCGATGCGTCGATTTCGGCCGCATGCACGCGCGTGGTCGCCCAGGTGAAGCCGATTGTCTCGTCGGAGTGTAGCGATTCCTCGCCGAATTCGGTCACGTTCAGCAGATAGGCGGGCGCGGCCCAGCGCAGCGTGCGCGCGTGGCGGGCGAGCCGGTGGGCCAGCGCGTCGGTATCAAACGTGGAGTTGGGCTTGCTGCGGTTGCGCTCCACCGCGATGACCGCATCGATCGGACGGCGCCGACGCAAGCGGCGGATCTGGTCTAGCCACGCGGTGTCGAGGGTGCTGCCTGTCTGTCTCGCGTAGAGGAGCACCGTGTTGCCGGTGATAGCGAAGCCGGTGTCGGCAAGGCCCGGAGTCAAACGGTTGACGATGGGTTCGTCGCCGGCAATGAGCAACCAGCGGCGCCCGTATCGCCAGCGCCGGCCGTGCCTGACGCGCAGCGAATCTCGAAGAGTTTGCGCGCGCAGCGTATTGAGATCGACGTTCACTTCGGTTTGCGGCGCACCGACGCGGGCGGCCGGATCGCGGTCGTACTGGTTGTCCGCGCGGCCGGGCGCATGCCGTGCGACAACGCCCCAGACATAGACCAACGGAGCGCGCAATAGCAGCAGCAACATTCCGATGAATATCACGGCGCCGATACGACGGGTCGGTGACGGGTCGAGATCGGCTCCGTTGAAATACGCGACGACGACTGCGATGGCAGTCATCGCCGGGACAAGGATCCAGAACCCCAGAATCTTCCGAATGATCATGCGTGCGATACCGTTGTGTTTATGCGCGGGAAGGACGGCAGACAGCAAGCCGCAGTTGCCCTTCGTGCGATGCGATGAGTTGGGGCGCGCCGGTTTGCACCGCGTGTTCGATCGCAAGCGCGGTGGCGAGCCAGCCGGCGCACACGCCGGGGTTGCCGATCGCTTGATCGACGTCGTGTACGCCTGTGAGGCCGGTGGTTAGTGAAACAGCCAGGTTCGTATTCGAAGCCGCCTGAACGAGTGCGCCCTTCTCCGTTGAGGGCAGGCCGGCCTGCCAGAGGTCGCGGATCTCAGCGGGCAGCGTCTTGCCCCATTGCAATACTTTGGAAAGCGCGACTTCCAGGCCGGAGTCTCCGGCTTCCACCGGTCGGTGCAGCATCGCCTGAGTGCGCAACGCGTAACGGTCGGCGAGCGGCGCCCATGCGAACAGAATGCCGACCGCTGCCTCCGCGCTTGATTGCGGTGGGCTATCGTGCAGTTGTACCGAAACGAACAATGTGGCTCGTTCAAGGGATGGGCCGCCACGAATATCCAGCCATTCGTCCAGTGCCATCATTCCTTTTTTCGTGGACAGCGGCTTCGCCTGCACCTGACGAAAGTTCCGCTCAGACCAGCACGATTGCCATGTGTTGAGCAGACTTTTCTGATCGGCATCGGGGGGCAGGTGCAGGCGTACGCTAAGCGGTATCCGGTTCGGTATTGCGGCAACGGCGTCTTCAATCTGCTTCAACAACGCGGTGAAGCAGGCACGGTAGCGGCCGGGCTCATTCTCGTTTTCGTCTTCGTTCAATTCCAATGCGGTATGACGTACCGCATGGGTGCCGGCGTGCGATGTCTGCGCGACCAATGCGAGTTCGCCATTGGCTATCTTTCTGGCCGTGTCCGCCGTGCCGGGCTGGGTCAGATAGGCGCAGCCGAGCACGGCCAGCGGCTCGCTCGCGAACCGCAATGCCTTTTCCCGGTCCTCGGCGCGGACATCACGCTCTGCCTGCAGCCGCTGAGTCTCCTCGTCGTAGTAGTGCAGGCGCAGACCAAACGTCACGCACCACACCAACGCGGGGAGCGCGAGCAGGCGTATCCAGAACCACGTTGTATGGGTGGGCTCGCCGTTTGGCCAGGTCAACAGGCTGATCAGCACGCCTGCGCACATGATCAGCACAAACACGCCGAACCAGACGATTGCTCGTGGTGGTTTCGGTCCAGTCTCCTGGAGATCGAGTGCGGGAAGGTCTACGGGCATGACGGGGCGTTCAGATCAGGCTCGAAATCAGTCGGCATCCGCACATCGTCCGATGGCCATGTTGGGCGATCGGGATGCCATCGTCCAGCATGGTTTCGTCGCCTTCGATGATCAGATTGGGACGGATGTCGTGCTTTGGACATGTCACTTCGTCGCCTTTGCGTGCGACGTGTCTGCCTTCGAAGCACATCGTGGCTGATGCGGTGATCACTTTTCCGCCGTGATCGGTGACGTCGCCCAGGCGTATGAGGTTGGTCATGGGTTTGGAATCCTTGTTGAGTTGGGGTTGAGGTGGGAAATTTCTTTGGTTCCATGTGTTGCATCAGGTGTTGTGCTACTTGAGGCTACGTGGCGCGTGTGTCGGTTTCCGAACCACATCGCCGTTGCGCCACATTTGATCGGTATAGCCCGCATTACGCCAGATCCCCGTAAGCTGTCAGCGTCCAGATCACGTCCGTGGTGTAGCGGCGCTTGCCCAGCATGCTGTCAAGCCATGCGAACACGCGCGGCTCGTAGACGTCCAGCATCGGCATCAGGTCGCCCTTGCGGAAACGCTGCATCGTCTCGCCCCGCAGTCCTGCCCGTATCTGCGTGCACCATGTGCCGCCTTCAGGACATTTCGCCCCGGCACGTACTGTCGTACCGAGTGCCACGCGCGCCAGCTTCGCTCGCTCGTCCACCTGCGAGGTTTGAGACGAAGCCGATAGCGGCAAGCCTGTTGCAGGGTCCAGGTTCTTTTCTCTGGCGAGCCGGTTGATCAGTTCATCGGATGGCTTCTGTGGCGCATTCACCCGCTCTCTTTCCCATTGAAATGTGCCGTCCCATGGGGGCAGTTGCGCCGGCGGCAACGGGACAATCTTGTCAATATCAGCGACCTTCGGGTTGCTCAATTCGTTTCGCGTCAGAAAATTCCATATCGCCCCGTAACGACGCGAACGCTCCAAATCTTTTGCCAGATTGAGGAAATGAAGATCGCGGGTAACGGAAGGAGCCAGGAACGACATCTCTAGCATCCTTGCCGAACCACTGTGGCCGGCCGTCACACCTTTCTGATATGCCACGACAGCATCAGCGTATTTTTGATCATCTTGACGATTTATGCCCAATTGGAACGCGGCAATTCCATATCGCTGATCGGTGGCGCATTCCAGCATTTTGTCTGCAACATCTGGTGCCTTGTCATGAGGAGCCAGTATTTCTGAAACGTAATATTGAGCATCAGCATTGCCGAGATCCGCTGCCTTGCGGATGTACTTTAGCGCCAATTCCCTGTTCTGCTTCAGGCCATAGCCGGAGTTCAGGTAATAGCCGATATCGTAGTAACCCGTCGGAATCCCTTGATTGACCAGTTGGCTCGCCCATTCGACCGCCTCGCGCGGCGCATCTGGCGAACTCGCCATACCTTGAGACACCAGTTGCTGCACGTTATGGTTTGCCTTGTAATGGCCGTGTGCCGCCGCGATACGGTAGTAGCGTGCCACCTCATCGAAATCCTTCGAGCCATCGCGCGTCTGCAGATAGCGGCCATAGCGGAACAGCGCATCGGCCTCTGCGTCGAGTACGGGCAGGCGGTCTGCTTCGTGTGCGCAGGTGAATGCCAGATTGGCTCGCACGTCACGCACGGCTAACACTCCGGGCAACGCGTCACTCCTGTTCGAGCAGCCGCTCGCCAGCAGCACGAAGCACATCGCCGTTGCGGCACGTTTGATCGGTATGGCTCGCATTACGCCTGATCCCCGTAAGCTGTCAACGTCCAGATCACGTCCGTCGTGTAGCGACGCTTGCCCAGCATGCTGTCCAGCCATTCGAACACGCGTGGCTCGTAGACGTCCAGCATCGGCATCGTGTCGCCCTTGCGGAAATGCTGCATCGTCTCGCCTCGCAGTCCTGCCCGTATTTCCGTGCACCATGTGCCGCTTTCCGGACATTTCGCCCCGGCCCGTACTGTCGTACCGAGTGCCACGCGCGCCAGCTTCGCTCGCTCGTCCACCTGCGAGGTCTGAGACGAAGCCGATAGCAGCAAGCCTGTTGCAGGGTCCAGGTTCTTTTCTTTGGCAAGCCGGTTGATCAGTTCGTCAGAAGGCTTTAGCGGAATGTTCGCCCGCTCCCGTTCCCATTGAAATGTGCCGTCCCATGGGGGCAACTGTGCCGGCGGCAACGGGACGATCTTGTCAATATCAGGGACCTTCGGATTGCTCAATTCGTTGCTGTCCAGAAAGTCGCCTATCAATTTATATCGTCTGGACCGCTCAGTATCTTTTGGCAAGTTGAGATAATGCCCTTCATCCGTTGCCGGTGGAGCTAGAAATGATTTTTCAAGAACCAGCGCCGATATGCTTTCGCCAGAAGCCACGCCCTTCTGGAGGGTTATGGAAGCTTCTCTAAATAATCCTTTATTTTTTTGACTCAGCCCTAATTCCAGTGCTCCCTTTTTATGACCTTGATCAGCAGCACATTCCAACATTTGCCAAGCAATCTCTGGTGCCCTGTCACGAGGGAACAGCAGTTGTGAAACATAGTATTGTGCATCGGCGTTGCCGAGGTCAGCCGCCTTGCGGATGTACTTCAGTGCCAGTTCCATATTCTGTTTCAGGCCGTAGCCGGAGTTCAGGTAATAGCCGATGTCGTAATAACCCGTCGGGATTTCATGATTGACCAGTTGACTTGCCCATTCGACTGCCTCGTGCGGACCATACGGCGAACTGGCCATGCCGCGCGACACCAGCTGCTGCACGTTATGGTTCGCCTTGTAATGGCCATGTGCTGCCGCGATACGGTAATACCGTGCAATCTCGTCGAAGTCCTTCGAGCCATCGCGCGTTTGCAGATAGCGGCCATAACGGAACAGCGTATCCGCGTCCGGACTGAGCGCGGGCAGGCGGTCTGCTTCGTGTGTGCAGGTAAATGCCAGATTGGTACGTACGCTAGCAATGTCAGGCAAACCGGCCAAGTCGTTCTCCTTCGAACAAGCAGCTAAACCAGTAGTCAACAGAAAAATCAAAGAGGCAGTTTTCATTTCTTAATCAAAATATGATCGACCAGGATTACCTTTATAAAATTCGATTAAAGATGCGTAAGGTTCACTAAAATTTATTGATTTTCTGGCCTTATTTTCGGAAATAATATTTCCCCACTCCTTAAATGCATCCTTTGCGTCCAACCGACCACCCAAGCCCTTCTTGCCGGTCCCCATCCCACCCGTATGAATCCCCCACAACTTCTCCCGCAACGGCTGCGTCACCCGCATTGACTCATGGCATATGTTCAACTCGCTATCCACCTCCATGCTCCGAAGATTCACATTCGCCGAACCGTGCGTAACAAACACGTCATCGATGATCATCAGCTTGGAATGGATATACACTTCTTCCCAAGGCATCCCCTTCGGCGTGTCTGGCGGCACAAGCGTGCAGATGTGCACGTTGAGGCCGGGAACGTTCAGCTTCTGAGGGTCCTCAGTTCTGGCCTTCTCCAATTGAGTCTTCAACTCGTCCACGCGCCGCGCAGCCTCTTGCTGACTCGCAACAAGATTGTTCACCGCGTACTGTGCCGAACTTGAAAAAGGATCGACTGGCGCATGTGTCGCACTCTCAAGCGCCTGGTCGGCCCTTTTCTTTACCTCGAGCGCTTCGGTGTATTGCTTCTTCAAGTCGTCTGCACGCTCCAGTTTCGCCACCCCCGGCAGAACATCCGCGCGCCCCAGCGCGTTGAGCATGTGGTAGGTACTCATGGTGCCAGCGCCTATACCATCGTCGCTCGAGTTCGTCACCACAAACAGATAAAGCGGCGTCTTGCGACCGCCTGCCTGATAGGCATTGGCCAACGCAACGAGCTTTTCCGCCAGCGGCGGAAATCGGAAATACTGGTTTTCGATGTAGACAAAGTTGGTCGTGTTGTTGATCGCTTGCAGGTACATCTTTTCGATATCACGAACACCACCTTTGCCGTGCTGCGATTGTGTGCGTACTATCTGCGCCATCACGGGAACGTCGTCACTACCGCAATTGAGCAGGGGCGCTTTCGCGGCTGCTCGCTGCTTGGTCAACGCTTGCCCCGTCGCCGCATCCCACGCCTCGCAGAAGTTCCGGTTCAGATCGATCAGGATCGGCCCCGTCACCCGAGCGGACATATCCTGTCGCGGGAGAAAACCATTCCGCCCCATTTGCGGATGCATCCGCAGATAGCCGTGGCCGCTGCTGTCCCAATACTCGTCCAGCGTGTTGTGCCCCATCACAAAACCGGTCGCCAGTTCTGGATGTTCGTAGTCGATCAACACCGTCTTTTGATGGTGTGACGGCGCCGCCCCCATCGCCACACTATTCATGACCTTTGTGCCCGTGCTCCGATCGGTGTACGCACTATCGTTCGCAGTCCGCCACGCGATCTCAGCACGCTCAGCCAAGTCGAAATCGCGTGTCGCGAATTCAATGTTGTTGAACGCGGGATCACGAGAGGGTAACCGCGTGCGCCTGACCACCTGCTCGCCAACCTTTTCCGTAAGGTTCGCCGGGAACGGTAGAACGTCGACGGCACTCGTGTCCGTTCCTCGCTGATTCTTCTTATCCAGGTTGACCTGCCCGTACCACCAGGCATCAAACTCCCGCTGCGTCGAATTCCGGTTATCCGGCTTCGTCGAGAACCGGCCGCCCGGCATCATGTTTTCCAGAAACTGCGCGACGTGCGCCTTGTCACCCCACACCAACAAGCGCACCTTGACGTTCTGCCTGGCTCGCTCCAATAACAATTGCCCGATTGGCAACGACCCTTGCCCCACGGCGCCGCGTTTGAAATACATCGACGGCTGGAAACCCCAGCACACGATATCGATGCTGTGTTGCGCTTCGGCAAGCGCATCATATAAGGCTCCAAACGCCTCTTCGCCGTTCACCAACGGACGATGCGTGGCCTCCTTCGGCGCGTATTCCGCTCTCTGCACGAAGTACGGCAAGGTCAGCGTCGCCGAGTTGCCACACGATCGCGCAATCGGTACATTAATCGCCGGTGTCTGGCTCATGCTTCGGCTCCCGGACCACCCGCGTCGGCTTGCGTATCGCGATTCAACAACCGGTGGTAGCGCTGGCGATGCGCGGACCGATCCTCTCCGTCGCCAGTCGCGCCTTGCTCGAAATAGTGGAACCCCTGATTCGCCATTTGGCCGTTAGTGGCATCCCCACGAAACGCCTCGCCTACCGAAATGTTGTAAGCAACGCCATTTCGCAGTTCGAGCCGATACGATTGCGTGCCCGGTCGATGGTCGACGGCGACGTAACCTGTCGCGTCCGTCACGCCCTGCGCGACCAACGCACCTTGCGCAAAAAGCTTGTAGGGAACGTCTTGCGGGATGGCCGCCATCGCGGAGGGCGAGGACCCCAGGTTCAGCATCAGCCGTTCGGTCGGCAGGCTATTGGGCAGAACCGTGCTCACTTGCGCGGACGCCGCGGTAGCCTTGTTCCACGACGCGCATCTTTCGAGAATGTCCCCCGCCGTGCAGTTCTCGATCCCATTGGCGTCGATTTTGACGAACGAGCCGCCGGCACCAATCCGCACCTCCGTGTGCGCAGTCAGCTCGAGTCGACCGTCGGCGCTGCTGATGGTCAGGTCTTTGAGCGCGGCCAGCGCCATCTCGTCGCCCTGTGCCTGGATGACGACCTTCCCCTTCGCAGCGAGCAATTTCATACCGAGTTTGGCGGCGAACATCGACACAGCTTCGCCCGCGGCGACGGTGAATCGCCTGACAACGCCTATGTCTGCGTTGCCGCCCGCAGTTGCAATGAGGTTCTTGTCGGTTGCGAGTTGCAGATGATCGCCAGACACCAGCGCGACGCCCGCCGGCGCGCTGACCAGCACACTCGCCTTTTTCAATTCGCTCAGCGTCTCATCCAGAAAAGCTTTCTGCTTCGAGTAGTCCGCAGCGATCGCCTCGGCGGCCTTTGCCGCCTCAGCAAGCGATTCCATCTGCTGCAACGCCTGCTCGAGCAGCCTCTGGGCCGCCCGCATGTCCAGTTGCTTGCCATCGACCGCCGATTGTTCGTCGGCGGAAACGATGACGCCTTTTACGCCGCGTACCGCAGCATGTTCGCCGGTACGGAGTTCCGCTCCCTTACCTCGCTCGTTACGATTCGCGTCGACCATGTGCCCGAGATTGAGCTCGCTGCGCTGGTACGGGCTCATCACATGGACGTGCTCGCTCCCCTCCTTGTCCTCCATCCGCATCGTGTTGCCGCCGGCAGTCACGATGAGGTTCCGCGTGTGATTCAGGTTGTTGACGAGGTCAGGATGCAAGCTGTCGTGCAAGGCCCCGATGATTACCGGCCTGTCCGGATTGCCCTGCGTGAAGATGACCGCCACTTCCGCTCCATCAATCAGCGGAAAGTGATGTCCATACTTATCGCCGCTATACGGCTTCGCGAATCGCACCGGCCGGCTCGTGCCACCCGGACTCCATTCATCGAGATCGAACGGCAGGACAATCACGTACCAGCCCTGCTCGGTCAGGTACGCGTATTTGTAGTTGCCGGGTGATGTGATACGCGCGGGAAGGATGCCATCGATCGCCGGACGTTGGATCGACGTCATTGACGTGCGCCAGACCCGGTCCGATGGAATCCCTTGAAACGTCACCCCGTATGACTGGCCGCGACCGCCGTGCGACTCAACCGACGTAACAAAAATGCCGTGCTTCGCGTCCGCGGGGTTCGGGTCGATCCGCATGACCTCGCCGGCTTCGAGCCAGAATGGATTGCCCGTGCCCTTGAACGTGATCTGGCTAGCCAGATACGCTTCGTGGCGCAGACGGGCAATGCGCTTGCCCTCTTCCGGCGTTTCATAGTGCTCGCCCCAGCGGTAGTCGACAGCGTTGGTCGTCTTGTCACCGCGCGCCGCGTTTTCTTCGACGAGCAGCTTCACGTCCGCGTGGCGATGGTTATAGTCGTGCAGACGCACGGCTTCCGGCACTCGCTGCATTTCTCGCCCGAGTGACTTGATCGAATCGGCGCCGACGCTTTCGAGGCCCGAGTCGCTGCGATGCGGAACCGTGCGCTGCTTGCGCGCATAAGCGTCAAGATCGTCGCCGAACACGATCATCGCGCGGTCCTTCTTCTGCTCCCAGCGGAACCAGATCCCTTCCTCCGCGCAAATGCGCTGGATAAAACCCAACGTCGTCTCGTGGTACTGCGTGACGTACTCGTGACGTTTGTACTGTGCGCGCAGCTGGAACGAGAAATCGACGCCTGCCTGGAACCCATAGTGCCGCAACGTGTCGGTAACAATCTCCTCGACTGACTGTTTCTGGAACAGACGGCTCGTCACCGCGCGGTTCAGATCGGCGAGCCTGGGCTCGAGCACGACGCTGTAACGCGTCTCGTCGGCGGACGTCTCAAACTCGTCGAACTGCGTGATGATGCCGTGGATCGTGTACGCCGCCGGCTTCTTGCTGAACTGCTCCGCGTTCTCCCCAAACATCTTGCGCAAGTACGCGAGGTCTGGATCGATCGGATCGACAATGAATTTCGCCGGCCGGCCGAGCACCTGATCCATCGGAATGCCGGCCACTTCGCTTGTGAACTCGATCTCGTAGCGATACAACTCACCGAGCGCATCGCGCCCGGTGAATTTCACAACCGAGAACGGCGCCGGATGCGGCGCCAGCTTGAGTTCGTATGCCTGCGAAGGCAGAATCATCGACATCTTCGACCTCTCCCCACCAACGTGCGACCGGCGAATGGACACGCGCTGCCGGAGCGCCACGCGGCGCCCTGGCTGTTCAAACATGACCTGCGGATCAGTTCTTCCCCTTCGGCATCTGCGACACCAGCGACAAGCCAATGTCCATCCCTTCGACCTGGAAGTGCGGCACGATGAACAGCTTGATGCGGAAGAAGCCCGGGTTGTCCTCGATGTCCTCGACGGTCACCTTTGCTTCGCGCAGCGGGTGTGAAGCCTGCAATTCGTCACCCGGGTCCTTCATCTCGGTGACGAGCCCTTTGATCCAGTTATTCAGCTCAAGCTCGAGCAAGCGGCGGTCTTTGGTCGTACCGATGTTCTCGCGCTGGATCAGCTTCAGGTAGTGGGCGATGCGCGACAGCAGGAAGATGTACGGCAGCCGCGCGTTGATGCGGCTGTTCGCAGTCGCTTCCTTTGTCTCGTAGATCGCGGGTTTCTGCGCGGAGTTGGCCGAGAAGAAGCACGCAAAGTCGTGGTTCTTGTAGAACGACAGCGGGATGAAACCGAGGTTGGCGAACTCGAACTCGCGCGTCTCGGGAATCAGGACTTCGGTCGGAATCTTCGGCTGTGCGCCGGTTCCCAGGTCATACAGGTGGACAGGCAGATCTTCAACCTTGCCGCCCGCCTGCGGGCCGCGAATCTGCACGCACCAACCGTTGTTGACGAAGCTGCGCACCATGTTCGCCGCAAACGCGAACGATGCATTGACCCACAGGTAACGATCGTGGTCCGGACCTTTGACCGCTTCCTCATAGTTAAACGCCCGCACCGGTGTCGTGTCTTTGCCGTACGGCAAGCGCCCCAGCACGCGCGGCATCGTCAGGCCGACATAGCGGGCGTCGTCGGTATCGCGAAAGCTCTTCCACTTGATGTACTCCGCGCGATCGAAGTAGTTGCCGATGTCCTGTATCGACGCGACTTCTTCCATGGTCTGCTTGCCAAAGAACGCAGCGCCGACCGAGCCGACAAACGGCATGTGTGCCGCCGCCGCGACTTTCGAAATGTTGCGCAACAGCGCGACGTCCTGCGGCGAATTGGCGAATTCGAAATCGCTGATCATCGCGCTGACCGGCTGGCCGCCCGGCGTGTCGTATTCCTCGATGTACGTCAGGCGATACAAACCGCTCTGAATGATCTCCGGTGTGTCTTCGAAGTCGCGCATCAGTGTGTCCTTCGACACGTCCAGCACTTCGATCTTCGCGTTCTTGCGGAAGTCCGTGCGCGACACGAGCATTTTCAGCCCACGCCAACGTCCTTCCAGTGCCTGGAAATCCGGGTGATGCATCACCGCGTCCAGTTGACGGCTGATCCGCCGGTCAATCTGGCCGATATGGAAATCGAGCAGGGACTTGTCGAGGCGGTCGACCGGTTGGCTCGCGTCGCTGATCAACTCGAGGAACGCGCCCATGCCACGGGCGATCCGTTCATCAGCCGACGCTTCGGATAACATGTCGTTGTCGCGAAAGGCCTCGAGCGGCCGCGCCTCGCTGACGGGCTTCAGGTTGATCTTGCTGCACAGTGACGCATACAAGCTGTCGGTCTCAGCAAAGGATGCGCTCTGCGGTGCGTTCAGTACGACGGTTTCAGTTTCCCCGTGGCGGGTTTCGTTCTGTTGCTTCATTTCGTTGTCTGCCTGCGTTGGTACGGCTAGGTGATTGCGGAATGCGCTAAGCGCCGGTTTGCTCGAGACTCGCTTACGCATGTCCCTCCGGCTGGGTCGCCGCGTTTCCAATCTGTGCGAGTTCGCCGCGCAGCCTGTCCGACAGATGTTTGTCCTTCAGGATGCGTTCGAACTCGCGACGGAATGTGCCGTTGTCGAGCAGGTTCGACTTGAGGTCGCGCAGCAGATTGCGCACGGCGAGCAATGCCTGCAGTTCGGGAATCTGCCGCGCCACCTGCTCTGGCTCGAAGTCCTTCACCGAGCGGAACGCGAGGTTCACCGGCAGTTCGGAGCCGTCGCCTGCGAGCGTGTTTGGCACGCCGAGCTTGAGATCGGGCGCATGGTCGGCCAGCACCGCGTCGAAGTTGTGCTTGTCGATATTGACCTTCTTGCGCTCGGCGAGCGGCGCCTGCTCGCGGCCCGCGCTGAAATCGCCTGCAACCAGCAATTTCAGTGGTAACTCGACCTTTTTCTGGGCGCCGCCCGTATGCAGGTCCAATGTAATCGAGACGCGACTCTTCGGAATTTCGCGCTGGAAGCTGTCCATCCGTGTCCTCTTCAATTTATTCAGATAATGGATTCCCGCAGAACGCATCCAATCAGGTTTGGCGATCTATTCAGGAGGACGCGCAAACTCTTTCCGCTCAAATAAAACAAACGGATTTGTTCGGTATCGTCCGGCTGATTATGTTCGCATGAAATTTGGCGAAAATCATGTCCCAAAATATCAATTTGACAAATCTTTGCAAACACCATCTGAAAGGGTTCCGCAGCCGTCTTACGTGCCACCCTGTCAGATATAGACTACATAGGAAGTTTCTAAACAAAATATATGCTTAACGCAGTTAATTTAACATTTTCTGAATATCATTAGATATCTTAAAATCTCAAAATAAATATTTGCCATTGATTTGAACATCGCGTACACTCCGCCTCCACGAATAACAATCCAGCAAAAATAGACATGCCGGCAATTCGCTTTTAACCGGCCATAGTTCTGAAATTTCTATGTATTTGTCTCATTGTGATTTAATCGTCGCCCTTTCATAACTCATAAACCGACTTACACCACACCTATGCGGATCGATAAACCGCTTTGGCATGAAGGCCTGATCCTCACGCAGCAGCACTTCCAGCAACAGGAACGGTGGGCTGATTTCTCGCTGCGCCAGTTCGCCTCGGCTGCGCTCGCCGCGCCATGGGGCACGCTCGGCGTCGAGATCGACGAAGAAGCACTCGACACGGGGCGCCTCAAGCTCACGCGTCTGCGGCTGCGCTTTCCGGATGGCACGCCGTTTGACACCGCCGTCACCGATGCGCTGCCCCCTGCTCGCGACCTCACGCAAGGGCTGCCCGCCGATCTGCAAAGTGTCGTGGTGCTGGCCGCGTTGGCGCTGCCGGACGCGGACGGTAACAACTGCCGTTTCGATGAAGCCGCGCTCGCGCGGCCGCGCCGCTCGTTCCGCGAGTTCGTCCGGGTCGCCGACCATAACGGCACCGGCGAAGCGGAGATTGCCGCGGAGCGCCACGCGGTGCGCCTGTTATTCGATTTCGAGCCGTGCGCGGACGACACTGTGTGCGCCATCGCGCGTCTCACGCGCACAACCAGCGGTCAATTCCGGCTCGATCATCGTTACGTGCCACCCTGCCTCACGCTGGAGAGCCATCCGCTGCATATCGAACGCGTGAACCGCGTCGCGGACATCCTGCTCGCGAAGAGCGTCGCGCTGGGCGCACGGCGCGGCGAGCGCATCGAGCAGGTCACCGAGTACGGTGTTGCGGACGTGCAGCTTTTCTGGCTCCTTCACTGCCTTCATGCCGCCTGGCCGCAACTGCGGTTTATCGCGTCGCACCCGGGGCAACCGCCAGAACGGCTCTACGCAGTGCTCGCGTACCTGACCAGCGTGCTGATGACATTCTCGACGGGTGCGCAGCTCACCGATATCCCGTCCTATGACCACGCTCGCGCCGACGAAATCTTCACGCGGCTCGAAGCGAAGATTCGCGAACTGCTTGACTCCATCATCCCGTCGCGCGTGGTATCGATCGAATTGACACACAAAAACGCGACGACGTGGATCGGTCACTTCCTCGACGAGCGCATTGCCACGAACGCGGCGGACTGGTATCTGTCCGTCAGTTCATCGCTGCCGCCCTTCGAGCTGGTTGAGCAATTCGCGCGGCTGTGCAAGATCGGCGCCCCTGATGATGTCGAGCACATCGTGAACTCCGCGCTCACGGGCATCCCCCTCAAGTCGGTCCAACGTGTGCCATCGGCAATTCCGGTCCGTCTCGACAACCACTATTTCGCGCTGGACGCCGACGATCCCGCACATGACCGCATGCTTGCCGCTCGCGCTTGTCAGATCTACCTGCCGGCATCGATCCCCGATGCGGCGCTTCAACTTCACGCGGTGCTGCGTTCATGAATCGATTTGATTTCGCACATGGTCAAACCCGATTGATGGATCAGGTCGATCAATCGACCGGGGCAACTCATCCATCCTCGCAGCACATGCGCAGCCTGCTGCGTGACACCGCCCTGCTCGTCACTCAGTTGACGACTAGCGGCACCACGCGAAGCTTCGATGACGTACGCAAGGAATCCGAACAACTGATCGATGCATTCTCGGCTGCGCTCGAACACCGCGGCTATCCGAACGACGTCCGCGAAGACGCACTTCTCGCGCAATGCGGACTGCTGGATGAATCGGCACTCACCCATTTGCCCGTCGATCAACGGTCGAAGTGGGATGCGCAGCCCTTGCAGGTCCAGCGAACCGACCGGCACGACGCCGGCGAACGCGTGTTCGAACGGCTCGAACAGCGCATGCGAGAAGCGTCGCCGAATGCGGAACTCCTCGAATACTATGCAGCCATTCTCGCGCTCGGATTCGTCGGCCGTTACGCGTCCCCGCGATGGAAATCGTCGGGACCGGGCGAAGGCGAAGCCCACCGAGCGGCGCTGATCGCCACCCTTAACGCGCAGTTGGACACGCTGCGCTCGGAGCGCCACCGACCATTTGTCGTGGACCGATCAGGCTGGCGTATCGCGGATTGGTTCTATCGCCTGTCGCCGTGGGCCATCGCGTGCTCGGCCGGCGCGGCAGCCGTCGTGGTATGGCTTGTGTGGAATGCGGCGCTCGATGCAAAACTCGCGCATCTCGTATCGCAGGCGGTGCGTCAATGAGATCAGCAATTGCAAACGCCGAGCCGGTTGAAACAGCGACGGCCGGAACCAAGCCATTGCAACCGCCGCCTTACGGGTCCGGAATCCACGGTTCGTTCGCAACAACAACGGCCAATGCGAACACGCGGCTGTTTGATGAATCGGAACACCCCCCGGATGAAGGTCTCGGTTACCCGTTTCGCACAGTTGTCGTATTCACCGCGGCACTCGCGCTCACTGTCCTTTGGCTTGTGCTGCCAGTCAGTCGCGCGCTGGCGTCGCTGTGCTCAGCGGTGGTCGGATTGCTTGCCCTCGTACTCGTCTGGTCGCGCACCCGCCAGATCGCTGTGGCCCGCGCCCAAAACGCGCACGTGCTCAGGGCACTCGGCATCGCGGCAGCCGACATTCCCGTTCAATTGCGCACACGTATGCCGCTTGTCCTCGTCACCGGCGATGGCTTGCCCGCACTGTTCGACCGTGGTGGCGAGGCGCGCTTCGCGCATGTGGGCGACGGCGCGATCTGGTTACGTGCCGACCGGCATCAGGATGTGCCGAGGCTGTCGGTCGCGGTCAGACAATGGCGCGACGGCCGCGTGCCGGACGGCGTCGTGCTGTCGATCGCACCCGCGCTGCACGCCGGTATCGATGTGCTAACGCAGCGGCTGCGCATGATGCGCGAAGTGTTGGCCGACGCTTCACACATGCTCGGCGCACGCTTACCGAGCTACGTCGCTGTCTATCAGCGTAGCGCCACCCGCAAGCGCCCCATTGGTACATCCGAAGAAACCCAGTCGGAGGCAGCCGCGACCGTATCCACCGAACCGCACGCAGTCAGTTCCGCAATTGGCGTCACCACGCCTCAGTGGTATGGACTGTCGTCGAGCGAGCGCCTCGCCCCACAGGAACTTCGTCAAGGCGTCACCGAAGATCGCTTCGAATCGGTCATCCAGGCCGCCGAAACCGAAGCGCAACGGGCAGGCACGCCTCATACCGCCGCCACGCGCGCTGCCGCGCTCGCGTCGCTCGTCGGCTGGACCCGGCGCGTCGTGCTCGACGTGCTGACCGACGGCCGCCAGCCGTCCGCGCCGTGCGCGCTGTATGGCGTCGGCTGGATCGATTGCGGCCCCGCAACCGGCCCAGGCAAGCCATGGGAGCTCGAGGTCGAAGCGCAAACGGCTGTCGTGCCCGCCGCTGTCAACGCGTCCCCGTCACCGTGGCCCCTACCGCAGCCGCTAATCAGCGCGATGCCGCGGCGGCTCTGGGTGTCACCGCGAGTCGCCGCGCTCGCCCACGCTTTCGCCCTCACCGCGTGCGCCGCCGCCGTCGCCTTTGGGGCCGCTACGTCCAACAACACGAAGCTGCTCGATCGTATCGGCGCCGATCTCCGCCGGTACGCGATGATCCCGGCACAGCACGACTCGGCCAAACGCGATGCGCTACAAGCCCTCGTCGCCGACCGCGATCAACTCGAGCACTTCGCTCGCCTCGGTATCCCGCTGCAACTATCGTTCGGCCTATACCACGGCGCGCAACTGATCCCGGTCCTCAACGATGCGATCGCGACCTATCAGTCTCCGCCGGCGCCGCCCGTGGTCGTCACGCTCGACAGCATGTCGCTATTCGACAGCGGCAAGGCGCAACTGAAGTCTGGCTCGACACGCGCGATGGTCAGCGCGCTCGACATGATCAAGTCGAATCCGGGCAAGCGGATCCTGGTCGCGGGGCACACCGACGCGATCGGCAATCCGGACAGCAATCTGAAGCTGTCGGTTGCACGCGCCGCCGCAGTGCGCGACTGGCTGATCGACGCATCGGGCATTCCCGCCACGCAATTTGCGATTCAGGGTTATGGCGACACGCGGCCGATCGCAGGCAATGACATGCCCGAAGGGCGCGAGAAAAACCGGCGGGTCGAAATCACGCTTGTACCCGACCCGGCTCAATAGTGGGCAGCCGAGCTGCGCCGCCAGGCAGCCCCGCGCATGGATCCGTTTTAGTCCCCGAAGCGACCCGCTTCGGGAATTGGGAACCCCGGAGACTGCTCCGGGCGATTGTCGCAGTACCAAGCAAGTTCAGGAGGGAGTGAAAAATGGCAATTCCGGCCTATATGTGGCTCAAGGACGATGGTGGCGCCGACATCAAGGGTTCGGTGACGGTGCAAGGCCGTGAAGGCAGCGTCGAACTCGTTGCATTCGATCATGGCGTGCACATTCCGACCGACGGCAACACCGGCAAACTCACCGGCACTCGCGTGCACAAGCCGATCACGCTGACCAAGGAAACCGACTCGTCGACGCCTTATCTGTACAAGGCGGTGACGAGCGGCCAGACGCTGAAGTCCGTCGAGATCAAGTGGTACAGGATTGACGACGCCGGCAAGGAGAAGGAGTACTTCAACACGAAGCTCGACAACGTGAAGATTGTCGCGGTGAAGCCGAAGATGCTTGATATCAAGAATCCGGACTATGAAAAGCATAATCATCTCGAAGACGTCGAGCTGCGTTACGAGACGATTACCTGGTCCTATAAGGACGGCAACATCATCCACAAGGACACGTGGAACGAGCGTTCCTGATCGCTTGAACCGGCGTCCTTTCAGGCTGGCTTGCACGCACGCCGCCTGAGCATGCTGCCTGGGCACGCCGCCCTTGTTCCGCCAGCCCAGGCTGCCCGCGCAGCCACGCGGCTGGCGCATTGCATCGAAGGCCGCGGCGTGTCGTCCTGCCGCGCTGTTTAACTGTGCCACTTCACGTACCGCTGAACGATCGAAGCATGTCCGTTACGAATACCCGAGACACGTCAGCCCTGCTGCGCAGGCTCAACTCCCATTGCGCGCGCGCACTCGAGGCGGCCGCCAGTCTCTGCCAGGCGCGCCTCGCCGGCGAGATTGCCGTCGAGCACTGGCTGCTGAAGCTGCTCGAGGCAGGCGACGGCGATATCCCCGCACTGCTCGCGCGTTGTGACGTCGACATCGACGCGCTCTGGCAAACCTTGCTCGAATCGATCGACCGCGCGCCACGCAATCTCCGCGGCCGGCCCGCGCTGTCGCTACAGGCGGCCACCGTGCTGGAAGACGCCTGGGGCTACGCGTCGCTCGACGCAATCGGCCGTACAACGAACCATCCAACCCGCAACACGA
Source organism: Paraburkholderia humisilvae (assembly GCF_902859855.1). Taxonomy (GTDB): domain Bacteria; phylum Pseudomonadota; class Gammaproteobacteria; order Burkholderiales; family Burkholderiaceae; genus Paraburkholderia; species Paraburkholderia humisilvae. The sequence goes on from NZ_CADIKH010000004.1 coordinate 113,306, forward strand.
TCCGTTCGGCCCACCTGCTGCAAGCAATCGTCGACGCACCGCACGTGCTGCATGCGCGCAGCGCGTTACGGCTCCTGCCGTTGTCCGGCGCGCAAATCGGTACGCTGCTGCCGCGGCTCGGCCGCTTTTCGACTGAAAACACACTGACGACGACGAGCGAACCGCAATCGGAGCATGTCCCGGCTTGTGCACCCTCATCGGACCTCGCCGAAAACGGCCCCCCGTCCACCTCTGAGCATCCGACCCAAGCCAGCGCACCACCCGCCGCCGCCACACTGCCCACCTCCGGTGAATCGCTCGCGCGTTTCACCATCGACCTGACCGACAAAGCGCGCCGCGGCGAAATCGACCCTGTGTTTGGCCGCGACCGCGAAATCCAGCAGATGATCGACGTTCTCGCACGGCGGCGCAAGAATAATCCGATCCTTGTCGGCGAGCCTGGCGTCGGCAAAACAGCGCTGGTTGAAGGACTCGCGTTGCGTGTCGTCGAGGGAAACGTGCCGAACGTGATCCGCGACGTGCGCATCCTTACGCTCGATCTCGGCCTGCTGCAGGCCGGTGCCGGCGTAAAAGGCGAGTTCGAGCAACGCCTGAAGAACGTGATCGATGAAGTGCGCGCGTCTCCGGTGCCGGTCCTGCTTTTTATTGACGAAGCACACACGCTGATCGGCGCCGGCAATGCCGCCGGCGGCGCCGATGCAGCGAACCTGTTGAAACCGGCACTCGCGCGCGGAGAATTGCGCACCCTTGCCGCCACCACATGGTCCGAATACAAGGAATTTTTCGAGCGCGACGCGGCGCTCGAACGACGCTTCCAGCTCATCAAGGTCGACGAACCCGACGATAACGCCGCATGCCTGATGCTGCGCGGGCTCGTGGACCGTTACGCGCAACACCATCGCGTGCACATTCGCGATGACGCGCTGGTCGCCGCTGTCAAGTTATCGCGCCGCTACATTCCGGCGCGGCAGTTGCCAGACAAGGCAGTCGATCTGATCGATACCGCTGCGGGCCGTGTGCGTATGGCCCTTGAGTCGCCACCGGCGGAACTGCTGCGCGCCCGCGAGGCGGTCGCCGCGCTCGAACTGGAACGCACCACGCTCGACGCCGACAACGCAGCGGGTATCGCCACCGCCCCAGCGCGCCGCGCTGCGCTCGATGCGCTGCTCGGCGCGGCAAACGAAGAACGCGCGACGCTCGCGGCACGCTACGAACGCGAGCATGCACTCGTCAACGCGCTGCACGCGCAACGCAGCGCCGCAGCCGGGACGCGCCACCCCCCTACGCTCGCCGCGGCCCAGCAGGCCCTCGCCGACGCGCAAGGTACGACGCCCCTGGTCTTTGCCGATGTCGACGCGCAGGCCATCGCACGCGTGGTCGCCGAATGGACCGGTGTGCCGGTCGGCAATCTCGTCGAAGACGAACTGCGGCGGCTGCTTTCGCTTGAAACCCAACTTGCGGAACGGGTCGTCGCACAGGACGGTGCGATCGCCGCACTCGCGCAATGTCTGCGCACCGCAAAAGCGGGACTTCGCAACGAACATGCGCCGCTCGGCGTATTTCTGCTGGCCGGACCGTCTGGCGTCGGCAAGACCGAGACCGCACGCGCACTGGCTGACCTGCTATTCGGCGGCGAGCGCGCGCTGACCACCATCAACATGTCCGAGTATCAGGAAGCCCACACCGTCTCTCAACTGAAGGGTTCGCCGCCTGGATACGTCGGTTATGGGCGGGGCGGCATTCTGACCGAAGCAGTCCGGCAGCGTCCCTATGGCGTGGTGCTGCTCGACGAAGTGGAAAAAGCGCACCGCGACGTGCTCGATCTGTTCTATCAGGTGTTCGATCGCGGCACGATGCGGGATGGCGAGGGACGCGAAATCGACTTCCGCAACTGCGTGATTCTGATGACATCCAATCTCGGCAGCACGCCGATCGACGAAGCGACACTCGACAACCCAGCCGTGTCGCAGGCCGAACTGCTCGACGCGATCCGCCCTCAGCTCAGCGCGCATTTCCAGCCGGCCTTGCTCGCGCGTTTCCAGACGCTGATCTATCGGCCACTCGATGTGGCGGCGCTCGCGTCGATCATGCGGCTCAAACTTGCGAAGATCGGCGAACGCATGCAAAGGCAGCATGATGTGCGCTTCGCATGCGATGACGCACTCGTCGATGCGTTCGCGCGGCTTTGTGTCGAACGCGATTCCGGCGCACGCAGCGTCGACGCATTCCTTGACGAGCGTATCTTGCCCACGATGTCGCGCGAGCTGCTCGCGCGTATGGCAACCGGTTCGTCACCGGCGGGAATCCGGCTGTCGGGGGCGCCAGAAGGCAAGCTGACAATCGACTTTGTCGAGCGGGACGACCCATCCAGCGCAATGCCGGCATGCGCGTTGCCCACTCCGTAACCGACGTTACCCCTCGTACCGATCCGCATGCCACCCCGCCCTTCCCTCTATGACGTCCTGCTCGCACACATCGGCGGCGAGCCGCTCGATGCATACGACGACCGCACGCTCGAATGCCTGAGCGTGCAGCAAAACATCCGGCGCATTCTGAACACGCGCGCTGGGGCAATCAAACATTTGCCCGACTACGGTTTGTCCGACCTGACCAACATCTACAAGGCGTTGCCCGCATCCGCGCAGCGGCTGAAAAATCAGATGGAAACCACGCTACTGAAGTACGAGCCTCGAGTCCACTCGATCGACGTCGAGATGATCCAGAACCACGACCCGGGTGTCCTCGTCAGCTTTGAAATGACCTGCCATCTGCGCAAGTCCGGGCTTGTACGGTTCGGCACGCATTTCGAACCGCCCGGTCGCATGCGAATCGATCGGCGTTAAACTTCGGCGCACCGATCGCCGCGACTGGCCCGGTCAGTGGACCACCACCATCTTTCCCCCCGCCTGATTCGCTTCCATCACGCGATGGGCTTCGTGGATCTGATCGAAGCCGAACACACGCGACGGCTTCGCGCTCAGACGTCCCGCCGCAACGTCCTCGGCAATCTTCTGCAGCGGCACGTCCGACAGCGGAAACCCCGGCGTGCCAAACACAAAGCTGCCGAAAAACGTCAGATACACGCCGCTGGCCATTTGCAGCAACGGATTGAAATCCGGGATCGGGGCGAGGCCACCGAGCCAGCCTGCGAGACACGCGCGGCCACCGCGGCATAGCATCGCGAGCGAATCGAGAATCGTGCTGTTACCAATCAGATCGAGCACCGCGTCAATCCGCTTCGCTTCGGCAATACGCTCCGACAGATCAGGGCTTTCGATCTCGACGCGCACCGCGCCCAGCGCTTCCAGCATCGCGAACCGGCTCTGGCTGCGCGTCGTTGCGATCACGCGCGCGCCCGCGTTGACCGCCATCTTCAACGCCGCCTGTCCAAACGACGAGGTCGCGCCGCGAATTACGAGCGTCTGGCCGCTCGATACGTCCAGATTGCGGAGCAGGCACGTCCACGCGGTCGCAAAGGTCTCCGGAATCGCCGCCAGTTCGGCCCACGGCAGATCGGCATCGATCAACGCGACATTTGAAACCGGCGCACGTGTGTACTCGGCATAGCTGCCATTAATCGTGCGCCCAAGCCCGCCCATCAGCGCGGCCACCTTCGCGCCGACCGGAAACTCGCCGCCCGGACACGACTTCACCAGCCCAACACATTCGATCCCGCTCACTTCAGCCGCCTCGGCCCACTCGCCGCGACGCATATGCATTTCCGCATGATTGATACCGAATGCCTTGATTTCGATCACCACGTGCCCGTCTTTTGGCTCAGGTTCCGGGATATCCCGGTAGACCAGGTTTTCGACGGGACCAAATTTGTCGATCACGATTGCGCGCATCTCAACCCTCCTCAACGATCAGGTATGCCTATCTGCCCCCACGCGAGCAGCAGCACGACCGTCACCTCGTTCAAAGCCATTTTCCGCCCGTTCCGGTTCCGCCGCTTTCTATCAGGGATGCCTCCCGACCACGCGGCCGCTCGACCCGACGTCATCGGTCGCGGCGCGTCGCAAATGCGTCGCAATCACCAGAAGGAAACGCAGCGGGAAGCCCCCGATGAAGCGCAGCAAAAGTGACCGGTGAAGCACGATTCCTGTCCAGAACGCACGCCGCGACACACCGCACGGACCCGCGCGGCCATGCTCCGTTTAAAATGGACTGCTCGCCGCACCGCCGCCGCGTTTGCGCGGGTCCCGCGGGCCCGCCCCAACGCGCGCGACGAACCCGTCATTCAACGAAAGCCGTTCAGCGTTTTGCAAGGTATTCCATGCGCATTCTGGTCGTCGAAGACGAGCCCAAGACGGGCGCCTATCTGAAGAAAGGGCTGGAAGAATCCGGCTATAGCGTCGATGTCGCGACCGACGGCGCCGACGGTCTGATCCTCGCGCAGGAAGAAGACTACGACGTGATCGTGCTGGACGTGATGCTGCCGACGATGGACGGCTGGGCCGTTCTGAAAACCTTGCGCGCGACCCGCTCGACACCGGTACTGTTCCTCACCGCGCGCGACGACGTCGACGACCGCGTGCGAGGCCTCGAACTCGGCGGCGACGACTATCTCGTCAAACCGTTCGCGTTCGTCGAATTGCTTGCACGCGTGCGCACGCTCGCGCGCCGTGGGCCGCCGCGCGAAAGCGAACTGCTGAAAGTTGGCGACCTCGAAATCGACGTGAACCGGCGCCGCGTGAAGCGAGGCGCCACCCGCATCGACCTGACGCCGCGCGAATTCTCGCTGCTGCAGCTGCTCGCGCGCCGCCAGGGCGAAGTGCTGAGCCGCACACAAATCGCCTCGTACGTGTGGGACATGAACTTCGACAGCGATACGAACGTCGTCGAAGTCGCGATCCGCCGGCTGCGCGCGAAGATCGACGACCGCTACGACGTCAAGCTGATCCAGACGGTACGCGGCGTCGGCTACGTGATCGACTATAAAGAGTCCGATTGATGGCCGGCCGCTCGCTGACCACCACGCTCGCGCTCGCATTTGCCGGGACCACGATCGCGGTGTTCGCGCTCGTCGGCAGCGTGCTCTACTTCGCGCTCGAAAAGCAGGTGACGCAACAGGACGACGACGAGATCGTGCTTGCCGCACGCCACACGCGGCGCCTCACGAACGAGCTGCGCTCCGCCGACGACGTACGCACGCACGCGGACCGTCTGACGAGCCAGGTGCTCGGCAATGCCGCGCTGTCGATGGCCGTGCGCGACGCGAACGGCACGATGCTGCTCAGCCACAACGCAGAAGGCGGCACGACGTCGATGATCGAGCCGCTGGTCGCGACGCAGCGGGTCGCGCCGTCCGCGCGCATCACCCATACCGCAATCGTCGAGGCGCAGCGCGACGCGCGATTACCGGTGCGCGGGCTCGCGGCCGAAGCGTCGCTGGCGGACGGCAGCGCGGTGACCATCGTGATCGCGCGCGACATGACCGACCGCTGGATCCTGCTCGATCACTATCGCGACCGCCTGTACGGCGCCGGCTTCGGCGGCATGCTGCTCGCGTTCCTGATGAGCTGGATGCTGGTGCATGAATCGCTGCGGCCGTTGCGCCAGCTTGCCGCGCACGCGGCACAGGTGACCGTGGACCGGCTGCATGCGCGGATGAACATTGACAACGCGCCCCGCGAGCTCGCGGTGGTGATCGCGTCGCTCAACGCGATGCTCGACCGGCTCGCCGGCGGCTTTCAGCGGATGTCGCAGTACACCGCCGATCTCGCGCACGATATGCGTACGCCGCTCGCGAATCTGCGCGGCTCGAACGAAGTCGCACTCGCGCGGCCGCGCAGTGCCGAAGAATACCAGGCGGTACTCGAATCGAACCTCGAGGAATGCGAGCGCCTGTCGCGCATGATCGAAAGCGTGCTGTTTCTCGCGCGCGCCGAGCATCCGCAGTTCGTCACGCATATGAAAACGCTCGACGCACGCGAGGAGCTCCAGCGTGTCGCCGACTACTTCGAAGGGATCGCCGACGATGCCGGTGTGCAGGTACGCGTCACGGGCAGCGGTGCGGTCCGTGCCGATCCGGAGTTATTCCGCCGTGCGGTGTCGAACCTGCTGGCCAACGCGATACGGCACACGCCGCGCGAGCGCGAGATCGAGCTCAGCGCCGCGGCGGCCGCGACCGCGTTGCGCATCACGGTTGCGAATCAGGGCTCGCATATCGATCCGTCCGCGCTCGAACGGGTATTCGACCGGTTCTACCGCGCGGACCCGGCGCGCCACAACGCGCCGGCGGGCCCGGCATCGACGGGTCTCGGTCTGGCCATCGTCCGCACGATCATGGAATTGCACGGCGGCAATGCCTATGCCGAGAGCGACGCAGCCAGCACGCGCTTTATTCTGAATTTCCCGAAGACGTAAGGACCGCGCGATCCCATCCGCCGCCCAGCGCTCTCAACAACTGCACGCTGGCGTCGATGCGGCGCGCGTCGATCTGGTCGACGGTGCGCTCGTTCGTGAGCGCGATCGTCTGCGCCGTGACGACGTCGAGGTAGCTGACCGCGCCCGCATTGAACTGGTTCGTCGTCAGTTGCAGCGAGCGCTGCGCGGCGCTGGCCGCGAGCTGCTGGCTTTGCGCTTCGCTCGCGAGCGTCGATAGCGCGGACAGCTGGTCTTCGACCTGCTGGAACGCGACCAGCACCGTTTGCCGATAGTCGGCGACCACGCCGTCGTACTGCGCATGCGCGCCTTGCAGCGCCGCATCGCGGCGGCCGCCGTCGATCAGTGTGCCGGCGAGCTGCGCGCCGAGTGACCAGAACAGACTGGGCGCAGTCAGCCACGGCGCGAAGAATGTGCTTTCGAGGCCGGCGCTCGCGGACAGCGTGAGACTCGGGTAGTACGCGGCGCGCGCCTCGCCGATCTGCGCGTTCGCCTCGCCGACGCGCCGCTCAGCCGCCGCGATATCGGGCCGGCGCTCGAGCAATTGCGACGGCAGCCCGGGCGGGATAGTGGGCACCGGCACCGCCGTGGTGTCCGGCGCAATCGTGAAGGTCGATGCCGGCTCGCCGATCAGCGTCGCGATTGCGTGCTGCAACTGCGCGCGCTGCACGTCGATGTCGGTGTCCTGCGTGCGCGTGCTTTCCAGCTGCGTTTGCGCCTGCGCGAGCACCGACGCATCGACCACCCCCATCTGGAATTTTTGCTGGGCGATCTTCAGCGCGGCCGCATAGGCCGTCACGGTGTCGTCGAGCAGCTTCTTCTGGATGTCGAGCGCGCGCAGATCAAAGTAGTCGGCGGCAAGGTCCGCGCTCACTGACAGACGCACCCCGTCGAGATCGGCTTGAGACGCCTGCGCCTCGTCGCGCGCGCCGACCACCGAATCGCGTACCCGGCCGAACAGGTCCGGCTCCCAACTCGCGTTCAGGCCGACCGAGTAATCGGGCAGCGTCAGACCCGCCTTCGACGTGTGCTTGACGTTCTGCGACGTGCGGAAACGCTGCGCGGCTGTCCCCGCCGTGACCGTCGGAAAGAAGCCCGAGCGCTGATACGCAACCATCGAGCGCGCCTGCTCCAGCTGCGCGATCGCTTTCTTCACCGTCTGGTTCGACACGTCGACACGCGCTTCCAGACGGTTCAGCTCCGGGTCGTTGAACACGGTCCACCATGGGCCGCGCGGCGCGGCATCGCCGGGTTCGGCAAGCGACCAGCCGTTGGTCGGTTGCGGCGTCGCCGGTGCGCCCGCGAAGTGGGCCGGCACCGCGACAGCGGGCTTCGTGTAGGCCGGCAGCGTCGAGCAGGCCGCGAGCGACGCGGCAAGCCATCCGGCAAGCACCGCGCGCGGCGCGATGCGCGTCGGTGCGTCCCTCAGGCTCAGTGCGCCTCTCAGTGCGCCTCTCAGTGCTCCCGTCAGCGCGGCCTCGCACTTGCGCATCCCTGACACAGGCAGGTTCGTCATCATCCGCTCCTGGTTCTCCGCACCGGTTCGTCTCATTGGCTCGCCATGCCCGCGCCCGACGCCGTCGCTTCGATCGTCACCGGTTCGCCCGTCACGATTGCGTCGCCGGGGTTGTTGATCACGCGATCCGTGGTCGAGAACCCTGCCGCAATTTCGACATAGGTGCCAAAGTCGCGGCCGATCGTCACCGTTTTCAACTGCACCTTGTTATCGGGGCCGGCCAGCGCGACGGTCACACCATTCGGCCGGAACAGCAGCGCGCTGACCGGCAATTCGAGTGCCGGGTTCGCCGAGTCCAGTTGCAGATGCACCTGCGCATACGAACCCGGCAGCAACGCACCGTCCCGGTTATCGACGTCGACTTCGACGCGCAGCGTGCGGCTGACCGGATCGATCGCGTCCGCGCTGCGCGCGACCTTCGCGTCGAAATGCCGCCCTGGGTACTGCTGGATCGTCAGATAGACAGGCGTGCCCGGCTTGACCTCGCTTGCATCGTTCTCCGGCACGTCGATGTACACCCGCAGCGTGCTCGTCTGTTCGACATGGAACAGCTCGCCGGGCATGGCCGCGAGCCCCGGCGCGCCGCCCGCGGTGACAAGCGAGCCGATGTCGACATTGCGTGCGGTCACGACGCCGTCGAACGGCGCGGTCACCTTTTCGTATGACACCAGCTCCGCCAGCCGCGCCACGTTCGCCTGTGCCGATGCGAGAATCGAGCGCTTCGCCTCCATGTCGCTCGTTTTCAGATCGGCGTCCTGTTGGGCGACCGATTGCGTCTTCAGCAGCGCCTGCCAGCGCTGCGCGGTCGTGTTCGCATACGCGTAGTTCGCCTGTGCGGTCGCTTCATCCGCGCGCGCCTGGCGCAATTGCGCGTCGAGCTCCGGCGTTTCGATCACGGCCAGCGTCTCGCCCGCTTTGACCTGTGCGCCGATGTCGGTGTACCAGTGCGTCACGTAGCCGCTGGTGCGCGCGTAGATCGACGCATCCGCATAGGGCATCACCGAGCCCGGCAGCAGCAGTTCGCTCGACGCGGGTGCAGGCTTGGGCGCGACAACCGACACCGGCAATGCGCGTTGTGCGGCGAGCTGGTCGGTCAGCGCGCGCTTCGCTTCGAGCCGCGGCACCAGACCGATCGCGAGCAGCACCGCCGCCAGTCCGCCCACCACGAGCAATGCGTGATAGCGCCGCCGCACGGCCGGTTGCGGTGCGTCGCCGTCCGCCCCGGGTGGACTGTCTTGTATCGATTGTTCGAGTTCGGTATCGGTATCGGGGGTATTCATCGCGGTTCCTTGGCGAAGAGGCGTTGCGAGCAGATAGCGGGTTGATCACGCATGCGCGGAAGACGTGTGGTCGATAGCACGCGCCGCCTTGCGCTTCGCGAGCCAGCTATGCACCATGCCGAACACCACCGGCACGAAGATCAGCGTCGACATCGTGCCGGCGGCGAGGCCGCCGATCACCGCGCGGCCGAGCGGCGCATTCTGCTCGCCGCCGTCGCCAAGACCCAGCGCCATCGGCAGCATGCCGATCAGCATCGCGAGCGCGGTCATCAGCACCGGGCGGAAGCGGCTGAAGCCCGCGTCGAGTGCGGCGTCGAGTGGCGGCACGCCGGCGGCGAGCTTCTCGCGCGCAGTGTTGATCACCAGAATGCTGTTCGCGGTCGCGATGCCAATGCACAGGATCGTCCCCGTCAGCGCGGGCACGCTCAACGTCGTATGAGTGGCGAACAGCATCCACGAGATGCCGGCGAGCGAAGCCGGGTAGCCAGTCACGATAATCAGCGGATCGACCCACGACTGAAAATTCACGACCATCAGCAGGTAGACCAGCACGATCGCGAACACGAGCCCGAAGCCGAGGCCGGAAAACGATTCGTTCATCGACTGCACCTGGCCGCGCACCACGATCGACGAGCCCGGCGGCAACTGTGCGCGCGCATCGTCCACGAGTTTGGTGACGTCCGATGCGACGCCGCCCAGATCGCGCCCCTGCGCCGACGCGAAGATGTCGAGCACCGGCTGCACGTTGTAGTGCGACACGACCGCCTGCTGCGTGCCGCGCGTCATCGTGCCAAGCGTGCCGAGCAGGTTCTGCGGGTTCACCTTCGGCGAGATGGTCGTGATCGGGATATTCGCGAGCGTCTGCAGCGAGTGGATATCGTATTGCGGCACTTCGGCCATCAACGGGTAGCTGACGCCGTTCTTCGGGTCGAGCCAGAAATTCGGCGAGGTTTGCGAACTGCCGGACAACGCGATCAGCAGGTTCTGCGCGACGTCTCGCTGCGTGAGGCCGGCCTGGATCGCCTTGGTGCGATCGACGTCGACGTTGATGGCCGGTTCGTCGCCGGGCTGCTGGATGCGCGCATCGACGAGGCCGCGCACGCCGCGCAGCTTCGCGAGCAGATGATTCGCGACCACCCGGTTCGCATCGAGCTTGTTGCCGACAATCTGCACGTCGATCGGCGCCGGCAGGCCGAAGTTCAGAATCTGGCTGACGATGTCCGCGGGCAGAAACGCAAACGTGACGCCGGGAAACGACGCGTTCAGCACATTGCGCAGCGTCGCGACGTATTGGGCGGTCGGCTTGTGGTCAGGCTTCAGCGAAATCAGGATGTCCGCATCTTCGGAACCGATCGGGTCCGACGAGTCGTAAGTCAGGTTGATGCCGCTGACCGGCACGCCGATGTTGTCGAGTATCGAGCCCTGCTCCGACGCCGGAATCACGGTGCGGATCTTTGCTTCGACTTCGTCGGTGAGGCGTGCGGTTTCCTCGATGCGGGTGCCGGTTGGTGCGCGCAGGTGCAAACGAATGTCGCCAGTATCGACGGCCGGAAAAAAGTCGCGGCCGATCAACGGCACCAGCACCAGCGAACCGACGCACACGAGCACGAACAACGGAATGAAACGGCGGCGCCGTTCAATCGCCTGCTCGAGCGCGCCGCGATAGAGATGACGCACCGTCTCGAAACGCTGTTCGAAGCCGGCCTGGAAGCGTGAGAACACCGCAAAGCGCCCTTGCGGCGCACCGGCTTCCTTGCTCCGCGCGCGCATCAGGTACATCGCAAGCGTTGGGATCAGCGTGCGCGAGAAAAAGTACGACGCACACATCGCAAATACCACCGCTTCCGCGAGCGGCACGAACAGGTATCGCGCAACGCCCGACAGCAGGAACATCGGCACGAATACGATGCAGATCGACAGCGTCGATACGAACGTCGGCACCGCGATTTCGCCGGAGCCGTTCAGGATCGCATCGTGCAACGGCGCGCCGTTCTCCAGGTGATGCGTGATGTTCTCGATCGCAACGGTCGCATCGTCCACCAGAATGCCGACCGCGAGCGCGAGTCCGCCCAGCGTCATGATGTTGATCGTTTCGCCCAGCGCCGACAGCGCGATCAGCGACGTCAACACCGCCAGCGGAATCGTGACCGCGATAATCAGCGTCGCACGCCAGCTGCCGAGAAAGAGCAGGATCATCGCGGCGGTCAGGCACGCGGCGATCGCGGCCTCGCGCACCACCCCGCTCACCGCCGACTTCACGAACACCGATTGATCCGACAGCGGCGTGATTTTCAGCGAACTCGGCAGACCGGCGGCGATATTCGGCAGCTTCGACTTCACCTGCTGGATGATCGTCAGCGTCGACGCGCTGCCGGTCTTTTCGATTTCCAGCAGCGCCGCGCGCTTGCCGTCGCTGCGCACGATATTGGTTTGCGGCGCATAGCCGTCGATCACATGCGCGACGTCGCGCACATAGACCACCCCGCCGTTCACGGTCTTGATCGGCAGGTTATTCAGTTCCGCGATCGTATCGGTGCTGCCGTTCAGCTCGACGTTGTATTCGCGCGTCCCGATCTTGGCGGTGCCGCCCGGCAGGATCAGATTCTGCGCGTTCACCGCATTGACGACGTCGAGCGGCGCGAGTCCCTTCGCCTGCAACGCGGCCGGATCGAGTTCGACCATCACCTGGCGGACCTTGCCGCCGAACGGCAGCGGCACGGCCGCGCCCTGCACGGTCGCGAGCTGCGTGCGGATAAAGCTGTTGCCGAGGTCGTACAGCTCCTGCTCCGGCAGCGTGTTGCTCGACAGACCCAGTTCGAGCACCGGCACGGTCGACGCGTTGTAGGTGATGATGTTCGGCGGCAGCGTGCCTGGCGGCAACAGGCGCAGCAGCGACTCGGAGTTCGACGACGCCTGGGCGACCGCGCGATTGATGTCGGCGCCCGGATGGAAGAACACCTTGACGACCGCGACGCCATTCAGCGATTGCGACTCGATGTGCTCGATATCGTCGACGTCCGTCGTCAGCGCGCGTTCGTAGATCGACGTGATCCGCTGCGCCATGTCCTGGGCGGACAAGCCGTTGAACGACCACACGATGCTGACCACCGGCACATTGATATTCGGAAAGATATCGGTCGGCGTGCGCAGGATCGCGAGCGGCCCCATGATGAAGAGCAGCACGGCCAGCACGATGAACGTATACGGACGCTTGAGCGCGAGCTTGACGATCCACATGGCTGGACTTCCTCGACGATAAACGGTGTGTCGGCCGCCCTCGCCGCCCGCTGCGGACACGAAGGCCTCGTGATGGCTAGCAGTGTGCGCAGCCCGCCATTACCCGATACCGACGCATTGATTACCGCTCTGTTATCTACGCGTCGCTGCCCGACATTACGGGTTCGTCATCTGGGCGTCAGGGTCTGGTCAACGTGCGTTTCCGACAATGAACGCGTTGTTCAACCACTCAGAAGGAACGCGTCATGAAATCGCTGATTCACGCTGTCGTCGCGGCATGCGCCGTCACCGCCACCACGCTCGTCTTCGCGCAGACGTCGACCGCTCCGGTCACGCGAGCCGAGGTGCGTGCGGATCTCGTGCAGGTCGAACAGGCCGGCTATCAGCCGGCCGGCAATCAAAGGGAGTATCCGCAGAACATTCAGGCAGCCGAGACGAAAGTGGCTGCACAGCAGGACTCAGCCACCACAGCCGTGGGCGGCGTGATGATGCCGGGATCGTCGGCGTCGGGCATGCGCGCGCCGGTCGTGCTGAGCGCGTCTGGAAACGATGCTGGTTCGGTCTACCAGCACCACTGAGGCGGCGCGTGAGGCGCGTACGCGATTCGCGTGCGCCGCCTCGCTCGCGAGGCCCACGCGCCAGCGGTCGCGATGCTGGTCACCGGCCGCCTCCGAACAGGCTGCGCGACGCAACATGCCGTCGCGCCCGCCTCATTCAGTTTGCCACTTTAAGCGCGTCGTATTGGTCTTTCGTGATGCCCCGGCCTTTATAGAGGAAGGCGGTCAGTTGCCAGATCGTGTCGTCGGATTGCGTCTTGCCGAATGCCGGCATCGCCGTCATGTTCACGCCGTGCTTGATCACCCAGAACATCAGCGGCGGATTGTTGCGGCGGGTTGCCGCGAGCAGGCTCGGCGCGGATGGTTGAATGCCCTGGCCGACCGGGCTTAGCGGCTGGCCGGGCGCGCCGTGGCACAGCGCGCAAGTCGAGTCGTACAGGCGAGCGCCCGCCCGGATATTCTCCAGCGACATCAGATCGGCCGGCGCCACATCCTTGCCGCCGTAGCGATGAAGCGACGCTTCGTAAGTCCGGTGCAGCATCCACGCAACGATCGGGTTGTCCTTTGAAGACGCCGAGACGTTGTAGATGCCGGAGTAAATGAAGGCGAAGCCTGCCGCGATGGACAGCACGAGCAATGCAACCGCCGTCGCGACAACGGTTGCGATTCGGGAACGAGTGGACATGCTGGTGGATACCTCTATGCGTGACCGGTTTAACGGATTGCGCGGCAACGGGTGACGAGCGCCGGACACCTGTCGGGTCGTCGCGGTGCGCCGGTCCCGTGCGCCGCGCATGGGGTCCGATAGTAAGGCGCGCCAGTTTTCCACCCGCCGTCACGCGGATTACCGTTTTGTTATCTTCGGGCGAAACGGATGGGCCCGATTACCGCACGCGACGCAGGATTTCCAATGTGCACGCGCGAACGCGCGTTCGGCACACACGCACAGCGGCAACGTATTCAGGATGGTGCCGCGCTCAGCCGCGCGGCTCGCCTCGCGACGGTCGATTGAAACGCTGCTCGACCACCGGCCTTCCCCAATGCGTGCCTTCGGCTTCGTGCGTCAGCGTAAAGCCCTCGGATTCGTACAGATGCCGCGCCGCGTCGAGTCCTTTGAACGTCCACAGGAAGGTTTCTTCGAAGCGCGCATCGACGAAGTCCAGCGCGTTCGTCAGCAGTCGGCGGCCGATGCCCGTGCCGCGCAATGCATCGTCGACGATAAACCAGCGCAAATGCGCGTGGCCGGTGGTTTCATCGCCGTCGATCGCGATCGACGCGAGCGTCCTGTCGTCTTCAACGTAACACCACAGTTCTTTGCCGCAGGCGGGCAACTTGTCCGCGAATTCGGCCAGTTCGGTCGCGACGCGTCGTTCGAAGAACGAGCCGAATCCCGATGCGCGCGCATAGTAGCGCCCGTGCAGGCCCGCGATATCGCCGATGCAGCCGGGCCGGTAGCCTGTCTCGATCTGACCGAGCGGGACCCGTTCGGATGCGTGACGCGTGGTCTTGCCTGCGTCGTTGTCGAGCGCGAGGGCATCCGCATACAGCGCGAGCGATCGCACGAGCGCCTGCTGGTCCTCCGGCACGAGTCTGCGCAACGCATTCGACACCTGGTCCGTCGCGAACCGGTCGATCTTTCTGCGCAGCTTCTGCCCTTCTTCGGTCAGATAGAGTTGCGACGAACGCGCATCGTCGCTGGCGGTTTGCCGGTACACGAGGCCCGCCGCTTCGAGCTTGGCCAGTTGCCGGCTGGTATTCGATTTGTCGAGCCGCAGCAGAGTGGCAAGGTCGCGCGCAGGCAGGCCCGGTGCGACACCGATCTCCAGAATGGCGTGACAGGCGGACGGCGCAAGCTCGCTATTGGCCAGCGTCGAGCGCATAAAACCCAGTTCGCGCACCAGCTTGCGCGAAAACTCGCGCAGTTCGAGGATGGTGCGCTCGCGCGGCTTCGCCGGTTGTTCAACGTAGTCCATCGGGCGTCTCCTGCACTTATATTGGTTGCGATACGCAACCAATATAAGTGCGCATCGCAGCTTGTTCAAGATTTTTTTCAGGGGATGGACAACGGCGCAGCGCGAGCGTGCGCTATCGCCGCCTGACTGCTGCGCGATCCGTCAATGCGCGACCCACGCGCGCTTATTGCGCAGCGCCGAGCTGCTCTTCAAAGAATGCGCGCGCCGCGTCGATCGTCAGCCGATGCACGTCGTCCTGGTGAGCGGACTGCTGACATACCGGTAGCGTCGCGCGACCCGCGTCCGTGCACGGGGAAAGGAAGTCGTCGTGTGTGACGCCGTCAAAGCGCGTCAACACCGCATGCGGTATCAGCTTTGCGGCGACCACACCGTTAGTCGCCGGCGGCGCAATCGTATCCGCATTGCCCAATACGATCTCCACAGGCACGCGCAGCGCCTCCAGGCTCGCGGGCTGCAACGAGGGCACAAGCGCCGGCGCCATCACGAACACCGCGCGCACATGCGCGATCGCATGATCGCTGCCGGCATCGGCGAATGCGGCGCGAATCTCCGGGCGCTCGATCGCGCGCTCGTAGTCCTGCAGCGTGGCCGCGAATTCGGGTTGCGGCAGGCACGTCGGATCGTCAGGGTGCGCATGACAGAACTGCAGCAGACGCGTCGGTTGAACACGCGCGCCCGCCGCGACCAGCGACGTATACCCGCCCGCCGAAAAGCCCGCGAGACCCAGCCGCGACAGATCGACGTGACGCCCGACGACCGGGTCTCGCGCGATCGCATCGAGCGCCACGCGCAAATCCTCCGCACGTTCCCACGATAGCAATGCGCCGGGCACGGTCATCGGATCGACGCCGTTGTTGCCGGGATGATCGACGGCGACGACGATATCGCCGTCGCGCGCGAGCGCAATGCCGAACCAGCCCATCACGCGCGCGCTGCCGCCAAAACCGTGCGACAGCAGAATGACCGGGCGCCGCGCGCCAGCCGCAAAGGGTGCGTCAGGCGCGGCCGAGCCTACGTTGAATAGCGGCTTCTGCGGCGGGCCGATCACGATGGGCCGCTCGACAGCGTCGTCAGTCGCCGGATACCAGACGGTAATGCGTAGCTCGGTGCGATGCTGCGCATCACGCAGGCTGGCCGTCGGATCGAACGCGACGCGATGCAGCTCGCCGACGGGTGCAGCGTAAGCCGCCGCTGCCACGGCCAGCATCAGCAGACATCCCGCAGTCTTGATCAGCATGTCGCGCATCCTGTCTCCTTATATTCGTTTTAGCTGATCGCGCAAACGCGCGCGCGCGGCATCCAACCGCTTAAAGACGGCCAGATACCGCGCGCTTTGAAACCGCCCACGAAGTCAGTCAGGCATCCCCTGCCCACGCGTCTCCGGCAGGAACCACGGCAGCACGATACCGAGCACATACACGGAGCCGAGCGCCAAGGCCGCTTGCGGCACGCCGCCGAACGATTTGATCATGCTGCCAGCGATAATCGGAAAGACCCATGCTATCAGCCGCGCGGCGTTAAACACGAAGCTGATCGCGGTCGAACGCACCGTGCTGGTAAACAATTCGCAAGGATAGATTGCCATCCACACGTACGCGCAGCCGAGCGTAAAGAAGCCGTTGATCGGCGCGATCACCATCATCGCTTCGACGCTCGACGTGAACTTGTACGTAATGACCGTCGTGAGCAGTGCGCCGACGAACGACAGTGACAAAAACATCTTGCGACCGATCGCATCGACGATAAAACCAGCCACCATATACGCGACGATCGCGCCGATCGTGTACGAGATCGACACTTTCGAACCCCACGACAGCGGATCCGCCACGCTTTCCGCTTTCGCAATCGCCACGGTAAACGTCGGCAGCCAGCTCGATATCGCCCACCAGCCGACGGTCGTGACGATCGACAGCACAAGCAGGATCAACGTGCGCCGTGCCGCTTCACGTTCGGTGAAAAGCTGCGCCAGCGTGAACGGCCGCTTGCTGTTCTGCGCCGCCGCGCGGCCGGCCGCCGGTTGCCCCGACGACGTTGCATTCCAGCGCTTTTCGCGCACCGCGCGCTGCCATTTCTCCGATTCGTTCACGCTGCGCCGGATATACAGCACAAACAGCGCGGGGACTGCGCCGAGCACGAACATCAAGCGCCAGGTTTCGGCGCCAAGCGGATGCAGCGTTGACATCGCATACCAGATCACGGCGGCGATCAGCGTGCCCCAGCCGAAGCCCGATTGCAGAAAGCCCGCGCCTTTCGCGCGCGCCTGCTCGGGCCACGTCTCGGATAGCAGCGCTATGCCCGTACTCCATTCGCTGCCCATCGCGAGGCCGGTCAGAAACCGGAGCGCGCATAAGGTCCAGACGGTATCGGACAATGCGGTGAAACCCGAGAACAGCGCATATAGCAGCACCGACCACAGCATCATCCGTTTGCGCCCGACGTAGTCAGCGAGGATGCCGCCGACCAGTCCACCGATGCCCCAACCGAGCAGCGTGATACCGATCACGACCCCGGCATAGACGGTCGTCGATGCGGCCTGCGCCGGCGTGAGCAACGAATGCAGCATCGGCCCGAGCACAACCACCAGTACAAGCGCCTCGTAGCCGTCGAAGATCCAGCCGAGAAAACTCGCGCGCAGCACGCGCCAGTGCGTCGCCGTCAGTCCGTCGTACCAGCGGCCTCGCGCGCCGACTGCAACCTGCCCTTGTTCCATCTACCTGTCTCCTTGTTGCGGTTCGGCTGGAGCACGCGTGTCGACCTTGTCGACACCTACCCCATGCAACTTCATCGCGTGATTGTTACCGGGACGGTCCACCGGTCTTGCGCCGGTATGCCGCCATTGCCACTGCCACTGTACGCTAGCGCTGGCCGAACGAGGCGCCGTTGAACACCTTGCTCACGCCACGCGGCTCGCTTCGCCAGTATTGCGGCGGCGCCGTGACGCTCGCACCGAGCTCCGCAGCCGCGTGCCATGCCCAGCGCGGGTCCCATAGCACCGCGCGGGCCAGCGCGATGAGATCCGCGTCGCCGTTGCGAATCACCTTGTCCGCATCGGCCGGCTGCGTGACGAGGCCCACGCCGATCGTCGTCATGCCGGTCGCTTCGCGCACCGCCTTCGCGAACGGAACCTGATAATGCGGGCCAAGCGGGATCTTCTGCAATGGCGATACGCCACCGGTCGATACGTCGATCCAGTCGCAGCCGAGTTGCTTCAGGCGCTGCGCGAGCTCGATCGTCTCCTGGATGTCCCAGCCGCCGGTGACCCAGTCGGTCGCGGACACGCGCACGCCAAGCGGCCTGTGCGCGGGCCACGCGGCGCGTACCGCGTCGAACACTTCGAGCGGAAACCGCATCCGGTTCTCGAGCGGTCCGCCGTATTCATCGCTACGCTGATTCGCAAGCGGCGACAGAAACTGATGCAGCAGGTAACCGTGTGCGAAGTGTAATTCGATTGCGGAAAGACCGATGCGTGCCGCGCGCCGCGCGCTTGCCGCAAACGCCTCGCGAATGCGCCGCAAACCGGCGTAGTCGAGTTCCGCAGGCACGGCCTCGCCGTCGCGCTGCGCGATCGGCGACGGCGCGCACGGTCGCCAGCCGCCGTCCGCCGCCGCCGCGATCAGCGTGCCGCCACGCCACGGCGGTTCGCTCGATGCCTTGCGTCCCGCGTGATTCAGTTGCATGCCGATCGGCATGTCGCTGAACTGGCGCACTTCGTCGAGCACCCGTGCGAGCGCGCGCTCGTTGTCGTCCGAATAGAGTCCGAGGCAAAACGGCGTGATGCGGCCTTCGGGTTCGACCGCGGTCGCTTCGAGCAGCATCAAGGCCGAGCCGCTCAACGACAGATTGCCGATATGCGTGCGATGCCATGCGCTCGCCGAGCCATCAATCGCGCTGTACTGGCACATCGGGCTGATCACGATCCGGTTCGCGAGTTCGAGCGAACCGAGCTGAAGGGGAGAGAAAAGGGTTGCGCTCATCGAGGTGACGGAGTTGAACGAAGGAAAAGACACGGGATACGGCGTGCGCAATCGCGTTTCGGCGTGGCTCCGGCTTCGCGGCCCGTGATGGCTAGCGCCGCCTTGACCGGCCCCGCATAGCCCGCGCCCAGTGGCGTATGCGCTATAGAATGCGGGTTACCGGGCGATCTGAGAATTTCTGATTGTTCATAGCAGGCATCGCGAATCGTGATGGATCGGTGGGGATTCCTGCGGGGATTCGAGTCGCGCGACCGTTGCCGTTGCCGCGGCCTATTCGCCCGAGGGAAAACCCGTATACGAAGAGGGAATCATGCGCGTGACCGAGAGCCGTCCGCTGCGCTTCGACATCGAGTCGTTGCGGATTTTTGTCGCGGTGATCGAAGAAGGCAGCATCGCGGCGGCGTCGGGCAGAATGCATCTGGTCGCGTCAGCGGTCAGCAAACGCGTGTCGGATCTCGAAGTCGAGGCGGGCACCCCGCTTCTCTACCGGCATAGCCGCGGCGTGCAGCCCACGGCCGCCGGTGAAGCGCTCTACCATCACGCGAAACGGCTTATCGAGCACCTGCAGCAGATTTCCGACGAACTGTCCGAGTATTCACAAGGTCTGCGCGGCCATGCGCGCATCCATGTGAACTTCACGGCGATGGTGCTGTACCTGCCCGCCGCGCTGCATTCGTTTTTGCGCGCCAATCCGCAAGTGCGCATCGATATGGTCGAGAAAACCAGTGACGAGGTCGTGCAGGCCATCGCCAGCGGCATCGCGGACCTCGGTGTTTGCGCGGCCACGCGGGACGCGCTGGGCGGCCTGCAGGTGCGGCCGTACCGGCTCGACAAGCTGGTGCTGATCGTGCCGCAGGCACACCGCCTGGCCGAGCGCACGCACATTGCGTTCGACGAAACGCTGGACGAAGACTTCGTCTGCATGCCCTATGGCACGTCGATTCCGAAGCTGTGCCGCGCGGCCGCCGAACGCGTCGGGCGACGCTTGCGCGTGCGCATCGAGGTAACGAGCTTCGAAGGCGTGCGCAATATGGTCGGTGCGGGTCTCGGCGTGGGAGTGCTGCCGGAAGGCAGCGTGCTGCCCTATGTGGAGTCGGCAGGCATTCGCGTGATCGAGCTCGAAGAGCCATGGGCGCTGCGGCCACTGGTGATCATCGCGCGCAATTTCGACACGCTGCCGATGCCGGCGCGCATTCTCGTCGATCACCTGCTGAACGATGTCGCCGTCAGCCCTTGAGTTGCGCGAGAAACGCTTCTACCGCGCGATTGAATTGCGCAGGCCGTTGCCATGGCGCGAAATGACTGACACCGTCCAATAACAGCCACTGCGCGCCGGGAATGCTGCGCGCCAGATATTCCGCGTGTTCGCGCTTGATGAACTCGTCGTGCTCGCTTTGCACAATCATCACCGGCACGCGAACCTCCGCGAGTTCGCGCGCGCTCCAGTCCGGTTGGGTCTTCTGCATCGTGCTCACCGCTTGAACGAACGCATCGAACTGCTCCGGCGTCGCCGACAGTTGCGCGTAGTCTTTAACGTGCCGCGAAAAGCAACGTTCAATGACCGGTGTCGCCTCGAATGGTTTTGCGCCGCCCGGGTCCATATTGCAGCCAAAAAAGAGCACGCCGGCGACACGCTCAGGCACCTGTCTTGCAAGTATCAACGCGGTACACGCGCCGTCGCTCCAGCCGACGAGCGCGGCTCGCGCGACATGCAATGCGTCGAGCACCGCGCGCACGTCCGATGCCATCCGTTCATAGCGATAAGGTTGTGCATCGCGTGTGCTGCGGCCGTGTCCACGGCTGTCGAGCGCGACGACATCATGACCCGCGGCCAGCAGCGCCGGCACCTGATGCCCCCAGTTGCCGCTATGACCAAGGCCGCCATGCAACAGCACGACCGGCACGCGAGGCGCGCGGTCGCCGCGCGCGCCGTATGCCGCATACCAGATCTGCGCACCGTCGTGTTCGAGATAGCCTTCGCGCTGGCTCGCGGGTAGCGGCGGCGCGCCCACCTCGGCGAATTGCTCGAGGTCGTCGTCGAATGAATCCATGCTGATGGTCTCCCTGTTGTCCGATCGGGCAGACGTTATCGCCCTGCTCGCGGTTCGTTGCCTCTTCAACTTCTTTGCGGTTTAACGGAATTCCGCGCGCGTCGCCGGTGTTATGCGAGTGGCGTTCGTCGCGTTCATCGTCTGGTGGCAGGCCAACGAGGCCCGCGTACGGATGCGATGAGCGATGCGTTTCTAACCCGAGAAAACATCGATGAAACGACTTTATACAATGATCAGAGGCGGCGCGGCAGTCGCCGCGTTGTTCGGCGTAGTATCCGCAGGCGCGCAGATGATCGATTCCGCGCCTGCAAACGCACCGGTCAGCGCATCTGCAAGCACAAGCGCGGGTATCGCGGCTGCCGCGTCGCTGAACCTGCCGTTACCCGGCATACCGACCGGGCGGCCGTCTCCAAAGAGACCCTGACGACTGGCCTGCGTCAGGACGCGCTGCGCAACGACCTGCTCGATTTCAAGCCGAACGTGCCGCTGCAAATGTGCGGCGCGCATTCCGATAGCCTTGTGTATTTCTTCAATACGCAGATCGCCGAGTAGTTCTTCCGGCAGCAAGGCGTGTCGGCGTCGAGGCTGACGGTGATCGATGTCGATCCGGGTAACGCCGCACCGTCAGGTCCGTTCGCATCGCTACAAGCCGGGTTCGTCGCCGCCCGTGCGCAGGAGGCCGCGCAGCTTGGCAACGCGCCGGGCGCGGCATTGCAGCTCGCTGAGGACGTGCATACGCTCGCAGCGCCGTTCTGTGTGATTGGCGCGCGCAGTTTCTTCCAGAGCTTCAAGTAAGGACACGGCACGCGCGTAGCGTGCGCAAGTGAGTGAATCAGTGAATACGCTTTCACCGCTTGCGACGCGTGCCGCCGACGCGGTCCTGATTGCATCGGCAAGCAGGACCGCCCGGCTGCACGCTCACGCGCGAGCACGCGACACAACGCCTTATTTCGGTTGCGCGACGTAACGCAGATACGGCTTCAACGTCTTGAAGCCTTGCGGATACTTCTTGTTCGCATCGTCATCCGATACCGACGTCGGAATGATCACATCGTCGCCCGGCTTCCAGTTCACCGGTGTCGCAACCGTGTGCTTCGCGTTTAGTTGCAGCGAATCGAGCAGACGCATCACTTCGTCGAAATTGCGGCCCGCGCTCATCGGATACACGAGCATCGCTTTCACCTTCTTGTCCGGACCGATCAGGAACACGGAACGGACCGTCGCGTTGTCGACCGCGGTACGCGTGCCACCGCTCGCATTCGGGTGAATCATGTCGTACAGCTTCGCGACGGTCAGCTCCGAGTCGCCGATCAACGGATAGTTGACCGCATGGCCCTGGGTCTCCTCGATATCCTTCAGCCATCTCTGGTGGTCGCTCACCGGGTCGATACTCAGGCCGATAATTTTCGTGTTGCGCTTGTCGAACTCGGATTTGAGGCCGGCCATATAGCCGAGCTCGGTCGTGCAGACCGGCGTGAAATCCTTCGGATGCGAAAACAGGATCGCCCACTTGTCGCCTATCCAGTCGTGAAACCGGATCGTCCCTTCGGTGGTCTCGGCAGTGAAATCGGGCGCTTCTTCTCCTAGACGAATCGACATTTGTCAGTCTCCATGGTTGGGCGCGTCAAGGGTGATTCCGCCGTGGACGCGAACGGCGAATACGGCTGCTTGCATTGTAGCCAGCTTATCGGCCATTATTTCCTGCTCTGCGCGGTGTTTGCGTGGAAATTTGTCGCGCTCTGTGTGCTCGCGCGATTGCCTTTACTTCTGACGAAACAGAATGCGGCAATGCAACGAAGCGGTGCGCATCATTCAAATGACATTGAATGATGCGCACCGCGTCACTCCGGCTGGCGTGTCACGCGAAGTCCGTCGACACCGCAAGCGCGTGCCACGTTTCAAGCTCGCTTTCGACGAAGCGGTTCTTCGCGCCGATTCTCGCCACCGTGTCGGATCCCAACGGCAGGCGCACGGGCGGATTCGTACTATCGGCAAGCGTCAACAGGGCCGCCGCGAGCTTGTTCGGATCGCCCGGCTGCGCGTGATTCGCGCCCGCGGCAACATCGCGCGTGACGCCAACCGTCTGCGCATAGTCGGCAATATGCTGCTTCGTCGACACCAGCGAATTATCGTTCAGGAAGTCCGTACGGAAAAAGCCGGGTTCGACCACCGTCGCGCGCACCCCGAGCGGCGCAAGCTCGGCCGCAAGCGCTTCGGTCATGCCTTCGACCGCGAACTTCGTCGCACCATACACGCCCCAGCCCTGATACGCGGAATAGCCGCCGATCGACGAAATATTGATGATGTGTCCGCTGCGCTGCTTGCGCATGTGCGGCAGCACCGCACGCGTGACGTTCAGCAGACCGAACACGTTGGTGTTGAACACCGCTTTGACTTCACTGTCGCTCGCTTCTTCGACCGCGCCGAGCAATCCGTAGCCTGCGTTGTTCAGCAGCACGTCGATACGCGAAAAGCGTGCGACCGCGGCTTCGACCGCTTGTGCTGCTTCGGCTTCGCTGGTGACGTCGAGCTTGACCGCCAGCAGATTCGGGTGATCGCCGAGTTGCTCCAGCACCGCTTGCGGGTTGCGCGCCGTCGCGACGACGCGCTCGCCGCGTTGCAGCGCGTCGCGTGCGATCAACGCGCCAAAACCGCGCGACGCGCCCGTGATAAACCAGACCTTGCTTGTATTTGCTTGTGACATGATTCGCTCCTTTGAAGGTTAGGGCTTCATGCTTTCGGTTGCTGCCGTCGAGTGGCACGAAGCGCGTGACACGAATAGTAGGAGCGCGCGAATCTTCAAACTAGGCCAATGTGGCTTGAATGATTTTCAACCTGGAGTTGCGAATTGAATGCATGATGGCGACGCAATTTGCAAGCCATTCAGGCATGGCCATTGCCAGTTTTTGGCACAGCGCGCGCGACACGCGCGGCGCATCTCATATGCATCGCGCGGTCGCGCGTGGGTATGCGCCGATCAGTTCGGTCCTGCCACGCGGTGCGGCACGTACGGCGCTTCGAGCGCCGCGATCTCTTCCTGTGTCAAGGTGAGCGACAGCGCGGCGATCGCATCGGTCAGGTGATGCGGCTTCGATGCGCCGATGATCGGCGCGGTGACTCCCTGCTTCTGCGCAACCCACGCGAGCGCGATTTGCGCGCGCGGCACGCCGCGCGCCTGCGCGATCGCCGCCACCGCTTCGACCACCACGCGATCCGCTTCGGCGGCCGCGTCGTACAGACGCTTGCCGGCTGCGTCCGTCCGCGCACGCTCACTCGTTTCATGCCAGTCGCGCGTCAGGCGTCCGCGCGCGAGCGGGCTCCATGGAATCACCGCGATCTGCTCGTCCGCACAGAGCGGCATCATTTCGCGCTCTTCCTCGCGATACAGCAAATTCAAGTGGTTCTGCATGCTAATGAACCCGGTCCAACCATGTTGCCGCGCGGTATAGATCGCCTTCGCGAACTGCCACGCATACATCGACGACGCACCGATATAGCGCACCTTGCCCGCCTTCACGATATCGTGCAGCGCTTCGAGCGTCTCCTCGATCGGCGTGCCGTAGTCCCAGCGGTGAATCTGGTACAGATCGACGTAGTCGGTGCCGAGGCGGCGCAGGCTGTTGTCGATCTCGTTGAAAAGCGCCTTGCGCGACAGGCCCGCGCCATTCGCGCCTGGGCGCTGACGATAAAACACCTTGGTGGCGATCACGATGTCGTCGCGTTTCGTGAACTCACGCAATGCGCGACCGACGATTTCTTCCGACGTGCCGTCCGAATAGCTATTCGCTGTGTCGAAGAAGGTGATGCCGGCTTCGACCGCCTGACGGATCAGCGGGCGGCTCGCCTGTTCATCGAGCGTCCACGGGTGCGTGCCGCGCTCCGGCACGCCATAGGTCATGCATCCCAACGCGAGCCGCGACACCTCGAGCCCGGTCGAGCCGAATTTCACGTAGTCCATCTGCGATTCTCCTTGCATGGAAACGCGCGTGCCGTTCAACCGGCCGGCACTGTACGCGCAAACCCATTAGGCTATCCCGGCGAAATTCGGATTGACGTTAGTTTTGCTTCAAAGGGTTTTGATGCAAGCACGCGTCACGGCGCGCGCGTCGCGTTGCGGACTTTCGCCACCGCGTGCGCGCTCACCGACGGCGCCTGATTGTTCCAGTGGTTGCGCACGAAGGTCAGCACGTCCGCGATCTGCTGATCGGTCAGTATCGGGTGGTACGTCGGCATCGGATACGGCGCGGGCAGGCCGCCGATGATCAGCGGGCCGGCGCCGTTCAGCGTCACGTTGATCAGCGATACCGGGTCGGGCTCGAGCACGTTCGGGTTGCCCGCGAGCGGCGCGAGCCAGGGCGCTGCGCCGAGTCCGCCCGCGCCGTGGCAATGCATGCAATACGTCGCATAGGTTTGTGCACCCGGGTTGCCGGGCAGCGCGGTCAGCATCACGCGCTCGCCGTCGGGATGCGGCATAAAGGGCGGCCCGTCGTTGCTGCGCCCGCCCGGCAGCGATTTGATATAGCGTGCGATCGCGCGCGTATCGGCATCGCTCAGCATTTGCGTGCTGTCGTTGATCACGTCAGTCATCGAGCCGAATGCAGTCGCATGCGCGTTCGCGCCGGTGCGCAGGAACGTGTTCAGGTCGTCCTCACTCCAGCGTCCGAGACCGGTGTTGTGATTGCCGGTCAGATTCGACGCAAACCAGCTCTCGAGTGGCGCACCGGTCAGAAACGCACGCCCGCTTTGATCAAGCGCCTGTTCCTGAAAGGCGAAGCCGCGCGGCGTATGGCAGGCGCCGCAATGACCGAGGCCCTGCACGAGATACGCGCCGCGATTCCACTGCGCGTCCTTGTCCGTTTGCACCTGATAGCGCGTGTTGTCGAGAAAGACGAGGTTCCACAGCTTCAGCGGCCAGCGCATGTTGAGCGGCCACGGAATATCCGTCGCCCGGTTCGCGTGCCTGACGGGTGCCACGCCATGCATGAAGTACGCGTAGAGTGCGTTCATATCGACGTCGCTGACCTTCGCATACGACGGATAAGGCATCGCGGGATACAGCGCGTGACCGTCCGGTGCGACGCCCGCGCGTACCGCGCGCGCGAAATCCGCCTTGCTGTAACGGCCGATGCCGGTGTCCGGGTCCGGCGTGATGTTGGTCGAATAGATCCGGCCCATCGGGGTCGTCATCGGCAGGCCGCCGGCAAACGGCTTGCCGCGCGGCGCCGAGTGGCACGCAATGCAGTCGCCGGCCTTCGCGAGATATTCGCCGCGTGCGATCAGCGCCGCATCGACGTCCTGCGCGGCTGCGCCAACGGTGGACACGCCGCCGGTCAGCGCGGCGAGCATCACGGCGGCGCGCCATGCGTGTTTGCGAATACGACGGGCATGCAGGTGGGACCCGTCACGCGGCCACGGGCAGCAAGCGTGCGAGCTCAGTCCGACTCTCCTCATGCCGCCCTCCTTATGCCGTCTGGCCGGCGCGCAACTGATCGCCGACCGGCAGCCGGCGCACGCGCGTGCCGGTCGCCGCGAAAATCGCATTGGTGAGCGCCGGAATGACCGCCGACGTGCCCGGTTCGCCGATCCCACCGGGATCTTCGCCACTCCTGACGATGATCGTTTCGATGCGCGGCGCCTCGTTGATCCGCATCATGCGATAGTCGGTGAAGTTGGTCTGTTCGACGCGGCCGTCCTTCAGCGTAATCTCGCCCCACAACGTCGCGGTGATGCCGAAGATCGCGCCGCCCTCAATTTGCGCCTCGATCGTGTTCGGATTCACGACGTGACCGCAATCAACCGCGCACACGATCCGCTCGACGCGCACGTTGCCGTCTTTCACGTCGACCTCGGCGATCATGCAAAAGAAGCTGCCAAACGCGTGCATCACCGCCACCCCGCGCCCTTTCCCTTTTGGCAGCGCGGTGCCCCAGCCGGCGGCGCGCGCCGCAACCTCGAGCACATTGCGTGCGCGCGGCGTCTGGCCCAGCAGAGCGCGACGGTATTCGACCGGGTCGGCTTTCGCCTGAAGCGCGAGCTCGTCGATAAAGCTCTCGACGACGAAGGCGCCGCGCGTAGGGCCGACGCCGCGCCAGAATGCGGTCGGCACGCCACGCGGTTCCTGGCGCACGTAGTCGATCCGCTGTGCGTGGATCGCATAAGGAAGCGACGCCGCCACTTCGATCACATCCGGATCGATGCCGTTTTTGAACCAGGCCGGATACCAGCGCGCGACGATCGATGAGCCGGCGATCCGGTGCGTCCACGCGACCGGTTTGCCGCTCGCATCGAGTCCGGCGGACAGACGGTCGTAGTAGCACGGCCGGAACATATCGTGCTGGATGTCTTCTTCGCGGCTCCACATCACCTTGACGGGCGCATCCACCTGCTTGCCGATCGCGACCGCCTGCGCGGCGACATCCGCTTCGAGCCGGCGGCCGAAGCCGCCGCCGATCAGGAAGTTGTGCACGATGATTTTCTCGGGCGGCAGTCCGGTGACCTTCACCGCCGCATCGACGATGCGGGTCGGCACCTGCGTGCCGAGCCAGACTTCGCACTGATCAGCCGTGACGTGAACGGTGCAGTTCATCGGCTCCATCGTTGCGTGCGCAAGGAACGGCTGTTGATAGACCGCATCGACCTTCTGCGCGGCGTTTTTGAAACCGGCGTCGACGTCGCCGTCGGTGCGCGCGGCGACGCCCTGACGTTCCGATGCGCGGCGCAGATCGTCGAACAGCATGGCGCTCGTCAGGGCTGCATTCGCGCCTTCGTGCCAGTCGATCACCAGCGCGCTCGCGCCGCGCTTCGCGGCCCACGTATGGTCGGCGACGACCGCGACCGCGGTGTCGAGCTTCACGATCTGCCGCACGCCGGGCTGCGCAAGCGCGACACGGTCGTCGACGTGCGCAAGCGTGCCCCCGATCACCGGGCAATTGACGACCATCGCGACCCGCATGCCGGGCTCGCGCACGTCAATGCCGAAGCGCGCGACGCCGTTCACTTTTTCCGGCGAATCGAGGCGTTTGTGCGGCGTGCCGATCAGCGTGAACGCCTGCGGCTTTTTCAGCGCGACCGTTTTCATCAGGTCGGCGTCGACTGGCAATGCGGCCGCGCGCGACGCCAGCTCGCCATAACCGAGCGTGCGCCCGCTCGCGGTGTGCGTGACGACCGCATTGCGTGCGACGCAACTAGCCGGCTCGACCTGCCACGCCTGCGCCGCCGCACGGATGAGCAGCATGCGCGCAGCGGCGCCGGCGCGCCGCATCGGCTCCCACGTGGCGCGAATCGACAACGAGCCGCCGGTCGCCTGCTGGCCGAGCAGTGGATCGGCGTAGAGCGCCGCATCGGGCGGCGCGTGTTCGAGCTTCACGCGCTCAAGCGGCACTTCGAGCTCTTCCGCAAGCAGCATTGGAATGGCCGTGTACACGCCCTGCCCCATCTCGACCTTCGACACGACGAGCGCGACCGTCCCGTCCGGATCGATGCGGATAAACGCGTTCGGTGCGAATTGGTCGGGCGGCGCCTGCAAAGAACCATCGCCAGCAATGACGCTCGCCGGCGCGGCGCCACCGTCGCTACGCGCGTTGAAACTCACGCCCAGCAGCAGACCGCCGCTTGCCGCGATGCCGACAGTCAATCCGGCGCGCAGAAAATCGCGCCGGCTGAAAGCGCGCTCCACGCTGTGCGGCGCGTTGCGCATGTCAGGCGCCCTGCGCAGCGTGTTTGATCGCTGCGCGAATCCGCACATACGTGCCACAGCGGCAGATGTTGCCCGCCATCGCGCTGTCGATGTCCGCATCGGTCGGCGCTGGATGGGCGGCGAGGAGCGCGGCCGCCGACATGATCTGACCGGACTGGCAATAGCCGCATTGCACGACGTCGAGATCCAGCCAGGCCTGCTGCACCTTGCGGCCCGCCGGCGTGTCGCCGATTGCTTCGATCGTCGTGACCTTGCGCTGGCCGACCGCGGCGATCGGCGTCACGCACGAGCGTGCCGGCCGGCCATCCAGATGCACGGTGCACGCACCGCACTGCGCAATACCGCAGCCGAACTTCGTGCCGGTCAGGCCGACGAGATCGCGCAGTACCCACAGCAGCGGCATCTCAGGCGTCGCGTCGACTTGCTGGTCTTGTCCGTTGATGTTGACGGTGAACATCGTTGCTCCCGCAGCTGGTCAAGCGCGTTGCACGGAGTTCAGGCGGTGCGCGTCAGGACCTGGATACTGCGGGGCGCGGCGCCGACATCGACTAGCGGATCTTCAATCGGGACAGGCGCTGTGGCTTGCCGATTCGAACGGATCCTTGCGTGTTTCCATCATGCGGGGTAGCCGATGTGCCTGAAGGGGTTAGCACATGATAGACGCGCAAAGCGTCATCTTCCAGGAAGAAAAATGAAGGCCAACGTTAATCGGCGGCGGCAGGCCTGGTGTCAGGCGTGGCGCCTATGTGGTGTGTTTCCGCGCATCCCATACCGGTACGCACGATAAATCTTTGCATGCCGAACGATTGGATGGCACGTCTGCACCGCGCGACCGGCAGGTCGGATTCACTTCGCGTTTTGCCGCTTGTGAACCGGTTCTTCGTTATAGAACTCGTGCTGTTCGGTCTCACTCAGGCCGTTGAGAATGCTCACGGTCTTTTCATTGATGAGATTCTCGACCGTATTCGTGATCGTATTGCCGTAATGGCTCGCAAGCCGTTCGAGATTGCGCTTTGTCGATATCCGGACGAACACAGACAGGCGTTCGGCTCCTCCTCCCGGTCCTAGATGGCGCTGCCGGTACCTTCGCTGCTTTTCGGAGTTAGATAGTCCCATTGCGTCAATTCCACGGTCGTTCCGTTTGAATCCGTTCCTTCTGGATGCCCAGTCGCGCTTCAATGGATATCGGCCGCAACTCAAGCGGCATTTAGGGTTGGGCAACGTTATGCGGTAACCGCTCCGACCGGAACGCGCTGCACTGTTACGGCAAAGCCGCTTCCAGAGCGGCTCTGCGTCGATTGGCGAAGCTTTTCGGCGAGGTGCCAATGGCTCTACGGATTCGCGTAACGAGTCTTCGCTTCGCGTGTAGGGACCGAACTTCCGATGCCGATCTTTATGCAATCGCAGATCATATGAACCGATATTCTTTCAACCACCATACGAATAAACGGTTCAATGAGACTGGAATGCGTGCATGAACCTCGGCGGAAGCTCCTCTTTGCGGTGGCGCATCTGGTCGTCGAAGAACGTCGAGAACCGGGAGGCGGAAATCGCCTTGCCCAGATAGAAGCCTTGTGCGAGGTCGATATGCGCGCGCCCGACCGCATGGAACTGACTGACGCCTTCCACGCCATCGACGACCACCGCCATATTCAACCGTCGCCCCGCGCTCGCCAGCTCCTGCAACTGGTGCGCGCGTGCGCCTTCTTCCAGTCCCATCACGTCGCGATCGACCTTCACGAATTCGCAGCCGGCCCGCGCCACCGATTCGAGCTTCTGCGACGCCGAACGCACATGCGATACCCCGACGCGAATCTTGTCGTTGCGCACCTTCGCAACCGCGGACAGCACTTCGGTCACATCGTCGATCGGCAATTGCAGCACCACGTGACTCGCCTTCGCCAATCGTTCTGCCATCCTGACCAGTTTTGCGATCGAGTCAGCCGATTCGAGCATTGAAGCGGGCACGTCGATGATCAGATACAGTGATTCGCTCTGGTTCAGCCCTTCGAGCTCGGTCGCTGCCGTCTCGAACACGTAGTTGAGGATGCGCTCGGCGATCGGGCTGCGATCGAGTTGATCCATATACCAGTCCGCGCCGCGTATCCCGTGAACGGAATTGCGCCAGCGCAGCATCACTTCGAGTCCCACGCACTTTTGTGTGCGCGTGAAGAAAACGGGCTGATACTCGAGATGAAATTCATTGCGCCGCAGCCCGCGCCGCGCGGCGCGCGCCAGCGTCGCGCGCGGACTGAACCACCGGGCGCGGGCGATCAGGAAGCCGGCGATAAGCGCGCCCAGCAACGCGGCGCCAAGCAGAATCGCAATGCCGACCCGGATCAGCAATCCCCATTGCAGCGCGGGACCTGGAGTATCCGCGTCGCGGCTAACGGGTTGAGTACTCGACTGGGTGTCATCGGGGGGCGTGGTCGACAAGTGCGGCGTCGATGGCTGCACGAACGACGCGCCCATCATCCCGCTTGCCGGCAAAACATCCTGATTCGGCGCGACGCTTGTATCGGATACGATGCCGCCGGCCGCGGATGGCTGCGCGGTGGAGTCGGTTGACGTCGACGTCTGCCCGCCGCCATCGGCCTTGCTTGTCACGTGTGTAAAACGACAGGCCACGCGCGTATCGGTGTTGAGCGTCTGGTTCATCCCCATGCCGCCAAGCGGCGCAGGCAAACGCACCACGGCGGGCCCCGCGCAATCACTACCCGAAAACGCCCGGTCGCCGTGACCGGCTGACGCCATCGCCGCCGACCGCGTCAGCGCAACGGCCGCGGCCGCATAGGCCGCCTGCGTGGACATGCAGACAGCGAATACCCATAACACCCCGATGTATCTCGATCGCATAGTCGTGTGGTTAGTGATGCCGCAGCTGTCGTTTCATTCCTGATGGAATGGCCCGCCGGCCCGGTTTCTAAACGCCGGGCTCAGCGGGCTAACGCGTTTGCGTCAGCAGTTGAGCAGCAACTTGCCGGACGCAAACGTGTGCGCGGCGGCAAGCAATTGGCGTCGTGAGACTACGCAAACGAGGACCTCAAAGGCCTCGAATTATAAGGACGCTATTCAGGCCGCATTTCAATTCGGTTACCCGGTAACCGATAAGCTGCGATGAGAGGGAGCGGAAAAACAGGCAGGAGTCTTTTATCGGAACGCAGCGAGCGAATGAATCGACGATGGGGCGTACGATTTCCTGCTCTACGTTCGTTTGTTTGTGAGCCGTAAGTCTATACCGCGAAGCCGACGCTGTGTAGGGGGACCACACTGTGCAGGTGGACCGCGCTGTGCGGTTTGACCGGTTACGCGCTAACCTTCGACGACGCTCGCCAGCGTCGGCCGGTCCGCGTGGAATCAGGTGTCGCTCCACATCCGCAACAGGTTGTGATAACAACCCACCAGCGTGCGTCGCGCCGCTTCGTCGCCGTTCGACGCATTCAGGCGCTGGATCGCATTGTCCATATCGAACAGCAGTGCGCGCTGCGTGTCGTCGCGTACGAGGCTTTGCGCCCAGAAGAAGCTCGACACACGCGCGCCGCGCGTGACCGGACGCACCTGATGCAGACTCGTGCCCGGATAGATGATCGCGTGGCCGGCCGGCAGCTTCACTTCCTGCACGCCGAACGTGTCTTCGATCAGCAATTCGCCGCCGTCGTATTCGTCCGGCGGCGTGAGAAAGAGCGTAATCGACACATCGGTGCGCACGCGTCGGCCGCTGCCCGGCACCAGCCGGATTGCGCCGTCGACGTGCGCGCCGAAATGCATGCCGCCTTCATAGCGATTGAAGAGCGGCGGATACACCTTGTTCGGCAAGACCGCGCTAATGAACAGCTGATTGCGCTCGAGCGACGCGACGATCCGGTCGCCCATTTCGAGCGCGATCGGCGACCCTTCGTCGATCTGCTGATTGTGTTTGACGGGCGCACCCTGATAGCCGGCGGTCGCGCGGCCGTGCACCCAGGAATCGGTTGCCGCTTCGAGCTGCGCGCGCATCGCGGCGGCGTCGGCGGGACTCAGTACGTCGGGAATCGAGACAATCATCGTTTAACGCTTCCTGCGTGGCCGCGCGCGGGCTCTTTCGCAGAGCCCGCGCACGGCGTTCGTGGGGTTCGCCTGCGGCGATCAGTAGAAGCGATAGTTTACCGTCGCAAGGAACGTGCGGCCCAGTGCCGGCACCGCACGGCCACCGTCGGACTGGATGATCTGATCGAAGTAATGCTTGTTGGTCAGGTTGATCAGATTCAGCTGCACGTCATAGTGCTTCTGGTGATACGCGGCCATCGCGTCCCAGCGTGTGTAGCCCGGCACTTCGACGAGGTTGTTGTTCGCCGCAAAACGAGGGCCCGTATAGACCGGACCGCCGCCGATTTCCCAGTGCGGCGTGATCGAATACGTCGTCCAGAGCGTCAGCATGTTGCGCGGCGTGTTCGCCGGGACGTTGCCCTGCGTGCCGTCCTTCGCTTCGAGAATATCGCCGTCCATATACGTATACCCGCCGAACACCTGCCACTTGTTCGTGATGCGGCCGGCCACGCCCAACTGGTAGCCGCGCACGCGAATATTGCCGTCGAGCGTATAGGTGCCGTCGACATTCTGCGTGCGTGCATTGGTCTGCTCGATGTTGAACAGCGACTGCGTGACCGACAGTCCGCCGCCGAGCAGATCCCATTTCGTGCCGACTTCATACGACTTGTTATGCACGGGCGGCAGGTTCTGTTGCCCGCTCGTCAACGTCAACGCTTCGAGCGACGGATCGAACGATGTGCCATACGACACGTAGTACGACTGCCAGTCGGTCGGCTGCCAGATGACGCCGCCACGCACACTCGTGAAGTAATTGGTCTGCGCCGCATAGCCCGGCGCATTCACGGTGTTGTTGATCGACGCTTCATAGCGGTCCCAACGCACGCCGCCGACCACCTTCCAGTGCTGGCCGATCGACACCGTATCGTTCGCATAGATGCCAATGCCGTTCGCGCTCGATTCGGCGAGATTGCCGCGTGTGATCTGCAGGTTCGACGGCGTCGGTACATACGGCGGATCGAGCAGCGGCACAATCGCGATCGTATTCGTCGGCAAGCCGGGCGTAGTCGCGTTGTACGACTGGTTGCTATAGGTCTCGTGACTCAGGTCGACGCCGGTCAACAGATCGTGCTTCAGGAAGCCCGTCTCAAACTTCGTTTCGAGCTCGGTCGTGTTGTAAATCGAATGATCGTTGATCACACGATCCTTGCCCTGCATCTTCACGAAGAGCTGCGATGGATCGAGCGTCGTGAAGTTGCCGTTCGTGAGCGCCGTCGACGAGGCCAGCGGCCCGGTCAGCACCGCGGCAGGATTCGACGCGCGCACGTCGGTGCTGTAGTGGCTGTACTGCGTCTGGTTGCTCAACGTGACGTTGTCGTTGAAGCGATGCTTGATGCGCGCCGAGAACGTCTGCACGTCCTGGATCGTGCGGTCGTTCGTGAAACCGTAGAAGGTCGACGGGCCGACCACCGAAGCCGGATGGCCGTTCAGCGACGGCACGCCGTAGTCGGGCTGATCGCGGTTGTGCTGGATCAGCGCGGACAACGTGATTTCAGTCGGCGTGCCGATGCCGAACTTCACTTCCGGCGCCACGCCGTAGTCCTTGCTCTTCATCACGTCACGCGTCGAGCCGAGGGACTGGCCGAATGCATTGATACGGAATGCCGAGGTATCGGTAATCGGCTGATTCAGGTCGACCGTGGTGCGGTAGCGGTCATGCGTGCCGGCCATCACCGACACGTCGGCAACCGGCTTCAGCGTCGGCTGCTTGCTGACCTGGTTGATCACGCCGCCCGTCGAGCCGCGGCCGAAATAGAGCGAAGACGGCCCGTATAGCACGTCGATCGATTCGAGGTTGAACGTATCGCGGTAGTACTGACCGCGATCGCGGAAGCCGTCAAGATAGATATCCGTGCGCGCGGTGAAGCCGCGCAGGTTGATGTTATTGCCGATCGAGCCGCCTTCGGCCGCCGCGATCGTGATGCCGGGCACGTTGCGCAATGCGTCGGTGAACGATGTCGCCGCCTGCGATTGCAGCACAGCTTTCGGTACGACGACCGCCGCTTGCGGAATGTCGCGCAGCGCGGCCGGCACCTTGGCGCCGACGCTCGACATTTCCGGCTGGAAGTCGCCACTGGTATCGGCCTGTCCGGTGACCTTCACCGCGGGGAGCGTTGCGCCGGGCGCGCCGGGTGCGCTGCCATCCGCCGCTGCGGCGTCGTTCGCATTCTTCGCGTCCGATGCACCGCTTGCCGCCTGAGCGACCGATGTGCCCGCAGGCCCATTCGGCGCAGCCGTCTGCGCGTAAAGAGGCGTCGCGAAAATGGCCATGACGGCCGCCGCGAGAGGCGTAGTCTTCAACATCCTGGTTCCCTGTCGTTGTCAGTTGGTTCTTATGAGCCGGCGGCGTCTTTGCGCCGCCGACGCACGCGATTGGCGTGCGGGGACCACCCCTGTCGGTGCTGAGCGTGGCGACCGGCGTGTCGGGTCGGTTATTGTTTGTCAGATTCGGTTTGTCAGATTCGGTTACAAGTTAATGCGAATCGCTATCATTACACGAACGACAATGGTTCGCAATCGTTAGCTGGTAACGGTGTAGCTGAAACACGTCGGTTAACCATTTGAAAGATTTGGAAACACTCGACTGCGTGAGCACGCCGGCCAGCCAAGCTTGCGAGCGGAGATTCGCGCCGTCAGAGGAAAAGGCAACGCCTCACCTGCCGCCCCTCGGCACGATTCGTCAGATTTTTAGCAAATCGACTGGACCGGCTTACAACACGCGGTCGAGGAAAAACGCGCAGACGCACGCCGGTCGCAGCGCGGCGACCGGCAGCGTTCAGTCCAGGGGGACAGGAAGCCGTCAGCCTCGGTGGGCCGTCGATTGCCTGCGCACGAGAACCGGCAGCGGCGCGGTCACCGCGGGCGGCATTGGGCCTCGCGGTTCATGAATCAGGCGGATCAACAGTTCGATCGACGCCTGGGCGATCGCTTCGGTGTTGATCGCCACGGTGGTCAGCAACGGCCGAACCTGGCGCGCCAGCTGAATATCGGTGATGCCGATCACGGACACATCGTCCGGCACCTTGCGACCGAGCGTCGCCAGCGCCTGCAACGCGCCGATCGCAAGCAGATCGTTGGTCGCGAACAACGCGCTCAGTTGAGGTTCGCGCGCCATCAATTCGATGCACGCGGTGAAGCCCGCGTCGATCGTGTCGGGAATTTCCAGCACCGCCGCGTCATCGGGTTCGAGGCCGGCGTCGCGCATCACACTCCGAAAGCCGGTTGCGCGTGCATCCTGTAAGCCGCCGCAACCGTCGCCCACCAGCATGCCGATCTCGCGGTGCCCCAGTTCGAGCAGATGCTGAGCGGCAAGCGCGCCCGCATGCGCGAAATCGACAGCCACACAAGGCAACGCGGGCAGGCGCTCCGGGTGTTCCCACAGGCTCAATACGATCGGCGCCCCGACGGCCGCCGACTCGCACAGCTCGTTGATCGCGATATCCGTATTGAGGACCAGCACGCCTTCGGCCAGCGTGCCCGCAATCTGCGTCAGATACGCGCGGCCGATTTCCGCGTCGTCATCGGTGTTGCAGACCATCAGAAAGTAGCCGCCACGCCGCGCGGCACGCTCCGCAGCCAGCACGAACTCCGGATAGAACGGGTTCGCGATGCTCGACAACATCAGCGCAAGCGTCGGCGAGCGACCTTCGGCCAGCGCGCGTGCGTTCAGATTCGGCCGATAGCCGAGTTCGCGGATGGCCCGCATCACGCGCAACGCGGTTTCCGGGCGTACTTTGTCAGGATTGCGAAGGACGTTCGAAACCGTCGCCGCGGTAACCTGTGCGCGCCGCGCGACGTCGCTTAGTGTCGCCATACCTTTTCCCGCCAGTAAAAAGCCACCCGAAATCCCACATTGAGAGACTGCGAATCAGATGTTGCGTGCCACTCGCAGGCTTTGATAACGTTGATTGCAAATACCTAGGAGACAGACATGAGCGCGCCTTCGAGCACATCCGGATTTAACCGCTTAAATCCGTGCCACGCAAGCGATTGCGCGATTTTTTTCGACGTAGATTTAAGCGTTTAAATCCAGGGAAAACACCATGTCTGCTATTTCCCTGACGAATATCCAAAAATCGTTCGGCGCGAATCCGCCGGTGATCCGCGATTTGAACCTCGACATTGGCGCACACGAGTTTTGTGTGTTTCTCGGCCCGTCCGGTTGCGGCAAATCGACGTTGCTGCGCATCGTCGCCGGTCTCGAAGATCAGACTGAAGGTGAAGTGACGATCGCTGGCCAGTCGATGAACGGCGTGCCTGCCGCCGAGCGCGGTGTCGCCATGGTGTTTCAGAGCTACGCGCTCTTTCCGCATATGAGCGTCTACGAAAACATGGCGTTCGGCTTGAAGCTCGCGAAGACGCCGAAGGCGGAGATCGACCGCAAGGTTCGCGAAGCCGCGCGCGTGCTGCAACTGGAGGCGCTGCTCGAACGCAAGCCGCGCGAACTGTCGGGCGGTCAGCGTCAGCGCGTCGCGATCGGCCGCGCGATCGTGCGCGAGCCGGGCGTGTTCCTGTTCGACGAACCGCTGTCCAATCTCGATGCCGCCCTGCGCGGCCAGACACGTATCGAAATCGCGCGGCTCCATCAGCGCTTTGCACAGGCAAGCGTGGTGTATGTGACGCATGACCAGATCGAAGCGATGACGCTCGCCGACAAGATCGTGCTGCTGCACGCCGGCGCCGATACCCAGCGCTTTGGCAGCATCGCGCAGATCGGCGCGCCGCTCGAGCTGTATCACCGCCCGCGCTCGAAATTCGTCGCGGGATTCATCGGTTCGCCGCGCATGAACTTTATCGACGGCGCGGTCGACGCGATCGCCGATGACGGCGTTAACGTGAAATTGAAGCAAAGCGATACCGCGCTGCGTGTGCAGGTGAACGGCACGCGCCTGAAGCACGGGCAGCCCGTCACGATCGGCATCCGTCCCGAACACATCCGGCTCGACGGCGATGCGCAAACGCTCGCGGTCAAGTCGCTGCTGACCGAGCAGCTCGGCGAGCACAGCTACCTGCACGTCGAATACGCGGGCGGCACGCTGATCGCGAAGGCGCCCGGGGACGTGGCCGTCCGTCCCGGCGAGCCGCTCGCATTGCGGCTGCCCGCGCACACGTGCCATCTGTTCGATGACGAAGGCGCCGCGTTGGAGCGCACCGTTGTAACCGAAACGCAGCCTGTCGTGCTGCAAACCGCGTGAGCATCACGCGCACAGCGCCTGCCGGAGATGGCGTCCGTGGCAGCCGGTCATAGAGCCGGCGCGGCAGGCACGAAGACCGCCGACCGCATCACGCGGCCGGCCAACAACGTAGTTAAGGAGACACCACGATGATCCACAAGCACCTGAGCCGCTTTGCCGGGCTCGCCTTGAACTCGCGCACCGTCATGGCGGCGCTCGCGGTCTCCGCGGCGCTGCTGTCGGGCGTCGTGACTGATGCGCAAGCCGGTCAACTGAACGTCAACGTATCCGCGCGCGGCAATCAGCGCTCGACCTGGCAGGACGCGTTCGACAAATTCAAGAAGGCCAACCCCGACGTCGATCTGAAGGTGACTTACATCACCGAAGAACAGTACAAGGTCCAGATGGGCGGCTGGCTCGCGACCGATCCGCCTGATGTCGTGTCGTGGCACGACGGCGAGCGCATGGCCTACTACGCGAAACGCGGGCTGCTCGAAGATCTGTCGAGCGACTGGGCGAAGAACGGCTGGAGCCAGCAGTATGCGTCGGTGAAAGAGGCCTCGACGTACAACGGCAAGCAGTATGCGGCGCCGCTCGGGTACGACGCCTATGGCTTTTTCTATCGCAAGGACCTGTTCGAGAAGGCGGGCATCAAGGAAGAGCCCAAGACCTGGGACGAATTCCTCGACGCGTGCAAGAAGCTGAAGGCTAGCGGCGTGGCGCCGATCGCGGTGGCCGCGCGCGATAGCTGGACGCTTGCCGCATGGTTCGATTATCTCGACCTGCGTATCAACGGCAACGCGTTTCACCAGAAACTGATGGCAGGCGAGGTGCCGTACACCGACCCGCGCGTGAAGAAGGTTTATACGACGTGGAAAACGTTGATGGACAACCACTACTACATTGACAACGCGCTGTCGTACGACCTCGATTCGATCTCGCCTTTCCTCGTCAACGGCAAGGCCGCGATGATGCTGATGGGCACGTTCTTCTCGGCCAGCATTCCGGCTAACGTGAAGGATCAGATCGGCTTCATGCGTTTCCCGGTCGTCGATCCGAAGGTGCCGACCGCGGAAGACGGTCCGGTCAACGTGCTGCTGATCCCTGCGAAGGCGAAGAACAAGGCCGACGCGCGCCGCCTGCTCGCGTTCATGGAAACGCCTGACATCAACGCGGATCTCGCACGCGGCTGGGGTCAATTGCCGTCGAACAGCAAGGCGACCGAGCCGGACGACCCGATTTCGAAGGTCGGCTTCCAGACGCTTGCCAATACGACGGGCGGCATCGCGCAGTTCTACGATCGCGACATGACGAAGGAAATGGCCGACGAAGGCATGAAAGCGATGCAGCAGTTCTACAACGATCCGTCGCAGATCGATGCGCTGCTTGCCAATCTCGAAGCGACCCGCAAGCGTATTTACCACAAGTGAGGTCCTTGCCGGTTGCGCGGTCCACGTGACACGCGCAACCGCCAGCCGGGCGCATCGCCTTCATCGCGACAGCGAAAGCCAATGCAGTTGCGGTGCGTCCGCGAATCACCCGCCGTTCGCGCAGGCGAACGGTATCGAACGAGGTTTGCGTCATGTCTACCACTCTCGCCCGCCTGCCTGTGGCGCGCGGCCGCCGCACGTCCGCAGCGGGGCGTGCCCGCAACCGCGCGGCGTTCCTTTTCCTGCTGCCGGGCTGTGCGCTGTTCGCGCTGTGCGTGATCTATCCGATCTTCAACAGCATCGCGCTCAGCTTCTACAACTGGGACGGCATGACGCCGAAGACCTTTGTCGGTCTCGCCAACTATATCGAACTGTTTCATAGCGGCACCTTCTATGTCGCGCTGAAAAACAACCTGATCTGGCTCGTGTTCTTTCTGCTCGCGCCACCGCTCGGTCTGCTGTTTGCGCTGTATCTGAACCAGCAGGTGAAAGGCATACGGATCGTGAAGTCGCTCTTCTTCGCGCCGTTCGTGCTGTCCGGCGTCGTCGTGGGGCTCGTGTTCAGCTGGTTTTACGACCCGACCTTCGGCCTGCTCAAGCTGATTGTCGGTCATGGCATTCCGGTGCTCGGCGACGCGCACCTCGTGACGTACGGCATCGTCTTTGCCGCGCTCTGGCCGCAAACGCCGTACTGCATGGTGCTGTATCTGACCGGCCTGACGTCGATCAATCCCGAAGTGGTCGAGGCCGCGCGTATGGAAGGCGCGAAGGGTTTCAAGCTGCTGTGGCATGTGATCCTGCCGCAACTGCGCCCCGCCACCTTCCTCGCGATCGTGCTGACCGTGATCGGCGCGCTGCGCAGCTTCGATCTGATCGCGGTGATGAGCGGCGGCGGTCCGTTCGACAGTTCGACCGTGCTCGCCTATTACATGTACGACCAGGCGATCAAGTACTACCGCGAAGGCTATTCCGCGTCGATTGCCGTGGTGCTGTTCGCGATCATGCTCGTCTACATCGTGTTCCATCTGCGCCGGATGCTGCGCGAAGAACGCTGATTCACGCATCCCGCCCAAGGACAACCCCTATGTATCCGCTTCCCGTCGAACGCTGGAAAACCTGGAATCGCACGATCTACAAAGCGTCACTGCCGGTCGCGCTATTCATCTGGCTGCTGCCGATGCTCGCTGTGCTGGTCACGTCGATCCGTTCGTCCGAAGAGCTTGTGCAAGGCGACTACTGGACATGGCCGAAACACTTCGCTCTGCTCGATAACTACGGCACCGCGCTCACGCAAACGCCGATGCTGCACTACTTCGCCAATAGCGTGCTGATTACCGTGCCGTCGGTGCTCGGCGCGATGCTGCTCGCGTCGATGGCGGGCTTTGCGCTGGCGACCTATCGGTTCCGCGGCAATATCGTCGTGCTGTTCACCTTCGTCGCCGGCAACTTCGTGCCCGTCCAGATCCTGATGATCCCGGTGCGCGACATGGCGCTCAAAGTCGGGCTCTTCAACACCGTGTGGGCGCTGATCATTTTTCACGTGGCGTTTCAGACGGGCTTCTGCACGCTTTTTCTGCGCAATTTCATCAAGCAGTTGCCATTCGAGCTGATCGAGGCCGCGCGCGTCGAAGGCGCCGGCGAATGGACGATTTACGCGCGCATCGTGTTGCCGCTGATCCGCCCTGCACTCGCGGCGCTCGGCATTCTCGTCTTCACCTTCGTGTGGAACGACTACTTCTGGGCGCTGTGCCTGACACAGGGCGATGACGCGGCGCCGATCACGGTCGGCGTCGCCGCGCTTAAAGGGCAATGGACGACCGCGTGGAATCTCGTCGCAGCCGGCTCGGTGCTGGCCGCGCTGCCTTCGGTGCTGATGTTCTTCGCGATGCAAAAACAGTTCGTGGCCGGTCTGACGTTCGGCGCAAGCAAGGGCTGACCCCTCCCTGCATGCGTGTGTGCATGCACCACGATCGCGACGCGCCGGCGCCGCCCTGATATCTGGAGAAAACGACAATGCAACTGGGTGTTTGCTACTACCCCGAACAATGGCCCGACACCATGTGGGCGGACGACGCGCGCAGAATGGTCGAACTCGGCATCACGCATGTCCGCATTGCAGAGTTCGCATGGAGTCGCATGGAGCCGCGCGCGGGCGTCCATGACTGGACATGGCTCGATCGTGCGATCGATCTGCTCGCCGATGCTGGTCTGAAAATCGTGCTCGGCACGCCCACCGCCGCGCCGCCGAAGTGGCTCGTCGATTCGATGCCAGACATGCTGCCGGTGCGCGCGGACGGCACGACATGGAACTCCGGCTCGCGGCGTCACTACGATATTTGCAGCGAAGCGTATCGCCGCGCCTGTCTGCGCATCGTCGAAGCGATGGCGCAACGATACGGTGCGCATCCGGCTGTCGTCGCGTGGCAGACCGATAATGAACTCGGCTGTCATGAAACCGTGCCGAGCTATTCCAGGGCCGCGCGGGCGCGCTTTCAGGCGTGGCTCGCACGCCGCTACGAAACCGTCGGCAATCTGAACGCGCGCTGGGGCACCGTGTTCTGGAGCATGACCTACCCGTCGTTCGATACGGTCGAGCTGCCGCATCTGACGCCGACCGACGCGAACCCGATTCACCTGCTCGACTTCCGCCGCTTCATGTCCGACGAAGTGGCGAGCTTTCACCGCGAACAGGTCGACGTGCTGCGCCGGTATGCGCCGAACGCGGACATGCTGCACAACTTCATGGGCTTTTTCACGACCTTCGATCACTACCGCTTTGCGTCGGACAACAGTATCGACGTCGCGACGTGGGACAGCTATCCGATTGCGCGCACTGAAGTGATCGCGCTGAGCGAAGACGACAAGGCGCGCTATGCGCGCACCGGTCACCCCGATGTGTCGGCATTCGATCACGACCGCTATCGTGCGATCGGTCGGGGTCGCTTCTGGGTGATGGAACAGGAAGCGGGCCCGGTGAACTGGGCGCCGTGGAATCCGGTTCCGGCGCCGGGCATGGTGAGACTGTGGGCATACGAAGCGCTCGCGCACGGCGCGGAACTGGTGTCGTATTTCCGTTGGCGGCAGGCGCCCTTCGCGCAGGAGCAGATGCATTCGGGCCTCAATTTGCCGGACAACACGTTGTCGCCGGGTGGCCGCGAGGTGGCGCGCGCCGCGCAGGAAATCGCGCAAACCGAAGCGTTGTCCTCACTGGCGCGGCACGGTTCCGCTTCACGTGCTCAAGTCGCGCTCGTGTTCGACTATGAGACGCAATGGATGTTCGAAATCCAGCGGCACGCGAAGGCATTCGATTATCAAACGCTTGCGTTCGAGTATTACCGGACGCTGCGCGAAATGGCGCTCGACGTCGATATCGTTCCCGCAGATGCGGATCTGTCGGGCTACCGGCTGGTCGTCGTGCCGGCTCTGGCGACGCTGCCGGCGCGGCTGGTACAGACCATCGAAGCGTCTGGCGCGCAATGGGTCATCGGCCCGCGCAGCGGATCGAAAACAGCGGATTTCACGATTCCCGCCGAGCTTCCGCCCGGCGCGCTGCAAACGCTGCTGCCGTTCAAGGTGCTCGAAGTGGATTCGCTGCGGCCGACGTTGCAACCCGCCACGACACTCGAGGGCGTGTCAGGCATCGCGCTGCATTGGCGCGAGCATCTGGAAACACGCGAAGGACTGGACGTACTTGCGCGCTTTGACGACGGCTGGCCGGCGGTCGTCGCGCGCCATCACGTGCGCTATGCGAGTGCGTGGTTCGATACGGCACTGCACCGCGCGCTACTGGCAGGCGCGGCGCGCGATGCAGGCCTGCCCGTCACGTATCTTCCGCACGGACTGCGCATGCGGCGACGCGGCGACGTCACCTTCGCGTTCAACTTCGGCGCGAGCGCGATCGAAGCGCCCGCGCCTCATCGCGCCCGGTTCGTGCTGGGTCAGCGCATGCTTGGCACCGCGGACGTTTGCGCGTGGGTCGACGCATGACCGCCCGAACGGATCGCGACGCGATGCCGGCCGGCGCGCCCGCGTCTGTGAGCAGATCGGGCGCCTCGCACGACGCATCGACGACGCTGACGGTCGACGCAAGCCGCCCCGCCGACGCGCCCCTGACGGGCACCGTGCAAATGGGCTCGAACACGTCGCCCGATGGCCACACCGTCGG
Source organism: Paraburkholderia humisilvae (assembly GCF_902859855.1). Lineage (GTDB taxonomy): Bacteria > Pseudomonadota > Gammaproteobacteria > Burkholderiales > Burkholderiaceae > Paraburkholderia > Paraburkholderia humisilvae. The sequence continues at coordinate 156,832 of NZ_CADIKH010000004.1, forward strand.
CATCAACAGCCGCTATCTGACGCGTAACGGCGCGCCCTGGCTGCCCGTGATGGGCGAACTGCACTACACGCGCGTCCCCGACGCGCATTGGGACGACCAACTGGCGAAAGTTGACGCAGCGGGTGTCGATATCGTCTCGTCGTATGTGATCTGGCGTCACCACGAGCCGCGCGCGGGCCATTTCGAATGGAGCGGTCGGCGCGATCTGCGGCGTTTCGTGCAAGCGTGTGCGCGGCACGGACTGCTTGCGTTCGTGCGCGTCGGCCCATGGGTTCACGCGGAAGTCCGCTATGGCGGCGTCCCCGACTGGGTTGCCGATCAGGTGCCCACGCGCAGCGACGACCCGCTGTATCTGCAGTACGTGCAGCGTTTCTTTGCGCAGATCGCAGCCCAACTCGCGGGCCTGTGGTGGAAAGACGGCGGCCCCATCATCGGCATCCAGCTCGAGAACGAATACAACCTGACGGGGCCGCAACAGGGGGCCGCGCACATCACGACGCTCAAGCGCCTCGCTCGCAACGCCGGACTCGACGCACCGCTCTATACGGTGACCGGCTGGGACAACGCGGTGTTTCCACGCGGCGAAGTGACGCCGGTATTCGGCGGCTACCCGGACTTGCCATGGGGCACATTAACCGCGACAGCACCGCCCAACGAAGTCTATGCGTTGCGCTTCACGAGCCGCGTCGGTGGCGATCTCGGCGCGCAAACTCACAATAGCGAACCGGGCGACGCTGATGCGGTAGCGGACGAGACCCCCTTTCTCGGCGCGGAGTTCGGCGGCGGCCTACCGACGATGTACCGGCGCCGGCCGGTGCTCGACCCTGACGACATAGCGGCGATGCTGCCCGTGCAACTGGGCTCGGGCGTCAACCTGTACGGGTATTACATGCTGCATGGCGGACGCAATCCGCCTGGCGACCTGAGTGGACAGGAATCGACCGCGACGGGCGGCTACAACGACGTGCCGATCGTCAATTACGATTTTCAGGCGCCGTTCGGCGCGAACGGCGAAGCGCATCCTGTGCTCGGCAAACTGCGGCCGATGCATCTGTTTCTGCGGCAATGGGGCAGCGCGCTCGCCACGTGCGCGGTCTACCCGCCCGACGTTTTGCCGCGCGGCGCCGACGATCTCGACACGCCGCGGTTTTCGGTGCGTGCGAACGGCGATCGCGCTTTCCTGTTCTTCAACAACCACGTGCGCCAGCATCCGATGCCCGCGCGACGCGGCATCCGCTTCTCGATCAAGCTTGCGACGCGCACGGTCGAGTTGCCCGCCGAGCCGATCGACATCGCACCGGGTTGCGCGTTCGTATGGCCGATCGGACTGCCTCTCGGCACCGCGCAATTGCGCTACGCGACCGTCCAACCCGTCACGCAACTGTCGACGCCTGAAGGCAATACGTATGTTTTCTCCGCAAGCGACGGCATTGTGCCCGAGTTCGCGTTCGAAACCGGCTCCGTGACTGACGTTGCATCCGTCAGCGCGGATGCCGCCACGCTGACGATCGATGAAGTCGACGGTGCGCTCGTCGTGCGAGCGGTTGCCGGCGACGCGTTGATCGTCACATGCTCAGACGGGAAACGCATGACGCTTATCACGCTGGCGCGCGCGGACGCCGAGCGGCTAAGCGTGCTGCCGTTCGCCTCACAGCGCAGGCTGATCCTGACCGACGCGACCGCGTTTGAACGCGATGGCAGCCTCGTATTGCGTTCTATTGGCATGGCGTCCTTCGATGTCGCGGTGTACCCGCCGCTTACGCGCATGCCCGACGCAGCGGATGCCAATGTCCTCGCGCAAGCGCCGCAAACAGGTCTATTCCAGCGCTTCACGCTCTCCGTGCCGCCTGTCGCATTCGACATTGGCGTCACGCCATTGCGTGCGGCGCGCACGATGCCACCCATCGTGCTGGGCGGCGCGGCGAAAGCGGCCGTTGAGCCTACGCCGGAGACCTTCGGCATCGCGGCCGCGTGGCGCATCGATCTGCCCGAACCGGCGCGGATGGCGCCCGGGTTGAGCAACGCGTACTTGTCGATCCGCTACACCGGCGATGTCGGGCGGCTGTTTTGCGGCGCAGACCTGATCGACGACCACTTCTACAATGGCTTGCCCTGGCAGATCGGCGTACGCAATGTGAAGATCGATCCGCATCAGCCGTTGATGCTCACCGTGCTGCCGCTGCGCGCCGACGCACCGATCTATCTCGACGCGCGCTACGACCCGAGACCGCGCACAAACAATCAGGTAGCCGAAGTGGAAAGCGTAAGGTGGATACCCGAGTATGAAGTGACCATTTCGGGAAAGTGACGCTGAAATCCGTTTGATTCCGGGACCCAACGCGCAGCAACGCGATTACGGTTCTTTTGCGTCCGGCTGCCGTCATTTTGTACCAGGTTTACATGCAGACGCCTATGCTATTTGCCCTTAGACGACAAGGGCAGTCACGTCTGCCTGAAATTCATCATGCCGTACTCTTGGAAAGAGGTGGCAGAGGCCTGGTGTGTCACGCTGGACGACTTTCTCGGAACGCACGGCTCAAGCCTCGCGGACTTCGACCCGTTCGAGCGCATCAGCAGAGAAGTCCAATGGTTTTCGATTGACCCGTTTGCGGCTGCGCCACTGCCGGGTGAATCGGGGCTCACGGTGCATCTATTGAAGTCGACCGCTCCTCACCTTCGTTTGACGTCGGTGCTAATGAAGGATGGTGCCCGCGCCGGCTTCGTTGCGCGCAGGCAGGAAGGCTGTGACATTGTCAGCCTTGCGCCTGATTTGCGTGGCAAGGGTCTGTCGCCAGACTTGCTGCTGGCGACCCGCGTGTTACGCGCAACCCTGAAGTATTCGGATGTGATGGATTTGCGTAGCGCGTCAAAGCAGTTGTTCTGCGGCGGAAGCTACTCGTGCGCAGGCCTCGCGTCCGCGCGCGCCGCCCACCGGCTGGCCGTGACGCGTGCCGTGGCCAAAGGCAAGGCGATCCCCGCAACGGTACTCGCACACTACGCGCGTCACCCGGAATTGCCTCCTGGGCAAAAACCGCCTGATTGTTCAGTGACGCCGTTCCATCCTCGACGCCGAGCTGCTTTGCGGCCGATGTTCCGCACGCGCAGGCATCGGCAAACGCCGCGGCCGTGCGGCCCATCGCCGATCAGAAACGCGTACGCAAGCCGACTGCGGTCACGATCTGGTTGCCCGTCGACGACGGGCCGCCCGAATTGTTGATAAACGCGACGAAGTTATGTCCAGACACATGTTGGGCCATCGCTTCGACATAGACGTCCGTGCGCTTCGAGAACGCATAGACCGCCTGCAGATTGACCTGATTCCACTTCGGATCGGCGCCGAATGTGGAGCTCTGCGTCACGTGCCCGTCGGTATGCACGTAGGCAGCGCCAACGGTGATCGCAGGGGTCACCGCGTATTTGCCGTTCAGTTCGTAGTTGTCGAATCTGACCGTGCCGTTATCCGATCCAAACGACTTCGTCCCCTGGAATTGGCTATGCGAGTACACGAAGCCCACTGTCGCGGGGCCGTACGTATAGTTCATGCCCGCCGTCGCCGTGCGCTGCACGTCCGAGCCGAGTACAAAACCGCCGGTGCCGTTCGACGGTGACTCGGCCGTATCGATGACGCCGGCGGTATTCGTGCCGTTCGACCCGTTGATTTGCAGATAGCCGGCGCCGATATTGAACGCGCCATAGTTGTAGCTCGCGCCAAAGCTATACGCACGATTCAGCGCGAAGTCCTGATTGTTCGAGAACGCGTACAGTCCGCCGAATTTGAACCCGCCAAAGCCCGGGCTCGCGTACTTCACCGCGTTGTTGATCCGGAAGCCGTGATTCAGATTGTCGTTGTCGAACGGATGCGCGAAACCGGTATCGCCAAACGTTCCAGCGACGGCCGACAGTGGCAGCACGAAGTCCGTGTTCGAGTCATATTGCCGACCGAGCGTGACCGTGCCGAAGCGCTCGCTGCTCAATCCGACGAACGCCTGCCGTCCGAAAAACTTATTGTCCTGGCCGAGTTTTCCGTTTTGAACATTAAAGCCGTTTTCGAGAACGAAGATCGCCTTCAGGCCGCCGCCCAGATCTTCCGAACCCCGCACGCCAAACCGGCTTCCGTTGATTTCGCCGCTCGTCGCCTGAAACAGCGGGCCGTGCGCGCCGGCTTTTGCGACGTTATTCGTGTAGATGAGACCTGCATCGATGATTCCATACAGCGTCACCGAGCTTTGCGCATGCGCCGCGGACGCGACCGAAGCCATCAGCGCGGCAGTAACCAGCCCTTTGTTCACTTGTGTTCCCCTGACAGCATCGAGAGTCTGTTGTTGAGGCAACCGAGTATTCAAGACTCCTGCGTCTGGAGGAAGCCGTTATCGGTAAACAGAGCTTTCCTGTTTTACTCACAAATCGATGACGGCCCGCTGACGATGTGCAATACGGACAGGTGTCGCGTGCGGACAGATGAGAAACGGAGAGTCAGCATCCTCGCGAAATTCTCACCACTAAATGAAAAATGAACCTCACGATAGAACGCCGTGTGCGGTTGCTTTCGTTTACCGTGAAAAAGCATGACGATTAATTAACCAACGTGTTTTACGTAATAATAAGGATTACATAGCATATTGCCAAGCATTCGAAACATCGTGAGCAGACGCCCGCACGCCCATCTTTTTCGCTTCACCTCAAACCGCCTGGCTGGTGGACCGGAACCCGAACACAAATTGGCTCTCAGGTGAAAAATCCAAATTTCTTTATACTGTTAGCTTGCGCAATCGTGGTTCGCCCGTACGCATCGCACCATCTACCTCGTCCGGCCGTTCATGCAACGGTCGCGTCCACACTTTGAACACGCACTGATCCGGAGAAACATGGACACCGCAACCTACACCGACACCCTATTGCTCATCGACGGCGAATGGTGCGCTAGCGCAAGCGGCAAAACCATCGACGTCGCCAATCCCGCCACCGGCAAGGTCATCGGCAAGGTCGCGCACGCCGGCATCGCCGACCTGGAGCGCGCGGTCGCCGCCGCGCGTCGCGGCTTCGAAGTGTGGCGCAAGGTCCCCGCCTACGACCGTGCCGCGCTGATGCGCAAGGCCGCCGCGCTGCTGCGCGAGCGGGCAGACTCGATCGCCCGGCTGATGACGCAGGAACAGGGCAAACCGTTTGCCGAAGCGCGCATTGAAGTGATGTCGGGCGCCGACATCATCGAATGGTTCGCCGACGAAGGCCGCCGTGCATACGGCCGGATCGTGCCGGCGCGCAATCCCGCCGCGCAACAGAGCGTCATCAAGGAGCCGGTCGGCCCGGTTGCCGCGTTTACGCCGTGGAACTTCCCGGTCAACCAGGTCGTGCGCAAGCTGTCCGCCGCGCTCACCACCGGTTGCTCGTTCCTCGTGAAGGCGCCGGAAGAAACGCCCGCATCGCCTGCGCAGTTGCTGCGCGCCTTTGTCGACGCAGGTGTGCCGGCCGGCGTGGTCGGCCTCGTATATGGCGACCCCGCGGAGATTTCCCGCTTCCTGATCTCGCATCCGGTCATCCGCAAGGTGACCTTCACCGGCTCCACCGCCGTCGGCAAGCAATTGGCGGCGCTCGCCGGCCAGCACATGAAGCGCGCGACGATGGAACTCGGCGGCCACGCGCCGGTGATCGTCGCCGAAGACGCCGATCTCGCCCTCGCCGTGCGCGCAGCCGGCGGCGCCAAGTTCCGCAACGCGGGTCAGGTCTGCATTTCGCCGACGCGTTTTCTGGTTCACAACAGCGTGCGTGAAGAATTCGCGCGCGAGCTCGTCAAGCATGCCGAAGGCCTGAAGCTCGGCGACGGCCTGACCGAAGGCACGACGCTCGGGCCGCTCGCCAACCCGCGCCGCTTGACGGCCATGACAAGCATCGTCGCGAATGCGCGCGAGAAGGGCGCGACCGTTGCGACCGGCGGCGAGCGCCTGTCCGGCGGCGGCAACTTCTTTACGCCGACCGTGCTGACCAACGTGCCGCTCGACGCGGACGTGTTCAATGAAGAACCGTTCGGCCCGATCGCGGCCATTCGCGGTTTCGATTCGCTCGAGGACGCGATTGCGGAAGCCAACCGCCTGCCCTACGGGCTCGCGGGCTACGCGTTCACGCGCTCGTTCCGCAACGTTCACCTGCTTTCGAATTCGCTCGAAGTCGGCATGCTGTGGATCAACCAGCCGGCCACGCCGTGGCCCGAAATGCCGTTCGGCGGCGTCAAGGACTCGGGCTATGGTTCCGAAGGCGGACCGGAAGCGCTCGAGCCGTACCTCGTGACGAAGTCCGTCACGGTCATGTCGGCGTAAAGCGCGTTTCGCAAGCGAAGGCTGGGGCATCGAGCCCCAGCCTTTTTATCGTCAGAACGCCGCCGTCAGAACCGGTGTCTGATACCGGCGATCACCAGTTCCTGCGTGCTCTTCCCGCCATCGACGAACGCGTCCGAAATCACCGCCTGCGCCGGTCCCAAACCGTTACTCCCCGATGCATGCCCGTAACTCGTCGTACCGTACAGATCCGTACGCTTGCTCAGCGCGTAGTCCACTGCGAGCGTGACCTGCTGATACGTGGCCGATGAATCGCCATGTGACTTCAGAATGTTGTAGCCCGTCTCGAACAGCAGTGAGGACGTCGCCTGCCACGCCGCAAATACCGACCCGTTGTTGTACCGCTCGGCGGACTCGAAAGTCGAGTGGCCGTCCGCGAGATATTCCGAGTAGCTGTAATATCCACCCAGCGTCACCGATCCCAACACATAAGTCGCACCGGCGCGCGCGATATTGATCGCGCTTGCCGTCACATAGGCATCGTTGACCGGCGAAAGAAAAATGCTGTCGGCGCTACTCGTGCCGCGCATTGACAGTGTTGGATTGCCGTTATCGATATGCGCGTAGCCGGCGGCAACGGTCAACGGCCCGTGGCTGTAACTGAGCGCGGCGTTGTACGCCTGCCCCGAAGCGACCGAGCCGGCGACCCCGCCCAAACCATACATCGCCGCTGCTTGCAGTCCACCCCACGACGGGCTCGTCCACTTGACCGCATTGCTGTTACGCACCGAGCCGTCCGCGTTGTCGACGTCGCCGGGCGCCGTGAAGTATTCGAGGAACGCATCGCCCTGAACGGACAGCACGAAATCCTGCAACGTATCCTGCTGCCGGCCGATCGTGACCGTGCCGTATCGCCCCGCCAGCCCGACGTAAGCCTTGCGCCCGAACAGCAGCCCGGAATTCAGATTGCCGTTGTTGACGTTAAAGCCATTCTGCAAATTAAATAGCGCGCTCAGGCCGCCGCCGAGATCTTCGGTGCCGCGCACGCCCCATTGACTGATCGACATCTGCCCAGACTGCAACTTGATCTGATTGCTCGCGCCACCCGTGTTGTGCGTGTACTGGATTGAATCGTCGATGATCCCGTAAAGCGTCACCGAATTCTGCGCATAGGATGTACCGCATATGACTGCGGCACATCCCGCCGCTATCGCTGCTGCCCACTTCATTGCTTTACTCTCCCGTCGATGCATGATCAAAAGAATCTGTCCAGAGTCTCACTCCAGTTTACATTTTCAATTCGTATACCTAACTTTTATTTTCAGTTTTATTTCAGCGGGAAATTCCCGCTGAGATCGACCACCCGCATCCAGCTCGGGAGGCTCGTACAGGCGGGCGTCCCCCTCGTTAGGTTTGCCGTCGCTCGTGCGCCCGCTGCCGGAACAGGCAGATCAATTCACTCGTCACGTGTGCCGCGGCAAGCGCGGTGATGTCCGCGTGATCGTATGCCGGCGCAACCTCCACTACGTCCGCGCCGACCATATCGATTGACGTCAAGCCACGTATGATCGACAGCGCCTGAGCCGTGGACAGGCCGCCTGGAACGGGGGTCCCGGTGCCCGGCGCAAAAGCCGGGTCCAGACCATCGACATCGAACGTCAAATAAGCGGGGCGTTCGCCGACAATGTCGATAATCTTCGCGATCGTTGCCTTCACGCCGTTTTCATGTACCCACGGTGCGTCGAGAATGCGGATCCCCATGAAATCGTCGTTCCACGTGCGTATGCCGATTTGCACCGAGTGTTGCGCATCGATCAACCCTTCTTTGACCGCCTTGTAGAACATCGAGCCGTGGTTCAGGCTGTCCGGCCGATCATCCGGCCATGTATCGCAATGCGCGTCGAAATGGATCAGCGACAGCGGCTTGCCGAACTTTTCCGCATGCGCGACCAGCAATGGGTAGCTGATGTAATGGTCGCCGCCCAGCGTCAGCATCCTCGCGCCGGCGTCGAGTATCGTGCGCGCATGCGCAACGATGGTTTCCTTGACGGTCGACGGATTGTGCACGTCGAGCCAGCAGTCGCCGTAGTCAATCACCGCATAGTCGTCGAACGGATTGATGCCCCACGGGTACGGCAACAACACACCGAGCTGGCTGCTCGCGGACCGGATTGCGCGCGGCCCGAGACGTGCGCCGGGCCGGTTCGTCGTCGCGATGTCGAGAGGCACGCCGGTGACGGCCAACTCGACGCCGGTCAGATCCTTCGTGTACTGGCGCCGCATAAACGACACGACCCCCGCGTACGTGTTTTCCTTCGACGAACCATATGGCGATTCACGGCGGATCGCGCCGTCGCCGCGCAAGACCTGTTGGTTTTCCATGGTGCGGATTGACTCCCCTTTGAGCGCCGCTGTAGTCGGCCTGCATGTCAGATACCGAGCGCGCAACCATCCTTGCGATGGTCCGACGCGCCGATCAGCGAGCCGGCTTCCCAATCGATGCGGATGGCCTGCGCGCCGCCGATCGCCCAGTTCGGCGCAACGAGTTCGAAGCCACGGCGCGTGAGTTCCTCGCGTGCCGGCGCGGGTAATGTGCTCTCCGCCTCCACAAGCAAGGTGCCCGGCCGCGGGAACACGCGTGGCAAATCGATCGCCGTTTGCATGTCGAGACCGTAGTCCAGCACCTTCGACAGGAAGTGCGCGTGTCCCATCGCCTGATAGTGGCCGCCCATCACGCCGAACGTCATCTGTACCTTGCCGTCTTTCGTCACCATGCCGGGAATGATCGTATGCATCGGCCGCGCGTGCGGCGCGATGGCATTCGGGTGACCTTCTTCGAGCACGAAGCTTTGTCCGCGGTTATGCAGCATCACGCCGCTTTCCGGCGACATGATGCCGCTGCCGAATGGATGGAACAGCGAGTTGATGAAACTTGCGCAATTCCGGTCCTTGTCGACCACGCAGATATAAACCGTGTCTTTGTGTTCCGCGGTTTTCATCCGCGGCGCACCGTCCGACATGCGTTGCGTGCCGATGCGCGAGCGCAGGGTTCGTATCGATTCATCGGCCAGCAGTTGCTCGACGTCCATCGGCTGACCGCCCGGGTCGCCAAGCGCTGCGTCGCGAATCGCATAGGCGATGCGCGTCGCTTCGATTTCGCGCTGCAAACGATCCGCGCCGAGCGGATCGTCGTTCGCGTCGAAGCCTTCGAGCATCTTAAGGATCAGCAGCGCGACCACACCCTGTCCGTTTGGTGGACACTCGTGCACGTCGTAACCTCTGAAACTGGCCTTGATCGGCTGCACATACTCGCCGTGAGATTGCGCGAAGTCGTCCATCGTGTGCAGCCCGCCCAATCCGCGCAGACAGGCGACGATGTCCTCGGCGATCCAGCCCTCGTAAAACACGCGCGCTCCCGCCTCCGCGATTGCTTCGAGCGAGCGCGCGAGCAGCGGTTGCCGATGCACGCTTCCCGCCCGCGGCGGTTTGCCGTCGACCAGCATGCGCTGCCGGCTCGTCTTGTCGAGCGACAGCAGTTGAGCCTGATTCGCCCAATCCAACGCCGCGCGCGGCGCGACCGCGTAACCATCGCGCGCGAGCCTGATTGCGGGCGCAAGCAGTTGCTTAAGCGGCAACGAACCGTGATCCCGCGCAAGCATCGCCCACGCATCGACCGCGCCGGGCACCGTCACCGCATGCGGCGATTGACGCTCGAGGGTCGTCACGCCGCGTGAGCGAAGCGCGGCGACGTTCGCCGCAGCCGGCGCCCAGCCTGAACCGTTGAAGCCGACGATATCGTCCGATCCGCGCCGCGAGTAAAGCGCAAAGCAGTCGCCCCCGATGCCGGTCGAACCGGGCTCGACGACGCACTGCACCGCGCAGGCGGCAAGCGCCGCATCCATTGCATTGCCGCCCACTTCGAGCACCCTGACCGCGGCAAGCGTCGACGCCGGATGTGACGTCGCCGCCATGCCGTCGGTCGACATGACAAGCGAGCGCCCCGGCTGTTCGAAATTTCTCATCGCCGTGCCCCGATCAGCGGTTAGCCAGCGACTTGCGCCATGCGAGCGTATCGTCCAGCGCCTTCTTCGACGCGTCGAACATTGCGTCGATCTGGTCGTGCGTGATGATCAGCGGCGGGCAGAAGTTGAACGTATCGCCGAGCGCACGGGTGATCACGCCATACGTCAACGCGCACTTGCCGGCATGAATCGCCACCCCTTCGGCAGGCGGGAACGGCTCCTTCGTTTCCTTGTTCGCGACGAGTTCGACGGCGGCCAGCAAACCTGAGCCACGCGCCTCGCCGACCAGTGGATGCCTGCTGAGTTCCGCCAGGCGTTCGTGGAAATGCGGCATCACGCTTCTGACGTGTTCGAGAATGCCGTCCTCCTCATAAATGCGCAGTGTCTCGAGCGCGACGGCCGCGCACACCGGATGACCGCTATACGTGAAGCCATGACCGAACGTGCCGATCTTTTCGCTTTCCGAAACCAGCCCGCGATAGATCGTCTCGTTGACCATCAGCGCGGAAATGGGCAGATAGCCGGCTGAAAGCTGCTTGGCCATCACGATCATGTCGGGGCGCATGCCATACGTTTCCGATCCGAACAGATTGCCGGTGCGGCCGAAGCCGCAAATCACCTCATCGGCGACGAGCAGAATGTCATAGCGGTTCAGCACAGCCTGAATCTTTTCCATGTACGTGGCGGGCGGAACGATCACGCCGCCGGACGCCATGACCGGCTCTGCGAAGAACGCCGCGATCGTCTCGGCGCCTTCTTTCAGGATCAGTTGTTCGAGCGACTCGGCGCAGCGCGTCGCGAACTGCTCCTCCGTTTCGCCCGGGTTCGCATGGCGATAGTGGTGCGGGCAGTCCGTGTGCAGGATCCGATCGATCGGCAAATCGAAGTCACGGTGATTATTTGTCAGCCCCGTCAAACTTGCCGATACAATCGTCACGCCGTGATACGCACGCATCCGCGAGATAATCTTCTTCTTGTTCGGCCGCCCAAGCGCATTGTTGTAATACCAGATCAGCTTCACCGCGGTGTCGTTGGCTTCGGAGCCGGAATTGGCGAAAAACACCTTCGACATCGGCACCGGCGCTAACGAGATCAGCTTCTGCGCCAGCAGGATCGACGGCTCCGACGACTTATGCCCGAACGCGTGATAGAACGGCAGCTTGCGCATTTGCCGGTCCGCCGCGTCGGCCAGCCGCCGTTCGCTGAAGCCTAGCGACGCACAAAACAGTCCGCCCAACGCTTCGATATAGCGCTTGCCTTCCGTGTCATACACATAGATGCCTTCACCGCGATCGATCACCATCGGTCCCACTTCGCGATGCAGACTCAGGTTCGTATAAGGGTGAAGATGGTAATTGATGTCGTTCTGTTTCAGATTTTGCATTGGAGCCGTCCTTGATTCGTCTCTTCCATGAATTCAAGCTCGATTGCTGCCACTTGTGTTGATCCGTGCGACGGCGTTACTTCATCGCACCGCACAGAAACTTTTGAAGGCGCTCGCTTCTCGGTGTTTTCAGCACTTCGCGGGGATGCCCCTCCTCCTCCACGACGCCCTGATGCAAAAAGACCACGTGGTTCGACACTTCACGCGCAAAGCCCATTTCGTGCGTCACGACGATCATCGTGCGTCCCTCTTCCGCGAGCTCGCGCATCACCTTCAATACGTCGCCCACCCGTTCAGGGTCGAGCGCCGAGGTTGGCTCATCGAACAGCAACGCGTCCGGCTCCATCGCCAGTGCGCGCGCGATCGCGATGCGCTGCTGCTGCCCGCCGGACAAGTGCGTCGGATAGGCATTCGCGAAGCGCGACATGCCGACCTGCTCCAGATAGCGCTGCGCGCGCTCCGTGGCTTCTGCCCTGGTGAGCCTCAGCACGTGACGGGGCGCTTCGACCACGTTTTCAAGCGCCGTCATATGCGCCCATAGATTGAAGTGCTGAAACACCATCGCGAGCCGCGTTCGCATCTTGCGCAACTGCACCGGGTCCGATATCCGGATCTGTCCGCTTCGGTCGACGGAGGTCTTCACCTCGGCGCCGTTCAGTGACACACGCCCCGACGAAGGCGATTCGAGAAAATTGATACAACGCAGCAGCGTGCTTTTGCCCGAGCCGGACGAGCCGATCATGCTAATCACGTCCCCGCGCTTCGCGACCAGCGAGATGCCCTTGAGCACCTCGTTTTCGCCATACCACTTATAAAGATTCTCGACAGTGAGTGCATTCATGAGTCGTCGCTCTAGCCTCTGGCAAGGTGGGTAAAGTGCTGTGGCCGCAGATGGATGAGATATCTGCGCTCGGTCAACCGGATTACGAACGTCATGATCGAGGTCAGCCCGAAATAGACGGTTCCCACCGAAATAAACGCCTCAAACGGCGCGTAGTAGTTCGCGTAAAAATCGCGTGCGGCTCCGGTCAGATCGACCAACGTGATCGCGCTGACGAGCGACGTGCCGTGCAGCATCAGGATGACTTCATTGCTGTACGCCGGAATGAAGCGGCGCAACGCGGAGGGCAGCAGAATCCGCCGCCATGCGGTCAGCGGGCTCATGCCATAGGCTTGCGCGGCCTCGATTTCGCCGTACGGCGTCGTTCGCAATGCGCCGGCGAGGATTTCCGTCGTGTATGCGCAGGTGTTTGCGGTCAGCGCGATCAGCGCGCAGCTGAATGGATCGCGCAGCAGCGACAGCACCAGGTTGCCGCGCTGCCACGCATCCTGTACCCATTGAAACTGGCCGAATCCGTAGTAGACGATCATCAGTTGCGCGAGCAACGGTGTACCACGTATGAACCATGTATAAGCCGCCACCGGGCCGCTCAACAACCGGTTCGGCGAAATGCGCAATACGGCGAGCGGAATGGCAAGCAACAGGCCAAGGCACAGCGAGTAAACCGTGAGCTGCACGGTGATCCACAGCCCGCTTGCATAGGCCGGGAACAGTTGGGCGAGTTCGTCGTAGCTCATCAGTGGGGTCTCCCTTCACGCACGCCGCGGTTCAATTTCACACGCGTCCGTGCAAGGCACGCCGTCGAACCCGAGGTCACCAGCAGATAGACGACACATGCCGCGAGATAGAAGGTCATCGGCGCCTGCGTCGTGCGGCCGGCCTGGTCCGCGATAAACATCACGTCATGCAGACCGATCAGCGAAGCGATGGCCGTTGTCTTCAGCAGCACGAGCCAGTTATTGACGGCCGCGGGCAATGCGAGACGAATCATCTGTGGAAACAGGATGCGGCGGAACGCGAGCCATCCAGAAAAGCCGTATGCGCGGGCAGCCTCCATCTGGCCGCGCGGCACGCTCAGAATCGCGCCGCGGAATGTCTCGGTGTAGTACGCGCCGAAGATCAGGCCAATCGTGAATACGGCGGTCACGAACGCGTTGACGTCCGGCGCGTGAAAGCCGAACGCAGCGCAGATTCGGTTGAGGACGATCTGGCCGCCGTAAAACACCAGCAGCATCATCACAAATTCGGGCACGCCGCGAATCAGCGTCGTATAGGCGGTGGCCATCGACACCAGCGAACGTGAATTCGACAGTTTCGCCAGCGCGCCCGCCATCCCGACGCACACGGCGAGAATGACCGACGACACGGCAAGCACGAGCGTGAGCCCGGCGCCTCTGATCAACGCCGGCAAATAGTCCTGCAGGTCGGACATGGCAATCCCTTTGATCTTCGTCAGGCTCTTCTGTCATGCAACGAAACCGGCAGGCAGGTACGGCGCTGCCGGCTGGCGGCGAGATCAGTAGATGTCGAAGTCGAAATACTTCTTTTCGATGGATTGGTAGACGCCGTTAGCGCGAATCGCTTCGATCGCCTGATTGAACTGCACCCGCAGATCGTCGTCGGACTTGCGAACGGGAATGCCGTAGCCCTCGCCCAGCAGCGTTTTCTGCTCGGACGTCGTGCCGACGATGGGCGCGCCGACGAACTTGTAATTGGCGCCCTCGGGCTTCGTCAGGAACGCGGAGTACGCGGCCGTCGCATCCTGCAGCGCGGCGTCGATACGTCCGGAACGCAGGTCGAGGAACACTTCGTCCTGCGTCGGATAGCGAACCAGTTGAACGCCGTTCGGCACCCAGTACGCACTCGCATACTTGTCCCCGAGTGTGCCGCGCTGCACGCCGACGCGCTTCCCCTTGAGTTCGACCGGATTCGCATCCTTGATCGAACTGTTCTTCGCGACCACGAGCCGACGCGGCGTGTTGTAGTACTTCTCGGTAAACGCGACCTTCTGCTTGCGCTCGGCGGTAATCGCCACCGACGCGACGATCGCATCGATCTTTTCCGCCTGCAGCGCCGGAATGAGACCATCCCAACTGATCTGCACCAGCGTGCAGTTCGCATGCATTTGCGCGCACAGCGCGTGAATCATGTCGATATCGAAGCCCACCGGCTTGCCGTCGGGCTGGATCGACGAGAACGGCGGGTAGGCGCCCTCGTAGCCGATGCGGATGTCTTTCCATTCTTTTGCATGCGCGTTGATCGCGCCCAGCGCGATGGCGATCAGCAACAGGTATTTCTTCATGCCTCGTCTCATATCGATGCTCTAAATAGGGGATCCCGTTGAAAATGACAGCTTGAAATCATCAGATAGAAAACGCATTATTGAGTAGTACACCTTACCGATATAAAAATCGGCTATCACATCACGGCAAATATCGTTAGCTATCGGTCGTCATCCAGTCGCGCAATGCGGGTACGGTTGCCTCGATATGTTCGCGCACCGCCGCTTCGAGCAGCAGCGGGTCGCCAGCCTTGATCGCGCTGATGATCGTCATATGGTCGTCGCGAGACGTCATCGGCTTGTCGGCCAGTTCCAGCCAAAGACGCATATGCGGCTCCATCACGGTATGCAGCCCGCCGATCTGTGCAATGAGGCGGCGGCGGCCGCATAGCTGGCACAGGTACTCGTGAAAGTTGCGGTGCGCAGTCACCCACTGCTGAACATCCGGTTCGAGGCGCTCCATCACGTCGATCAGGCGCGTCAACTCCGCGATGTGTTCCGGCGTGATCTTCGGCAAGGCCATGCGCGCGGCAAGTCCTTCGAGCGCGCCGCGCATGCAGAACACCTCTTCCATTTCGTCCGCATCGAGGCCACGCACAAGCGCGCCCCGATTGGGCCGGATCACGACCAGCCCTTCGCTCGCAAGCCGGCGGAACGCTTCGCGCACCGGCATGCGGCTTGTGTTGATTTCAGCGGCGATCTCTTCGGGGATCAGACGGTCGCCCGCTTTGTAGGTGCCCATCCGGATGCGATAGAGCACATACGCGTACGCCTCTTCTTCGGCCGTCGCGGGAAAACGGGCATGCAGGGAATGCGTAGGAGTGTTCATCGTCAGACGGCGTCCTCGCGTGAACGTGGTGCGAGCGATGACGCACCGCTCGCCAGGCCAGTGCTTTTCCGGCGCCCCGCCCGTTGAATGGACCTTGTACGCGCCGTTGCGCTTCTGTCATGTCGACGACTGATACGCATCATGAAAAGATTTTGTAAGAGTGGATATTTGTATCTGTGGATGCAATATACCCCGCCAAAAATGATGTCGAATAGTAGTTAACCCTGAGAAAGCGACCCGAGTCCGGTCGTGCGGAAAATGAAATTGGCAGTGCCACGCATTGTGCGAATCGCGCAGCCGTGGCGCTCAGGCGAATTGCGGCAGCGTCGCGACAATGGACTGCGCAAGCGTGTCGAAAGCCAGAGCGATCTCGTCGTCCGGCACGCATGCGTAGCCGAGCAGCAGGCCGGCCGACGCGTGCGACGGATCGGCGTAGTAGCCGGATAACGGCCGCACGATAATGTTGCGCTCCAGCGCCGCGTTGGCCACAGCGCGATCGTCGGCGCCTTCGGGCAAAGGCATCACAAGGTGCAGCCCCGCATCGCCGCCGACCGCCGCAAACGCGTCGCCCAGGCGCTGCGCGGCGGCGTCGAGCAATCGTTGACGACGTTGTCCATAAAGCGTGCGCATCTTGCGGATATGCGACGCGAAATGCCCTTCCGCGATAAATTCGGCCAGCACGGCCTGCTGCAGCAGTTGCCCCTCGCGATACAGTTCAGCACTCGCCGTGGCAAAGCTTTCCGCGAGCGCTTCGGGTACGACGAGATAGCCGACACGCAGCCCAGGAAAAAGCGTCTTGCCGAAGCTGCCGACGTAGATCACCTGTCCCGTGGTATCGAGTCCCTGCAGCGACGCGAGCGGCCGGCTGCCGTAGCGGAACTCGCTGTCGTAATCGTCTTCAATGATCCAGCACTGGGTCTGCCGCGCATACTCGAGCAGCATGCGGCGTCGCGCGAGGCTCATCACCATGCCTAGCGGGTACTGATGCGATGGCGTGACAAGCATCAGCTTCGGTGGTTGGGCGAGATCGGCAGGCGTCGGATTAATGCCTTCATCATCGACCGCGATCGGCCGCAGTTGCAGCCCGGATACCTGTAACACGCTGCGCACACCCCAATAGCACGGGTCCTCGGTCCAGATCACATCGCCCGGGTCGGATAACAGCCGCACCGCCAGATCGATCGACTGATGAATGCCGGTCGTGATCACCACCTGCTGCGGCGTGCAACGCACCGAGCGCGACGCGCGCAGATAGTCGGCCAATGCATGCCGCAAGAGTGCGGAGCCACCGCCCGGTGCATAGGTCAGCAGGTCGTGCCGTGCGCGCCGCCAGTACCTGTTCTGCAAGCGGCTCCAGACGCGCGCCGGGAATCGCGTGACGTCCGGCACGCCAGGCATGAAGGCGCCCCACTGCCGCTTCGACACGCCGGCGCCCGCGAGCCGGCGCTGGCCGCGCGCGGATAGCGAGCGACGCATAGGCAAAGCCGGCGTTTCAGGTGCTGCGTGTTGCGACATGGCGTGCCGCGTTGGCTGCGCCGTCGAGCCCGACGCCTCCCACCCGGTACACGCGGACTGCTCGTCGCGCGGCACGCCGCTGCCTGCCACCCCGTGCGTCGTGAGCGTGGCACTACCCGTGTCACCCCGCCAATCCGCCGCACGCCGCGTCGCGCCCCGCAACAGATCGACTGCGTGTTCTGGTACGCCGACGATTTCGTCCGGCGACGTATCCATCACGAACGTGCCTCGCCCGGTCGCCGCTGAAACATACCCTTCCAGCACGAGCTGTTCGTAGACCTGCGTGACCGTATTGCGCCCGACGTCCAACTCGAGCGCCAGCAAGCGCGACGACGGCAACCGGGTGCCCGCTGCCAGCTCGCGCGACAGGATGGCCTGCTGCAGCAGCTGGTGCAGTTGCCGGTACAACGGCTGATCGCCGCGGCGATCGAGCCGTTGCGCCAGCCAGTCGGACAACATCGTGGCCCGCAAGATTGGCTCCTTCATTTTTACAAAGATGGCTCTCAAACCAGGAGCCAAAGCTGATTATAGTCGGCCACATCAATCGCTCGCGCCCCGCCGCGGACGCAGCCCACCCAAACCGGACGACCCAGGAGGAGTGATGAGTGCCAGCAACGCTGACCTGCAACAACGCAAGAATGCCGCGACGCCACGTGGCGTTGGCGTGATGTGCGACTTCTATGCGGACCGCGCGCTGAATGCGGAACTGTGGGACATCGAGGGCCGCCGCTTTATCGACTTCGCGGCCGGCATTGCGGTAACGAACACGGGTCACCGGCATCCGAAGATCGTCGCGGCGCTTCGCGAACAGCTCGACCGCTTCACGCACACCGCGTATCAGATCGTGCCGTATGCGTCGTATGTCGAACTCGCCGAAAAGGTCAACGCGCGGGCGCCCGGCAAGCATGCAAAGAAGACCGCCTTCTTTACGACCGGCGCCGAAGCCGTTGAAAACGCGATCAAGATTGCGCGCGCCGCAACCGGCCGGCCGGGCGTGATCGCATTCACCGGCGGCTTTCACGGCCGCACGATGATGGGCATGGCGCTGACCGGCAAAGTCGCGCCGTACAAGGTCGGCTTCGGCCCGTTCCCTTCGGATGTGTTTCATGCACCGTTTCCGAATCCGTTGCATGGCGTCACAGCCGCCGACTCGCTCAAGGCACTCGAGCACCTGTTCAAGGCCGACATCGATCCGCAGCGCGTCGCCGCGATTATTTTCGAACCGGTGCAAGGCGAAGGCGGCTTCTATCCGGCGCCGGCCGAGTTCGTGCGCGGCTTGCGCGCGTTGTGCGACACGTACGGCATCCTGCTGATCGCCGATGAAGTGCAGACCGGATTTGCGCGCACGGGCAAGCTGTTCGCGATGGAGCACTACGACATCGTGCCCGATCTGATGACGATCGCGAAGAGCCTGGCGGGCGGCATGCCGCTGTCGGGCGTCGTGGGTCGCGCGGACGTGATGGATGGGCCCGCGCCGGGCGGTCTCGGCGGAACCTACGCGGGCAATCCGCTTGCCATCGCCGCCGCGCACGCGGTGCTCGACATCATCGATAGCGAGGCACTGTGCGACCGCGCGGCCGCGTTCGGCGAGCGCCTGAAGGCGAAGCTGACCGCACTGCGCGCGAGCGTGCCGCAAATCGCCGATGTCCGTGGCCCGGGCGCGATGATCGCCGTTGAATTCAGCAAGCCGGGGGCGCCGCACGAACCGGACGCGGCCTTTACGAAGCGCGTGCAGACGCGCGCGCTGGAGCGCGGGCTGCTGCTGCTCGCCTGCGGCGTCTACTCGAACGTGATCCGCTTCCTGTTCCCGCTGACGATCGAAGAGAAGGTGTTCGACGAGGCGCTGGCGATTCTCGAAGACGTGCTGAAGGAAACCGCCAGCATAGCCGCCTGACGCCGTGGCCAGCCTGCCCCACCTGCACAACACATCGACACCATGACCACTATTCAGCTCAGAGATCCTTCGCTGCTGCAAACGAAGTGCTACATCGCCGGCGAGTGGCAAGACGCCGACACACAACAAACCTTCGACGTGACCGATCCGGCGAGCGGAACGGTGATCGCGCGCGTGCCGAAGATGGCCGAGGCGGAAACGCGCCGCGCGATCGATGCGGCGCATCGCGCGTGGCCCGCATGGCGCAAGAAAACGGCCAGGGAACGCGGCGCGATTCTGCGCAAGTGGTCTGACCTGATGATCGCGAACCTCGACGATCTCGCGCTGATCCTGACGACCGAGCAAGGCAAGCCGCTTGCCGAAGCGAAAGGCGAGATCCAGTACGCCGCATCGTTTATCGAATGGTTCGGCGAGGAAGCGAAGCGCACCTACGGCGACGTGATTCCGACCGTCGCCAGCGATCGCCGCATCGTGGTCACGAAGGAGCCGATCGGCGTCTGCGCGGCCATCACGCCGTGGAATTTTCCGGCGGCGATGATCACGCGCAAGGTCGGCCCGGCGCTGGCCGCCGGCTGCCCGATGATCGTGCGGCCGGCCGACGCGACCCCGCTGTCCGCGCTTGCACTGGCCGTGCTGGCCGAACGCGCGGGTGTGCCCAAGGGCGTGTTCAGTGTCGTGACGGGCAGCTCGCGCACGATCGGCGCGGAAATGACCGGCAACCCGCTGGTGCGCAAACTATCGTTCACCGGGTCGACGCCGGTCGGCAGCCTGCTGATGGCGCAGTGCGCGCCGACCATCAAGAAGCTGTCGCTCGAACTAGGCGGCAATGCACCGTTTATCGTGTTCGACGATGCGGATATCGACGAAGCAGTGGCGGGCGCCATCGCGTCGAAGTACCGCAACTCCGGGCAAACCTGCGTGTGCACCAATCGCTTCTATGTACACGACCGCGTCTACGAAACGTTCGCGGCGAAGTTGACGGATGCGGTCAAGCAACTGAAGGTCGGCCGCGGCACTAGCGAAGGCGTGACGCAAGGTCCGCTGATTAACGAAGCCGCGGTGCTGAAGGTCGAGAGCCATATTCAGGACGCGCTCGACCAGGGCGCCCGCGTGCTGACCGGCGGCAAGCGCCACGCGCTCGGTCACGGCTTCTTCCAGCCGACCGTGCTCGCCGATGCGAAGCCATCGATGCTGCTCGCGCGCGATGAAACGTTCGGGCCACTCGCGCCCCTCTTCCGCTTCCATTCCGATGAGGAAGTGGTCGAACTCGCGAACGACACCGAGTTCGGCCTCGCCGCCTACTTCTATAGCCGCGACATCGGTCGCATCTGGCGTGTCGCGGAGGCGCTCGAGTACGGCATGGTCGGCATCAACACCGGCCTTATTTCAAATGAAGTCGCACCGTTCGGCGGCGTCAAGCAGTCGGGCGTGGGCCGCGAAGGCTCGCACTATGGGATCGACGAGTACATGGTGATCAAATACATGTGCATGGGCGGCATTTGATCCACGCGCGTCAGCCCGGTCGGTGCATGAGACCGTGGAATAATCAGTTTTGCGAAATACGTGAATCCGGCGCGGCGTACCGGCTCCTCGCTGCGCCCAGCCCGACGACGGTCTGCGGCACCAGCAGGATCAGCAGAACCACGAGCGGCGCGCTCCAGCCGCCGCTCGCCTGCCGCACGGCGCCGATCGCCAGCGGTCCTGCCGCGGCCAACAGGTAGCCGCAGCACTGCGCCATGCTGGACAACTGCGCCGCATGCCGGCCATCTGGCGTGCGCAGCACGATCAGCAGTAGCGCAAGCGAGAACGCGGCGACCTGCCCCAGACCCAGCAACAGAATCCACCCGTACGCGAACGAAGCGGGCGCGAAGATGAGCCCGGCAAGCCCACTCGCCGTGAGCGTTGCGACCAGCACGGCGAGCAGTCCGGGCCTGCCTGCGCGTACGGCCAAGGTCGGCGCGACGAAAGCAGCGACGATGCCCAACAGGTTGGCGAGCGACAGCATCCATCCCGCCTCGCCCGCCGACAGGCCGGCGTCGATCAGGATGGAAGGCAGGTACGCGGTCGTCGCATAGTAGCCAAACGACTGCAGGCCCATAAAAGCGGTGACCAGCCATGCCACAGGATGCGTCCACATCCCGCGCACCGGTTGCGTAGCCGGGCTAGTCCGGGCCGGCTGCCGACGACGTTGGCGCCGTAGCTGAGGCACCCACGCGACCAGTGCCGCCGCGGCGAGCCATCCCCACAACGCGAGCGTCGTGCGCCAATCGGTATGCGCGGCACGCGCGAGCGGGACGGTCACGCCAGCCGCCAGCGCGGCGCCGATGGACAACGACATCGAATAGAGGCCCATCATGAGGCCGATATCGGGACCGCAGTCCCGCTTGATGATCGCGGGTATCAGCACATTCGCCACCGCGATACCCGCGCCGATCACGACGGTGCCGCCGAGCAGCGCGGGCATCGACGGAACGTCGCGTATCGCCGTCCCGACGCAAACCGCCACCATTGTCGCGCACAGGACGGACTCGATGCCGCACCGGCGAGCAAGCCACGGCGCGATTGGCGCGAGCAGGCCGAAGCACAGCAGCGGCAGCGTCGTGAGCAGGCCGGCAACGGCGGTCGACATACCGGTGTCGTGCCGGATGAGGTTGAGCATCGGCGACACCGCGATGATCGATGGCCGCAGGTTGAGCGCAAGCGCAATCACGCCGACGGCAAGCAGCAGCCTCGCGCGCGCATCCGGCGGCTGGCTGGCGGGTGAAACGACGGACGTGGCGTCCGCAGCAAGGTCTGATTGGGTAGTCATCGGAAGGCTTCTGCTTCTAAGGAGGCCGCAAGCGAAAGTTACGACTATAAATCAAACAGTCATAACTTACACACAGAAACATCAGCCTAATTGTTATTATCGTACCCGTTTAGTTCATCACTGCAGTGTGATAGTCTGAGTCAATGATCAAAAAAACAGCCCCTTCCCGGATGCCGCACGTCCCGCCAGCCGTCGACGACGACATGGCGCTGCTCCTGCGTTTCGCGAACACGCGCAACGATCGCTTTGGCCGCAGCGAACGTTTTGGTGATGCCGCGGGACTCTCGGCATGGCTCAGCGAGAACGGCTTCGCCGAGGCCGCGGCCAACGTGACGCGTGCCGACGCCGCCGCCGTGCGCGAACTGCGCGATGCCGTGATCACGCTTCTGTTGAGCCATTCGAGCGCCCCTCATATCAGTGCACAGGACGTGGAGGACGCTGAGAATCTGCTGCGGCGGATGGCCGCGCGCTACCCGTTGGTCACGATCGTGGATCGTACCGGCGCTCGCCTGATTCCCGCGAGTGGTGGCCTGCCCGGCGCGATCGGCCGGATATTCGCCGCGATAACCGAACTTGCGCTCGCCGACGCCTGGCATCGAATCAAAGCCTGCCGTAACCAAGGCTGCCACTTCGCGTTCCACGACCACAGCCGCAATAGCTCCGGCGCGTTCTGCAGCAACGTTTGCAGTAGCCAGGTCGCGATGCGCAATTACCGACAGCGGCGCCGCGCGGTTGCACAGACGGGGAACGACTCTCACTGCTCATGAGCGGCTAACGCTGTTTCGAGCGAAGGACGTTCTTCGAAGTAACGCCAGATCCGACACGCGCTATAAAAAGCTTCATGCGACGAACTTCGAATCGAGCGACCTGCAATGGGATCGTCATTCCCGAAGCTTAGTGTCCAAGCCCACTGCTCGCGATCTGCCGCTCGACGAACTGCGCGAAGAGTGCATGCAGGTGAGTGGTCGGATGGAGGTCATCCGCGAACATGTAGGTCTGGTCCGCATTGGGCGTGGCGTAGGTCGCCGGCGAGCAGAGCAATGACGTGTCGTCAGGCGTTTTCGACGGGTCACACGCCTGAGCGGTATTCGACACCGTAAAGCCATTCGCCTGAAAGTTCGCGAAAATCTGGTTCACCCAGCTATACGCGTCAATCTGGATAACCCTGCCCTGCAAACCGTTGCTTTGCAGCGCCGCATTTAGCGTGTCGTTGAAGAGCTGCGACAACTGCGTCAGGTTGGCCCCGCCGTCGGCCGATGCGCGTCCTGTGGGCGTCAAACCTATGTTCGGAACGTTGACCACCACAACGTGCGTGGCGCCGCTTTGCACGATCTGACCAACGATCTGTGCCAGCGTCGTCGCCGCGGTCTGCACGGTCGGCGCCGCGCCCGGCAGCGGGCCCGCACGCAGCACATCGTTCGCCCCCGCCCACACCAGCACGAGTTGCCCCGCATTGAAGCTTCCGTGGGCAGTCAGATAGCTCGAAACCTGCTGATTCACAGGCATTTCGACATTGCCGATCACGTCAACGAGGAAGTCGTTCAGGTTGGCGGGCGTCGCGACGGTGGCGCCGCCCTCGGCATAACCCAAGCCGCCTTGCGGGCTCAATTGATGGTTGAAGTCGATCGTGTACGCGGCGCCTAGCGTATCGCCATAGTATTGCGCGACAAGCTGACTCCACACCTGCCCGGGATTGGTCGTGAAACGCCCGCCGCCCACCGCGCCAGCGATCGGCGCAAAGGTTCCGACGTCCGACAGGCTGTCTCCAAACGAAACGGTTTGCAGATGGATGCCACCCGCCGGTCCCGTCGACGCACTGCCGCTGCCGCTGCTGCCGCCGCCGCCGCACGCAGCAAGCAATGCAATGGCGACGGCGGAAATTGCAATACGTACCTTTCTAACGATCGCTGGCATCGGGATTCCCCCTGTTTCGACGGAGCGTTGCGCCCGGATGGTTCACTCATCGTCAGCCGATGAAGGGCTTTAACGAAGGGTTTAAGCAAGAAGGATGCAAACGCTGACCTGAGCATTGCGTTTGACTTTAGATTTCTAATGACATCTAATATGGATGTCGCTCATCTTCTAATGGAAGATGGGTTCGTTCGGCATTCCACTCAACCTCGGCACCGGGTGAAAGGACTTCGTCATGTCAAAGGTCATTCTTATTACTGGCGCGAGCAGCGGCTTTGGCCGCGATACGGCGGAAACACTTGCATCCGCCGGGCATCGCGTATTTGCGTCGATGCGCGATGTCGCCGACCGTAACCGGCCGCACGCGGACGCATTACGCGCCGCAGGCATTCGCGTCATCGAGCTGGACGTCACCGACGATGCGTCGGTTGAGCGCGGGGTGGCCTTGGTGCTCGAGCAGGCAGGCCGGCTTGACGTTCTTGTCAACAATGCGGGCATTGGCTGCGCGGGCGTTTCCGAATCGTTCACGGCGGATCAGGTGCGCGCACTCTTCGACGTCAACGTCGTTGGCATTCAACGGATGTTGCGAGCGGCGTTACCCGCATTCCGGCACCAGGGAGAGGGCCTGATTGTGAATATCGGCTCGTTCATGGGACGGGTGACGTTTCCGTTTTTTGGCCTGTACGGCGCGTCGAAATACGCGATCGAAGCACTCAATGACAGTTACCGCTACGAGCTGTCGCAACTGGGCATCGACGTGGTGCTCCTTCAGCCGAGCACGTATCCGACGAATATGTTTGCCAGTGCCCAGCGGCCTGCGGACACCGCACGCGGTGACGCTTACGGCGAAATCGGCACGATCCCCGGCAAGATGGTGGAAACGTTGATGGATCGTTTTCAAGGCGAGCATGCCCCCGACCCGCATGACGTCGCCGAAGCGATCGCCTGGCTCGTCGAGCAACCGAACGGCTCGCGCGCCGCTCGCGTGGTTGTCGGTGATCCGTTTGGCGCCGACCTGGTCAACGAACAGGCTGCGTCTGTCCAGAGTCAGTTGATGGAGGGGCTTGGTCTGGCACAACTCGCGACGCTGCGCGTCGTTTCCCCGACCAGCGGGAACTAGCGTCGCCGGTGGTAAGCGACGCTTAACTGCTTGCCATTCAACCGGTCTTCGACTGAGGTTGCGGCGGTCGCATCGGCAACGGCCCGGTCAACCCGGCGCCGAACCGTTGATCACCAGCAATGAGAGCGCTCGACGCGGCAATTCGCGCCATCAGGACGTTCTGCGCAACGACCGCCGCACCTGCGCCAACAACAAGCCAAACAACAGCTGCAGCGTCATCGCGTTGCGACTACGTCAGGCGACGGACGGTCATCGAGCTTAAGCTGCATGAAGGCGAGATCGAGCCATGC
This sequence comes from Paraburkholderia humisilvae, assembly GCF_902859855.1. Classification (GTDB taxonomy): domain Bacteria; phylum Pseudomonadota; class Gammaproteobacteria; order Burkholderiales; family Burkholderiaceae; genus Paraburkholderia; species Paraburkholderia humisilvae. Next base: position 181,997 of record NZ_CADIKH010000004.1, read on the forward strand.
GCCGAACTTCTGGCCCACTTCTTTCAGGTGTCCGACTTGTTCGAATCCGAGTTTTGCGTGCAGCCTGATCGAACCTGCGTTGTTCGCGTCGATGCCCGCGATCATCACGTGCTTGCCGATTGACTGGGCCCTGCCGATCAGCTTCTGCATCAGCGCCTCGCCGATGCCCTTTCCTCGCTGGTCACTACGAACGTAGACGGAATGCTCAACCGTGTGGCGATAACCGTCAAAGGCCCGCCAGTCGCTGAACGACGCATAGCCGATTACGGCCCCGCGCCCGTCCAGCGCCACGAGCACCGGGTAGCCGGCCTGCTGGCGACCTGACAGCCATGCCGCACGGTTCGTGTAATCGACGGTCGAATCGTTCCAGATTGCGGTCGTGTGCTTCACGGCGTCGTTGTAGATTGCCGCGATACCTTCGATATGATTGGGACCTGCATCGCGGATTTCCATTTGCAGCCCTTCCAATAGTCCACTATAGTAATACGAGTGTACACGATATTAGACAATGTCGATGAGCGCATCGGCGCCCGCATTCGGGCCGAGCGAGAAAGCCGCGGCTGGTCGCTGACCGGTCTTGCGGAGAAGTCGGGCGTGTCGCGAGCCATGATTCACAAGGTCGAGCGCGGGGAAAGCAGCCCCACGGCCACTTTGCTGGCGAAGTTCGCCGGCGCGTTCGGCATGACCATGTCGGCGCTGCTGGCATTCGCGGAACTGGAAGAGGGACGCCTGCTGCGTCTGGCGGACCAGCCGCTATGGGTCGATCCGGAAAGCGGATATCTGCGGCGCCACGTGTCGCCGAAATCGGCGTCCGGGTTAAACCTGGTCGAGATCGACCTGCCACCTTCAGCGGAAATTCCGATGCCGGCGGCAGCCTATCGGCAGGCTCAACAGTTAATCTGGGTGCTAGACGGCAACCTGGTGTTTATCGAAGGCGGAGAACGCCACGAACTGAGCACAGGCGATTGCCTTGAACTTGGGCCACCTGGCGACTGCGTGTTCAAGAACGAAAGTTCACGGACATGCAAATACGCGGTCATTGTGGTTCGGAAATGAAGCCCCGCGCGCGCCCGGCGCGAAGCCACAAGTAGCGTCAAGGCGTCAGTAGTCGGGGGTCGAAAGGTATTCGGCCACACGAACCATCATCGCGTCGCATTCCGTCAACTGCGCGACGGTAATGAACTCGTCTGGCTTATGCCCTTGATCCATGCTGCCCGGCCCGCACACCACCGTCGGAATGCCCACCCGCTCGAACAATCCGCCTTCGGTGCCGAATGCAACGGTACCGAACTCCGACGAATTGCTTAGCATCGCCAATAGACGAGCCGCTTCGCTATCGGGCGCGGTGGCCAGTCCCGGGTAGGCACTCAACGGCTGCAGACGGATATCGGTGTCGCGCTGCACCGCGCGCATTTTAGGCAGCAATTCGGCCTGAGCGTACGTCTGCAATTGATCCGACACCTCCTGCGCGTTGAAGTCCGGCAGCGCCCGCACTTCGAAGTCGAACTCGCATTCGGCGGGCACGATGTTCAGCGCGCGCCCCCCCTTGATGACGCCAGTCTGGACCGTCGAGAACGGCGGGTCGAAGCGCTCGTCGTGGTGCTCGGGCTGCGCCAGTTCGTCACCGATCTGCTCGAGCTTGCCGATCAGTCGCGCCGCGTATTGAATCGCGTTGACGCCATAGGGTGCGTACGCCGAGTGGCACGCCGCTCCCTTCACATGGCAGCGCATCGCCAGCTTGCCCTTGTGGCCCAGCACCGGTTTCAACCCGGTCGGTTCGCCGATCAGACACAGCTGCGGCCGGTGCGAACGTTTTTCGAGTTCCGCCAGCATCGACCTCACGCCGAGGCACCCGACTTCCTCGTCATAGGAAAACGCGAGATGCACGGGCCGCTTCAGCGGCCACCTGAGAAACTCCGGCACGGCCGCCAACACCGAAGCAATAAAGCCCTTCATGTCCGCGCTGCCACGACCGTACAGCCGTCCGTCGTGTTCGGTCAGGCGAAACGGTTCCACCGTCCACGCCTGCCCGTCGACCGGCACCACATCGGTATGGCCGGACAGTACCAGGCCACCCCGATCGACAGGACCGATAGTGGCAAACAGATTGGCCTTGGTGCGCGCTTCGTTGTAGAAGAGTTCGCATTGCACCCCGTGCGCCTCCAGATAACGCTGGATAAACGCGATCATCTCGAGGTTGGAATCGCGGCTGACCGTCGCGAAGCCGATCAGCCTGTCGAGTAGTTTCTTGCTCGACCCTTCATTCATCGCCCGGTACTCCGTAGCTAGGGGCCGCGGACGGGTTCAACGCTCGCGTCAGATAGTCGTGCATCTGCGGCCGATAAGCTTTCCATAGCGCATCCAGTTGCCCGATCGGGTCTTCATCCGCCCAGTCGACGCGCAAATCGACGATCGGCCACACGACGTCGCCGACCACCTTGAGTGCCGCCGAATGCACCGGCCCCGCTTCGCCGCCGGCCGCGAGCCCAGCCTGCATCGTCGATAGCAAACGGTCGGCGAGCATGCCGGACGCTTTCTCGAACGCCTGAACCATTGCTTCGATCACGTGGGCGCCGGCCAGCATGTTGCCCGCCGCCACACACTGCGCGCCCGCAACCGCGTGGTGAGTGCCCAGTGCTTCCTTACCCGTGAAGAACGCCGTCCGGCCCTGACTATCGACCACGGTAACCTGCCGGTACTGGCTCCAGTTGTCGGCGTTGAGCGCATGGTCACGTGCGGCGGCGGGGGTGTGCTGCCCGGCGCCGAGAAGATCGAGAATCTGCACGCCGAGCGCCGGCAGTGTGACATTCTGCGTTGCCACCGCCCCGACGCCTGCGCGCACCCACGCGCATCGTGCGCCGACCGCGATACTGGACGAACTGACCGCGATCCCGAGCTGGCCCGTTTGCTGGCAGCGTCCGACAATCGAAAATGTCATGTCCTGCTCCTCAAACCTGGGCCGGCTTCCAATTATCGGGGATCACCGCGATCACATCGATTTCCATCAGCCATTGAGGCTGCCCCAACGCGCTCACCACCAGGCCGGTCGAAATCGGGAACACCCCCTTCAGCCATTTGCCGACCTCCTGATACACCGGCTCGCGATAACGAGGGTCGATGATGTACGTGGTGGTTTTGACGATATGGGACAGATCGCTACCCGCTTCCTCGAGCAATTGCTTGATGTTCTTCATCGCCTGCTGGGCCTGCGCTTGCGGATCGCCAAGCCCGACCAGATTGCCGTCGAAATCGGTGCCCACCTGCCCGCGCACATAGACGGTGTTGCCGGCCCGCACCGCCTGGCAGAGGTCGTTGTCCAGCGCCTGGTTCGGGTACGTATCCTTCGTGTTGAACATGCGGATGCGAGTGTGGGTCGGTTGGTTCATCGTGCACCTTGTTGGTCAGTCGAAAAGATCGGCGAGATGGCGCGAATCAGGTTGGGCGCCATCTGAGCCCTGCGTGCGGCAGTCATTCGCGTGACGCTGCGACGCATCGCGATACGACAGGTAATTGCGCTGGATCGCGATATGGTCCGCAATGTGCCGTGCGTCGTGCCATACCCCCCAGATGAAACTGGAGCCGCGGCGCGATAACCACGGCAGCCCCAGAAAATAGATACCGGGCTCGCTCGACACGCCGCGCTGATGTTGCGGCTTGCCGTTCGCGGAGAACGCATTGACCTTCAGCCAGCTGTAGTCTGCTAAATAGCCGGTTGCCCAGATGATCGTCGTCACGCCGGCCTGGGCCAAGTCGAGTTCCAGGATCGGATGAATCACGCAGTCCGGATCGGGCAGCATCCTGCGCGCCTCGGGTTCTTCCGGAAGATCGAGCCCATTGCGTGCGATATAGTCATCCGCGGCGTCGAGCACCGCCAGATAGTTCTCATCGCCGCGCGCGAGGTTGTCCGCCAGATCCGCCTCGAAAGCGATCACGCCGCGCTCGAACGACTTCGTCAGACCCACGAGTGTGATGCCCTGCTGAGCAAGCGCCCGGAAGTCGACTGTATGACCGCCGCGCGCGCCGCTGACCGCGATCGTCACATGCTCCCGGCCCGGCGTCGCGACTTCCTTGTCCCATTCGCCCAGCACGCCGAGCCACCAGCAATAGTCGCGATGGCGGTATGCGCGCGGGGGGCGATCATGAGGACCGACCGACAAATAGACCGTTTTGCCTGCGCGTTGCAGTTCATCCGCGATCTGCACGCCTGATGACCCGGCACCCACCACTAGCACCGCACCGTCAGGCAGTTCGCGTGGATTGCGATAGTCGGCGGAGTGGATCTGCGTCAGTGTCGCGTCTTTCGGAATGATCGGCGGAATCAACGGACGCTGGAATGCGCCGGTCGCAACCACCACACGGTTGACTTCGATCACGCCTTCCGATGTCTCGACCATAAAGCCCGGCCGGCCCGGCGCACGTTCGACGCGCCTCACTTCCACGCCGGTGCGGATCGGCGCGTTGAACTTCGTTGCGTACGCTTCGAAATACGCGGCGACCCGTTCTTTCGACGCAAACGCATCGGGATCGAGATCGTCGAACTCGAGCCCTGGAAACCGGTCATGCCAGACGGGGCCGTTCGCCACCAGCGAATCCCATCGCCCGGTGCGCCAGCGTTCGGCAATGCGGGCGCGTTCCAGCACGAGGTGCGGCACCCCTTGCCTGCCCAGGTGCTCGCTCATCGCCACGCCGGCCTGGCCGGCGCCCACCACGAGCGTATCGATTGACGTTACGTCAGCGGTCATCGCTGTCTCCTTCTAAAAGCGCTTGTGCAATCTACGCCCGCGTTCGGCATCCGAAAAACACATTTCAAAAATGCAATTCATCGTTTTTCCCTATGCAGGCCGATTTCTGGCGACCCACAATGGCGGCGGATAAAGGCATCGAGGGACAAGCGATGGAAGTGGGCCAGTTGCACTATTCGTTGCGGCAGTTGCGGTACTTCGTCGTCACCGCGGAAGTGTTGTCTTTCACCGCGGCGGCCCGAAAGCTGCATATCTCGCAGCCATCCATTTCGACGGCGCTGGCCGACCTGGAAGCATCGTTCGGCGTGCAACTGTTTATCCGCCATCACGCGAGCGGCCTGTCGCTGACGCAAGCGGGCCGCGACATGCTCGGACAGGCGCGCAATCTGCTCAAGAACGCAGAAGAACTGCAGTCCGCCGCGCGCGAGATGGACAGTGGCATGTCGGGCGCCATCGCGCTCGGCTGCATGGTTTCGCTCGCGCCGCCCGTGATGCCGGCGCTGATCAGCCGCTTTATCGCCAGCCACGCGGGGGTCAGCTTCCGCACCCAGGAGGCGCATCAGGACGACCTGTTGCGCGGCTTGCGCGACGGCACGCTCGATCTCGCGCTCACCTATAGCCTCGACCTCACCGACGAAATCGCGTTTACCCCACTCGTGTCGCTGCCGCCGTACGTGATCCTGCCCAAGCTGCATCGGCTGGCACGCGCGCGGGCACGTGCGGTTTCGCTCACGGAACTGCTCGACGAACCTTACGTGATGCTTGACCTGCCGCACAGCCGCGAATACTTCGCAGCCCTGTTCGATGTGGTCGGCACGCGGCCGGTGCCGGCGTTCCGTTCATCGCAACCGGAAGTAGTACGCGGCATGGTCGCCAATGGTCTCGGCTATAGCATCCTGAACTACCCGCTGAAATCGTTCCGAACGGTGGACGGCGCGGACTTCGTGATCAAGCAGTTCAAGGAAGACGTACTAGCGACGACGCTGGGTATCGCGCAATCGCGCGAACTCAAGCCGCGTCAGGTCGTGAAGCGCTTCGCGGAGTTCTGCGAGACCCAGATTCGCGAGTTGCACCGCAACGGCTGATTGAGCGGCCTGCATAAGCCGCCTGCATGCGCCAACTGACGCACTGCATAGGTAAAAACTGTCCTTTACATCCAAAAACAATATTTTGGCTGGTAATTTGACTTGATAGATTGGTGTGCATCGCAACGCATGCTAGATGGAGACCCTATGGCTGCTCTTGCACCCTCGCCCGACACCGCATCCGGGATCGCTCGTGAATTGCAGGCGAACTGCGAGCGGCCATTCGAGGACGCGCGCGCGATGCCGCCAAGGGTCTACACGTCCGAAGCGTTTCTCGCGCTCGAGCAGCGCGAGATCTTTCGCAAGGAATGGCTCTGCGTTGGGCGCGCCAGTTCGCTCAGCAACCCCGGCGATTATCTGACTGCGCACATCGACGGGCAGCCCGTCGTCGTTCTGCGTGACGAACAGGGTACGCTGCGCGGTTTATCGAACGTCTGCCTGCACCGGATGTCCGTGCTGCTCGAAGGACGCGGCAACGTCAGACGTATCGTGTGCCCGTATCACGCGTGGAACTATGCGCTGGATGGCACGCTCGCGGGCGCGCCGATGATGGACCGGCAGCCGGGCTTCTGCAAGGAAAGCTACCACCTTCCCTCCATTCGTTGCGACGTCTGGCAGGGTTGGATTTACGTCACGCTCAATGCGGACGTGCCGCCCGTCGCGACCCAGCTTGACGCGCTGACGCAACTGATCGAGCCATACGGTATGACGGACTACGTCGAGACCTTCCACGAAGCACACGTGTGGAACACCAACTGGAAGATCCTCGCGGAAAACTTCATGGAAAGCTACCACCTGCCGATGCTGCATCGCGCGACGGTAGGCCCGCATTCGCGGCTCGACGAGATGGAGTGTCCGCCCGGACAGCCCGCCTTTAACTATCATTGGATCACGAAGGAAGCGTCGCTGCCGATCGGTAATGCGCACCCGGACAACACACGTCTGCAAGGACACTGGCGGCGCACGACTGCGCTCCTCGCGATCTACCCGACTCATCTTGTGACGCTCACGCCGGGCTACTTCTGGTATCTGCTGCTGCAACCGCGCGGTGTGGGTCAGGTGGAGATCCAGTTCGGCGGCGGACTGTCACCGGAATTCATCAACGATCCGCAAGCAGCGAACTACATGGCCACGCTGAAAACGCTGCTCGACGAGGTCAATGCAGAAGACCGGCGCGGCGTCGAAGCCGTGTTTCGCGGGGTGCACGCGCCGCTCGCGAAGCCCGGCAACCTGAGCCATCTCGAGCGGCCGAACTACGACTTCGCGCGCTATGTGGCGCAGCGAACCGCCACGTCATGACGCGCGCGACCGCGCACCGGATAATCACCACACCATGTCCAGCCAATCGTTCATTTCCTTCGACGGGGTCAGCAAGTCCTACGATGGCGTGCACAGCGTCGTCGAAGGCCTCGACCTTGATGTCGCGCGCGGCGAGTTTGTATCGCTGCTCGGACCTTCCGGTTCAGGCAAGACGACGACGCTGATGATGCTCGCCGGGTTCGAATCGCCGACGCACGGCGAGATCCGCCTGAACGGCAAGCGCCTCGACGACAAGCCGCCGCATCAGCGCGATATCGGCATGGTGTTCCAGAACTATGCGCTGTTTCCGCACATGACGATCGCGGAGAACGTCGCGTTTCCGCTGTCGGTGCGCAGGATCGGCCGCAGCGAACAGAAGGCCCGCGTCGCACGCGCGCTCGAGATGGTTGAAATGCCGCATCTCGCGGCGCGGCGGCCGGCGCAGCTGTCGGGCGGCCAGCAACAGCGCGTCGCGCTGGCGCGCGCGCTGGTGTTCGAGCCCAGCGTGGTGCTGATGGACGAGCCGCTCGGCGCGCTCGACAAGCGGCTGCGCGAAAGCATGCAGTACGAAATCATGCGTCTGCATCGCGAGCTGTCACTGACGATCGTCTACGTGACCCATGACCAGAACGAGGCGCTGACGATGTCGGATCGCGTCGCGGTGTTTTCCGACGGACGCATCCAGCAGGCGGCGACACCGACCGAACTCTACGAAAACGCCGCGAACGCGTTCGTCGCGAACTTCGTCGGCGAAAACAACGGTTTGACCGGCCGCGTGGTCGGCAGCGCCGGCGACTGGGCCACGCTGCGGCTCGCCGACGGCACGCTGATCGGTGGCCGCGCGGGCGCCGGCCTGCACGACGGTAGCGAAGCCATGCTCGCACTGCGGCCCGAACGCGCGCACATCGCGACCGCCGCGAATGCGACGGCCGATGCCGCGCGCGGCGAAGGCGAACTGAATGTCGTTCATGCGCTGGTGCAGGAGCTCGTCTATTGCGGCGACCATCATCGCGTGCACCTGAAACTGGCACACGGCGAGAGCGTCGTCGTGAAGGTGCCCAATACGCAGCATCACGACCTGCCCGCACTCGGCCATACCGCGGCCGTGACGTGGCGGCGCGACGACTGCAAGGTACTGCCCGCCCTGTTGTCTCGCGTCGCGGTCACGACTGGCCACGACACCGCGTTTTCGCCTTCATCGTCCGCATCGCCACTTATCGCAGGAGCCAATTAAAATGCACGCCACACGTTCCCGCTTCCGCCACGGCGCCGTACTCGCCGCGGCCACCGTCCTCTGCGCATTGTCGTGCGCCGCGCAGGCCGCCACCACGCTATCCGTCGTCACGTTCGGCGGCGCTTATGAGAACGCTGCGAAGAAAGCCTGGTTCGAACCGTTCACCGCGAAAACCGGCATCGACTTCTCAACCGAATCGTACGACGGCGGTCTCGCGAAGCTGTCCGCCATGGAGCAGGCCAAGAACCCGACATGGGATCTGATCGACCTCGAAACCAATGACGCGATCACCGCGTGCGACGAAGGTCTGCTGCAGAAGTTCGACCGCAAGCTGCTTGGCAATACCAGCGACTTCCTGCCTGGCTCGATCAGCGATTGCGCTGTGTCAGCGATGGTGTGGTCGACCGTGTACGCGTACGACACGACAAAGCTGAGCACGCCCCCTACCACCATCAACGATTTCTTCGACCTGAAGAAATACCCGGGCAAACGTGGCATGCGCAAGTCGCCGAAGGTCGCGATGGAATGGGCGCTGATCGCCGATGGCGTGGCGCCGAAGGATGTCTACAAGGTGCTCGGTACGCCCGCGGGCGTCGACCGTGCGTTCAAGAAGCTCGACACGATCAAGTCGAGCATCGTCTGGTGGGACGCCGGCGCGCAGGCGCCGCAATTGCTCGCGGACGGCGCGGTCGTGATGACGCAAGCGTATAACGGCCGCATCGACGACGCGATGCACAAGGACCACAAGCCGTTCAAGATCGTCTGGGATGCGCAGGTGTACGACTACGAATGGTGGGGCATTCCGGCGGGCGCGAAGAATGCGGCCGACGCCGCGAAGTTCATCGTGTCGGCATCGACGCCGCAAGCCTACGCGGATTTGTCAAAGTACATCGCCTATGCGCCGCCGCGCAAGGATGCGATCCCGCTGATCGACAAGAGCCGCCTCGGCGATCTGCCGACCGCGCCGGCCAACTTCAAGCGGCCGCTGCAGATTGACGCGACGTTCTGGGCCGACAACGCGGATGCGATCAACAAGCGCTTCCAGGTGTGGCTCACGCAATGACGCGAAGCGGCGCGACGATGAACCCGTCCCTGCAGCCCACGGCAACCATCGACGCCGGTCTTCGCGGCGGCAACCTTCACGCGTGGCGGCGCGCACGCCGCAAAGCCGCCGTGCAGGCACTGCTGCTGGCGTTGCCGCTGCTCGTGTTTCTGCTTGCCACGTTCGTCGCGCCGATCGCCAGCCTGCTTGCGCGCAGCGTGCAGAACCCTGAAGTGCGCGGCAGCATGCCGCAACTGACGGCCGCGCTGCGTGCGTGGGACGGCAGCGGCGTGCCTGGCGAAGCCGCGTTTGCCGCGCTCGCGCAAGGCCTCAGACAATCGGCTGAATCCGGCGACCTCGGCAACGTCGCGCGCCGGATGAATTTCTATCAGCCGGAATTCCGCAGCCTGCTGATGAAGACCGCGCGCGAGACGCGCTCGCAGACCCCTGATGTGTGGAAGCCCACGCTGATCGGTATCGATCCGCGCTGGGGTGAACACGAAACATGGCGACTGCTGCAACGCGCCGCCGTGTCGCCGACGCCCGACTATCTGCTTAACGCCGTCGACGCGCAGGTCTCGCCTGACGGCTCGGTGACATCCGTGCCCGCGGACAGCGCGATCTATCGCGCCGCGTTCGTGCGCACGATTCAGGTCAGCGCGGTAGTGACGCTGCTGTGCCTGCTGCTCGGCTACCCGGTCGCTTATCTGCTTGCCACGCTGCCCGCGAAGCAGAGCAACCGGCTGATGCTGTTCGTGATCGTGCCGTTCTGGACCTCGCTGCTGGTGCGCACGACCGCGTGGTACGTGCTGTTGCAGCCCGGCGGCGTGATCAACACCGCGTTGCTGCGCTTCGGCATCGTGCACCATCCGGTGCCGCTGATCTTCAATCGCACCGGCGTGTTGATCGGCATGACGCATATCCTGCTGCCGTACATGATCCTCGCGATCTACTCGGTGATGAAAAGCGTGTCGCCCGTGTATGTGCGCGCCGCGCAATCGCTCGGCGCGCATCCGGTTACGGCGTTCGTGCGCGTCTATATTCCGCAAACGCTGCCGGGTGTCGGCGCGGGTTGCTTTCTGGTGTTCGTGCTGGCGCTGGGCTACTACATCACGCCTGCGCTGCTCGGCGGCGCAGGCGACGAAATGATCAGCCAGCTGATCGCGATGCAGACCAACGAGCAACTGAACTGGGGGCTGGCCGGTGCGCTGTCGTGCTACCTCGTGATCTTTACCGCGATTTTCTATTTCGTGTTCAACCGGCTGGTCGGCATCGACCGGCTGCGTTTCGGTTAGCGGGGAAACCGGTATGCAAGCCCAACGTCACCGCACGCTGTCTGAACGCATCGCCAGCGCGGGACTGCGCGTGCATTGCGCGCTGATCTTCCTGTTTCTGGTCGCGCCGATCCTCGCGATCGTGCCGCTGTCGTTCAACTCGGGCTCGTTCTTTTCGTATCCGATGGATGGCTTTTCGCTGCGCTGGTACGCGAAGGCTTTCGGCTCGCACGACTGGCAACTCGCGTTCGCGAACAGCATCGGCATCGGCGCGGTCGCCACGTTGATCGCGACTTGCCTCGGCACGTTGGCGGCGCTCGGCTTGAGCCGCCAGGTTTTCCCGTTTCGCGCGATCGTGATGCCGCTGCTGATTTCGCCGATGATTATTCCGATCGTCGTCGTGGCGGCCGGCTTCTATCTGATCTTCTCGCCGCTCGGGCTGGTGAATTCATACGCGGGCGTCGTGCTCGCGCACGCGGCGCTCGGCACGCCCTTCGTGGTGATCACGGTGACCGCATCGCTGCTGTCGTTCGACCAGAGCCTTTTGCGCGCCGCGTCCGGTCTCGGCGCACGGCCGTGGACGGCGTTCCGCCGTGTCACGCTGCCGTTGATCACGCCGGCCGTCGCGACAGGCGCCGTCTTCGCGTTCGCCACGTCGTTCGACGAGGTGATCGTGATCCTCTTTATCGGCGGCCCTGAGCAGCGCACGGTGCCGCGTCAGATGTGGAGCGGCATTCGCGATCAGATCGATCCGTCGATTCTCGCGGTGGCCACCGTGTTGATTGTCTTCGCGACGCTGCTCTTCACGGCGATGAACTGGCTACGCGGCCGGGCGGCCGCTGCGTCGCGCACCTGATCGCGGCACGCACAGGCACCGCGTCGCCAGGTCCTCCACCTTTACATGAACGCTTTGGATGCTCTGCGCGCAGTGCAAAGCGTTCGCCGTCGATCGATCGCATACTAACCGGGACGATGGATCATGCGAATCGGACGCCGCACTATGGTCGCCAGGCCAGAGTCCCTCTAGAGTAATAGTCGGATTTCTCTTTCATTCAGTGACGAAGGCGACACACGGAAGTCGCCGCTTCGCCGCGTCGTCGATGCGATTCCCGCGCTCGCACAGCTCGCGAATGTGATCGCCGACCCGCAGGTGCGCGATCGCGGCACGATGGGCGGATCAATCGAAACCTGTACGGGCCGCGCATTGAGCTCGGTTGACGTTGCAACCGGGAAACGTGGTCGAATTTCCCTTTATCTATGCAAGCCAAAGTGATGAACACGGTCGCTGACAAATCTGTCGGCGCGCTCGAGTCGATCGTATACGTGGTGGATGACGATGTTGAAACGCGCGAGTCGCTTTCGGCGCTCTTCCGATCCGTCGGCTTCAATGTCGAACTGTTCGACTCGGTTCCCAAGCTTCTCGCTTACCGCATGCCCGCGACGCCGGGTTGTCTCGTCCTCGATGTGAGGCTCAAAGGGGAAAGCGGTCTTGTCGCGCACAATCGAATCGCGCGCCAGACGGGCCTGCCGATCATCTTCATGACCGCGCATGCGGACGTCGAAATGTGCGTGCAGGCCATGAAGGGCGGGGCGGTGGACTTTATTGAAAAACCGTTTCGCGGCCAGAGGATGCTCGACGCCGTCACGACTGCCCTCGCCTCGGATAGACAGCGACGTGAGCTAGATCAATCGTTTGAAGCACTACGCTGCTGCTATGAGAGTTTGACCCGGCGCGAGCGAGACGTGATGAGCCTCGTGGCGAAGGGCCGTTTGAATAAGCAGATCGCCGCCGAAATGAACCTTAGCGAAATGACCATCAAGATTCATCGAATGCGGGCCATGAAAAAGATGAAAGCCGATTCGTTCGCCGACTTTGTCCTGAAGGCCGCGACGCTTCTCAAGTTCGATGCAATCAAAGGAGCGGCGGTCTGAATATCCGGACGCGCAGCCGTTCGCCACGGCCGGGAAGCATCGTTCGCATTTGGCAATGGGATGCCCTTCACGTGCATCGCTCAACCTGCCAAATTACTTTCATTTATTTAACATTCTCCTGTCAAATAGCGCATTTACTTTGTCGATCCAATTACAACGCGAGCATCGCCATGGATCGTCGCCACTTTCTAAGATCTTCCACTTTCTTCACCATCGCGGCAGCCACGGGGACGCTGGCCGCCTGCGGCTCGGGATCATCGGATAGCCCGGTGCCGTCGTCCGACGCCGAAAAGCCGCCTGCCGGCACATTCGCGTTCGCGCAGGGCGTCGCGAGTGGCGACCCGCGCGCGGACAGCGTCGTATTCTGGACACGCGCGACCGCCCATGGAGGCGGCAGCGCGCCGATACCCGTCGCGCTCCAGGTCTCGCCCAACAGCGACTTTTCGGCGCTCGCCGCCAACGTCGCGCTGCAGGCGCTGCCCGAGCACGACTTCACGGTGCATGCGAAGGTGACCGGCCTGCAGTCCGGAAAGACGTACTTCTACCGCTTTGTCGCGGGGTCCGACACAAGCGCGACCGGCAGCGCAAAAACGGCCCCGGCCGCCGACGCCGCAAACGATAAGGTGCGCTTCGCGTGGTTCACATGCCAGGACTGGACCGTCAATCACTGGCAGGCGATGTCGCTGATCGCGGCCGAGACCGACCTCGACTTCGTCGTGCATGTCGGCGACTACATCTATGAAACCGTCGACGCATCGTTCCAGGCCGGCGCCGCGGAACCCGCCCATACGCGGCTCGCGCTGCCGAACGGCGAACCGCTGCCGGGCGGTGTCGGCCAGTACGCGAACACGGTCGACGACTATCGCACGCTGTACCGGACGTATCGCACCGATCCGCGTCTGCAGGCCATCCATCAGAAATTCGCGATGATCCCGATCTGGGACGATCACGAGTTCTCGGACGACTGCTGGCAGGATCACCAGACGTACACGAACGCGAACACGCAGCAGACCGCGCGCCGCCGCGGCGCGACGCAGGCATGGGCCGAGTACATGCCGATCGACTGGAGCGATGTCCGGTTCGATGCGACCAATCCGTCGTACGCGAACATCTCGATCTATCGCGACTTCCACTACGGCAAGCTCGTGCACCTCGTGATGACCGACGAGCGGATGTTCCGCGACGATCATCTCGTCAACGAGGCGACGATCGCGCAGCTGCAGGGGCACGATCCCGTGAACGGCAGCGACTCGATTGGCGCGCGCTACTTCGTGCAGCAGCCCGTCCTCGCGCAGTTCGAGGCACTCGACGCGCAGGCGCTCGGACGCACGCCGTCGATCCTCGGGACCGAACAGACGGCCTGGTTCAAGAACACGATGAGCGGTTCGACGGCAACCTGGCGAGTGTGGGGCAATGAAGTCACGCTCAACCGCATGCACGTCGACCTGACCTCGATGCCGCCCCCCTACAATGCCGTGTACGTCGTCAACTGCGACGGCTGGGACGGCTATCCAGCCCACAAGCAGGAGATTCTCGGCTATCTGAAGAGCAACAACGTGTCCAACGTCGTTTCGATCACCGGCGACTTGCACGCGTTTCAGTGCGGCGCGGTATCGGACCCTGCCACGGGCACGCCGGTGCTGGTCGATTTCGTCAGCGCGGGCATCAGCAGCACGTCGTTCTACAACTACCTGAAGGCTGGCTCGCAGGGCTCGCCGCTTGCGCCGCTCGTCGCGACGCCGAGCGGGTTCGATCAGCTGCTGCAACTGAACAACCCCGACTTCAAGTACGTCGATCACGACGCGCAAGGCTATGCGTCGGCAACGGTCACCGCCGATGCGTTCTCGGTCGTGTTCACGAAGGTCAAGCCGCTGAACAGCGACGGCACGGCGCCCGCGGACCCGGTGCTCAAGCGTACACGCCTGACGGTCGCGTCGGGCTCGACGGCGGTTATCGTCGAACAGATGTAGTGTCCTGCGGCGCGTCGACGGCTCGTTCGACGACGCGCCGGCCCCATCGTTCGATCGACTTTGCGACGTCACCCAGCACCGCGATGAACTGGCTGCGTGGCCGGGCGGCCGCTGCGTCGCGGGCCTAACGCGCCGCAGCGAGGTCTTCCTGCGTCATGTCTTCTGTCAGCGCCGCAATGAAAAGGCCGATAGTCTGCTCATTGCGGGAAACGAACACCCATTGTCCAACGCGATGCATTCTTAGCAGTCCGGCTCGCATTAGTGTGGCAAGGTGCGCCGATACCGTCGATTGCGCGAGGTTGATGCGCGCGTGGATCGCGCCGATAGGCACACCCTCCGCGTGAGGAAACCGGCTGTCCGGAAAGTTCACGGCCGGGTCCTTCAGCCACCTCAAGATATCTCGCCGGACCGGATTGGCGAGAACCTTATGAATCTTGTCGATGTCGATCATATCGAGCCCGCCGGTTAGAACATGTCCGATGCCTGTCGACGTTCGACATCCGGCGTTCCTGCCTCCAACCGCGGACGCGACGGGATGAACGGTCCTGTGATCATCTCCGCATAGCTTTGGCCCGGCCCGACCATCGGAAACACATCCGCGTTCTGATCGATCATCACTTCGAGAAACGCGGGGCCCTCAAACTCCACGAACGCACGCAGACTGTCCTCCAGTTCGCTGAGCTTGTCCACGCGGCGAGCGAAATCGAATCCGTCGGCCTTCGCCGCCATCACGAAGTTCTTGCTATGGAGCGCCTTGTCGCTAACGCAAAAGCGCCCTTCGTAAAAGAGGCGCTGCCACTGCCGGATCATCCCGTCGCCGAGGTTGTTAAGCAGCAGTACCTTGACGGGAACACCGTAGGTACTCGCCGTTTCGAGGTCGCCGGCATTCATCCGGATGCTGCCATCGCCGTCGATATCGATCACCAGTGCGTCCGGCCGCGCCAACTGCGCGCCGATAGCAGCAGGCAGCCCAAAACCCATCGTCCCCATGCTGCCCGAAGTCAGAAAGCTGCGCGGCTCGACGAAATCGAAAAATTGCGCAGCCCACATCTGATGCTGACCGACACCCGTCGTGATGATCGCTCGTCCGCCAGTTATTTCACTGAGTTTCTCGACCACCCATTGGGGTTGAATCAACGCGTTGTTCCGGTCGTAGTTCAGACCGTAGACTCGCTTCAGTTCAGCAACCTGGTCAAGCCAGTCCGACGGCGACTGCACGGCGGCGTCCTGTTCCAGCAAAGACAACAAGGTGTCCTTCGCATCGCCAACGTGAATCCAGTGTGCGCGCTTGACCTTGTTGATCTCGGCTGCGTCGATATCGATGTGCGCGACATGGCGCGCACCGGGCGCAAACGCTTCAGGGCGCCCGCCGGCCACGCGATCGTCGAATCGCGCACCCACCGCAATCAGGAAGTCGCAATCTTCAACCGCGTAGTTCGCGCAGGCGGCGCCGTGCATGCCGAGCATGCCCAGCCATAACTGATGTTTCGCGGGCATGGCGCCAAGGCCCATCAGCGTGGTGACGACAGGTATTTTGTAGTGCTCGGCAAACTTCTGCAGTTGGGCCGCCGCGCCGGCCGTGATCACGCCGCCGCCGGCATACAGCAGCGGCCGTTTGCTTTGTGCAAGCAGCTCGAAGAATTCCGCTCGCTTGCCCGCGTTCAGGCGAGCGCCCTGGGCCACGGTTCGCAGACGGTCGGAATAACCGCGGAATTGCAGTGTGCCCTGCCCCTGATACGTTCCTCTCCAGTTCTGGATGTCCTTCGGCACATCGACGACAACGGGACCAGGCCGGCCGGTGCGAGCGATGTCGAATGCGGTTCGCAGCGTCTGTTCGAGCTTTTCCGGGTCGGTGACCAGAAACACCTGCTTCGCACACGCCGACATGATGTTGAAGACCGGCGCCTCCTGAAACGCATCGGAGCCGATCGCCGCGCGCGGAACCTGCCCGCATATCAGCACGACCGGGACCGAATCGCCGTTGCAGTCGGCAATCGGCGTGACCGCATTGGTGGCGCCTGGGCCAGACGTCACCATAAAGACGCCCACTTTACCGCTCGCGCGCGCATAGCCGGCCGCCATGAAACCGGCCGCCTGTTCATTGGCTGGCACCACCAGTTTGATCTGCCGCTCGGGGTGTCCTTCATGCATTTCGTTGAAACGAAAAACGGCGTCGTAGGTCGGCAGAATCGCGCCGCCGCTGTATCCGAATACGGTGTCGACACCCTGCTCGCTAAGCACGCGCAGGATGATGTCGGCACCCGACATCACTTCGCGGGTGTCAGGTGAAGGCTGCAATGCGTGTGAAACGCTGGTCGGGTTCTGAGTCACGGCTGGGTTTCAAATGAAAACGGGTTAAAAGCGGGGTGCCGGGCAGTCGGTAGCCGAAATCCAATGGCGTGGGCTACTCGGCAAATGCATGCGACACAGGTTCCGCCTGTCTCGCCACATGCACTGCGTGGTAACCGGGTGCGGTCGATGCGAATGCGGCGGGCCCCGCAGTGCCGTGCCCGAACGGATAATCTCGCGCAGTGGCGGTTCAAGGCCGACCGCCTTGAACCCAAGTCTAGTCAGCGGATGGGGGCGGCATGCGAGCACATGGCGCGATGCGTGGCCATTCAATGCGCGATTTCGGCCACGTCGCGCTCAGTTCGCATTCGTTACACGCACGCAAGAGTCAATTAACGGAAAGGCTGTCCCCATTATGTGGGTGTTCAGGTAATCTGGGGCATCGCTCGTTAGCACTGGATGAAGGTCAGATGATGAAGGTCGCCATTGTCGTGTTCGATGGTGTGCAGGCGCTAGATCTTGCAGGCCCGATGGATGTGTTCGCCGAAGCAAACACATTTCTTCCCGAGCACCAGCACTATCAGGTCGTGCTCGTCGCAGCGCGGGCAGGCTTTGTCACCTGCTCGAACGGCCTGCAACTGTCGGTGCCGTTTGGCTACGAAGATTTCGACATGCAAGCCGACCTGCTGCTCGTTGCGGGCGGGCCGCGCTTGCCCGATTTCCAGCCGCACGGCGAGTTTCTGGCGTGGTTGCGAAACCAGGCGCGCGACGCCGCGCGGTATGGCTCCGTTTGTAATGGCGCGTTCGTGCTCGCGCACGCCGGACTGCTCGACGGCAAGCAGGTGACCACGCACTGGTCCGATGCAGCGCGGCTCGCTAGCGAGTTTCCGCAAGCGCACGTTCAGCCGGACCGGATCTTTACGCGCGACGGGCGCCTCTTTACGTCGGCGGGCGTGACGGCGGGCATCGACCTGTGTCTGTCGCTCGTGGCCGAGGACTGGGGGCACGAGATCGCCGTGCGGGTTGCGAAACGGCTCGTGGTCTATATCCAGAGAGAGGGCGGACAGTCTCAGTACAGTCCTTATATCGGCGTACAAAAGGGTGAAGACCCGATCATCAGCAAGGTGCATCGATACATCACCGAACACATCGCCGATGCGCTGTCGATCGAGCAACTCGCGAAGGCGGTGTCCGTGAGCCGGCGTACGTTTTCGAGGCTGTTTGAGCGATATGCGAAGGTGACGCCGTCTGCGTTTGTCGAACAGGTTCGCGTCGATGCGGCGCGCAGGCTGCTCGAGGAAACCGATGCGCCGCTCAAGACCGTCGCGTTCAATTGCGGCTTCCATAGCGCGACGCATATGCGAACCACTTTCGCGCGGCGGCTCAATGTCACGCCAAAGCAATACCGTCAGCGATTCCGTGGCGGCGCAGCGAAACAGCCGCAGTGGACGTACACAGGTCGCGAAGAACCGGTCCGGTCGAACGACCTGGCCGAAGAAATGGCTTAGGGTCTGCTCACCTATGGAACGTGCATGCGTTGCGCCCGATTCTCTTCAACGTCTTCCGGATATTCTTGCGCCCGGTTTATCCGTGGTGTTCTGCGGAATCAATCCGGGCATGCTGGCGGCGTCGACAGGCCGCCACTTTGCCGGCAAAGGCAACCGGTTCTGGCGAGTCGTGCATCTGGCGGGTTTCACACCCGAACAGTTTCGCCCCGAAGACGACCATGCTTTGCTGCAATATGGTTGCGGGTTAACAACCGCCGCCACACGACCCACACCACGGGCCAACGACCTGTCGCGAGTTGAAATTCACGCAGCCGCAGCCGAATTCGAACGAAAGATCGAGCGATATGCGCCGAGGTATGTCGCGTTCCTCGGAAAAATGGCGCTTGCGGCCATGTCCAACACGCGCGACATTCAATGGGGCCTGCAATCCGCCGCATTCGGCGGCGCGCGTGCGTGGGTATTGCCGAACCCCAGTGGCTTGAATCGCGGATTCAGTCTCGACGCGTTAGTGAGCGCGTATCGGGAGCTTTATCTGGCCGTTGCGCCCACGGGTTCGGCTATTGCGTACTGACGCCGGCCTGTTTCTTTGCGCGCTTTGTCGCCTTGGGTCGGATCGAAACGGGCGATCGGCTAACTTCGCCGATCGCTGCGGCATTGTCAGCGAATCGAAGGTGCACATTTTTGCGCAACGTTTCGGTGACGAATTCGACGAAGGTTCGAATCTTGCCGCTCGCGCCGCGCCGTTCCACATGCAGCAGATTCACCGGCGTCGACTCGGGTTCGAATGCGGTGCATTCACCTGCCAGGATTGTAAGCGCGTTAAATGGCTGTCGACGCCGTGCGTTTTCGATTGGCCCAAAAAAGCTGAAAGATGGCCTGTTAGCGATTGATTTAAAGCGCGGCCGGGTCGACCCGTCGATTCGCAGCATTGGCAAAATTCGCGCACTGATTGGCCCGATACGCGGCCTGCTTGGGCTTCTGGAATTCCCGTCCATCTCCGACAATCAATCAAGCCAATGGGCGATGCGATATCGCTCGATCAGCATCCCTAACCAGACAAAGGAATCCGTCATGTTTGCCGCAATGCTTGAAGTGAATCCGTTCCCCGAACAATTCGACGCCTATCTCGGCATGGCGAAAATGCTGCGCCCGGAGCTCGAGGCAATCGATGGCTTTATCGACAATACGCGCTACGCCAGTCTGACACGCGATGGATGGCTTCTCTCGCTGTCCAGTTGGCGCGACGAGAAGTCGCTGGTGCGCTGGCGTGTTTCATCGAAGCACCACAAGGTGCAGCAGGCCGCGCGCGATCGGGTCTTTTCCGACTATCGGCTGCGCATCGGCCAGGCGGTCGCGGATACGCAGGTGCCGGCCGGATACACGTTGCTCGAGCAACGTCTCGACGTCACCGAAACCGGAGCGGGCACAGCGGTCGCGCTGTTCGACGCAAAGCGCGCGCCGGAGTGGGTCCAGCAGGCGGGTGCCGATTCGGTCGCGAGATCGCTCGGACTCGATGTCGACGCGACCGGCCTCGTCGCGTGGGACGCGTTCAATGCGCTGTTGACGCCAGGCGATGTGATCGTCGTTGCGACATGGCGCGATCTGGGCGCCGCCGAAGCGTTTGCCCGCAACGCGACGCTGCCGGACGGCGTGCGTCTACGGCACATCCGCGTGATCCGCGAGTATGGAATGTTCGACCGCCGCGAGGCGCCGCAGCACTTCGACGAGAAACAACGCTACGCATAACACGTCAAGCCGGACGTTTGCGTGAACTGTTAAACACGAGTCGCAGCAGAGCCTGATGAACACCGCCACCCCCTGGACCCCTGGAATGGAAGAACAGACGGTCGTACAAACGTCGCCGCCGGCCGCCGCGCCGCGCGCGGAGCAGGCTGTCCGGCAAACGTCCGCGCAACCCAAGCTATCGCTGCGTCTCGCGATCGGCCTGATCGGGATGCTGCTTGCGTCGTTATCCGCGATCCTCAACCAGCAGGTCACCGGGCTGGCGATGACGGACATTCGCGGTGCGCTGTCGATCGGGCATGACGACGGCACATGGCTCACCGTTCTTTTCGAGGCGGCCAACGTCGCGTCGATGGTATTCGCTCCGTGGTTCGGTGTGACCTTCACGCTCAAGCGATTCGCGAGCGGCGCGATGCTGGCCACCATGGTGCTGGGTCTGCTTTGCCCGTTTGCACCGAATCTGCCGGCACTGTATACGTTGCGCGTATTGCAGGGTCTATCCGGCGGATGTCTTCCACCGATGCTGATCATCGTCGCACTGCGCTATCTGCCGCCGAAGGTCAAGTTGTATGGGCTTGCCGGCTATGCGCTCACGGCAACTTTCGGACCGGCGCTCGGCACACCGCTCGCCGCCTTATGGACCGAGTATGTCAACTGGCGAATGGCGTTCTGGCAAGTCGTGCCGCTCGGCCTCGCGAGCTGCGCCGCGATCCATCTGGGGCTTCCGCAGGACCCCGTCAAAATCGAACGATTCCGTTCATTCAACTGGACAGGATTCTTGACGGGATTCCCCGCTGTCGCGATGCTGGTCGTCGGTCTGCTGCAGGGCGATCGCCTCGACTGGCTCCATTCCGGGTTGATCTGCGCGATGCTTTACGGGGGAGCGCTCCTGCTCGTCGCGTTTCTCATCAACGAGTGGTATCACCCGCTGCCTTTTTTCAGGCTTCAACTGCTTTCCCGCCGAAATTTCGCACACGGGCTGCTGACACTGGCAGGCGCGGTCGTGCTGCTAACCAGCATCGCCGTCATACCGGCTCAATACCTCACGACGATTCACGGCTACCGGCCGCTGCAAACGACACCGCTGGCGTTGCTGGTAGCCATTCCATTGCTGATCGCGCTGCCTTTGACGGCCGCCATCCTGAATCTGCGGCGCGTGGACTTCCGCTGGATGCTCGCGATTGGACTCTCGCTGATGGCTATCACCTGCTTCATGGGCAGCTTTGTCACGTCCGACTGGGTGCGCGACAACTTTTACTGGCTTCAGTCGTTACAGATCGTCGCGCAACCGATGGTGATCATGTGCATTCTGATGGGCGTCACAACTGGCTTGCCGCCCACCGAAGGTCCATTTGCTTCGGCCATGTTCAACTCGCTCAAAACGTTTTCCGCGGCGGCCGCGACCGGGTTGATCGAAGGCGTGGGCACGGCTCGCGAGCATTTTCATTCGAGCATGCTGGTGGACCGGCTGGGCAACAACATGCTGATGACGAGCCAAAGCCTCGACGCGTCCCATGGTCTCGGCGAGCTGGCGCATCGTGTCCACGCGCAGGCCGTCGTGCTGACCTCGGCCGATCTCTATCGGGTGATGGCGGGTATTGCGCTCTTTCTTCTCGTGCTGGTCCCGCTGTTACCCGTGCGTATTTATCCGCCGTGGGCTGCCACCCAGCCCTCTTCCCGCTGAGCGACGATATATGTCATTGATAATGAAAGTTCCTCACAAACTGATTGGCGTTGCCATGTGTCTGGCCGTAATCGGCGTTGCCGCATCGGGTCGCACCGCGCTGCTTGGCGATTCGAATACGGAGTCCACCAATGATGCGTATGTGGCCGCCGATTTCACGCTCGTGGCGCCGCGTGTCGCCGGCCAGGTGTCCGACGTGCTGGTGGAAGACAATCAGCGTGTACAAGCCGGGCAATTGCTTGTGCGGATTGACGATCGCGACTTCCATGCCGCATTGATGAGCGCGCGGGCGGATGTGGCAGCGGCACAAGCATCGGTCGCGAACGATGACGCCGAGATTGCACGGCAGCCGTCGCTGGTCGATCAGGCACGCGCGACGCTTCGGGCCGACGATGCATCGATTATGTTTGCGCGAGCGAACGCGGCTCGCTACCAGAATCTGTCGGATACGGGCGCAGGAACGACACAGGAACAACAGCACGCGTCGAGCACGCTTGCCGAGCAACTCGCGAAGCAAGCGCACGACGCGGCCGCGTTGCTCGCCGCCGAGCAAAACCTCGATGTTTTGCGTACCCAGCGCGACAAGGCGGCCGGCGCATTGGCCCATGCCGAGGCCGTTCTGGAACAGGCAAAACTCAACCTTTCCTATACGGAGATTCGCGCGCCGATCGACGGCAAAGTGGGCCGACGTTCAGCACGCGTCGGCGCATTCGTCACGACGGGCGCGCCGATGCTCGCGATCGTTCCGCTGTCGCAGGCGTATATCGTCGCGAATTTTCAGGAAAACCAGCTCACGAAGATGCGTCCCGGCGAACGCGTGCGTATCAAGGTCGACAGCATGCCGGGCGTGGTGATCCACGGTCATGTCGATAGTCTCGCGCCGGCTACCGGCTTGAGTTTTGCTCCGATCGCTCCCGACAACGCAACCGGCAACTTCACGAAAGTGGTCCAGCGCGTGCCCGTGAAGATCACCCTCGACGCGGGGCAGGAAGCCGCCTCCGAATTGAGCGTGGGGCTGTCGGTCGAAACGGAGGTAACCGTTGCCGGGCGAAACAAGGCGCCCGTCGAACAGGCAGATAAACAATGAACGCGAGGGAATTCCGGATCCGCACGCGGACGCTCGCGGTATTGCTGTGTTCTTCGCTGACAGGCTGTCTCGTCGGCCCCAACTTCGAACACCCGCAGGCCCACACGCCCCCCGATGTGTTTGACCGGACCCAGTCTGCGCAAGCATCGAGCCAGGCCGTCGAGTCCGAATTCAATCCGGACTGGTGGACGCTCTTTAACGACCCGATGTTGAACGCGCTGGAAAAAGAGCTGACCGATCAGAACCTCGACGTGGCCGCGGCATCGGCGCGTCTGCTGCAAAGCCGGGCTGGACAGCGCATTGCCGGCGCCGCGCAATATCCATCGGTGGACGCCGCCGCGTCGTATAACCGCGAGCGCGGCAGTCCGAACGGCATTCTCGGGTTGCTTGGGGTGAGTCCCACCGGCAGTCAGTCGCAATCCGCGTCGGGCAGCACACCGCTCGGCGTGGCGCCATTGCCCGGTTCGAAGGGTTCGCCCGCCTATAACCTGTACCAGTTCGGCTTCGATGCGTCGTGGGAACTCGATATCTGGGGGGGCGTGCGGCGCGGTGTGGAGGCCGCGAGCGCGCTCACCGCGGCATCCTACGAAGACCGCAACGCGGTTCTGCTGTCGGCACGGGCCGAACTCGCGCGCGACTATATCGAACTGCGTGAGACGCAGGCGCTGCTGCAGATAGCGAAGCAGAATCTCGAGATTGCGCGCAACGCGACGAAGCTCACGGAGATGCGCAAGCACGAAGGCGTCACAACCGATCTCGATGTGGCCAATGCCGCCGCGCAAGCCGAGTCGATCGAAAGCCTGATTCCGACGCTCGAGGCGCGTACCGAGACCACGATCAATGCGATCGGCTTGTTACTGGCCAAAGAACCCGGCGCGCTCAAGGCGCGGCTTGCCGAGCCGCGCGATGTCCCGGGTCTTCCGGAGCAGGTGCCAATCGGTTTCCCGTCGGAACTCGTGCAGCGACGGCCCGACATCCGGCGTGCGGACGCGCAGTTGCATGCGGCCACCGCCGCGATCGGCATGGCAAAAGCGGACTTCTACCCGCGCATTTCGCTCAATGGCAGTGCGGGGTTCCAGAGCCTTCAGTTGTCGAACCTTGCGGATTGGGCGTCGGGTCAGTTCGTCGTCGGACCGTCGATTACGCTTCCGATATTCGAGGGCGGGCGCTTGAAGGGCACATTGCAACTGCGCGAGGCACAGCAGCAGGAGGCCGCGATCGTGTACAAACGGACCGTGCTTCAGGCATGGCGCGAAGTGGACGACGCGTTGATCGCCTACGATGCCGAACAACGCCGGCGCGAACGGCTCAAAGCGGTGGTGAGTCTGAACCTGCGCGCGCTATCGGTTGCGCAACAACGGTACAAGGCCGGCGCGATCGACTATCTCGAGGTGCTCAACGTGCAGAGGCAATTGCTGAAGGCGCAGAGCGATCTGGAGCAGAGCGACGCGGACGCCGACGCTCACCTGGTCACGCTATGCAAGGTGCTGGGCGGCGGGTGGGAATCGACTTACGCGCAACCAGGCGCCGCTCATTGACGCGCGTAACCCTCTGCCCCTGCGGCGCGCGCTGCGCTTATTCAGCGCGCACCAAGCAAGCCACGCTCAGCAAGACTGCGATAAAGCGCGCGTACGCCGAAGGTCCACGGTTCGATCTCGGTACACAGCCGCACGGTATTCACGAGCGCGCCGAGCTTCGGCGTCGAGATCGTCACGATATCGCCCAGGTGGTGCGTAAAACCGCCGCCTGGCGTATCGCGATCCTTGATCGGCGAGAACATCGTGCCGAGGAACAGCATAAAGCCGTCCGGATATTGATGATGCTTGCCGCAAGTCTGCGCGACGAGATCGCTCGGATCGCGGCTGATCTCGGTCATATGGCTCACGCCGTCCAGTTCGAAGCCATCGTCCGCGCCGTCGACGCGCAACGACAGGCTCGCCTCACGAATCGTATCGAGCGTGAAACGCTCATCGAACAGGCGCACAAACGGCCCGATCGCACATGAGCCGTTATTGTCCTTGCATTTGCCGAGCAGCAGCGCGGAGCGCCCTTCAATATCGCGCAGATTGACATCGTTGCCAAGCGTCGCACCGACGATCCGGCCCGCGCGATTGATGGCCAGTACGACCTCCGGCTCCGGGTTGTTCCAGACCGACGCGGGCAACAGGCCGATATCGGCGCCGAAGCCGACTGACGACATCGGCTGGGACTTCGAGAACACCTCGGCATCCGGCCCGATGCCGACCTCCATGTACTGGGACCATGCGCCGCGACGCTCCAGTTCAGCCTTCAAACGCAATGCGGCATCCGACCCCGGCTCGATCTTTGACAGGTCAGTGCCGATCAGCGCAGTCAACGTCGCGCGCACTTCGTGCGCCTTCGACGGATCACCGCCCGCCTGCTCTTCGATCACGCGCTCGAGCAGGCTGACCGCGAAGGTGACGCCGCATGCCTTGATCGCCTGCACGTCGCACGGCGCGAGCAGGCGCGGCGCGCCGGCAGCATCGGTGCGGGCGGCCAGACCCGCTTCGAGCAGCGCGGCCACCGGACCAAGCGATGCACCCGGCGCATTGCGCGCGACGTCGAGCGCATCGTCGCGATCGAACAGATCGGCGGTGGTGGGGACGGTCTTCGTGATATCGAACACGTTGCCGCCGCGCACGGCGACCACGCACGGGCCCTCGTGCGCACCGTCGCGCCGCCATACGCGACCGACCAGCGACGCATGATGCAGATCGTCAGGCAGACAGGCTGATGCGGGGATCGTTTGCATGAGTGTGATGAATTGGGCTGGAAAGGAGCCCTATCGTAGAGCCCTCCCACGCCAAAGTCCAACCACGCACGCTTGCGAGGTCTAGGTCGTTCCGTATCCGGCGGCGCCAGTGCCGCGCCGCGCTGCATGTTGACGCAGTGCAGCGATGAATTTCCGCGCCGGCCACGCTTCGGCCAGCGCCTCTTTGAGCAGGGTCTGCTGGCTGGGCGGCGCGAGACCGCCGAGCGGCGGGTCCCGGTCGAGATTGGTCGGGAACGGATACCCTTCCGCGCAACTGGCAATCACCGCATCGAGTTGCGCGGCACTCAGGCGCGTTTGCGCGACGCACGCGTGCAACACCGGGTAGATCGCTTCGCACATCGCCGTTCGATTGATCGACTCCATCGCGCGCCCGTATGCGGACGAAATCTGCAACAGGTTGGCCATGCGCGCGACATCCGCGGTGCGGTTCTCGCCCGCCGCATGAAACAGCGCCGGATTGAAGAACAGCGCGTCGCCCTTCGCCAGCGGCAGTTGCACGCAGTGGGTTTCGAAGTAGCCGCGGAAATCGTCGCGCCGCCATGCTAGGTAGCCCGGCGCGTAGCGCTGCGAATACGGCAACAGCTTCGTCGGGCCGCTTTCGACCGGCATGTCGATGTGCGCGATGGCCCCTTGCAGCGTCAGGAACGGCGACATCGTATGCACGTGGGCCGGATAGCGTTGCGCTTCATCGACCGTCTGAAAGCCCAGGTGATAGTCGCGGTGCGCCTGTTGCGCGGCGCCGCCCGGCCGCACGACGTTGATTTGCGAGGTCATCTGATAATGCGGGCCGAGCCATGCATCCGCGGCGGCCGCGACGAACTCGTTTGCGTAGTAGCGGGCGAACAGTTCCGGCGCGCGCAGACACAGCTTTTCCAGCGCGTTCCAGATCCGGTCGTTCGCGCCCGCCTTCGCGAAGTGATCGCCACCCACCGCGCCCTGCGCACGCTCGTCGCGGATCACTGCTTCGAACACGGTGGTCGCTTCATCGATTGGCGCGGTATCGTCGTATGCATGCTGCAGCACGAGCACGCCTGCGCCTTCACGCAACACATGCACCCATTCCGCGAGCAAGCGTGCTCGCGTGACTGGATCGCCCAGTGCGTCCCGCAAGATGTCGCAGTGGTAGAGCGGAATGCCGTGTGGCGTCGAATCCGCGAATTCGGTCTGCTGTGTCTGGGTGCCTGCGGCAATCTGCGCGGCAAAGTCCGCGATTGAACAGTTGTCCTCGCGATAGCTGTCATGCCGCGGCAGCGTCGGCGTCGGCGTCGGCGTCTGAAAATCGTCTCCTCGCATTTTCGTTTCTCCAGTGTGCGTCGCGAGCATATCGCCAATCCGGGCGGGCGCGCCAGTGCCCGACGCGGCGCCACGCGTTAGGTACGTCCCTTGCGTCTATGAGTTCACGCCTGCGTTCATGAAGCCGTGTCGCGCTTCGGCAGTCGCACAGGGAGAACGAAAATGCCTTATCTCATCGGGTGGATACTCGGCGTCCCGCTGATCGTGCTGGTCATTCTTTATCTGATCTTTCATTGAAGCGCTGCAGTCATGAGGACGATCGCCGGCGCGGCGATTCAGCGCGCGCCGCGATCCAACGTGCTGCACGCGGCTCACACGATACGTTCATGTCCGCGTTGCTTACCGTCTGAACAATCGGCGTTGACGCGCGACCCTTGCGTCGCTCGCCACGCGTTTCGTCGGCGCTTTGCTGCGCTTGCCGTGCTTCGTATTCCCGAAGCATTCCATCCGTCGCCTTACGGATGAAAGACTCACCGTGCGCACCCATCGTGCCCGAAGCACCGCGCCTCGTGCATTTGCGCGATTTTCGCAGCGTGCGCTCGGGTTTACGTTAGTTTGTGTTCGGTAACACCGCCCGTTTACTGGGTTGAAAACATTAAGGCTTCCGAAATGGGTTCGACCTGATTAAGGAACGCCTTGAGTGGTCCATCGTGCGTGGAGGTGTGCAATGCCGAATCTGTCGAAGAATGCAATGGATGATCTGAAAGCCGCCGTGCGCGGACAGGTGTTCGTGCCGGAGGATGCCGGCTATCACGAAGCGCGAGCAATCTGGAATGCGATGATCGACCGGCGGCCCGCCGTGATTGTCCGCTGCGCCGGCGTCGCCGACGTGCGTCGCGCGGTGAACTTCGCGCGCGAGCAAAATCTGACGCTCGCGATGCGCGGCGGCGGCCACAACATCGCGGGCACCGCGCTGTGTGACGACGGGCTGGTGATCGATCTGTCCGCGATGAAATCGGCGCGCGTCGATCCGTTCACGCGCCGCGCGTATGTCGAGCCCGGTTGCACGCTGCGCGATCTCGATCACGAGGCACAAGCCTACGGTCTTGCGGTGCCGCTCGGCATCAACTCGACGACCGGCGTCGCGGGTCTGACGCTCGGTGGCGGATTCGGCTGGCTGAGCCGCCGCTTCGGAATGACCGTCGACAATCTGCTGTCGGCCGATATCGTTACCGCCGGCGGCGAACTCCTGCATTGCAGCGAGAGCGAACACGAAGACCTGTTCTGGGCGTTACGCGGCGGCGGCGGCAATTTCGGCGTGGTCACGATGTTCGAGTTTCAACTGCATCCGGTCGGGCCTGAAGTCTACGGCGGCCTGGTCGTGCTGCCGATCGACCAGGCGAGGGAAGCGTTGGCCAGGTATCGCAACGCGGTGGACTCGATGCCCGATGAACTGACCGTCTGGAGCGTCGCGCGGCTTGCACCGCCGCTGCCGTTTCTGCCCGCCGACGTGCACGGCAAGCCGATGATCGCGTTTGCGATCTGCTACACCGGCCCGCTTGAAGAGGGTCCACGCGCAGTCGAGGCCGTGCGCCAGTTCGGCACGCCGTACGGCGAGCACCTCGGGCCGATGCCGTACACCGCATGGCAGCAGGCCTTCGACCCGCTACTCACACCGGGCGAACGCAACTACTGGAAGTCGCACAATCTGTCCGCGCTGCAGGATGGGCTGATCGATGCGCTGCTCGACGCGATCGGCACGCTGCCGTCGCCGCAGTGCGAGATCTTTTTCGGCCAGGTGGGCGGCGCGACTGCGCGTGTCGCGATCGACGCAACCGCGTACGCGGGGCGCGACGCGAAGTATGTGATGAATGTGCATGGCCGCTGGAGCGATGCAGCCGACGACGCACGCTGCATTGCATGGTCACGCGCGTTCTTCGAGACCACCAGACCGTTCGCACTCGGCACCGCGTACGTGAATTTTCTGACGCAGGAAGAAGGCGACCGGATTGGCGCCGCATACGGTCCGAACTATGAGCGTCTGGTGGCCGTGAAAGACCGCTACGATC
Source organism: Paraburkholderia humisilvae (assembly GCF_902859855.1). Taxonomy (GTDB): domain Bacteria; phylum Pseudomonadota; class Gammaproteobacteria; order Burkholderiales; family Burkholderiaceae; genus Paraburkholderia; species Paraburkholderia humisilvae. Next base: position 210,982 of record NZ_CADIKH010000004.1, read on the forward strand.
CGCACAATCTGTTCAGCAATAACCAGAACATCAAGCCGTCCTCGACCGCGTAGTCGCTGGCAGAGCAGCCGGGGCATCGCGCGTCGCGGGCCGCCGCAGCTGGGACACTGTTTGCGGCAAGCGGCGAGCCGCTGTCGCGCACGCGGCTCGCCGCGCCCGGCACACTCGCGATGCTCGCGTTCGCGGGCAACGCGCGGCTGTGCCGGGTCGCGTTGCAGGCGACCGCTCGTCATCGGACGCAAGACGAAGCCGCGTAGCCGTTCGCGCGTCACCGGTGCGTATCCCGACATCGCCGTGCGGTGAAATTTGGAGCGCAACCCCGTTTTGACGGACAATCGCGGTTGCCTATCCACCCCAAACGTTCAATACCTATGAATTCCCCCGTCAACGATACGCCGCGTCCCGCGCTGCGCGCGCTGACCCCACTCGAGGCACGCGTAGTCGGCGTCCTTTTCGAAAAACAGCACACGGTGCCGGACACCTATCCGCTATCGCTGAATGCGCTGACACTTGGCTGCAATCAGAAGACATCCCGCTCGCCGGTCATGAACGCGAGCGAATCCGACGTGCTGGGCGCACTCGAAACACTCAAACGGCTGAGTCTGGTATTCGAAGGCAGCAGCAGCCGCGTGCCGCGCTTCGAGCACAATCTGGAACGCGTGCTGGGTGTGCCGCGCCAGGCCGCCGCGCTGCTCGCCGCGCTGTTGTTGCGCGGCGCGCAAACAGCCGCCGAGTTGCGTCTCGCGACCACGCGTCTGCATGCGTTCGCCGATACGTCGTCGGTCGAAGCCTTCCTCGACGAACTCGCCGCGCGCGACACGCCGCTCGCAGTGAAACTGCCGCGCACGCCGGGCGAGCGCGAAAGCCGCTGGATGCATCTGCTGTGCGGCGAAGTGCAGGTGGATGACGCGGCGCCGCCGCGCGGCGCGGGCGAGCCGTCCGAACGTCATGCGGCGTTCGGCGCAATGGACGACGAACTCGATGCGCTCAAGGCCCAGTACGGCGCGCTTGCCGACAAGGTTGCGCGGCTTGAGGCGCTGGTCGAAAGAATGGCTGCGGAGCTCGGCATCGCGGTGGACAAACCGGCACAGCAACCGCAATAACCTGACGCCTGATACCTGATTACCTTGCTGGCCGCGCACGCGTGCAAGCGCGAGCGGCCAGGAGCCTACGCGAATGGCGAACGCACAAGCGCGTCCGCCTACCCGGCACCGTTCAGGTGCGCCGCGTGATCATCGCGGCGAGACCCGGTTTGTCCTTTGCGTCGGTCTGCGGCGCGCGCTCGTCGTCGCGTGCTTTCTTCGTGCTGGCATGCAGCCCCGTGCCGTTCGACTTGCGGCTCGCCGCATGCCGCTCGATCACCCGCTGCAGCAGGCAGAACGCGCATAGCAGCGCGCCGATCACAATACGGGTCCACCACGAACTCAACGTGCCGTCGAAGGTGATCAGCGTCTGGATCGTGCCGAGAATGCCGACGCCGAACAGCGAACCGAATACGTAGCCGACGCCGCCCGTCAGCAGCGTGCCGCCGATCACCGTCGCGGCAATCGCATCGAGCTCCATCCCCTGCGCGGCCAGCCCGTAGCCGGACAGCAGATACAGCGTGAACACCACGCCGCCGAGCGCCGAGCAGAAGCCGCTCAACGCATACACGCCGATCTTCGTGCGCGCGACCGGCAGGCCCATCAGCAGCGCCGAGCGCTCATTGCCGCCGATCGCATAGACATTGCGGCCAAAGCGCGTGAAGTGCGCGATATAGATCGCGGCGAGCAGCGCGACGATGCCGATCAGCGCACCGGAGTTCAGCGTGCCGCCGCCGATCGGCACGCTGAACTGCGCAACCGCATGAAAGGTCCGCTCGTTGATCGTGATCGACTGCGTGGTGATCAGGAAGCACGCGCCGCGCGCGAGGAACATGCCGGCCAGCGTGATGATGAACGGCTGCAATCGGAAGAAATGGATCACCGCGCCCATCGCCGCGCCGAACAGCGTGCCCATGATCAGCACGAGCGGCACGATCGCCCAGATCGGCCAATGCCACCATTGCGCGGCCACCGAGCACAGCACGGTAGTCAGCGCGACCACCGAGCCGACCGACAGGTCGATGCCGCCCGACACGATCACAAAGGTCATGCCGAGCGCGACGATCAACAGGAACGAATTGTCGACCAGCAGGCCCAACAGCACCTGCAGCGAGAAAAAGCCGGTGTACATCACCGAGCCGAAGCCGAACAGCACACAAAACAGCGCGATCGTCACGACGATCGGCAGCGTGCGCGGATCAAGGAGGCGCGCGACGAATTTCGTACGGGACATACGCGTGCCGTCTTTTGTCATTTTTGTCATTTTGCCGCCTCGCTAACGGGCTTTGCCTGCGCGAACGAAAACGCGCGCTTCAGTTGCCGCACGAGCAGCACGCGTGCACGCTCCGATTGAATCACGCTGACGAGCAACACGACGATCGCCTTCACCACCAGCGTCGCCTCCGGCGGCACGCCGATCGAGTAGGTCGTATACGTCAGTGTCTGAATGATCAACGCGCCAAGCACCGTGCCCGCGAGGCTGAAGCGTCCGCCGTTCAACGACGTGCCGCCGAGCGTCACCGCCAGAATCGCGTCGAGTTCGAGCAGCAGACCCGCGTTGTTGCCGTCGGCACTGCGCACGTTCGAGCTCATCAGCACGCCGGCGATCGCCGCGGTCAGCCCGGAGAACACATAGACCGCGAACACGATCGCATTCGCGCGCAAGCCGACGAGGCGCGTCGCCACCGGGTTCACACCGATCGCGCGGATAAAAAGCCCGAGCGCGGTGCGGCTCATCAGCAGCGCGGTCGCCACCGTCACCGCGATCGCCACCCACACCGCGCACGGCACGCGCGCGAGGTAGCCGCCGCCCAGCACCAGATAGTCCGGCGCGCCGATCGGGATGATCTGCCCGCCCGTCAGCAATTGCGCGACGCCGCGGCCCGCCACCATCAGGATCAGCGTCGCGATGATCGGCTGCATGCCGATAAACGCGACCAGCAGACCGTTCCACGCGCCGGCCGCGAGCCCGACCGCGAGCGCGGCGGCAACCGCCCGCGTCACATGCGTCGGATCGTCGGCCAGCAGCGTGGCCGCCGCGGCGCCTGCGATCGCGACCACCGCGCCAACCGAAATATCGATGCCGCGTGTCGCGATCACGAGCGTCATGCCGAGCGACACGATCACGAGCGGCGCCGCGCGATTCAGGATGTCGATGGGCGCGCCGAACAGATGGCCTTCGAAAGTGGAGATCGCGAGAAAGTTCGCGCGGTGCGCGACGTCGAGCGCAATCAGCAGCACCAGCGTGAGCACCGGCCACGCAAGCGTGTGCTGGAACGCGGCTTTGATCGCCTTCATTGGTCGCTCCCTGCAATGAGCTGATAGACCTGATCCTCGGACACCGCGTTGCCCGCGATCTCCGCCACCTTGCGCCGGTCGCGCAGCACCGCGATGCGGTGGCTCACGCGCACCACTTCGCTCACCTCGGACGAGATGAACAGCATCCCGAGCCCTTTCGCGCACAACGCCAGCACGCGGTCCATGATTTCGAACTTCGCGGCCACGTCGATGCCGCGTGTCGGTTCATCGAGAATCAGCATCTTCGGCTCGGTCGCGAGCCAGCGCGCGAGCAGCACCTTCTGCTGGTTTCCGCCGGACAACAGGCCGATCGGCTGGTCCGCGTCGCGCGCCTTGATGCCCAGCATCGCGATGTACTCATCGGCCATCTCGCGCTGTTTCGCGCGGCTGATTGCGCGCCACCAGCCGCGTCGCGCCTGCAACGCGAACACGATGTTCTCGCGAATCGACAGGTCCGCGACAATGCCTTCCTTCTTGCGGTCTTCCGGGCAGTAGCCGATCCCGTGCCGCACCGCGTCGTGCGGCGAGCGCATCTTCACGCGCCGGTCGCCCACCATCATCGTGCCCGCGTCGGCCTTTTCCGCGCCGAACAGCAGCTTCGCGGTTTCCGTGCGGCCCGAGCCGAGCAAACCCGCCAGACCGAGAATCTGCCCGGGCCGCACGTCGATGTCGATCGGGTTGAGCAGCCCGCGCCGGCCGACGCCGCGCATTTCGAACAGCGGCGGCGCTTCGGAGGCCGGCTTCGGCGGCTCCGTCGCCGCCTGCTTCAGCCGTTCGGACATGCGCGCGTGGCCGACCATCTTCGCGACCAGCTCGTCGACCGGCAGGTCCTTCGCCAGATATTCGCCTTCGCGCTCGCCGTTGCGCATCACCGTAATGCGGTCCGACACCGCGTACGTCTGTTCAAGAAAGTGCGTGACGAACAGAATCGCCATGCCGCCCTGCTTGAGCTTGCGCAGCACATCGAAAAGCCGCGCGACTTCACCGTCGTCGAGGCTCGACGTCGGTTCGTCGAGAATCAGCACGCGTGCGTCCACCGACACCGCGCGCGCGATCGCCACCATCTGCTGGACCGCGATCGGATACGCGTCGAGCGAACGCGTGACATCGAGCGATACGTTCAGATCGGCAAGCGCCGCTTCGGCCCGCGCGTGTATCGATTTCCAGTCGATCATGCCGCGCCGCTTCAGATGCCGTCCGGCGAAGATGTTTTCCGCGACCGACAGGTTCGGACACAGATTCACTTCCTGGTACAGCGTGCGGATGCCAGCGGCCTCGGCTTCGAGCGGTGTCGCGAACTGCACGTGTTCGCCCGCCAGACGGATCTCGCCGGCGTCGTGCGCGTGCACGCCGGTGAGCACATTGATCAGGGTCGACTTGCCCGCGCCGTTTTGTCCCATCAGCGTATGAATCTCGCCCGGGAACAGACGGAAATCGACGCGCTGCAACGCGTTGACGCCCGGGAACGACTTGCTGAGGCCGATCGTTTCGAGAATGGGAGAGTCGCTCATGAGCGTAGCGAGAAAGAAGCCGAAAAAAAGTCAGGCGCCGCGCGCATCGCGCCGGCGCCAGACCCGCCTACTCCACTAATGCTCAGTACTTGCGCTGCGGCAACACCTGCGCGGCGACGCTCATCGGGAACACGGTTTCCTCGGTCGTGATGCGCTTGGGCAATTGCTTGCCCGCCACGACTTCCTTCACCGCGGTCATCAGTTGCGGTCCGAGCAGCGGGCTGCATTCGACGTCGACGTTGATCTTGCCCGCGATCATCGCTTCGAAGCCGCCCTTGGTCGCATCGAACGACACCACGCTGATGTCGGTGCCCGGCTTCAGGCCCGCTTCTTCCATCGCCTGAATCGCGCCAAGCGCCATATCGTCGTTATGCGCGTACACGACGTTGATCTGCTTGCCGTACGTCTTCGCAAACGCTTCCATCACCTGCTTGCCGCCCGCGAGCGTGAAGTCGCCGCTTTGCGACGCGATGATCTTGAACTTCGGATCGTTCTTGATCACTTCCATCAGGCCGGCGTGGCGATCGTTGGCCGGCGCCGAGCCCACCGTGCCCTGCAGCTCGACGATATTGATCGGGCCTTTGTCGTTCTTGTAACGCTCTTCGAGCCAACGGCCACCGCGGCGGCCTTCCTCGAGGAAGTCAGAGCCGATCATCGTCACGTACAGCGACTGGTCTTTCACGTCGATGTTACGGTCGGTCAGGATCACCGGAATCTTGGCGTTCTTCGCTTCGGTCAGCACCGGCTCCCAGCCGGATTCGACCACCGGCGAAAATGCGATCACGTCCACCTTCTGCGCGATGTACGAGCGGATCGCCTTGATCTGGTTTTCCTGCTTCTGCTGCGCGTCGGAAAACTTCAGGTTGATGCCGGCGTCTTTCGCGGCCTGCTTGACCGACACCGTGTTCGCGGTACGCCATGCGCTTTCGGCGCCGACCTGCGCAAAACCGAGCGTGATCTTCTTGTCTTCCGCATGGCCGTTGATGGCCGCCGCGAACAGCAGCGCCGAGCCGACCAGCGCGCCGAGTGTCAGGCGTCTCGTGTGATTCATTTCCTGTCTCCGGATTTATATCGTTTATTCTGGCGCCGTTACCGCAGGCGAGCGTCCTTACGGGCACGCGACGGACGATGCCGGCGCCACCTTTCACAACACTGCACTACCGATCAAGCTGCCCAACTGGAAACGTACGACTCGCGCCGGCTCCGTGCGACTCCCCGTTCGTGACGGCGAATACCGTAAGTCCGGTCTATTAATAGCCAAACTATATCCATGCACCGACACGGCGGTGATTGGTGTTTTCCCGAGCCTCGCAGTGCCGCCCGACACCGCAATTCCCTCTGCATAGCGCACGCCAAGTCCGGTATACGGCAGCTACGGAAAACGGTCGGAGGATTTTGCGGTCCGTCGCGAAGCGTCAATATTCACCCGATATAGTCCTACTATTTAGGCATCTTCTGCGGATGCTGAACGCGACCATGGTGCCCGCACATACGATCGCCCTACCGGTATGCGGCGAAACCGGGCGCAATCACCGCAAGAAATGCGGTGATCGGGTTGCCCTTGCGGAGAATACACGCGATAATCTCCGCATGGAAAGCGGAGATTATCCCTACATCTGGACTGCGCCGGGCTGGCCGCAATGGCAGTACGACCTCGCGTCGCTCGCCGCGCCGCTTGCGGCCGTCACCGGCGCGCAAGGGCTGCTGCTCGGTCGCATGTACGACGTCGGCATCGCGCAGCGCGGCGAGGCCAACCTCGCCGCGCTGACCGCGGACGTGCTCAAAACCAGCGAGATCGAAGGCGAGTCGCTGGACGCGCGGTCGGTGCGCTCATCGATCGCGCGCCGGCTCGGCGTCGATATCGGCGCACTCGCGCCGGTCGACCGTCACGTCGAGGGCGTCGTCGAGATGGTGCTCGACGCGACCCTGCACTGCAACGCGTCGCTCACGCAAGAGCGGCTGTTCGGCTGGCATGCGGCGCTTTTCCCCACCGGGTACAGCGGCCTCGTGGCGATTCGCGTCGGTGCGTACCGGGACGATGCGCGAGGCCCGATGCAGGTCGCGTCCGGACCGGTCGGCCGGCAGCGCGTGCACTTCGAAGCGCCGCCCGCGCCGCGTCTCGCGGCGGAAATGGCGCGCCTGCTCGATTGGGTCAACGACAACGACGATCACCATCCGGTGCTCAAGGCCGGCCTCGCGCACCTGTGGTTCGTCACCGTTCATCCTTTCGACGACGGCAACGGCCGCATCGCACGTGCGATCGGCGACATGCTGCTCGCGCAGCTCGACCACAGCGGCCAGCGCTTCTATAGCCTGTCCGCGCAGATCCAGCGCGAACGGCGCAGCTACTACGACATTCTCGAACGCACGCAGCGCGGCCTGTCGGACGTCACCATGTGGCTCGGGTGGTTCCTCGAGAACTTGCAGCGCGCGATCGAAGCGGCACTGCAGACGCTCGACGCGGTGCTGGCGAAATCGCGCTTCTGGCAACGCATCGCCGGCACACCGCTCAACGAACGGCAGGCGAAGCTGCTGAACCGGCTGCTCGACGGCTTCGACGGCAAGCTGACGAGCAGCAAGTGGGCGGCGATCGCGAAGTGCTCGGCGGACACCGCGTTGCGCGACATCAACGAGCTGATTGCGGCCGGAATCGTGCGCCGAGCCGACGGCGGCGGACGCAGCACCGCATACGAGCTCGTTGCAGCGCCTGGTGTGACACGCGCGTGACAGCCGCTGCAGCGGTTTTGCCCACAGCCGGTTCGTTTTTTCTGCTTCGCGCAGGTGGCAAACGGTGCGAGTATGCGGTGCGAGCGACGCGCATCGATGCTCCCCTCTCGCCTGTCTCGCCACCACAGCGTCAAGGAGAACGCCCGTGAATGACACCGATCCGAACCGCCTTGCCGACGCAACTGCCGCCGCCGGTCCCGACCTGCCCGACGACCCCGAGCGCCGCCGTGTGCTGACCGGCCTCGCGGCGGTCGGCGCCGGGCTGGTTCTGGCCGGATGCCAGTCCGCGAGCCAGACGTCGGCGAGCAACGCGTCGGCGAGCGCCGCCGACTTGCGCATGGACGCCGCGCTGCACGGCCAGGTGAAGAACATCGTGGTGATCTATGCGGAGAACCGCAGCTTCGCGAACCTGTACGGCAATTTCCCCGGCCTGCAGCATCCGCTCGACTCGGCCACGCCGCAGACCTATGTGCAGTTCGACCGCGACGGCACAACGCCGCTGCCGCGCCTGCCGGCGATCTGGGGCGGGCTGGTGCCGCAGGCGCAGGTGGTCGACGGCAAGCGCTACGCGATCAGCGAGCGCGAGATCGCGAACCTGCGCAACCAGCCGTTTCACCTGACCGACGCGCAAGGCGCGCCGTTGCCCAATGGCGTGATTACCCGCGATCTCGTGCATCGCTTCTATCAGAACCAGATGCAGATCAACGGCGGCCGCAATAACCAGTTCGCTGCATGGAGCGATTCGGGCGGCCTCGTGATGGGCCATTACCGCAGCTCGCCCGCCACGCTGAAAATCTGGGGCCTCGCGCAGCAATACACGTTGTGCGACAACTTCTTCATGGCGGCCTTCGGCGGCTCGTGGCTCAACCATATCTTCCTGATTTCCGCGCAGGCGCCGCTCTATCCGGATATCCAGAACAGCCCTGCGAAGAACCAGGTGTCGGTTCTCGAAGGCGACGATCCGCTCGGCACGCGACTGAAGACAGCGCCGAACTCGCCCGCCTCCGCGCTCGACGGCCCGCCGAAGTTCGTGCGCGACGGCCTGTTCACGCCGGACGGCTATGCGGTGAACACGATGGCGCCGCCGTACCAGCCGAGCTTTATTCGGCCCGCGCCCGACGGCAATCCGCTGCTGGCCAATCCGGCCGACCCGAAGGTGCTGCCACCGCAGAACTACGCGACGATCGGCGACCGACTCACCGACCGCGACGTCGAATGGGCGTGGTACGCCGGCGCCTGGCAATACGCGCTCGAGCACCAGGACACCGGCGCCGTGCCCGATTTCCAGTATCACCATCAGCCGTTCAACTACTTTTCGAACTACGCGCCGGGCACCGCGGCGCGCACGCGACACCTGCGCGATGCGGGCGTCGGCGACGACGCGTCGACCAACCGGCTGATTGCCGATATCGACGCGGGCCGGCTGCCGCCGGTCGTGTTCTACAAGCCGCAGGGCAACCTGAACATGCACGCGGGCTACGCCGACGTCGAATCCGGCGACCGCCACATCGCGGCGGTCATCGATCATCTGCAGCGCGGGCCGCAATGGCACAACACGGTCGTGATCGTGACGGTCGACGAAAACGGTGGCTGGTGGGACCCGGTCGCACCGCCAAAGGGCGACCGCTGGGGCCCGGGCTCGCGCATTCCAGCGCTGGTCGTATCGCCGCTTGCGAAGAAGGGCTATGTCGATCACACGGTCTACGACACCAACTCGATTCTGCGATTCATCAGCCGCGTGCATCGGCTCGAGCCTCTGCCGGGCGTGGCCGCGCGCGACCGCGCGTTCGCGCAGAACGGGCTTGCGCCACTGGGCGACATGACGGGCACGCTTGACCTTGCCTGACTGACAGGCTGACCAGAACTGAAGCGAGGCATAGCGGCCCGCGGCCCGCTATGCCTCGACGATGCCCGCGCTGCGCACCGTGCGCCGCTCGCGCATCCAGTCGTCGAGCTGCACCGACGACAGCGGCCGTGCGATCCAGAACCCTTGCAGTTCGTCGCAACCGATGCTGCGCAGCAGATTCGCCTCGCGTTCGCTTTCGACGCCCTCCGCAACCACCCGCAAGCCGAGCATGTGCCCAAGGCCGACAATCGCTTCGACGATCGCGAGATCAGTCGGCTTGTCGAGCTTGTTGTGCACAAAGGTGCGATCGATCTTCAGCCGGTCGAGCGGGAAGCGGTTCAGATAGCTGAGGCTCGAATAGCCGGTCCCGAAGTCATCGAGCGAGATGCGCACGCCGAGCGCCCGTATCGCGCCGATCGTCGCGATGTTGCGCTGCGCGCCGTCGAGCAGCACCGATTCGGTGATCTCCAGTTCGAGGCTCGCCGGCGCGACGCGATGTTTCGCGAGACTCGCCTTCAGCGTATCGACGAGCGCGTCGTCGCGCAGTTGCACCGCCGACAGATTGATCGACAGTGTGAGACCGGCCAGCGGACCATCGCGCCAGTTCGCCAGCTGCCGGCACGCCTCGTCGATAACCCACGCGCCGATCGGCACGATCAGACGCGTCTCTTCCGCGATCGGAATAAACTGCGCGGGCGACATGCGGCCCAGTTCCGTGCTGTCCCAGCGCAGCAGCGCCTCGACCGCGATCACGTCGCCGCTGGCCGTGTCGATGCACGGCTGATACGCGAGCCACAGCTCGTCACGCTCGATCGCGGTGCGCAGACACGCTTCGAGTGCGAGCCGCAACCGGCTTTGCTCGATCATGTCCGGCGAGAAGAACTTCGCGAGATTGCGCCCCGCCGCTTTCGCCTGATACATCGCGAGGTCGGCGTTCTGCATCAGCGTATCGATATCGAGCCCATCCTCCGGATACATCGCGATCCCGACGCTGCACGACACGTGCATCGCGATACCGTTGACGTCGTGCGGCTCGCCGATCAGCGGAATCATCCGCTCCTCGATCATCTGCGCGACGTCGGCCGCGCTTTGCGCGCCATTCAGGATCACGGTGAACTCGTCGCCGCCCAGGCGGCTCACGGTGTCGTCGCGCCGCACCGAGCGCACGAGGCGCGTGGCGACCGAGCGCAACAGGCCGTCGCCGATATGATGACCGAGCGAATCGTTGATGTCCTTGAAGCGGTCGAGGTCGATAAACAGCACCGCGACGCGCCGGCCCGTGCGTTTCGCGGTATCGAGCGCAACCGCGAGACGCTTCTTGTAGAGCGCCCGATTCGGCAGTTCCGTGAGAAAGTCGTGCTCGGCGAGAAACTGGATGCGCGCCTCGCTCTTCTTGCGATCGCTGATGTCAATCAGCGTGCAGATGTAATGCGTGACCTGCCCCTGCGGGTCGCGCACGACGCTCACCATCAACCACGCCGGATAGTCGCCGCCGTGCCGGCGGCGCACCTGCGCTTCGCCGTTCCACGTGCTCGTGCGATCGACCGTCGGCGCGAGCGTCGCGAAGCTGCCATCGCCGGGCCAGCCGTCGACGATGAAGCCGGGCAGGCGCCCGATCACGTCGTCGGACCGATAACCGGTCGTTCTGTAGAACGCCGCATTGGCGGTCAGCAACTGGTACGCGTCGTCGAGAATCAGGATCGCCTCCGACGATGCCTCGAACACGCGGGCCCACAACTCGAGCCGCTGCTCCATCAGCTTGATCTGGTTGATCGGCGTGAAAGCGGTCAGAATCGCGTCCTGCCCCTGGAAGCTCAGGCGCCGCGCGGACAGCATCGCCCATGTCGATTCGTCGGTCGCTTTCCAGTGCACCTCGAATTCGTCGACCGCCTCGCGATCGGACAGTTGCTGGAAAAAACGCGCGCGCGTGCCCGAATCGAGTCCGCGCGCCCATGGATCGATTGCGCAACCGTTCAGCCAGTACAGCGCGGGGCGGTTCGCATGCAGCACTTCGTGGCCCGGCACCGCGGTCACGACCATCGGCAGCGGTGTGGCTTCGACGAGCGCATACTGCGCAGCCGATGCACGCGCGGTCGCCGCCAGTTCCTTCTGCACGTCGCGCTCGCGATCGAGCTGTTCGAGCATCTCGTTGAAGCCGTTCACCAGCACGCCGATCTCGTCCTGGCTGTGCCAGCGCGCGCGCAGCGAGTGATCGCCGGTGCGGCGCACGGTATCCATTACGCGCGCGAGCTGGCGCAGCGGACGCGAGATCTGCTGAGCGACGGTGTACACCATCGCCAGAATCCCGAACAACAGGAAGAGCGCCGTGCCCAGATGCAGCCACATCCGCGCAAACAGCTCACGCACGCGCTCATGCAGCAGCCGGTCGAGCTCGGCACCGGTCTTGCGCCACGTCTGGCCGACATCGGCCACCGCGCGCTGCTGCGCGGCATCCAGCGCCGCGAACCGGGCCGCATCCGCGCCGCCACCGCGCTCGACGATCGCGCGCGCCGCGCTCCGGTACTGTTCGACCGAGTGGTTCATCTGTCCGATCGACGGGCCCAGCGCGCGTTCGACTTCGGGGTTCGCGGCCACGGCCTCCGCGAAGTCGGTGCGCAACCCTTGCAGCACGGCATCGAGCTGGCCTTCGCGCACCAGATAGCGCGTGCGCATCAGGTCCGCGCTCGCCGGTTGCTGGTCGCCGCGCAAGCCGCTGCCGATCTGGTTGACCGCGTCGAGCAGCGCCGGGTAGCGCAGGATCGACAGCGACATCGAATAGTAGCTGTCGAGGTCCGGGTCGAGAATCAGGTTCGACTGATTGCCGATGCGTGTCACGAGTTCGCGGCATGCGAGCAGCGCGTCGCTCACCTCGGCGGCGCTCGGCGTCGCGTCGCGCGAGAGCAGCACGAGCCCATCGCGTACGCGCCGGTTGAGCGCATCGCTTTGCATCGCCGCGCCATAGCGCGCCTCGGCATCTTCGAGCGCGCGCGCGGTGTCGCGCAACGCCTGCGCCGGCGGACGCGCGCCCGCCCCTGCCGACGCCACCTCGACTAGCGCCTCGCGCACCGTGCGCAAATAAGCGTTGCCGACGATCTCCTTGTTCGAGAAATCGATCGCGATGTACTTCTCGTGAATCAGAATGCCGCTGATAAAAACGACTGCGCTCAAATCCAGCAGATAGATCAACAACAGCTTCCGGCCGACGCGCAGCCGCGCGAGCAGACGGAAGAAGAGATTGCGTTTCATCAAGTGCGGACCCTTGCGCAAATTAGAGTGAAAACACCTTGTTGCCGCGCGTATTCCGCAGAAACGAAAGCCTAGGTGAATTTACCTATCAGCGCATGATAGGCGCACATTAATCGTGTATTCGATATTCCCCAGCGCAGTGCAAGTGCGCGCCAATTCGGCGCATACAAAAACGTTTGCCGTGATCTGGTGGTGCTTCGCGTTCAGCGGGAATCGACCGGCGAAACACGTTGCGCTTCGAGTTCCGCGAGTATGGCCGCCGTATGTTGACCCACCGCGGGCACCGCGTTCATCACCGGCTCGACGCTCACGATCGTCACGAGTGGCACGAACATATCGTGCGGGCCGCTTTCGGTCATCACACTTCGATAGCGGTTGCGCGCTTGTAATGGCGGATGCGCGAGCGCCTATCCACGCACATCGCCGACGCGCGAATGCAGCCACGCCCCGAACGGATCTCGCACTTCCTTGTGATGCAGCGCGAAGTCGACCGTTGCCTTCAGGTAGCCAAGCTTGGTGCCGCAGTCATAACGCGTGCCGACAAACTCGTATCCCAGCACCTGTTCGTCCTTCAGCATCGAGTCGATCGCGGGCGTCAAATGAATCTGGCCTTGCGCGTCCGGACGCACAGGGCGCAAATGCTCGAAGATGCCGGGCATCAACACGTAGCGCCCGGCAATGCCGTAGTTCGACGGCGCATTTTCCGGCGCCGGTTTCTCGACGATCCCGGACACGCTGATGACGCGTTCATCCCAGTGTCTTCCGTCAATCACACCGTGATCCGGTGCTTCGCTTGATTCAAACTCTTCGACGGCGAGCACCGAGCAGTCATAGTGGCTAAATAAATGGATCATCTGCTCGAGGACGGGAGGCTGGCCTTCAAGGAGATCGTCGGCCAGCACGACCGCAAATGGCTCGTCGCCAATCAGCTTTTGCGCGCAAAGCACCGCATGACCAAGTCCCAGCGGCTCAGCCTGCCGGACATAGACGCATTTGGCATGACGCGGCATCACGTCCTGAACGATTTCGACCAGGTTTTGCATGCCTCGCGCCATCAGCACATGTTCAACTTCGTAGGATTTGTCGAAATGATCTTCGATGACGCGCTTGCCGCGACCGGTGACAAAAATCAGTTCGGTGATGCCGGCGGCAATCGCCTCTTCAACTGCGTATTGAATGAGGGGCTTATCGATGATCGGCAGCATTTCTTTGGGACTTGATTTGGTCGCGGGGAGAAAACGCGTGTCGATGCCTGCGACGGGAAACACCGCTTTATGGACGCTGAACATGATAGACCCACCTGTTCTGGAAGACGATGACCGGGGCGCGTGCGCCCGTCACCTGTCATTTGAAAGAATTCGCTGTTACTCCGTGAATTTGCGATCAGGTGCAATAAGCATAGATTATCCTGCCAGAATCACGGAAATAGTTGATGTGCTTTGCCTCTAGTGGAAATATGCCGGAAAAGCATATTCACCAATGCCAATGGCATCATTCGCGCGATCAAACCATGCGGATACAAATAAACCCGCGAATCGGTTAAATAAAGGCATTTGGCACTGAATAACCGCGCATTGCGGCGTATGCCGGATTACCGCGGCCCGTCTTCGCTCACGCGCGTTTCAGGCGGCATGAGTTCGCCGGCCGTCCCGGCGTCCGATGCGCCGCTATCCACTTCCTTTTTGATCCATTGACTGAACGCGCGCATCGCGGCAGTCGCGGGTTTCGCCTTTTGCCAGGTCAACCAGTAACTGCCCGCGTGCACGTCGATATCGAACGGACGCACGAGGCGGTCCGTCGCCAGATCGCGTTCGAACATCGACGCAGGCACGAGTGCGACGCCCGCGCCTTGCAGCGCGGCTTCCACCATCAGCCGCGATGAGTCGAACACGGGGCCGCGCACGGGACGCGGCGCGAGTCCCGCCGCGCTGAACCAGTTCGCCCAGTCGTCGGCGCGATAGGAGCGCAGCAGCGTTTGGCCGGCGAGATCGGCGGGAACGCGCAGACGGTGCGCGATTTCCGGCGTGCAGAGCACCGATAGCGGCGCGTCGAACAGCTTCAGCGCACGCGAGCCCGGCCAGGTGCCGTCACCGAAACGGATCGCGAAGTCGAGTCCCTCCCCGGCCAGATCGACGAGGTTGTTGTTCGTCATCAAACGGAGTTCGACGAACGGATGCGCATCGCGAAACGACTTCAGACGCGGGATCAGCCAGCCAACGGCGAAGGTCCCGACTGACCCCACGGTCAGCACCTCATGCAAGTGCCCACCTTCGAACTGCCGCAACACGGCTTCGATGCGATCAAACGCATCGCTTAGCACCGGGCGTAGCGCAAGGCCTTCGTCGGTTATCGCCAGTCCGCGCGGCAAACGCTTGAAGAGGCTCGCGCCGAGCCGCTCTTCCAGCGTCCTGACCTGCTGGCTGACGGCCGCTTGCGTGACGTTCAGCTCCAGCGCGGCGCGTGTGAAACTCAAATGCCGGGCGGACGATTCGAAGGCTCGCAGCGCGTTCAGAGGCAGATAGGGTCGCATGGCTGAGGTATAAGTTTTTCCTGGGCAACGGCCAATTTATCATCGTTTGCCAGCAGGCTTCGAAAACGCAATAGTGGCGGCACTTCGAGCAGGAGCAACGGTTCACGGTGTCCCTGCGCGGCCGCCGGCGTGGTGCGGTGGGGTAGCTGAGGTTGCGCCCAGGCGTCGGCACGCGATGACGGCTGGCCGTCGCCGTGAGGTTCGCTAACGCCGCGATCCGTCGCTCGTCAACGTCGGAAATCTGGATAGCCTGGGAGGAACCTCGACAATGCAGTTCTGGAATTCAAAGCCCGTCGTGGCGGCGGTGAGCCTGCTCTGCGCGTTATGCCTCGCGCCAAGCGCGAGCCATGCGGAAAGCCCGGCGCACGATCGCGTCCAGCAAGCGGTGGACAACGCAATCCGGCCGATGATGGCGAAAGACGGGATTCCCGGCGTAGCGGTCGGCATCATCGTCGACGGCCAGCCTGCCGTTTACAACTTCGGCGTCGCGTCGACGCAAACGCGTCAGCCTGTCACGAACGACACCTTGTTCGAACTCGGATCGGTGACGAAAACCTTCACGGCCACACTCACTGCGTGGGCGCAGGTCAACGGCCAGTTATCGCTCGCGGACCGTGTCGGGACCGATCTGCCGTCGCTGCGCGGCAGTCCGTTCGGCAGCGTGAGTCTGCTCAATCTGGGGACGCACACGCCCGGCGGACTCCCGTTGCAGGTGCCTGACGAGATCCGGAACGACGCACAGTTGATGCGGTATTTCGACGCCTGGCGTCCGACCTATGCGCCCGGCACTTCGCGTACGTACAGCAATGTCGGCATCGGCACACTTGGGCTCATCACCGCGAAGCGCATGGGACAGGATTTCGATTCGCTGATCGACCAGCGCCTCTTTCCCGCGCTCGGTCTGAAGAGCAGCTTCATCGACATTCCCGTCGACCGCGCGGCGGATTACGCTCAGGGCTATACGAAGGATGACCAACCGGTTCGCATGGCGGGCGGCGTGCTCGCATCCGAAGCGTATGGCGTCAAATCGACGGCCGCCGACGTGCTGCGCTTTATCGAAGCCAACATGAAGCTGATCAGGATCGACGCAGCGTTGCAGCGTGCGATCACGGATACGCACACCGGCTACTTCCGCGCAGGGCCGCTGACGCAGGACCTGATCTGGGAACAGTATCCGTACCCTGTTGCATTGCAGTCGCTGCTGGACGGCAACTCGCCCGCGATGGCGCTCAATGCGACGCCTGCGACGGCGATCGAGCCGCCGCTGCCGCCGATGGACAATGTGTGGATCAACAAGACAGGCTCGACTAATGGCTTCGGCGCGTATGTCGCGTTCGTTCCGGCGAAGCGCATTGGAATCGTCATTCTCGGTAACCGGAATTTCCCGATGGAAGACCGGGTCGCCGCCGCGCACACGATTCTCACGTCGCTGGATGGCGCCTCGGGCACGCCGTTCAACATGCCGGTACATCACCTGCCGCAATGACCTCGCGCCACGGCTGCGCCCTTAAAATCCTCGTCGATGACTGAACGCCAATGAATCGGCATCGGGCTGGTCCTCGATGCGAATACCAAGCGACTCGATCAGAGAATCGAACGCGCCGGCCACGATCATTTGCAGCAGCTGACGCGAATTCATCATGCAACCGGGTTCGATCAGGATGCCGCGGTTGCTCCTGAAAATGATCACCGGGGCTCGCGCCGCCACACTGGCAGACTGACCGCCCACCTGGACCGTTCTGCGGCCTGACAGAAATACATCGATATCCTCGCCCAGAACGTAAAACCCCGACGCGACCGAGACTCTTGCCCGAGCGTGCCATCGGCCGTTGCGGCCCGGTAGATCCGGACCACGAATCGCCGGGATGTATCGATCCAGTCGCTCCATAATGCGCGCGATGCGGGACGCCACTTCGTCGCTGAAATTGGTCAACCGCAATTTCTGGCCGCCGCTGGACGCCAGCACGATATCGGAGAGTTGGCTCGTCAGGTCGACGTCCCGGGTCACGCGGACATTCTCCGGTGCATCCTGATGCGACGTGTGGCGGTGTAGAAGAAGCCGGATGCAAAGCTTGTCGTACCGGCGCAGCAGATAGCCTAGCCCCATCAGAAGACCGTTGGTCGACCCACCGCCAACGACCGTCTCGGTGACGATCAGGTTGAGTGACTTGTCCGGCTCGTGCCGCAGCATCGTTTCGACCGTGCGCACGAGCATCAGCACGTGCGACGTCTTCTTGTCGAACTCCTTGACACCAACGGAAACGCCAGGTGGGAAGGCACGCTGGAATTCCGCATGGATGATACTGAGCTGCGCGCTGCTGGGCTTGGGAATTCGCAGATGCGGAATCCGCCGGCCGCCGTGTGCGCTCAGCACCGCGCCTATCTGATCCGCAACATACGAGCCGCCGCGCTCCAGACTGACAATCAGATCCGCGCCATCCGTTTCGGCGGCGAGGCGGCGAATGGCATCGCGGTTCATCGAAATAAACGGGCTGTAGACAAGCCCCTGGGTGCGGCGAAACTCCTTGTCCTTGCCGCGAATAATCGCTTGCGCCCTGAGCCGGCTATCCTTCGATGGGCTTTCCAGTTCCGCTGTCAGGTGCGACAGAAACCTGGGCACGGAAACACGGCGGATGTTATGGCGCCCCGGCGCGTAAACCGATCGGGCGACCGGCCTGAGACCGACCAGCGACGGTGCATAGGCGCGCACGCCACTAACTGTCTTCAGTGAATCATCGTAGAAGTCGGGCGCCAACGCGATCGCACGCACGCCCGTCGAGAATCCCGGCGGCAGGCGGCCCAACCGTTTCGCACAGGTCATGATCGCGTAGGCAAAGGCGCCGATCGCGTGCGGGTTGCGCGGGTCCGGCAGCACGTCCGCGTCGGGAACGGCACGCAGAGCCTTGAGAAAACCGATCAGCCGCGACCACTCCGCTTCGCTAAAGGATTCCAGGCTGCGTTGCCCGGGCGCCGCTTGCTGCATCTGGCGCAACCATGCCAGCACGTGGCGCGGCAAGGTCGCGATCACTTTGTTGATCTTCTGTTCGCGTCCCATTCATTTCCCCGGTAGGCTTACACGAACGCGGTCATTCTGCAGACGATGTCAGTCGGTCGTTCGTGATTACACCGTTTGCGCGCGAGGCCGGTCAATCCCTGGAACCTGGTAACAGAAGGCTTCTGAGCGCCTTCCGCTAGACGTCGATACGAAGCGGCAGAACAGAAAAAAGCGGCCGGCTGCACCTACCGCCAGCCTGCCGCTCACTTCCCTGCCACGCCACACCGCGCTATGAATTCGCCGCTTCCGGCGGCGACCTGTCGTCGCGACGTCCTTCACGCGGCTCGAGCGACAGCCTCAGCCCGGACTGCTTTTCCGCAGCCCCAGTTCGCTGAGCCCCCTTCTGCGGCGTCGCTGCAGTCGTCGTAAACTTCACGCGCTGTGCATCCGCATCGTACGCACACAGAATGTGCGAGCCTTCGCCGATGTCGCCCTTCAGCATCTCCTTCGCCAGCTCATTCTCAATCAGCTGCCGGATCTGCCGCCGCAACTCGCGCGCGCCGAACTCCGGCCGGTAGCCTTCCGTCGCGAGAAAGTCGACCACCGAATCGTCGAACTCGAGATCGATGTCCTGGCTGCTCGCGAGACGCTTCACCTGTTCGAGCTGCAGCCGCACGACATG
The DNA here is from genome assembly GCF_902859855.1 of Paraburkholderia humisilvae. GTDB lineage: Bacteria > Pseudomonadota > Gammaproteobacteria > Burkholderiales > Burkholderiaceae > Paraburkholderia > Paraburkholderia humisilvae. The sequence goes on from NZ_CADIKH010000004.1 coordinate 229,899, forward strand.
CCGCGTCTCGTCGCGGGTCAGCGCCTTGAACAGGATGATGTCGTCGATGCGATTCAGGAACTCCGGCCGGAAGTGCTGCCGCAACACGTTCATGACGCCGCTTTGCACCGTCGTCACCGCGTCGCCGCTCAGGAAACCCGGGCCCGAACGCATCTGTCCGCCGATCACTTCCGAGCCCAGATTGCTGGTCGCGATAATAAGCGTGTTGCTGAAGTCGACCACGCGCCCTTTGCCGTCGGTCAAGCGTCCATCGTCGAACACTTGCAGCAGCACGTTGTACACGTCCGGGTGCGCCTTTTCGATCTCGTCGAACAGAATCACACTGTACGGACGGCGCCGCACACGCTCGGTCAATTGCCCGCCTTCGTCGTGCCCGACGTAACCCGGCGGCGAGCCAATTAGCCGCGACACCGCGTGCCGTTCCATGTATTCGCTCATGTCGATACGCAGCATCGCTTCTTCGTCGCCGAACACCACTTCCGCAAGCGCCTTCGCGAGCTCGGTTTTGCCGACACCCGTCGGGCCGAGAAACAGGAACACCGCGGTCGGCCGGTGGCGCGCCTGCAAGCCGGTGCGCGAGCGGCGCACCGCGTCGCTGACCGCCTGCACCGCCTGGTCCTGGCCGATCACCCGCTCGTGCAAACGCTCCTCCATATTCAGCAAGCGTTCGCGTTCCTCCGTGGTCAACTGCGCGACCGGAATGCCGGTCAGCTTCGCGACGATTTCGGCGATATTCATCACCGTCACGTGCGACGTGTTCGCCCCCAGGCTGGTCTTCCACGCATCGGTCGCGTCGCTCAACGCGCGCTGCTTGTCGGCAATCTCGCCGTCGAGCGCATGAGCTCGCTCGTACTGCTTGCGCGATGCCGCGTAGTCCTGCTCGCGATGCATTTGCGCCAGTTCGGCTTCGAGTTCGAGGATCGCCGCCGGGCGCGACGTCGCCGACAGGTGCACGCGCGCGGCCGCCTGGTCGATCAGATCGATCGCCTTGTCCGGCAAAAAACGCCCGGTGATATAGCGATCCGACAGTTCGGCCGCGCCGACGATCGCATCGTCCTGAATGGTCACGCGGTGATGCGCTTCGAGCCTGTCGCGCAGCCCTCGCAAGATATTGATAGTCTGGACCACACTCGGCTCGGGCACGAGCACCGGCTGGAAGCGCCGTTCGAGCGCCGCGTCCTTTTCGATGTACTTCTGATATTCGGACAGGGTCGTCGCGCCGATCAGGTTCAGTTCGCCGCGCGACATCGCGGGCTTGAACACATTCGCGATATCGAGGCCGCCCTCACCGCCGCCTTGCCCCGCGCCGACGATCGTATGCACTTCGTCGACGAACAGCACGAGCGAACCGAGGTTCGCGGTGATCTCCTCAAGCAGTTGCTTCACGCGCTCTTCGAACTCGCCGCGAAACTTCGCGCCAGCCACCAGCGAGTTCACGTTGAGTTCGACGAGACGCTTGTCGCGCAGCGATTCGGGCACGTCGCCGTTCACCATCCGCTGCGCCAGCCCTTCGACGACCGCGGTCTTGCCGACACCCGGCTCGCCGATCAGCACCGGATTGTTCTTGCGGCGCCGCGCGAGCACCTCAACGAGCGTTTCGATTTCACTCGAGCGGCCGATCACCGGGTCGAGCCGGCCGTCGCGCGCAAGCGCGGTCAGATCGCGGCTGTATTTATCGAGCTGCGGCGTATTCGACGGCGCGGCGATCGTCTCGCGCTTCATGCTCGGACCGATCGCGGCGAGCGTTTGCTGGCGCAGCGCCTGCGTGTCGAGGCCGTATTTCACGAACAGGTTGCTCGCGAAACTGTTGTTCACTTCCGCCAGGCCGATTAACAGATGCTCGGCGCTGACGTAGCTGTGGCCGAGTTCGCGAGACGCGAGAAACGCGCGCTCGAGCGCGCTCTTCAGGCAGGGCGTGACGCCGATCTCGCTGTCCGGCGGCGGCTCGACATCGGTACGCTTCGGCGCGTTCGTGTCGATATACGCGCGCACGTCGGTTGCCGAGATGCCCAGGTTTTTCAGAATTGAAATGATGACCGCGTTGTCGGCAAGCTCGTAGAGCAGATGCTCGGTGTCGACTTCACGGCGGCCGAACTGCACTGCGCGCTCCGCCGCACGCTGAAGCATTTCTTTTGCCAGATCGCTAAAGTGCCGCTCGATATTGATCACCGCTTCAGCGCCCTCGACGCGTTGCGGTACGGGCCGCCGGAAGGTCGCTGCGTCGTCCAGTTCGTCGATCTGCTCGGGGATGTCGCTGCGGAACAGCGCTTCGAGCGGCGACAGCGTGCGCTGGTGCCGCGTAAGCTGCTCGTAGTGGTAATCGCATACATCGAGAATCCGCCTGCGCCCGCTCTGGAGCACCGCGAGCCGCACGCTCGCAGGCCTGACGCCGCAGATGTCACAGACTTGCCGTGCCATATGAACTCCGTGTGGAAGGATTCGCGTAAGAAAACGCCGGCTTGCTGTCGACACGCACCGCCTGGTACGCACTGGCCGGCACGCACGGGTTGCCCCTTACAGGCGCGCGGCGGGCGGGGCGGCTCGTACCCGACACCTGCCGCGCGGTGGTCCCCGGAGCCCGCGTCCGGCCTTGCCGGCGCAGATTCGATGCTACATGATCGGTGCTCGAAGCGCAGTGAGGCTTCGTGCAGGCGCAGCAATCGCAACCTGGCGGCGATTCGGAAACCGGAAGGAACTTATGTTCGTCGTGTACTGGCTGGAGAGGCGCGAGGCGCTCAGTGACAATGCATCGCACGGTGGCACCGCGCGCTTCGAGCTGTTCGACAGCAGCGAATTGACGCGGGCGCTTGCGTTTGCTGAGGAGTTACGAAAGAAACAGGCGGCGGGAGGCGACGTCGGCTTCGTGTCGCTATGCAGCGAGAATCCGCATTCGGTCGGGCAGCCAGGGGTGGCGGACCCGCCCGCCGATTATGCGTGGAAGAAGCGTCGCAGGTAAAACGCGTTGCGTCGACAATGCGTGGTCGTGCGAGCGGACAACCATCGCTCACCGGCCGCGCTGCGACCTTCAGACCCGCGCGGCAAGCAGCGGCTCGAGACCGCCTTGCGACTCCAGCGCACGCAGATCGTCATAACCGCCGACGTGCGTATCGCCCACATAGATTTGCGGCACGGTCCGGCGTCCACTGCGTTCCATCATTTCGAGCGCTTTCGCGCGATCGCCTTCGATGTCGATCTCGCTGAACGCCGCGCCCTTTTTGCGCAGCAGCGCTTTCGCAGCAAGACAATACGGGCAGGTCGGTTTCGTGTAGACGGTGATTGCAGGCATGGTCATCTCCTTGAATTCCGGTTTCATATCAAGCATGCGGTGCGCGCGGACACGCACCGCCTCTCGGTTTGCAAAGGGTTGGGACTGACGCAACTGAACCCGCATTCAAGCTTCAACCGCCGGAAAGTCCACGTCCGGTCGCGCAACGTTGTTCAGGAAGTTCGTGAAGGTCAGTTGCGCCGCAACAGCGATGATCTCGACAATCCTGCTGTCCGTGATCCCTGCGTCGCGTGCTGCCGCGATGTCGCCATCGCTCAGCCGACCGCGCTGGCTCGCAACCTTGCTCGCGAATACCGCGATCGCATTGCCTTCGCCATCACGCGCGGCGCGAATCGCGTCGTCCGACAAGCCCGCCTTGCTGGCAAACAGCGAATGCGCGGCAAGACAGTACTCACAGTTGCTCACTTGCGATACCGCGAGCGCGACCGTCTCGCGTTCGGCGGCGCTCAGTTCGCCCTTCGACAGCTGTTGTTGCGCTTGCAGATACGCGCCCAGCGCCGCAGGCGAATTCGCGAGGATCCTGAACGAGTTCGGCAGAAAGCCCATTGCTTTTTCGACCGCGTGCAACGACGCTTGCGCAGAAGCGGGGGCTTGGCCGATCGACAGGGATTGAACGCGCGCCATGGTGTTTCTCCTTAAGACTGTGAATTGTTGAAAATGCAACCAAATCGGTTTCTTGAACTTTGCTTCCGTCAGCTGACGGGGTGATGGAACTTTAAGTGTTGACTCGCCGTCCGTTAATGGCAGCGCGGATCAACAAACTGCTCGATCGGCTCAAGCGAGTTGACTGCGCTTCGACACAGCGCGCGCGGGCAAGCAGCGGCGGCCGAACGAACGGCGCCGTGCGCGCAAGGCATGGGGTGTTGCCGCCGCGGAGGGAGAAGAAGCGGATGAAAGAGGATGAAAACAGGCAACGCGCGAAGTGCAGGACACCTGCACGGCCGCACGAGGTGTGTCGCGTCGTTTACCTCGCTAGCGTATCGCCGCCCGTTGCGCGCCAGCGCGCGGGCGTGACGCCGAGATGCCGCTTGAACACCCGCTGAAACGCCGCCTCGGACTGATAGCCGATCGTCGCACCGATCTCGGCGACCGACTCCGACGTCTGCAGCAACGCGCGGCCGGCGATCGTCAAACGCACTTCGGTCAGCATGTCGGTCGCGGAACGGCCGATCGCCTCCTGGAACTGCCGCACGAAGGTCGCGCGGGACATATGGCATAACGCAGCGAACTGATCAAGCGTCCACGGTTTGCCTGGCGCTTCGAACATCGCGGATAACGCAGGCTGCAAGCGCGGCTGCCCGGCGAGCGCTAGCAGGCCACGCGGTGCGTCTGCGGCTTCGCTCGCAAAGCGCAGTGTCAACGCGAACAGCGCGGCGGACAGATAGTTGATCAGGCATTCGCTGCCGGGGCTTTCATCGACTGCCTCCTCGCGCATTAGCGCGACGATGCGCGCGAGCCGCGAGCCGGCCACGGTCGGCTGCGCCGCGCTGGTGTCCGCGCTGGTGCCCGCCTTGGTGTCCGCGCTCGTGCCCACGCTGGCTTGCGCATCGCCGTCCGTGGCGTCGATCTGGCTGGCTTCGCCCGCGATATCCGCGATGCGCGTTGCGCCAGCGGCTTCGTCGCGCGCCGCATCGAGCGCCACGCTATCGGGCTCGCGTTGCGGCGCGTGCTTCGCAATCGACCCGGTACTCACCACCAGCCGCGCCGGCAGATGTTCGCGCAGCAGCCGGTCCGGCATCGCGCCGACCAGAAAGCGTCCGCATAACAGATCCGCGGCCGGCCCCGAGCCGCCGTTTTCGACCACCGTCAGCGTGATATTCCGGCGCCTGACCGCTGGGCCGGGCTGCACACCGCTGCCGTCGTGAATCCGGTGCGCGGCGCCGGTCGGGAACAGGATCACGTCGCCCGCCGTCAGCGTGCGCGGGGGGCCATTGCCGTCCTCGAGCACCGCCTCGCCCGCCAGCAGCACGTGATACGGAATCTCCTGAACACCCGCGGAGCCGACCTCGACCACCCATGGCGAGCCGAAACGGCAGCGTTCATCGATGCGTCCGTTGACCGGTGTCAGCGAGAGAAAACGGCTGAGCAGATCCATATGAGTCGTTTGAGCAATTTGTTGATCCGTTAGCGAATTCGCATGCCGTGATGCTCGACGTACATTGGTGGCATCCAATGCAGCCCGATTTTACTGGACGACGGCGCGGCGCAGGGTCAACGGCTTTCCGGCCAGGCGCGATGCATTCAACGAATTGGAGCAATAGATGAAGACGATCAAGATCGATGTCGCAGTGATCGGCGCGGGCAGCGCCGGTTTGCCGGCATACCGCGCCGCGAAGGCGGCGGGCGCATCGGCGCTGCTGATCGAAGGCGGCCCTTACGGCACTACCTGTGCGCGGGTCGGCTGTATGCCGTCCAAGCTGTTGATCGCAGCCGCCGAGGCCGCGCATGCGGCCTCCAGCACGGCGCCGTTCGGCGTGCACGTCGACGGCGCGATTCGGATCGACGGGCGCGAAGTGATGCGCCGCGTGAAAAGTGAGCGCGATCGCTTTGTCGGCTTCGTGGTCGACAGCGTCGAAGGGATACCTGCGGAAGACCGCGTGATCGGTTATGCGAAGTTTATCGACGATAACTGGCTGCAAGTCGGCGACCACACCCGCGTGCAGGCGCGCAGCGTGGTGATCGCGACCGGTTCGTCGCCGTACGTGCCAGCGATGTATCGCGCACTCGGCGATCGCGCGATCGTCAATGACGATGTGTTCAGCTGGGACGATCTGCCGCGCAAGATTGCGGTAATCGGCGCCGGCGTGATCGGTCTCGAGCTCAGCCAGGCGCTAGCGCGTCTCGGTGTCGACGTGACGGTGCTCGGTGCGCGCGGCCGCGTCGGTCCGTTGACGGACCCGGCGATTCGCGACTACGCGCAGAAGGTGTTCAGCGATGCGTTGCATTTCGAGCCGCGCGCGGAAGTCGAAGCGGCGACGCGCGACGGTGACACCGTCCATCTGCGTTATCGCGCGAGCGACGGCACACTGGTCGACGATTCGTACGACTACGTGCTCGTCACCGCCGGCCGCCGGCCGAATATGGGCCGACTCGCGCTCGGCAACACCACGCTCGAACTCGACAGCCACGGGATGCCGGTCTACGACCCGGTGACGCTGCAGGCAGGCGCGCATCCGGTGTTTATCGCCGGCGACGCGAACGGTGTGCTGCCGCTCTTGCACGAAGCCGCGGATGAAGGCCGCGCGGCCGGCAGCAACGCAGCGCGTTACCCGAACGTCGCGCCGCTCGTGCGCCGCGCGCCGATCTCGGTGCTGTTCTCAGACCCTGGCATCGCGATGGTCGGCGCCCGGCACGCGGACCTTGCGGCGGGCAGTTTCGTCGCCGGCGAGGTGAGCTTCGAAGACCAGGGCCGTAGCCGCGTGATGTTGCGCAATCGCGGACTGATGCACGTGTACGTCGACAAGGCGACGCGCCGCTTCGTCGGCGCCGAGTGGATCGGTCCGGACGCCGAGCACATTGCGCATCTGCTTGCGTGGGCGCTGCAGATGAACCTCACCGTCGATGCGATGCTCGACATGCCGTTCTACCACCCGGTCGTCGAAGAAGGGCTGCGCACCGCGCTGAGGAATGCGGCGGCGCTGCTGAAGGCGGAACACTGAGCGGCATGTGTGCGGGCAGGCGCTAAAGCATTGCGTTCACATTCGGTCTGAACACATCGCGCTGCGTGGCGAAGTTCACGCAGCGCGATGTGCAATCCACGTCATTTCGATAATTATTGAAATATCGAAATGAATGATGTATCCTGCTCGCATGGATACGAACCTCGTCGTACGCGCATTGGGCGCACTCGCCCATGAGTCGCGGCTCGCCATTTTTCGCGCGCTAGTCGTGGCCGGTCCGGACGGTATGCCGGCCGGCGAAATTGCGCAGCAACTGGGGCTCGCCCCGTCAAGCCTGTCGTTTCATCTGAAGGACCTGTCCCACGCGGAACTGGTCAAGCCACGACAGGAAGGACGCTTTGTCATCTACACGGCCAATTTCGACGCGATGACAGGCCTCATAGCCTATCTGACCGAAAACTGCTGTGCCGGCACGAACTGCGCGGCAAGCGACCTCTCTTCCTGTTGCGGAGACAAGCCATGAAGCGCATGCACCTTCACGTGTCGGTCGAGAATCTCGCGGATAGCATCCGGTTCTATCGCGCGATGTTCGGCGATGTCGAGCCCACTGTGATCAAGAGCGATTACTGCAAGTGGGAATTGACCGATCCGGCCATGAACTTCGCCATCTCGCAGCGCGGCGCGAAGCCGGGCATCGATCATGTCGGCATTCAGGTCGAGACGGATGCGGAGCTCGCGGAAATGAACGCCCGCTTTGCGGCCGCACAGTTGCCCGTGCAAACGCAGACCGGCACGACATGCTGCTACGCGAAGTCCGACAAGGCATGGACCGTCGACCCGCAAGGTGTCGCATGGGAAACGTTCCGCACGCTTGAAAGCGCGCCGGTGTATGGGCAGTCGCACGAGCCACGGCAAGCGTCGGCGGCGTGCTGCACGCCGGTCGAGTCGGTTGTGAGTTTCCGGGGCCGCGCGTGAACGACAAGGTTTGGTCAATCCTCATCCTTTGCACCGGCAACAGCTCACGCAGCATCATGGCTGAGGCCCTGTTCAATGCGCTGGGCAAAGGCCACTTTCGCGCATACAGCGCGGGCAGCCACCCTACCGGCACGGTCAATCCGTTTGCTGTCGAGCGCTGCGCGGCGCTCGGCTATGACACGTCGCGTTTGCGCAGCAAGAGCTGGGACGAATTCGCGACGCCCGACGCACCAGCGATGGATTTCGTGATTACCGTCTGCGATCAGGCCGCAGGCGAAGTCTGCCCGATCTGGCCGGGCAAGCCGATCACCGCACATTGGGGCTTCGAAGATCCGGCCGCATTCCAGGGCAGCGACGAAGACAAGCGCAAGGTGTTCGACAAAGTCTTCAGGCAAATCATGAACCGCGTCAGCCAGTTCGTGAATCTGCCGCTGCACGTGCTCGACCACAATACGATCCAGCATGAAATGCAGGTGATCGGAGCGAGCCCGGTAGAGGCACCGAATGAGCAACACTGATGCCGCCGCGGCGCATGTCGCGCGGCCGGCTATCGGCCTTTTCGAGCGCTACCTGACGGCCTGGGTCGCGCTTTGCATCGTGATCGGCATCGCGCTCGGACAGGTTCTTCCGCAATTTTTTCAGACCATCGGCCGTATGGAGTTCGCACACGTCAACCTGCCGGTTGGCGTGCTGATCTGGGTCATGATCGTCCCGATGCTGGTCAAGATCGACTTTTCAGCGATGGCGCAGGTCCGAAACCAATGGCGCGGCATCGGCGTCACGCTGTTCGTCAACTGGCTGGTCAAACCGTTTTCGATGGCGCTGCTCGGGTGGGTCTTCGTCCGGCATATATTCGCACCGTGGCTTCCCGCTGATCAGCTCGACAGCTATATCGCCGGCCTGATTCTGCTTGCCGCGGCGCCTTGCACGGCGATGGTGTTCGTGTGGTCGCAACTGTGCAGGGGCGACCCTTACTTCACGCTGTCACAGGTTGCGCTGAACGACTCGATCATGGTCGTCGCGTTTGCGCCGCTGGTCGCGCTGCTGCTCGGCCTGTCGGCGATTACGGTGCCGTGGGACACGCTGATCATGTCGGTCGTGCTCTACATCGTCGTCCCGGTCATCATCGCGCAAGTGGCGCGGCGGCGGCTGCTTGCGCACGGCGATGCGCATTTCCGGCGAGTCGTCGCACGCGTTGCGCCATATTCGATATGCGCACTGCTCGCGACACTCGTGCTGCTCTTTGCGTTTCAGGGGCAGGCGATTGTCAGGGGGCCGCTCGTGATCGCCATGCTTGCGGTGCCGATTCTGGTTCAGGTGTTCGTCAATTCGGGGCTGGCGTATGTGCTTAACCGACGGCTCGGGGTCGCGCACTGCGTCGCCGGCCCCTCGAGCCTGATTGGCGCAAGCAACTTCTTCGAACTGGCCGTCGCAACCGCAATCAGCCTGTTCGGTTTTCATTCGGGTGCCGCCCTCGCCACTGTCGTCGGGGTGTTGATCGAAGTGCCGGTGATGTTACTGGTCGTCGGCATCGTGAACCGTTCGCAACATTGGTACGAAACGCGCCGAACGCAACGCGTATGAGTCTTGCCGCTCATTTTCGACACTTCAATCCATGACGGCAAAATCAGCGGGTGACCACGCCGCGATATGGGCGCTCGCGGCCGCACAGCTGGTCGCGTGGGGTGCGATCTACTACGCTTTCTCGCTGTTCGTCGTGCCGATGGAAAGCGCGATGGGATGGAGCCGCATGGCCACGAACGCGGCCCTTTCCGTTGGCCTGCTCGTATCGGGGCTCGCCGCGTGGCCGGTCGGCGTCTGGATCGATCATGGCCACGGCCGGCAGGTGATGATCTGGGGTTCCGTGCTCGCAACGGCGATGCTCGCGCTTTGGTCGCAGGCGCACAGCCTCGTCACGCTATTCATCGTCTGGATCGGTCTCGGCATCGCGATGGCGGCGACGCTCTACGATCCGGTGTTCGCCATCATCACGCGCAACTTCCCCGACAGCTTTCGCACGAAGATCACGCTGATCACGCTGGTCGGCGGCTTCGCCAGCACGGTCTTTATCCCGCTCACCCAGAGCCTCGTGAACGCAGTGGGCTGGCGCGACGCGCTGCTCGCGCTCGCCGCGATCAATCTGGCAATCTGCTTGCCGTTCAACGCGCTCGCGATCGGACCTGACAACGCGCGCGCCGGCCATGCCGATCACAAGGCATCCCACCGGCGGACGCCCGCAGCCTCCACGCAGCGGGCGCTACGCACGCCGACCTTCTGGGCACTGGCCGTTTGCTTTACCGCTTACTATTCCACGTTCGCGGCCCTGACGTTTCATCTCGTTCCGCTGATGACCGAACGCAAGGTCTCACCGGCGGTGATGCTTGCAACGATGGCGGTCATCGGTCCGGCACAGGTGCTTGCCCGCATTCTCTGGTTCACGATCGGCCGCAACGTTCGGCCATCGACCATGGGCGTAATCATCACGACTGCGTTCCCCGCTTCGGTCGTCATCCTGATGGTCGCCGGCCAATCGTCCGCCTGGCTGATTCTGTTCGCGACCGTGTATGGCGGCGCGAACGGAATGATGACCATTCTGCGCGGGACCATCGTGCAGGACGTCATGTGGACGGAAGGCTACGGTGCGATCAGCGGGCTGCTGTCGATGCCGTCGAATGTCGCAAAGGGCGTCGCGCCGATTTCCGCAGCGTTGATCTGGGCAATCGGACACAACTATGTCCCGGTCGAGTGGACCGTGTTGCTTGTGTCGCTCGTGTCCGCCGCTGCGTTCGCGGTGGCGGTCCGGTTCGCTGGCGTACAAAAGCATCGAACCGGCCAGTCCGTTACGACCCGCTGACCTGCGTGGTCCAGACGCGAATGTCGTGCGCAAACAAAAGCGGCCCAAAGGCCGCATCGAGCAGGGTCGCAATAGAAAACCGCAAGAGAGGCGCCTACGCCTGGTCGTTGACCAGCGATCCGGACGTTTTCCCCTGCGCGGCCAGCAATTGCGCGAGTTGCCCGGTCGCGGCCCCGATCGCTCCTTGTATCGTTGACGCCTCACCCTGCAATGAGTTGACGGCCGGGTTAGGTGTGCCATCGGGCCCGGTTTGGCGCGATAGCGCCGCGATTTGCGCCTCCACCGCGGCCAGTTCCTGCTGCAAACTCTTGATGAGCTGCTGAAGCGCGCCGATCGCCGGGCTCGACGAGCTTGAACCGCCGCCCGCCGCACCTGCGCCGCCGCCCGCCTTCGCCTTGCCCGAGCCGGACGTCGGCGCAGTCGACGACGTGCCCGACGTTGCCGGCTGCGAACCGGACGTATCGGTCGCGGACGTGCTGCTCTTGCCGCTGCCCGCATCCTGATTGGCGGACGTGCCCTGCGCCGCGTTCGAGCTCGTGTTGGCAGGACCGCTCGCGGTTACACCAGGAACACCTTGCACGATCATGGTCGGTCACTTGTCATGAAAGAAGATGCCAGCATATCGGCAGGTTGCAACGCTTTCTTTAGCAACGGCTTAACGGCGCGACAAAGCATGCTGTCGCTACAGCACGCTCGCCGAACGGCGCGAAACGCGTCGAACGCCATCCAGCGCGATCAATCCGACAAAAACGTCGCACCGCGTAAGCCAAACGTCGCGAGTAAATTTGCGGCGGCCGTTTCGCTTTTATGCATCGCACATCGGCGCGCGTTGCGTGTCTCACAGCCGGCGTAGACTGAACGCAGGCGCTTGAATGGCCTGCACACGCACAGTGCGCGATACGTGCCAGGCGCATGTCTTGCTTGATGCATGAGGCCGTCCGCGAAAACGAAGCGCATTCTCGAACGATACCGAGCGAAGCCGCCCGCGCCGCACCTGGATCATCATGAAACTGCCGCTACCGCCGCAACGACCGTCGAATCGCGTCTACCCGCCAGGCGTGCCCGGCATGCTCGGGCTGACGTCGACGATTACCGCCGTCGTGGTGGTTTGCGGCCTGTATTTCGGCCGCGAAGTGCTGATGCCGATCACGCTGGCCGTGCTGTTGAGCTTTCTGCTCGCCCCGCTCGTCGGCCTGCTCAGACGCCTGCGCTTCGGACAATTGCCATCGATCTTCGTCGCGGTGCTGGTCGCGCTGGTTACGCTGCTCGGCATCGGCACGCTGATCGCCGCGCAGGTCGCGCAGCTCGCCGGCTCGCTGCCGCAATATCAGGCGGCGATCGAATTGAAGATCGAGACCGTGCAGGAAAAGACCGTCGGCCGCGCCGACGCACTACTGGCACGCGCGGCCAGCGCGCTCGCGCGCGTGACGCCCGATCGTCCGCCGAATCCGCCGCACGAAGCCGGCCGCACGTCGAAGCCGTCGGCTGCCGCACCGATGCCGGTCGAAGTGCACGAACCGATGCCTTCGCCGCTGCAACTCGCACAAAGGGTGTTCTCGCCGGTGGTCGGCCCGCTCGAGACCATGTTCATCGTGCTGGTCGTGACGATCTTCATCCTGTTGCAGCGCGAAGATCTGCGCGACCGGCTGATCCGCCTGTTCGGCGCGCGCGACCTGCACCGCACGACCACGGCCATCAACGATGCGGCGACGCGGCTCTCGCGCTACTTTGTCGCGCAATTGGGAGTCAATGTCGGCGCGGGCTCGCTGATCGCGGTCGGACTCGCGATTATCGGCGTGCCGGGCGCGCTGCTGTTTGGCGTGTTGACCGCGTTACTGCGCTTCGTGCCTTACATCGGTACATGGATCGCCGCGCTGCTCGCCGTGATTCTCGCCGCCGCGATCCAGCCGCAATGGTCGATGGCGGTCGCGACGATCGCGCTGTTCGTGGTCGTCGACGTGGTCGCGGGGCAAGTGGTCGAGCCGCTGCTCTACGGGCATAGCTCGGGGCTGTCACCGCTCGCAGTGGTGGTCGCCGCGATCTTCTGGAGCTGGCTGTGGGGACCGGTGGGCCTCGTGCTGTCGACGCCGCTGACGCTGTGTCTCGTCACACTCGGCCGCTATGCGGAGCGCCTCAAATTCCTCACCGTGCTGCTCGGCGACCAACCCGCGCTCACGCCGGCGCAGAATTTCTACCAGCGTCTGCTCGCCGACGATCCGCTCGAAGCGGTCGCACAGGCTGACCGGCTGCTCAAGGAGATGCCGCTCGTGCAGTACTACGACGACGTGGCGCGCGAAGGTCTGCGACTCGCGCGCAACGACGCGCTGCGCGGCGTGTTCACGCCCGATCAGCTCACCCGGATGAACGAGACGCTGCTCGATATCGTCGAGAACCTCGAACAGGCGCCCGAGTCGCCGCCCGCAGCAGCGCCGTTGCAGCCGCAGGCCGAAGGCGACGCGCCAGCGGCGCACACAGGTGGGGCGAACCCGCAAGCGCAGTGGCAGCCGGGCATGCGCGTCGTATGTATCGCGGGACGCGGTGCGTTCGACGATGTGGCCAACGCCATCGCCGTGCAATTGCTGGGCTACCGCGGCCTGCCTGTCTCCGCCGCGCAGTACGCGCAGCTCAGGAAAGGCAGCATCGATTCGGCCGGCATCGAAAACACGCCGATCTTGTGCGTGGTCGCGCTCGACGCATCCGAGGCGTCGCCTTATCTGCGTAATCTGGTGCGGCGCATCCGCGAGCGCGCACCTTCCGCGTCGCTCGTGGTCGGCATCGGCGGGCTGTCGGAGCGCGACGGTGAAACCACGCTCACCGGCACCGTGAGCGCGAACAGCTTCGCGGAACTCGTCGAGCTTTGCGTGCATGCGGCGACGACCGCGGCGCCTTTACCGCCCCGGCTCGTCGAACGGACAGGCTGACGTAGGCGTTCGGCGCACGGCTCATTTTTTGGAAAGCCATTTGAAATATTGATCCGTTGGCTGACGCGGCGATTTATTAATAATTCATTGGAAGAAGCTGACGTTATTAAAACAATGTAATTCCGCCTTTTAAAAGGCGAGAGTCCGTGAATGACGTATTGTCAGCAAATTATCATTCTCTTTTTATAGAACCGTTCTACTTCATTTCCATTTCCGGCTGACGCATCCGGATGCGTCAGCCAGCAAGCATTCGCCCCGAAGCGATGCAAGACCGCTGCGGGGCGACATCCGCTCGTTGCAGTGCGGCTTTTACGAAGCCGTCATCACCGGCGCGACCGCAGCCGGGTCCGTGATGCTCGGCTTGCCGGTCTCGACGTGGCCCGCGAGGCGGCGCTGAAACGCCGGGTCGTCGTTATCGGTGACCGTCAGGTCGTACCAGTGGTGGCTCGACGCAAGCACGAACTTCTCTTCGACCGTCTCGTTCTGCGGCACGATCACCGGACGCGCGAGCGCGCCGTACGCATTGTCGGACACCGACAGACGCGCATTCGCGTTGCCCTTGTTGGTGAAGCGCAGCACCAGGTTGCCGTTCGCGACGTCGTAATGCGTCTTGACTTCGGGTATGGCCATCTTCTTCTTGCCCTTGCCCGCCGCGGCCGCCACCATGTCCGCGTTCAGATCGCCATTGAAGCGGCGCACAAAGCCATTGGGACCGTACACCGTGAACGCGTATGCGCCGTTGTTGATCGACAGGTCGAACGTTTCGGTGATCGATTTGTTCGCTTCGACCGTATAGCGCCACGGACCATCCGTGCGCAGCGACGAGTACACATAGAAGTGCGCGCCGACCGTGCCCGTGTTGCCCATCACCAGTTCCAGCACATTGCGCTTCTCGTTGACCTTGCCGTTCACATGCAGTTCGTACGGCAACGCGCGCGCGAAGCGGATGCCCGGCTCCTGCGGCACGATCGGGCCCGGCACCGCGGGCACGACGGGCTTCGGCTGCGTCGCGCACTGGTTGTCCGCGATCGACTTGTAGTTGCTGGTGTCGGGCAGCGCCGGCATCGTCGCATCGGGCGTACGGAAGTCGAAGGCCGAGGTCAGGTCGCCGCACACCGCACGGCGCCATTTGGTGATGTTCGGCTCTTTCACGCCAAAACGCGCTTCGATAAAGCGGATCACCGACGTGTGGTCGAATACCTCCGAGCACGCGAAGCCGCCCTTCGTCCACGGCGACACGATCGTCATCGGCACGCGCGTGCCGAGACCATACGGCAGGTTGTCGACCGTGTAGTTGCCGCCACGGCCGGCCGGGTTGATCACATTGTGGATCTCGCCTTCGGTCGTGACCGTCGACAGACCCTGCGCGCGCGTGGTCGGCACTTGCGGCGGCGGCACGTGATCGAAGAAACCGTCGTTCTCGTCGTACATGATGAAGAGCACCGTCTTGCTCCACACCTCCGGGTTCGACGTCAGCGCGTCGAGAATCATCGACGTGTACTCCGCGCCGTACGCGGGCGTGTACGACGGATGTTCCGAGTACGCGGCCGGCGGGCACAGCCACGACACCTGCGGCAGCTTGTTCGCGAGCACATCGGACTTCAGGTCGTCGATCGTGCGCACGGTCTGCGCGCGCTGGTACAGCGACGAGCCCGGCTGCGCATTGATGAAGTTCGCGAAGTTCTGCAGGATGTTCGTGCCGTAGTTGCCATTCAGCGGATCGCTGCCATTCAGCCCTTGCTGGTAGACCTGCCACGAGATGCCCGCTTTATCGAGGCGCTCCGGATACGTGGTCCACGACAGCAGTTGATACTTCGGCGGCCCGTCGCCATCGACAAAGTCATTGTTGTCGAGCAGCGGGCCGCCTTGCGTGCCGGTCGGGTCGACCATACCGGTCATCAGGTACGCGCGGTTCGGGTGCGTCGGCCCGGGCATCGAGCAGTAGTACGCATCGCAGACAGTGAACGCATCGGCCAGCGCGTAGTGAAACGGAATGTCGGTACGCAGGTGGTAGCCCATCGTCATGTCCGTCTTGTTCGCGGGCCACTGGTTGTAGACGCCGTTGTTGATCGCGGCGTGCGTCGGATACCAGTTGTGGTCGAGGTCGCCGAGACACTGCGCGCTGGTCGTCAGTGTGTCGAGGTGAAACGGCAATACCGGCTTGGTCGGGTCCTCCTTCGACGGCTGGAACCACACCGGGTTGCCACCCGGCAGCGGGATCGGGAAGCGGTCGTTATAACCGCGCACGCCACGCATATGGCCGAAGTAGTGGTCAAAAGAACGGTTCTCCTGCATGAACACGACGATATGCTCGATATCGTTGATCGTGCCCGTGCGCGATGCGGCCGGAACGGCGAGCGCCCTGCGGATCGAGTCCGGCAGCGCGGTCATCGCAACGGCCGCGCCGGCGGATGAAGCAACGGTTTGTAGAAAACGGCGGCGGCTATTTGCAGTCATGGTTTTGTCACCTACTGGCGGGGGGGAATGGCGGCTGCACCTGATGCGCAAGCGTCAGGCGTGAATCAGTTGTTGCTGCTGTCGTCGGGTGCGTAGCGCATCACCGGCGCGACCTGTTGCGCATCGGCTGCGATACTCGCCTGTGCGCTGGCGACCGCGCTGCCCGGCGCGGCATTGGTCAGTGGCGGCGCCTGCAATTGCGCAAGCGGTACGGATGCGCCCGCCGATAGTTGCAGCGCGGCGCTTTGGTAACGGGACGGACTTTGTCCGAAATCGGCCGATTCACCGGTTACGGACGCTTTGTTGGCCGCGTCCGTGTTGCCCGAGTCCGCACCGCATGCCGCGAGCATCAAGCTCGTGAGCAGAGCGACACATGCCGCTCCCCGCTTCGCGCGATTGTCTCCGTCCATGTTCGATATCCCACTCTTTAGTCAAACCGATCATTCGCAGCGCTTGAATAAATCGCCGCGTCGTTTTCGGAATGGAGTCTCCTTATAAATTAAGAAGAATTTGTGAAATCGTTTCACGTATGCACAACCATATTTTCTAAAACCTTAAAGCGCATATTTGCCGGATCAGCGTGAATAAATCGAAAAGAAATAAAACTTTAATAATGTAATGAGCGAGCGCGCTGGGTCCGAGGCTTGCTTGACCGTGCATTTCCGCTAGCAAGCTATAAGACCAGGGAGACACGGATGAGCGCACGCACTAACCTGCAGGAAGATCAGGACGAGTTGCAATGGCGGCCGATTGGTGAGGCGCTTGCCGACCACCGCCGCGTGCTCGTCGTCGACGACTACCCGGATGCGGCCGACGCGCTGCAATGGCTGCTCAGCGCGAACGGCTTCGAGTGCCGCGCGATGCACGAAGCATTGAGCGTCTGCGTGATCGCCGCGCAATGGCAGCCGTTCGCGGTCGTGCTCGATATCGCGATGCCGGGCGTCGACGGTCTCGAGCTTGCGCGCCGCCTGCGTGCGACACCGTCGACGTCGCACATGCTGCTCATCGCGTGTACCGGTTACGCATCGCATAGCGATCGTGAACGTGCCCGTGAAGCCGGATTCGATGCGCACTGCGCGAAGCCGCTGACACCGCAGCGGTTGCTCGCGTTACTGAAGCAAGCGGTGTCGATGTCTACGGACGGGAGGACAGATGCGAAGGACGGTAAGCGTTGAACGGGACGCGAGCGCAAGCAATCGGGCACACAGCGTGCTAGGGATATCGGTGCATTCAATGCGCATCCACGCGCCTCACGCTTACAGGAGAATCATGATGCAAAGAAGAAAGTTCATTCTGACGGGCGGCGCCGCTCTCGCCGCAGGCGGCTTTGCGATGGCCGGCTGCACGACGACCTCGCCGAGTGCGGCCTCGAGCACCGCCGGCAACGTCGACAAGCGCCGCTCGATCGATCACGACGTCGATGCGACGCTGTCGCGTCTCTATTCGACGGTCAACGGTTCACACGAACTGGTCGCGAAAGCGCGCGGCGTGCTGGTGTTCCCGTCGGTCGTGCAGGCGGGCTTCGTGGTCGGCGGCGAGTACGGCACCGGCTCGCTGCGCGTCGGTGGCCATACCGTCGGCTACTACAGCACCGCGGCAGGCTCGTTCGGGCTGCAAGCCGGCGCCCAGTCGAAAGCGATCATTTTCTGCTTCATGACCCAGCAGGCGCTCGACGACTTCCGCAGTCGCGACGGCTGGGCAGTCGGCGGAGACGCGACCGTCGCGGTCGTGAAGGTCGGCGCAAACGGCAATATCGATTCGTCGACCGCGACCGCGCCGGTCCAGGCGTTCGTGCTGACCAACGCGGGCCTGATGGCCGGCGTATCGCTCGAAGGCACCAAGGTGTCGCGACTCGACATCTGATAGAGGACGCCCACACCCATGCTGACGCCGCGGCGCAATCGTCTATGTAAAAGCCGCCGCGGCGCCAAGCGGAAATTACATCCGGCACGGCAACACGCGCCGCGAAACGCATGCGCCGTTACGGCTCCCCGCAACGGCGCAAACACACGCCCATGCGCGATCGGCGTGCGCGCGGCGCGCGGCGCAACTGCGCGCCCGCCGCGGTGCGACGCGTGCCAGCCCGAAGCTCCATGGCATGTCCTTTGCGTTGCACCGCAGCGCGCGCCGCACGGCCAGCGGAACGAACCGCCGTAAGCCATCCGACGCCTTGCATCACCGGTTTGCGGATGCCTTCATCCACAGCTTCATCTCACGAATCACCCCAGCCCCTACTCTTTCCTTTCGCGCGGAGTCCATCTTGACGTTGAACGTTCTTCTCGTCGCCTCGGAGGCCATGCCACTCGCCAAAACCGGCGGCCTCGGCGATATGGTGAGCGGCTATGCGGCCGCCTTGCGCGAGGCGGGCGTCGATGTATCGATCCTGCTGCCCGCCTATCCGTCGGCGCTCGAACGTGCGGCAGGCGTGACACCCGTGTGCCGGATCAGCGGCCTGCCGGGCGGCGATGCGCGCCTGTTGCGCGCGCACATGCCCGACTCCGGCGTGCCGGTGCTGCTGCTGCAGATGGAACATCTGTTCCGGCGCGAGCACCTGTATATGGACACGCACGGCCGCGACTATCTCGACAACACGGTGCGCTTCGCATCGCTCGCCGCGGCGGCCGCTCGCATTGCGCGCGGCGTGCGCGGCGTCAAACGGCCTGATATCGTGCACGCGCACGACTGGCATGCGGCACTCACGCCGCTGATGATGAAACTCGCTGGCGTGGCCGCGAAAAGCGTATTCACGATTCACAATCTCGCGTTCCAGGGCAATTGCCCGCTCGCACTCGGCAGCTGGCTTGGCGTGCCCGACGAACTGCTCGCACCGGCGCTCAGCGACGAGCGCAGCATCGAGTTCTACCACGCGTTGAGCCCGATGAAGGCCGGCATCGTGCACGCCGATCGCGTCACCACGGTCAGCGAAACCTATGCGCGCGAAATTCTCACGTCGCGCTTCGGGCACCGGATGGAAGGCGTGTTGCAAGCGTGCTCGCACAAGCTGTCCGGCATCACGAATGGCATTGACGGCAACGCGTGGGACCCTGACACCGACCCGCACCTCGCGCGCAACTATTCGGCCACCGATGTGCGCGGCAAGCAGGCCTGCAAGCGCGATCTGCAGCAGCGTTTCGGCCTCGCGGTCGATCCGTTTGCGCCGCTCGTTGCGATCGGCAGCCGGCTCGCCGCGCAGAAACTCGCGGACGTGGTCGCCGCGGCGCTGCCGATGGCGCTTGCGCGGCATCCGCGGCTGCAGGTGACGATACTCGGCAAAGGCGACCTGCATCTCGAGCAGGCGGCACGCGCGCTGGCCGCAGTGTGGCCGCAGCGGGTCGGCGTACAGATCGGTTACGACGAAACGACTGCGCACAAGCTGCATGCCGGCGCGGACATGCTGCTGCATGGCAGCCGCTTCGAGCCGTGCGGACTCACGCAAATGTATGCGATGCGCTATGGCACGATTCCGATCGCGTCGCGGGTCGGGGGCCTTGTCGATACGATCGTCGACTACGAACCGGCACGTTCGCCCGAGCTCGGCTTGCCCGAGGACGGCGCAACCGGCTTCCTGTTCGACGGCGAAACCACGAGCGACATCACCGCGGCATTGGACCGCGCACTCGAGGCGTTCGTGCGGCCGTCTTCGTGGCATGCGCTGCAACGCAATGCGATGCAGGCGGAGTTCGGGTGGGCGCGGCCGGCCGCTCGCTACCTTCAGCTTTATGCGGAACTCACCGATGCGCGGCCGGCACAGCGCGCTCTGGACCAAACGATCGAAGCGGCAAAAGCCACGCAGGCGGCGAATGCGGGGCACGGCGTCGAGACGGTGGGACGGCGGGGCTCCACACGGCGTGCGTCGACGGCCACGCAAGGCACCGCATGGAACGGCAATGCGTCCGCGCAAGCGGTGCTCGAGGACACCGCGCGCCGCGCATGACGCCTATCCGGTGAGCCGCTCTTCGAGCCGGTCGAACACATGCTGCGTCTCGCCTTGCGCGTGCAGCGCGAACAGCAGCAGCGAGCGGCCCGTCACCTGATACACATCGCCTGAGCCGAACTCGGACAATTCGTCGCGCTCCGGCGCGTTCGTGTCGATCAGGCAGCTCCATGTGTCGCTGCCCGGCACCTCGGGCAGCGTGAAATCGACAACGTCGTGATACGCGTTGATCACCACGAGCAGCGTCGCGTCCGATGCCGGCCGGCGAATACCGCTCGCCTGCGCGCGGCCGTCGATCACCAGCCCGAAGCAGCGCATCGCCGGATCGCTCCACTGCTCGTTGGCCAGTTCCACGCCCGCGGGGCTCAGCCATTTCACGTCCTTCACTTCCAGGTCCCGGTTGGCTTCACCATCGGGTTCGGCATGGGCGTCCTTGTCGGCCACCCCATTAGCATTAGCCACCTCATCGACCTCCGGCAGCAGCGTCAGCACGCGCGTCTCGCCGGTCAGGAAGCGCCCGCGCCGCAGCACCGGCAACGCGTGACGCAGCGCCGTCAACTTGCGCACGAACGCGATCAGCGCACGGCCGCGTTCGTCGATGCCTTCCCAGTCGACCCAACTGATCTCGTCGTCCTGGCAGTACGCGTTGTTGTTGCCGTGCTGCGTGCGGCCGAACTCGTCGCCGGCGAGCATCATCGGCGTGCCTTGTGAGAACAGCAGCGTCGCGAGCATATTGCGCTTCTGCCGTTCGCGCAGCACGTTCACTTCGGGGTCGTCGGTCGGCCCTTCAACACCGCAGTTCCACGAACGGTTATGGCCGTGGCCATCGTTGTTGTTCTCGCCGTTCGCTTCGTTATGGCGATCGTTGTACGACACGAGGTCCTGCAGCGTAAAGCCGTCGTGCGCGGTGACGAAATTCACGCTCGCCCATGGCCGCCTGCCGCGCCGGTTGAAGAAATCGCCCGATGCGGTCAGCCGCGTCGCGAGATCCGCCGCGTAGCCTTCGTCGCCTTTCCAGAACGAGCGCACCGTATCGCGGAAGCGGTCGTTCCACTCGGCCCAGCCTGGCGGGAAGCCGCCGACCTGATAGCCGCCCGGCCCGCAATCCCATGGCTCGGCAATCAGCTTTGCGCTCGCCAGCACCGGGTCCTGCCGGCAACTGTCGAGAAAGCCGCCGCCTTCGTCGAAACCGTACGGCTCGCGGCCCAGAATGGTCGCGAGATCGAACCGGAAGCCGTCGACGTTCATCTCGGTCATCCAGTAGCGCAAGCTGTCGGTCACCATTTGCAGCACGCGCGGATGCGACAGGTTCAATGTGTTGCCGGTGCCGGTGTCGTTGATGTAATAGCGGTTCTGCTCCGGCATCAAACGGTAGTACGAAGCGTTATCGATGCCGCGAAACGACAGCGTGGGCCCGCGCTCGTTGCCTTCGGCGGTGTGGTTATAGACCACGTCGAGAATCACTTCGAGCCCGACGTCGTGCAGCCGGTCCACCATTTCCTTGAACTCGGCGACCACGCCCGGGCCGCGCGCGAAATAACGCGGATCGGCGGCAAAAAAGCCGATCGTGCTGTAGCCCCAGTAGTTCGTCAGGCCTTTGTCGAGCAGATAGCTGTCGTTGACGAACGCGTGGATCGGCATCAGTTCGAGCGACGTCACACCCAGGCGCCGGATGTGATCGATGACCGCTTTCTGCGCCAGACCGTCGAACGTGCCGCGCATTTTCACGGGTACGCCCGGGTGCCGCTTCGTATAACCGCGCACATGCGTCTCATAGACGATCGTGCGCTCCCACGGCACGCGAATGCGCGTCGGGTGAGTCCAGTTGAAAGTCTGATCGACCACCTCGCACTTCGGCATGTACGCGGCGCTGTCACGCTTGTCAAACGTGAGATCCGGATTGTCGCCTTTCGCGTTGAGCGTGTAACCGAACAGCGCCGGGTGCCAGCGCAGCGCGCCGACGTGCGCCTTCGCATACGGATCGAGCAGCAGCTTGTGCGGGTTGAAGCGGTGCCCCGCTTCGGGCTCGTAAGGTCCATGCACGCGATAGCCGTAGACGGTGCCCGCGGGCAGACCCGCGACATGCACGTGCCACACTTCATCGGTGTATTCCGGCAGTTCGATGCGCTCCACTTCGCGCTTGCCTCTCGTGTCGAACAGACACAGTTCCACTTTGGTCGCATGGGCGGAAAAGAGCGCGAAGTTCACGCCCTTGCCGTCCCATGTGGCGCCAAGCGGAAACGGCAAGCCTTCGGAAATGCGTCGGTCGTATGGCATGGACAGCCTTCGTTGACAAAATGCGTTGAGGTACGCGCGATATCACGCGCGGAACAAACGAGTGAGGGATGCGGGCGATCGATGTGCCGAACCGATATGCCGAACCGCGGTGGGCGCAGCAAACCGCGTGCCCGGCGCTACGCGCGCAACGCCGCATGCGGCATTGCGCAAACAGCCAAATCAGCGGATGAAATCGCACCGCGCGGCGCGTTTCGCGTCCCCTCTGACGGTGAATCCGTCAACAACCGTTGTTGCCCGGACTTACAAACAAAGATAGATTTTGCGCGCTTGCCGTACGCATTTCAGTGCGCGCACGCATGGACGGGATCGCGCAGACAGCGTGTTCAACGCAGACGCGCGTGTCGCGCGACGTTCACGTGATGGTCACGCAGGCCCTTGCAGCAGGCGTGAGCCGCCGCGGGCGCCGTTGCACGGCCTGTCGTGCAGGAAGCGGGGCAGGAGCCGGTCGGAGACCGATGGCACGCGTCATGCGTGCGGCCACTATGTTTAGGTTGCCTCAATCGCCGCATCACTCCATGCACATAATCGTAGACCGATGATGGCCACAGCACTTTCGGACACCCGCCTACCAACTATTCTCCTCATCGACGACGAACAGGATTTGCTTTCTGCGTGGGCTCTTCTGCTGGAACTGGAAGGATTTCACGTCGTCACCGCGATCGAGGCGCGCGCAGGCGTCGAACTCGCGCATCGCCTGCACCCGGCGCTGGTGATCACCGATCTGATGATGCCGGAGATGGATGGTATCGAAGTATGTCTCGCGATCAAGGCCGATCCGTCGCTCGACGATGTGCCGGTTATCTTGTGGAGCGCGTCGCCGGACATCCCGGCCAATATCCGGTGCGAATGCACGCTGCACAAGCCGGTCGCGCGCGAGACGCTGCTCGCGAGCGTGGAGACACTGTTGCATACGGCTTTCGATGCGCGGCAGCGCGGCGTGCCAATGCACCGATAGCGTCGCTCGCCTAATGCGGCTGCGCGGGCATCGGCAGCACGAAAACGGGCGGCGGATCGCGAACGCGGTTCGAATATTCGTCGCTGCGCATGTAAGCCTCGATGGCCGCTTCCGGGCTGCGCGTGACAATCGATAGATTATCGGCCGACATCGTGCCGCCCCATTGCTGAATGAACAATCTTTCGCGATTCGACAGCGAAGCCAGAAGTTCCGGCCGAATGTCCGTGATATCGGCGCGTCGGACCGCGTTCCAGTCTCGTTGGATACGCTCGAACAGGGCGCGAAGTTCGATCACCTCTGTGCGTGGCACATCATGCTCCCGGGCCAGTTCAGACGGCGTCGACTCCGGAAAAAGAAGAAAATCGTCGATCAGTGCGCTGCGCGCATCTCCAAACCGCGTTTCCCTATCCCGCTGCAGTTGATGCTCGCGAGCCAATGCGGCCACGGTATTCAGGCCGGCTGCGCATGAATCGGCGATCGCGTGATACGACATCGTCGGATTGGCCCGCAGCCTTCGAATGATTCGCTCCCGCCTGTCGGGTTCGAGGATCCGGCCACGCCGGTTGCCCGTCAGGCGCTCGCCTTCTCGTCCGGTGCGCGGCGGCGCTGAACCCGATCCTTCGTGCGACGTCGACGCTTGCGCCTCGTCGCGGTGTCTGTCGCTTTGCAGATACGCGCGGATCTTCGATAACGGCCATTGCATCATCCCGGCAAAGTTCGCGGCCGACATCTTGTGGGCCCATCGGCCGACGAATGCCTGTTCCCTTGGGGTGAGCGGACTGCTCGTCGCGGCTGCCGCCGGTGCTTCGCGGGAGACGGCATGCGACCATGCGTGCCGCACCGCGTCAACGTCCGCGGCGACTTTTTCGACGATCTCCCAAGGTACATGCATGTTGGCAACGAGTTCGTCAGTGGTCGCGCGCGCGTGCGTCAGGATGTAGCGCGCAGTGCGCCGCTCGATTGAATGCGGGTCATCTCTTTGTATCAATCGGCCGGGCAGTGCACCACTTCGGTCCGTTGCGCGGACACTGGACGCGCGCCCGGTGTCCGGCGCGCGAGCGTCGTCATCGGCTTTCCATTCGCCACTTGCATCGCGCGTCACCGCGCTCCCCATCCGCGACCGATCGTCCGGCACGGCGAGCCGCACGGTCTCGCGCGCCTGGTTTCGCGCGACGGCATACGCGCGGCCCCCGTGCAAAATGAATGTCTGCCCGCTGTCCAGGTCCCTGAGCACGCCGGTGGTGTCGGTCGACGCGTATTCGCGCGGGACCCGCGTCAGTGCGTAGTCATCCCGCCAGGCCGACGCACGCGAAATGGCGGGGCGGGTGGCCGACGCAAGCGTCGATGGAGCGGGCGCGCGGACGGGAGGAAGGTTCGCTGCGGCCGGCGTTCGCGATTCAGCCTGCTGGTGCGTGGTGTCTCGTGCCGTTCCCGTCTGCGTTGCCGGCGGCTCGGCATGAGCTGGCGAAACACCAGGTTCCTGCGGCGGGACCGGTGATGTGAGATGCGTCGTGCGGAAAGGCACTCATGTTCTCCTTGGGTCGTACACGCAAGTGCGTGAATGATGTCGCGTAGCGCGTCTGCGTCTACCTGATGCGCACGCGCGCCGCGTGACTCAGTGCGGCGCGCCGCCCGCGCGCGGCGGCGGTGCTGCAGGTGCGCTACCCGATGCTGGCGAGGACGACCGCACATGCGCATCGATCACCGATTCGGGCAAGGTAACGAGGATCGAGAGAACGTGTAAAGACAGCCGGCCTGCCCATCGCGCGACGAAGCGCCTCGTCACATGGCCGTACTCGACTCGCGGCAGAGCCCGGCCACCAGCGATGTCGGCATTGCGCGCGTGGAGCCACTCGCCGAGCGCAACGCGAACGCGCGACGAATCCGGTGCGAGCGAATCCGCGGGCGGCTGAGGCGCGGAAGGTTGACTTCCGTGGACGAACGCGTCAATCACGTCCTTGGGCACTTGCATCATCGTGGCAAGACTTGCTGTCGAGAATTCGCTGTGCCACTTCGAAATGTATTGCTTTTCGCGCTCGGTAAGCGGCGTCACGATCACGGACGGCCTGATCTGCAAGCCACATCGAACTTCACGCCACGCCCGCAGCGCCGACTGCACATTCGAAGTCGTCCGGTTGACTTGATCGGGCGTGACATCCAACGCGCGTGCAACATCGGCCACGTTTCGCCTCGGAAATCGCAGCAGAAATTCCGCGACGCGATCGATAGCCGGGATTACCTGCCCGTCAGTGCCAGCCGGCCGTGCCGACGACCCGCGTCGCGCGGCGAAACCGGACGCGAACCACCGGTAGTCGTCCGAATGTCGATATGCGTCGATCGATGCTTCGGACCGGTTCATCGCGGCGGACAGGTTACCGACCGACATCCTTTCTCCGCATTGCCGAATGAACCGCTTCGCGGCATCCGTCAGTGTCGCCTGAAGCTCCGGTCGACTCTCCGCGATATCGGCGCGCCGGCTTTGGTCCCAGTCCCGACGAATGATGGCGAGTTCCTGTTGAAGCGAACCCACCAGGCTGGATGGCTCTTTGTATTTAGCGGCGAGCCCGCCTCGCTCTGCATCCGGAGATCGAATGAATTCGCCGATAAGGGCCGTTCTGGCGGCAGAACTCAATCCGTCGGGTCGCTCGAGATCGTTGGCCCGGGCGAGCTCGGCCACGCGCGCCCTGGCGATCCTGTTACGCTTCGCGATCTCCCTGTAGGTCATCTCACGATCGGCACGCAGCAGTCCGAAAACCCGCTTCTGCACGGCCGTAGTAAGACCCTTGATCGACCGCATGGCTGCCGCGGATGAGGTGCTGACACTCGACGTTCCTGTCGAAGTCCCCGCCCCCGCCGTGCCGATCGTTGCGGCTGCGGGCGCCACTTCGACGCCGCGCAGGCAGGCGTCGATTCTCGAACGGGGCAGTCCTGTCAGCTCCGCAAACTGACTGGCCGAAAGCGCACGGCCCCATCTGCCCATGAAGGCCTGTTCCCTGGGCGTGAGCGGCACTTCCGACGCGGTGGCTGCTGGAACATCGGTGACAGCGATAGCGGACCACGCGCGCCGCGCGGCATCGACGTCGGATGTCATGCTTTCAACGTCTTGCACCTGCGCGTCGCTGCGCGCCGATGGACCGGCGCGCTGGCTGGCTTGTGCGATCGAGGTGCGCGCGGGCGCAGATGGACTTCCGGGCAGGCGTACGTCGTCGTGTATCACCCATTCACAGTTCACGTTACGCCGTATCGCCTGACCGAGCTGCGAGGGATCGCCGGGAAACGCTAACCGCCATGTGCCCCGCGGATCACGTGCGACCGCGTACGCGCGGGCATCATGGAAAATCAACACTTGCCCGCTATCGACGTCCCGAAATAGGCCCGGCGTACCCGTCGAGACATACTCCCGCGGGAGCTGCGCCAGCGCATACCGATCCGGCCAGCCGGCGGCGCGGCCCGCGCTTGCCGGACGCGCACGCGTCTCCCGTTGCGCCGGCGCGGATACTCGCGCCGCGAGCCCGGTCTGCCCTGGCGACAGCGGTTCGCCGGGCCGCAGCGCTTGAGCAGTTCGTCGGCCATTGTCTTGCGATGGCGGCTCGCCGTGAACTTCCGTCGGACGGGTGGGCGGCGGAGTTGTATGCGTGGTGGTGACAGGTATTCGCGGCAAGACCCTCTCCCGGTTTTCGCCAGCCTGACAAGCTGCGTATCGATCACCGTCATGCTACGAAAACCGCCGCGCGATACGGCAATATCCGCCCACCTACGTCACCGTCACGGTGTCGTCACACCGCCGCCGGATCGGAACGATGCACCGCGATCCCTTCCATCGGGTCGAGTTCGGCGCGCCACGGCGCACGCGCGATCATCCTGCGCGTATCGTCGTAACCGGCCGTCCAGCGCCGCTCGATGCCGATCGCCGAAAAATCGATGTCCTTGTGCAGATCGTGGCCGCACGAGCGCGGCGCATCCAGTTCGATCACCTGCATCGTCGTGCCACAGCCCCAGTCGAGCAGTTGCTTCACCGCGTCGCTGTCGCGCTGTTCCCTGGTCATATGCTTGCCCAGTTCGCGAATCACGTGACGCAGGTTGTGAATCTGCTTCTGGCGTTCGAGGTGGCTCTCCGCGCGGCTCGAATACTGGATGTCGCGCTGTCTCGTCATCGCCTCGCGAATCGACTCCGGTTCGGGTCCATGCACGGGCCACAACTGCACGGTGAAAATCACCGAATCGCGGCGCGGCCGATCGTCGAGCACCGCTTCGAGCGGCGTGTTCGAATAGATGCCGCCATCCCAGAACGCTTCACCGCCGATGCGCACCGACGGAAAGCCCGGCGGAAACGCGGCCGATGCCATCACGTGATCCACCGCGAGCGGCATGTCGCGGTTCGTGAAGTAATGCATATGCCCGCTGCTCACGCCGACGGTGCCGACCGTCAGACGCATCTGCCGCGCGTTCAGGCAATCGAAATCGACCAGCGACGCAAGGGTGTCGCGCAGCGGCTCGGTGTGATAGAACGCGGCCCGCTCCGGGCCGACTGCGCCATACAGGC
The DNA here is from genome assembly GCF_902859855.1 of Paraburkholderia humisilvae. GTDB lineage: Bacteria > Pseudomonadota > Gammaproteobacteria > Burkholderiales > Burkholderiaceae > Paraburkholderia > Paraburkholderia humisilvae. The sequence goes on from NZ_CADIKH010000004.1 coordinate 257,742, forward strand.
CGAACCACGCATCGGCGCGCGGCGTGAAGAATGACGGAATGCCGTGCGTGATGACCGACATGTCGCGCAGCCACTCGATCACGCTCGCCGGCAAGCCGCAAAAACCGGACGGCAAGCCGTTCATCGCCGTCATGCAGCTGTCATTCCACGTGACCCGGTTCCAGAACTCCCGCAGCCGCGCAAGCCGCTTGCCTGCCGGATTGCCGGCGATGATCGCGCCGTTGATCGCGCCGATCGACGTGCCGATCACCCAGTCGGGCTCGATGCCCGCGTCGTGCAACGCATGAAAGACGCCCGCCTGATAGGCGCCGAGCGCCCCGCCGCCTTGCAGCACCAGCACGACCTGACCGCGAATATCGCCGCGCAGCCCGCTGCCGGACGACGGTGGTTGCTCGTGCGCGCGCGGCGTGCCTGCGCCGCCCCCCTCTCCATGTTCTGCCATCGTGCTTCTCCGTTGACGAAACGACGCCCGCCGGGGTTGCGGCCGGACGCGGCACGACAGAACCGGCGGGCAGTCACACGATAGCGTACCTTCGTGTCGCGCGCAGCAGCGCGACGCACGGCGCGGCCCGTCACCGCGTGGCGTCAGTGCGAGAAAAGACGATAGGTGAAAAACAGCAGCGCGACGGCGGCGGCCGTGTAGGCGCATCCTTTCAGCAGCGCCATCCAGCGTACCCCGCTGTGGTGGCGTGCGAGCCGGGGCCGCGCCGGATTCAGCGAGTCTTCCGCAAGCGACGTGGTGAAGCGCACTGTTTCATCGATCATGTGCATCGTTCGTTCCTCCTTCGAGCGGTTGCTGTCTTCGTCGGGCACGGCGGCCACCGTCTACTTCGAGATACGCAGGATCTGCGACGCGAGTTGCGAATAGCACGGCTGCAGGTCCGCCGGCGTCGCCGCGTAGCAATAGACACCGACCGGCTGCTTAGGGTTGTAGCAGCGCGAGGGTCCGTTGGCGACGTTCGCGATGCATTTGAGGATATCCGAGCCAAGCTCGCCGTCCGGACCTTTGCCGACGGTCAGGTACGGCCCGTAGCCGAGCGCGAATACGTAGATGCCTTCGGAGCGCGCCTGCGCGGCCATCGCCTCGAGCAGATTGCGCGACGCGCGATTGATGTTCTGATAGCGCACCGTGTAGCTCGCACCGTTCATATTTTGCGTGACGACACGCGGCGTGTTCGTGACAATCGGGAACGTCACGGTCGGCTCGGATGCCGCGTGCGCGTTGTAGTTCGCCGGCAAATGGTCGACCGTCGCCGCGGTCTTGCTGTAGCAGTTGCCCGACATCGCCTGGCTCGTCTGCACCCCCATCTGGTACAGGCCGCCCGGGTTGTCGGTCTGGTTCGAACCGGTCGGCGGATCGTCCGACGACACGATCGTGCCGGTGTTGGTCGTACAGGTTTTCGTCATCGGGAACGCCGACGAGAAGCTGTTCGGCGCACCGTCCGAGAAGAACACGATCACGCGCAGGCTCGACGGCTGGGTGATCACATGATTGAGCTGCCAGCGCGCATTCCACACCGCCTCTTCCGAATTCGTGTTGCCGTTGAACGAGTAACCGTTGATCAGGTTGGTCATCGTCGTGCGGTCGAAGCCGCGCGCGTTGGCTGCCTTGAATGGCACGTCGACCACCGTGCCGGTCGCGAAATGCATTAGCGCGACGCGGTCGTTGGTCACGTCGAAGTTGTTCAGAAAGTTGACCGAACTCGTGCGCACCGCTTTTTGCGTGGTCGAATCGCTCATCGAGCTGGTCGTGTCGATCACGAACGCCATGTCGAGGTCGCGCCGGATCGATTCCGATGACGTCGCCACCGAAAGCGACCTGTAGCCGATCAACTGGGTAAACGTCGTCGGCACCTTCGCCTGCGCGGCGATGTCGATGGTCACCGTGCCGTTGTTGAAGGTGACCGAAGGCGTTTGCAGCGTCGCTGTCGAATTGAGGAAACCGCTCGGATAGTTCGCTGCGAAAAACGCGGTCGCGGCCTGCTGAGCGTTCGTCATCTGCTGGGCTGGCGTGTTGCCGCGGGTGACCGCCTGGCCCGCGGCAATCGCGGCGCCGTCGGCCGCGGCGTCGAGCTTGGCCTTCACCATGTAACCCAGCCCCGCGTCGAGCGCGAGGCCAAGGCCCGCCAGCAGCATCGCAAGCGACGCCACGACGACTATGCTGACCGCGCCTTGCTGGCGCTTTTTCGATGTTGTTTTCACGGCATCCCCCCGCATCGCTCATTATCCTGAGCGTGTTCCGCATTCAGAAAACGGTCATGGCATACAGATTCGGCGACAGCGCCGGCGTCTTCAGTATCGAACCGAGATTCAGTCCGCCAATCAGCGGCTGCTGCACGTAAAAGGCCTCGACCGCGTACGCGATCTGTCCGTTCGATAGTTGCCCCTGCAACAGGCTGACTTGCGGCGAAGTCTTGCCTGGGCTCGGCAGGCCGGCGCAACTGCCGGTGCCGTCGGTCGCCCATGACGTGCCGCTGCTGCCGCAGTTCCACAGCTTGCTTGACGCGGATGTGTCATTGCCGCTGGTCCAGCGGTATTGCGCGACGACGACACCGGTGCAGTTGTTGTTATTCACATCGCAATTGTTGTTGCCGATGATCTGCGTGATGTAGATCATCCCGTGCGCGGTCATATTGAGCGGCGGCGTGGTCATCGTCAGCGACGACATGATCGTTTGCATCGGGAACGTCAGCGAGGCGCGCGACGCGAGGTTCGCGCCTTCGCGGCTCACGTTGATCAGGATCATCTGCGCCTGCATGTTGCGCGCGAAGTCGACCACCGGCAGTGCGACCGCCACCAGAATAGGCAGCAACAGCGCCATCTCGATCGCCGCGGCGCCGCGCGCGCGGCATCTCGCGATGCGAGCCGTCCTGCGCTTGCGTGCGACGGCCGTCCGTGGGTTCGTCGGGTGGTTCATTGCGTCAACCTCCTGAGAAACCTTCGTTGCGCATCGTCGCGGCGACGCTGAACGTATACAACCCGTTCGGGAAGAACGGCCGCGCAAGCGGCGTCAACAGCGGCCACGAGCAGTTCAGCTGCAACACGATGATGTCGCCCGGATTGCCGAACATCGAACTCGAATAGCTGCCTTGCGTCGCGTAGTTGCTGCTCTGACCGTTGATCGTGATCGTGTAGCTCGGCGACACCATGTTGTATAGGCCCATCGAGCTGTTCTTGATCTCCTGGATCACCGCCAGATAGCGTTGCTGGTCCGACGCATCCGGGTCGAGGTTGCTCTGTCCGGTCACCGCATAGCGCGCGCCTTCGCGCACCGCATATTGCATCGTCAGATTCACCCACAGCGACACGCACAGGTCCATTCCGACAAACACCAGCAATAAAAGCAATGGCGCGATCAGCGCGAATTCGACGGCGGCCGCGCCGCGCTGCCGGCGGCGTGCCACCGCGGTTCGCTGCGTTCCCGGCTTGCGGTGCATTGCCCGTGTGCTTCGCATCGGCGAGCGCATGTTCATGTTCACTCCTTGTCGCTTCGCATTCGCGCGTTCCGTTAGCCGCCGATACGCTGGACGGCCGGCGCCAGCATCCGCATCGTCTGGATCGCGGCCGGCCCGATCAGCACGATCAACAGCGTCGGGAAGATAAAGAAGATCAGCGGAAACAGCAGCTTCAAGGCGATCTTCGCGGCCGTTTCTTCCGCACGCAGGCGGCGCTTCGTGCGCAGGTTGTCGGTGTACACGCGCAATGAATCGCCGATGCTCGTGCCGAAGCGGTCCGCCTGGATCAGCATCGTCGTCAGCGTGTCGATGTCCTCGACGCCGGTGCGTAGCGCAAGGTTGCGCAACGCCTTGTCGCGGCCCGAGCCGGCGCGCAGCTCAAGCAGCACCAGTTCGAATTCATCGCGCAGCGCCTTGCTGCGCGTGCCGATCTCTTCGGTCACGCGCGCGAGCGCCGCATCGAAGCCGAGACCCGCTTCGACGCAGACGGTCATCAGATCGACCGCGTCGGGCAGATCCTCGAACAGCATCAGCTTGCGGCGCTCGATCAGCCGCGCGAGCACGCCGTTGGGCAGATAGAAACCGAATGCCGATGCCCCCAGCACGGTCGCCAGCGCGAACGCGGGCGGCGCGTTATGCAGCTTCGCTGACAGCGACAGCAGCGCAAGCGCGGGCAACGCGAGCGCCAGCACCGTCTTCGCGCCGAAGTAGATCGCCGGCGCCGATTCGCTACGCAGCCCCGCATTCAGAAAGCGCACACGCAGCAGCGAGTCGTTCCAGTTCTCCTTCGGTAACGAGAACTTCGCGACACGCGACGACACCTGCGCGATCCTCTCGACCCACTTGCCGTCGTCCTGTTGCATCGCCGCTTGCGGATCGGTTTCACCGGCGGGTACGCCGATCTGTCCAATGCGCCGCCTCAGCGGATCGGGTCGCATCAGGCTCATCCCTTTGAGCACCGCGCTAAATACGATCACGAACAACAACACAAGCACCGCGATCTGGTCGATTCTCATACACTTCGGGTTGCCCCGCCCCCGTTCAATCGTTGTAGTCGTCGTAGTCGGTTCATGCGTCGCATCCGTGTTGAATGACGGATCTCATACGTGGATTCGCACGATCTTGCGCGACCAGAAGATGCCCAGCACCATGAACACCAACGCCGTGGACGCGAGCTTCATGCCGGCCGTGTCCGTCCAGAAAATGCGCATCAGCCCCGGGTTGATCAACATGATCACGCCGCCGAGCGCGAACGGCAGCAGGCACAAAATCCACGCCGACAGCCGCCCTTCGGCTGACAGCACGCGTACCTTGCCAAGCAGCTTCAGGCGCTCGCGAATGATCGTGCTGATGTTGTGGAGAATCTCCGCGAGATTGCCGCCCGCCTCGCGTTGGATCAGCACCGCGATCACGAAGTAGCGCAGGTCGTCGAGCGGGACGCGCGTCACCATGTTTTGCAGCGCGTCGCTCATCGATGAGCCGAAGTTGATCTCGTCGAACGCGAGCTTGAACTCGCCGCCCAGCGGCTCGGGCATTTCGTCGCCGACCATGCCGAGCGCGCTCGGAAACGAATGGCCGGCCAGCATCGCGCGCGCGACGAGGTCGGCGGCTTCCGGCAACTGCTGTTCGAGCTGCTTCATGCGCTTCGCGCGCTTGTGACGTACGACCCACCATGGCAACGGCGCACATAACGCAGCCAGCACAAGCGCGATAAAAAGCGGTTGGTGCATCACCAGTGCAACCGCCAGCGCACCGACCGCGCACGCTCCGACGTAGGTGAAGAAGCGCTTGATGGTCCAGTCGAGCCCCGCTTGCAGCAGCAAGCGCTGCAATGCCTGAGAGCGCGGCAGGCTCATCAGCAGGCGCGCGATCAACGACGCGTCGTCGCGGCCGCCGTTCTTCAGGATCGAGGCCGGACCGGCGTCGGCGTCCGACGGTGTCGCGAGCGCGTGCACACGCGCTTTCACGCGTTTGACCGCCGCGCCGTGCTTGCTGTGCCACCACAGGTACGCGCCTTCGATCGCCAGCACCGTCGCGATGAACAGCAGCACGACGAAGCCGATAAACGACGTATTCATGTCCTGCTCCTTTGGGTCGCTGTCTTCACGTCTGCCCGGCGCCGTTACACTTCAAAGCGCCGCGCCGGATCGAACACGCTGTCCGGCAGCGACAACCCGAATGCGGCAAGTCGCTCGCAAAACTTCGGCCGCACGCCGGTCGCGCAGAAATAGCCGCGCACGGTGCCGTCCTGGTCGACACCGGTGCGCTTGAACGTGAAGATCTCCTGCGTGTTGATCACCTCGCCTTCCATGCCGGTGATCTCCTGAATGCTCATCAGCTTGCGGCGTCCGTCCGTCAGGCGCGACGCCTGCACGACCACCGACACCGCGGACGCGATCTGCTGGCGCATCGCCTTCACCGGCATCGAGATGCCGCCCATCGACACCATGTTTTCCAGGCGCGTCAGCGCATCGCGCGGCGTATTCGCGTGCAGCGTCGCCATCGATCCTTCGTGGCCGGTGTTCATCGCGTGCAGCATGTCGAGCGCTTCGCCGCCGCGCACTTCGCCGAGCACGATGCGGTCGGGCCGCATCCGCAGCGCGTTGCGCACCAGCGCACGCTGCGAGATTTCGCCCTTGCCTTCGATGTTCGGCGGACGCGTTTCGAGGCGCAGCACGTGTTCCTGCCGCAGTTGCAGTTCGGCGGCGTCCTCGATCGTCACGATGCGCTCGTCGCCGGGAATAAAGCCCGACAGCAGGTTCAGCAAGGTCGTCTTGCCGCTGCCGGTGCCGCCTGAAATCAGCACGTTGAGCTTCGACTTGATCAGCGCTTCGAGCATCTGCGCCATCGCCGACGTGAAGCTGCGGTTGTTCAGCATGTCGTCGACCGTCAGCGGATTCACCGCGAAACGGCGGATCGATACGAGCGGCCCGTCGATCGCCGACGGCGGAATGATCGCGTTGACCCGCGAACCGTCCGGCAGCCGCGCATCGACCATCGGCGTCGATTCATCGATACGACGGCCCACGCGCGACACGATCCGCTCGATCACTTTCATCAGATGCGCGTCGTCGTAGAACGTGATGTCGGTCAGTTCGAGCTTGCCGCGCCGTTCGACGTACACATGCTGCGACGTGTTCACCAGAATGTCCGACACCGTCGGATCGTTGAGCAGCGGTTCGAGCGGGCCAAGGCCGAGCATTTCGTCCTGGACGTCCTGTACCAGGCGCTTGCGCTCGAACTCGTTCATCGGCACTTTGTCTTCGTCGACGATCCGCTCGACCAGTTGGGCGAGCTCGCGCTTCACCTGTTCGGTCGACAGCCGCTGCAGCTTGTCCAGTTCGACGCGTTCGATAATCGTCTGGTGGATGCTCATCTTCAGCTGCTGGTACGCCTGGCGCGCCGCCTTCGTATCCTGCGATGCGCAAGAGGCCGCGCCCGCGGCCGGCGTGTCGGCGACAAGGTCGCTTTGCATCAGGAGTTGCTCGCGCAATGACATGCTGGTCTCCGGCTGGATGGTGCGCTTCGTGTATTAGTGGCCAGGCTTCAGTTGCTGCCGCGTGCCCGGTTTCGCCGTGAAAAGCCGCGCGAACATCCGTTTGCGCGGCGCGGTTTCGAGCGGACACAGCAGCGTCGCGAGTGCATCGATGCTTTTCGTCAGCGCGCCGTTCTTCGCCACCGTATAGAGCGGCACGCCCTGGTTCACCGCATGGCGTGCGCTTTTTGCGTCGTGCGGCAGCAGGTGCGCGGGCTTCATGCCAAGCGTGCGCTCGATTGCGTCGAGCCCGACCTGCTCGCGCTTGTCGTAGTGGTTGACGATCAGCCGTGTCTTGCTCGATGCGTAGCCCAACTGGCCGAACAGGTCGAGCAGGCGCCGCGTCGCGTGCAGATGCGGCACGGTCTGCTGCAGCACCACGCCGACCGCATCGCTCTGGTCGAGCACGTGAATCGACAGCGGATTGATGCTCTGGCCGACGTCGCACAGCACAATGTCGTACTGGTCGCGCACCAGCGCGAGCACGCGCTGCAGATGCGATGCGCGCAGTTCGGCCGCCTTGACCGGGTCGCCCGCGCCCGCGAGCACATCGAGATTCGGATGCACGCGTGCGACGCAGGCTTCGAAGAAGGCTGCGTCGAGCCGGTCGATCTGCGTGCCGAGGTCGTACAGCGTCGCGGGCGGCGTCTTGTCCGACAGCAGCAGATTCGCATCGGCGAATTGCTGATTCAGGTCGATCAGCAGCACGCGCTTGTCGCGCGCAGCCGCGAGTGCGTAGCCCACGTTGGCCGTGAGCAGCGTCGTGCCGCAACCGCCCTTGCCGGCGGCGAACGCCAGCACGCGTCCCGCGCGGCGCGTGTGCGCGTTCTTCTTGCCGGCGACGTGCGCGAGCTCGCGCGCGAACGCGGTCGCGTCGAGCGGCCATGACAGCACATGGCGCACGCCCGCGCGCATCGCGGCCTTCAGCATGTCGGTCGACACCTCGGCGGTGACCAGCATGCAGCTGAGATTCGGCGCGTGCCCGCTGGCCTCCTCGATCGCTGCAAGGTCGGCGGCCGCAAGCGTGCTGTCTTCGATGATCAGCAGATCGGCCTTTCTGATCAGCGACGCGTGTTTCACCAGCGCTCGCGCAGCGCCCGATTCGGTCCGCAGCGTGTGCGCGATGCCGCTATCGCGCAGCATCGCGCCGATTTGCGTGGCGCATGTGTCGTTCGCCGAAACCAGAAGAATATCGATCATGTTGACTCTCCCTCACCACCTGTGCCGGGCCGGTCTACTCGGGCCGGCACGCGGATTAGTTGCTCGTCCCGCTGCCGACGCCAATCGCGAAGACGTTGGTCGGCGGCGTCGGCGCGGTGAATGACTTGAAGTACGCGGTCTGCGCGGCATCGGCCGCGCGTCCGTCGACGCCCGCGACCGGATTGGTGTTATTCGATGCGTCCGGGTTGAGCGTCTGCATCTCGCGGATTTGCGTGACGGCAGAGCCGAAGTTGTGGTCCCAGGCCGGCGTCGACGTCAGGCATCCGCCGAGCGCCGCGCATGCGCCGAGACTGATTGCAATGCGCAGCAGGATCTGGAATGTGTTCATGCTGGTCTCCATCGATAGGGTTCAGCGAGTCAGTGCAGCGTCGCGGGCGGCGGCACGTTGGGTTGCGCGGCCAGCGGCTCGCTCTCCACGCGCGCGGTTGAGACCGGCTGCACCTGCGGCTCGTCGGGCGCAGCGGCTCTCGCCATCTGCGTCGCGACCGCGGTTGCCGCTGCGGCCCCGGGTGGCTGCGCTGGGCTCAAGACCGGCGGTCCGTGCGGCGCGTCGGATGCAGCCGTCCTCGCCATCTGCGTCGCGATCGCGGCGGCAGCGGCGGATGGCTGCGGCGGACTCGAGACCGGCGGCGCGGCGGCATTGGTGGACGGGCCGGGGTGCGGCACGGGCGCACCGGGCGCTCCAGGCGTGACAGGCGATAGCGGGGTAACCGGCGCAACCGGTGTATTCAGGTTCGAGGCCCCCGCTGGCGCGCCGCCTGCCACTGGCTCCTGGCCGACCGCACCGGCTGCTCCGGGGACCGGCTGCGGCGCCGTCTGCGCTGGCGTAGCATGGCCGGCCGGCACGCTGCCCGACGGTTCGGGCACGATGGCCGGCGCACCTGGCACAGCCGGTACACCCGAAGCCGGCGCGACCGGCGCCGCGGGCTTGCTGCCTTCCATATTGCCGGTCGCGTAGACGACGCCTTCATTGACGTTCGCGAAGCTATCCGTCGGCATCGGATACGCCCTCGGCAGCGGTTTCGCGAGACGCGGCGTCACGACGAACACGAGTTCCGTCTTGTCTTCCTGGAAGTTCGTGCTGCGAAACAGCGCGCCGAGCACCGGCACTTCGCCGACGCCGGGCAATGCCTTGATCGTGCCTGTCACATTGCTCTTCAACAGGCCGCCGATCGCAAAGCTCTGGCCGTCGTACACCTGTAACGTCGTGGTGGCGCGCCGCGTGGTGATAAGCGGCAGGATCGCCGTCGAGTTCACGCCGGCCGCCGTGACCGCGACGCCGGTCGGCGACAGCTCGGACACTTCCGGCGCGACTTTCAGGTTGATGCGACCGTTCTCCAGCACCGTGGGCGTGAACGTGAGGCCGACGCCGAACGGCTCTTCCTGCAGGGTGATGGTCGTGCCGCCCGTGCCGTTGCTTTGCGGCACCGGAATGAATACCTTGCCTCCCGCGAGGAAGCTTGCTTCCTGGCCGCTGATCGCCATCAGGTTCGGCTCCGCGAGAATCTTCACCAGCTGGTCGGTCTTCTGTGCATCGATCGCGAGACTAAGCGGCAAGTTGTTCGCTTTCGATGCGGCCGCGAGGCCGAGGCCACCCGACAGGAATTGCGCGAGCAGACCGAAGCTCCAGCTGCCGATGCTGCCTTGCAGGTTGGCCTGTGCGCCGAGCTGGTCGATCAGCGTCTTCGACACTTCAGCCACCTTCACTTCGAGCATCACCTGTTGCGGCGCGGCGACTTGCATCATGTTGATCACGCGCTGCGATTTGTCCGCGCCACCATTCAGTCCCGGGGCCGCGCCGCCGCCGAACCCGACCGGCATGATGGCGGCAATCGGCAGCGGGCCCGCGCCTGCAGGCGCCGCCGCTGCGTGTCCGGACGGCTGCGGCAGCGCCGAATTCGGGCGTGACGTGAACGCGTGCGCGAGATCGATGATCCGCGTCGCCACCGTCGCGTCGCTCACGGTGCCGGTCAGTACCAGCGCGTCGCCCGCCGCCATCACCTGCACACCGCGCTCGTTCGGCATCAGCCGCAGAATGGTCTGCTGCAGCCCGGCCGGATCGGCGCCGACCACCACGTCGATTACGCTGCACGAACCGCTTCTGCCCTGCACGATCATATTGGTCGTGCCGATGTCGGAGCCCAGCAGATACAGGGTTTGCGGCGACACCAGCATGGTCTGCACGATCGCCGGATTGCCGACCGTGCGCTGGCGGACCGGCTCGCCCAGATTGACGAGCGTCGATTTGCCAAGCGGCACCGTGACCGTGCTCTGCTCGCTCACCTGCCCCGTGCAGTTCGGTCCCTTGCCGCCGCTCACCATCGCCAGGCCGCCGGCGGCACCGGCGGCGCCCAGCGCGGCGTGGACCGGCGCGTTCGCGGCGACCGTGACCGGCATTTGCGGCAGCGGCACGTCGGCGGCCGGCAGCACCACTGCCTGCATCGCGGCAGCCGGCATCGTCCTTGCGATCATGCCAGCCGACGCGGTCCGATCGCCGATGCTCTCCGCCTGCGCGGTCGGCAGCACCCACAGGAACGCGCCGATCGTTCCCAACATAACGGTCAGCGCCATACTGGCCACCGCCGGTCGTTGCTTCCTCGCTTCACGCCTTTGCGACCAATGCGCCAGACGAGCCGATTTCGCGTCCATGTCCTTCCCCCGTTCACGTACTGCCTTTACCGCTTATATGAGTAGCTGCGTGCTGCGTACTGCCTGTTGTTCGTTGCCGCCTGCTCTGTTGCTTTGCTGCCGCCGCGGTGCGTCCGGTCGCCGAACCGCTTAAGGCGATTCGCTCAGAAACATTCCTTCGTCGTCTCGCCGCCGACGATCACCCGCACGCAATTCGTGGGCTCGCGTGCGACAACCTTGCGGATCACGCGGGGCGCCGGTGCGGGCGCGGAAGCCGGCGCGGGCACAGCGACGTCAAGCAGTGTCGTGCGCGTCGCGCCGGCGGTCGTCGCCGCCTGTGGGTCGACCTGATTGCGCAGCACCAGCGACAACGTGCCGATGCTGCGTGCCAGGTCGATCTTCTCTGCCTGGTCGGGCGTGACTTCGAGCGTCACCGCGTCGACCACTTTCGGCTTGGTCTCGTCGCGCGCGACTTCCTGCGCGATCGCGAGCACCAGAATCTTTTCCAGCACGATCTTCGAGATGTGCTGATCACGCGAACCCGTCGCCATGCCCGGATCTTTCTCGGTGTTGACGATGATGTCGACGTAGTTGCCCGGCAGCGCGAAGCCCGCGACGCCGATCACGTCGTTCACGCGCACCGTGATCGCCCGCTTGCCTTCATTGATCACCGCCGACAGGCCGCCGACCGTGCCGACCGGCGACAGCTTCGCTTCAAGCACCGGTTCGCCGTGCAGCGTGCTTTCCTTCAGCACGCGGCCGTCGAGCTTCTGCGGGTCGCTGAACGTGCCTGGCGGCACGCTGGTCGACGGCCAGTCGACCACTTTCAGCACGTCGGGCGTGAGGCGCTGGCCGAGGCTGATATCGGCGGTCGCGACGACGACTTTCGCGCTCGACGATGTTGTCTGCGAGATCATCCAGCGTGAGCCGAAGACCACCGCCGCCAGGCCTGCCGCCGTCGCGAGCAGCAGCATGAATATCGCGCGTGAGTTGTTCATATCCGGTCTCCTACCGATTCCGTTACTCGATTCTTGATGGCGCTCGTTGCATGGGCGGACTACGCGGTCGCGAAGCGCCGGATCACGTCGCCCGCGTGATTCGGCCGCACCGGCAACATGTCCGGCGCACCCGTGTTGGCGAAATAGCTGTTCCACGCGCGCTGCAGCGTGTCGGGCGTCGCGACCGGCGGCTCTTCACGGTAGGCCGCATGCGCCACCATGAGGCTCAGCAGATCGCGCGGATAACACGCAAGCAGCGGACGGCGGGCCGGCTGATGTAACCGGTAAACCAGAAAATCGAATGCATCGTCGTCGCAGCGCACGCCCAATTCCCCGCATAGATTCGTGAACAGCAAGCGGTACTCGTGCTGCGGCAGCGGCCCGACGTACAGCTTGCAGCCGAGGCGCCGCAGAAATGCGTCGTCGCCGAGCTGGTCGGGCGTGAGGTTGCTCGAGAACGCGAGGCGCACGTCGAACGGCAGCTGGAAGCGCGCGCCGTTTTGCAGCGACAGCGTTTCGATGCCGCGCCCGAGCGGGGCGATCCAGCGGTTCAGCAGATCTTGCGGCGCGACGCGCTGACGGCCCAGGTCGTCGACGATATACAGGCCGTTGTTCGCCTTCACGTGGCCGGGCGCCTGATAGAAACCGGCGCCGACGTCATAGCAGAGCTCGAGCATGTCGAGCGTCAGCTCGCCGCCGGCCATCACGACCGGCCGTTCACAGCGCTGCCAGCGGCGGTCCGCGGGCATCGTCAGCGAGGTGACCCGCGCGGGCGGGCAGGCATCCGCGGTGCTTTCGCCATGCGCCGCGGCGGCGCACGGCACATGTACGAGCGGGTCGAAGATCTGCACGATCGAGCGGTCGATCAGCAGCGCGTACGGCACGTCGATCGTACCCGGCATCAGCCGCGCCAGCGCTTCGGCCAGATGCGTCTTGCCGCCGCCGGCCGGACCGTACAGCAGGATCGGCCGGCCCGAGTTCATCGCGCCGCCCACTTCGTCGACCATCGTCTCGGTCAGCGTGAGCCCGGCCAGCGCGGCGCGTGCGAACGGCCGCGAGATGCGCATCAGGTTCACCGACTGGCGCGCGACCGCTTGCACATACGCGTCGAGCGTGACCGGCGCAGGGCCGACATACGCGCACCGCGCGAGATAGCCGATCGCGCGTACGCGGCCCTCTTCGGTCAACTGGTACTGCACGTCGAAGTCGGCCGCTCCCCGGTGCGTGACTTCGAGTTGGCGCTCGCGAATCATGAAACCTGTGACTTCGTCGAGTACCGGTATCGCCAGCTTCAGGCGCTCCACCAGATGCGCCAGGCTGATCTTGCCTTCGACCGCGGCGGCCTTCGCGGTCAGCTCGGCGAGAAACGGCAGGTCGAGGCCGGTCTGGCCCACAGTCTGCGGGGCACGGCCCACACCCGCCGCCTGTGATGCATTGCCGCGCGACCCGATATCGTGCGTATCGATATCGCGCAGCCCAGCCTCGCCCGGTCCATGAGCGTTGTTCATCTGACTTCCCCCGTATCTGGTCAGCTTTTTGTTGCGCTTCTTGTTTCGCTTTTTGGTTCGCTTCCTGCCCCGTTATCCGGCCCGATCTGTGTCCGGCCTTCTCGCCTGCTTGCTTCACTGCTTGTGATAGTTGTTGTGCTTGTCCCGCCCGTTATCCGCACGCCCCCACATGCGGGTCCTGCCTCGCGGAGCCTCTGCCTGTCTGCGCAGGTCTGACTCTCGTTGCTCTGTGGTGCTTCGTGTTACTGCACGCTCAACACCATCGTGCTCAACGCGCCGATCGCGATCGCGACGCCGAACGGCATCCGGCCGACCGACAATGCACGCATCACCTCTCCGTGCTGCACGACCTGCCGCCACCCGCCCGTCACTGAAAGCAGCATCGAGTACGTGTTCGACAAGCCGTCCTTCATGCGCCTTTTCAGCAGCATCACGGTCAGCGCCCAGACCCCGCCGATCGCGCAGGCGATCATCGCGGTCTCAATCGCGCCGCTTATGCCGAACCACGCACCGACCGCGGCCATCAACTTGACATCGCCGGCACCGACCGCGCGCACCATGTATCCCGGCAGGAAGATCAGGCCGCCGACCAGCGATCCGGCGAACCAGACGGCCAGGCCATCGACTGCGCCGTACAGCATCCATTGCGCGGGCAGCGCGGCGACCAGCGCCGTCGCGACCAGCCAGTTCGGAATGCGGCGCGTGCGCAGGTCGAGCGCGGCGGCGGTGATCACCAGCAACAGGACACAGGGTCCGAGCGGAAAAGGAACGGCGTTCATCGACGTCTCCGGTGTATGCGGTGCGCTGTGAAACTCGCGACGCTGCTGGCCTGGCGCGCAGACCATTGCGGCGCGTGCGGACCCGGCCGGCCCGGCTCTGCCCCGCCGCGTTGCTTGCGCGGCAGAGCGGGCTTCGCGGGAGCCGCGTCGCTCAGGTGCCGGTGTTCTTCGAAGCCGTCTGCAGCGCGGTGGAGATGGTGTTGAAAATGGTCTGGATGCTCGCGCCGGCAAGCGTCGCGCCGCCGATGATCATCACCGAAATCAGACCCACCAGCAGTCCGTACTCGATTGCTGCCGCACCTTCTTCGTCACGCAGAAATTGTTGAATCGCCTTCTTCATGCTAACCCCCGTAGAGTGAAGTTGAACTACCGTAAAAAGCCGCTGCGCCTGGATACGCATCGGCAACTGCCCGCCCAAGGCGGACGGACAAATCGGCATCGCCTCCCGGTTGCTTCGTCCCGGTGGTCGCGAATGATCCGTACGATGTACGAATCATTCGCTCCACTCTTCTTCCGACGTCGCCCCCCATTTGGCCCCGCCGCCTCCACGTCTCGCGGTAGTCCCCGACCGCGAAACGCAAAGTCCCCAAATTGCTGCCCAGTCCCGGTTCACTGTTTCGACCGATGTTTCCGGACAGCAACGAATCCGTTGTGGCCGAGCTATCGCAATGGGTGTGCCATGAGGGCGCAAACCCTTGTGGCACCGTGCTTGGTGCGCTGGCGAACATGGGCGGATCTGTCTTTCAGGTTGCCGACGTTTCGGGACCGAAACATTTTTTGAATAGGGTTCGGTATGCGAATCGCGTGCGAAAGAGCCAGGCGGCGCCGGTAAGAAAGACCGTGACGTGTCCGCAAACCCGCGACGGCTATGACTTTGCGGTCAAATCTGCCGGCCGCCGAGCGGGCCGGATTCACGTCAGACATGGCGTGGCAAATATGTCGCAACATTGAGACAACGCGCGATGCACGCGTTTGAAACGTTCACTGGGTTGATTCCCGGTTGATACGGGTCGGCGCGCAAGCCTTTCCTGGCGAGGCTTCGTGTTGTTCGCCGATGAATCACCGGCGGGCCGCACGACCGCGCGGCCGGTTTCTGCATCCTGATTTGTGCTTATACAAACGCGTTGACCTTTCCATTATTTTTACTTCACGTGCCGTATTCATGCGACGATAGGAACGTCGCCCACGGCGACGGAAATGTGCAGGAGCGCAAAGGAATGTCCCGTCGGGCGGACCACTGCGGCACGGCGCAATGCGGCGCGACACGTAGGCAAACGCGGAACGCAAACGCAGCACGTGCAACGCACGATCAGGTTCGCGAAGACGGACCGGGCCATAACGACCGCTGTCGAAATCGAAGGATCACTGGCCGCGTGCCGCCGCGCCCGGCCAATATCCAACCGGGGGGTACCATGCATTCCACCTCAACGACGGGCGCCGCCGAGCGCACCGTGCTTTGCATCTCATCCGCACTGGACGAGCCTCTCGCGCAATTCCTGACGGCGGCCGGCTGGCATGTCGTCCATGCGAAAACGCCTGCCCTCGCCGAGCGTCTGCTCGACCGCGGCGACATCAAGGTCGGCCTCGTCGACCTGCCTGAAGACTGTGCCGCGCAGCACCTGTCCGCGCTCGAATCCTTCATGCAGCGTGGCGAGACGAACTGGGTCGCGCAGATTGCGCCGGGCCGCTCGGACGACGAACCGACCAGTCGCTTTATCCTCGACTACTGCTTCGACTTCGTCACGAAGCCCTGCCTGAACGACCGGCTGGTCTTCGCGCTCGGCCACGCGCATGGGCTTTCGAGCTTGCGCCGCACGAGCGTGAAGCCGAAGCCGTCGCTTGGCCGGCACGGGATGGTCGGCCACAGCGAGCCGATGCAGCGGCTCTACCGGCGCCTCGACAAGTGCGCTCAGACCGACGCGCCGGTGTTTATCGCCGGCGAATCGGGCACCGGCAAGGAGCTGACTGCGCGGGCCGTGCACGACTGTTCGGCGCGCGCGAAGCGGTCGTTTGTCGCGATCAATTGCGCGGCGATTCCGCCGACGTTGTTGCAAGCGGAGTTGTTCGGCCACGAACGCGGCGCGTTCACCGGCGCGCTGCAGAAGAAGATCGGCCGCATCGAGCACGCGGACGGCGGCACGCTCTTTCTCGACGAGATTGGCGACATGCCGCACGAATGCCAGGCGGTGCTGCTGCGCTTTCTGCAGGAAGGGACGATCGAGCGTCTCGGCGGCAATGCGCTGATCAAGGTCGACGTACGCGTGATCTCCGCGACCCACGTCGACCTCGAAGCGGCGGTCAGCGACGGGCGCTTTCGCGCCGACCTCTATCACCGGCTGTGCGTGCTGCGTCTGGACGAACCGCCGCTGCGCGAGCGCGGTAGCGATATTCGCCTGCTCGCCGACTACGCGCTCAGCATGTACCGGCAGGACGGCACTCACAAGATTCGCGGCTTTTCGAGCGGCGCGGTGGTCGCGATGTCGAACTTTGCATGGCCGGGCAATGTGCGCGAACTGATCAACTGCGTGCGGCGCGCAGTCGTGATGGCTGAAGGACGGTTCATTACCGAAGCGGACCTCGGCTTGCCTGTTGCGAACAACGCACGTCCGAAGACGCTTGCCGAGATCCGTACGCAGGCGGAAATCGAGGCGATCGAGGAAGCGCTGCGCCGACATGGTCACAACCTGTCGTCCGCGGCGGCCGAACTCGGCGTATCGCGCGCGACGCTGTACCGGCTGATGAACGCGAACCGGATACAAAGCGATATCACGTCGATGCGGCAGGGACGCCGGCACGGGTCTGCAAGCGACGATCAGGACCCCGACGAGCCTGCTGCGGACGACCACGATCGGCACATACGGCCGCTGCCTGCCGCCGCACTCTAGTCAGGCAGGCTGTTAAACGAGGCCTCGCGCAGCATGCGGCATTTATCTCGTTTCGCCACGGCATCTCGCGAACCGAAGCAAGGCCGTCGCGCTGCGCGACTGTCTGATCGATACGATCGCTAATCCATCAACCGCGCGTCGCGCCCTCGAACGACAACGGCGCGGCGCGTTCCGGCACTCCTCGCGTGCGCGCACGTTAGCTGATTTTTCGCGAGAAAAATGAAAAATATCCTCCGGAAATGATTCAACGATTTCGTTTCCATCTGTGGTTATTTAACCAGAAACTCTCATGATTTTATCCGACGTTCTAATGCGGCACAAAAAATAATTTGCATGAATTCCTGTCCGCCGCTAATCTGTTTAATATAAAAATTAGCAGGCTGGAATCCTCCCGCGAGAAAGGAGCTCTCCGCAGCGCACAGCAAATCCTCATGACAGAAGTAAATTTTCATGCTTCATATCGAGTCTCACCATGCAATCTGATTTATCGAAACACGCGAGTACCAATACCGCATCATCGACCCGGATAAACGATCAGATAGATTTCCCGGAATGCGCCCGGGAGTTAATTCATTCCGGATGGAGTATTAACAAACTACCGATCGCATTGCAGGCGCATTTCTGGGATGCACTCGACTTGTATGCTAATGTCGGTTCGGATGTGAAGTCCGAATTTTCCTTTCCCGACCATACCGATGGTTTTCTGCCGTTCGGCATGGAATACGCCAAAGCAACGCATCAGCCTGACTTGTGTGAACGCTATTGCTACTGGCACAAGGACAGGCGCCGTCACGAAGCCCACGCGTTTTCAGGATCCGAGTTTTATCGTGCAATATGCGGCTATGAGTCCGGGATCTCGGAAGTCGCGCAAGGTGTATTGGATTCGATCTGCGGTTTTTTCAATGTTTCGGATCCAGTCGACATCCGAAATAGTTCCTACATACAGCTTTGCGCATACCACAAGCCGCCGAGAAGACCGGACCGTGAGTATTTGCAAAACCGTCACGAGGACGGACATTTACTGTCAATCATAAAGGGGAATCGGGACGGGCTGGTGATTTTCCCGCGTGGCGAGCGGCTTGTAGTTCGATTAGCGGACGATGAAATGATCGTGATCACGGGGTCATTACTCACTCTGCTCTCCGACAATCGGATTCCATACATGGATCATGCTGTGACTAACCCATGTGTACCGGTTGCGCGTTTATCCATCGTCTACTTTGTCATACCTGATTTGACGAGAAAGTATACGAGCTTCATGAATTGCAAACAACTCGATCTCGTAGCTGTCGCTAACGAAAGCCATCAAGCCTTCGGAAATAACCCGTTCAGCGCGGCAGCTTGAAACACTCTCCACTGCGTGGTGCTGTTATTTGCGATTCATGCAATCCGATCTGGGTCGATGCGAAACCTCGTCTCGCGTCTCTTTGGATGTCGTTATTGCCGTCATCATGTTCGTAATGGCAGTTGCCACCGTCCAATCAGCGCGCTCAATAGCGACATAGGCGACCGTGCCCGTTACCCGCCAGGATTCGGCGACCATCATCCAGCGCCGGCCAGCCGCCGGATGCGGCGACGGCTTGGGCGCGTGCGGACTGCACGCGGCGCTGCATACCATCCGCCGCCGTTGTTATGCTTGACCGTATCACCGGCACGGAAGCGAACTTGGCCCCTCCCGATCCCGATCGTTCCGATCCCCCCACGCGCGGCGCGCCATCGTACCGCCCGGCCGTCGCGGTGAGCGCAAGCCCGTGCGACGAACTCGCTATCGTCGGCGCGCGCGGCTCCCCGCGCGACCGCCCGTGCCGCTATAAGCGGCTTGCCCTCGTGGCCACGATCCTCGGTTCGAGCATGGCGTTTATCGACGGCTCGGTCGTCAATGTCGCGCTGGCCGCACTGCAGGCGGAACTGCACGCGAGCGTGGCGGCGATTCAATGGGTCGTCGACGCCTATCTGCTGATGCTCGCGTCGCTGGTGCTGGTCGGCGGCGCGCTCGGTGATCGCTACGGCCGGCGCAGGATATTTGTCTGCGGAATCGTGATTTTCATGCTCGCGTCGGCGGCGTGCGGGCTTGCGCCCGATTCCGCGACCCTGATCGGCGCGCGCGCGGTGCAAGGAGTCGGCGCCGCGCTGCTCGTGCCGAGCAGCCTGTCGATCATCGGCGCGGTGTTCGACGACGCCGAGCGTGGCCGTGCGATCGGCATCTGGGCCGGGTGTGCCGCGATCACGTCGGCGTTTGGGCCGGTCGCGGGCGGCTGGCTGGTCGATGCGTGGTCGTGGCGCGCGATCTTCTTCCTGAATCTGCCGATCGCCGCGGCGACCGTCGTGCTGGCGTTGCTCGCGGTGCCCGACAGCCACCAGCCGAACGCGCCGCGGCGCATGGACTGGGGCGGCGCGGCGGCTGCCGCGGTGGGCCTCGGCGCCGTGGCGTACGGGCTCACGCTCGCGACGACCCACGGCTTCGTGTCGCCCGCCGTGCTTGCGTCAGTGGCGGGCGGCGGTATCGTGCTGATCGGCTTCGTGATGATCGAAGCGACCAGCAGGCAACCGATGATGCCGCTCGACGTATTTCAATCTCGCGACTTCAGCGGCGCAAATCTGGTGACGCTGCTGCTCTATTTCGGTCTCGGCGGCACGCTGTTCTTTCTGCCGTTCACGCTGATTCGCGCGCACGGTTTCACCGCGACGCAAGGAGGCGCCGCACTGCTGCCGATTCCGTTGATCATCGGCGGACTGTCGCGCTTCGCGGGCGGCGGGCTCACGGACCGTTTCGGGCCGCGCGCGCTGCTGACCGCGGGGTCGATCGTCACCGCCGCGGGCTTTGCGCTATTCGCGCTCGTGCCGCTTTTTGGCGGCGATGCGTCGTACTGGAGCGCATTCCTCCCGGCGCTCGTGGTAGTCGGTCTCGGGATGACGCTGAGCGTGACGCCGCTGACGACGACTGTCATCGCGTCGGTGGACAGCGAACGCACTGGTCTCGCATCGGGTATCAATAATGCGGCCGCGCGTGTCGCAAGCCTGATCGCGATTGCGGCGCTGGGGATCGTGTTCACATGGACACATGAGGCAGCGCTGTCGGCACGGCTCGATGCGTTGCATATTCCGCACGAGGCAAGCGCGGTGCTACGCTCGGTTGCGCCCAGTGCGAAGCAATTCGACCGGCTCGCACCACAGCGCGACGGGCGGGTTGCGCTCGCGGAGCGTGCGGCGCTTGATACGGCGTTTCGCGCGGTGGCGCTGGTTTGCGCGGCCGGTGCCCTGGGCGGTGCGCTGTGTGCGGCGCTGATGATTGGGCGGCGCAGGTAACGACGCGCGACATGCCGATGCCGGCGCGCGGAGGGCACAATCGCGGCCATCTGACCTGTCCCGCGGGAACGTCAGAAAGCTTTGGGCACACAAGTTGCGGCCGCGACCACCACCGATTCCGCCCCATTCAAGGAACTTGCAGTCCCTCAAGCAGTCGTTTTTACTTTTATTAGATTTGATCCGACCCGGCGCTGCGACGCCGCCTCAACGTTCTATGCGCAAACTATTCATTGCCTGGTTTTTTGTCGTACTAACGCTGCCGGCCCTTGCCGCCGCCGCGACCGATTCGTCGACGCCGCCGGCGGCCGCCAGCGACGCGGTGCCCTCTCCCGCACCTGCTGTCAAACTCACCCCCGACCAGGCCCGCCAGGCGCTCGACGTCCTGAACGATCCGCAACGTCGCGCGCAAGTGACCGACACACTGCACGCCATCGCCGCCGCGGGCGCGCTCGCGACGCCGGCCGTCCCGGCCAGCCCGGCTGCAGCCACTGCGGCGCCTGCTTCGGCCGCGAGCACCCCGCGCGCGCTCAAATCGAACGGCCTTGCGGCGCAACTGGCGCGTCAGGGCGCCAGTTGGCTCGAAGTAGCCGGCGCATCGATCAAGCGCTCGACCATCGTGCTGCTCGACACGAATTCCATGCGCGCCTGGTGGCACGGTGAAGTGCAAAACCCGCAGGAGCGCGCAAAGCTGGCAGGCATTCTGTTCGCAATCGTCGCCACGCTGCTGCCGGCGATCGCGATCGAATGGATCGCGCGCCGGCTGCTGCGGCGCGCGCGCGTCGCGATCGCCGCGCGCCGCAAGTATCGCGAGGCCGTGCTCGGCATCGCGCCGGACGATGACGCGGACACCGAAGCCGCGCGAGCGGCGGGCGCGCCCGTGTCCGCTGCGCCCGCGCCGCCGGAGATACCCGCTTCCGCTACCAGCACCGAGCAGTATCAGAAGGAAGTGCGCAGCCAGCGCCAGGCGGCGACGCACTGGACCCTGCTGCAACGGCTGCCGCTCGCCGCGCTGCAATTGCTGCTGCGCCTGCTACCGCTTGCCGTGTTCGTCGCGGTGGCGAGCGTGCTGATGTCGATCCTCTCCGAGGACGACTCGCCGCAAGATCACGCGCTCAATACGCTGATCGACCTGTATGTGATCTGCCGTGCGATCGTGATCGTTTGCGGCTTCTTCCTGCAGCCCGACGCACCGGCGCTGCGACTGTTCCGGATGCCGGACCGCTGGGCGATTTTCGTGCAGCGCTGGGTGATCTGGATTGTCAGCTCGATCGGTGGCGGCATCGCGCTGGTCGAAATCGCGCTTGCGCTTGGCCTCTCCGAATCCGCGCATCTGGCGCTCGTCAAACTCGTCGCACTGGCGGGTCATGTGCTGCTGTCGGTGATGATCCTGCAATGCCGCAAGCCGGTCGCCCAAGCCATCCTGGCGCGCGCGCAGGACAGCAGCAGTCCGGTCAAGCTGGTCGGCGAAGGGTTCATCGACCTGTGGACCGGCATCGCGATCTTCATCGTGATGGCGCTGTGGTTCGTCTGGGCGCTCGACGTGCAGAACGGCTACCGGACGTTGTTGCATCTCGGCGGTATTTCTGTCGCGGTGCTGATTGGCGCACGCGTCGCGTCGATCATCGTATTCGGCGCACTTGGACGTCTCTTTCGCGCGGAAGACGAGGATTCGCACACGCTCGTCCATCAGCATGCGTACCGTTACTATCCGCTCGCGCGCCGCATCGTGTATGTGGCCATCGCGGTCGTGACCGTGCTGATCCTGTTGCAGGTCTGGCATATCAACGTATGGCAGTTTTTCGCGGAAGGCACGGTCGGCCACCGGCTCGCGTCCGCGCTCGTGACCATCTTCGTCGCCGCGTTTATCGCGCTTTTCGTGTGGGAGGCCGTAAACGTTTCGGTTGAACGGCGCCTGGCGCGCTGGACGGCAAGCGGCGATCTGCTACGCGCGGCGCGGCTGCGCACGCTGCTGCCGATGCTGCGCAGCGCGCTGCTCGTCGTGATCGCGCTGGTCGTGGTCCTGACGGGCCTGAGCGAGCTCGGCGTGAACACCGCGCCGCTGCTCGCGAGCGCGAGCATCTTCGGCGTCGCGCTCGGCTTCGGCTCGCAAAAGCTCGTGCAGGATTTCATCACCGGCATTTTTCTGCTGATGGAAAACGCGATGCAGGTCGGCGACTGGGTCACGCTCGCGGGCGTGTCCGGCACCGTCGAATATCTGTCGATTCGCACCGTCCGGCTGCGCGGCGGCGACGGCTCGCTCTACACGGTGCCGTTCAGTTCGGTATCGACGGTGAACAACACGAATCGCGGCCTCGGCAACGCCGCGGTCAGGGTGAGCATCATGTTCGGCGCGGACCTCGATCTCGCGATCGAAACGCTGAAGGAAATCGGCGCGTCGCTGCGCGAAGACGATCGCTTCAAGGACGGCATTCTGTCGGACTTCGCTTTCTGGGGCGTCGATGCGGTCGACGGCGCGTCAGTTACGCTGGCGGGCCAGGTGCAGTGCCGCGACTCGGCGCGCTGGGGTGTACAGCGCGAATTCAACCGGCGCATTTTCGAGCGCTTCCGTGAGAAGGGCATTGCGATGACCAATCCGCAGCGCTCGGTGCTTGCGCCGGAAGATGGCCGGCTGTCGGTGGCGCAACTGAACGGGCGCGGCGAGCCGCAGGACGATCTCGCCGCCGACGGTCGTGCTGCTGCCGGATCGCGCAATGGTGCGCGTGACGAGCGTGACACGGATGAAGACCCGGATGCGGGTCGAGAGCGGGATGTGAAACCGGGCCCGAGACCGGACCGCCCGACGAAGCGGGACACGAACTGAAACGCGCGCAGCTGGTTCGCGCTCAGCCTGCGTGCGGCAGCGTCAGCACCGCGTCAAGCCCTCGCGGCGCGCGATTCTCCAGCGTCAACGTGCCGCCGTGCGCGGCCGCGACGCTGCGCGCGATAGTCAGGCCGAGCCCGGTGCCTTCTGCGCTGCGTCGCGACGCAATCCTGAAATACGGCTCGAATACCCGCTCGCGCAATGTCGCATCAGCGATACCCGGCCCGCGATCGCTAATCACAATCCGCACGCTGCGCCCGCTGGCCGTCACCTGCACCGCGGCGCTCTCGCCGTAGCGGATCGCATTGTCCAGCAAGTTCTGCAGGCAGCGCTTCAGGTTGCGCGGATAGCCGGGCACCGGCTGCCCCGCGCTGCCCGTGACGCTCACCACATGGCCCGCTTCGCGCAGGTCTTGTGCAAGACCTTCGAGCATCGAGTCAAGATCAATCTCGTGACGCGTCTCCGTGATCTCGACGCCTTGCACCGCGTCGAGCGTCGCATTCACCATCGCTTCCATTTCGTCGAGGTCGCCGCGCAGCCGCTCGCGCCACGCCGGGTCCGGCAGCATCTCCGCACGCAGCCGCAAACGCGTAAGCGGCGAGCGCAGGTCATGCGACACCGCGGTCAGAAAGCGCGTACGTTGCGCGATGCTGTCGACGAGTTGCCGCTGCATCGTGTTGAACGACTGCGCGGCGCGTCGCACTTCGAACGGGCCGGTCACCGGCAGCGGCGGACGATGGATATTGCGGCCGAGCGCGTCAGCCGCTTTCGCGAGATGCCGCAGCGGCTGCACAGCGAATCGCACCGCGATCAGCGCGAGCACGCATACCGCGGTGAAGCGGATCAGATAGATCCGTACCAGGTAGCCGAACACCAGCGAACCCGGCTCAATCTGCCCATCGGCCTGACCTTCGTTCGCGTGCGCGTCGAGCCAGCCTTGCCAATCATCGCCATGCAATTTCAGCTGCACGTGGAAGTCGCCGGTCGGCATCCGCGAATCGAACAGGCTCAGGATGCCGCCATGCCCGCCGTCGTCGCGCACCTGAGCGTCGAACACGCGCATCTCGACTGGCGCACCGATGCGCCGCTGCAGCACGCCGCGAATCAGATCGCCCGTGACCTGCCCGGCGATCGGCGTGTGCGGCACAACGGCGGCCGTGCCTCGCGCATGATGCGTGGCCGCAGCCGTCGCCGATCGCGCCGTGGAACTCGCATCTGAGTGCGTCGAGGGCGCGGCCATCCACTGCAGCCGATAGTTCGCATCGCCAAGCTGTTGCGCAAGTGCATGGCGCGCCGCGTCGTCCGGCGCCAGTGCGATCAGGCGCGCAGAGTCGGCAAGACGGCTGGCGAAGAGCCTGGCCGGCATCTCGAGCGCGCGGGTCTTATGCGTGTCGAACCAGATGGTGCTGGTGAGCAATTGTCCCGCGAACATGCCGATCGCGAGAACCATCACGAGCCGCCCGAACAGCGTGTCGGGCCAGATGCGCAGCCGCAGGCGCAGCCCGATGCGGCGCCGCGAACACAGTTTGATCGGCATGCGGCTCACGCCTCGAAGACGACGTCCGCCATCAGCATGTAGCCCTCGTTGCGCACCGTACGGATCAATGCGGCGCGCCGCGCCTCGTCCTTCAGATGATGTCGCAAGCGGCTGATGCAGACGTCGATGGAACGGTCGAGCGGCGTGTGCTCCTTGCCAAACACATGATCGAGCAGAAACTCACGCGACAGCGGCCGTTTCGGATGATCGAGCAGTGTGCGCAGCGTGCGATAGTCGGAGCCGCCCAACGATACGACCACACCGTCCGGCGACAGCATCTGCTTCATTCGCGTATCGAGCCGCCAGCCGGCAAAGCCGACATACGAGCTCGCGTCAGCGGCGCGGCGCGCGGGCGCCGCGCCACGCGCGCGACGCAGCACCACCTTGATCTTCGCGACCAGTTCACGTGGGTCGAACGGTTTCGGCAGATAGTCGTCGGCGCCCATTTCAAGGCCGAGAATGCGGTCGAGCAATGCGCCGCGCGCACTCAGGATGATGATCGGCACGTCATGATCGCGCCGCAGTTCGCGCGTGAGGTCGAGGCCGTCCTCGCCTTCCAGCATCAGGTCGAGCACCACCAGATCGACGCGTGCGCTGTGCATCACCTGCTTCATCTGCATGCCGCCCGTCGCGGCGCTCGCCTGGTAGCCCATGCTGTGCAGGTAGTCGCGCAGCAGTTGGCGGATGTTCGGATCGTCATCGACGACGAGAATATGGTCCATCTGAAACTCAGGTTTTTTACTGCCGGATTGCTCGTTCGCAGCCGCCGAACGCGGGGTTTCGCGCGTCGACACATTCCATTACAAAAATGCGCCGCCTCAACACATTGCCATTACATCCAGTCGCTAAAGTTGGCGCCTCAAATAGCAATCGTTCTCATTAATCACTATAGCATGTCGATTTTCCGGGCTTCACTTTCCGCGCACGCCAATCGCTTCAAAGCGCAATTGCTTGCAATGCGCTTACGGTTTTTGTCGATGACGTGCGGATGATCGGGCGTCTGACCGGCCGCCGCACTCCATGCATGACGCCGGTTCCAGACGACATGCTCGACAGCTTCCACCGGGGATAGCCAGCCGGCCGCGACGCGGCCCAGCCAGCCCGGCTTTCACGCCTGCCAGATGCAACGCCGCGCGCGCCGGTCCATGCCGGCCGCGTGCGAATGCATGCGGCCCGGGCGCTATCAACGGGGAATGGATGAAACGCACTCTTATCGCCGCGGTGTGCGCGGCGGGTTACGCGTGCCACGCGGACGCGCAGTCGGCGGTGACGCTGTACGGACTCATCGACGCGGGCATTTTCTACGTCAACAACGTCCAGGGCCACAGCGCGTGGCAAGAGGCAAGCGGCGACGTAACAGGCAGCCACTGGGGCCTCGTCGGATGCGAAGACCTCGGCGGCAGCACGAAAGCGATATTCGAAATCGAAAACGGTTTTAGCGTGACGAACGGTACGCTACGCCAGGGCGGGCGACTGTTCGGCTACCAGGCGTATGCCGGCCTGTCGAACGCGCGCGCCGGCACGGTGACGCTCGGCCGCCAGTACGACTCGGTGGTCGACTATCTCGCACCGTTGAGCTTCACCGGCATGCATCCGGGTGGCAACAATCTGTCCGCGCATCCGTACGACAACGACAACCTGAACAACTCGTTTCGCGTGAACAACTCGATCAAATACGCGAGCGTGAACTATGCGGGCCTGAAATTCGGCGCGCTGTATGGCTTCTCGAACGACACCGGCTTCGACAACAACCGGCTCTATAGCTTCGGTGCATCATACGACGCAGGGCCGTTGACAGTCGGCGCCGGCTACTTCCAGGCGAACAACGGCGGCGGCAGCAATGTCAACGGCGCATTGACGCTGACCGATCGCACCTTTATCGCAGCACTGCAACGCACGTATGGTGCGGGCGCCGCGTACGCGTTCGGTCCGGCGCGGGTGGGCGTGGTATGGACACGCACGCAACTGGGTGGGCTCGATACGATCAACGGCCCGAACAGCCTCGGGCTCGTGCAGAACGGCCAGGGCGCGAGCTTCAGCAACTACGAGGTCAACGCGAGCTACCTCGTCACGCAGGCCCTAAGCGTGAGCGGTGAGTACACGTTCACGGATGGCGCATTATCGACTGCAAGCGGTTCGCATCGCCCGAAGTGGCACGAAGTCTCGGTGCAGGCCGACTATCTGTTTTCGAAGCGCACCGATGTCTATCTGCAGACCAGTTATCAGCATATCGATAGTGACGGCTCCGGTCTCACGGCGGATATCGCCGGCCAGAGCCCTTCGTCGAACGATCAGCAACTGGTGGTCGCCGTCGGCCTGCGGCACCGGTTTTGAGCGGCGCGGCATGATGTGAGCCGCAGGCGGCCGTGTGCTACCGCAGTCTCATTTTCTGCTCATTCTCGGCCGATACGATACGTCTCCATAGAAGCACTTCACACCCCACTCCCTGGAGACGATCATGTTTGCATATCTCATCGAAAAGATTGGCTGCTGGTTTGACCGCCATGACCAGCGCCAGCGGGACCGCTATCTGGAAGGATCGGCCGATCTCGCGGAAGTCGAGCGCCGCATGCGCCGCTACGACGCGCGCGACTTCGCGAGCAATCTTTAAGCGTTGTGCGTTAAGCGTTGCGCTTAATCGTTGTGGCTTAAGCGGCGCGCGTCGGAAGCGCGCGCCGCCGGCGTTCAGTTCTTCAGATCATCCGGCACCTTGCCGCCGTTTTCCGCCAGCTTCGTCATCACCTGCTTGTGCAGCCAGACATTCATCTGCGCGGAGTCGTTCATGTCGCCGGAGAAATTCAGTTCTTCGGCCAGTTGCTTGCGCGCGGCAAGGCTGCTGTCGAGATCCAGCAGCTTCATCAGATCGACGATCGACGAGCGCCAGTTCAGCGTTTCCGAGCGTTGCTGCGCGAGGCCGGTCAGTACCGCTTCGACATCGACAGGCTCGGCGGCTGCGGCTGCGACAGCCGGTGCTGGCGCGTCGCTTGCTGGCGCCGCAGCGGCCGTAGCAGCCGCAGCTGCGGCCGGGTCCTGGGTGTTTTGCGTGGCGGGGTGACCGACCGGAAATATCTTGCTGAGAATCGTGCTGAAAATGCCCATGACTTTCTCCGCGAAGTAAAGGTGGCTATCTGCAGAAGCACCGTTGATGCCGAAGCGCTGCGGGCGCGCGAATCGAATGCAAGATCAGGCTGAGCACATGAGCGCGCGACATGGCCGGGCCGACTCCAAGCATAGGCGATGATCCCGCCGCCCCGATGACGAAATCGTGTCGCAAACGACTGACGAATCCGGCCACTGCGCCACCCCGCGCCGTTTTGCCGTATACAATGCGGCAGTTTTTAATCCGACCCGCATCCATTCGATTCCGTTTATGCCCAACACGACCCGGGCCTTCCTGCTCGGCCCGCTTCTGAAAGGTGTTTCGCGTTCGTTCTATCTGACTCTGCGTGTGCTGCCGCCCGGCATGCGCGACCCGATCGGTCTTGCCTATCTGCTTGCACGCGCTGCCGATACGATTGCGGATACATCGATCGTGCCACCCGCCGAACGGCTTGCGTTGCTGCTGTCGTTGCGCGCCGCCGTGAACGGCGCGTCGGACCCCAGCGCGCCATTGCAGCACATCGCCGCGCGGCTCGGCGCGCAGCAGACGCAATCGGACGAGAAGGTATTGCTCGAATCGCTCGATCCGGCGCTCGCGATTCTGCAACAACTGAGCGACGACGATCGCCATGCGGTCCGCGAGATCGTCACGACGCTCACCGAAGGCATGGAGTTCGACCTGCGCACGTTTCCCGACGAGCAATCGGGCCGCATCGTCGCGCTGCGCGTATGG
Source organism: Paraburkholderia humisilvae (assembly GCF_902859855.1). Classification (GTDB taxonomy): domain Bacteria; phylum Pseudomonadota; class Gammaproteobacteria; order Burkholderiales; family Burkholderiaceae; genus Paraburkholderia; species Paraburkholderia humisilvae. The sequence continues at coordinate 286,247 of NZ_CADIKH010000004.1, forward strand.
GACGAACTGGATCGGTACACGTACCAGGTTGCCGGCTGCGTCGGCGAATTCTGGACGAAAATGACCTATGCGCACTTGCCGGGCACGCTCGCCGAAGCCGAGAACGTGATGGTGGCGCGCGGCATATGCTTCGGCAAAGCGCTGCAGATGACCAACGTGCTACGCGATTGCAGCAAAGATCTGCGCATCGGCCGCTGCTATCTGCCCGCGGCGCTGCTCGATCGTTTCAGTCTCACGCCGCGCGATCTGCTCGAACCGGGCGCTTCGTTGCGCGCACAACCGTTGATGCGTGAGCTGGTCGGCAAGGCGCTTGACCATTACCGCGCGGCAGTCGACTACACACTCGCCATTCCCGTACGCGCGGTTCGCCTGCGGCTTGCCTGCGTATGGCCGATCGTCATTGGCCTCGAAACGCTGGAACTGCTAGTCGCGAACCCGGCATGGCTCGAACCCGGCCGGGCGTCGAAGATCGCGCGCGGCGACGTCTACCGCATCCTCGCGCTATCGATACCGGCGGTGATGTCAAATGCGTTGCTACGCGGATGGATGCAACGGCTTATCGCGCGTGTCGACACGCAACGGCGCGATTGAAATGAAACCCGATGCCGGCCAGCGCGGCCGGCATCGGCACGCCGCTCACGCGGCCTCTTCTTCCTTCGAGTCGCCGCGCAGTTCAAGCGGGGTCTTGTCCGACGCCGGCAACTTGCCTTCCGGTCGATGCACGTCGTGCGTGACGAAGCCGATGTCGCGGCCCGGCACATCGAACCAGTCGCGATGGGAAAACGAATCGCGAATATCTTCCAGACCGCTTTCCCAGTGCTCTTTCATCGTGTCGACGCTGAACTCGTAGTCCTTGTAGTGCCCTTCATACGACTTGTTCTTGTAGATCAGGTGCACCACATTGATCGCGCTGCCATCAGCCAGCTTTTGCGCATGGCGAAATAGCGGATCGGCCTTGATCACCGACGTCGGCACGTGCTTGAGCAGTTCCTTGATAAAGCACGCGTTGCGCTGGCGCTCAGCGAGCATATTCGTAATCGCGCGCGTACGGCTCGAATACTGGATGTCTTTCGCGCGTTCCGACACGTCAAGAAAATCGCCAGGCAAATTGCCTTGCGCACTCCACAGGTCGACCTGAAAGACCAGCGTGTCCTTCTGATCCGACTCGCGCAGCACCTCGGTCAGCGGCGTGTTCGACACGAGGCCGCCATCCCAGTAGAACTCGCCGTCGATCTCGACCGCCGGAAAGCCCGGCGGCAACGCGCCCGACGCCATGAAATGCTCAGGCGTCAGACGCATCTTGCGATTGACGAAGCTCGTCAGGTTGCCGGTGCGCACGTTGACCGCACCGACCGACACGCATATATCGCCATCGTTGATCCGGTCGAAATCGGCAAACGCGAGCAGCGTCTCTTTCAACGCGGCCGTGTTGTAGTAGCTGACCTCGCTCGGACTCACCTTCGAGAACCCCGCGAGCGGTAACGGAAAGCGCGGCGAAAAAAAGCCCGGCTGTCCTTCGGTCAGCGCACGGGCCGCTGCGGCCATGCTCGCCCAACGGCGCGTGAGGTCGTGTTGCTCAAACCCGGGCAACGCCCACATACTCAGGTTGCCGATCCAGCCGCGCGGATGGCATATCGCATCCCAGAACCCGCGCAATGCATCGACGCGTTTCTCGGGCGGATTGCCCGCGATAATCGCGGTATTCAGCGCGCCGATCGACACGCCGGCAATCCGGTGCGGCTGAACCCCCGCCTCGGCCAGGCCCTGATAAACGCCCGCCTGATACGAACCGAGCGCGCCGCCGCCTTGCAGCACCAGCGCAATCTCGTCATAGCGCGGCAACACGAACGTGTCCGGCTGCCCCGCCGGCCTGTTGGTCTCGCGGCTCATGCGCGCCTCCATCACTGCATATACCAGCCGTGGCTGACGACGATCGACTGTCCCGTCAGTGCGGCCGATTCGAAACCCGCGAGGAACGCGACGGTATTCGCCACGTCGTCGACGGTCGTGAACTCGCCATCGACCGTATCGCCCAACATGACGTGCTTGATGACTTCCTCTTCCGAGATGCCCAGTTCCTTCGCCTGCTCCGGAATCTGCTTGTCGACGAGCGGCGTGCGCACGAAGCCCGGGCACACGACATTGGCGCGTACACCGCGCGGACCGCCCTCTTTCGCCACCACGCGCGCAAGGCCGAGCAGACCGTGCTTCGCGGTGACATAGGCGGACTTCAGCTTCGACGCCTCGTGCGAGTGCACCGAGCCCATATAGATGATCGAGCCGCCACGGCCGCTGCTGTACATATGGCCGATCGCCGCCTTGGTCGTGAGAAACGCGCCGTCCAGATGCACCGCGAGCATTTTCTTCCAGTCGGAGAACGCGTAGTTTTCGATCGGGTTGACGATCTGGATGCCTGCGTTCGACACCAGGACATCGATGCTGCCGAATTTTTCAGCCGCCGCGTCAATGCCGCGGTTCACCGCCTCTTCGTCGACCACGTTCATTTCGACAGCGAACGCGCTGCCACCGCCATCATTGATGCTGGTTGCGACTTGCTGTGCATTTTTCAGCGAAAGATCGGCAATTACCACTTTCGCACCTTGCGCGGCGAGCTTGCGCGCGCACTGCTCGCCAATACCGCTTGCCGCGCCGGTCACGACGGCCACCTTGTTCTTCAACGACATATCACGATCCTCATTCAGAAAATTATTGGTTTGCAGCGGGCTTCAGCGTATTGACAGCGGCGAGATAGTCGAATGCGACTTCGCCGATATCGAGCGTCAGGTCCGCGATCAGATGACGGGCGCCGATCACGCGACGGACCGGCAAATCCGCGACAGGCGCGAGCGCATGCGGATGCAATTCGAGCGCGGCCGGTCCGCTCCATGCGCCGTACACGGTGACGTCGCGCAGGAAGAATCGCACCAGTTCGCATACCCGGGCGGTACCGTCAACGTGCGGAAGAACCTTGAGCAGATAGTTCGGCGTTTCACCCAGCTTGCGGCGCTCGCCATCGGTATCGCAGAAGCTGTGCTTGTACCCCATCGTGCCGGTTGCAATGCGTTGAGTGCCGTAGTCGAGCGTGCCGAGCAACGTATCGTTGCCGTCAACCGAGATGCGCGGACGCGCGAGTTTCTTCGGAAAGCCCCAGATTTCGCGGCCGCCGGCGATCGGACCTTCGTCGTCGAGATACATCGAGTGCGTGTAATTGCCGATTCTGCCTTGCGGATCACGCACTGAGATTACCTGGCCACTTTCCGTGTAGTCGCCGAATCCGGACGAGTCCGGCATGCGAATAAATTCGTAATGCACAAGACCGTCAGCCGGCTGCAGTGGTTCGGGCACCGCGGCGCGCAGCGCGTCGGGATCGGTTTCGTATGAAATGATGAAGTACTCCCGGTTCCTGTAGCGGAACGGCGGGCGCGGATACGCAGGGTTATGAACAGGCATCGCAAAAGCCGCTTTGCGAATCGAGTCAATGTCCATCGGAACCTCTCCTTGTGGGTTTGGCGTGCGTGGCGCACATCGAACATCGTAAAGGAACGAGCAGTGATTCTGTTCTCAGTTTTCAAAAAAATACATTGATGCTTTTGCAACATTGCGAGCGCAATTTCGCACTTCAATGTAAGGTCCGTGTGTTAATCGCGCGTGTGCATGTTGACGTACGACTGTTTCCCGCTTGATACGGAATGCATGTCGACGATCGCCGATGAGGCGTTCGACCAATACTGAGGAACGCGAACATCGAAGCGTCAGGAACGGTGCTCGATACTGACGAGTCGCGCATCGAGCAACCGCGCCAGCGACATCCCCCCTTCGCGCATCACGAAATCGTGATTCCATCGAAAAAGCGGCTTCGCGAACGGCGCAAACAGATTCATCCAGCCGCGCCGTGTCCGCACGCGCCATTCGTAGTGCACCATGGTGATGCCACGATCGTTCGCGAAGTGCCAGCGGCCAATGCCTTCCAGATCGCCGCTCGCAATGCCTTCGAGCGCGACCAGCGGCTCGATGCGGGTGACGCGCACATCGAACACCACCCGATACGGCAGCCGCCCCTTCCACGTGTAGCGTTGCAGCGAGCCGATGCCGTCGCTCGACCCTGCTTCGAGTTCCGCGACCTGCTCAACGTTTTTCCACCACTCGGGCCAGCGCGCCGAGTCGTGAATCGCGCTCCACACTGCGTGGAGCGGCGCTTCGAGACGCCAGACCGTCGCTAGCCGGTACTCGCTCGCTTGCATGCCGCCCTCTCACCGTTCATTGCACGCGCCACCAACGCGGCAACAGGCGCCGCACGTCGGCGCGCCGATAGCGGTCGTCGATCAGATGCACAATGCCGACATCCTGCTCGGTGCGAATCACGCGGCCCGCGGCCTGCACCACCTTTTGCAGGCCCGGATACAGGTACACGTAGTCGTACCCGTTGCCGAACTGTGCATGCATTGTGCGCCGCATTTGCTCATTGACGTCGTTGATTTGCGGCAAACCGAGTGTTGCGATAAATGCACCGATCAGTTGCTCGCCAGCGAGATCGATCCCTTCCGAAAATGCGCCACCCAACACCGCGAAGCCGATTCCGCATGTCGATGTCCTGAAGCGCGCGATAAACGCGTCGCGTGCCACTTCGTCCATGCCGGGTTCCTGCGTCCATACCGGCACCTCTGGAAATTGCGCACGCAACAACGCGACCACTCGCTGCAGATAATCGAAACTACTCAGGAATCCAAGGTAATTTCCAGGGCGTGCGCGATATTGCCGCGCGATCAGATCGACGATCGGCGCAAGCGACGCTTCCCGGTCGCGCCAGCGCGTCGACACGTGAGCCGCGACATGCACGACCAGTTGCTCGGCCTTGAACGGTCCTGCGACGTCGAGCCAGCCGGTATTCGCCGGCAGCCCTAGCGTGTCGCGGTAATAGTGCTGCGGGCTGAGCGTGCCCGAAAACATCACCGTCGTGCGCGCGGCCGCGTGACGCGGTGCGAGAAACGGCGCGGGAATCACGTTGCGCACGCACAGCGATGTTGCAGGTTTTGCGTGTGAGCCGTACGCCGGCGCGGGCGATGCGAGCGTGACATCGCATAGCGAATGGTCACCGAACTGCTCGACGAGCGACATGAAATGCAATGCATCGAAGTAGAAGCGCAGCACCGTATCATCCATGCCGAACGGCGTTTCCGATAGCTGCTCGGTCATCGCGCCAGTCAGATTCTGTACGGCCGATTGCACCCGCGACGGAATCGCCGGCACGACTTCATAGCGTTGCGTGCACGCGCGCGTCAGCGCATTCCACTCGCGGTTCAGCCGCTCGAACGGTTGGCGCAGCGCGGCCGGCGCGGCACGGCGCGCCGCCTTGAGCGCTCGCTGGTCGAGTGTCGCGGTGTACATGCGGCGCGCACGGTCCGGCAGGTTGTGCGCTTCGTCGACGAGCACCGCGATGCGCCACTGGTTGAGCTGTGTCAGCGCGTAAAGCAGCGCGCCGCTGTCATAGTAGTAGTGGTAGTCGCCAATCACGACGTCGCACCAACGTGCGAGTTCCTGCGCGAGATAGTACGGGCACACGTCGTGCGCGAGCGCCGCGTCGCGCACCGTATCGCGCGATAGCCGCGTGCTGCGCAACGCGGTATCGCGCGCCGCCGTGACGCGGTCGTAGAAACCGCGCGCAAGCGGACATGACTGTCCATCGCATGAATGGCCTGGATGCTCGCAGGCCTTGTCGCGCGCGACCAGTTCGAGCACACGCAGCGGGAAGGGCTGCGTGCTGATGCCGCTGTCGCCAGCGTCGCGCGATTCGATGCCCGCGCCCGCCCACACGCGTTCACCCGATGCATGCGCACGCGCAAGCGCATCGAGCGCGTCGAACGCGAGCGCGCGCCCGGTTGTCTTGGCGGTCAGAAAGAAGATCCGGTCGATGTGATCTTCCGCGCATGCCTTCAGCAACGGGAAAATCGTACCGAGCGTCTTGCCGATGCCAGTCGGCGCCTGCGCAAGCAGCGCGCCGCCATCCCGGGCGGCACGATAGACGGCGACGGACAGCTCGCGCTGACCGCTGCGAAACGTACCGTACGGAAATTTCAAGTCTGTGAGAAACGCATTGCGCGCCGCGCGGTGCAGGTCTTCGCGCTCGGCCCATGCGATAAAACGCTCGCACTGCTGCTCGAAAAACGCCCGCAACGTATGGGCCGTATGCCGCTCGGTCAGCAGGGTTTCTTGCTGACTGACGACATCGAAGTACACGAGCGCGACGTCGAGTTCGGTCAGCCCGCGTGTTTCACACATCAAATGACCGTAAACCCGCGCCTGCGCCCAGTGCAACGCGCGATGGTTCTCGCGCATTCGTTCCAGGTCGCCGCGATAGGTCTTGATCTCTTCGAGCCGATTGCGCGCAGCGTCGTAGCCATCCGCACGGCCGCGCACCGTGAGGCCGCGATACGCGCCGCACAACGCGATTTCCGTTGTGTAACCCCTGTCGCGCCGCCCGGCAACGGCCGCGTGCCCCAGGATGCCGTCGGCCGCGCTCGGCGCCGGGGTAAAGCGCAGATCGAGATCGCCGCGCTTCGCGGTGAACTCGCACAGCGTGCGCACCGCGACCACGTAGCTCATGGGGCGGCCTCCGTGGCATGCGCATCGCCGGCGTCGCCAGCGCCAACGCATCGTTGCCCGGCATTCGAATGCCCCGCATCGCCATCGGCCCATCGCACATCGATCACGCGTACCGGCATGCCGTGCTGCATGCAGTAGTCAAGCCAGCGGATCTGATTGTCCTGCAGACGATCGCCAGGACCTTTCACCTCGATCAGCTCATAACGCCGCTCGCGCGGCCAGAAGCGGATCAAATCGGGCAACCCCGAGCGGTTCACGCGAATGTCGCGCAGCAGCCGCTCGCAGAACAGCTTCAGATGCGCGGCCGGCACGCAATCGAGCGCAAGTTCGAGCAGTTCGCGGGTCAGCATGTTCCAGAAGACGAACGGCGACTGCCTGCCGGCTTTGCTGTCGAAATGCCGCAGGATGGTCGTGCGGTAGCCGGTGCCGTCGAGCTGAGCAAGGCATTGGTCGAACAACGCAGCGCGCTTCGCATGGAAGTCGGGCGCGTGGAGATCAGCGGGACCGCGTTGAAACGGGTGAAAGAACGCGCCGGGCAGCGCCGCGAACACCGGTTCCCAGCACAGCAGACCGAACAGCGAATTGATGAGTCCGTTTTCGACGTAATGCACCGGCGCATCGTGCTCGCTCAGATGATCAAGCACGACGTATTCGACCGACACAGGCTCGGCAGGACGCGCGAGCGTCAGCACGCCGCGCTCGAGTGTGTTTGCCGATGCGCGACTTCGCGTGGCACGCGGGGACGGCGGCGTCCATTGCGCGCAGACGCTGCCGGCATGCCGCTGCAGCCGTGGCAACATGCGCGCGACGCGCTGACTTTCTTCTTCACCCTCCGGCTCATAAGCCGCTTGCAGCGCGAGCGTCAGCGCGTCATCCGCGCGGCCGGCCCGTTCCAGCGCGCGGATACGGCGATGTCGCGCGCCAGGCCACGTGCAACGCTGATAGATGTCGGTCGCGGTATCCCATTGTCTGCGCCGCTCAGCGTGATGGCCGATACGGTACAGCAGCTTCGCGCGGCGCGTCGCGAGCCACGGGTTGTCGGTCGCGATAGTCTCGACCGCGCGCAACAGCTGATCAAACGTTGCACCGTCGTCGAATGGGTCGAGCGTGTCAAGCATTTCGCCGCACGCGTATAGCGCCAGATAAACATCCACGTCGATGCGCTGCTGAAACGCGCGCGACGATCGCTCGAACGCAACTGGCTCGTATTGATACACACCAAGGTCCGCAAGCACAAATTCGGACCAGTCCTGACGCAGATTGCCGAAGAACATCAGCCTCAAGCGCTCGCACAGCGGCGCGACGCTCACGTGCAACACACGCTCGTGCGCATGCGGATGCCATGCCGCATAGGGCTTGGCATCCGCATGCGCCGCGCGCAGCAGTTCGAGCCATGCGTGCTTGCGCGCAGCTTTTGCGCCCGCCAGTTCCGCGGGAAAGCGCGCCAGCAGTTCGGCGCGCGTCGATAGATCGAATAGCGCGTCGAGCGTCAACGGGGCATCGGCATCGACCCAACCGGCGGCGATAAGCGGCTCGGCCGCCGCGAGCGGGCAGCCGATCTCGGGATAAGCGAGACGGCTCGTGCGAAATAGCGTGCCTTTGCGCATCAGCATGCGCGTGAGCAATGCACGCGACGCTTCAGGCAGGCTCGCGAAGCTGGTCAGAAACGCGTGCTCGGAATCGGCAAGCAGATCGGCATAGTGCTCGGCAAGCCACCCAAGCGCGCGTTCGAAATTGCGCAGGTAATAGAGCGGATCCGGGATGTCGTTCGGCACGGCGCTAACGGACTGGCGATCAGGCGGGTCTAAAGGGCGCAACAGACGAACTGTATATTTATACAGCCGCCGTGGCAATGCGCCCGTGCCGGCCTGTCGTCACTCCGGCTGCGCCGCTCCTTCGGCGGGCGGCTGCCGCGCGCCTTCCGCCACCCCCGCTGCTAACCCTGCGGCCGCCCCATCCGCCGCGCCTTCCGGATACGCGACCCGCACCGAAGGGACGAACCACGCAAGGCACAGACCGAGCACGGCCGCGGCGGCCGCAAGCGACAGGCCCACATGAATCGAATCGATCAGCGCGCGCCGCGCCGCTTCCATCATCGGGCCACCCACGTGCCCCGCCATGATCAGGTGCTCGATCAGCGCGGCCTGCTGCGAATGGTCGACGCGGAAATCAGGGCTCGAGAACGATTGCAGCCACTGCGTCGCCTGATACGAATCGAGCGAACGGTGTACGCCGCGCACATAGAGATGGCTTAACAGCGCGCCGGTCATCGCGGTGCCCAGCATCCCGCCAAAAATACGCAGCGATTGCAGCAACGCGGTCACTGCGCCGATATGGTCGCGCGCGACGATCTGCTGCGAGCAAATCGTCAGATTGGTCGCGACAAGGCCGAGGCCGAGGCCGCTGAGCGCCATGCACGACATCCATACGAAGTGCGGCTGATGCCCGCTGATGCCGACGAGCACGAGGCAAGACACCGCAAAGAGCGCAAAGCCGATATACATCAGCGCGTTCGCGCGCCGGATGCGCGTGACGATCCGGTTGTTCAGCACACTGCCGACCGTCGTGCCTAGCAGCAGCGGCGTGATCAGCATGCCGGAGTCATGCGGCGACATCGCGTAGCCGCCCTGAAACAGCAGCGGCACGTAAAACACCAGCGAAAACAGCGCAAAGCCGCCGAGCGCGGACATCACGAACAGCGCGGCGAGTCGCCGGTCGAGCAGCATATCGACCGGCACGACCGGGTAACCCATCCGCCTTTCCCAGAACCACAGCGTGCAGCCGCACGCGGCGGTGAGGACGAAAAGCACGATCGTCATCATCGTCACGCCTTCCTTCGGCAGCAGTTCGATCAGCAGTTGCAACGCGCCGAACGTGACGGCGACGACAAATGCGCCGAGCCAGTCGAGCTGCACCGGCCCCGCCTTGCGCAGATGCCGCAGCGGCGGCACGAAACGCAGCACGAACAGCAGCGACGCGACGCCGACCGGCACATTGACGAAGAACACGAAGCGCCAGCTGGCCGCTTGCGTTAACATCCCGCCGAGCGTCGGCCCAATGACATTCGCGAGCCCGAACGCCGAGGTGACGAACACCAGCCAACGCAGACGCAGCTTCGGATCGGGAAACAGGTCGGCCACGCTCGCGAACACGGTGCCGATCAGAATGCCGCCGCCGATGCCTTGCAGGCCGCGCGCGATGACCAGAAACAGCATGTTCGACGCAATGCCGCACAACACCGATGCGCCGGTAAACAGCACGATGGCGGCAATCAGGAATGGCTTTCGGCCGAACAGATCGCCGAGGCGCCCGAAGATGGGAATCGTGATGACCGATGCCAGCATGTACGAAGTCGCGACCCATGCGTACAGATCGAAACCCTTCAGGTCTGCGACGATTCGCGGCAGCGCGGTGCCCACGATGGTCTGATCGAGCGCGACCAGCATCGCGACAAACGCGATGCCGAGCATCGCCAGGAACGATTCGCGAAACGGCAGCAACTGCCTGCCCGGTTGATAGGCGGCGATGGCGGGAATCATGATGGCTTCGGCAAGCAAGAGTGGGGACGCAAAGCGGCACAACGCGCGGGCGCTGTGCAGACTGTGGCACCGCCGGTGTAAATCGGCAAGCCACATTCTGTAAGTCGCTGAAAGCGCGAAAAAATGACAGTCGATCGCGCGGCCTCCACGGCCTGCTTAATCGTGCGAGGCGGCGTGTGTCGTCTGGTTCATTTGCACTGCTTGCCCTACTAACATCCCCTTGGCCGCGTTTATTCCCGCCTTTATTTCCGTATTTATTTCCGCGCGCCTCCCCGCCGTGCTGCGGTCGCGCGGTTCAAACCACCGTGGCGTAACCCGCTGCCTGCCCGCGCCGCGCGGCCACCGCGCCCACCGATCGGCGGTTCGCACCGTGCAGGTCCCGCCCCTCTTCTTCCCGCAGACGAAACGCTTGTAGCGCGTTTTGCAGAATCACCGCCTGCTCGGTCAGCGAATGCGCGGCGGCGGCCGCTTCTTCGACGAGGGCGGCATTTTCCTGCGTCAACGTGTCCATATGCGTGACCGCGAGATTCACCTGTTCGATGCCCGAGCTCTGCTCGGCCGCCGCGGCGGCGATCTCCCGGATCAGCCCGGTGACCTTCGCGATGGCGGTGCGCGCCTCGTCGATCGTGCCGCCAGCGTTCTCGATGAGCTGCGCGCCGCTGCCCACCTTGCTCACCGCGTTGCTGATCAACTCGCGGACTTCCTTAGCCGCGGCGGCGCTACGGTGCGCGAGCGAGCGCACTTCCGCGGCGACCACCGCGAAGCCCCGCCCGTCCTCGCCGGCGCGCGCGGCCTCGACCGCGGCGTTCAACGCAAGGATATTCGTCTGAAACGCGATTCCTTCGATCACCGCAATAATCTCGACCATCCGCTGCGACGCAGCCGAGATATCGCGCATCGTCGCCACCGCGTCGGCGACCATCGCGCCGCCGTCGACGGCAATCTGCTCGGCCTGCACCGCCAGTTGGCTCGCCGTTTGCGCGTGCCCGGCTGTTTGCCGCACCATCGACGTCACCTCTTCCATACTGGCCGCCGTTTCCTCCAGCGACGCCGCCTGGTTTTCGGTGCGCGTCGACAGGTCGGCGCTGCCGGTCGCGATCTCGCGCGCGCCGGTCGCCACGCTATCGGCGGCCGCACCGATTTGACGCACCGTGCCGGTCAGCGCGTCGCGCATCCGTCGCATCACGTGCAACAGGCTGTCGCGATCGTCACCGCTGCGCGCGCGCAGTTCGATCGCGACCGTCAGATCGCCGTGCGCAATCGCACCCGCCACCTGCGCCGCGTAGCGCGGGTCACCGCCGATCGTGCGCACGATGCTGCGGTTGATCACCCAGACCAGCGATGCGAGCGCGACCGCGAGCACGATGAATACCGCGCCGACCACATACAGCGACTTCATGAACGCCGCGTCGATATCGTCGACGTATGCGCCGGTCGCGATGATCCAGTCCCACGGTGCGTAGCGCACCACGTAACCGATCTTGCCGACCGCCTCGGTCGAGTGAGGATGCGGGAACACGTAGTCGACGAATCCGCCTTGCGGCGACTGCGCGACCTTCGCAAACGTCACATAGTGATGGCGCCCGTCCGCGTCCGCAGTGCCCGCGAGCATCTTGTCATTCGACTCCGGCTTGATCGGATGCATCAGCATGCGCGGCGTTGAATCGATCACGAGCAGATAACCGTCTTCGCCGTAGCGGATGTCGCGCAGCCGCGCGAGCGCCTCCTTGCGGGCCTCGGCTTCGGACAGCGCGCCGCTGGCCGCGAGCGCCGCGTATTCACCGACAATCGATAGGCCCACGTGCGCGACATTGGTCAGATCATTCTTGCGTTCATCGATACGCGTCTGTCGAGAAAGCCACGCTGCCGACACGGATACCAGCAGCAGCGCGATGAGGCTAACGATCAGCGGCAACCACAGCTTTTGCGCGAAACCCAGCTTATACATTCCGGCGCCTCCGTCTTTATGGTGGATCGAACCACGAGCCACGCTTGTAATAGGGCACATCGTTTGCGCCGGATGGGCCGGCGCATGTCGCAGCGGAAAGGCAAAGGCAACGCAATAACGAGCATCGCCCGTTCCGTATAACGACCGGAACGGGCGATGCATTTGTAGAGGGAAACCCTCGCCTCGCGACGAATGTTTCAGGCGAACGGCATGCGCGCCGGGCTACGCGGGCGCATGCATCATGAATGCGACAGGCGCTTGCCGTTGCGGGTGGCGGGCGCGCGGCGCGCTGCCGGCGCCGCTGCCATGCAACACACGCGCCGGGTCAGCCGCGCGGCCGGTCGCGGTCGCCCGCGACACTGCGCGCTGAAGTGGTCGGCACCAGATGCACTTCGGGAACCGCGCGGCTATCCGCGACGCGCGTCGCGCCGTTGGCAATCGTGCCTTCGGCCTGCGCGAGCACTTCGCCAGCGGTCGCATCGATCGCGTCGGTAAACGGCTTCGGATGAATGCCGATTCCAAGCACGAGCACCGCCATCGCGCCCAGCAGCACGAACTCGCGTTTGCTGACGTCGGTGAGCTTCGCCACCCGCGCATTCGCGACGGCGCCGAAGATCACGCGCTTGGCCATCCACAGCGTGTACGCGGCGCTCAGGATCAGAATCAGCGCGGCCGCCGCGCCGACCCAGAAGTTGAACTGGATCGCGCCCATCAACACCATGAACTCGCCGACAAAACCGGACGTGCCCGGCAAACCGACATTGGCCATCGAGAACAGCATGACGAACACCGCGAAGCGCGGCATCGTATTGACCACACCGCCATACGCGTCGATCGACCCGCTTTGCGTGCGGTCGTACAGCATGCCGGAGCACAGCAGCATCGCGCCGGACACGATGCCGTACGACAGCATCTGGACTACCGCGCCTTCCATCGAGATGCGTGTGAACACGAACAGGCCCAGCGTAACGAGGCCCATATGCGCGATCGCCGAATATGCGAGCAGCTTGCGAATATCGGTTTGCACGAGCGCGACGAGGCTCGCGTAGATCACCGCGACCAGCGACAGCGTAATGATGGCCGGCGCGAAGAAATGGCTGGCCTGCGGCACGATCGGCAGCGCAAAGCGCAGCAGACCGTAGCCGCCGATCTTCAGCATACCGAGCAGCACCGCCGCCGCGGTCGGCCCTTCGAGGTGCACGTCGGGCAGCCATGTGTGCACTGGCCACATCGGCACCTTCACCGAGAATGCGGCGAAGAAGCACAGGAAGATCAGCACCTGCGGCATGAAGTCGAGTTGCAGCGAGCGCCATTGCGCGATGTCGAAGTTGTGCGACTGCGAGTACAGGTACAGCATCGCCGCCAGCATCGCGAGCGATCCGGTCAGCGAGAAAAGAAAGAAGCGCAGTGCCGCGTGCGCGCGATTCGATTGCCCCCAGGTCCCGATCAGCAGATAGAGCGGGATCAGCGTCGCTTCGAAGAACACGAAGAACAGCATGCCGTCCTGCGCGGTGAACACCCCCTGCATGAAGCCCGACAGCAGCAGGAACGCGCCGAAATACTGCGCGGTGCGCTTGGTGATCGACTCCCACGATGCGACCACGACGATCAAGGTCGTCACCGCGGTCAGCACGGTAAACCACAGCGAAATGCCGTCGACGCCGAGATGCCATGCGACGCCGAACGACGGCAGCCAGACCTTGTTCTCGACGAACTGCATCGCCACGACGTTGTTGCGAAAGCCTTCGACGAGCGGAATGGCCGGCACGGCACTGACGAGCGCGCCGACAAGCGCGATCCAGCGCGTACGGTTCAGCGCCTGATCGGAACCGACACGCAGCACGACCAGGCCAGCCACGATCGGAATCCAGATCAGCAAGCTAAGAAGCGGAGGGAATTGCATGAGATTGACTGGGAACTTTTGAGCACACAGCGACAGCTCAACTGTCGCAACCGTAAGCAAACTGATTACAAATGGATTGCGGAGGCAATAGGGAAAAGCGGAGAAATCCGACAGGCGGGGTCGAACTAGCCCGTCAGGGTTAACGAGCATACCTGTTAACTCAATCTTTTGCAGCGCAACAAAAAATAGCGAGGCACACAACGGATCATTGCTACAGCGGGGGTTGTCAGAGTGATTGCTCTTGTGCTCCGCACAACCGGCAACGCTTTGGCGAAATCGCACGGCCTCGCGTGTCAAAATGTTTGGGCACTGGCGAGACTTTTTGTCGCGTCCGCATGTCGTCGAATTACCACGCCTTCGCGCCGATTGTTACGAAAAAAATCACCGAAAAACGGGAAATCCCTGGCACGGAATGCGTGAGAATCGCGTTAGGCTGTCGCAAGGGAGGAGACACTCCGATGAGACGAGCTTTCAATATTGCAGTCGTCGTGCTGGTTGGCTTTCTGCTTGCCGACCGGGCCGCGATGCGCGCCCAGGCGCACGAGCCGGGATCGATCAGCTGCGCCGCCGGTGCGGACCTCGTGCGGCTCGACGCACTGAACAAAGGCTTTTCCGACGCCGCGGCGAGCAACCAGGGCGAAGCGTTCAAATCCGGTTGCTTCGTGACCGGCCGCGCGCAGATCGGCGATCTGATCGCGAGAGATTAAGCGCGCTGTGCGCGAATCGGGCGGCGTCCTCGCGGACGCCGCTTTTCGTTTTCCGCTCGCGCATTGCTCGTTCATTGCTCCCGCAGACTCGACGCCCCGGTCGGGTGCGTTGCGCTATCCGGCACGATAATGAACGGCATCACATCGGCAAACGGCTCTCCAGGAGACACGCGTATGCATCTGAAAGGCAGGACGGTTGGCGTGATCGCGCCGGCCGGCGTACCGGATAGGGAAAACGTCGCGCGCGGCATTGCGTTGCTCGAGAGTTGGGGACTCGAAGTGCGCGTCGGCGCACACGTCACCGACCGCTTTCGCTATTTCGCCGGCACGCATGAAAACCGCCGTGCCGATCTTGCGTGGGCGCTCACTGACCCTTCGATCGATATCGTGTGGATTGCGCGCGGCGGCTATGGCTGCGTGCATTGTCTGCCCGCCATTCCGGCAACCCTGCCGCGCGCGAAAACCGTCATCGGCTTTTCAGATGCGACGTCCCTGTTCTGCGCGATGAGCGGCATGCGTGATGCGCGGCTGATTCACGGGCCCTCGCTTGGCAGTCTCGCCGCGCATGTCGACGACGCATCGCGACAAAGCGTGCTAACCGCGCTGGCGGGCGACGTCGCGCCGGCCATCAGGTTGCAGCGCTTGCACGGCGCACCTCACGCGGTCAGCGGCCGCCTGCACGGCGGCAACATCACGACGCTCGCCAGCGTCGCTGGCACGCGCTGGCAGCCGGATTGCCGCGACGCGATCGTGCTGCTCGAAGACATCACCGAGCTCGCTTACCGGCTCGACCGCAGTATCACGCTGCTCAAGGAAAGCGGCGCGTTCGGCGGCGCGCGCGCATTCGTGCTCGGCGAGTTCGTGCGTTGCCCGCTGCCCCCGGACGCGGACTACACGCTGCACGACATATTGGTCGATCTGCTTGCGCCATTCGGCGTGCCGGTCTTCGCGGGCCTGCCGATCGGACACGCCGCACAGAACGTCGCATGGACCTACGGTGCGCCCGCGCACATCGAGGGCGACCAGCTCGTGTTCGACGCGTCGCACGACGCCAGGCTTGCATCCCCTTTACAGCACGCCCATCAACGGTGAACGCAGCCCACCGCTGAACGCACCAGCGCGGGGCGCACGCACCGCGCACAATCATTCCGACGCCGCGCCACGCGCGCCGCGGCGCATTCGCGTTCGCTGCGCAGTCCATCCGCGCGAACCGCGATTCGCACGATAACCCGCATTCCCACTTGTTGAGCACATCGGCGCGTGCCGTCGCGCGATGCGATTGGCACGCTTCTCGCTCACGTCGGCACGCTCGTCCAGCTTCGAATAACAAACAGATAACCAGGCGCCCTACAAAGCGCAAGACCAACCGCACTACGCGCAATCTCGCAACGGAGAACCATTGATGAACACCCCTGTGCAGTCGCTCGATCAGGCCGCGTCGCCCGGCGTGCGGGCCGCGACCTCCACACGATGGCTGCAGCTTGCGCTCGGTCTGATCTGCATGATGGCGATCTCGAGCCCGCAATATGTATGGACGCTGATGACCAAGCCCCTGATGGCGAAGCTTGGTATCTCGCTGCCGGAAGTGCAGGTCACGTTTTCGATCCTGGTCTTTCTGCAAGCCTTCTTTTCGCCGTTCCAGGGTGCGCTGATCGACCGTTTCGGTCCGCGCAAGCTGATCTCGATCGGCACGCTGCTCGCGGGCGTGAGCTGGATGCTTGCGTCGTACGCGTCGAGCACGACGATGCTGTATCTCACGTATGGCGGCCTCGGCGGCCTCGGCACCGGCATTGTGTATGTCGGTGTGGTCGGCCTGATGGTGCGCTGGTTCCCGGATCGCCGCGGCATGGCGGCCGGCGCGGTGGCCGCCGGCTACGGGATGGGCGCGATCGTCACGACCTTCCCGATTTCCGCTTCGCTGGCCACGCACGGTGTCGAGTCGACGCTGTGGCTGTACGGGATGATCTTCGCCGCGATTGGCTTCATCGCCTCGCAAGGCCTGCGCGTGCCGCCTGAAACCTCGGGGGCGGCGGCCGTCGTGCGATCGTCGTCGACAGGCGCGCGCGAATTCCGCCCGACGGAAATGCTGAAGACGCCGATCTTCTGGCTAATGTTCGCGATGATGACGATGATGTCGACCTCGGGCCTGATGGTTACATCGCAAATGGCGAGCTTCGCGGCGGACTTCGGCGTCAGCAAGGTGCTGGTGTTCGGCCTCGCCGCGTTGCCGCTGGCGCTGACCATCGACCGCTTCACGAACGGGCTGACCCGGCCGCTGTTCGGCTGGGTGTCGGACAAGTTCGGCCGCGAAAACACGATGGGCTTCGCGTTCGCGCTGGAAGGCGTTGCGATGACGCTGTGGCTGCTCACCCGCGACGACGCCGTGCTGTTCGTGCTGCTGTCCGGTGTGGTGTTCTTCGGCTGGGGCGAGATCTTCTCGCTGTTCCCGTCGACGCTGACCGATACGTTCGGCACGCGCTTCGCCACCGCAAACTATGGGTGGCTATATATCTCGTTCGGCGTCGGTTCGATTTTCGGCGGCCCGCTTGCCGCGCTGCTGCATCAGCATACGGGTAGCTGGATACCGGTATTCGCGTGCGCGATCACGCTCGACATCGTCACTGCCCTGCTCGCGCTATTCGTGCTGAAGCCGGCGCGCGCGAAGTTCGTGCGCGCGCAACGCGGCGTCCTCTGACCTAGCGACTCAAGCACGCAGTTGAACACACGACGACAGGCCAGCCGTTTCGCGCGTCCCGTCGCAGCGGGGATGATTGCGCAAAACGGCACCTGTCATGCGCGATTGCCGCGCCCCGCCGCAACAGACCATCATTCGAATCCGCCGGGGCCCGCGCTATAGATAATGGGCGCCGTCGGCACCTTCACGTTTTCGCCCAGACAGTCGGCACGATATTTCAGCTGAAGCCGTGCTTCCGCCTCCTGAATTTCCGACGGATAGTAGCTGTCGTCGCCGCCTGACGCCTGGTAGCCGACCGATTCCAGTTCGCTAAGTTCCTGCATCAGTTGCGCGTGCGTGACCGGTTTGCTCAACGGCTTGAAAGGATAGTCATTGCATTCGCCGGGCGTAAGCCTGCTGCTTGCCGACGCCGCGCCGCTTGCCAGCAGCACGCAAAACACGACCGTGGTCTTGATCCAGAAGGGTTTCATGTCATCCGCTCCTTGCGCGTTGTTGTGACGATGCAAGGATGGGCCGCGTCGCGTATCGAACCACGATAAAACGGATGAACCTTTTGTTAGGAAGGGCCGCGTCGATGAAAGAAGTTTCATCATTTCACGGCCCCTCTTCCACTTGCCGGGCGCCTGTTCGCGCGCATACTTCTGCTGTTTTAGCGCACGGCAGGAGCGAACAATATGCATCATCCCATGCAAGTGGAACTTGTCAGCGACTACGGCGGCCAGGCGCTGCGTGTCACGATCGACCGTAGTATCGCGATGCTCGACGTCGCCGACCTCGATGCCTTGATTGAACATCTCGCGATGTTGCGCGCGAAAATGCGCCCGGAAATCTCGCAGCAGATCTCCCGTCAGCATCAGTATGTGATCGAAGTCGATCCCTGCTGGTACACCGAGAAAAGCCCGCTATTCGAGGGCGCGGTGATGTTCTTCCGGCACACTGGCTTCAACTGGACTGGCTTCGCGGTGCCGAAAGAAAGTCTCGTCAGATTGATCGACGCGCTGTCCCAGCATGCCGATGCGTCCACCGAAACGTATAGCATGCCGAACTGACTGGCATCGCTGACACCCCTCTCGCATGCGCGCGCATCGCGCGTGCGTCATAGTTCAACCCCCGTTCTCCCATTACGCAGGCACAGCGCAGGCTGGTCGCCTGCGCGAGCGCGTTCGCATTCATCGAACGTGTCTTCGCATCGAAACACAAGCAATCCGAAATATAAATAATCGTTCACCTTGACGGCGATCCACTGTTAAGCCGACTGGCCGATCATTCGCAACGTCCAACCAACAGGGCTTGCCGATATGAACCAACTCCAGTCCATGCGCGTTTTCATGCGTGTCGTCGAACTGAGCAGCTTCTCGGTTGCCGCACGCCAGCTCGGCATGTCGGCCGCGGCGGTCACGCGCAGCGTCAATATGCTCGAAGCGCATCTGAATACTCGCCTGATCAATCGCTCGACCCGCAGCTTGTCGCTCACCCAGGCAGGCGCACGCTACCTCGACAGTTGCCGTGCGATCGTTGCGAACATCGATGAAATGGATGCGAATCTCACGCGTACTGCGCACTCGCCGCACGGCACGGTGCGTATCGCCGCATCGACGACATTCGCGAGCACCGAACTCGTCGCGCTGCTCGCCGACTATCGCGCGAGCGAGCCCGGTGTCGACTTCGACGTCACCACATTCGAAGCGCAGCTCGATCTGATCGAAGGCGGCTTCGACGTCGGCTTTACCGACGACGACCGGCTCGTCGGCACGTCGGTGGTCGGCCGCATGCTGATGCAGTACCGCAGCCTGCTGGTGGCGTCGCCCGCCTATCTCGCGCAGCGCGGCACGCCGCTCAATCCGTCGATGCTCAATGCGCACGCGCTGCTCGGCCCCGCCAGCGGCGCCGCGCGCGCGTGGGAGTTCACCGATGCGCACGGCGCGTATCGCGTGCCGGTGCGCTACAGCCTGCGGGCAGGCGACACCGCGATGCTGCGCACGGCCGCGCTCAGTCATATGGGCATCGCGCTCGTGCCCGCGCCGGCAGTCGCGCGCGAACTCGCCAGTGGCACGCTGTCGCAGGTGCTCGAGCGCTTTCCGCTCAACGATGGCGCGCGGCGGTTTTCCATTATCTATTCCGGCCGCAATCACCTGACCGCCAAGGTGCGCGCGTTCGTCGAATTCGCGGTCGCACGCTTTCGCTCCGACGAGCGCAAAACATCGTTGCGTGCAGTGGCGTAACCCCAGACGGACCCGACGGACTAAATCAGCGTATGGCCAGAATTCTCACTATCGAAGACGACGAGTGGATTGCCGGCGAGATCGTGCGCGCGTTGAGCGCAACCGGACTTGCCGTCGATGTCGCCCGCACCGGCCGCGAAGGCCTCGTCAAGGCGATGTCCGATGCTTATGACGTCGTCACCGTCGACCGCTTGCTGCCGGACCTCGACGGCCTGAAGATTGTGTCGACGATGCGCGGCGCCGGCATCGACACGCCCGTGCTCGTGATGAGCGCGCTAGACGGCGTGGAACAGCGCATCGAAGGGTTGCGTGCCGGCAGCGACGACTATCTGATCAAGCCATTTTCCGCCGACGAAATGTCCGCGCGTGTCGAAGTGCTGCTGCGCAGGCGTCCGCGCAGCGAGCCGGAGCCGATCGTGTTGCGGGTCGGGCCGCTCGAACTCGACCGCATGCGCAGACGCGTCACAGCACGCGAACGAAACATCAGCCTGCAGCCGACCGAATACCGTCTGCTCGAATTCATGATGCGCCATGCGGGCCAGGTGATGACGCGCACGATGATCTTCGAGGGCGTATGGGGCGGCGCCTTCGATCCGGGCACGAACCTGATCGACGTGCATATCGGCCGCCTGCGCAGAAAGCTCGAAGCGGGCGGCGAGCCACCGTTGATCCGCACGGTGCGCGGCTCCGGCTATCTGCTCGGGTAATCGCGCGCAACGTACGCCGCGCCAACACCTGCGCGCCCGGACCCGCCGCGCGACTGCCGCCCGTCCTTATCTCCTTGTTGCACCTCGATCACGGACCGCCTGCCCGATGCTGAAGATTGTGCGCCTCGCGTTGACCCGGCCCTACACGTTCATCGTGCTGGCGCTGCTGATTCTACTGGCCGGCCCGCTCGCCGCGATGCGCACGCCGACCGACATTTTCCCGGACATCCGGATTCCGGTGATCGCGGTTGTGTGGAACTACCAGGGCTTGCAGCCAGACGACATGTCGGGCCGCATCGTCACGTATTACGAGCGCACGCTCGGCACCACCGTCAACGATATTCAGCATATCGAGTCGCAATCGTTTCGCGGTTTCGGCGTGGTCAAGATCTTCTTTCAGCCAACGGTCGATATACGCACCGCGACCGCGCAGGTCACCTCCGTATCGCAAACGGTGCTCAAGCAGATGCCGCCCGGCACGACGCCGCCGCAGATTCTCAACTACAACGCGTCGACGGTGCCGGTACTGCAGATCGCGCTCACAAGCGACACACTCGATGAGCAGAAGCTCGCCGACTACGCGACCAATTTCATTCGTCCGCAATTACTGAGCGTGCCGGGCGTTGCGATTCCGACGCCGTACGGCGGCAAGATTCGCGACGTGCAGATCGACCTCGACCCGCTTGCGCTGCAGCAGAAGCATTTGTCCGCGCAGGATGTGGCGAACGCGCTCGCACAGCAGAATCAGATCATTCCGGCCGGCACCGAGAAGATCGGCCGCTTCGAATACAACATCAAGCTCAATAACAGCCCGCGACAGATCGCCGCGCTCAATGCGTTGCCGATCAAGACCATCGGCGGCACGACGATTTATATTCGCGATGTCGCACACGTGCGCGATGGCTATCCGCCGCAGACGAACGTGGTGCGCGTCGACGGCCACCGCGCGGTGCTGATGAGCATCCTGAAGAACGGCAATGCGTCGACGCTCGACATCATCGCCGGCGTCAAGGCGCAACTGCCGCGCATCGAGGAAACGCTGCCGCCGTCGCTCAAGCTCGTCACGATGGGCGACCAGTCGACCTTCGTCAAAGGCGCAGTGAGCGGCGTCGCGCGCGAGGGGATTATCGCGGCCGCGTTGACTTCGCTGATGATTTTGCTGTTTCTGGGCAGCTGGCGCTCGACGCTGATCATCGCGACGTCGATTCCGCTCGCGGTGCTCAGCGCAATCGCGGCGCTGTCGGCCACCGGCGAGACGCTCAACGTGATGACGCTCGGCGGACTCGCGCTCGCAGTCGGCATACTCGTCGACGACGCGACGGTCACGATCGAAAACATCAACTGGCATCTCGAGCAAGGCAAGGACGTGCGCAGTGCGATTCTCGAAGGCGCATCGCAGATCGTGCTGCCCGCGTTCGTGTCGCTGCTGTGCATCTGCATCGTGTTCGTGCCGATGCTGCTGCTCGACGGCATCGCGCGCTTCCTGTTCGTGCCGATGGCCGAAGCCGTGATCTATGCGATGGTCTCGTCGTTTATCCTGTCGCGCACCTTCGTGCCGATGATGGCGCACTATCTGTTGCGTCCGCACGCATCGGGCGGCCACGCGTCGGGCGAGCTCGCGGTGGTGATGGCTCCGCACGGCAGTCACGACCGCCCTGTGCGGTCACGCAACCCGCTCGTGCGTTTCCAGCGCGGCTTCGAGCGCGGCTTCAATACCGTGCGCGGCACGTATCGCGCTCTGCTCGGCGCCGCGCTATCGAACCGCGCGCGTTTTCTCACGGGCTTCGCGATTGCGGTTGCATCCGCGTTTCTGCTGGTGCCGTGGCTTGGCCGCAACTTCTTTCCGAATATCGATTCCGGCGAGATCGAGATTCACTTTCGCGCGCCGATCGGCACACGCATCGAAGACACAGCCGCGCTCGCGGATCATATCGAAGCCGCTGTGCGCCAGACGATTCCGCCCGACGAGCTAAGCAACGTGGTCGATAATCTCGGTCTGCCGAACAGCGGCATCGACCTCGCGTACAACAATAGCGGCACAACGGGCTCGCAGGACGGCGATATCTACGTGACGCTAACGGCCCATCACGCGCCGACCGCGGACTACGTGCGTACGCTGCGCGCGACGCTGCCGCACACGTTTCCCGGCACCACGTTCTCGTTTCTGCCGGCGGATATCGTCAGCCAGATTCTGAATTTCGGCGCGCCCGCGCCGATCGACGTGCAGGTGTCGGGACCCGACGACGCCGCGAACCGCCGTTACGCGGTCGAACTGTTGCGCCGCATGCGCGACGTGCCCGGTATCGCGGACCCACGTATCCAGCAGGCGTCGAACTATCCCCAGTTCAGTGTCGCGGTGGACCGCTCGCGGGCCGATCAGCTCGGCATCACCGAGGACGACGTCACCGATTCGCTGGTCGCGAGCCTGACCGGCACCGGCCAGGTCGCGCCATCGTTCTGGCTCAATCCGCGCAATGGCGTGTCGTATCCGATCGTCGCGGCGACACCGCAATACAGTTTGACGTCGCTTTCCAGCCTCAAAAACCTCACCGTGACCGGCGCCGACGGCCGTTCGCAATTGCTCGGCGCGATCGCGAGCGTGACGCGCGGCGTCGGCGACCTGGTCGTCTCGCACTACAACATCCAGCCGCTCTACGACGTGTTCGCGACTACGCAGCGCGCGGACCTCGGCTCAGTGGCATCCGGTATCCAGCACATCCTGCACGCGACCGCGCATGACGTGCCAAAAGGGGCGCGCGTCACGCTGCGCGGCCAGGTGCAGACGATGAACAGCGCCTTCACTGGCCTGCTGTTCGGTCTGGTCGGCGCGATCGTGCTGATCTTTCTGCTGATCGTCGTGAACTTTCATTCGTGGAGCGATGCGGGTGTGATTGTCGGTGGCTTGCCGGCTGCGCTCGCCGGCATCGTCTGGATGCTGTTTGCGACGCATACGCCGCTGTCGGTGCCCGCGCTGACGGGCGCGATTCTGTGCATGGGCGTCGCCACCGCGAACAGCATCTTGGTCGTGAGCTTCGCGCGCGAGCGGCTGCGCGCGACCGGCGATGCACACGTCGCCGCACTCGAAGCGGGCTTTGCGCGCTTTCGCCCGGTGCTGATGACCGCGCTTGCGATGATCATCGGCATGGCGCCGATGGCGCTCGGCCTGGGCGACGGCGGCGAACAGAACGCCCCGCTCGGGCGCGCGGTGATCGGCGGCCTGCTGTGCGCGACCTGCGCGACGCTGCTGGTGGTGCCGGTGCTGTTCAGCATGGTCCATCGCCATGACAGTCACGACCCTCACTCCGATCCCGACACCGGTTCGACCGGTCTTGCCGAAGGAAACGCTCATGTCCACTGAAATCGACATCGCTGCGCCCAAGCGCCCCGCCCATCTGAAACTTGCCGGCATCGTCATCGTGCTGGCGGCCGCCGCGACCGTCGCGGACGGCATTGCGAGCCGGCTGCATACGCAGCGCGAAGTCGCCGCATGGACCACGCAGCAGGCGCTGCCCACCGTCGCCACGGTGCGGCCGCAACCGCTCACGGCCACGCAGCAGCTGGTGTTGCCGGGCCACCTCGCCGCGTGGATCAATGCACCGATCTATGCGCGCGTATCCGGCTACCTGCATGCGTGGTACGCCGATATCGGCACGCCGGTGAAGGCCGGACAACTGCTCGGCGTGATCGATACGCCCGATCTCGATCAGCAGCTCGATCAGGCACGCGCCGATTTGCAGAAGACGGTCGCGACCGAGAAACTCGCGGTGGTCACCGCGCAACGCTGGACGGAAATGCTGAAGCAGGATTCGGTGTCGCAACAGGAAACCGACGAAAAGACCAGCGACCTCGCCGCGCAACAGGCAGCGGTTGCCGCCGGGCAGGCCAACGTGAACCGGCTCGAAGCACTCGAATCGTTCAAGCGGATCGTCGCGCCGTTCGACGGCGTGGTGACCGCACGCGATACCGACGTCGGTGCGCTGATCGATGCAGGGGGCGGCAACCGGCCGCAGCTGTTCACGGTATCCGACGCGCAACGATTGCGCCTCTACGTCAGCGTGCCGCAAAGCGAAGCGGCCGCGGTGCGGCCCGGCATGCAGGCGACCCTAACCGTGCCCGAACGGCCGGGCACGACGTTCAATGCGTCGCTGGTCGATACCGACGATTCGATCACGCCTGCATCGGGCACGCTATTGGTTCAACTGTCCGTCGATAATCACGCGGGGCTGCTTTTTCCCGGCGAATACACGGAGGTGCGCTTCGCGCTGCCGACCGACGCGCATGCGCTGCAAATCCCCGCGAGCGCGCTGATTTTCCGGCACAACGGCTTGCAGGTCGCGACACTCGGCCCGCACAATCGCGCCGTGATGAAGCACGTGACGATTGCGAGCGATCTTGGCTCGCATGTCGTGATCGGTTCGGGTCTCACGGCAAGCGACCGCGTGATCGACAATCCACCGGATTCGCTCGCGGCGGGCGACCTCGTGCGCGTCGCCACGCAGCCGCCTGCGGCGACGACACGCACCGCGGATGCGCAGACCGACGCGGAGCACGCGCATGGGTAGGCGGATGTTGCGCCCATCGACGGCATGGACCGTTATTGCGTTACTCGCCGCGGTCGCGTTGGATGCATGCTCGTTCGCGCCGCCGTATCAGGTGCCACCCACCGCGATACCGACTTCGTTCAAGGAAGGCGGCCCATGGCAGCTGGCACGCCCCGCGGACCGCATTCCGCACGACGGCTGGTGGAAGATGTTCCACGATCCGCAACTCGATGCGCTTGAAGCGCGCGTTGACACCGCGAATCCGGACGTCGCGGCGGCGGTCGCGCGTCACGATAAGGCAGAGGCGCTGGTCGACCAGACGCGCGCGGGTCTTTTCCCGACCATCGGTTCCAGTCTCGATGTGACACGCGCGCGCCAGTCGGACCGGCGGCCTTTGCGCGGCGCAAACGAACCGGACAATTTCTATTCGAATACCTTCGCACTGAGCGCCGACTTCGATCTCGACTTATGGGGCAAGGTGCGCAACGAGGTGAGCGCGGGCCGCGCGAACGCGCAGGCCAGCGCGGACGATCTGGTGTCGCTGCAACTGGATCTGCAAGCGAATCTGGCCGACGACTACTTCACGCTGCGCGGCTTCGATGAGCAACAGCGGTTGCTGGCCGACGCGGTTGCCACGTATCGTCGCGCGCTTGCGCTGACCCGCAGCCGGCACAGCGGCGGCATCGCATCCGGACTCGACGTATCGCGCGCCCGTACGCAATTGCAGACGGCCTTGGCCGCGGCCGACGACACGCGTGCACAGCGTGCGTTGCTCGAACATGCGATCGCGACGCTGACCGGCACGCCCGCCTCCGACTTTTCACTCGCGCCGGATGCAACCCGCACGAGCCTGCCGTCGATTCCGACCGGCGTGCCGGCCGCGCTGCTGCAACGGCGCCCCGACATCGCCGCCGCCGAACGCCGCGTGGCGGCGGCCAACGCGGAGATCGGCGTCGCCAAGGCCGCCTATTACCCCGACGTCTCGCTCGACGCGCTAGCCGGTTATCAAAGCGGCGTGCTGTCGCCGTGGTTCGGCGCGGGCGACGAAATATGGTCGGTCGGACCCAGTCTCGCGTTCACGCTATTCGACGGCGGGCGTCGCCGCGCGATCACCCGCGAAGCGCGTGCGCAACTTGCGCAGAACGGCGCGCAATACAAATCGACGGTGCTGCTCGCGTTTCAGCAGGTCGAAGACAATCTCGCGCTGCTGCATCACCTTGGCGACGAAGCGCGGCACGACGACGACGCACTCGCCGCCGCACAACGCACGCTCAAGCTCGCGACGTCGCGTTACAAGGACGGCGTGGTCAGCTATCTCGAGGTCGTGACCGCGCAAACCGCCGCGCTCGATGCGCAAATCGCATGGTCGGAACTGCATACGCGCAGATTGACCTCATCGGTGGGTCTGATCCAGGCGCTCGGCGGCGGCTGGCGGAACGATAACGGTGACGCACCCAGCACGCGCGTTGCGCACGATGCGCGCAGCGCGCGGAACGCGACCGCGAACAGCGCTGGATGAACGAGTTTTCATCGTGATACGGCGGAATCGCTACGGGCTCCTTTTTACACTGACTCTGACCACTGCCGATCCGCTCACGCCGATCGACGGCGGTCCTCTTCTGACGATTTTCCGAGGAACACCCCTATGAAACTCACACTGGTCATCTTCGCACTCGCCGGCGCCACGCTGTGCAGCCCGGTCTTCGCCCAAACCGCCGCATCGGCGAATACGGCCGCCAGCGGCGCATCCGCGCCGTCCGACCCGCCGCCCTCGGTCGCGCAGGCCGGCCAATGGACGCCGCCGTATGGCCAGCCTGTGACCGGCCTGACACGTGCACAGGTCTATCAGGATCTTGTGCACGCCGAGAAGGATGGGCAATACCAGTACCTGAACCAGACCCTGTACTCGCACGGTTGAGCATGCGAGACGCGCGCGCGATGCGGGTCGTGCGCGCGCTGCACTCAAGCGTCGACGGATAGCTGATACCCGTAGCGACTGACCGTCTCGATGCGCACCTGCGGACAGCGTCCGGTGAGCTTGCGGCGCAAGCGCGACACGACGAGGTTCACGCATGCGGGGTCCACCTCTTCCTTCTCCGACCACGCGTAGCGGATCAGCTGATCGCGCGGCACGGGCACATCGAAGCGGCGCAGCAGGCATTCGAGCAACTGGTACTCGCGCCGCGTCAGCGCGATACGGCTCGCGCCGGCGACCAGCTCACGGGTGGCCGCGTCGAGCTGTACGGTGATCCGCAGCGCGCCGAGCGGTTCGGCGGGCAACGCGACGGTGATCCGCTGCAGGGCCACAATCCGCTCGTGAATCTCGACGAACGAGTAAGGCGGTGTCAGACACCCATCCGCGCCCGCACGCAACATGCGAACTCGTTCCGCTGCGCCAAGCCCGCGCACCAGCGCGATGATGACCGGCGCCTCGTCCACGCGCGACAGCGCGGGCAGCGCGTGCAATAGCCCCGCCTGCGACGCCGGCTCCATCGCGAGCGCGACGACGGCGTCGAACGGGTCGTGCGCGGCGAGAAACACGCCGTCACGTATGTCGTCGACACGCTGGACGCTGTGCGCGCTTTCGCGAAACGCTTTATGAAGCCATGTGGCTTCCGGATGAATCGCCGAAACAAGAAGGATGCGCATGCAATCGGTTACGAAATTCGAGTGGAGTGAGCGCGCATCGCCGCGGCTAGGCGAGCGTGTGAGGCCAGCATTCGACCGTCACACGCGTGCCTGGCTCGGCGCTGCCAATGCTGGCGGAGAAATCATGCACTCTGAGAACCGCCGATACGATGCCGAGGCCCAGCCCCGAACCGGCGATATGCCGGGTCTGTTCACCGCGATAGAAACGCTGCATCACCGCGTGGCGCTCTTCGACGGGAATACCGGGTCCGTTGTCGATCACGTCGACTTGTGGGCCGTCGCGGGTCTGCGCAAGACTCACGCACACCGCGCCGCCGGCCGGCGTAAACTTCAGCGCATTGTCGAGCAGATTGCTCAGTGCCTCGAACAGCAACGCACGGTCGCCGTGCACGACCTGAACGGCCGCCGTGTCGACACTGAGCGCGATCGACCGGCTTTCGGCAAGCGGTTCATATAACTCGCAGACATCGCGCACTAGCGCTTCGAGCCGGATTTGCGCAAATCCGCCACGCCGTTTGAGCGTGCCGATCTCCGAAATTCGCATCATTGCGCGAAAGCGCTCCAGCAGATGATCGGTTTCCTCTCGCGCGCGCACGAGCATCGGCCGCCAGGCAATGGTCGTATCGTCCTGCGCATTTTCGTCGATATGCGCAAGCAGCGTTCGGACATGAGCAAGCGGCGTGCGCAAATCATGAGCGATACCGTCACATGCCCCCTTCACTTCGGTCATCAGGCGCTCGACCTCGTCGAGCATGTGATTGACGAGGTGCGACAACAGGTCGAGTTCGTCGCGACGGCCGACCGGTAGGCGCTGGTTCAGATCGCCTTGCGCGATCAGCTGCGTGACGCGCCGGATTTCGCCCACGCGCCGCATCTGGCGCATCGCCAGCGCCAGACCGCCGGCCACACCGGCCGCGAGGCAGAGGCCGCTGCTGAGCAGCAACGCGTTGAGGATGGTGTCGCGGATGCGGATGATGTAGGTCAGGTCCCGCGCAACCAGCATCACATCGCCGTCGCGACGACGATCGGCCATCGCGCGCACCACCGGCACGTCGACCGTTCCATTCACCGGCAGCGTGTGATTGAGGGTCACGCCGACGCGATCGGTCCGCATGCCGGGCGGCAGACGCGTCACATCGCCGGCCAGAGGCTCGCCGTCCGCGCGAAACAGGCCGTAATACGCGTTGTGCATCCGCTCGCGCTCGACCCGGTGCCCGATCGTTTTGGCCAGTTGCGCGCGCGGAATCGCGTCGAAGTACTTCAGTTGCCAGTCCATCACGAGGTCGTTCTGCCGCTCCATCTCGCCTGTCACAACCCAGCTCATGAAGCCGAGCAGCAGCATCACCGATACCGCGAAAATCGACCCGTACATGAACAGCAGGCGAAACGTCGTGGTGTGCCAGCGCCGGCCGATATCGGGCGGCAATGGACGGGGGGCCTGACTGGACAGCGTGCTCAACTTCCCCCCTGGCCGAATATATAGCCTGACCCGCGCACCGTCTGGATCATCGCGGGCACACCGGGCGGATCGATCTTCTTTCGCAGGCGGCCCATATGCACATCGATCAGATTCGTGCCTGGATCGAAGTGGTAGCCCCAGACCGCCTCGAACAGCATCGTGCGTGTAATCGTGCGGCCGGCGTGACGCATCATGTACTCGAGCACGCGGTATTCCGTCGGCAGCAACGCAATTTCCTCGCCGTCGCGGCGTACCTTGCGTGATACGACGTCGAGTTCGATCGGCCCCACCGACAACAGTGCGTCCGATTGCGGCATCGGCGTGTTACGCCTGCGCAGCAGCACTTCGAGCCGCGCGACCATCTCTTCGGGATCGAACGGCTTGGTCAGATAATCGTCGCCGCCCGCGCGCAGCCCACGCACCCGTTCGTCGACATCGCCAAGCGCACTGAGCATCAGCACCGGCGTCGTGACACCGATGCTGCGCATGGTCGTCAGGATAGTCAGACCGTCCATGCCCGGCAGCATCCGGTCGAGTGTGATGACGTCGTAAGCGTCGTTAAGCGCACTAACCATGCCCTCCTTGCCATTGTCGATCCAGTGTACGGAAAAGCCTCTGCGGCTCAGTTCGTTGACGATCTCGCCTGCCGCAATCTCGTCGTCTTCGATCGTAAGCACTCTCAACATGATGATCCAATCGCCTCGCGCGTCGTCACGGCATTCACGTCAACCGATGCGGCTCGCCCAGCGTCCGTCTCCTTTCGTTACTGGCAGCTTACGCGACGCTGTCCATCTGATCCGTAGCAATTCGATGAAGAATTTTTCATCTTCGCGCGGCTCACGGAACAGGCAACAGCCTGAGCGCCAATTCACGTTTTCGGAATACACCATTGCACGGTCCTGGCTAGATTGCACTGCTATATTTCGCCCGGCAATAGCGCAGCGGCATAGCGCCGCACGCGTCGCAGCGCGCGGATGAATGAATTCCACAAGAGGCATATCAGGAGACACGTATGAGGAGACGGCATTGGCTCGCCGCCATGGTGCTAGGGTCGCTGTTCGATATCGCGCATGCGGACGACGGCAACAGCATTACGCTGTATGGAATCATGGACGTCGCGGTGGGTGTGGTCGAACACAATCCGAATGCGAGCGCTTCGTTTCCGACCACGGTGAATCCTGTCAGCAAGGTCAGCACACAGTTTCAGAACCCTGTCATTGGACTCTTCAACGGCGGCATTTCGGACTCGCGCTGGGGGATACGCGGCAACGAGAATCTCGGCGGCGGAATGCATGCGTTCTTCGATCTTGAATCGGGCTTCAATGCGCAGTCTGGCCAATTGAACAATGCGGTGGCGTCGATTACCGGCGCGAAAAACACCGTTGCGGGCGCATCCGCGCTGGACGGCCAGTTGTTCAATCGCGGCGCCTATGTCGGACTGCGCGACGACAAATTTGGTTCCGTCGAATTCGGCCGTTCGACGACATTCGGCTACGACGTCATCACCTCATACGATCCGCTGTTCCAGTCGCAGCTGTTCTCGCCGCTCGGTTTCTCCGGATCGTATTCGGCAGGCGGCATTACTGAAGGATCGCGAACCGATAACAATATCAAGTACACGAATCAGATCAGCAACTTCAACTTTGGCCTTTCATATAGCTTTGGCGGCGTCGCCGGACACTTCGGCGACGGCTCGACGTTCGGCGCCGTCGCGGGCTATCAGAACAACGCGTTCGGCATTCAGGCGACTTACTACCAGGCGCGCGATATCGTCCATTCGGGTGCGCTCGTCGGCGCGAATGCGATCGACAGCCCGCTGATCGGCACGAATGTCGGCGCGCTGTCGCTGAATGACGACTACGACTATATGATCGCGGCGAAGTATTCGTTCGCGAACGCGACGCTCAAGGGCGGCTACGAGCGCTTCGTGATCAAGCCGCCGTCCGATCCGGTACCGGCCGGCACGACGGTCGATTATTTCGGCTTTACCGGTGCGCTGAGCAACACGACGACCACCACGACCACCAACGTCTACTTTTTCGGCGGCGATTATCAGTTCACGCCGAGCTTCGACGTCGCCGCGGGCATCTACGATACGCAGACCGAGCAGTCGCAGGGCGTGGCGGGCGGCAACCAGTGGCAGTACTCGGTGCTTGCCGACTATCACTTCACGCGGCGCACCGATGTGTACGCCGGGTATATGTTCTCGAAGTTCAATGGCGCAGCTTTCAATGGCTTTCAGTCAACGAACTATATTCTCGCGACAGGCTTGCGCACGTTGTTCTGACGATCACATAAGCGATACACCCGATCGATCACGATTGCCTGACCACGGGCGAATCGTGATCGGGGAACACAGGGGTCGAATCGCCGGGCGTGAAGACCTGTGAATAGAAAATGTGATGCCGCGCATCGGGCCGCAATGCGATCTCATGGTTGGACATCGGCAAGCGGTAGGTGCCGTCAATGTCCCGCCCAAAGTAAGTCGCAACGACACTGCCGGTTTGCGCCGGGTAGGTCAGTGCGATTGCGCGGTCGAACTGGCGCATCGCCTGGGGAGGGACGCTCGAAGGCCAGTAAAAGGTCTGCGGCCAGCGCGCGACAATCGAAACCGCCTCGGTATCCGGAGATTTCGCCTTTTCCTCCCGGAACCTCTGCTGCAGGCACGGCAGCATATTGCCCGCAAGCCACTGTGCACGCTCGTCCATCGCTTTGCCGTAGTAGTCGACGACAGCGGGGTTGCTTGCGGTCCCCGGCGGAAACTCCGATGGCGCGGGCCGACCTGGACTGTTGCCGTGCGCTCGCTCGAATTTCTCGATCTCAGGAGTCAACGCCCGGGTGTAGTACGGAGCAAACCAGTTAACGATGGGCGTCGCATTGAGCGATGCAAGCGTATGGCTTTCGTGCGCCGCTCCTGCTTCCGTATCCTGACCTGTTTGTTCGAGGGCGGTTTCCCGATCGGCCAATCCCCACGCGCGATGAGCTTCGGCGACATCGGGCAGCGCAAGCGGCGCGAACGCGATTGCCGGCGAAAGCGGCGCCAATAGCAGAGCCACGCCATTGCCGAGCGTCTGTACCGAAGCGTTTGCGAAATCCCATTTGGCCTGATCAGAATTGGGGTTGCTTGACCATTCGCTGCCGGTTAGCGCCATGCTGTATGCGCCCATCCCTACCCCTACCGCTGCGCCGATGTTCATGCCCGAGCTGTAGAGCCTGTAGGGCAACTTGCTGCCGTTCCTGTTGACCGCCTGCAGGTATTCCAGCCCGGTCATCATGGTTTGATTGCCGGAATTGACATAGTTTTCGGGCACAGGATTCTGCTGCGTGAGTTTGTATTGACCCATCAACCCCAATACACCAAATGCCCCCCACGCGGCGTGATTTCCGCCGCTACCGGCAAACGGATGCGGCCCGGTCCCGCCGGAATTGTTCCGCGCGGACCCGTTACGCCGGCCAGCTCCGTTGGTCCCGGGAGCCGCATGGTTTGCCAACGGCGCTTTCGGTATCGCGTTGGTGGCATGGGTCGCGCTGTGGTTCGCCACTTTCTGCCTGGCGTCATTCAACTCCGGATCATCGTTTGCCGGGCCGGCCGACGCCGCACCGACGCCTGCGCCAATAGACGAAACTCCCACAACATCACCTTTGACTTTGAGTGAACGGGTATCCCGATTCTATTGACGCGATGCGGCGTGCGGTCCTATCTGTTCACTCGTTTAGTGATGCGCATAGACGGTCCGGTTCAGCGTGGCAATCTGTCCATCACGTTGCGCTTGCACGAGTTCCGCGTAGACCTGAGCGCGGGTCTTTTCCACATTCGGTGGGCTCGTTGCCGACCACTGTGACGTTTGCGCCGGCGCGGCGCTCTGCTGCTTCGGTGGGGCTTCGCTGTTCGTTTGTGCATGAACTGCCATGCTTGAGGCGAGCGTGAGGAGTGCGGTCAACGTCGTGATGCTAGCCTTCATGAGAAATTCCGTGCGTTAAGTGAAACACTGTCCTGTCGAAGGCCGGGCACGCTTTTCTCCCTATCCGCATTGGCGGCGGAGTGCATGCGTCGGCATCGGCTATTCAATAACGCCTCGGATTTCCTCGTTCTTCCATTCAACAAATCTCAACTCGAACGGCCTCGTGACGCGCGGCACGCTCGCTCGCAATTCCGTTCCACGGTTGTCTGTACGTGTCATCGTCGATCGTCTGCATTGCCAATCAACTGGCTGGAACACGCCGACCTGAGCGCGTTTTGTGCGGTGCGCCGCAACGCGCGGCGGGACAGGTTTGAAACATTCGAAAGCGATGCGCGCTACCCACATATTAAGACGACCATCCAAAGGTTGCGTGCGCTGAACGGGTCGGCTACTTTTTTCTTCTGTGCCGCGAACCCGCTTGAGTCGGGCCAAGCCGGCGCGGAACGCTTCCCTGGACGCATCCGCCGTCACCCACGGCCCGTGCGCAGTCGTCTCGCGCGAGGAAACCGAATGTCCACGACCCTGTCCGAACCCGCCGCGGGCGCGAGCCGCATCCGGCGCAAGCGCCGTGCGCCGCTGAACCGGCGGCGCAATCGCGCGGCGCTGCTGTTTCTGCTGCCCGGCGCGCTGATCTTCGCGCTCTACGTCGTGTACCCCGTGCTGAGCAGCATCGCGCTCAGCTTTTACAACTGGGACGGCATGACGCCGCGCACTTTCATCGGCCTCGCGAACTATGCGGAGCTGCTGCGCTCCGACACGTTCTACGTCGCATTGAAGAACAATGTGCTGTGGCTCGTGCTTTTTCTGCTCGCGCCGCCCATTGGCCTCGCGTTCGCGCTCTATCTGAATCAGAGCGTACGCGGCATCCGGCTTGTGAAGTCGCTCTTCTTCGCGCCGTTCGTGCTGCCGGGTGTGGTCGTCGGTCTCGTGTTCAGCTGGTTCTACGACCCGACGTTCGGCTTGCTCAAGATGATCATCGGGCACGGCATTCCGGTGCTCGGCGATCCGCGCTACGTGACCTACGGAATCATCTTCGCCGCGCTATGGCCGCAAATTCCTTTCTGCATGATTCTGTATCTGACCGGCCTCACCGGCATCAATGCCGAAGTCATCGAGGCCGCGCGCATGGAAGGCGCACAGGGCTTCAAACTGCTATGGCATGTGATCCTGCCGCAATTGCGGCCTGCCACCTTCATGGCGTTCGTGCTGACGGTGATCGGCGCGCTGCGTAGCTTCGATCTGATTTCGGTGATGAGCAGCGGCGGCCCGTTCGACAGTTCCACCGTGCTTGCCTATTACATGTACGACCAGGCGATCAAGTACTACCGCGAAGGCTATTCCGCGTCGATCGCGGTCGTGCTGTTCCTGATCATGCTCGCCTTTATTGTGTGGCAGCTGCGCCGGCTCGTGCGCAGCGAATCCTGAGGAAACGCGATGTATCCGATGCCCGTTTCGCGCTGGCGCCCCGGCAACCGCCTGCTGTACAAGATATCGCTGCCGTTCGCGCTGCTGCTGTGGCTGCTGCCGTTGCTGGCCGTGCTGACCACGTCGATCCGCTCAAGCGATGAACTGTCCGCCGGCAACTACTGGGGCTGGCCGAAGCAGTTTGCGCTGATCGAGAACTATCGGGTCGCGCTCACCGAAACGCCGATGCTGCATTACTTCCTCAACAGCGTGCTGATTACGCTGCCGTCGGTTGCAGTGGCGATCTTTCTTGCGTCGATGGCAGGCCACGCGCTGGCGAACTACCGGTTCCGCGGCAATATGGTGCTGCTCGCGGTGTTCGTCGCGGGCAACTTCGTGCCGGTGCAGATCCTGATGATTCCGGTGCGTCAGTTGACGCTCGACTTCGGCCTCTATAACACCGTCTGGGGGCTGGTCCTGTTCCACATCGCATTCCAGACCGGCTTTTGCACACTGTTCCTGCGCAATTTCATCCGCCAGTTGCCGTACGAACTGATCGAAGCGGCACGCGTGGAAGGCGCGAGTGAATGGGCGGTCTACGCACGCATCGTGTTGCCGCTCGTGCGTCCGGCACTCGCCGCACTCGGCATTCTCGTCTTCACCTTCGTCTGGAACGACTACTTCTGGGCGTTGTGCCTCACGCAAGGCGATGATGCGGCGCCGATCACGGTCGGCGTCGCCGCGTTGCGCGGCCAGTGGACGACCGCATGGAACCTCGTCTCAGCCGGGTCGGTGCTCGCGGCGCTGCCGTCGGTTCTAATGTTCTTCGCGATGCAGAAACACTTCGTCACGGGCCTGACGTTCGGCGCGACAAAGGGATAAAACGAAGGAAAGACGATAACCGGACACCCCCCAAGATGGGCGCGTTTATGCCGTGAACGGCGCACCGCCGCCGCATGCGTACCCGCGATCGATGCCTCATGCATTGAGCGATACGCGCCGCGCCCACGACTCACCCCATGCGCGTTACCATCTCGCTCGGCGCACGTGCCGCGTAGCGCCCTGATCCCCCTAATCGATGAACGCCCGACTCGCCGCACTCGCCCGTATTCCGTTTTTTATGCCCCTCGCGGCCGCGACGCTGATGCTTGGCGTCGCGATGTCGTTTACCGCGCCGTATCTGTCGCTGTTTGGTGTCGAGCAGGCCGGCATGACGCCGCTGATGCTCGGCGTGTTCATGACATTGATTGCCGCAAGCGGCGTTGCAACCAGCGCATGGGCCGGCAAGTGGTCCGACCGGCATGGACATCATCGGTCGCTGTTGCTTGCGGCGCTGGTGCTCGCGGCGCTCGGCTATCTGCTGATCTGCTTCGTGCGCGAGTACCGTGCGCTGCTGGTGATCGGCATCGTGTTTCTCGGCGCAAGCGGTTCGGCGCTGTCATTGGTGTTCGCGTTCGGCCGCGCCGCCTTGCCGGTGCGCGACGAAGCCGAGCGCGCGTTCGCCACCGCGACACTGCGTACGCTGCTGTCGGTCGCGTGGGTGTTCGGGCCATCGCTTGGCGCGCTGGTGCTCGCGGCGGCGGGCTTTCATGGGCTCTTTCTGTTCGCGGCCGCAAGCTTTGCGGGCTGTGCGGCCATTATCTGGCGCATGCACGAGGTGCCCAGTGGTGACCTGCATAGCGCGCCCGAGCACGTCCCCGGCGACCCGGCGTCGTCACTCGAAGTCACGACGCCCGAGCCGGAAATCCCGATCCAACCGGACTACACGCACGCAGGCGCGCCGATGCGGCAAATCTGGCGCTCGGTGCTCGCCCTGACGCTGATCGGGCTCGCCGCCAACGCCACGATGATCGTGCTGCCGCTTTACATCGTGCGCGGCTTGCACGGCACGCGCATCGACGTGTCGATCATGCTCGGCCTCGGCGCGTTCCTTGAAATCCCGATGATGCTCGCGCTCGGCGCACGCGGCGCAACATTAAACAAGCTCCGTTGGCTGGCGGCCTGCTGCGTCGTGCATGTGATCTACTTCATCGCGATGGCGGCCGCCGGTTCGATCAACGTGCTGATTCCGATGCAGGGGCTCAACGCATTCGTTGTCGCCGTCACCTCGTGCCTCGGTATGACCTACGTGCAGGACCTGATGCCGAGCAAGCCGGGCGCCGCCACCGCGCTGTTCTTCAACGCGTCGCGCGTCGGTTCGATCCTGTCCGGCGTGCTGTCAGGATTGCTGGTCGCGGGCATCGGCTATCGCGGCACCTTTCTCGCTTGCGGCTGCCTCGCGGCGGGCGCATTCGTGCTTTTCGCCGATCCGCCCTGGGCGCGCGGAGCGCGCTACGTGCGCGATATGTGGCGTAGCCGTCGCGCTTAGGACGCGCACGTTCCCTATATCCGGCCGTATACGGCATGTCGCATGTCGTTGCGTATCCAACAAACTCTGTGCGAATCCGCAAGACGTACGCGGCCCGGACGCCAACAATTGGCGTTTTCTCACGGCAACGGCGCGCGCCGACGCCGCGCCGCTGATCGCAACCTTGCGCGGAACCCGCCGCACGCCGACGCCTGATGTCTCGAGGCAAAATTGGCATTAACAACTGTTTCTCATCAGATCGGCCACGTGTCGATCACGCGTGTCACTGAAACCGCGTTTACGCTGCCGCTGTCGTTTCTGTATCCGAACTGGCGCACCATCTGCCGTGCGGAATTGGGCCGGCTGCTGTCGCCGGCCACGCTCGATGTACAGCAGGAGGAAGTGATACTGAGCGTGCATACATGGGTGGTCCGCACCGGCGGGCACACGCTGCTGATCGACACGGGCATCGGCAACGGCAAGTACCGCCCGTTCAATGCGCGCTTCGACCAGCTGCAAACGTCGTTTATCGAGCGCCTTGCGCTTGCCGGCGTGCGGCCATCGGACGTCGATTATGTGCTGCTCACTCATTTACATGCCGACCACGTCGGCTGGAACACACAGTTCGTCGACGGCCGGTGGATACCCACGTTCCCCCGCGCGAAGTATGTGTTTCCGCGCGCTGAAATGGACTTCTTTGCAACGCGCGCGGGGGAGAACCGCCGGATGGTTTTCGAGGACAGCGTGTTGCCGGTCGTCGAAGCAAACCAGGCAACCCTGATTCCTGAGAGCGGCGGCGAGTTTCTCGACGGTATCGAATTTCACCCGACGCCTGGGCACAGCATCGCGCATATGGCCATTTCGATCCGCTCGGAAGGCGAAGAAGCGCTTTTTTGCGGCGACGTAATGCACAATCCGCTGCAGGTGTACCGGCCCGACTGGTGCTCGACCGTCGCGCTCGACCGAGCGCGTGCCCGCAGTTCGCGGCGATGGCTGCTCGATTACGTCGCTGAGCGCGGCGCGCTGGTGTTCACTGCGCATTTTCCGGAGTCGTCAGTCGGGCGAGTGACGCGTAACGGCGATGCATTCGCGTGGGGGTACAGCGCCTGATACGCCTGATCTGCTTGAAGCTTCCTTTCACATTGCACTTCGCGAGCGTGCCCGCGCCCGCCTGCCGCCTACGCATGCCGCGGTCATGCCTCGCCGGAATGAATGTTATGCGCGCGCGGCCGCTACCGTGCGGAGAACGGTTCGCCGACGATGGTTGCTGTGATGCTCCAGGACGGGCATCGTCAGTCACGACAGGAACCTTCGATGTCTCTACAAGCAAGACTCGACGCCTTCACGGCCGCTTTCCAGGCCGGGCATGCGCCCTACTTCGCACCGCCCGAGGTTCACCGGATCATCGAACGGGCGACCGCCGAACTGGTCGCGTCCCGTCAGGCCGAACGCGCGCTGAGAGCCGGCCACCGCGTACCCGCATTCGTGCTGAACAGCCCCAATGGCAAGCCGGTATCCTCGTTGAGTCTGCTTGCGCAAGGACCGCTCGTCATTGATTTCTGCCGGGGCGTCTGGTGCCCGTACGGCAATCTCGAACTGCAGGCGCTCGAGGCGGCGCTGCCCGCGCTTCGCGCGCACGGCGCGCGCGTCATCGCCATCTCGCCGCAGAGCGCGGCGCATAGCCGGAAGGCTGTGCGGATGAATCGGCTCAGCTTCCCGATTCTGTGCGACACGCACAACGACCTGGCAGCCGCGTTCGGCTTGCGCTACGCGCTGCCTGGCTATCTGATCGAACTCTACAGGCAGTTGAAAAACGACTTGCCCGCGTTCAACCACGACACGAGCTGGACGCTGCCGATGCCGGCGCGCTATCTCGTGGGTCAGGATGGCGTGGTGCTGGTCTCGGAAGTCAACCCCGACTATACGCAGCGTCCGGAACCCGAAGATCTGCTGCCGGCGTTACGGCAGGCGCAAGCGTCATCTGCATGAGGCGCCTTGGCCCGCTCCGCGCACATGCCGGACCTATGCCGCTGCCGCTGCGCCATCGGCGCCAAGCGTCGCTTCGACAAACGCGGTAAACGCGCGGGCCTTCGCACTGGCCATCCGCCCGGTCGGAAATACTGCCCACAGGTCGATCGGCGGCAGTGCCCAGTCGGTGAGCACCGCTTGCACTTCGCCGCTCGCGAGCTCCGGCGCGAACATCCACGCCGACGCCACCGCGACGCCCAGGTCCGCCAGCACGGCCGCACGCACGCCTTCCGCGGCGGTCACACGCATTCTGCCGCCGACCGCCACCGCCGTTTCGGAACTGCCGCGGCGGAACGACCATGCGGTGCCGCCGCCGCGCTGCTCGTAGACGATGGCCTGGTGCGACGCAAGCTCGGCCGGCGTGCGCGGTATCCCCGCTGCGCTGAAGTACGCGGGCGTGCCGACCACGAATCGCGCGCTCTGTCCGATCTTGCGCGCGGTCATGCTTGAATCGTCGAGCGCCCCCATCCGGAACGCGACATCGATACCTTCCTCCAGCAGGTCGACATTCCGATCGTCGAGCACAACATCGACGTTCAATTCCGGATGCTGTGTGAGAAACGATTTCATCTTCGGCACGATATGCAGCCGCGCGAACGTGACCGCGGCGCAGATCCGCAGACGCCCGGAGAGGCCTGCGGCGGAGCCGCGCGCGGCGAGCTCCGCTTCGTCGATCTCCTCGATCGCACGCTTCGCGCGCTCGTAGTACTGCTGGCCCGCTTCGGTCGGCGTAAGGCCGCGCGTCGAGCGCATCACGAGCCTCACGCCGAGACGCTCCTCGAGTTGCGCAATCGACTTCGAGACCGCCGGCTGCCCGACATTCAGGCGTCGCGCACCACCGGAAAACGAGCCGGCCTCGATCACGCTGACAAAGGTTTCCATCGCCGTCAAACGATCCATCAGTCGCTCCTTCTGGAGCACCGATCATATCGCTCGCGACGCGACGACGCCATTGCGCCATGGAATGCCGACCTTGCATTGCGACGCATCGCCCATCGCGCGACGCTTCGAATGCGCGCGTCACCCAACCATGCAACGCAAATAGTCTCGTCGCAGCGGGAATAAAGCGTACGCGCACTTCGTTCAGTGTCCCGTAACAACGACCCGGGTATCCGAGGAGTGCGGCCATGAAGTCTGTGCTTAAGGTGTTAGGCGCCGTCGTCGGCGGTACGTCTTTGTCGATGCTGGTCGCGTGCGGCGGCAGTGGCTCCGGGTCGGGCAACAACATGATGCAAACGTTCGCTGAAACCATCCTGGTTTCGGACGGTGCAGTCCCCGCCTCGCATACGGACCCGAACCTGAAGAATGGGTGGGGCGTCGCATTCAACCCGAATGGATTCGTCTGGGTCGCCGATAACGGGACCAATGTCGCCACGCTCTACGACGGCAACGGCGTCCCGCAATCGCTCGTCGTCAGTATTCCAGATGGTACGAATGGACCCACGAATCCAACCGGCATTGTGTTCAACGGCACGAGCGACTTCATGATCAGCCAGGGCGGCAAGAGCGGCGTGGCGGCATTTATCTTCGCCGGCGAAGGCGGCACGATTACCGCGTGGGCGCCGGCCGTCCAACCCACCGCCGCGCTGATCGAACACGACGACGGGACGGGCGACGCGGTCTACAAGGGCCTTGCGCTCGCGTCCGCGAACGGCAACAACTTTCTCTACGCGACCGACTTTCACAACAACAAGATCGACGTGTTCGACCGGTCCTTCAACAAGGTGACGATGCCGGGCAATTTCCACGATCCGTCGCTGCCCGCTGGCTTCGCGCCGTTCGGTATTCAGGCGATCGGCTCAAGGCTTTTCGTCACCTACGCGCAGCAGGACGCCGCTGCACATGACGACGTCGCCGGTGCCGGACTCGGCTTCGTCGATGTGTTCGATACCGAAGGGAATTTCAAGCAGCGCTTTGCATCGGGTGGCCCACTCAACGCACCATGGGGCATCACGCAAGCACCGTCCAATTTCGGCTCGCTCAGCAACGCGGTGCTGATCGGCAACTTCGGCGATGGGAAGATCAACGCGTTTGATCAGTCGAGCGGTCTTTTCATGGGGACGCTCAACACGTCGAATGGCAGTGCGTTCGTCCAGGATGGTTTGTGGGGAATTGCGTTCGGCAACGGCCTCGACAATCAGCCGATGAACACGTTGTTCTTTGCCGCCGGACCGAACAATGAAGCCAATGGTGTGTACGGACGTATCGATGTGCAAACCATCACGACCTCATCGATGCCCATGATGTAGCGTGCTAGCCGGCTTCGGGTCCGACGCCTGCGCGACAAGCACACGAACGCGCAATGCCGCACCGCACCATGATCGACGTGCGCACCATGATCGAGGACGCAACGGATAGTTGCGTCCGCTACGATTCTGTTTCCTCAATGTAATGCACGCGTCACCGCCCCGCGTTCGATGACATGCGTATGAAGCCCGTTGATCCCTATCGGAAACGCAGGTGTCTCATCGATATTCCCGAACGGATACAACGCGTTGGCGCGTATCGAACGGTTCGTTTCGTGTGCATCGAAATTTGCGCTCCGCCATGCGCGATTACCCAGGAATAATCGTCTGCGCCAGTTGTTTTACGTGAGCAGCGTGCGTTTGACGTCGAGCAGAATCGGAGCGTCACGGGTGGTTCAGCCAGTTGCGTGCTAGCAAGGCTGCGAGGCACAACACGCGCCACCTCGTGTTTACATCCAGCAGCAAAGGAGTTGAAGCAATGATGAATCAGTCGGTGAAAGACAAGCCCGTGCGACCGTTGAAGAAGCTTCCGATGCGTTTGCATCACCATGCCTTTACGACGGACAACCACCAGCAGACCCGCCACTTTTACGAAAAGATTCTCGGTCTGCCGCTCGTCGCTTATGAAGTGGAACGCGAGCGGATCGGCGATACATACGTCGATATCGGCTACGCGTTTTACGAGCTGGGCGACGGCAGCACGCTCGCGTTCTTCACATTCGATGACCCTGAAAAACAGGCGACGTGGAAAGAAAAGGAGCAGTCGCTCTTCGTGCACATTTCGCTGCTCGTCGAGGCCGCGACCCAGGATGAAATCGAACAGCGGCTAACGAAGGCCGGTTTCGAGCCGCTGATGCTGCAGCATGGCTTCTGCACGTCGCTCTATATCAAGGATCCGAACGGCCTGATGCTCGAGTTCAGCGTCGACCACGAAGATACATTCGGCGTGGTCGAAGCAATGACATCTTCCGTGCGCGAATGGATGCAGGGCGGTCGCAAGCCGGGCAAAAGCCTACCCTTTAATGCGGCCGCGGGCAACCTCGCGTGAGCGCGCAAGGCCGCATGCCGCGCAATCGATGGGCTGAACGGCGCGCACCTCGCGGCACCTCGCGAGCGCGCACCGCGCACCGCGCACCGTTCTCTCAGCGAGAAAATCTCTACAGAAATTGAGAATTCGCTGGAACGCTATTCCGCTACACTTGTTGGGTAAGTTCTTTGTGTTGTCGTGATTCGGGTCGCCGCCGTTGTAGCGTAGAGCACACAACGCACGCAGCGCCGTATAAAGCAGTCGAGCCATGCGGCCGACTCCAGACTCGAGGTCGGCCGCATGGCTCGATCAGCGCATGCGCACTATCAGGTCATGCTCGAAAGCAGTGAATCGACCGATGCCTTACCGAATAGCTGGCCGCTGCGATTTTCCGCCAGCATCTTGCCGAGATCGGGCAACGCAATGCCGTCGCGTTTGCCGATCAGCGCGTAGCCCAGTTGACCCTGTCTCCACGTAATCACGCTCATGTCGTCGATGCTTTGCTCGGCGATCGCACGATCCGGCTTCGCTTCTTTCGTCACGCATAGCGCGACCGGCGCGCCGGAGCCCGTTGCCGGCAGATAAACGATCTGCACAAGCGGCTTGCCATGAAAGCGCAGGCGCTGCACGCGCTTGAATGTCAGGCCCGACGCACTCAGGTCGGGCACGTGCACGTCGAGCCCATCCACATGCCGGATTTCGTCGACGATACGCGCTGACTGCGCCATATCCGGCTGTACTTCCGCAAGCGTTTCGTTCGCATACAGCTGCTGGTATCCCGCGGCTGCGATCACCCATGGCGATGCGCCACCCGCCAGCGATGCGAGCGGCGTGTTGTCGAACATCCCGGACCCGGAATGAGCATCCGCAGCCAGCCTGAACACCGCACCCCAGCAGAACGCACCTGCGACGAACGCGACCGCAAGCCACGCCGGCGCAATGCGAAACGGCGCGCGGCGCGGCAACTGCCACGCAGGCGGACTGCCCGCGGCAGGCGGAGGCGGGCCCGCGGGACTCGCGTGAAAGCGAATCTGATCAGTCGACGCGTCACACTCGTCGTCGTACTGCGCGTGCTCATCACCACGCGCGATGCGGCCGACCAGCGCTACCAGACGCTCGGGCACATCAGGCAACTTCTGATGCGCGAAAGCGTTCTGATAAGGTAGCCGAGACGCCCGAAGCAATGCGACACGTTCCGCGAGCTCAGCCGACGACCCGATCCCCTCTTCAACCTGTTGTTTCTGGTCAGCCGGCAGCAAGCCGTCGACGTACGACAACAACAGGATGTCGTCAATCTTCATTCCCCGTCTCCTTACCCTTTGATGCTGTCTTTCACTTTTTGGTCTTGTCGCGTGCCGAACTGACTCCCAACGGCCTGCCGCGCGCGCGACAGACGGCTCATGATGGTGCCTACCGGTACTCCGAGAACCTGGGCCGCCTCCTGATAACTAAGCCCTTCGACGACTACCAACAGCATAACGGTGCGCTGCGCATCGGGCAATCGCTCGACTGCACGAACGATCTGCCGGTTGAGCGCATCCGCCTCAGGATCCGGCGCGGAAGGATCCGCGACCGTTTCCAGGTAGCTGTCGTCCCACTCCGCGCTTGTCCGGCTGCGCACGCTGCGCGCGCGCAATTCGTTGATCCATGTGGTGTGCACGATCGAATACATCCAGCTCAACGGCGACGTATCCGGCTTCAACTGGTGTGCCCGCTCGAGTGCGCGCAAGCACGCGCGTTGCACCAGATCTTCCGCATCGTGCTGATCCCGAGAAATGCGTAGCGCGAACGCCCACAACCTCGGCAGCAATTCTGGAAGGATGCTGGGAAAATCTGCGACGCTCATCGGCGTAATTCCTCGCGTGACGTTTCTGTTCTGTCGACTCTGCGTAATTTTGCAGACATCGGCGGCAAACGAAGTTTAGCGTCGATCGCAAACGTTTGCTGTTGCATCCATTCTGATCCCGACTAACGCAATTAGAAAAAGAAACGAAGGCAGTCATTGTTGATCACCAGTCCAATTGCAAGTCAATTGCCGGGTTGTCATGCCAGAAAGCACTGGAGCCCTATTAGACGCAAGGAGCATAAGCCGCCTGCGTGACCGTGCTGTAAAAGCACCCCAACGAACCGTCGCCAGCGCTGCTGCCGGAGTGTCGTGGGAAGTGTCCACTTTGCCTAATGCCATTCGTATTTGCACCGTCAAACAACCGGCTTCGCGCGTCCGCCTCAACATCATTTCGATATCCTTGCGACGCATCTTTTTGCTCATTGCGCGGGGCCTGCAGCCTGTCTGCCCAGCCTCCGCGTCACATCGACGCACCTGAAGGGGAACGCGGCGATACCGTCGTTTCCCTTGCAGGCATGACCTTAACCAAAGCGAACCTTTACGGCAACCGAACGGTATTCGTTTAAGGAGAACCATCTTTTCCACCTAACGAAGTATCCGCGATGCCGAATATGAAACGTCCGACATATGCCGGCTTTCCGCAAAGTAATCCGCTTTACAAACCTTTGGGATCCAGATGAATCATTAATCTGCTGATTCACCCAAGTCCGCAATAAACCATGCAGCGCAAATCTGCCTCAAAAAAGCCTGCCGCGTTCTTAATTCTATTGAATTAAACTCCGGCCATTATTGCGTTAAACA
This sequence comes from Paraburkholderia humisilvae, assembly GCF_902859855.1. Classification (GTDB taxonomy): domain Bacteria; phylum Pseudomonadota; class Gammaproteobacteria; order Burkholderiales; family Burkholderiaceae; genus Paraburkholderia; species Paraburkholderia humisilvae. The sequence continues at coordinate 330,878 of NZ_CADIKH010000004.1, forward strand.
ATGGCAATCGCACAGCCACTTATACCGTCAATACATATCCGGCACCGCGCACCGTCTTTAGCATCGACTCTTCACCGGGTACGTCGATCTTCTTGCGCAGCTTGCTCATGTGCACTTCGATCAGATTCGTGCCCGGATCGAAGTGATAGCTCCAGACCGCCTCGAACAACATCATGCGGGTCACGGTCTGCCCGACGTGACGCATCATGAATTCGAGTACACGGCATTCGGTCGGCAGTAACGCGATTTCCGCGCCATCGCGCGTGACCTTGCGCGCGGCCAGGTCGAGCGCGAGCGATCCGGCCCGCAACAGCGAATTCGCACACACCGTCGCGCCGAGGCCCGGTTCCTGGCTGCGACGAATCAATTCTTCGAGACGGGCCATCAACTCGCCGGAGTTGTACGGCCGCGTCAGATAGTCGTCACCCCGTGCTCTCAGACTGCGAATCCGTTCGTCGACATCGCCAGGAACGTTCAGCATCAACACCGGCGTTTGCACCCCGACAGTGCGCATCGCGGCGAGAATGCTCATTCCGTCGATGCCGGGCAACATGCGTTCGAGCGTGATGGCGTCGTAACCGCCGCCGATTGCGCGCGCCAGCGCTTCACGTCCATCGCCGACCCAGTCGACGGAGAATCCGTAATTTTTCAGTTCCGCGACGATTTCAACGCCTGTTGTCGGGTCGTCATCGATCGTCAGTACTCGCGATCTCGTCATCGTTTTACCTTCCCGAATCTGCTTATCCTTGAGCCGGTCATCCGTCACCGCCTCGTTTCGCCTGCTTCACGTCCTCGGTTGTCCGTCCTCACCTTGATCTTGCTGCGCGCCCGTTTGCGCGTCCATCGTTGGCTCGTCTAGTTCTTCGACTGGTCGACGAGCTTGTTCTTTGCGATCCACGGCATCATCGCGCGCAGCTTCGTGCCAACCTGTTCAATCTGATGCTCAGCCGTGAGACGGCGGCGCGAC
>NZ_CADIKH010000005.1 GCF_902859855.1 Paraburkholderia humisilvae
CGGCTGCGCAGGGCGGCGCGGCTGGCGCCCTGCGCTCGGGCGCGGCGGCGGTGACGGCGCAGGCGGTAGCGCCACGCCGCAGCGACACACAGGAATCCGTGCAGCGGCCCGCGCAAGCGCTGGACGCGGGCCGCGCGCCGGCGTCGCAAGCGCCGGAATCAGCCGAGGCAGCGAGCACGACGACGGCCGTTGACGTATCCGTTGGCGACGCGTCGAGCAAGCCGGCGCACGAAGAGCACGAAACACACGCAGCGCCCGCGTCGTCCGCTACCGGCCGTGCCGATCATCTTCGGGAACCGACGGCTGGACACGACTCGTCGGCAGCCGCAGGCACCGCCGCCTCGATGCCGCAACAGGCGACCGACGGGACCGTGCCGGCGCCTGCCGACCGCGCGTCGGATCTCGCTGAAAGAAATTTGACTGCCGGCGATGTTGCTGAGGCCGGCGTTGTTGACGGCGCAACTGAATCTGCGGCGGCGTCGGTTCCAGCCTCAACCGCGTCGGCTTCGTCCGAGTTGCCGCGCCAGCCGCGTGCGGCCGACGTGCCGTCAACGCAATCGTCAACGCAGCAAGCTGACGAGCCGCGTCGCGCGAGTGGCGCGAGCGCAGCGCTCGATGTGTTGCGCAATGCCGGCCTGAAAGTGTCGGGCGAGCGCAGCCGTCCCGCCTCGGGCGCGTCTGCGAAAGCCGCGCCCGACGTGCCGCCGAAACCCGCCGCGCCGCGCGTGGTGGTGCCGACACCGAACCCCACGCGCCGCGCGCAGCAGCCCGCTGCCGCGCCCGCTCGCGATGCGGTGTTGCGCGCGAATTCGAGTGGCGCGACCGTGCCGCCCTGGGAAGACATTCCGCCGGACGCACCCGGTGCGCTCGACGACTACGTGCCGGCGTCGGCGGACGATGCATTCTTCGCGCCGCCGGACGACAGCTTCGCACCGGTCTTCGACATCGGCCACAACGATGTTCGCGTGAGCCCGGCTGCCGCGCCCGCGGTCGACACGCGTCCGTTGCCGCCCGCGGTGCCGCTTGATGCACTGGGTTTCGACCGTGACTGGCCGGCGCTCGCGGCCAGCCTGCCGTTGAAGGGCATTTCATATCAGCTTGCATTCAACAGCGAACTGATGGCGCTCGACGGCGCCACCTTGAAACTGAACGTGCCGGTGCCGCAGTACGCGGACGCCGCACAGGTGGCCAAACTGAAAGCGGCGCTGGCTGAGCGGCTCGCGCAGCCAGTGGAGGTGGTCGTCGAGGTCGGGCCGGCGCGTCGCACTGCCGCCGCGCTCGATGCGGCCGAGCGCGCGCAGCGGCAGCAGGAGGCCGAGCGCGAGATCGGCTCGGATCCGTTCGTGCAATCGCTGATTCGCGAGTTCGGCGCGAGCATCGTGCCGGGCTCGGTTCGTCCGTTGATGCCGGCCGCGCCGGGCCCGGACGCCGCGAGCGCCGCCCATTGATTTACCACGCGTGACGAGCGCGGCACCGCTTCGAGAAACGGGAGCCGACGCAAAGCTGAAGCGTTCTGCGCAATCCATACGATCAAGAAGGAGCATGTCCATGATGAAAGGCCAACTCGCCGGGCTGATGAAGCAGGCCCAGCAGATGCAGGAAAACATGAAGAAGATGCAGGAAGAGCTCGCGAAGATCGAGGTCGAGGGCCAGTCGGGCGCCGGTCTCGTGAAGGTGACGATGACCTGCAAGAACGACGTGCGTCGCGTGTCGATCGATCCGTCGCTGCTCGCCGACGACAAGGACATGCTCGAGGACCTGGTCGCCGCTGCGTTCAACGATGCGGTCCGCAAGGCCGAAACGACCGCCCAGGAGAAGATGGGCGGCATGACCGCGGGTCTGCCGTTGCCGCCGGGCTTCAAGCTGCCTTTCTAGAAAGCCGGGGGCCGTCGTTATTCCCGCCGTTGTCCGTGCGGTTGCTCCCGCAGTTGGCCCCGCGGTTGGCCCCGCGGTTGGCTCCTCAGCGGGCCCCTTCGTGATCCCTTTCGAGCCCGGCATTCGCGCCCAGGACCCGCATGAAACAACCCTCCGCCTTGTCGGCGCTCGTCGAAGCGCTGCGCGCACTGCCCGGTGTCGGGCCGAAGTCCGCGCAGCGCATCGCGTATCACCTGATGCAGCATGACCGCGACGGCGCGCAGAAGCTCGGTCGCTCGTTGCTCTATGCAACCGAGCATCTGCAGCACTGCGAGAGGTGCAATACGTTCACTGAAGCGCAGATCTGCGAGGTCTGCAGCGACCCGCAACGCGATCCGACGCTGTTGTGCGTCGTTGAAACGCCGGCCGATCAGGTGATGCTCGAGCAGACCATGACCTACCGCGGCCTCTATTTCGTGCTGATGGGACGCCTGAGTCCGCTCGACGGGATCGGCCCGAAGGAGATCCATTTCGACCGGCTGGTCAGGCGCGCGTCGGACGGTGTCGTCAAGGAAGTGGTGCTGGCGACCAATTTCACGAATGAAGGCGAAGCGACTGCCCATTATCTCGGGCAGACGCTCAAGGCGCGCGGCCTGGCGGTGACGCGTCTCGCGCGCGGCGTGCCGGTCGGCGGCGAACTCGAGTACGTCGATGCGGGCACGATCGCCCGTGCGATGCTCGACCGGCGCTCGATGTAACTCGATATTGTGCGGGCACGCGCTCGCCGTGCCGGTGCCGCTGAGCGCGTGCAGCTGACGTGACGGTAGCAGCCACCGCGGCAACTGAGGCGGTCGCGGCAATCGCGGTAACCCCGGCAACCGTGGCAGAAGAAAGTCGAAGGAGACACATGAGCGCAACGAACCCAGCGCAGACAACCCAGACCGGCGGCCCGCTCGCGGGCGTGAAGGTGCTCGAGCTCGGCACGCTGATCGCCGGCCCGTTTGCCGCACGCTTTCTCGGTGAGTTCGGCGCGGACGTGATCAAGATCGAAGACCCGCAGGGCGGCGACCCGCTGCGCAAATGGCGCAAGCTGTATCCGGAGGTCGGCGGCACGTCGCTGTGGTGGGCGGTGCAGGCGCGCAACAAAAAATCGGTGACCGTGAACCTGAAGGCCGACGAGGGTAAGGAGATTGTCCGGCGTCTCGCGAAGGAAGCGGACATCGTGATCGAGAATTTCCGTCCGGGGCTGCTCGAAAAGCTCGATCTCGGCTACGACGTGCTCGCGGCGGAAAACCCCGGTCTCGTGATGGTACGGTTGTCGGGTTACGGCCAGACTGGTCCGTATCGCGATCGCCCGGGGTTCGGCGCCATTGCCGAAGCGATGGGCGGTTTGCGGCATATCACCGGCTATCCGGATCTGCCGCCGCCGCGCATCGGCATTTCGATCGGCGATTCGATCGCGGCGCTGCACGGCGTGATCGGCGCGCTAATGGCGCTGCATCATCGGCAGGTCAATGGCGGCAAGGGGCAGGTCGTCGATGTCGCGTTGTACGAGGCGGTCTTCAACATGATGGAAAGCGTGGTGCCCGAGTATGGCGTGTACGGGATGGTGCGCGAGCGCACCGGCGCGTCGCTGCCGGGCATCGTGCCGTCGAATACCTATCCGTGCCGCGACGGCAGCATTGTGATCGGCGGCAATAGCGATCCGATTTTCAGGCGGCTGATGAGCGCGATCGGCCGCGACGATCTCGCGAACGATCCCGCGCTCGCCCATAACGATGGCCGCGTGCCGCGCACGCAGGACATTGACGGCGCAATCGCCGCATGGCTATCGACACGCACGATCGACGACGCGCTCGCGGTGCTGAACGCGGCCGACGTGCCGGCTGGCCGCATCTACAGCGTCGCGGACATGTTCACCGATCCGCAATTCATCGCGCGCCAGATGATCCAGACTTTCAAATGGCAGGACGGTGGTGAAATTCCGTTGCCCGCGGTGTCGCCGAAGATGTCGGACACGCCCGGCGCCACGCGCTGGCTCGGGCCGGCACTGGGCGCCCATACCGATGAAGTCCTGCGATCGCTGGGTTATGATGCGGGCCACATCGCAAGGTTGCATGCGCAACAGGTTGTGTGACCGGTTGCGCGCACCATAAGTACAACGAGAACCGGAGCTTGCAACGATGCAACGTAGAACCTTTCTGACCGGCACCGCGGCGCTCGCGGGCGCCGCGCTCGCGGCACAGACGCCGCTCGCCTTCGGACAGGCCAAACTCGAAACGCGCAAGGTCGCGATCGCAGTGGGCGGCAAGAACCTCTTTTACTACCTGCCGTTGACGATCGCCGAGCGGCGCAACTACTTCAAGGACGAAGGCCTCGACGTCGAGATTTCCGATTTCGCGGGCGGCTCGCAGGCGTTGAAAGCGGCGGTCGGCGGCAGCGCGGACGTCGTGTCCGGTGCGTTCGAGCATACGCTGCTGCTGCAGGCGCAACACCAGATGTTTCGCGAATTCGTGCTGCAAGGGCGTGCGCCGCAAATCGTGCTCGCGGTGTCGAAGAAAACGATGCCGAACTACAAGTCGATCGCGGATCTGAAGGGCAAGAAGATCGGCGTGACGGCGCCTGGTTCGTCGACGTCGATCATGGCGAGCTTCGTGCTCGCGAAGGGCGGGTTGACCGCGAAGGATGTGTCGTTTATCGGCGTCGGCGCGGGCGCGGGTGCGGTGGCCGCGATGGAGTCCGGGCAGATCGACGCGCTGGCGAATCTCGATCCGGTGATGACGAAGCTCGAACGCGCGGGTCAGATTCGCGTGATCTCCGACACACGCACGCTTGCCGATACGCATAACGTGTTCGGTGGCGACATGCCCGCCGGTTGCCTGTACGCGTCGCAAAGCTTTATCGACAAGAACCCGAACACGACGCAGGCGCTGACCAATGCGATGGTGCGCGCGCTCAAATGGCTGCAGACGGCAAGCGACAACGACGTGGCCAACACGGTGCCCGAGTCGTACCTGCTCGGCGACCGTGCGCTTTATCTCGCCGCGTGGGCACACGTCAAGCCGGCCATCTCGCCGGACGGGCTGATGCCGGCCGACGGTCCTGCGACGTCGCTGAGAACGCTGCAGGCGTTCGATGCGACCGTGCAGGGCAAGCCGATCGACCTGTCGAAGACGTGGACCAACGACTTCGTCAAACAGGCGCTCGCGACAGTCAAGGCCTAGGTGCGCGACGATGACGGTTTCCGCACTCGCGCTCGAGAACATCACCTGCACATTCGTATCGCGCGATGAGCGTGACGCACGCTATACCGCGATCAAGGATGCGACGCTGCGCGTTGCGCCGGGCGAGTTCGTGTCGGTCGTCGGCCCGACCGGCTGCGGCAAGTCGACCTTGCTGAACGTTGGCGCCGGGCTGCTCGCGCCGTCGGCGGGCACGGTCAGCGTATTTGGCGAACCGTTGAGCGGGCTCAACCGGCGCGCGGGCTACATGTTCCAGGCCGATGCGCTGATGCCATGGCGCTCCGCGCTCGATAACGTGACGGCCGGACTGTCGTTTCGCCACGTGCCGCGCGCCGAAGCCCGCGAGCGCGCGCAAGCGTGGCTCAAGCGCGTCGGTCTCGGCGGCTTCGGCGACCGCTATCCGCATCAATTGTCGGGCGGCATGCGCAAGCGCGTCGCGATGGCGCAGACGCTGATTCTCGACCCGGACATCGTGCTGATGGACGAACCGTTCTCGGCGCTCGATATCCAGACACGCCAGCTGATGGAAAACGAACTGCTCGATCTGTGGGCCGCGAAACGCAAGGCGGTCCTGTTCATCACGCACGATCTCGATGAAGCGATCGCGATGTCCGATCGTGTCGTGGTGTTGTCGGCGGGACCGGCGACGCGGCCGATCGGCGAGTTCACGATCGATTTGCCGCGCCCGCGCGACGTCGCCGAAATCCGTTCAGAGCCGCGCTTCGTCGACCTGCATGCGCAGATCTGGAGCGTGCTGCGCGACGAGGTATTGAAGGGCTATCAGCAGCAGCTGAAAGCGGTGTGAGCCGCAAGCAAGCCGGTGGAGTGCGCATGAATAGCGAAAGGACCTGACGACCGATGTGGAAAACACTCCGTCCGAACCGGGCGAACCTCGTGATCTGGCAATGGCTGCTGCTCGTGCTGTGCTTCGTGCTGTGGTACGTGCTGACGAGTCCGACGCTTTTGCCCGCGTTCTATTTCGATGACCCGAACAAGGCCGCGTTCCTGTTCGGCGAGCCGCAGAAAGTGCTGGTGCGGATCTGGCAATGGTTCACATCGGGTGAGATCTACATTCATCTGTGGATCACGCTCGTCGAGACGGTCCTCGCGTTCGTGATCGGCACGGTGCTCGGTCTCGCCGTGGGCCTGTGGCTCGCGTTGGCGCCGATCGCGAGCGCGCTGTTCGATCCGTACGTCAAGGCGGCGAATTCGATGCCGCGTGTGATTCTCGCGCCGATCTTCGGCGTCTGGTTCGGTTTGGGCATCGGGTCGAAAGTCGCGCTTGGCGTCACGCTGGTGTTCTTTATCGTGTTCTTCAACGTCTATCAAGGCGTGAAGGAAGTGAGCCCCGTCGTGCTCGCGAACGCGCGGATGCTCGGCGCGAATCGCCAGCAGTTATTGCGCAGCGTGTATCTGCCGAGCGCGATGAGCTGGGTGTTTTCGAGCCTGCATACCTCGATCGGGCTCGCGTTCGTCGGCTCCGTGGTCGGTGAGTATCTCGGCTCCGCGCGCGGCGTCGGCTACCTGATCCTGCAGGCCGAAGGCACGTTCGATATCAACACCGTCTTTGCCGGCATTCTCGTCTTGACCGCGTTCGCGCTGATTCTCGATGCGCTTGTCGGCGTGATCGAGCGGCGCTTCATGAAGTGGCAGCCGAAGAGCGGCGAGACCGAGCGGCTTTGAACCCGCCGCTGCGCAACCGCTCGTGACGCCCGCGCGAGCGGCACGCATTCACGGGGTGATGACCACCTTGCCGACCACGCGGCGCTGCGCGATATCGTTGAGCGCCTGCGCGGCCTGTTCCAGCGGGTAGTGCGCCGATACATACGGCCGCAGCTTGCCGCTCCTGATCCAGCCGGTCATTTCGGCGAACGCGGCCGTATTGCGATCGGCTTCGCGCTTCGCAAACTCTCCCCAGAACACGCCGACAATGCTTGCGCCCTTGAGCAGCGCGAGATTGAGCGGCAGCTTCGGTATTTCGCCGTTCGCAAAGCCGACCACCAGATAACGGCCGCGCCAGCCGATACTGCGAAACGCGGGCTCGGCATAGATGCCGCCGACCGGATCGTAGATCACGTCGGGGCCGCGGCCGTCGGTGAGCGCCTTGATGCGCTCGCGCAAGTCTTCGGTCGAGTAATTAATGGTCGCATCGGCGCCGTGCGCGACACACACGTCGAGCTTCGCATCACTCGACGCCGCGGCAATCACGCGCGCGCCGAGCGCCTTGCCGATTTCGACCGCGGCGAGGCCGACGCCGCCTGCCGCGCCGAGCACGAGCATCGTTTCGCCGGCCTGCAACCCGGCGCGATCGACCACCGCATGGTGTGACGTGCCATACGCAAGCGTAAACGCGGCAGCGATATCGAAGGGCGCATCGTCGGGCAGCGGCACGCATGCGTCGGCTGCCGCGCGCGCCTGTTCCGCATAGCCGCCATGCGCGACGTAGGCAACCACCCGCATCCCGGCATGCAACTGCGTGACGCCCGCACCCACCGCGCGCACGACACCCGCGACTTCAGCGCCGGGCGTGAACGGCAGGGGCGGCTTCAGCTGATACTTGTTCTCGATGATCAGCAGATCCGGAAAGTTGACCGCGGCGGCCTTCACGTCGATCACGACCTCGCCGGCCTCGGGCTGTAGAGGCGGGAGTTCGTCCAGCGTGAGCGTCTCGGGCGGTCCGAATCGATGACAACGGATAGCGCGCATTGCGTCTCCTTCTAGCGGTGTTCGCAAACAGGCGTTCGAGTGTAAAGCATGCTCGAACGACCGTGCGCTTCGTTGTGTCAGGTTTTGTGACATCGCGTGGTGAACCGGCATCGTGTCGAACCGCGCAGGCGGGTCGTGCATCGCTCGTGCCGCAGGCGGCACGCCGCAAAAGAGGCGATCGCACGTGGCACGCGAGGGGGCACGCGAGCGCGTGCGCGAGATCGCCGCCGGTCGCGCTGCACACGAGCGCGAGACCACCACGGCGTGTCGTCCGCGCGCCTTGTTTCCTCGGTTACAATCGCCGCATGCGAATCCTACTCAGCAACGACGACGGTTACCTCGCGCCCGGTCTCGCGGCGCTGCACGAAGCGTTAAAACCGCTTGCCGACGTCACCGTGATGGCGCCGGAGCAGAACTGCAGCGGCGCATCGAATTCGTTGACGCTGTGGCGGCCGCTGTCGGTGCTGCGTTCGGCGAACGGCTTCTACTACGTGAACGGCACGCCCACCGATTCCGTTCACATCGCATTGACCGGCATGCTCGACCATCAGCCCGATCTCGTCGTGTCGGGCATCAACAACGGCCAGAACATGGGTGAAGACACACTGTACTCGGGGACGGTCGCCGCCGCGACCGAAGGCGTCATGTTCAACGTGCCCGCCATTGCGTTCTCGCTGGTCGACAAGGACTGGGCCCATCTCGAATCGGCAGCGCGCGTCGCTGCGGAAATAGTCAAACATTATCTCGACGCGCCGTTGCCGGGGCATCCGCTACTGAACGTCAACATTCCGAACCTGCCTTACGATCAGCTGGGCGAGTGGCGTATCACGCGGCTTGGCAAGCGGCATCCGTCGCAGCCGGTGGTCCGCCAGACCAACCCGCGCGGCGAGCCGATCTACTGGATCGGCCCATCGGGTAGTGCGCGCGACGCGAGCGAAGGCACCGATTTCCACGCGGTCGCACAAGGTCATGTGTCGATCACGCCGTTGCAGCTCGATCTGACCCACACCGCGATGCTGTCCGCGACGCGCGACTGGGCAAGCGCCGGGAGCGGCGCTTCATGACGGGCGAGCGCGCAAAGCGCTTTCCGCTAGGCCTCGAAGACCTGGTGCGCGAACCGCGCCGAAGCGAAGTGCGCTCGGGTGACGCGCGCGTCACGAAGGTCGCGGCAGTCGAAAGCCGGGCGTCCGGTGCTTCAGGCGTCGCAGGACCGCAAGGTGCGCGTGCGGCTGCCGCCGGCAAGCGCAATGATGCTGCGCGGCAACCGGCGCTGCGCCTGCCGGCGACGCTCGAGCGTGCCGGCGCGCCGAACGTCCCACTGAACCGCGCGCATGCGCTGACGTCGGAACGGGTACGCGAGCGGATGGTCGAACGGCTGCGAGCGAACGGGGTTGCCGATCCGCGCGTGTTGAACGCGATGGCGACCGTGCCGCGCCATATGTTCGTCGATCCGGGGCTTGCGACGCAGGCTTACGAAGACGCGGCGCTGCCGATCGGCCATCACCAGACCATTTCGAAGCCGTCGGTGGTCGCGCGGATGATCGAGCTGGCCGCGGCGGGGCGCGAGCTCAACAGCGTGCTCGAGATCGGCACCGGCTGCGGTTACCAGGCGGCGGTGTTAAGCCAGGTCGCGCGCGACGTGTATTCGATCGAGCGGGTCAGGCCGTTATACGAACGCGCGAAGACGAACCTGCGGCCATTGCGCATTCCGAATATTCGCTTGCATTACGGCGACGGCCGCATCGGCTTGCCGGCGGCGGCGCCGTTCGATGCGATTGTGATCGCCGCCGCCGGGCTCGATGTGCCGCAGGCGTTGCTCGAACAACTGGCGATCGGTGCGCGCCTCGTCGCGCCGGTCGGCACGCAGGACGGTCAGACGCAGGTGCTCACGCTCGTCGAACGTACGGGGCCCACGCAGTGGCGGGAGTCGCGGCTTGATCGCGTTTTCTTTGTACCCTTAAAATCCGGAGTGATTTGAATCCGATGACTATCAGCAAGCTGCGCACGATGCAAAGAACCAGCACGAATGTCAGTCTTACCGTGGCTCAACGGGGTGTGTGCATACTCGCACTGTCGCTGCTCGCGGCCTGCGCGACGCGACTGGACAATGCGCCGGTCGTCGATCGGTCGGGCGCGCTCGGCACCGCGGCCACGCAACAGCCGGCGCAGCCTCCGGTGCCGCTCGGCCCGCCGCCTCCGGGTTATTACCGGGTAAAGCCGGGCGATACGCTGTATCGGATTGCGCTTGAAAACGGTCAAAACTATCGCGACATCGCCACGTGGAACAATCTGACGAACCCGAATCAGATCGAGGTCGACCAGTTGCTGCGGGTCGCGCCGCCGGGCGCGAATCCGACGGCGGTCACGCCGGGTGTCGCCACTGCGCCGATCGCCGGTGGTGCGGTGCAAAGCGCGCCGATCGGCCAGGCGCCGGGCGCCGGCACTTCGCCTGCGCCGGCTGCGGCGGGCGTCGCGCAGCCGCCGCTCTACGGCGCGACCAGCAACGCGCCGGGTGCGACCGCCACGACCATTCCGCCGCAGCCGCCGGCCGCGACCAGCGACGCCGCCGCCGGTCCCAGCGCGGTGACATTTGCATGGCCGGTGCGCGGTCCTTTGCTCAACACGTTTGACGATTCGAAAAACAAAGGTTTGAATATCGGCGGAAGCCTGGGTGAGCCGGTCAAGGCTTCTGCCGACGGCCGGGTCGTTTATGCGGGAAATGGGCTGCGCGGTTACGGCAATCTCATTATCATCAAACATGATGCAACGTACCTTACCGCCTATGCACATAACAGTGCTTTGATGGTAAAAGAGGGGGATGCGGTTACGAAGGGGCAGAAGATCGCCGAGATGGGAAACAGCGATTCGGACCGTGTGATGTTGCATTTCGAAGTTCGCCGGCAGGGTAAGCCTGTCGACCCACTGAAGTACTTGCCGCCGCAATAAGCGATTACGACCATGCCGAAATCGAAGCGCCGACCACCGCAAGCCGAGACTGAGACGATCAGCCGTGCCACGCATGCATCGGTGGAGGAGGCTGGCGCTTCGGATCTGGAAGATGACAGCATCGACGACCTCGACAATGGGGCCGCCGAGTCCGAAGACCGCCATGCAGCCGACGACGGCGAAGGCGGCGCGGACGCGCGCGAAGGCGCAAACGATGCCCCGTCGGACGCGGACGATTTCCGTGCGCTGCTGCAGGCCGAACTGACCGCGGACACCATTCAGCACTATCTGAACCGGATCAGCGTCAAGCCGCTCCTGACCGTCGAGGAAGAACAGCGTTTTTCGCGACTGGCGAAGGCCGGTGAGTTCGAGGCGCGGCAGGTGATGATCGAGCGCAATCTGCGGCTGGTCGTGAGCATTGCGAAGGGGTATCTGAACCGCGGTGTACCGCTGCTCGATCTGATCGAGGAAGGCAATCTCGGCCTGATGCACGCGATCGAGAAATTCGATCCGACGCGCGGGTTCCGTTTCTCGACCTATGCCACGTGGTGGATTCGCCAGAGCATTGAGCGCGCGATCATGAATCAGGCGCGCACCGTGCGGCTGCCGGTGCACGTGATTCGCGAACTGAACCAGGTGCTGCGCGCGAAGCGGCATCTGGAAAAGAACTCGATGAATTCGGGCGAAGCGGCGGACCGGCGCGACGCGAGCATTGACGACATCGCGTACCTCACCGGTAAAACCAGCGATGAAGTCACCGACATCCTCGCGCTGAACGAGCACACCGCATCGCTCGACGCGCCGCTCGATCTCGATCCGGCGAGCAGCCTGCTCGATCTGCTGTCCGACGACCAGAGCCAGTCGCCGGATGCCGAAGTGCAGCATCGCGAGCTGGAAACGCTGACGCGCGCATGGCTGGCGCGGTTGTCCGACAAACACCGCCATGTGATCGAACGGCGTTTCGGTCTGAACCATATCGAGCCGGCCACGCTCGAGGAACTCGCCGACGAAATGGGCCTGACACGCGAACGCGTGCGGCAGATCCAGCAGGAGGCGCTGGTCCGGCTGAAGCGCTTCTTCGCGTCCAACGGCGTACGCAAGGACGCTGTTCTCTAACCTGATGACTCCGATTCTCGTATTCGACATCGAGACGATTCCCGATGTCGCCGGCATTCGTCGGCTTGAAGATCTTCCCGCCACGCTATCGGATGCCGAAGTCGCCGAATTCGCTTTCGCGGCGCGCCGCGAAAAGACCGGCGGCGATTTCCTGCCGCATCATTTGCAGCGCATCGCGGCTATTTCATGCGTATTCCGCGACAACACCGGCTTTCGCGTGCGTTCGCTCGGCACGCCGACCGACGGCGAAGCGGTGCTCGTGCAATCGTTTTTCCGGGTGATCGAGAAGTACACGCCGCAACTCGTGTCGTGGAACGGCGGCGGCTTCGATTTGCCGGTGCTGCACTACCGCGCGCTGGTCAATGGCGTCACCGCGAGCCGTTACTGGGACCTCGGCGAAGACGACCGCGAGTTCAAATGGAATAACTACATCAGCCGCTATCACTCGCGTCACACGGACTTGATGGACGTGCTCGCGATGTATCAGGCGCGCGCGAATGCGCCGCTCGATGCGCTCGCGAAGCTGTGCGGCTTTCCCGGCAAGCTCGGGATGGATGGCGGCCAGGTCTGGCAGGCGTTTCAGCAGGGGCGTATTGAGGAAATACGCAATTATTGCGAAACCGATGTGGTCAATACCTATTTGCTGTATTGCCGGTTTCAGTTGATGCGCGGCGGTTTTTCGGCCGAAGAGTACGCCGATGAGATCGCGTTCGTGAAGAACTCGCTCGTGCAGGAGCCGGCGCCGCACTGGGCTCAGTATCTCGCGGCGTTCGACAGCTAATCTTTCGCGGCCGTATCGCGTTTGCGTTTTCAATCTTTTCTCTGGAGAGCGCGGCGGCATGGTTCGATGCTGCGGCGCGGCTCAATCGGCCTGCGAGCGGCCGTGATCACGCGGATCGCGCCGCTGCCCGAAGCGGTGCGATCCGCATTCCCGCACCGCAGCGGTGCGCGCGCCGTGTCCTTCGCGCTCGAACGCTCAGTCGATCTCCAGCACAATCGGCTGGTGGTCCGACGCGCGTGTCGCGCCGTCGATCTCACAGCTGCGTAGCCTGCCGCGCAAATCTTCAGTGACGAACACGAAGTCGCAGCTGAGCGGCCCGTCCTGCCATTGCTCGGTGTCGTAGACGCCGGCGGTGGGCGGCGGTGTCGCGCCCGGATGCAGCGTCGTCCACGCGTCGATCAACGACGGGCTGCCGTCGAGCGGTGCGAGCATGCGCCGATAGGCGTCGCTGCCGTACGCACTGTTGAAATCGCCGCAGACGATGGCGCTGACTGGCCGCGCGGTATCGACGAACGGCCCGATCGCGTTTTCCGCCGGCGCCGGGCGCGCCGCATGCGCAGCCGCCTCCTGCTGGAGGCGGCGCAACGCATCGACCTGCGCGAGCCGCTGGGGCAGCGAATAAAACTCGAGATGCGTGACGATCACGCGTAACGGCCCGCTCGGCGCACGCAATACGGCTTCGAGCGCGACGCGTTGCATCGACGGCGCCTCCGGGTCGGCGGGCCATGGCAGCGAATGGCGCAACACGCGCTCGACCGGCAGCCGCGTCGCGAGCGCATTGCCGAACTGCCGGCGCGGCGCGCTCGGCCCGTCGAGCTTCAACGGCGCCAGGTCCGCGCCGATCGCGTCGAGCACCGTGAAGCCCGGCAGCTCGTCGGCCAGTTCGGCGAACTGGTCGTCGCCCGGATGGCCGGCCAGCACGTTGAAGCCGCGTGTGACCTCCTGCATGCACAGCACGTCGAAGTCGGCAAGGCGCCGCGCCTCGCTCAGCATACGCGGCAGGCTGACGTCGCCGCGCGCGCCACGTCCCCACTGGACATTCCAGCTAATCAGTCGCATCGTCAAATCTCCGTCCGAGGTTGCCGTTCGTCTACAATCTCGCCTTCACTTCACAGTCTGTCAGGAAGTTGCTGGTGTCTCAAACCGTCCCTCGCCAAGCCTCACCTGCCGAAGCGCAAACCCGTGCGAATCAGGCAGCAAAACGCAAACCCGCTGCCGCGGGCGTCACCGCGCTGCCGCTCCCGCCAGCCACGCTACCGGTGCTCGACATCGAGTCGCTCGACATGGAAGCGCGCGGTGTTGGCCGCACCGTCACCGAAGACGGCACGCCGGGCAAGGTCATCTTCGTCGAGGGCGCGCTGCCCGGCGAACGCGTCACCTATTCGAGTTATAGAAGGAAGCCAAGTTTCGAGCAGGCGGTTGCGGTCGATATCCTGCGCGAAAGCGTGATTCGTACCAGGCCGCAGTGCCGCTTCTTTGGCACGTGCGGCGGCTGTTCAATGCAGCATCTGGATGTGCGTGCGCAGATCGCGGTCAAGCAGCGCGTGCTCGAAGACAACCTCGCGCACCTTGCGAAACTGCGCGCAGAGACGGTTTTCCGGCCGATCCATGGGCCGTCGTGGGGCTACCGCTACCGTGCGCGCCTGACGGTGCGCCATGTCGTGAAGAAGGGTGGCGTGCTGGTCGGTTTCCATGAACGCAAGAGCAGCTACGTAGCCGACATGACGAGCTGCGAAGTGCTGCCCCAGCCTGTTTCCGACCTGCTCGTGCCGCTGCGCAAACTGGTCGAAGGCCTGTCGATTCGCGATCGCATGCCGCAAATCGAACTCGCGGTCGGCGCGTCGGTCACGGCGCTCGTGCTGCGTGTGCTCGAGCCGATCAACGACGCCGACGAACAGCTGCTGCGCGAATTCGCCGACGCGCACAACGTGCAGTTCTGGCTGCAGCCGAAGGGACCGGACTCGGTCGTGCCGTTCTATCCGCTGGACGTGCAGCTCGATTACACGCTGCCGGAGTTCGGCATCCGCATGCCGTTTCTGCCGACCGATTTCACGCAGGTGAATCACCAGATCAACCGCGTGCTGGTTGGACGGGCGTTGCGACTGCTTGCGCCGGCGCGGTCCGATCGCGTGCTCGATCTGTTCTGCGGCATCGGCAACTTCACGCTGCCGCTCGCGAAACTCGCACGCGAAGTGGTCGGCATCGAAGGCAGCGAGACGCTGATCGCGCGTGCGTTGGCGAATGCGAAGGAAAACGGCGTCGACGGGCATACGTCGTTTGCGTGCCGCAACCTGTTCGAAGTCAGCGCCGACGATATGCGTGCACTGGGACACTTCGATAAATTCCTGATCGATCCGCCGCGCGAGGGGGCGCTCGCCGTATCGAAGGCGCTGGCCGATATCGCGCAAAGCGGGAGTGGTCCGTTGCCGCAGCGTATCGTGTACGTGTCGTGCAATCCGGCGACGCTCGCTCGCGACGCGGGTCTGCTCGTGCATGAAGCGGGTTATCGGCTGAAGGGCGCGGGCGTCGTGAACATGTTCCCGCATACGTCGCATGTCGAATCGATCGCGCTTTTCGAGCGGGACTGATCGCGCAACGGCGCACACCGCGCGACTGACAGCGCGGCGGCCGCTACGGTCTGCAAACAAAAACGCCACGGCATGCCGTGGCGTTTTTGTTTATACAGGTCAGTGTGGCTGCTTCAGAACTGCCACCATGACTTTTCCTTGCCTGGGCGCGCATGACCCGTGATGTACGGACTATCCGGGAACGTGCCTGCGAGTATGCGTTTCGTATCGTCGGCCAGCTGCGGCTGGTTGAGCTTGTCATACGACAGCCACATGATATGCAGCGCGTCTTCGATTGCCGGAGCGTTCTTGTACTCCTTGATCGCGAGTTGCGCGCGATTGATCGCGGCCACATACGCGCCGCGACGGTAGTAGTAGTCGGCGGCGTGCACCTCGTGCGAAGCGAGCGCGTTCACGATATAGCGCATGCGCTGCGCGGCATCCGGTGCGTACTTGCTTTGTGGGTACTTGTCGACGACGACCTTGAAGGCGTCATAGGACTCGCGCAGCGACTTCGGGTCGCGTTCGCTCATGTCCTGACCGGAGAAACGGCCAAAAAGGCCGAGGTCGTCGTTGAAGTGGATCATGCCCTTCAAATAGTACGCATAGGCGATATCGGGGTGATCCGGGTGGAGCTGGATAAAGCGGTCGATCGCCTGATCAGCCGCGGCGGTTTCACTGTCCTTCCAGTTGCAATACGCGACGTTGATCTGCGCCTGCTGCGCGAAATGGCCAAACGGGTCGCGACCCTCGAGCGCTTCGAAATACTTGGCGCACTTGCCCCAGTCACCACCGCTCAAGGCGTCTTGCGCCTCCGTATATAATTTGTTATTCGTCCATGTGGCCGTTTCATCGGTCTTCTCCGGCAGGCCGTGACACGCTGCGACCAGCGCGACCGCGCAGACGCACGCGATGTAACGCACGATACGCAGCGTCACGTGGCGCGGTTGTGCCGCCGCTCTTTGGGCCGTTTGGGTAATCATATTCAAGGCTCGCATTGTCCAGTCAAGCTTCACGTCAAGCGCTTTACGTCAGGTAACCAGTCTCGATGACCCGTTCTCATACTCCGGGTGCCACAGCCGGCGCGCGGAATAGCGACAAAGATTATAGCCGATGCGAAGCGCGCTCCGACGCTGCCGCGTCCGATCCCACCGATGCGCTCGACGACGATCTCGCTGCGGATGACGTACTTCGCCCGCCGCTCGCCCCCTCCATCGCAGGACGCGACGCGGGTGGTGCGATGGCCGGCGAAGCACCGCGCGTCGTCACCGTGCCGCCCGAACTCGCCGGCGAGCGGCTCGACAAGGTGCTCGCAAAGGTATTCCCCGAGTTCTCGCGCAGCCGGCTGCAAAGCTGGATCGAAGCACAGCGCGTGCAGGTTGACGGCATGCCGGCGAAAGTGCGGCAGCCGGTGCCACTGAACGCGACGATCGAACTCGTGCCGGATCTGCTGCCCGAGCAGCTTGCGTTTATACCGGAGCCGATACCGCTCGACATCGTCCATGAAGACGAGACCATCGTCGTGATCAACAAGCCCGCGGGGCTCGTCGTGCATCCGGCGGCGGGCAACTGGAGCGGCACCGTGTTGAACGGGCTGTTGCATCGCTACGGCGAGGCCGCTGCCGGCTTGCCGCGCGCGGGCATCGTGCATCGGCTCGACAAGGACACGTCGGGCCTGATGGTCGTCGCGCGCACGCTTGCCGCGCAGACGGATCTCGTGCGGCAGTTGCAGGCGCGTACGGTGAAGCGCCGTTATCTCGCGCTGGTATGGGGTGGCATGCCGGACGAAGGGACGATCGACGCGCCGATTGGGCGCGATCCGCGTGAGCGCACGCGCATGGCGGTCGTCAGCGGCGCGTCGGGCAAGCCTGCGCGGACGCATTTCCGGCGCGTCGCGACGATCGTGTGGGAACGGCAGCCGGTGTCGGCGATTCACTGCGATCTCGAAACCGGTCGCACGCATCAGATTCGCGTGCATTGTGCGCATACGGGCCACCCGCTGCTCGGCGATCCGGTGTATGGGCGCGCACGCGGCAAGCGTTCGGTGACGCCGCTGCCCGGCGGCTTCGCACGTCAGGCTTTGCACGCGTGGCGCCTTGGGCTGGTCCACCCTGAAACGCGCCGCACGATGCAATGGCGCGCCGAGGTGCCCGACGACCTGGCGGAACTCTGCGCGGCGCTCGGCTTTGACCGCGAGGAAGCGGACGATTTCGACGATGCCGACGATGATGCTTTCGATTCGATGCTCGACGATGATGACTCGACCGAACGGGAGGGCGAGTCCGAGGGCGAGGGGAGCGACGACGGGCATGATGCCGGCCACGCAGACTCGCCGCACGATGAAGACGATCGCGAAGCGCGCAACGACCCGCGCAACGACCCGCGCAACAAGAAGGATTCCCGCCGATGACATTCGCCGCGCTGACGTTTGCCGACGTGCTGCAACCCGACTGGCGCGTCGCGCCTCATGTGCGCGCGCTCGTCACGACCCGCAATGGGGGCGTGAGCCTGCCGCCGTTCGGCGGATGGCGTGACGGCGTCGACCAGCCGGGCGGCCTCAATCTTGGCTGGCGCACCGGCGACGATCCGGCGCATGTCGAAGCGAACCGTGCGCGGTTGAGCGCGCTCGTGGGCATTGCCGAGCCGGCATGGCTGTCACAGGTACATGGCGCGCATGTCGTGAGTGCGGACGATGTGCTCGCGAATGCGCGCGCAGGCGGCGCGCCGATACCAGCCGACGCGAGCGTGACCGACCGGCCGGGGACCGTATCGATTGTGATGATCGCCGACTGCATGCCGGTTCTGCTTTGCGACGCCGCCGGCCGCGCGGTCGGCGCCGCACATGCGGGCTGGCGCGGGCTCGCCGCGGGTGTCGTCGAGAACACGGCGCGGCGTGTCGCGGCGTTAGCCGGCGTCGCACCGTCGTCACTGCATGCGTACCTTGGACCGTGCATTGGGCCATCCACGTTCGAGGTGGGCGACGATGTGCGCGATGCATTTGTCGATGCGGCGGATGCGGCGCGGCGCGATGCGGTCGCAAGCGCGTTCGCGCCGCGCGCGCAGACCGCCGGCAAGTACCTTGCGGACTTGCCGGCGCTCGCGCGCGAGCGGCTTGCGCAACTCGGCGTGACGCAAGTCACCGGCGGGGATCAATGCACGTTCACGCAACGCGAGCGTTACTACTCATATCGGCGCGATCGCGTGACGGGCCGCATGGCCGCTCTGATCTGGCTCGCGAGCTAACGCACCGGGCGCGCCGCGGGTGGGCGTTGCCGGGCCGCGCGGCCCGCACTGGCGGGCTGCACACTGAGCGGGCCATGCGGCCGGCAACGGGCGGCTGAAGTGCGGAATTGCTGCGCCGCGACAACGCCTGCGCATCGCGGCGGAGGGGCTGGCTCCTGCTGGGTGACGCAGGGCGGCCGACCATCGGCACCCCCCGGAAAACCCTGATCTCACGGGCCGACTGTTTGATCAGCACGATTCGCATGGTGCGCTTGCGAAGACTCGTTCCCTTACATGGGGAAAACGATAATGAAAAAGATATCGCACTGCGGCAAAATCGGGATCAAGCATTGACATGCCTTGCAATGGGGCGCAAGAATGTTCCCCAACAATGGGACAGGGCGTAAGTGGCCGCGAGCTTTTCGCCGCCCGTGCGCGAAGGCACCTGCCTCTCAACCCGTCCGCGAGGACTCACCGGTCAAAAGCAGGGTATGGTGGCAGCTCAACACTCGTCGACTTCCTCACGCACGCACACTTCATCGGATCGCACGCAACAACAGTCGGGCGCGAATGCCGCCGGAGTTCATCAGTTATTTGACGCATGGTTGAACGCATGGCGTTCAATCGGCGCCCAGGCCGCGGCGAGCGGTAATCCGTTCTCGGTGCCGGGGATGTTCGCGGGGATGCCTGCGGGTGCGCCTGATTTCACGCAGGCGGCAGCAAGCATGCCGCAGTTCGCGGAACAGTTCTCCAAACAGTTCGTCCAGCCGTTCGCGCAAGCCGCGCAGGCGCCGGCGCTTCCCCAGGCTTTCACACAACCGTTTGCCGCGCTTGCTGGCATGAAGCTGCCGAGCGCGGCAATTCCGCCAGAGCGTCTTCACCAGTTGCAGGCCGACTATTCGCGTGACGCGATGCAGTTGTTCCAGCAGGCCACGCAGGCTTCGTCGGACGCCCCCGATCTGAAGGACAGGCGCTTCAGCGCGCAAGCGTGGAAGGCGACGCCGATCTATGCGTACATGGCGGCGTGGTATCTGCTGAACGCGCGTTATCTGCAGGAACTGGTCGATGCGCTCGACACCGATCCGAAGACCCGCGAGCGGATTCGTTTTGCGGTTCAGCAATGGACCGCGGCTGCTTCGCCGAGCAATTTTCTCGCGCTCAACCCCGAGGCGCAAAAGACGCTGCTCGAAAGTCATGGTGAAAGCCTGCGCCAGGGGGTGTTAAACCTGCTTGCCGATATGCAGCGCGGCAAGATATCGCAGACGGACGAGTCAGGTTTCGTGGTCGGCAAGAATCTCGCGACCACCGAAGGCTCGGTCGTGTTCGAGAACGATCTGATGCAACTGATCCAGTACAAGCCGCTCACCGCGTCGGTGCGCGAGCGGCCGCTGCTGATCGTGCCGCCTTGCATCAACAAGTTTTATATTCTCGATCTGCAGCCTGAGAACTCGCTGGTCGCGCATGCGCTCGAAGCGGGTCACCAGGTGTTTCTGATTTCATGGCGCAATGCGGATGCGTCGATCGCGCACAAGACGTGGGACGACTACGTCGAAGAGGGCGTGCTCGCCGCGATCAATACTGTGCGGCAGATCAGCGGGCGCGAGCAGATCAACACGCTCGGCTTTTGTGTCGGCGGCACGATGCTCGCCACTGCGCTCGCGGTGGCTGCGGCGCGCGGCGAACATCCGTGTGCGTCGATGACGCTGCTCACTGCGATGCTCGACTTTTGCGACACAGGCGTGCTCGATGTCTTCGTCGACGACGCGCATGTGCAGATGCGCGAGCAGACCATCGGTGGCAAGAACGGCACGCCGCCGGGGCTGATGCGCGGCATCGAGTTCGCAAACACGTTCTCGTTCCTGCGGCCTAACGACCTCGTCTGGAACTACGTGGTCGACAACTATCTGAAGGGCCGCACGCCGGTGCCGTTCGATCTGCTGTACTGGAACAGCGATTCGACCAGTCTGCCGGGCCCGATGTATGTCTGGTATCTGCGCAACACGTATCTCGAGAACAGCCTGCGCGAGCCGGGCAAGCTGACGGTGTGCGGCGAGCCGGTGGATCTGTCGCGCATCGATGTGCCGACATTTATCTACGGTTCGCGCGAAGACCATATCGTGCCGTGGCAAACCGCGTATGCATCGGTGCCGCTGCTCACTGGGCCGCTGAAGTTCGTGCTCGGCGCGTCCGGGCATATCGCAGGCGTCATCAATCCGCCGGCGAAGAAAAAGCGCAGCTACTGGGTATTGAGCGGCGACGAAAAAGCGTTGCCCGCCGGTGCGGATGAATGGTTTGGGCACGCCACCGAAACGCCCGGCAGCTGGTGGCCGGAATGGACTGCATGGCTCGACCATTACGCGGGCAAGAAAGTGAAGCCGCGCGCCGAAGCCGGTTCGGCCGAGTTTCCGGTGATCGAACCGGCGCCGGGGCGCTACGTGCAGCAACGTGAGTAGTGTCAGGGTGGTGCCCGACGCGCATGTGTCTGTGCATGAGGTCGGGCAGCAAAAGCAGTCGACGACTGAGCGGATCTTTAACTTGACGGGACACCGTGGCGTAAGCGGTCGCGGTACCGGAGGAAATCGAAATGACTGACGTAGTGATCGTATCGGCGGCCCGCACGGGCGTCGGCAAATTTGGCGGTTCGCTCGCGAAGATTCCCGCGCCCGAGCTCGGCGCCACGGTGATTCGCGCGGTGCTCGAACGCGCGGGCGTGAAGCCCGACCAGATTAGCGAAGTCATCATGGGCCAGGTGCTGACGGGCGGTTCCGGCCAGAACCCGGCACGCCAGGCGCTGATCAAGGCGGGCCTGCCGACGGCGGTGCCGGGCATGACGATCAACAAGGTGTGCGGCTCGGGCCTGAAGGCGGTGATGCTCGCGGCCAACGCGATCATCGCGGGGGAGGCGGAGATCATCGTCGCGGGCGGCCAGGAGAACATGAGCGCGGCGCCGCACGTGCTGCCGAATTCGCGCGACGGGTTCCGCATGGGCGACGTGAAGCTGATCGACAGCATGATCCATGACGGGCTGTGGGACGTGTACAACCAGTACCACATGGGCGTGACGGCGGAAAATGTCGCGCAGGAGTACGGCATTACGCGCGAGCAGCAGGACGCGTTCGCCGCGCTTTCGCAGAATAAGGCGGAAGCCGCACAGAAGTCCGGGCGTTTCAATGATGAGATCGTGCCGGTGCTGATTCCGCAGAAGAAGGGCGACCCGCTGGCGTTCGCGTCCGACGAGTTCGTGCGCCACGGCGTGACGGCAGAGGCGCTCGCGGGGTTGAAGCCGGCGTTTTCGAAGGAAGGGACGGTGACGGCCGCGAACGCGTCAGGCATCAACGACGGCGCCGCGGCAGTGGTGGTGATGTCGGCGAAGAAGGCCGAGGCGCTGGGCCTCAAGCCGCTCGCGCGGATCAAGGCGTACGCGAATGCGGGTGTCGATCCGAAGGTGATGGGCATGGGCCCGGTGCCGGCGTCGCGTCGCTGCCTTGAGCGGGCGGGCTGGAGCATCAACGATCTGGACCTCGCGGAAATCAACGAGGCGTTTGCGGCGCAGGCGCTTGCCGTGCACAAGCAGATGGGCTGGGACACGTCGAAGATCAACGTGAATGGCGGTGCGATCGCGATCGGTCACCCGATCGGCGCATCGGGCTGCCGGGTGCTCGTCACGCTGCTGCATGAAATGCAGAAGCGCGATGCGAAGCGCGGCCTTGCGTCGTTGTGTATTGGCGGCGGGATGGGCGTGGCGCTCGCGGTCGAGCGTCCCTGACGCAGTGAGCGCCGGCGGCGCCATGCAACATGCGTGGCCGCCGGCGCGGATCGCCGCAATAGGCCGGTTAGCCCGCTGGCCGGTCGACGGCGAACAGGGAGTAGCAACGCAGGAGGTGGCCGGCCGGCGCTTCCGCAAACGATAATGGAGTCAGATTTATGTCACAGCGAATCGCGTACGTAACAGGCGGCATGGGCGGTATCGGCACGGCTATCTGCCAGCGCCTCAACAAGCAAGGCTTCAAGGTGATCGCCGGCTGTGGCCCGAACTCGCCGCGCCGGACCAAATGGCTCGAAGACCAGAAGGCGCTCGGGTTCGATTTCGTTGCGTCGGAAGGTAACGTCGGCGACTGGGATTCGACGAAGGCGGCGTTCGACAAGGTCAAGAGCGAATGTGGCGAGATTGACGTGCTGGTCAACAATGCGGGCATTACGCGCGACGTCGTGTTCCGCAAGATGACGCACGAAGACTGGACCGCGGTGATCGACACGAACCTGACGAGCCTCTTCAATGTCACGAAGCAGGTGATCGACGGCATGGTCGAGCGTGGCTTTGGCCGCATCATCAATATTTCGTCGGTGAATGGCCAGAAAGGTCAGTTCGGTCAAACGAACTACTCGACCGCGAAGGCCGGCATTCACGGCTTCACGATGTCGCTCGCGCAGGAAGTGGCCACCAAGGGCGTGACGGTCAATACCGTTTCGCCCGGCTACATCGGCACGGACATGGTGAAGTCGATTCGCCCCGACGTGCTGGAGAAAATCGTCGCGACGATTCCGGTGCGCCGGCTCGGCTCGCCGGATGAAATCGCGTCAATCGTCGCGTGGCTGGCTTCGGAAGAATCCGGCTTTGCAACAGGCGCCGACTTCTCGTTGAACGGCGGCCTGCATATGGGCTGATCCGCGCGGACTTCCGCTCGCACGAGCGGAGGACTGCATGGTTCAGGTGTGTCTGGCGGCGTCCCGCGCAGGCAGCTGCATTGCTTTCGAGGGGCGCCGTTTCCGCGCTGCACTGGCGCTCAAAGGCGTTACATGACCACTACTACAAAGAAAACAGCCGAACGACTCATCAAGAAATATCCGAACCGTCGACTGTACGATACGGAGACCAGCACCTATATCACGCTGACCGACGTCAAGCAGCTGGTGCTGGATCAGGAGGAATTCAAGGTCATCGATGCCAAGAGCAACGAAGACCTGACGCGCAGCATTCTGCTGCAGATCATTCTTGAAGAGGAGAGCGGCGGCTTACCGATGTTCTCGTCGCTGATGCTGTCGCAGATCATCCGCTTCTACGGCCATGCGATGCAGGGGATGATGGGCACGTATCTGGAAAAGAACATCCAGGCGTTCATCGACATCCAGAACAAGCTCGCGGACCAGTCGAAGGGCCTTTACGAAGGCAAGACGATGAACCCCGAGGTGTGGTCGCAGTTCATGAACATGCAGGCGCCGATGATGCAGGGCATGATGACGAGCTACATCGAGCAATCGAAGAACATGTTCGTGCAGATGCAGGAGCAGATGCAGAACCAGGCGAAGACGATGTTCAGCTCGTTCCCGTTTACGCAGGCTACGCCGAACCCGGAGCCGGAGAAGAAGTAGTGCGCCCCGCGGCCGCCCCGTGACGCATACGGCCGCGGCCCGTGATCGGCGCGCGGCACCGCCGCCGCGCGTGGTGGTTATGCGAACGAAATGACGAGTCTCTTGCCGCACGCGGCGGCATACTTGCGCAGCGTCGCGAATGACGGCGAGTGTTTTTCACTGGTGAGCGAAGCTTCGAGGCGCGACACGGCGGACGCGGTCGTGCCCATGCGTTCGGCGATTTGTGCCTGCGTGAGTCCCGCCTCACGGCGCGCCGACAAAATTACGCGCAGCGCCGAATATTCGTCGTCCAACGCATCGTAGGCGGCGCGCACGCCGGGCTTCTCGAGCAATTGCTCGGTGTCGGCCTTCGTATGAGCGACCGGGACGAACGCGCCGGGATCGCTATCGCGCCGTGTTGTTGCCTTAGCTATTACCTTGGCGAGTGCCTTGGCCATTGCGTACCTCCTTCAAACGCTTGCGAGCCGTGCGCAGTTCGTCCTGAGGCGTTTCCTCCGTTTTCTTGACGAAGGAATGCAGGACGACGACTTGCCGGTCCACATGCATACAGTAAAACACGCGCCCGATGCCTTCCTGGCCACGCGGGCGCAACTCGAACAGACCGTCGCCCATGGCGCGCGAGTGCGGCATACGCAAGTCCGCGCCGAACTCTTCCATGACTTCGACGAGCCGCAGATAGCTTGCGAGAATACCGTCTGGCAGTGCAAAGACGTCACGTTTGACCCGGTCGTTAAAATAGACAACGTTCCAGGTCATGGGCATATATTAGCAAATTTGCTATCTACACGCAAGCACTGCGCGTGGATCAGGCAAGTAAGGAAAGCGGGCTGACTCATTCGAACTCTGTCCTTCCGCAGCGGCGGCTGCGGGTAAAATGCGGTCAGCCAGTCTATCTTCGGGGCGATTTTTGCGCCCCTCGTCCGGAAGTACTAAGTTGAATACCCTAAGTTGAATACCATTACACACCCCAGCAATAAGCCGTCGGCGACGCCGAAGGTAGGATTCGTCTCACTCGGCTGCCCGAAAGCCTTGGTCGATTCCGAACAGATCATCACGCAGCTGCGTGCCGAAGGTTACGAAATCTCCGGCACCTACGATGGTGCGGACCTTGTCGTCGTCAATACCTGCGGCTTTATCGACGAAGCCGTGCAGGAAAGCCTCGATGCGATCGGCGAAGCGCTGACCGAAAACGGCAAGGTGATCGTCACCGGCTGTCTCGGCGCGAAAAAGAGTGCGAGCGGCTCGGGCCTCATCGAGGAGGTGCATCCGAAGGTGCTGGCGGTGACCGGTCCTCATGCAGTCGGCGAAGTGATGCAGGCGGTGCACAGCCATTTGCCGAAGCCGCATGACCCCTTTGTCGATCTGGTGCCCGCGGCCGGCGTGAAGCTCACGCCGCGTCACTACGCCTATCTGAAGATCTCCGAGGGCTGCAACCACCGCTGCACGTTCTGCATCATTCCGTCGATGCGCGGCGACCTCGTGTCGCGGCCGGTCGCCGAGGTGATGCTCGAGGCGGAGAATCTGTTCAAGTCCGGCGTGAAGGAACTGCTCGTCATATCGCAAGATACGAGCGCCTACGGAGTCGACGTCAAATACCGCACCGGCTTCTGGAACGGCAAGCCGATCAAGACGCGCATGACGGACCTCGTCGCCGCGCTCGGCGAACTGGCCGCGCAATATGGTGCATGGGTGCGGCTGCACTATGTCTATCCGTACCCGAGCGTCGACGACGTCATTCCGATGATGGCCGAAGGGCCGTTCAAGGGCCATGTGTTGCCGTATCTCGACGTGCCGTTCCAGCACGCGCACCCGGAGGTGCTCAAGCGGATGAAACGGCCGGCCAACGCGGAGAAGGTCCTCGAGCGGGTGCGCGCCTGGCGCGAGATCTGCCCGGATCTGACCATCCGCAGTACCTTCATCGCCGGCTTTCCGGGCGAGACCGACGAGCAGTTCGAAACGCTGCTCGACTTTATCCGCGAGGCGGAATTGGACCGCGTCGGCTGCTTTGCATATTCGCCGGTCGAGGGCGCGAGCGCGAACGAGCTCGATGGCGCGCTGCCCGACGACGTCCGCGAAGCGCGTCGCGCGCGCTTTATGGAAGTGGCGGAACAGGTGTCCGCGAAGCGGATCGCACGCAAGGTCGGCAAGACGCTGAAAGTGCTCGTCGACGAAATCAATGCCGACGGTGGCATCGGCCGCACCGCGGCGGATGCGCCGGAAATCGACGGCGTCGTCTATATCGCGCCGGCCACGAAGGCGTCGAAGCGCTACAAGGTCGGCGATTTCGTGTCGGTGAAAATCTCCGGTGCGGACGGCCACGATCTGTGGGGCGAGGTCTGAGCCATGGCGAGTCTCGCGCAAACCGACGCGCCGGACATTCTCGCGCTCGGCGAGGCGATGGTCGAATTCAACCAGGCGCAGCCCGGCGAGCCCCGCTGGCTACAAGGCTTCGGCGGCGATACCTCGAACTTCTGCATCGCCGCCGCGCGACAGGGCGCGGCGGTGGGTTTCGTGTCGGCCGTCGGCCGCGACCGGTTCGGCGAGTTACTACTCGACCTGTGGCGAAGCGAACGGGTCGACACGTCGTGTGTGCGCGTCGATGAAAGCGCGCCGACCGGTGTGTACTTCGTGTCGCATGGTCCCACCGGTCACCAGTTCGACTATCTGCGCGCCGGTTCCGCCGCAAGCCGCTATGCGCCGCACGATCTGCCACTCGATACGCTTACCGCGGCGAAGGTCGTGCATCTATCGGGCATCAGCCTTGCAATCAGTGTGAGCGCTTGCGATGCGGCGTTCGCCGCGCTTGACCATGCACGCACGCGCGGCGTGCGCGTCAGCTTCGATACGAACCTGAGGCTCAAGCTGTGGCCGCTCGCGCGCGCACGCGCGGTGATGCTCGAAGCGATACGTCAGTGCGACATCTGCCTGCCGAGCTGGGATGATGTCACGGCGCTCACGGGTTTGGCGCAGCGCGACGAGATCGTCGATTTCCTTCTCACGCAGGGCCCGCACATCGTCGCCTTGAAGCTCGGCCGCGACGGCGCCTATGTGGCGACGCGCGACGAACGGCGCGTCGTGCCCGCGTTCGAGGTGAACGCAGTCGATGCGACCGGCGCGGGCGACTGTTTCGGCGGCGCATTCGTCGCGCGCCTCGTGGCCGGCGACGACCCGTTTGCCGCCGCGCGTTATGCGAATGCGGCGGCCGCGCTGTCGACGCAAGGTTACGGCGCGGTCGCGCCGATTCCATTTCGCGCGACCGTCGAGCGGTTGCTCGCCGCATAGCCAGGCGGCGCGGCATCGGCGTGTCATGGGTCCGTCATCGGTTGACTGGCGCGCGTAGCCCGGTCGGCGCGATATCCGCGTGGCCCGCAACGGGCGTCGGCAGACATTCAGGACATACCAGGGAGGAGCAAGCGATGCAACGTGAAGTGATAGTGGCAAGCGGCGTGCGCACGGCGATCGGCGACTTCGGCGGCAGTCTGAAGGATATCGCCCCCACCGACCTCGCGGCGCGCGTCGTGCGGGAAGCATTGTCGCGCGCGAGCGTCGCTGGCGACGAGGTCGGCCACGTCGTCTTCGGCAATGTGATCCACACCGAACCGAAGGATATGTACCTCGCGCGCGTGGCGGCACTCGATGGCGGCGTCGCGCAGCATGCGCCCGCGCTGACCGTGAACCGGCTATGCGGGTCGGGGCTGCAGGCGGTCGTCTCCGCCGCGCAAAGCGTGCTGCTCGGCGACGCGGACATCGCGATCGCCGGCGGTGCTGAAAGCATGAGCCGCGCGCCGTACGTGTTGCCGGCTGCGCGTTTGGGCCAGCGGATGGGAGACGCACGCGTGGTCGACATGATGCTTGGTGCGCTCAACGATCCGTTCCAGGCGATTCACATGGGTGTCACCGCGGAAAACGTCGCGCGCCAATACGGCATCACGCGCGATGCGCAGGATGCGCTCGCACTGGAATCGCATCGACGCGCGGCACGCGCGACGGCCGGCGGTTATTTCAAGGAACAGATCCTGCCGGTCACCATCGCATCGAAGAAAGGCGAGACCGTGTTCGACACCGACGAGCATGTGCGCGTCGACGCGAAAGCGGAAGACTTCGCGAAACTGAAGCCGGTGTTCGCAAAGGAGAACGGCACAGTGACGGCCGGTAACGCGTCGGGTCTGAACGACGCGGCCGCCGCGCTCGTGCTGATGGAGCGCGAGGTCGCGCACCAACGCGGAGTACAGCCGCTCGGGCGGCTGGTCGCGTATGCGCATGCCGGGGTCGATCCGGCGTATATGGGCATCGGGCCGGTACCGGCCACGCGCAAGGCGCTCGCGCGCGCCGGCCTGACGGTTGCGGATCTCGATGTGATCGAGGCGAACGAAGCGTTCGCTGCGCAAGCGTGCGCGGTCAGCAACGAACTTGGACTTGATCCCGCGAAGGTCAACCCGAACGGCTCGGGCATTTCGCTTGGCCACCCAATCGGTGCGACCGGCGCGTTGCTGACCGTAAAGGCGCTATATGAGCTGCGGCGCACCGGCGGCCGCTATGCGCTCGTGACAATGTGCATCGGCGGCGGCCAGGGCATTGCCGCGATTTTCGAGCGTCTTTAGCGCAGCGAGCAGGCGCCGCCCGCTCGACTCCACCGCGGCGCCGTATGACCAGCAGGGCACGCATCACAAGGAACGACGAATGCAGCATATCAAGCCGAACGGCGCCCGTGCACGCACGCGCGGCACACTCCGGATAGCGGCGACCGCAGTGATCGTTGCGCTCGCATCGATCGCGCCCGCAGCCCATGCGCAAAGCAACGCGGTGAAGGAACTGGCCGCGCCGCCGCCGATCCAGCTACCGCTCAAGCCGAACGCGGAGTACGCGAAATTCCCACGCTATGCTGGCATGCTTGGCGCCCGGCAGATCGTCTTGCGACTCGGGCCGAAAACGGACGATCCGTCCGGCGTGCATGGCGAATATCAGTTTACCGATACAGGCGAGGTGATCCTGATCGCAGGCGACCGTGAGGACACGACGCTCGAAGTCGAAGAGTCGAACGATGGTACGCATATCACGGGTAATTGGGTCGGCAAGTTCGCGGCCGATGGCACGCTGTCGGGCGAACGGATGAACGTCGACGATTCGAATCCGCAGGAGTTCGATCTGCGTCCGTTGGCAGCGGGTGCGCCGGTGCCGCCGCCAGGCGCGCCCGCCACGCAGGGCAACGCGCAGTCGGCCACCTCGACATCCGCAAGCACGCCGGCCGGGGCTACGACGCCTTCCGGCGCAGCAGGCGGCGGCCAGGCCGGTGGGCAGCCGGTCAATGGCGTGAGCAACCTGCGTACCGGCGAGTGACGCCGCTCAACGGGGCGGCGTCCGGTCACACCCGGCCGCGCGCCGCCCTTCAACCCTTTCCCACCAACAGACGCGAAAACGGGAAGCCGACATGACTCAATCCCCTCCGAAGCACGGCCTGCAAACGCGCATCGTCCATCCGCACGATGATCTGACGCCGGGTTTCGAATCGTTCTCCGTACCGGTCGCGCGGGCGTCGACGGTGATCTTTCCGGACCTCGCGACGATGCGCGCCCTCG
The DNA here is from genome assembly GCF_902859855.1 of Paraburkholderia humisilvae. Classification (GTDB taxonomy): domain Bacteria; phylum Pseudomonadota; class Gammaproteobacteria; order Burkholderiales; family Burkholderiaceae; genus Paraburkholderia; species Paraburkholderia humisilvae. Next base: position 29,381 of record NZ_CADIKH010000005.1, read on the forward strand.
ACTGGCGCAATGACGCGCAGTGGCGCTACGGCCTGCACGCGACGCCGACCTCGATCGCGCTCGCGCAGCGGCTCGCGGCGCTCGAAGGCGGCCATCATGCGTTGTTGCAGCCGTCCGGACTGTCGTCGATCTCCAACGTTTACTTCGCATTCGTCAAGTCGGGCGACGACGTGCTGATTCCGGATAACGCCTACTCGCCGAACCGCGACCATGGAGACTGGCTCGCACGCGATTTCGGCGTCAGCGCGCGGTACTACGACCCGATGATCGGCGCGCGCATCGCCGATCTGATCCAGCCGAATACCCGCCTGATCTGGCTCGAGGCGCCGGGCTCGGTGACGATGGAAGTGCCCGACATTCCTGCGATTACCGCAGTGGCGCGGGCGCGCAACGTCGTGACCGCGATCGACAATACATGGTCAGCGGGCATTGCGTTCCGGCCGTTCGAGCATGGCGTCGATATCTCGGTGCAGGCGCTGACCAAGTATCAGTCAGGCGGCGCCGACGTGCTGATGGGCGCGACCATCACGGCCGAGCAGACGTTGCACCACAAGCTGAAGCTGGCGCGGATGCGCATGGGGATCGGCGTTTCGTCGGATGACTGCTCGCTGATTCTGCGTAGCCTGCCCACCATGCAGGTGCGTTTTCAGCAGCACGACCGCACGGCGCTCGCGCTCGCGACATGGCTAAAGACGCGGCCCGAAATTGCGGCGGTGCTGCATCCGGCGTTGCCGGACTGCCCCGGCCACGCGTTTTATCAGCGCGATTTCACGGGCGCCGGCGGACTTTTCTCGGTGGTGTTCGATAAGCGCTACAGCCCCGCGCAGATCGACACGTTCTGCGAGTCGCTCGAACTCTTTGCGATCGGCTGGAGCTGGGGCGGCGCCGCGAGCCTTGTGATGCCGTACGACATCGCGTCGATGCGCAGCGCGTCCGACTGGCCACACGGCGGCACGCTGGTGCGCTTTTATATGGGCCTCGAGGAAGAGGCGGACTTGCGCGCGGATATCGAACATTGCCTCAACGCGCTGGCGGGCTGAGGCCTGTCGGCACCGCATCGCGCAGCAAGGGGTTGCGACCGTCGCCCCGACCGGCCGCGGTCGCGTCGTACGTTCGAGCCGCAATTCGCGCCGAGGCATTAGGCCGAAATTCGGGCCGAGAATTCAGGCCGAGCGCTCAGGCGGAAAAGAGCCGCAGCAATCCGTCCAGTCCGACGAAATTGAACGCGACGTTCGCTGCCTCGCGCACCACCGGCTTCGCGCGAAACGCGACAGACAACCCCGCGAGTTCCATCATTTTCAGGTCGTTTGAGCCGTCGCCGAGCGCAATCGCGCGGCGCGGTTCGATGCCGAGTTTCGCGCACGCGTCGCGCAGCGTACGCGCCTTCACATCCGCATTGACGATCTCGCCGAGCACGCGTCCAGTCAGCTTGCCGTCGACGATTTCCAGCGTATTGGCGCGCGTGAAATCGAGGGCGAGGCGCGCCTGCAGTTTTTCGGTGAAAAACGTGAAGCCGCCCGATACCAGCAGCGTTTTGAGTCCGGCTGCCTTCGCGCCCGCGAGCATTCGTTCGGCGCCCGGAGACAATTGCAGACGCTCTTCGTAAACCCGTTCAAGCGCGCTCGCGTCGAGTCCCTTCAGCAACGCGACGCGGCGTGTCAGACTTTCGTTGAAGTCCTTGATCTCGCCACGCATCGACGCTTCGGTGATCGCGGCCACCTCTGCCTTGAGCCCGCAGAAGTCCGCGACCTCATCGATGCATTCGATGGTGATGAGCGTCGAATCCATGTCCATCGCAACGAGGCCGAAATCGGTGAGACGCAAGCCTGGCTTGATAAACGCGTAGTCAAGCTGGTGTGTGCCGCAGTACACGTCGAGGTCGGCACGCTGCGCCGGATTCACGTTGTCGATGCGGATCGCGTGCTCATCGATGACGATGGCGGGTGAGCCGTGCGCGAGCGCGACGAGCGGCCTGCGATGATCGTCGGAAAGCGGGGCGGGGCTTTGGATAACGAGGTTCATGTCGACGCGCAATGGGCGCTGATGAGGATGCGGAAGAGGGCGCGGAAAATGCCGGTATTGTAGCGGGTCTGCGCCGCGCGCCGAACCTGGCCGGGTTCGCGTTCATACTGATCGCTCATACAGGCCCGCCAGCCGCACCGGCGTGCCTACGCGCGGCGGCCGCGCGCGCTTTCGTGGCTTCGCACCGGCGTGCTGCGAGGTCGGCGTTTCGAACCGTTCGTGACATAACGAGTGACGCAAACGCCCCCGCTGTGCTACGCCCGTATCTTTTGCCGCAGGCGAAGCAAGACTTACAGGCCATTCAAAGCCGCTGCGCGCACGAGGTGCACATGCGCTACGCGTCGCGCGCCTGCAGCCGCGTGGCATGTTTGCTGCTTCTGCTGAAGTCTGAACGTGGGGAGCGCACGATGGCACACATGATCTGGAAAGGCGCGATCAGCTTCGGACTTGTACACGTGCCGGTGCAGTTGTACCCGGCGACGCAGTCGGAGAAGGTTGGCTTCAATCTGCTCGACAAGCGTTCGATCGATCCGATCGGGTACAAGCAGATCAACAAGCGCACCGGCAAGGAGGTGGCGCGTGACAACATCGTGCGCGGCGTCGAATACGAAAAGGGCAAGTATGTCGTGATGTCGGATGCGGAAATCCGCGCGGCGAACCCCGAATCGACGCAGACCGTCGATATCCTCGCGTTTGTTGAAGCGCCTGAGATTTCATTTCTGTATCTCGATACGCCGTACTATCTCGCGCCCGATCGCAAGGGCGAAAAGGTGTACGCGCTGCTGCGCGAGGCGCTAAAAGACAGCGGCAAGGTCGGTATCGCGCAGGTCGTGATACACAACAAGCAGCACCTCGCGGTGCTGATTCCGCTCGGGCGGGTACTTGCGCTGAATACGCTGCGCTGGTCCGCCGAGGTACGTTCGTACGACGAACTGAAATTGCCCGGCGAAAATCCGAAGCAGGCAGGCATCAGCGCACGGGAGCTCAATATGGCGAAGAAGCTGATCGACGACATGAGCGACAGGTGGGACCCATCCGCGTATCACGATACGTTTCACGACGACATCATGGCGCTCGTTGATCGCAAGCTGCGCGCGGGCAAGACCGAGGAGGTCGGCGAGGTCGAGGAATCGCGCGAAAGACCGCGCAGCGCCGATATTCTGGATCTGTCGGATTTGCTCAAACGCAGCCTCGGGCGTGATCGACGAAAGCCGACGCGCAAGGCGGCGGCCGTCGGCGCGAGCAATGAAGAGGACGCCGCCGAGGCCGGTGCGCATCCCGCGTCGCGCCGCACCAGGAACAACGCGCAGGCGCGGCGCGCCACGAGCGGTTCGGCGGCACGTAAGCGCCGCGCGGCATGACTGCGTGGCCGAATAGGCCAACGCGCGCATACCCGTACACGCACGACGCAACGAAGCAAACCGCGAAGCAAACCGCGAAGCAAACCGTCACGATGAATCATGGCCGACAAACTCGAGACCTATCAGCGCAAACGACGCTTCGATGAAACACCGGAGCCTTCCGGCACGGCGGCGCGGCGCCGCGCGACGGGCCGGACCGCCGCGCGCAAGTCCGCGCACGGGCTCGCCTATGTGATCCAGGAACACGACGCACGGCGTCTTCACTACGACTTCCGGCTCGAGCTCGACGGCACGCTGAAATCATGGGCGGTGCCGAAGGGCCCGAGCCTGGATCCGTCGGTCAAGCGGCTCGCCGTGCACGTCGAGGACCATCCGCTCGAGTACGGTTCATTCGAAGGTACGATTCCGGAGGGCCACTACGGAGCCGGCACGGTGATCGTCTGGGATCGCGGGACGTGGGAACCCGCCGGCGGCGAAGACGACGCGCGCGCGGCCTACGAAGCCGGCAAGCTCAAGTTCCAGTTGCACGGTGACAAGCTGCACGGCGGCTGGACGCTCGTGCGTAGCCACATGCGTGGCAGCGGCGACAAGGAGCAATGGCTGCTGATCAAGGAGCGCGATAGCGATGCGCATAGCGAAAGCGAATTCGACGTGCTCGACGCGTTGCCGGGCAGCGTGCTGTCCGATGCGCCCGGTGCGCGCAGTGCAAAGGGCGAAGGCGCGAAGCGCGCGGCCGCGGACACGCGCCGCACGGCCACTGCGCTTGCGAAGCCCAACGCGACCCGACGCACCAGGCGCGCCACCCGCGGCGAACATCCGGACATCGTCGCGACCCGCAATAGCGAATCACTGCGCGAGCTCGCCAACCATCCGTCGATCGAAGGCGCGCTCAAGACCGCGCTGCCCGCGACGCTCAAGCCGCAACTCGCGACGCTGGTCGACGCGCCGCCTGCCGGCGATACATGGCGCTACGAGATCAAATTCGACGGCTATCGGGTGCTCGCGCGCATCGACCATCGCAGAGCGAAGGACCCGGTGCGAATTGACACCCGCGCGGGCAACGACTGGACTGCAAAGTTCAGCAGGCAGGCGCAAGCGCTCGCTGCGCTCGAGCTCGATACCGCGTGGCTCGATGGCGAAGCGGTCGTGCTCGACAAGCACGGCATACCGAACTTCCAGGCGCTGCAGAACGCGTTCGATACCCATCGCGAGCGCGAGATTACGTTATTCCTGTTCGATGTGCCGTATCTGAACGGCTACGACTTGCGCGGCGTGCCGCTCGAGCAGCGCCGCGCGCTGCTGCGCGCGCTGCTCGAACCGCTCGATGACGACTCGCTGCGCTATTCCGCCGACTTCGGCTCCGACGCCGATCAACTGCTGAAAAGCGCGTGCGAGATGTCGCTCGAAGGGATCATTGGCAAGCGGGGCGACAGCCGCTACACGTCCGGTCGCACGTCGGCATGGATCAAGCTCAAGTGCCGGCGCCGTCAGGAGTTCGTGATCGGCGGCTATACGGAGCCGGGCGGCAGTCGCACGGACTTCGGTGCACTGCTGCTCGGCGTTCATGACGCGCACGGCAAGCTTCGTTACGCCGGTCGCGTCGGCACGGGTTTCGACGCTGCGCGGCTGCGCTCGCTGAAAAAGGAACTCGACGCGCTTGAGACTGCGCGGATGCCGTTTGCGAGCGCGCCCAGCGAGCGCAGCCGCACGCCGGTGCACTGGGTGAAGCCGCAACTCGTTGCCGAATGCCACTACGCGGAATGGACCGATGAGGGCATCGTCCGCCAGGCGTCGTTTGTCAGCCTGCGCCGCGATAAGCCCGCGCGGCAGATCGTCATCGAAGCACCGCGAACAGGAGTCGACGTGCAACAGTCCACTGACGAACAAGGCCCTGCATCGGCATCGGCATCGGCATCGCGCACGAAGGCACGCGCGGCGAAATCGCGGGTTGCGCCGGAAGAGGACGCCGCCTCGCCACGCGCGCCGAAAGTGAAGCGCGTGTCATCAGAGACGGTGGCCGGCGTGCGCATCTCGCATCCGGACCGGGTCATCGACCCGCGTACCGATACGCGCAAGATCGATCTGGTCCGCTACTACGAATCGGTGGCCGACTGGATCCTGCCGCACCTGCGCGACCGGCCGGTCGCGCTCGTGCGCGCGCCGGAGGATATCGGCGGTGAGCTGTTCTTCCAGAAGCATGCGCAGAAGCTGTCGATTCCGCACGTGACGCAGCATGAGGGGCTCGACCCGGGTCACGCATCGCTGATCACGATCGATACCGTCGACGCTCTGGTTGGCGCCGCGCAGATGGGCACGATCGAGCTGCACACGTGGAACGCAGTCGCGTCGAACATCGAAAAGCCGGACCGCGTCGTGTTCGATCTCGACCCGGACCCGTCGCTCGGCTGGGAACGGATGATCGAAGCCGCGCAACTGACGCGCACGCTACTCGACGAGCTGGGCCTCGTGTCGTTCTGCAAGACGAGCGGCGGCAAGGGCCTGCATGTGGTGGTGCCGCTCGCGAAACAGGCCGGCTGGGACGAAGTGAAGGATTTTTCGCAGGCGGTCGCGCAGCACATGGCCGAGACGCTGCCGAAGCATTTTGCCGCGAAGATGGGCGCGCAGAACCGCAAGGGCAAGATTTTCGTCGACTACCTGCGCAACAACCGCGGTTCGAGCACGGTGGCCGCGTATTCGGCGCGCGCACGGCCCGGCCTTGGCGTATCGGTGCCGCTCGGATGGGACGAAGTCGGCGACACGACCGCCGGCGATCAGTGGACCGTGGCCAACCTGCACGAGCGGACGCAGACGCTGCGCGACGATCCGTGGGCCGCTTACGCGAAGACCCGCCAGCGCATCACCGCGACGATGAAGAAGCGGCTCGCGGGCGAACGCGGGTAGGCGTTGTCAAGCGGGACCAAGCGGGACCAAGCGGGACCAAGCGGGACCAAGCGGGACCAAGCGGGACCAAGCGGGACGATAGGGAGGACGCACAATGAAGACTTCGACTGAACGCGCGACGGGCGACCAGAAGCCGCCGGTTAAGCGCGATAAGCAACACACTGGCAAGCAGCCTGCATCGCAGGAGGCGTCGGCGCCGCTGCCGCACGAGACTGATCAGAACGCGGAATCACAGCATGAGGATGAACCGCGCGGCGTCGGCAAACAGGCGCATCGCGATATCGAACGCGGTCTCAAAGACACGGATCGGCGTGGCGGCGACGAGTATCAGGAGCGCACGCAGAACGACGCGCATGCGAACCGCAATTCGCAGCACAAGGGCGACGACGATGGCTCGCGTTAGTGGGCGCGTCGTGCGGCTGCGGTTGCCGTCGTCCTTGCCGTCGGCGCGGCATAACAATACAGCGGATCGCCGAACCGCTCGGCCAGGAAGTCGATAAACGCGAGCGTCTCTGGTGGCGCGATCACGCTGTTCAAGGTCGACGATCCGGCGTTCCATGCAGTCCGCATCGCGCGGCCGGGTGCGGACAGCGAGCTTCATCGGGTCGACGAACGGACCGTCGGCCGCACGCCCGCGTTACTCGATTTCACGCATGCAGCCGCGCTGCCGCTTACCCCGCTTACCGCGTGGTAAGTGTTATTCGCGCGTATGAAAACCGGCGTCGTGCACATCAGTGACCCGAAGCAGGGCGCGCGCGATCGGCAAGCGGATGCCAGGCGGGTTCTAACCGGCCGTGTGAGCGCATGGCGGGGTGCGTCAGCGTGCGCCCCCAGGCGGGGTAATACCCGATCCGCCCGATGCACGCATGCGCCGCGTGCCGCGTTAGACTGACTGGCAGGGCGCTTCGCGACAGGTTGCCGCCACGCGAGCCGCGCCGCCCGCCAGCACAACAACGAGGTGACAGTATGAGCCAAAGCCTGCGCATCAGCTTGAGTCTCTCCGCCGTTTCCGTTGCTGCTTCCTTCGCCTGCGCGCTCGCTGCGCTGCCCACCGCGAGCTTCGCCGCGACGCCGATCACGGTGACGTCGAAAGCGGCCACCGATGGACCGATCCGCTACACGGTGAAGGTCACATCGAAGCAGTTTGGCAACTCGCAGGAAACCCGCACCATCCGCTCCGGCGAGTCCGACGACTTCACGTGGAAAACCGTGCCGCCGGGCGGCCCGGTGCCGGCGACCAGCGACTGTCCGGACTACGCATCGCTACCGGTCGATTCGAACGGTGCGATGATCCGCCAGACGCAGATCCGGTTCGCGCCGATTGTCGCGAAGGATGGCGTGGCCACCGTGCAGATGAATTTCCAGGCGCAAACGCCGCACGGCACGAAGGACATAACGAGCGAAGGCAAGACGCTCAAATGTCCGAATTACACGGCAGTGAGCCAGGTAGTGCGGTTCACGATGCCGACCAACGGCAGCACGAAGACGCTCACGCTGAACGACGGATCGCAGGTGGCGGTCAGCGCGAAGCGTTGAACGGGCCGCGTTCCACGCGGCGTGCGCGATGCGTCACGCCGCCGGGTGTGATTGCGTGACACGCGCGTGACGGACGGGTGACAGGCGGCTGACAGGCGGGTTTGGCGCAGCCGGATAAAACCGGCCTATTGCGCGGCGCGCGTGCGTTGCGTTCGCTCGATCAGCCGTGACGCAAGAAAGCGGTGCTCCGCGGAGAACAGTCGGCGATACGTCAGCAGCACGGCGCCGACCGTGCCGAGCGCCGACGCGGCCGCGATCAGAAACATGATCACGATCTGATAGCGGACCGCCTGCAGCGGCGATTGGCCCGCGAGCACCTGACCCGTCATCATCCCTGGCAGGCTGACTACGCCGACCACGGCCATCTGATTGAGCGTCGGGATCATGCCGGCGCGCACCGCGTCGCGCGCGGGACCCTGCGCGGCTTCCCAACGGGTCGCGCCGAGCGCCAGCGCCATTTCGACGCGATCGCGGCGCGCGGTCAATTCCTCGGTCATTCGTTCGATACCAAGCGATACGCCGGTCAGCGTATTGCCGAGGATCATGCCGAGTATCGGAATCGCGTACTGCGGCTCGTACCACGGATGAATGCGGATCACGACAAACAGCCCCACCGCCGCGACGAGCCACGAGCCCGCCCAGATCGACAGCACGCTGTCCACGCGCTGGCCCGCATACGTTCGCTTGCCGCGCTGCGCGCCCGCGAAGCCGGCAATCAGCGTCATCAGGATCATCAGCGGCAGCACGATCGTCCAGTGCGCGTGGCTGAATACCCAGCCGAGCACGTAGCCGACCGCCAGCAACTGGACGATCGTGCGCACGGCCGCCCACGCGAGCTTGCGTTCGAGATCGAGCTTGAGCAGTACCGACAGTGCGCCGTTGACGAGGATCAGCAGCGCCGCGACGCCGACTTCCCACAGGTGCAGGTCACGCAATGTCATGGGGTGGACTCCCTGCTGGATTTGCTGGCGCTTGCGTTGCCGGGTGCGACCGCGTTCGCGTTCGCGTCCGGCAGACCGGCGGCAGACTCGCTCAACACACCGGCGCGCAGGCTCAACTGTCGCTTGCCGACGCGCGCGGCCTGAGCCATATCGTGCGACACCCAGACCGATGCGCGCGCCGCTGGCGCGTCTGCGAACCACGCATCGAGCAGCGCCTCGGTGGCGTGCGTCGACTCGGGGTCGAGCGAGGCGGTCGGCTCGTCGAGCAACAGCACTTCGGGGGCGAGTTGCAGCACGCGAAGCAGCGCGACGATCTGCGCTTCGCCGCCCGACAGCTCGCTCGCCTGACGCTCGAGAAAGTCCGCGCCGCGGCCGGCGCGCATCGCGAGCGCTTCGACGGTTGCGCGGTCGAAGCGTGCGTCGCGATAGACGTGCAATGAAAAGGGATAGCGCAGATTGTCTTCGACGGTGCCGTCAAGCAGCGCGGGACGCTGCCGGATATAGGCAACCGCACGGCGATAGCGCGGTATCGCGGTCCGTGACACCGCGTTGCCGTGCCAGCGCACGCGCCCGCCCTGCAGCGGGTCGAGCAACGCAAGCGCGCGCAGCAGCACGCTTTTGCCCGAGCCCGACGGACCGGTGATCGCGACGCGGTCGCCGCCCGCGAGCACGAAGTCGGTCGGCTGCAGTAGCGTCCTGTTGTCGCGTAGCGCGTCGCGCCGTACGATACCGTCGGCCTGCACGAGCGGGGTAGCCGTCATCATGTTCTGTCTGTGGGGGTTGCCGGCGCCGCGATGCATGGCGCAACACGGCGGCGCGGCTGCCATGGTAAGCCGCGCCGCGCGTTCGGGCAAACCGGGCACGGCATCTGCTGACCGAACAGCGACAGTGCAGGGAACAGGACCGGAGCCCTCATGAATGTCTCGAGGAAGACCCAACCGTCACTGGCACGACGCATCGGCAAGATCGTCGCATGGTGTGTCGCCGTGCTGGTCTTCCTGATTGCCGCGCTGACGGTTTTCATTCTGACATTTGACTGGAACCGCGCGCGTCCCTGGGTCAACGAAAAGGTTAGCGAAGCCATCGGGCGGCCGTTTGCGATCGAAGGCGACCTGAAGGTCGGTTTGCGGCATCCGACCGGCGAGACCGGCTGGCGCGCGTGGGTGCCGTGGCCGCGTTTTTCCGCAGCCAACATCACGATTGCGAATCCCGACTGGACCAAACAGCCGCACTTCGCAACACTCGACGAGATCAACTTTCAGGTCAAGGTGCTGCCGTTAATCGCACATGACATCGTGATTCCGGCGATCCACCTGGTGAACCCGTCGGTCGACGTCGAGCGGCTTATCGACGGTCGCAACAACTGGACGTTCAAGCTCCAGTCGTCCGCGGGGCCTTCGGAATGGAAGCTCGATCTGCACGATATCGCGTTCGACAAAGGGCGCATCTCGGTGAGCGACGAGCAGAAGAAGGTCGATATGCAGGTGATCGTCGATACGCTCGGTCAACCGGTTCCGCTCGGCGAAGCGCTGCGGCAACAGCAGGCGAAGTCGCGCCGCGAGGCGGCGCACGAGGTCGGCGAGGCGGGCGCAAACCGGTTTGCGCAGCAGGCGAAAGCGGCCGAAGCGTCGGCTGCGGCCACCGCGTCGGGTACGAGCGCCGCGCTGGAGCCGCGGGCGCAGCGTGGCGCAAGTGCAAGCGCAGTCGCATCGGGTGCATCGACGGTGGTGGTCGCGCCGGGCGCCGCCCGTTCGGCGAGCGGTTCGCTCGCCAACGCAGCGAGTGCAGGCAGTGCGGCGGTTGCGGCCAGTGGCGCAAGCGCGCCATCAGCCACGGGCCTGCGGCGTCAGGTGATCGCGCCGTACGCGATCGGCTGGACCGTGAAGGGCACCTATAACCGGATGCCGGTATCGGGCGCGGGCAAGGTCGGCGGCGTGCTTGCGCTGCAGGACCCGGGCCGCCCATTTCCGGTTCAGGCGGACGTGCAGGCCGGCGACCTGTACGTTGCGCTGGTCGGCACGCTGACCGACCCCGCGCATCTGGCGGCGGTCGATCTGCGGCTGTGGCTGCGCGGCACGAGCCTCGACCATCTGTACGGGCTGACCGGCATCACGCTGCCGCAGACGCCGCCCTATGCGACCGAAGGTCATCTGATCGGTCAGTTCAAGGCGAGCGGAAACGTGTTCACGTATGAAAATTTTACAGGTCGCGTCGGCGGCAGCGACCTGAACGGCACGGTCACCTACGTCGGCCGCGAGCCGCGTCCCCTGTTGCAAGGTGAGCTCGTATCGAACCTGCTTCGCTTTGCGGACCTCGCGCCGATCATCGGCGCCGACAGCAACGCGAGCAAGGCCAGACGCGGCGACACTGTCAAGCAGCCATCGGACAAGGTGTTGCCGGTCGAGCCGTTTCACACGGATCGCTGGAAGGCGGTCGATGCGGACGTCAGGCTGACCGGCCGCCGCATGATCAAGGATCCGAGCCTGCCGATCACCGACCTCTATACGCACGTCGTGATGAAAGACGGCGTGCTGACGCTCGAGCCGCTCAAATTCGGCATCGCGGGCGGGTCACTGGCGTCGAACATCGTGCTCGACGGCAGCGGTACGCCGCTGAAGGGGCGTTTCTCGACGTCCGCGCGTCACGTCAAGCTCAAGCAGTTGTTCCCGAAAGCGCAGACGATGCAAAGCGCACTGGGCGAGATCAACGGCGACGCGGCGTTGTCGGCTACCGGCAATTCGCCGGCGGCGCTGGCGGGAACGTCCAATGGCGAAGTGAAACTGCTTGTCACCGACGGTACCGTGAGCCTTCTGCTATTGGAAGCGGCGGGGCTGAACGTCGCGAATGTGATCTACGAGAAGCTGTTCGGCACGCACGACGTGAAGATCAACTGCGCGGCAGCGGACTTCGTCGTGACCGACGGCGTGCTCGATTCCCGGGTGTTCGCGCTCGATACGGCCGATGCGGTGATCAACATCGACGGCCAGGTGAATCTGCGCGATGAGACGTTCGACCTGGGCATCCATCCGCATACGAAGGGCTTCCGGATCTTCACGCTGCGCTCGCCGCTGTATGCGAAGGGCACGTTCAAGAACCCGCATGTCGGTGTGAACGCCGCCGCGCTTGCGCTGCGCGGCGGTGCGATGGTCGGCCTTGGCCTGATCAATCCGTTTGCCGCGCTGTTGCCGCTGATCGCGCCGAGCAACAACAAGCCGCTACCTTGTCAGGAATTGCTGGCGAGCGTAGGCACAAAGCCGGTTGCGCCACCGCCGGGCGAGAAAGAGCGCGCCCAGGGGCCGTTGCTGACGCCCGATAACACACCGGCCTCGGCGGCGTCATCCAGTAGGGGCAAGCCGCCGGCGACGCAAGCGCCGAAGACGAAGACGCCTGAAAATGCCGCGGAGTACAAAGGCAGTTGAATGGCGGTTGAACCGGCCAGGTGCGTTTGACGGGTGAGGGCGCGACTCGTCGCGGTGAGCGTGGGCCGCGAACAATACTCAAAAAAACACGGCGCATCAATGAATAAGGCCGCGCAGTGCTTTGCGCGGCCTTTTATCGTAGCGAACGGGAAGCGCTCGGGTTATGTCGTCGCAACACCTCGCGCCTAGCGCAACGAGCGCGGCGTTGTGTCGCCTGCGTCTTGCCTTCGCATGCGCCGCACGCCCGCGGCAGAACGCGACGCACCGAACTCCGGCAGAATGCGCGTCCGCGCGCGGCTCGCAAATACCAGGAAGCCAAAGCCGTCGGCCTCGTACCAGTAACCGCCGTTCTCGAGTCCGTCGAGCGGTTGCTCCAGCGCGTTCGCGATCGATTCGATGCAGCGGCGGCGCAGCTCGGCCGTCGCCGGATACGGCGGCTGTGCGCCACGCACGCAGCATAGCAACACGTCGAGCCCGGGCAGCACGTGCGCGTACAGCACCGGCTCGTCCTGCGCGCGGGCGCGCGCAATCTTCGTATCGAGCTGACCGAATGCCTTGAAATGCCGTAGTACCGCGAGGAACGACTCATCGCCGTCCACCTTCGCGCGTCTACGCTTTTTCGGGAAGGACATAAAAATTCGCCTGAAAAAGAATTGCAAGAAACGCAGCGTCCTCATGCGACCACTCCCGGCTTCGCGCGCCGCACGTCGATCTTTTATAGCATACGAAAATGCCGGATTCACGGTGATTCGACATTCTGCCCGTCTGACACCGGCCCGTACGGAACATGCCGAATCGTGTCGCCGTGCGCTTTCGCTTTCGGTGCATCTGTCTCCATGATAGACGCATGGGCCGCGCGAATGATTCCGTCACCGATAAAAAAGGCATTTTTGTGTGCGCCAGCACTTCTCCTGCCTCATTTCGCCGCGCAACATGCCACATCGCTTCGCATGCGCCATGTTGCCCGGCCGGGCCGCGTTGAAATCTGGCCAATTCACGTCGATAATTGCCTGATTCCAGCCGCGCAGCTTCGTCGCGCCGGTGCTGCCCGGTCTTCAGGCTACTCGAGGTCGTTGAGGTTGCCTACCCGTGCATCTCCCGATGCTCTGTCTGCGCGCGTCGTCGCTGTTTATCGTCGCGGCCGGATCGTTTGCCAGGCGACTATGAAACTATTCACAAAGGGTCTGCTGCTAATCGCGCTGCCGAGCTTGGTCGAGCTCGCGTTGCTCGGGGTGGTGTTCGATACACAGGAGCAAACCGCGCAAGCGGTGCAATCGGCCGCCGACAGCAAGCAGATTCTCTATCAGGCTGCCGCGCTTGGGGATCCGCTGCTGCGTCAGGCGGCGCGTGTGCGTACCGGCCTGATCGTCGGCGATGCGGCGTTTATCGATCGTCATGCGGCATGGGTCGATCTGTCGGACCGGCTGATGCATCTTGATCAACTGGTTGCCGATACGCCGCAACAGGCTGCGCGCGTGCGCACGATGCGCGACGCGATCGACCGTTATCACGCACAGGCGCTCGATGCCGCACAGGCGCTACGCGAAGGGCGCAGCGTGAAAACGTATGTTTCGCTCGAGGCGAATGCGATGCCCGCGCAAATCGAAATCGTGCGCCACGAGCTCGACGCGTTTATCGAGGAAGCGACCCGTCTGGATGCGCAGCGCAGCGCATCGGTGATGCAGACGCGCGCGCGCCAGCAATATGCGCTGATCTTCGCCGTGGTCGGGTCGATGCTGGTGTGGGCGGTCACCGCGCTCGTCTTCGCGCGCAATATCGCCCGGCGTCTCGAAGTGCTGACCGACAATGCCGAGCGGCTCGGCAATGGCCAGCCATTGAGCGCGCCGCTTGCCGGCAACGACGAGATCGCCGCGCTCGACGCCGCGCTGCACCAGACGAGTGCCCGTCTGCGCATCGCCGAACAGGAGCAGGTGACGCTGCAAAAGCGGCTGCAGGCGCGCGCGGCCGAACTGGCCGGCGTCAACGAGGCGCTGCGCCAGGAGACGCAGGACAACGAGATGTTCATCTATAGCGTGTCGCATGATCTGCGTTCGCCGCTGGTCAACCTGCAGGGCTTCTCGAAAGAGCTGCAGGTATCGTGCGAGGACGTGCGCGCCACGATTGACGCTGCCGGCCTGCCCGAAGCCGAAGAGCGGCGTCTTACCCGGGTGCTCGACGGCGATATGCGGGAGTCGTTGCAGTTTCTGCGCTCGTCGGTCACCCGCTCGGCGGCGATCATCGACGCGTTATTGCGCATCTCGCGCGCGGGCCGCCTCGAATATCAATGGCAGCGCGTGAGCGTCGGTCGCGTGGTCGCGCGGGCGGTCGACGCATTGCAGACGCAGATTCGCGAACGGCTCGCGATCGTCACGGTGCGCGATCTGCCGTCCGCATGGGGCGATCCGGCCGCGATCGAGCAGGTGTTCAGCAATCTGATCAGCAATGCGCTGAACTTCCTCGATCCGAGCCGGCCCGGTCGCATCGAAGTGGGCGCGCTCGCCGCGGAACCCGAAGATGACGCGCAAGCGCCAACCCAGCCGCAAGCGCCGACGACGCGAACCTTCTATGTGCGAGACAATGGGCTCGGTATTCCGGCTGCCTATATGCCGAAGATGTTCCGCGCATTCCAGCGGCTGCACGGCGATGTATCGAAAGGCGACGGAATTGGCCTCGCGCTCGTGCGGCGCACCGTCGAGCGGCACGGCGGCCGGGTGTGGGTCGAGTCGGCGGAAGGCGCGGGCTCCACGTTCTTCGTCGTGCTGCCGGACCAGCCGGTGCGCTCGACGTGAGCGTATCGTGATACATAACAGGCGGTTATCGTTGGAGGAAACATGACAGGTTCGGAAGCGGTCGGCAAGACGGTGGGCATCGTGCTCGTCGAGGATGACGACGGGCACGCGACGCTGGTCGAGCGCAACCTGCGCCGGGCCGGAATTTCCAATGGTTTCGTAAGATTCGCGGATGGCCAGCAGGCGCTCGATTATTTCTTCGGCGACCGGCCGCTCGGCGAAAACGTCGGCAAGTATCCGCCGCGCGACGATCTGACGAACTACGTCGTGCTGCTCGATCTGAAGATGCCGCGCGTCGACGGTTTTGAGGTGCTGCGGCGGCTGAAGGAGTCGCCGGCGACCGCCGCGATGCCGGTTATCGTGTTGACCACGACGGACGATCCGCGGGAAATCGAGCGGTGCTACGAGCTCGGCTGCAACGTCTACATCACGAAGCCGGTCGAATACGATGCGTTTATCGAGGCGGTGCGCCGGCTCGGGTTTTTCCTGCAGGTGGTTAAACTGCCACCCGGGCACCGGATGATCGTCGCATGACGGCGTCCGCTTGACCCTCGGGAGACGGCCACTCCCACGCAGCGAAGCAGCCTTGCGACCTGAATCTGGACCTGACGCTGGTCATCGACAGCACAGACAACGAAGAACCAGCATGACACAAGACGTATCCACGTTGCCCACGGCGCATGTGCTCGTCGTCGACGACGACGAGGGCATCCTGCGGCTTGCGCGCAAGTCGCTCGAGCGCGCGGGCTGCAAGGTCGCGCTGTGCGCGGGCGTCGGTGCGGCGCGCGCGCGCATTGCCGAGAGCGCGCCGGATCTGCTCGTGCTCGACTACCAACTGACCGGCGCGGAGACGGGGCTCGACTTTTTCCGCCGGCTGCGCAGCGAGGGCGTACGCGTGCCGGCCATTCTCGTCACGGGCTTCACCGACGAATCGCGCGTAATCGAGGCATTGCGCTCGGGGGTATCCGATGTCGTGCCGAAGGCCGGCGACTATCTCGACTACCTGCCGGAAGCGGTCGAGCGCGTGCTGTCGCAGGTGCGCTTGCAACGGGCATCGGCCGAAGCGCTGATGCTACGCGATCGCGAAGAGCACTACAGAACGCTCTCCGAAGCGCTGCCGCACCTCGTGCTCACCTGCAATGCGAGCGGCGCATGCGACTTCGTGTCGAAGCAGTGGCTCGACTACACGGGCCTTGACAGTGCCGGCTCGCTCGGGCTCGCGTGGCTCGACGCGGTCCATCCGGACGATCGCGAGGAAGTCCGCCGCACATGGCTGAAGACGGTGCGCAGCGGCACCTCCGAGTACCGGCACGAACTGCGCATCCGCCGGCACGATGGCGCGTGGCGCTGGTTCGATACGCGCATCGTCGCGATGCGCGATGCGGACGGCACGGTCAGCAAATGGTTTGGCAGTTGCACGGACATCCACTCGCAGCGCGAGGCGACCGAAGAGCGCGAGCGGCTGCTCGAGTCGGAGCAGACCGCGCGTCAGGCCGCCGAAGAAGCGAACCGCGCGAAGGACCGCTTTCTCGCGATGCTGTCGCACGAACTGCGCACGCCGCTGACGCCGGTGCTCGCCGGCGCGCGGATGGTCGAGATGATTCCGGGGCTGCCCGAAGCGGCGCGCTCGGGCATCGCGATGATCCGCCGCAACGTCGAACTGGAAGCGCGGCTGATCGACGATCTGCTCGATCTGACGCGTGTCGCGAACGGCAAGCTGCGCCTTGCGCACGAAACCGTCGACGCGCACGAGGTGATCGACAGCGTGCTCGAACTGTTTCGCAGCGAGATTCAGGTCAAGCAGCAGGATGTGCACGTCGACAAGGCGGCCCGTCATCACTACGTGCTCGGCGACCGCGCGCGGCTGCAGCAGATGCTATGGAATCTGATTCGCAATGCGGCCAAGTTCACACCGGACGGCGGCCATATCTACGTGCGCACTCGCGACGAGCGAATGCACGTGCAGATTTCGGTCGAGGATACCGGTGTGGGCATCGAGCCCGCGCAGATCGGCAAGCTGTTTAACGCGTTCGAGCAGGGCAGCGAGAATATGTCGCGGCAATTTGGCGGCCTTGGGCTCGGACTGGCGATCACCAAAGCGCTGACCGACGCGCACGGCGGCACGGTTACCGCGTATAGCCCAGGCGCGCATTGCGGCGCGACCTTCACGATTACGTTGCCGACCGCCGAACCGCCGGCGGACAAGCCGGTCGTTGCGGACGCATCGACCGGTCATCCGGCCGGTGCGCTGTCGATCCTGATGATTGAAGATCACGAGGATACCGCCGAGGTGATGGCGCAGCTGATTCGCACACTCGGGCACGAAGTGACCGTCGTCGGACGCGTGGCGGACGCGCTTGCGGCGACGCAGTCGGCGTCGTTCGATCTGATCGTCAGCGATGTGGGCTTGCCGGATGGCACCGGCATCGATTTCATCCGCGCGTTTCGCGAGCGCTCCGAAGTGCCAGCCATTGCGTTGACCGGCTTCGGCACCGATGAGGATATCCGGCGTTGCCTCGACGCCGGCTTTAACGCGCATCTGACCAAACCGGTTAACTTCACGCAACTCGAGAAGGCGATCGAGAGCGCGGCGGACGCCAAGGCGAAAAAGACCGCGAACGACGGCGCGAGCGCCTAGCGCGGCGCGTTCTTCAGCGCATCGCGGATCTCGCGCAGCAGCACCGTATCTTCCGGCGTTGCCGGCGCCGCCGCCGCCTCGGCCGGCCTGCGCAGGTTGTTGATGAACTTCACCATCAGAAAGATGATGAACGCGAGAATCGCGAAGTTGATGACGGCCGTGATGAACGAGCCATAGCCGAACACCGCGACGCCCGCGGTCTGCAGGTCCTTATACGAACTGGGATTGCCCCTGTAGTTCTCGGGAATATGCCCGAGCAGAATGAACAGGTTCGAGAAGTCGAGGCCACCGGTTACGACGCCGATGACCGGCATGATCAGGTCTTTCACCACAGAATTGACGATGGTGGAAAACGCGCCGCCGATAATCACGCCGACTGCCAGATCCATCACGTTGCCCTTGAGGGCGAATTCCTTGAATTCCTTGATCATGCTCATAAGGCATCTCTCCTGGTGGTCAATGCACGCATGATAGCGAACGATCAGGCAGGCGGGGTAGAGGCGTTGACAGCCGCGCCTACCGTGTCTCCTCTCCTATGCCTGCGCCGAGCGTGCGCGCTCAATATGCGTCGCGAACGTGAGCGTATCGGTATTGGTGCCGCACAGCAGGACGCCGACGCGTTTGCCTTGCAGCGTTTCGCGCAGCGGTCCGAGCAGTGCGGCGGTCGCCGCCGCGCAAGCGGGTTCGACCGCCAGTTTCAGTTGTGAGAACAACGTGAGCATCGCCGCGCGCAGCTGGTCATCGGAAACGGTCACGAGCCGATCGATATGCCGGCGGCACAGCTCGTAGCTGTATTGCTCGGTATGCGGTGACATCAGCGAATCGGCGATCGACTGCATATGCCCCATCTTGACCGTATGGTTCGCCGCGAAGCTGCGATTCATCACGTCGGCGCCTTCCGGCTCGACGCCGTACAAATGAACGCGCGGATTCGCGAGCCGCAATGCGGTCGATACGCCGGCCGCGAGCCCGCCGCCGCCGATCGGCACGATCACCGCGTCGAGATCGGGTGTTTGCGTCGCCCATTCATAGCCGAGCGTCGCCGTGCCGAGCACGGTCCGGTAGCCATTGAACGGGTGCACGAAATAGCGGCCTTCTTCCGCTTCGATCCGGCGCACGATCTCGAATGCTTCGACGGCATTTTCCGCGATCACCACTTCGGCGCGAAACTGCCGGCATAGCGCGATACGCGCCGGGTTCGCCGAACGGAACACGACCACCTTCGCGCTGATGCCCAGCCGCATGGACGCATAAGCGACCGCGATCGCGTGATTGCCGCCGGACACGCAGGTCACGCCCGCGCTGCGTTGCGGTTCATCGAGCGCGAGCAGATTCGTAAACGCGCCGCGCGCCTTGAAGCTGCCGCCTGCCTGGAGCAATTCGAACTTGAAGTTGAGGAGCGTGCCTTCGAGCGTCGGGAAGTCCATCCGGTCGAACACCGGCGTTCGCACAACCCACGGCGTCAACGCGAAATGCTGCGAGGCGATGGCATCGAGCGTCGGAATCGGCTCGCCGTCGATCGTGTGGTCGGTGTGCTGCTGGATGGCGGTGGACATGGCGTGAGCGTATCTGGGTTGTGTTCGTGGGGACGTGTGCAGGTTGAACCGGAGTCAGCGCGCGTGTGCGTCGACCGACATGCTGTGTATGAACTTGCCGAGAAAGCGCTCGCACTGCGCGAGCTGATCGAGCGCGACGAATTCGTTGGCCTTGTGCGCCTGCTGAATGTCGCCGGGTCCGCAGACGATGCTCGGAATGCCCGCGCGCGAGAACAGGCCGGCTTCGGTGCCGTAGGCGACCTTGTGCTTGTCGCGATTCGCGGTGAGCGCGCGCACCAGTTGCGTAATCGCGGCCTGCTCGGCCGCATCGAGCCCAGGCGCCGCGGCGACCTTGGTGAATTCGATTGCCGCCGCCTCATGCTCACGCTTCATTTTCGGCAGCAGTGTTTCGTGCGCGTACTGCTCGATGCGCGCGAAGATCGGCTCGGGGTCGAGCGTCGGCAGATTGCGGAACTCGAACGCAAAGCGGCATTCGGCCGGTACCGTGTTGACCGCGTTGCCACCTTCGATCGTGCTCGTTTGCGCAGTCGTAAACGGCACGTCGTAGAACTCGTCGAACGGCCCTTGTTCGCGGAACTGATCGGCCATGTCGCGGATATGGCAGATCAGTCGGGCCGCATATTCGATCGCATTCAAGCCCTTTGGCGTCAGCGACGAGTGTGCGGCCTGGCCACGCACGCAGCATTGATAGACGTTGCTGCCCTTGTGCGCAATGATGGGCCGCATGCTGGTCGGCTCGCCGACGATGCAACCTTCGGGCTTGATGCCGCGTTTGATCAGATCTTCGATCATCAGCGGTGCGCCGACGCATCCGACTTCTTCGCCGAACGAGAGCGCGAGATGGATCGGGCGCGCGAGCTTCGTGCGTTGCATATCGGGCACAGCCGTGAGCGCCGCGCCGATAAAACCCTTCATATCGCAGGTGCCGCGGCCGTATAGCTTGCCGTCGCGCACTTCCGGCTTGAATGGATCGCTGTCCCATTTCTGGCCGTCGACCGGCACGACGTCGGTATGTCCGGACAACACGACACCGCCATTCGTTTGGCCATCGTGCGCGGGGATCGTCGCGAACAGATTCGCCCATGTGCCGTCGTCGCCATGCGTGAGCGTCGCATCGATGCCTTGTTTGCGCAATGCATCGCGCACGGTCTCGATCAGACCGCGATTCGGATTGCGACTGACCGTGTCGAATGACACGAGACGCTCGACCCACGGCAACGAAAGCGGGGCGGCGGGGGAAGTCGTTTGAGAAGAGAGGCCGGAAGAAGCGTCGGAGAAAGCGGAGGCTGATGGAGAAGACATTCGTGCGGGCTGAGCTGATGATTCAGCGACCTGGGACATGACGGGGCTCCGGCTTGTTGTCTGCCCGATCATACCGAAAAACCCTTAATAAGCCAAAACGCCGCCTGTTACGCGGCTCGTTTGCGCGTCGCAGCATGAATCACCGATCGCACGATTTAACTGCGCAGCAAATCGAATAATGCGTCTTCGTAGATTTGACAGACCGGCGCGATGCTCGACAGATCGACACGCTCATCATTTGCGTGCAATTGTGCGCCACGTGGGCCAAAACCGCATAACGCCGGGATCGACAGCGACGCAAGATAGTTGCCGATATTCGAAGGCCCGGCCACTTCGCATGACGGCGCCGCACCGAATCTGTGCTGTGCGGCTTTGCACAACGCAGTGACCATTGGATTCGCATCAGGCACCCGATATGCGGGCCAACCGTCGATCCATTCGATGTCCGTCAATAGATTATTTGCAGGACTAGCGGTATAGGCGATGTCGTGCGCGCGGACCGCATCGGCAATCAGGCGGCGTGCGCGTGGTGCATCGAAACGGGGTGTGAGCCGGATATCGATCGTGAGTTCGCAGCGATCCGGTACCGCGGTGAAGCCACCGTCTCCAGATCGGATTCCAGTGACCGTCAATTGTGCGTGGCGGTCAAAAGTCGCGTCGTCGAGGGCCGGCAGCGGCATGTCGTGCAATGCGTTCGCGAGTGCGGCGCCGCGCACCGCCGCGTTGAGTCCGCATGAGCTGCCGCTGCCCGAATGGGCCGCGATGCCATGCACGACGAGGCGCGCCCGCAGGAAGCCGCGCGCACCGACCATCAGACGCTCGTGCCCGGGGTAGCCGATCAATACGCCATCGGGGCGGGGCGGATCACCGGCAGTTCGATTGTCAAGGCTGTCAATAATGCCGGGGTTGTCGAAAAACGCACGGGCGCCGCCGAAGCGGCCGGTATGTTCGTCGAGATCTAGCAGCAGGCCGACGTGTCCCGCGAATTGCGCAGTACGTTGTGAAAGCGCTACCAGTAGATGCGCAAACAGCGCGGCGCCTGCTTTGCTATCGGCCGCGCCGCGGCCGTACAGCCAGCCATCGATGATATGCGCACCAAGCGGCGGGGATGTCCACAGCGTTTCATCGCCGAACCCCGCGGTGTCGAGGGTTGCGTTCAGTACGTAATAACGCGTGCTGCGCGAGGTTTGATCAGATGAATGATCTGAAGCCGTCGTTGCGGCCGTGCCACGAACTTCCGCATACAGGCCTAGTGCTTCACCACACGCCGACATGACGCGTCTGCGCGGCAACATGGGCGCATGCCGCGCAAACCATTCTTCGATGCACTCAAGTACCGGCGTGGCGGGGTCGATCCCGCCCCGGCTCGGTATGCGTACGAGGCGTGTCAGCAGGTCGACAATTGAAGCGGTCCGCGCGTCGACCGGTTCATCCGCGCGTGCGGTCGGGTTCGCAACCGGGTTTGCAACGTCTGCGTGCTGAGTCTGTCTGCCGTCGCCGCGCGTATCTGTCATGACGGCTTCACTGGACGGTCACGCGCTGACCGGCCGCGCCTTTCGACGATGGACCGAGCGCACGCAGTGTCTCCTTGACGGTCGCGACGCGTACCGCGAGATCGGGGCTGCGTGTCTCGATACGCAGCTTGTCCTGGCCGGCAAGTTTGATGTGCTTGTGCTTGTGCACCATTTCGATAATGCGCATCGCGTCGACCGGCGGATTCGGAATGAATTGCAGCGCGATCACCGCTTCACCCGCGTCGATCTTCGAAATACCGAGTGGCCGCGCGGCGAGACGCAGCCGATGCGTTTCGACGAGCGCATGCGCCTGCGGCGGCAGCTTGCCGAAGCGGTCGATCAGTTCTTCCTGGATGCTATCGATTGCATCGTTGTGTTCGCAGTTGGCAAGGCGCTTGTACAGCGACAGCCGTTCCTGCACGTCGCCGCAATAGTCGGCCGGCAGGATCGCGGGAGCGTGCAGATTGATTTCGGTGGTGGCCGCAAGCGGCGCGGTGAGATCGGGTTCCTTGCCGTTCTTCAGCGCTTTCACCGCGTCGTTCAGCATGTCGGAATACAACTGGAAGCCGATTTCGTGAATCTCCCCGGACTGCTTGTCGCCGAGCACTTCGCCGGTGCCGCGAATCTCGAGGTCGTGCATCGCGAGATAGAAGCCCGCGCCGAGCTCTTCCATCTGCTGGATCGCCTCGAGCCGCCGCTGCGCCTGCTTCGTGAGCCCTTGCGGATCATGCACGAGCAGATAGCCGTATGCCTGGTGGTGCGAGCGGCCGACCCGTCCGCGCAACTGGTGCAATTGCGCGAGGCCGAATTTGTCGGCGCGGTGAATCAGAATGGTGTTCGCGCTCGGCACGTCGATGCCGGTTTCGATAATCGTCGTACACAGCAGCACGTTCGCGCGCTGCGCGACGAAATCGCGCATCACGCGTTCGAGTTCGCGCTCGTGCATCTGCCCGTGCGCGACGGCGATGCGCGCTTCGGGTACGAGCGCCTCGAGCATCGCGCGGCGATTCTCGATCGTCTCCACTTCGTTATGCAGAAAGTACACCTGGCCGCCGCGTTTTAACTCGCGCAGCATCGCCTCGCGGATCACGCTGTCTTCCTCGCGCCGCACGAAGGTTTTGATCGCGAGCCGCTTTTGCGGCGCGGTTGCGATCACCGAGAAGTCGCGCAGCCCTTCGAGCGCCATCCCGAGTGTGCGCGGAATCGGGGTCGCGGTGAGCGTGAGCACGTCCACTTCGGCGCGCAGCGCCTTGAGCGATTCCTTTTGACGCACACCAAAGCGATGCTCTTCGTCGATGATGACGAGCCCGAGCCGCTTGAACTGCACTTCCGATGAAAGCAGCTTGTGCGTGCCGATCACGATGTCGACCGTGCCGTCGTTGATCTGCTGGATCGCCGTGCTCACTTCCTTCGCCGACCTGAAGCGCGACAGCTCGACGATGCGCACCGGCCAGTCGGAAAAGCGGTCGGAGAAGGTCTGCGTATGTTGCTCGGCGAGCAGCGTGGTCGGCGACAGCAGCGCGACCTGCTTGCCGCCCATCACCGCGATAAAGGCCGCGCGCAACGCGACTTCGGTCTTGCCGAAGCCGACGTCGCCGCAGACGAGCCGGTCCATCGGTTTGCCGATCGTCATGTCGCCGATCACCGCCGCGATTGCCGCGGCCTGGTCCGGCGTTTCCTCGAAGCCGAAACTTTCCGCGAACTTTACGTAGTCGCGCGGATCGAGCTTGAACGCGTGGCCTTCGCGCGCCGCGCGCCGCGCATACAGATTGAGCAGCTCGGCGGCCGTATCGCGAATCTGTTGCGCGGCGCGGCGCTTGGCCTTTTCCCATTGGCCCGAGCCCAGCGAATGCAGCGGCGCGCTGTCCGGGTCCGCGCCGCTATAGCGCGAGATCACGTGCAATTGCGCAACCGGTACGTAGAGTTTGCTTTCGCCCGCGTATTCGAGGTGCAGAAATTCGGTTTCACCCTCGCCGAGATCCATCGTCACGAGGCCCATATAGCGGCCGATGCCGTGCTGCGAGTGCACGACCGGATCGCCGACCTTGAGCTCGGACAGGTCGCGCACCATCGAGTCGACGTTGCTCGCCTGTTCCTGGCGGCGGCGTCCCGCGCGGCGCGCAAGCGGACCGTACAGTTCGGTTTCGGTGATGATCGCGATGCCTTCGCCCGGCAGCGCGAACCCGCTCGCAAGCGGCGCCACGCCGAGCGCGAAGCGCGTATCCTCGGCACGCCATGCGTCGAAGCTGTCGGTGGAAGCCGCGTGCACATCGTTTTCCGCGAGCAACTGCGCGATCGTTTCGCGGCGACCGGCGGATTCGACCGCGAACAGCACCCGGTTCGGGGTCGTGTCCAGATACGCGCGCAACGCGGCGACCGGGTCATCCGCGTGCCGGTCAAGCGCGAGATCCGGAAGCGGCACGGCCCAGCCGCCTTCCGCTTGCGACGGCAGCGCGAGGCGCGCGAACGGCTTGGCGAGCGTAAAGAAGTCTTCGTCCGACAGAAAGAGGCGCTGCGGCTCGAGAATCGGCCGGTCGCGATCGTGCGACAGGAAGCCGAAGCGCTGCCGGGTGTCCGCGGTGAAGCGCTTGATGGCCGCGTCGAGGTCGCCCGTCAGGACCAGATGCGAGCCTTCGGGCAGATAGTGGAAGAGCGTTGCGGTTTCTTCGAAGAAGAGCGGCAGGTAATACTCGATGCCCGCCGACGGGACGCCGTTGCCGATGTCCTTGTAGATGGATGCCCGGCTCGGGTCGCCTTCGAACACCTCGCGCCAGCGACTGCGGAACGCGGTACGCGATGCTTCGTCGAACGGAAACTCGCGGCCGGGCAGCAGGCGCACGTCGCGCACCGGGTAGAGGCTGCGCTGGGTGTCCGGATCGAACGCGCGGATCGAGTCGACCTGATCGTCGAACAGATCGAGCCGGTATGGCAGCGGCGAGCCCATCGGGAACAGGTCGATCAGCGAGCCGCGGACGCAGTACTCGCCGGGCCGCATCACCTGGCTCACGTGCTCATAGCCGGCGAGGGTGAGCTGCGACTTCAGCTTCGTCTCGTCGAGCCGCTCGCCCTGCGCGAAAGCGAATGTGTACGCGGCCATGAACGACGCCGGCGGCATCCGGTAGAGCGCGGTGGTGGCCGGCACGAGCAGGATGTCGCAGCGGCCTTCGCCCAGGTCGTGCAGCGTCGCGAGCCGCTCCGAGACCAGATCCTGGTGCGGCGAGAAGGTGTCGTACGGAAGCGTTTCCCAGTCCGGCAGCAGCCGCACACGCGCGTTCGGCGCGAAATAGGGGATCTCCTGCGACAGACGCTGCGCGTCCACCGCGCTTGCGCAAACCACCGCGACGAGCGGCAGTCGTTCCCTGCACGCGAGGTGATAGCGGGCGACCAGCAGCGCGTCGGCGGAGCCGTGGGCGCCGTTGAACGCATAGCGCTGGCCGGTTTTGACGGGGGCCACGGGCAGCTTGAACGGTGGCGGATTCGACGACGGGGAAGCGGCGGTGTCGGACATAAATAAGGAGGAACGGCCGTGGATTTGACCGGAGCGTCGGCAGAAACGGCAAGTTTACGCGTGTCGGGACGTGCGGGCGAAAGACCTATTATAAAATCCGACCTTCACTTTGACTGCGCAGCATCCGTTCTGTGACTCCCCGCCTCTTTGCCCTGATTCCCGGTGCGGGCACCGGCAGCCGTTCCGGCGCGCCGATGCCCAAGCAATACCGAAGCGTCGCCGGACGCGACATGCTGCACTACTCGCTCGCGGCGTTCGATGCGTGCAGCGAGTTTACGCAGACGCTGGTCGTGCTCGCGCCGAACGACGAGCATTTCGACGCGCGCCGATTCACGGGCTTGCGCTTCGCGGTACGGCGCTGCGGCGGTGCGTCGCGGCAGGCGTCGGTATTGAACGGTCTGCATGCGCTTGCCGAATTCGGCGCGAACGACAACGACTGGGTGCTCGTGCATGATGCGGCGCGGCCAGGCATCACGCCGCCGCTGATCCGCTCGCTGGTCGACGCGCTGAAAGACGATGCGATCGGCGGCATTATGGCGCTGCCGGTCGCGGATACGCTAAAACGCATTGCGCCGGACACCGACACGCGCATCGCGCGCACCGAGGGCCGCGACGGACTCTGGCAGGCGCAGACGCCACAGATGTTCCGCGTCGGCATGCTGCGCGAGGCGATTCTGCGCGCGCAGCAGGACGGCCACGATCTGACCGACGAGGCGAGCGCGATTGAATGGATCGGGCATGCGCCGCGGCTCGTGCAGGGGAGCCTGCGTAATTTCAAGGTGACCTACCCGGAAGATTTCGATCTGGCGGACGCGATTCTGAGCCAGTCGGCCGCGACGCTGAATGCGGCTTCTTCGTGACGGTTTCTTCGTCATCTGACGTAGCGGACGGCGCCGCATCGCGCGCGTCGCCGGCCGCGCTCAACCTAATCATGGACCCCACCACTATGGATTTCAGAATCGGACAAGGCTACGACGTGCATGCGCTGGTGCCGGGCCGGCCGTTGATTATCGGCGGCGTGACGGTGCCGTATGAGCGCGGGTTGCTCGGTCATTCGGATGCGGACGTGCTGCTGCACGCGATCACCGATGCATTGTTCGGCGCCGCGTCGCTCGGCGATATCGGCCGACATTTTCCCGACACGGACAAGGAGTTCGCGGGCGCCGACAGCCGCGTGCTGCTGCGCGAATGCGCGGCGCGCATCGCGCGCGCAGGCTTTGCGATCGCGAATGTCGACAGCACGGTGATCGCGCAGGCGCCGAAGCTCGCGCCGCACATCGACGCGATGCGTGCGAACCTTGCCGCCGACTTGCAGCTGCCGCTCGAGCGGGTCAACGTGAAGGCGAAGACCAATGAGAAGCTTGGGTATCTCGGGCGAGGCGAGGGCATCGAGGCGCAGGCCGCGGTGTTGCTGGTGCGCAAGTAGGGTGCGCATGGCGTGGATACGGCCGGTGCCGTAAGCCCGGGCACGCCCGGCGCCCACAAGTAGAACGCCACGCAGATCGTGCGTGGCGTTTTTGCATGTGCGCGGCGCTATCGTGTATCGCCGCGCGCGATGACGCACTTCAGGTGCGTATTACTTGCCTTCAGCCGCAATCACCAGCGCGGCGGCATTGATCACCGCGGCGATGCGGCCGACGTCGCGTAGCTGCGTCGAGCTCATGCCTTCCTTGAGCAGCGTCTCGAAGTGGGACTTCACGCAGAAGTGACACTTGCCGATGATCGACGCGGCCAGCGCGTACATTTCGAAGCGGCGCTTGTCGACGCCGCCATGCGACGCGTACGCATTCATCCGCAGACCGGCCGGCTGCGACTTCAAATCCGCGTTGTCCGTCATTTCGACGTACGGATACCACACATTGTTCATGCCCATCAGCGCCGCTGCCGTGAGCGCGCCGTTGGTTTCTTCAGGCGACAGCACGCCGGCATTGCGGATGGCCTCGACCAGCACCGGGCTCTGCGCGGCGAATGCGGCAGCCAGCGCGACGCCGACCGCGTCGTTGCCTTCGAGCGACGAACGCGCGATCGTGCCATCCAGGTTCAGGCGGATGTCCTTCGCGTAGTCGGGTACACGTTCTTTGATCGCGGACAAGAATTCCATAGATATCTCCTATCGAGTTGCCGATAAAAAAGCCCGCCGGCTTTTTCAAGCTTAGCGGGCTTTCTGCTGCGATGACTTACAGCGTTGCGCCGCCGACTGCGCGGTTGCACGGGCACAGTTCGTCCGTTTGCAGGCCGTCCAGAATACGCAGGACTTCTTGCGGGTTGCGGCCGACGTTCAGGTTGTTGACCGACACGTGCTGGATCGTGTTGTCCGGATCGACGACGAACGTCGCACGCAGGGCCACGCCCGCTTCCTTGTCGCGCACGCCGAGCTGGTCGATCAGCTCGCCCTTGACGTCGCCGAACGCATAGTGGTTCAGCTTGTCGAGGTCCTTGTGCTCACGGCGCCATGCGAGCTTGACGAACTCGTTGTCGACGCTGCCGCCGAGCAGAACGGCGTCACGCTCTGCGAAATCTTTCGCGAGCTTGCCGAATTCGACGATTTCCGTCGGGCAAACGAACGTGAAGTCCTTCGGATAGAAGTAAATGATTTTCCACTTGCCCGGGAACGACTGTTCGGTGATTTCTTCGAACGCCGACACGCCGTTTTCTTCGTGGTTGTTAAAGCCAGGCTTCGCAGCGGTGACGGTGAAAGCTTCGAGTTTATCGCCGACGGTTTTCATGCAGACACTCCTATGTAAAAAGTGGCAAACAGGGTTTTTCAAAACGGGGTTGCTGAGCACGCGGCAACCGCCAGAACAATCTGATCAAGCACCTTGCTCACGGGAGGAGCGGTTCGATGCGGTGCACAAACACTATAACTCTATTGCTATTAATGGGCAATAGTTTTTCACTAATAAGACGGATAGATTTTCTTCAAGGCGGCGATAGCGAACGACCGAGCGATTGTTTCGGTTTCGTCCGAAGTAATCTTGCCCTTAAAGGGGACAAAGCAGGTTGTTGTGCGATCCGAGCGGGCTGTTGGGCTCGTTCAACCGCTCTTGGCGAGCGGAAACTCGATCGTCACCTCGAGGCCCGGACCCGGTGTCCGGTTGCGCAGCCGCAGTGCGCCGCGATAACGGCCGACCAGCCGCTGCACGATCGCCATCCCGAGGCCGGTGCCGTTCGCTTGCGTCCGTGCTGTATTGACACGGTAAAACGGTCGTGTGACAAGCGCGAGTTGGTCCTCGGGAATGCCCGGGCCTTCATCGACCACGGACAGCTCGACGCGCGAATGCGACACGCGTGTCTCGAGAATCACGTGTGGAATGCCGTCGGTTTCGCTCAAACCGTATTTGCGCGCGTTCTCGATCAGGTTGCCGACCACGCGCCGGATATCGGTTTCGTCGGCTTCGATCACCGCGGACGGCGCGAGGCGCGTAATCAGCCGGATGCCGTCTTCGGTCGACATCCGCGCAGCCAGTTCGCCGGCGATCACCGACAGGTCGACCGGCTCGGGCATGCGCTGCACCGGCCGCGCGTAGTCGAGGAAGCGTCCGATGATCATGTCCATCTGCTCGATGTCGTCGATCATCGCGTCCTTGGTGGTCTGGTCGGACGGACTCATCTCGGTCTCGAGTCTCAAGCGGGCAAGCGGTGTGCGCAGGTCGTGCGAGATGCCGGCGAGCATCAGCGCGCGGTCCGCTTCGAGCTGTTCGAGGTCGCGCACCATCTGATTGAAGCTTCGATTGGTTTCGGCCGCGACGCCGAGACCCCGCTCGGGCAGTTGCTCCGGCGATTGTCCGGAGCCGACCTTGCGCGCGGCCATCGCGAGGCGCGCGAACGGCCGGTTCACCAGGCTCGTGATGAACGCGGCGCCGAATAGCGATAGCGCGAGTGCGAACACGCCCCAGCCGGCCCATTGCAGGCCGGTGACGTTATCGAGCTGATCGCGGTCGAGCGCGACCCAGTAATCGTCGTCGTCAATCTTGAAGCTGATCCAGACGCCCGGAATGTCGTTGACCGACTGCGCGATGATCGTGTCATCGCCAAGGCGCCCGCGGATGTCGTGTTCGATCAGCCGGTTCAGCGATTCGTCCGGCTGCAGCTTGTATTTATCGGTGGTTTCGCGCGGGTACACGCGCACGCCTTCGTTGCTCTCGAGATCCTGCAGCAGCGCGCGCCGCAGGTCGGGATCGGAGTAAAGCAGGGCGGTGCGCGTGAGCTTCACGATCGCGACCAGCTGAAGCGCGACGCGTTGCGCGCGCGGTTCGCGCTCGATCACGCGGAAGCTCTGGAACCATGCGGCGAGACTGACCGCGATCAACAGCGCGATCAGCAGAAACGTCCGCCAGAAGAGGCCGCCGAACGCGAGCGTCAGGAGGCGCCGGTCGATCCGCATGCGGCCTTCTTATCGAAGAAGTGACACCACGCAGTGAACCAATTCAGGCTGCGCCGTCAGGAATGAACACGTATCCGAGACCCCAGACGGTCTGGATGAAGCGGGGACTGCCGGGATCGGGTTCAATCAGCTTGCGCAGGCGCGAGATCTGCACATCGAGGCTGCGATCGAAAACTTCGTATTCGCGGCCGCGCGCCAGTTCCATCAGCTTTTCGCGCGACAGCGGTTGGCGGGGATGGCGCGCGAAGACCTTCAACACCGAAAACTCGCCGGTGGTGAGCGGGATTTCCTGACCGGCCTTCGTCAGCGTGCGCGTGGCCAGATTCAACGCGAATTCGCCGAATTCGAACACTTCGGATGTTTCGGACGGCGCGCCCGGCAACTCCGATGGCGACTGGCGGCGCAGCACCGCATGAATGCGCGCGACCAGCTCGCGTGGGTTGAACGGCTTCGGCAGGTAGTCGTCGGCGCCCATTTCAAGGCCGACGATGCGGTCGACGTCTTCGCCCTTCGCGGTCAACATGATGATGGGCGTGCGGTCATTGCTGCCGCGCAGCCGCCGGCAAATGGAGAGTCCGTCCTCTCCCGGCAACATCAGGTCAAGCACCAGTAGATCGAAACGCTCGCGAACCCAAAGCTTGTTCATCGACGGGGCGTTTTCGGCGACGTAGACGTTAAAGCCTTGTTCGCCGAGATAGCGGCGCAACAGGTCGCGCAGGCGCGGATCGTCGTCGACGACGAGGATTTTCGAAGGGTTTTTGGTTTCCATGGTCGGCATCTTAGCGCGATTAGAAAGGGGAACGCGTTTGCGGCATTTCTCGCGTAACAGTCAGTTACAAAATTTACCCGGGCTGTGGCACGGCGTAAAGCGGGCGCGCTTACACTCCTTTACTGTTTGCGCCAGTTCGGTAGATACTTCACTAGACCAAAACTCTCGCGCCCGGTTTTTGCCGGAATCACCATACGCTTTTGAGGTAGCCGGTTGCAGCGTCACGAAGGGAACAAGATGAAGGGAGGGGTGTGGCCGAACGTGCGCCTGAGCGTGATTGCGCTGGCAGCAGCGAGCACGTTTGCGGCCGCGTTGAGCCCGCCCGCGCTGGCCGACCCTCCCCCCCCTGCCGACCGCGCCGTTCCTCCTCATCCCTCTTCTCATCCTCATATCCGGGCGCCTCGCACGCCACGCAAACCGCCTGTCGACACACCGGCTTCCGATGCGATCGTGCGCACGGCGGTGCCGCCGGATCTCGATCAGCGCCGCCGTGACGGACATATGACGCCCGAGGAGCGGCGGTTGTTAAGGCAGCATATCGAAGACGCGGTACGTGAGTTGTACAAGCGCTAGACACGCACGTGAAGCGGGGCATACGACCCTGCGCCGACAACGGAGCGAGACACAGCATGAAGCGACGCGTGTTTCTGTCGACCGCGGCCGCCGCCGGTGCGGCGCTTTCGGCGCTGCCGCTTGCGTCATTCGCCTCCGCACGGGCAGGTGCGGCAGGCTTCGCGCAAAGCGACTGCCGCTTTGAGGATCGCGTTGCTGTGCCGGCTGTCCTCGGCCGAACCTTCGGTCGCAAACAGCTGATCCTTGTCGAGCTCAAAGGCGGCAATGACGGCTTGAACACCGTCGTGCCGTTTGCCGATCCGCTTTACTACCGGTTGCGTCCACGTCTTGCCATCGGCCGCGATGCGGTGCTGCCGCTCGACGAGCGCATCGCGTTGCATCCGGCGCTGCGTCCGCTGATGCCGCTTTGGCAAAGCGGCCAACTGGCGATCGTGCAAGGGCTCGGCTATCCGCAATTCAATCTGTCGCATTTCCGCGCAATGGAAATATGGGACACCGGGTCCGACGCGCACCGGTATCTGCGCGACGGGTGGGTTACACGGGCGCTCGCACGCGCGCATGCGTCTTCGCCCGCGCCCGCTCGCGCGCTGGCCGACGCGCTGCGCGTCGACGGTCCCGTCGACGGTCTCGTGATCGACAGCGCGGAGCCGGGGCCGCTGACCGGCGTCGCATGCCGTGTCGCGACTTTGATGCGGTCGTCGGCTGGCGCCGGCGCGAACGGGTTCGCCGTCGCGCAACCGCTGAGTGCGCGGTTTCCGGTGGACGCATTCGGCACATCGCTGCGCACGGCGACGTACGCCATCGCGGCGGGGCTGCGGCAAGGCGACCCGGGCGTCACCCGGTCCGAACCCGGTACAGCGGTCATCCGTGTCACGCTGAACGGTTTCGACACGCATGCAAACCAGCGCGAGCGCCACACGATGCTGCTGGCGCAACTCGCGCAGGGCCTCGAGGCGTTGCATGCCGCACTGCGGGAACTCGGGCGATGGGATGACACGTTAATTGTCACGTATTCGGAATTCGGCCGGCGGGCGCGTGAAAACGATAGCGGCGGCACCGATCACGGCAGCAGCGCACCGCACTTCGTCATCGGCGGCAGGGTGCGCGGCGGTCTCTACGGCGCGCCGCCGACATTCTCGCAACTCGATGGCAACGGCAATCTGCCGATGGCGGTCGATTTCAGGCGTCTGTATGCGACCGTGCTGGCCGCGTGGTGGGGATGCGATGCGGTAGCGGTGGTGCTCGAGCGGCACTTTGACCCGCTACCGTTGCTGCGTGCGTGACCGAAAGAACCGGGCATCGCGTTTCGCGTGCAAACGTATCGAGATGAGCCTGCGCAACGGGCTGTCGTTTTACGGCGTCGGCTTAGCGGCGTCGCGCGGCGCGCCACGCGACCCATAGCTTGCGAATCGGTGTGAGGGCGATGCGCTGGTGCAGCACGTGGTAACCGTCGCGTTCGATTTCGTCGAGTAGCGCAAGCGCAAGCGCGGCCAACGCGCGCAGCGTGCGTTGCGTGCGGCGCTCCGCGCCCGGCAACGCGGCCAGTGCGGCATCGATCGCATCGCGCGCGCGCGTTGTCTGAAAGCGCATCAGGTCGGTGAACGCGCTGGTGTAGCGGCGGTTGATCAGATCCGCGGCGGTCACGTTGAAACGTTGCATCTCATCGATCGGGATGTAGATGCGGCCATGACGCGCATCGTTGCCGAGCTCGACGACGAACTGCGCGAGCATCAGCGCCTGGCCAAGCGGTGCCGCCCAGCTTGCTGCCGCTTGAGGGTCTTTCGCGGTGGCGCGCGCGACCACCGACGCGAACGTGCCCCCGACGCTATCGACATAGCGGCGCAGATTCGGATAGTCGAGGTAGCGTGCCTGATCGAGGTCCATCTCGAAGCCGGCCAGCAGCGTCTGCAGGGCCGGATACTCGATGCGCGCGTCCGGCCAGTGCGCGGCGAGCGCCTTCGAGACCGGGTGCGATGGCTCGCCCGCCGCGAGCGCGGCGGCTTCCTTCTGCCACCATGCAAGTTTGGTACGGCCGATGGTCGGATCGCTGGTCTCCTTGACCGTTTCTTCGAATTCGCGCCGCAGCGC
The DNA here is from genome assembly GCF_902859855.1 of Paraburkholderia humisilvae. Taxonomy (GTDB): domain Bacteria; phylum Pseudomonadota; class Gammaproteobacteria; order Burkholderiales; family Burkholderiaceae; genus Paraburkholderia; species Paraburkholderia humisilvae. Next base: position 62,682 of record NZ_CADIKH010000005.1, read on the forward strand.
GAACAGCGCGGTGAGCAGCGGTTGTCGCGCCACGGGCGCTTGCCGAAGCGCATAGTAGATGCTCGACCCGGCGGGCGCCGCTTTTTGCTGGCAATAGTCGTCGAAATTCACGGCGTGCGGGAGTGGCGTATCGGGTGACCGGCGTGTTGATCGGGAGGCGCATGCGAGGCGCTGCGTCGCTTCTTGCGGCGAGTCAAAAATTGTAGCATTGCATTCGTCACCCAGTTGCAGACAAGCGCATGCCGATCGGGTAGAATCTCGCGCTCACGCTTTCGACCACGCTGTGTCGGTAACACGGTGGATCGGTCGGCACGCGGCGCCGCACGCGCTGACACGCTCACGCAAAGTAACGAATCAACGCGCAGCATGGTGGGTGCGGCGGCAGACATCGGGCGCCACGCGCCCGGCGGCGAGGATGGCGAAATTGGTAGACGCACCAGGTTTAGGTCCTGACGCCCGCAAGGGTGTGCGGGTTCGAGTCCCGCTCCTCGCACCATCGAAGTGATGTCCGAAGTGATGTCATCTGCAGCCCTGCTGGCGTACGCGTCGAGCAGGGCTTTTTATTGCGTTGAGCGCATTGTTCAGCCGTGCTTTTTGCGTGTTGCACCGGTTGCATACACCCATCGCGTACAACAGAAATCGCGCAAACAAAAAACCCCGCATGACGCGGGGTTGCATCGCGAGCCACGTGGCCAATCAATGGCAGCGACGTTCCCAATGATGATGCACGTGCACTTTGTGGCACACATGGTGATGGTCATCGGCGAACGCGGACGACATGCTGCCCAATCCAGCCGCGACTGCAACCAGCGCCAGTAAAACCTTCTTCATTCTGAATCCTCGAAAAATCAATTAAGCGGAAGGGACCGGCATGCTAACAAGGCCATATTACGATTTGCTGAAAATGGGCATGGTGTGCCACGCGAGTCAACGCCCAACTCCGCTTTTTCGTTGCGCGCGCAACCAGCTTGTCCTATGCTGCGCTGACCATCACTGAGCCTGCGCCGCAGCCTGCCGGGCTGCGACGGCGCGCGCCGCAACGAAGGAGACCACCGCGATGTCCACCGCCGATGTTCGGCCATACGCAACGCCCACTACCCAGACGATGACCCAAGGCGACACCGGGAACGATGCGGAACGTGCATTGCGCATCGAACTCGCGGGCGTCTATCGTGTCTTCGCGATGCTAGGCTGGACCGAACTCATCTATAACCACATCACCACGCGGATACCCGGAGCGCACACGCACTTTCTGATCAATCCATTCGGACTGCACTACACGGAAGTCACCGCGTCGAATCTCGTGAAGGTCGACGTCGAAGGGAACGTGGTGGGAGCGTCTTCCTACCCGGTGAATCCGGCGGGCCTCGTCGTGCATGCCGCCATTCATCGCGCGTTGCCGGACGCGCACTGTGTGATGCATACGCATACCACGGCGGGTCTCGCGGTCGCGTGTTCGCAGGTGGGGCTCGAGACGACGAACTTCTATTCGGCGCAACTCCAAGGCATGGTCGCGTACCACGAATTTGAAGGCGTTACCGTTCATGCCGACGAAGGCCCGCGCGTCGTTGCCGATCTCGGCGACAAGCGGTTGATGATTTTGCGCAATCACGGGCTGCTGTCGATCGGTTCGACGATCGCCGTAGCGTTCGTGAGACTATGGACACTCAACCGCGCATGTGAAGTGCAACTCGCGACAGCGGCGCTTGGCGCGCCGCGCCGGATTCCCGACGATGTCGCCGCGCGCAGCACGCGTGATGCGCTGCAGTTCGATCCGCGCCACGGCGCAGGCGCTGATGTCCTGCGCGCGTTGCTGCGACAGGTCGACCGGATCGATCCGTCATACAAGGAGTGACGCGCGATGAACCCAGCTTCGCGGCCCGTGCGCATGGTCGTCGTCGGCGCTGGCGCGATTGGCGGCCTGATCGCGGCGGCGGCGGTGCGCGCCGGTCATACGGTGAGCGTACTGGCGCGCGGCAAGACGCTCGATGCGTTGCGCACGGACGGGCTGAAGGTGATCGACGATGCGCACGAGTCGGTGGTGCGCGTGAACGCGTCCGATGAGCCGGGCGCGTTGGGTGTGCAGGACTGCGTGGTGATCGCGCTGAAGGCACAGACATTGCCTGCGATAGCTGCAAGCCTGCAGCCGATGATCGGTCCTGACACGGTGATCGTCGCCGCGATGAACGGTTTGCCGTGGTGGTTCCCGCACGGGTTTGCCGGCCCGCTCGCGGGTCAGCACATCGAGGCGATCGATCCCGGCGGCCGTGTGTCGGCGGCGTTGCCGCCGGCGCGCTCGATCGGCTGCGTCGTGCACTTGTCGTCTTCGACCGATCGGCCCGGCGTCGTGCGGCGCGGGCGCGGCAATCAACTGATCGTCGGCGCGCCGGGCGCCGAGCTGGCCGCGCAGGCCGAAGCGTTCGCGGGGGCGATGCGTGCGGGCGGCTTCGACGTCGTGTTATCCGATGCGATTCGCACCGAAATCTGGGCGAAGCTGTGGGGCAACATGAACATGAACCCACTGAGCGCGCTGACCGGTTCGAGCGCGGACCGCCTGCTCGATGATCCACTGACTCACGCGCTCGTGCTGCGGATGATGGAGGAGGCCGCGGCGATCGGCGCGCGGCTCGGATTGTCGACCGGCAAGAGCCCGTCCGAACGGGTCGCGGTCACGCGCAAACTCGGCGCGTTCAAGACGTCGATGCTGCAGGACTTCGAAGCGGGGCGGCCGCTCGAGGTCGAGCCCATTCTCGGGGTATTTCCGGAGTTGGGTCGCAAGCTGAATGTGCCGACGCCGTTCTGTGATGCGGTGCTCGGGTTACTACGGCAGCGGGCGGCTAACAGTGGGCTTTGAATGATGTGATGGCGCGGACGCTGCGTAGCCGCGGGTGACCCGCACCCCGCGGCGGATGAGATGGAGTTCGTTGTAACGGCAACGATTTCTTCAGATCACGAGCCTGACCTGACGCCGGGCACCGGGCACCGCCCACCGAACGTTGTGCAGGTTCTACTGTGCGTCGCGCTCGATTGCCGCGTCGATCACCTTGTCGAGCGCCGCGCCCAATGCCGCCTTCTCACGCTCGTCGAGACAATCGAACAGATCGCTATTCCACTTGCGCGCAATCGGCATGACCTTGCGATACAACACGCGTCCTTCGGTGGTCAGCGAAACGAGCACGACCCGTCCGTCGTCGTCGCTGGCTTCGCGCTGCACGAGCCCTTGCTTGATTAACGCTTCGGCCGCGCGGCTTGCCTGACTTTTGTCGAGGTTTGCATGGCGCGCGAGGTCCATGATCGAAAATGGTCCGAATGACCCAACCGATGCAATCACGCGTGCTTCAGGCAACGTCACACCAAGCTTCTCCAGATATCGTTCACTGATACCGCGCTCGGAGAGTTTGTTGAGTATGTGCAGACGATACGTCAGAAACTGTTCGAGTCCGGCTTTATCGGAGGCCTTCATGGTCTTCCTGTTGTGAGTGAATGCGGTCGTGGCGCTGTGATTGTTGCCGCATCCGCTTCGCGGGTCAACGCATGTGTTGAATGGCGTATCGCAGACGCGTCAACTGTTCGGCTTCGTTTGCGAGCAGGCGGGCTGCGTCACGAATCGCGGTTTCAAGCGTGATGGGTCCGGGCGCAGGCGAAAAGCAGCCACTGAAGTGCTCCGTGAGGCGAGGCAGTGCCGCCGGGTCGACCGCGCCCGACAGCAGCGTGGCAGGCACACCTGCGGCACGCGCATGCCGGCACGCGATGAAGGGCGCCTTGCCGTGCAGCGTTTGCACGTCCGAACGGCCTTCGCCGGTGATGAGCCAGTCCGCGCCCTGCAGTGCTTCGTCGAGACCGATTTGCCGCGCGACCACTTCGGCGCCCGGTTCGAACTGCGCGCCGAGCATATGCAGCGCGAAGCCGAGCCCGCCTGCCGCGCCCGCGCCTGGCAAGTCGCGCGCGGTGCGCGCGAGCGCCGGCTCGAGCAGATCGGCGAAGCGGGCGAGTGCCGCGTCGATTGCAATGATCTGGTCCGGCTTCACGCCTTTCTGCGGACCGAACACCGCGGTTGCGCCATGCTCGCCGGCGAGCGGATTGTCGACGTCCGACATCCCGATGAACGATGCGTCGACAACGCGCTTATCGAGTTGCGACACATCGACGCGCGCGGCGCGCGCGAGCTGCTCCGGCGTCGGTTCGAGTTCGCGTCCCTGCGCGTCGAAAATCTTCAGGCCGAGGCCGACCAACAGGCCGGCGCCGCCATCGTTCGTGCTGCTGCCGCCAAGTGCGACGTAGAAGCGCCGCACGCCTTCGTCGAGCAGCGCGCGAATCGCCTCGCCCATCCCGCGCGTGCTGCGCTCTTCGACCGCGACACCCATGCCGACCGGGTCCGTGATACCGACCACTTCGGCGGTCTCGAGGATCGCGCCGCCATCGCCGATCAGGCCCGTGGCCGCTTCGCGCGAAGGGCCCGCCGCGCCGCGCACGGTCAGCGTGCGGCGCTCGCCGCCGCGCGAGAGCATCGCATCGAGCGTGCCTTCGCCGCCATCGGCCATCGGACAGATGCGAACGATCGCGTCGGCGCGTGCGCGTCGAATGCCGGCGGCGATTGCCTGCGCAACTTCTTCGGCGCCAAGCGAGCCTTTGAATGAATCGGGAGCGATGACGACGACAGGCGCGGACGACGGATTGGGCATGATGTCTCTTGATGATTGGTGTGGTGTGGCCAGAGTGCGTGCGGGCATGGCTTTGACGACCGCCTGACCGACCGCGTTCGCTAGCTTATCAGCATGGCGCACGCGACTGAATATGCCGGATGGCATAGCACGCATCGATGCGCGAATACATACAGCGCGTAGCGATGGCGGACATTTCGCGAAGCTTGCGCAAGCTGTTCGCGGGATTGCATACCGGCTGCGCAAAGCGCCCGGTGTCGATGTGAAACCGGCGCAAAAGCCGCGCGAAACCGGCGCCGGGTGCGATGATGTCGGCTTGAACGCCGATTCGCGGTGGACCGCGTGAATAGTTTGCTAAAATATTGGGCTCTCTGACCCAAACTGCGCCTGCGGCACGAGACATGCGATCGGCGAGACCGAGGAGCGACGCCGAAGCGGCACGCGATCGTTGAGACTGTCAGCAATTGAGACGTCGGCAGAAGGCGCAGAAAAGATAACTGATTCGCTCGAATAATTTTAGGACGATTGAAGCCATGGCTAACGTTGTTGAGAACCTCGGCAAGCTCGAACGCCGCGTGACGATTTCCCTGCCGAAGGATGCCGTGCAGAAAGAAGTGGATTCGCGCATCCGTCAACTGGCGAAGAACGTGCGCATGCCCGGCTTCCGTCCGGGCAAGGTGCCGCTCAAGATGGTCACTCAGCAGTATGCAGGCCAGGTGGAAGCCGAAGTGCTGAGCGACAAGGTCGGCAAGGAGTTCTTCGACATCAGCCGCACGGAAAACCTGCGGGTCGCCGGCCAGCCGAGCTTCAGCCCGAAGATCGATGCGCAGGAAGGCGCCTACGCGTTCGACGCGACCTTCGAGGTCTACCCGGAGGTGAAGCTGGGCGACGTCGCGACCGCCGAAATCGAGCGAACCACGACCACGATCAGCGACGCTGAAATCGACCGCACGCTGGACATCCTGCGCAAGCAGCGCGTGCACTACCACGCTCGCGGCGAAGCCGGCGCGCATGGCGACGGCGGCGTCGACACGGCGGCCAAGGACGGCGATCGCGTGACGGTCGACTTCGTCGGCAAGATCGACGGTGAAGTGTTCCAGGGCGGCAGCGCGGAAGATTTCGCTTTTGTGCTCGGCGAAGGCCGGATGCTGCCGGAGTTCGAAAAGGCGTCGCTCGGCCTGAAGGTCGGCGACGCGCGCGAATTCGATCTCAAGTTCCCGGACGACTATCACGGCAAGGACGTCGCCGGCAAGACCGCGCAGTTCACGGTCACGATGAAGAAGATCGAATGGCCGCATCTGCCCGAGATCGACGGTGAATTCGCGAAGTCGCTCGGCATCGAAGACGGCGATCTGGCAAAGATGCGCAACGAGATCAAGGACAACCTCGAGCGCGAAGCGAAGCGCCGCACGCAGGCCGTGGTGAAGAACCAGGTGATGGACGCGCTGTTGAAAATCTCGGAACTGGATGTGCCGAAGGCGCTCGTCGAGCAGGACCAGCAGCGTCTCGTCGAAATGGCGCGCCAGGACCTCGTGCAGCGTGGTGTGCCGAATGCGCAGAATGCGCCGATTCCCGGCGAAATGTTCAAGGATCAGGCAGAGCGTCGCGTGAAGCTCGGCCTCGTGCTCGCCGAGCTCGTGAAGGCGAACGAGCTGCAGGCGAAGCCTGAGCAGATTCGCGCCGAAGTCGACGAATTTGCCAAGAGCTACGAAGACCCGAAGGAAGTCGTCCGCTGGTATTATTCGAACCAGCAGCGCCTCGCGGAGATGGAAGCGTTCGTTGTCGAATCGAACGTTGTCGATTTCGTGCTCAGCAAGGCGAAGGTGACGGACAAGGAAGTGAGCTTCGAAGAGCTGGCAAGCGCAACAGCGCAACAGGCTTAAGCGTTGCTGCTACGGCGTGCCGGTCGTCGGAGCGACGGCCGCACGCCGTTTTTGCATGTGCTGCGCGGAAGACTCATCGGCGCGGTACTTGAATACGCGTTGTCCCGCACTCAACTGTCCAGTATGACTATTTCCAGACAAGGATCCATTGCATGACCTTCCGCGCTCAAATGCTGGACACGCTGACCTCCCAGACGCTGACCACCCAGTCGAGGGATCGGGATCTCGAAGCGCAGGCGCTTGGCCTTGTGCCGATCGTCGTGGAGACGAGCGGTCGCGGTGAGCGGTCGTACGACATTTACTCGCGCCTGCTGAAAGAGCGCGTGGTGTTCCTGGTCGGCGAAGTGAACGATCAGACTGCGAACCTCGTGATTGCGCAGTTGTTGTTCCTCGAGAGTGAAAACCCGGATAAGGACATCAGCTTTTACATCAACAGCCCGGGCGGTTCGGTGTCGGCCGGGATGGCCATCTACGACACGATGCAATTCATCAAGCCGGACGTCTCGACGCTCTGCATGGGTCTTGCCGCCAGCATGGGCGCATTCCTGCTGGCCGCCGGCGCGAAGGGCAAGCGCTTCGCATTGCCCAATGCGCGCGTAATGATCCACCAGCCGCTTGGCGGCGCGCGCGGCCAGGCGTCGGACATCGAAATCCAGGCCCGTGAAATCCTGTATTTGAAGGAACGGCTGAATCAACTACTGTCCCATCACACGGGTCAGCCGGTCGATCGCATCCAGCGCGACACGGACCGCGACAATTTCATGTCCGGTGACGACGCGCAAGCGTACGGCCTCGTTGACCAGGTGCTGCACAAGCGTCCTTGAGTGGTACGCGGGCGTCGCTGATCCGGCGCGTTTTTCCTGTAAATGGGGAAAGAGCGCCGGGTAAAAACGTTGTGAAATAATAAGACCCGTCTGATCGCCTGCGGCAAACGCCGTCAGCTTCTGCACAATCGTCCGCGTCGAGGTTGGGGGCGCGGCAAACGGCGTATCATGTTACTCGGAGTGTCCGGAGGCTCACATATCTATGGCGGACAAAAAAGGTTCAAACAGCGAAAAGCTGTTGTATTGCTCGTTTTGCGGCAAAAGTCAGCACGAGGTCAAAAAGCTGATCGCCGGGCCGTCGGTATTCATCTGCGATGAATGTATCGACCTGTGCAACGAGATCATCCGCGATGAGGCGGCGGGTGCGGGGCTTGAAACCGGCATGTCGAAGTCCGATTTGCCGAGCCCGCAAGAAATCCGCGAAATTCTCGATCAGTACGTTATCGGCCAGGAACGCGCGAAGAAAATTCTCGCGGTGGCCGTCTACAACCACTACAAGCGTCTGAAGCATCTCGACAAGAAGGACGAGATCGAGCTTTCAAAAAGCAACATCCTGCTGATTGGCCCGACCGGTTCGGGCAAGACGCTGCTCGCCCAGACGCTTGCGCGCCTGCTCAATGTGCCGTTCGTGATTGCGGACGCAACCACGCTGACCGAAGCCGGCTACGTGGGCGAAGACGTCGAGAACATCATCCAGAAGCTGCTGCAAAACTGCAACTACGAGGTCGACAAGGCGCAGCGCGGCATCGTTTATATCGACGAGATCGACAAAATCAGCCGCAAGTCGGACAACCCGTCGATTACCCGCGACGTGTCGGGCGAGGGCGTCCAGCAGGCGCTGCTGAAGCTCGTCGAGGGCACGATGGCGTCGGTGCCTCCGCAAGGGGGGCGTAAGCACCCGAACCAGGATTTCATCCAGGTTGATACGACGAACATCCTTTTTATCTGCGGCGGTGCGTTCGATGGCCTGGAAAAGGTGATCGTCGACCGCACCGAAAAGACCGGTATCGGCTTTGGCGCCAGCGTGAAGAGCAAGCAGGACCGGGACGCCGGCGAGGTGTTGCGCGATGTCGAGCCGGAAGACCTGATTAAATTCGGGTTGATTCCCGAATTGATCGGTCGTTTGCCGGTCGTCGCCACACTCGGCAAGCTCGACGAAGCGGCATTGATGAAAATTCTGGTCGAACCGAAGAATGCGCTCGTCAAGCAATACCATAAGCTGTTCAGCATGGAGCGCGTCGAACTGGAAATCCGGCCACCGGCGCTGCAAGCCGTCGCCCGCAAGGCGATCCGCCGCAAGACGGGCGCCCGCGGACTGCGTTCGATTCTGGAACAGGCGCTGCTCGACGTGATGTATGAATTGCCGACGATGAAAGGCGTTAGCAAGGTCATCATCGACGACAACGTGATCGAGGGCGACGGTAAGCCGCTGTTGATCTACGAAGACGCACCGAAGGTAGCGGGTTCGAATTGATCGGCGCTTCCCGATTTTTGAGAAAAGGCCGTTCATGGCGACGTGAACGGCTTTTTTCGTTTATCTTGTGATCAGGATGGACTGTTTCTTGGTGTCACTGAACTTTTCTCCACACGCGTAGGCTTGCAATCCTTTCTCGCGGCCTTAATTACCGAACGAACTGATTCCACTCATGGGGAAATGAAATGTCAGGAACCCAACTCCTCCCGCCGGAACGCGTCACGCTCCCGCTGCTCCCGCTGCGAGACGTGGTCGTTTTCCCGCACATGGTGATTCCGCTCTTCGTGGGGCGTCCAAAGTCGATCAAAGCGCTGGAAGCGGCGATGGAAGGCGGCAAGCACATCATGCTTGTCGCACAGAAGACAGCGGCCAAGGACGAGCCGACCGAAAAAGATATGTACGAGGTCGGTTGCGTCGCCAACATCCTGCAAATGCTCAAGCTGCCCGACGGCACGGTGAAGGTGCTGGTCGAAGGGCTGCAGCGCGCGAAGACCTTGTCGATCGAAGAACAGGAAACACAGTTCTCGTGCGAAGTCATGCCGCTCGAACCCGATCATGCGGATAGCGCGGAAACTGAAGCGCTGCGCCGCGCGATCGTGTCGCAGTTCGATCAATATGTGAAGCTGAACAAGAAGATCCCGCCGGAAATTTTGACATCGCTGTCGGGCATCGACGAAGCGGGCCGGCTCGCGGACACGATCGCCGCGCATCTGCCGCTCAAGCTTGACCAGAAGCAGCACATTCTCGAGATGTTCCCTGTCATCGAGCGTCTCGAACATCTGCTCGCGCAGCTCGAGGCGGAAATCGACATCCTGCAGGTCGAAAAGCGCATCCGCGGACGCGTGAAGCGTCAGATGGAGAAGAGCCAGCGCGAGTACTACCTGAACGAGCAGGTCAAGGCAATCCAGAAGGAACTGGGCGAAGGCGAAGAGGGCGCGGATCTCGAAGAACTCGAGAAGCGCATCACGGCCGCACGCATGCCCAAGGAAGCCAAGAAGAAGGCGGATGCCGAGCTCAAGAAGCTCAAGCTGATGTCGCCGATGTCGGCGGAAGCGACCGTCGTGCGCAACTACATCGACACGCTGATCGGCTTGCCGTGGCGCAAGAAGAGCAAGGTCAACAACGACCTGACGAACGCGGAGCGCGTGCTCGACGAAGACCACTTCGGCCTTGAGAAGGTCAAGGAACGGATTCTCGAGTACCTCGCGGTCCAGCAACGCGTGGACAAGGTGAAAGCGCCGATTCTGTGCCTCGTCGGGCCTCCGGGTGTCGGCAAGACGTCGCTCGGGCAGTCGATTGCGCGCGCAACGAATCGCAAGTTCGTGCGTATGGCGCTGGGCGGCGTGCGCGACGAGGCCGAGATTCGCGGCCACCGTCGCACGTATATCGGTTCGATGCCGGGCAAGATCCTGCAGAGCCTGACCAAGGTTGGCGTGCGCAATCCGCTGTTCCTGCTCGACGAAGTCGACAAGATGGGCATGGATTTCCGCGGTGATCCGTCGTCGGCGTTGCTCGAAGTGCTCGATCCGGAGCAGAACCATACGTTCGCCGATCACTACGTCGAAGTCGATTTCGACCTGTCGGACGTGATGTTCGTCGCGACGTCGAACTCGCTGAACATCCCGCCGCCGCTGCTGGACCGGATGGAAGTGATCCGTCTGTCCGGCTACACGGAAGACGAGAAAGTCAGCATCGCGCAGCGTTACCTGCTGCCCAAGCAGAAGAAGAACAACGGTCTGCGTACGGGCGAGATCGACGTTGCGGAGCAGGCGATTCGCGACATCATTCGCTACTACACGCGTGAAGCGGGCGTGCGCTCGCTTGAGCGTGAAGTGTCGAAGATCTGCCGCAAGGTCGTGAAGATGCTGCTGCTGAAGAAGGCGGAAGGCGCGGTGACCGTGGATGGCAGCAACCTCGATATGTTCCTCGGCGTGCGCAAGTACGACTTCGGTCTGGCTGCGAAGGACAACCAGATCGGCCAGGTCACGGGCCTCGCGTGGACGGAAGTCGGCGGCGATCTGTTGACGATCGAAGCGGCGGTGATGCCAGGCAAGGGCAATGTGATTCGCACCGGTTCGCTCGGCGACGTGATGAAGGAATCGGTCGAAGCGGCCCGTTCGGTGGTGCGCTCGCGTTCGCGGCGTCTGGGCATCAAGGACGAAGCGTTCGACAAGCAGGACATCCACATCCACGTGCCGGAAGGCGCGACGCCGAAGGACGGTCCGTCCGCCGGTATCGCGATGACGACCGCGCTCGTGTCGGTGCTCACGGGTATTCCGGTGCGCGCGGATGTCGCGATGACGGGTGAAATCACGTTGCGCGGCGAAGTGCTCCCGATCGGCGGCCTGAAGGAGAAGCTGCTGGCGGCGCACCGCGGCGGCATCAAGCTGGTGCTGATTCCTGAAGAGAACGTCAAGGATCTGACCGAGATCCCGGACAACGTGAAGAACGCAATCGAAATCGTGCCGGTCCGCTGGATCGACAAGGTGCTCGAACTTGCGCTCGAGCGTGCGCCGTCACCGCTGCCTGAGGAAGAACCGAAGCCGGCGACGCCGGTGGGCGAAGCGGCGAAGGAGTCGGGCACGGCGACCGAAGTGGTGAAGCACTAAATCGTCGGTCGGCTCCCAGGCAGGTAACTGCCAAACCGGCAAAACCCGCAGCGAAGGCTGCGGGTTTTTTATTTCCGCTTACAGGCAGCGCACTGGCGCGGCCATCGTTCGACACGCTGCGCTGTCGCGGCGCTCGGCCAGTTTAGTTGTGCGCGCATCGACCCATTTCGCAAAATTTTGTCATGAAAACCGTGTAAAAAACCGCCTGGAATTGGGCGCAACCCCTGTTGACATGGCGGTTTCGGCTCATTCTAATTGCATGGCGCGGCATTTTTGCCGGGCCGCTTTATAACCGAGCGCTTGCAAGCGCTCTCACGATTGCCCAACAACATTCTCGGGGGCTGGAATGAATAAAACGGAATTGATCGACCACATCGCAGAACAAGCCGATATTTCCAAAGCTGCGGCAGGACGCGCGCTCGACGCGGTGATTGCTGGCGTCAAAGGTACGTTGAAGAAGGGTGGGTCGGTCACGCTGGTCGGTTTCGGCACGTTTGCGGTCGGCAAGCGCACCGCGCGCACGGGCCGCAACCCGCGCACAGGCGCCGCGATCAAGATCAAGGCAGCCAAGGTGCCGAAATTCAGGCCTGGCAAAGCTCTGAAGGATGCGTTAAACTAACGGGCTCGCCGGTTGGGGTGAAGGCTTTTGAAGGAAGCGAAGACGAATCTGCGCTTCTTCGAGAAGAACGAGAAGGGTTTCATCGAGGTCTCACTCAGCCGGTAGCGGATGCATCACGGAACGGGTGCTTAGCTCAGTTGGTAGAGCGGCGCCCTTACAAGGCGTAGGTCGGGAGTTCGAGCCTCTCAGCACCCACCAGTTTCGGGCTCCGCGAGTATGAACAAGGAGTGGTAGTTCAGTCGGTTAGAATACCGGCCTGTCACGCCGGGGGTCGCGGGTTCGAGTCCCGTCCACTCCGCCAGCATCCTAGTAAGGCGAACTGCGAGGCGAACTCCGGTTCGCCTTTTTTGTTGCCCACTGTTGTACTATCGGGCGTTCTGAATTTTCGGCACCTGCGCATGGGTGTCTGCGTATCGGCGTCTTTGTATCGGCGCCTGCGTATTGGTACCTGCGTGTGGGCACCAGCGTCTGCTAGCCGGTTTGGCGCCCCCGTTCCTGCAACCTTGTCCTCTGGACCGTTTTTGCGCTTGAAAGCATGCTCGATTTTTTCCGCAATCACCAACGTCTGATGATGTTCATGCTCGTCCTGGTCATCCTGCCGGGCTTGGGCTTCGTGGGCATTCAGGGCTTCCGCGGGTTCTTTGACGAAAGCGCGAACGTCGCGAGCGTCAATGGGCACAAGATAACCCGCGCCGAATACGACAACTCGATGCGCATGCAACTGGATCGCGCGCGCCAGATGCTCGGCAACCAGTTCGACATGAAGTTGTTCGACACGCCGGAGCGCCGCAAGGACATGCTCGACGGCCTGATCCAGCAGCGCGTGCTCGCTGACGAAACGCAGCGTCTGCATTTGACCGTGTCCGACGATGCGCTGCGCCGCGCGCTGATGGCCGACCCGGTGATCGCGTCGCTGAGAAAGCCCGATGGTTCGATCGATCTGGACCGCTACAAGCAGTTGCTCGCGATGCAAGGCCTCACGCCCGACCAGTATCAGGAGCAGGTGCGCTACGGGATGGCGTTGCAAGAGCTGCCTGCGGCAATCCAGAGCACCGCGTTCGTGCCGAAGGCACTTGCACAGCATCTGACCGAACTCGCCGAGCAGCAGCGTGAAGTGCAGGGCCTCGCATTCCGTGCGCAGGACTACGCATCGAAAGTGCAGCCGACCGATGCGCAACTGCAGGCGTACTACGACGTGCATAAGAACGGCTTCGCGACGCCTGCGACGGCGACGATTCAATACGTCGTGCTGTCGCCGGCCACGCTCGCCGCATCAGTGACCCCGACGGACGCCGAACTCCAGAAGTACTACCAGGACAATATCGCGCACTACCGCACCGAAGGCGAAGTGCGCGCCAGCCACATCCTGATTTCGGCGCCGAAGGATGCCAGTGCGGCCGACAAGGAGAAAGCGAAGCAGAAGGCGGAGGAGATCCTTGCGCAAGTGAAGGCGCATCCGGATCAGTTCGCCGCGATTGCGCAAAAGGAATCGCAGGATCCGGGCTCGGCATCGAAAGGCGGCGACCTCGGGTACTTCACACGCGGGATGATCGCCGGCGGCCAGGCATTCGACGATGCGGTGTTCAGCCTGAAGAAGGATGAGATCAGCAACATCGTGCAGACCGATTTCGGCTATCACATCATCAAGGTAACCGACGTCAAGCCGGCGGTGACGAAGCCGTTCGACGAGGTCAAACAGGCGATCGAAAAGGACGTGCAGGCCCAGCAGGCCGCGAAGGCGTTTAGCGACGATTCGGATGGCTTCACGTCGATCGTTTATGAACAGGCAAAGGGTCTGCAGCCGGCCGCGGACAAGTACAAGCTGCAGGTTCAGACGGCCACCGTCACTGAGCACCCGAATCCCGCGCTGCCAGCGGATAGCCCATTGAACAATCCGAAGTTCCTTGCCGCGGTGTTCGCCAGCGATTCAGTGAAGGACCGCAACAACACGCAGGCGATCGACGTCGGCAACAACACGCTGATTTCCGCGCACGTGACCGATTACAAGCCGGCCGCCGTGCCTGCGCTCGACACAATCAAGGACGCGGTGCGGCAAAAGGTGATCGCGCAACAATCGGCGGAACTTGCGCGCAAGGATGGCGCGGCGAAGCTTGAGGAGTTGCAGAAGTCGAAATCGACCGCGGGTTTTTCGTCGGCCCTGAAGGTGTCGCGCAACGATGCGCAAGGCCTGCCATCCGCCGCATTGAGTGCAATTTACAAGGTCGATGCGCAGAAATTGCCGGCCTACGTGGGCGTCGATCTGGGTAACGATGGGTACGCAATTTATCGCGTGAACGCGATCGTACCGTCCGCGCCGGTCGATGCGCGGCGTCTTGCGGCCGCTCAGCAGCAGATCGCGCAGGTCGATGCGCAGGCGCAGATGCAGGCGTATCTGGATGCGTTGCGTTCGCGTTCGAAGGTGAAGCTATACGGCAACCTCGATAGCACGCAAACGTCCAGCGACGGTGAATAACGCATAAGGTTAGACATCCTCGCCAACGAAAACCAATAAGAACCAACGAAAAGCCCCGCATCTGCGGGGCTTTTCGTTTGACGCGCGAGCGTCACAGACGGTTGAAAAGAAACAGTTGAAAAGAAATGCGCGTGACAGGCGTGACAGGCTACAGGCAGCCGCTGATATCGGCCGTCGCGTCCGCGCCTGTGCCGCCGGTCCCTGGGCGGAAACCGACCCACGTTCCCGAGCCCTGATACGACGGACGCACGACCGCAGCTGCGCCGCCAGGCGGTTGCTGACCCGGCACATACACGTCCATCGATCGATCCCAGGCCAGCGTGTTCTGCGACACGACCTGTTGTTGCGACTTGTCGGCCCATTTCTGCGCGATGCATTTGCCGACGGTTGCGGGAGGTTGCTGGCTCGTTCCAACCGACTGCACGCCAGCAGGCGGTTGAGCGGCACAAGCGGAGATCGCCACAGTCAAAGCGATAAGAGGTAAGTGTTTCACGTCATCTCCTTCATAGTCGCTTACAGAGAGAGCCGGTTTGCGGGGCCGGCGATAGTGTCAGATAGACCTCATCCGGGCACGTTCCCCCATCTTAGGAAACAAGATGTTAGCGTGCTGTTCACCGCGTCGAAGTTGTGTGTAAGAGCGGCTTGAGCACGGGCCACACGTTGTCGAGTAGCACGGGCTGTGCCTGCTGGGTCGGATGGTTCTGATCGGACTGAAACATCTCGGGTTTGTCCGCGATGCCGGCGAGCAGAAACGGTACGAGCGGCACGTGCAGTTCTTTGGACAACGTCTCATACATGCCGTGGAACTTTTGTGTGTAGTCCGGGCCGTAATTAGGCGGAACGTACATTCCGATCAGCATGACCTTCGCATGCGCCTGCTGCGCCTGTTCGACGATCGTGCGCAGGTTGTCCTCGGTGGTCGACAGCGGTACGCCGCGCAGCGCGTCGTTGGCGCCCAGTTCGACGATCACAATCGATGGCTTCAGCCGTTCGAGCAGCACCGGCAGGCGCGCGCGGCCGCCGCTCGTGGTGTCGCCGCTAATGCTTGCGTTCGCAACGCTATAATCGAGCCGCTGATCGGACAGGCGCTGGCGCATCAGCTGGACCCAGCCGGTATCGCGAGGCAGGCCGTACTCGGCGGACAGGCTATCGCCGAGCACAACGATCACAGGTTTGGCCGCAGCAGCGGGCGCGGCGTTCACCGGTACAGTGGCCGCCGCGTCGGCGCGCGTGGCGAAGGCCGCCGCCAACGCGACGGGCGTCAAGGTGGCGGCGATCAACGCGGCCCGCAACAATGTGCGCACTTTCAACCTACGCGTCACCATGCAAAAGAAAACCGATCCAGTCATCGAAGTGCGGGGATTGTCGAAGAAGGTTAAGGACGCGACAGGCGAGCTGACGATACTCGACAACATCGACCTGTCGATCGAAGCAAGCAGCCGAGTCGCGATTGTCGGCGCTTCGGGGTCGGGCAAGTCTACGCTGCTTGGCTTGCTCGCGGGATTGGACAGTGCGACTTCGGGCTCGGTTCGACTGCTCGGCCGCGAGTTGTCGGAACTCGATGAAGACGGGCGTGCCGCGTTGCGCAGCGGTTCGGTAGGCTTCGTGTTCCAGTCGTTCCAGTTGATGCCGCATCTGACTGCGCTCGAGAATGTCACGCTGCCGCTCGAGTTGCGCGGCGGCATGGCGGCGCGCGATATCGTCGCGCGGGGGCGCACGCTACTGACGCAGGTCGGGCTCGGCGAGCGGATGCGTCACTATCCGAAGCTGCTGTCGGGCGGCGAGCAGCAGCGCGTCGCGCTGGCGCGCGCATTTGTCACCCATCCGGCGATCCTGTTCGCCGACGAGCCGACGGGCAGTCTCGATGCGGCCACGGGCCACGCGGTGATCGACCTGATGTTCGAGATGAACCGCGCGAACGGCGCGACACTCGTGCTGGTCACACACGATATCGAGCTAGCGCGCCGCTGTGACACGACCGTCACGATCGAAGCGGGGCGTCTAGTCTGACCACCACGCGTTCGCGAAAAGCGTCACGAGCAAAACGCACGCAAAACGGGCACAAAAAAAGCGCACAAAAAAATAGCGCATAAAAAAGCGGGCCGTTGAAGTTCCAGGCCCGCTGTGTTCCAAAGCGGTTGCAATCGACAACCGCCACGCGTCACTTCTTCAATGCTGCTCGCGCCCGCGCGATCAACGCGGACGTCGACGAATCATGCTTGCCTGCGTCGGCGCTTGCCGCCGTCAGGTCGGCCTCGACGACCTTGCCGAGAATCTTGCCCAGCTCGACGCCCCACTGATCGAACGAATTGATGTCCCATACGGTGCCCTGCGTGAGCACCTTATGCTCGTAAAGCGCGATCAGCGCGCCCAGCGAGCGGGCCGTCAGCGCATCGACGAGCAGGGTCGTGGTCGGACGGTTGCCGGGGAACACGATGTGCGGCACGAGCTCCGGCTTGTTGGGACCGGCGACCTTCTTGGCTTCTTCGACGGTGCGGCCGAGCATCAGCGCCTCGCTTTGCGCAAAGCAGTTCGCGAGCAGTTTCGGATGATGGTTCGCGAGCGGATGCTCGGGCGTGAGCACCGCGACGAAGTCGATCGGTACGATCGTCGGGCCCTGATGCAGCATCTGGAAGAATGCGTGCTGGCCGTTCGTGCCCGGTTCGCCCCATGTCACCGCGGAGGTCGCGTATTCGACCATCGTGCCGTCCAGACGCGCCTGCTTCCCGTTACTTTCCATCTCGAGCTGTTGCAGGTACGACGGCAGGAAATGCAGCGCTTCCGAGTACGGCGCGACGAGGTAGCTCTGCGAGCCGAAGAAGTTGCGATACCAGATGCCGATCATGCCGAGCAGCACCGGCAGGTTGCGCTCGAGCGGCGCGGTACGGAAGTGCTGGTCCATTTCATTCGCGCCGGCGAGCAGCTCGTCGAAATGCGCGGGTCCGATCGAGATCATGATCGACAGGCCGACCGCGGACCACAGCGAGTAGCGGCCGCCGACCCAGTCCCACATTTCGAAGACGTTCTCCTTCGCGATGCCGAACTTGACGACCTCGGCCGGGTTCGCGGACACACCGACAAAATGCTTCGCCAGCGCGTTTTCCGGGCAGCCGTTCTGCAGGAACCAATCGCGCATCGAATGCGCATTGGTCATCGTCTCAAGCGTTGTAAACGTTTTCGATACGACGATCGTCAACGTCTCTTCCGGGTCGATCTGTTCGAGCACGCGATACAGATCCGCACCGTCGACGTTCGACACGAAATGCGCGGAGATATCGGGCGACGCGATGTGCTTTAACGCATGCACGACCATCTTCGGCCCGAGGTCCGAGCCGCCGATGCCGATATTGACGATATGCCGGATCCGCTTGCCGGTGTAACCGGTCCACTTGCCGTCGCGCACCTGCATCGCAAACGCGGCCATCTTCTTGCGCTCGGCTTGCACCTGCGCGTGGAACGGCGCCTTCGGATCGGTCGCGCGCAGTGCGGTATGCAGCACCGCGCGGCCTTCCGTCGGATTGACGATCTCGCCGGCGAACATCGCGTCGCGGCGCTTTTCGACGCCCGCTTCGCGCGCGAGCTGAACGAGCAGCTTCAGCGTTTCGTCGGTAATGCGATTCTTCGAAAAATCGGCCGCGAGGCCGCCACCCGAGTAAGTGAAGCGTTCGGCGCGAGTGGGGGCGGGGTCGTTCTCGGGGGCGAACCAGTCGCGCAGGCGCGCATCGCGAATCTGATCGTAATGTGCTTGCAGCGAGGTCCAGGCGGGGAAAGTGATCTTGGTCATAACCGTCCGTCAAACGAAGAGGCACGAAAGGAGGGCGGCGCAACCGCAGCGCCGTCGGGCAACGCAGTCATTCAGTATAGCGGCCGCCGCTGCCGGCAGTCAGGGAGGCCGCCGCAACCCCAGATACCGGGACGCTTCGCCGGATGCCGGGTTCAGCACGCGATACGCAACGATACGGTATTGTCCCGCTTGACCGATTTGTTCAGATCAAATGCCCGATGCCGGGGCGCTCTCTTCGCGGGGATTCGATGTTCGTCTTGTGCTGGGCCGCCATTTTTCTTGCCGTACCTGTGACGTGGCTGACCGAGCGGCGCGCAATCGCCGTGGCGCTACTGGTGATCGGCTACGGCGCGGCGCTCGTTGACGGGAGGCTCGGCGCGGCGGCGCTCGCCGCGATCGTCGTGCTGCTGGCGCTGGCGTACGCGGTGTTGCCGCCACGCCCGCCTGCCGTGCGACGCGCCGCGCACGCCGTGTTTATCGTGCTCGGCGTAGCGCTGATCCTGCACGGGGTGCCGGGCTTTCATAACCCGCGCGTGATTCATGCGGAGCGCTTCACCCCCGATGCGCTGCCGTTCTCGATGTACCTGAACCTCGACAAGCCGCTCGTCGCGTTCTGGCTGCTGCTGATCTTCCGCTGGGTGCGCGGGCCGCAGAATGTGACCATGACGCTGGTCGCCGGGATCGGCGGGTGGCTGCTGACCGCGGTGGTGTGCCTGGGCGCCGCGGTGGCGCTGCGGCTAGTCGTCTGGGAGCCGAAGTGGCCAACGGATGCATGGCTTTTTCTGCTCAACAATCTGCTGCTGGTTTCCTTTGTCGAGGAAGCGTTCTTTCGCGGCTATTTGCAGGGCGGCATGACGCGCCTGCTTGATGGCCACCGATTCGGCAAGACGATCGCGATCGTCGTGGCCGCCGTGCTGTTCGGCCTGATGCATCTGCCGGGCGGCGGCGGGTTGTGGGTCGTGTTCGGCGCGGTCGCTGGGCTGGGCTACGGGCTCGCATACCGCTTTGGTGGCCTCACGGCTTCGGTGCTGGCGCATTTCGCGCTGAACGTGACGCACTTTCTGCTGTTTACGTATCCCATGCTGCAGCCGGGTACGCACGCCGTGTGATGCGCGTGCCCCTTCCCGTTACCCCTGGGCAGCGTAGAACAGCCGGTTCATCAGTTTGCGCACCATCGGCGCGAGTTCACCCGCGGTGCAGCCGGCCGGACCATCGCCGCGCGCGGTCAGCGCGTCCGCGGCGAGCCCGTGCAGATACACCCCCGCAAGCGCTGCCTCGTAGCGCGGCAGACCCTGTGCGAGCAGCGCACCGATGATGCCGCCGAGCACGTCGCCCGTGCCGCCGGTCGCGAGTGCCGCGTTGCCGGTCGGATTGACGGCGACACGGCCGTCCGGTGCGGCGATTACTGTTCCAGCGCCTTTCAGCACGACGATGCTTGCCAGGCGGCGCGTAAGCGCGCGCGCGGCAGCGAGCCGGTCGCGCTGCACTGCCGGCGCGTCGATGCCGAGCAGGCGCGCGGCTTCGAGCGGATGCGGCGTGACGATCGCGGGGTCTTGCGCCTGAGCGCCACGCGCCGCGAGCGCCGCCGCCAGCGCCGGGTCGCGCGCAAGCAGGTTCAGCGCGTCCGCGTCGAACAGTTTCGGTACATCGAGTGACAGCACGTCGTGCAGTACGCGCGTCGCGCGCTCACGGTGCCCCATCCCGCAGCCGATCGACAGCGCATCCATGCTGTCGAGCGGCAGATCGTCGAGCGCATGCAGCATCAGTTCGGGGTGAGGCGGATCGTAGGCGGGCCCGCCTTCGCCGAGCAACGCGACATGCACCTTGCCTGCGCCGGTATGGAGCGCCGCGCGTGCCGCGAGTATCGGCGCACCGCACATGCCGGTATCGCCGCCGACGACCGCAAGGCTGCCGAACGTGCCCTTATGCGTCGCGAAATCGCGCGCCGGAAAATGCGCGGCGAACAGAGCCGGCGCGTTCAGCACGGCGCCAGCGACGTGGCCGCTCGCATCGAGGCCGAGCGGTGCGACCGTCAGCGCGCCCGCGAGATCGCGGCCCGCGCCCATGAAGAGACCCGGCTTCGCACCGATGAACGTGACCGTGCAGGTCGCGCGAACCGCGACGCCACCGTCGACCACATTGCCGGTATCGCTATCGAGGCCACTCGGCACATCGAGCGCGAGCACACGCCCGCGCGCGGCGGGCGCGCCGGGTAGCGCATAGGGCGCCGCGGCCCGCAGCACCTCCGCGTGGCCGCGCGTGCCGATGGCGCGCGCCGTGAGCCGCTCGGCGAGTTCGGCGAACACGCCTTCGAGCGGTCGGGCGAGGCCGATGCCGAACATCCCGTCGACCAGCCAGCCATAGCCGTCGAACGACGCAGGCGGCGTCTGCGAAATCGCGACGCCGGCCGCGCGTGCTTCGGCGAGCGCCCAGCGCGCATCGTCAGGCTTCACTTCGACCGGCATGCACACTTCGACCGCAACGCCTGCCCGCTGCAACTCAGCGGCGACGACGAGCGCATCGCCGCCGTTGTTGCCGGGACCGGCAATCAGCAGCACCGGGTGAGCGGCATCGACCGAACCGTCGTGTGCAATCTGTTCGATCAGCAGGCGGGCGGCCGCGGCGCCCGCGCGCGCCATCAGCGTGTGCGGCGACAGCGCGGCGGCGGCCTGTGTTTCGAGCGCGCGCAGTTCGGCGGCGCTGAAAAGCGGCAGCGGCCGGTCATGCGGATTGACGAGCATCGGCGCGGCGGCGGGCGAAGAACCCGACGAGGACGCGGAAAACGGAGTGGCGGTCATGGCGGGTTCGAAGACGGGAAGAAGGTAAAGGGTAACGGGTAGCGCGGTAGCGCGTCGCTGAGGCGACACGTTGCAAGGAACCCGTCGCGGGCGCGACGACCTTCATGGTAGGCGGCAACGCGGATGCCTGCACCAGCGGCATGCAGGCGATGCCTGGCGCATAGCGACGGTATGGCGGTGGCACGGTGATGGCATCGCGACTGCACAGCGAAGTTATCGCGGTGGCATCGCGCCGAAAGCCCGGTGGCACAGCCGCTCGAACGAGCGCGCGCAAAGCCGTTCGAATGACGCCCGCAACGCCGCCCGCGCGCCGTCCCCGTCAGCGCCGGAACCGCTCCGGCCCAAGCGCGGCGACCGTCTCCGGCGGTACATCGGGGGCGCGGCCGGACATCATGTCGGCGATCAGCTTGCCCGATCCGCATGCGAGTCCCCAGCCGACCGGCCCATGCCCGAGATTGACGAAAAGCCGCGGATGCAGTGCATTGCCGGTCGCCGGCATGCCGTCCGGCGACAGCAGCTTGATGCCTTCCCATGGCAATGCCTGTGAGATGCGCGCCGCGCCCGGCACCCAGTCGTGCGTGGCCTGCCCGAGCAGCGCGAGCGCTTCTTTCGTCAATGGCTCGCCCAGCGGCTTGTCGGTTTCGCGCGCGCTTTGCAGGACCGCGCCGCCGGCAATCCGCAGCCGATGGTTGCTGCGCGTGATCGTGATGCGTTTGATCGCGTCGATCACCGCCGTATGCGGTGCGAATTCTTCACGCGCGATCGGCGCGACGAGGTTGTGCAGCCGCAACGGATGCAGCGGCAACTGCAGGCCGACGCGCTCGAGCAACGGCAGACTGCCGATACCCGCCGCGACCACAATCGCATCCGCGCCGATCACGTCCACTTCGCGCGAACGGACCGGGTCGCCGGGCCGCGGCGCGAGCTCGACCGCCGCGCGCTGGCTGTCGAGGCGAATCGCGGTGACTTCGCGGCCGAAATGGAATTGCACGCCGCCTTGCGCATCGAGTGTCTGCTTGATGAGCTTCGCGAAGAGCGGGCAGTTCGCCGTGCGTTCATCGCGAAACAGCACGCCGCCCGCGAACGGCGGGTCGGCCGGTATGGAATGCTCGAACGCGACGCACTCGTTTGGCGTCAGCACGTGGTGCGGCACCTCGAACTGGCGCAGCAGCTCGAACGCCGGCTTGATCTGCTCCCATTCCTGCGGGGTGCGCACCAGATACAGTTGCCCATTCGACTGCTCGAAATCGAGACCGAAGCGCGCCTCGATATCGGCGAGCGCATCGCGGGCCGATTCGATCAGCGGCCGCAGCCGCGCATATTGCTGCGCGAACGCGTCGGGCGCCTGCCATGCGGACAGGCGTTTGACGAACTCGCGCGCCGCGCCGTTGAAGCCGGTCTTGCGGATGATCCCGCTTTTCGCGGCCTGCCGGTGCTGCATGAAGGTGGGGCCGAACCAGACGTCGAGCGGCGTGGGCAGCACGGTGCCGCCGTGGCCGTAGGTCGCGCCTTGCGCGACGGTCGCGTGCCGCTCGACCACGCACACCCGGTGGCCGGCCGCGCGCAGCTGGTAGGCGGTGGCGACGCCGACTATCCCGCCGCCGATGACAATGACATCCATATTGTGTTTCGTGTTACCGGCAGGACGCGAGCCGTCCGCGGTCCCCGTATGCGTGGCGTGTACGGCGCGGCTGGCAGGTGACACCGCACCGGTCTGATGAAAGGCCGAATGATAGCAGTCAAACGGGGGACGCCGCACCTGCCGAACGGGCGGCAACAGGCTCACCGAACCGGAGCCGCCGTTCGTGCGGCAGCCTGCATCAGCCCTGAACGGCCGCCCGAACCCACCAGCATGGCGTCGGTTCGACAAGCCTTCCGGGTTATAATCTCGGACTTCGCTTCGCCCCAACGTCGCCTGTGATGCGCGATCCACGAACCACCGGGATCGACACCCGCGGGCGCTCCGACGTACCGTCACGCAACGTCAAGTCCATGGCCCACTTCTCGTGTTTTCCCGGCGCTTCGGCCCTCTCTGATTTCCGTCAAACCCGCCTGCTGGATACGCTCACGCGCATCGACGCCACCATTGTCGGCGTGCGCGGTCAGTATCTGCACTTCGTCAATGCGCAGAGGCCGCTCACCGGCGAAGACAGCGCAAAGATCGACGCGCTGATGCATTACGGCGATCCGTTTGACGCGGGCAGCGAGCGGGGCGCCACCGAGACGTTTCTGGTCGTGCCGCGTTTCGGCACCGTATCGCCATGGGCGAGCAAGGCCACCGATATCGCGCATCACTGCGGCCTCACGCAGGTGCGCCGGATCGAGCGCGGCATCGAATACACAGTGGTGATGAAAAGCGGTTTGCTGGGCGGCAAGAAGGCGTTGTCCGATACCGCGCGCGCAGCCGTGGCCGCCGCGCTGCATGACCGGATGACGGAAAGCGTCGCGCCGTCGCGCGACCACGCGATGCATCTGTTCGACGAGCTGCCGGCGCGGCCGCTGCTGACCGTCGACACACTCGGTCATGGCCGGCAAGCGCTGCAGCAGGCCAACACCGAACTGGGTCTCGCGCTCGCGGACGATGAAATCGACTATCTGGTCGACGCGTTCACGAAGCTCGGCCGCAATCCGACCGACGTCGAACTGATGATGTTCGCGCAGGCGAACAGCGAGCACTGCCGCCACAAGATCTTCAACGCGCAATGGACGATCGACGGCGACGCGCAGGACATGTCGCTGTTCGCGATGATCCGCAATACCGAGAAGCTCAATCCGCAGGGAACGATCGTCGCGTACTCGGACAACTCGGCGATCATGCGGGGCGCGCCGGCGGAACGCTGGTTCCCGCGCTCAGCGCAGCGCGATGGCGAGCTCGCTGAGCACTACGGGCGTCATGTCGAGCTCACGCATACGCTGATGAAGGTCGAGACGCATAACCACCCGACCGCGATCTCGCCATTCCCGGGCGCGGCGACCGGTGCGGGCGGCGAAATCCGCGACGAGGGCGCAACCGGCCGCGGCGCGCGGCCGAAAGCCGGTCTGACGGGCTTCACGGTGTCGAACCTGGAACTGCCGGACGCGCGCGAAGCATGGGAAAACGCGCGTGACGCCGCGCAGCCGGTCGCCCACCGCAACAGCGCGGACCTACACGGTACAGAGAGCGGATACGGCCGTCCGGACCGCATCGCGTCGCCGTTGCAGATCATGATCGACGGTCCGCTCGGCGGTGCGGCGTTCAACAACGAATTCGGCCGCCCGAACCTCGGCGGTTACTTCCGCGCGTACGAGCAGAACGTCACCGGGCGTGTGCGCGGCTACCACAAGCCGATCATGATCGCGGGCGGCATCGGCAATATCTCGGATACGCATACGCACAAACACGATCTGCCGGAAGGGTCGCTGCTGATTCAACTGGGCGGCCCCGGCATGCGCATTGGCATGGGCGGCGGCGCGGCCAGTTCGATGGCGACCGGCACGAACACCGCGGAGCTCGACTTCGATTCCGTTCAGCGCGGCAACCCGGAAATCGAGCGGCGCGCGCAGGAAGTGATCAATGCATGCTGGCAGCTGGGCGAGCGCAATCCGATCCTGAGCATTCACGATGTCGGCGCCGGCGGGCTGTCGAATGCGTTTCCGGAACTCGTGGACGGCGCGGACAAGGGCGCGCATTTCGAATTGCGCAAGGTGCCGCTCGAAGAGAGCGGGCTGTCGCCGCGAGAGATCTGGTCGAACGAAGCGCAGGAGCGTTACGTGCTCGCGATCGCGCCAGCCGATCTTCCGAAGTTCGAAGCGATTTGCGAACGCGAGCGCTGCCCGTTCGCGGTGGTCGGTACCGCCACCGTCGCACGCCAGCTGAAGCTGATCGATGCCGAAGAGCGCGACGCCAACGCGCATCAGCCGGTCGATATGCCGATGGACGTGCTGCTCGGCAAGGCGCCGCGCATGCATCGCGATGTGAAGCGCGAGTCGGTCGCGTTGCCGCCGGTGGAACTGACGCATGTGTCGCTGACGGAAGTCGCGACCAGCGTGCTGCGTCATCCGACCGTCGCGAGCAAGTCGTTTCTGATCACGATCGGCGACCGTTCGGTCGGCGGCACGACGGTGCGCGACCAGATGGTCGGCCCGTGGCAGGTGCCCGTCGCCGATTGCGCGATCACGACGATGGACTACGCGGGCTTTCACGGCGAAGCGATGACGATGGCCGAGCGCACGCCGCTTGCCGTGATTGACGCACCCGCGTCGGGCCGCATGGCGGTCGGCGAAGCGGTGACGAACATCGCCGCCGCGCCGATTGCGTCACTCGACAAGCTGAAGCTGTCGGCGAACTGGATGGCGGCTTGCGGCAGCCCCGGTGAAGATGCGGCGCTGTACGACACGGTCAAGGCGATCGGCATGGCCCTGTGTCCGGCGCTTGGCATCGGCATTCCGGTCGGCAAGGATTCGCTGTCGATGCGCACAAAATGGCAGGACAACGGCGTCGCGAAGGAAGTGGTCGCGCCGGTGTCGCTGATCATCTCGGCGTTCGCGCCGGTCGACGATGTGCGCAAGCATCTGACGCCGCAACTGCGCGTGATCGACGATGCCGGCCACGCGCTCGACACGGTGCTGATCGCAATCGATCTCGGCCGCGGCAAGCACCGGATGGGCGGCAGCATACTCGCGCAGGTCACGCAGCAGGTCGGCGATTGCGTGCCGGACGTCGACGATCCACAAGACCTGAAGCATTTCTTCGAGGCGATCCAGACATTGAACGGCGCGGGCAAGCTGCTCGCGTATCACGATCGCTCGGACGGCGGCCTGTGGGCGACGGTGTGCGAAATGGCGTTCGCCGGGCACGTCGGCGTGTCGCTGAACGTCGACATGCTGACGCTCGATCCGAACCACGAGTTCGACTACGGCGATGCGAAAGACTGGGCGAAGCAGACCAGCGGCCGGCGCGAAGACCGCACGCTGCGCGCGCTCTTTAGCGAAGAACTGGGCGCGGTCGTGCAGGTGCTGGCGAGCGAGCGCGACGCGGTGCTCGCGACGCTGCGGGAATATGGCCTGTCCGCGTGCTCGCATGTGATCGGCAAGCCGAACGAGCGCGATACGCTCGAAATCTATCGCGACGCGAAGAAGATTTACGACGCGCCGCGCATCGAGTTGCAGCGCGCGTGGAGCGAGGTGAGCTGGCGCATCGCGCGCCTGCGCGACAATCCGGCGTGCGCGGACGCCGAATACGATGCACTGCTTGACGCGGCCGATCCGGGTATCGCGCCGCAATTGAGCTTCGACCTGTCGGAAGACGTCGCTGCGCCGTTCATCGGCAAGGGCGCGCGGCCGCGCGTGGCGATTCTGCGCGAGCAGGGCGTCAATTCGCACCTTGAAACCGCGTATGCATTCGACCGCGCGGGCTTCGACGCACACGACGTGCATATGAGCGATCTGCTCGCGGGCCGCGCGTCGCTCGCCGACTTCGCGGGCGCGGTGGCCTGCGGCGGCTTCTCGTACGGCGATGTGCTCGGCGCCGGCGAGGGCTGGGCGAAGACGATCCGCTTCAACGCGCAACTGGCCGACATGTTCGCCGCGTTCTTCGATCGCAAGGACACGTTTGCGCTGGGCATCTGCAACGGCTGCCAGATGATGAGCAGCCTCGCGTCGATGATTCCGGGCGCCGATGCATGGCCGAAGTTCACGCGCAACAAGTCGGAGAAATTCGAAGCGCGGTTCTCGCTGGTCGAAGTGCAGGCGTCGCCGTCGATCTTCTTTGCCGGTATGGAAGGCTCGCGCATTCCGGTTGCGGTGGCGCACGGCGAAGGCTTTGCGGACTTCTCGCAGCAAGGCGACGCGTCGCGCGTCGCGGTGGCGATGCGTTTCGTCGATCATCGCGGCCAGCCGACCGCGCAGTATCCGTTCAACCCGAACGGATCGCCGCACGGCATCACGTCGGTGACGACACCGGATGGCCGCTTTACGGTGTTGATGCCACATACCGAGCGCGTGCATCGCACCGTGCAGATGAGCTGGGCGCCAGCGCAATGGTCGTCGGCGAACGGCGACGGCAGTCCGTGGATGCGTGTGTTTCAGAACGCGCGTCGCTGGCTGGGCTAAGCGCGGCGGGTGGGACGTGCCCGGACGGCCGGGCGCGTCGCGCGGGCGGCGTGTAACCACAAGCAGACGGTGCGTTTCGCGCGGTGCCGCCGCCGCTACGCGAACCGCGTCACGCGACGTGGTGCACTAGCCGCGCAAGCGCGCCCGCGCGCCGTCGATCCACTCGCGGTTTATGTCACGACGCTAGCCGCGCACCGCAATCTGCTTGTTCCAGCTCTCCACGATGTGCCTGGCCAGCTCATCGTAGTGTCCGCCGAAATGATGGTCTCCCGGCGTACGCACCAGCTCGATGCCTGTCTTCGTTAGCGACGGGCACAGCGTATCCGTCTCTCCCTCGCCATACACGCACTGGACGATAGCCGGTGGTAGTTTCGCCAGCTCGGGTTTCACCGGCAGCGCGTGATGGCTTGCCGGCATGCCGAGCCAACCGGTCACGCGAATCTGAAAATCGGCATCAGGCGCAAAGCCGAGCAGCGACACGAACGAGACTTTCGCGCGCAATGCGTCCGGTAGCCGGTTGTACGCGAACGGCATCACGTCCGCGCCGAACGAGTACCCGACGAGTGCAATGTCACGCGCATGCCAGCGCGAGCCATAGGTCTCGAGCACGCGCGCGAGATCGTGGCTCGTCTGCGCGGGCGTCTTCTCGCTCCAGAAGTAGCGCAGCGCATCCCACCCGACCACCGAAACCCCTTGTCTTTGCAACGATTCGGCAATCGTCTTGTCGAGATCGCGCCAGCCCCCGTCGCCCGAGATCACGATCGCGAGCTTGTCCGTCGGCTGCGCCGCGGGCAATTCGATCAGCGGCAGATCGGACACGTCTTCCTCGTGTGATGGGTCGGCACGCAGATACGGCGCGGTGAGCGCGGCGAGACGCGCCGCCTGGGTCATCCCGGCAGCAAACGTGCGGCGGGTGACGTTCGCGTGCGATTGCGCAGCTGCGGTCGATGACGCACCGCCGCCGTGCTCCGCGCTCGTTACGCCCTGCGCGAGAAAACCCGGCAGACCGGTGCCGCGGCTCAGAGCCGGATCGGCCGGGCACGGCGCAAAGCGCGCGTCGAGTGTCCCGCTCGCATCGAGCGAGACCGCGCCGGCAATCGTATTCGCCGGCGCCTGCGCGAGCGTGCGCTCGGCGAGCAGCGCGCCCGTGCCGGTACCGGCCATGATCGGCGAGAAATAGCGGCCTGATTGCACCTGGCGCTCCAGCTGGTGCCCGATTGCCTCGGCATCGCTGTACAGGTTGTGGCAGCTTTCGTGTGGCGCGGTCGCGAGCTTCGTCGCGTACCGCGTCGTATCCACGCCGACGACGAGCGCACCGTCGTGGGCGAGCGCATCGGCTGCCTGCTGGTCGGACGGCGTCCAGGCGCTTGCATCGGAGAACAGCACGATAAACCCGCGCATATCGCCGGCGGGCTTCGTTACAGTGACGTTGCCATAACGGCCGCCCGCCACCGACGTGATGGTTTCCGCGTGCGCAGGCGTGACCAGCGGTCCGAATGGCGCGACCGCAAACAACACGGAAAGTGTGACAAGTGCGGCGGCGTACATACCGCGCGTGACGCAGCCCGCGCTCGCGCCGCGCATCATCTTCATGGGGCGGCCACGCACCGAGTGGATCAGGACGGCAAGCTTCATGAGCGCGCGCCTCCCGCGAGCCGCGAAAGATCCGCGAGTGTGAGGAACACGCTCATCGATCCCGATGCCGCCAGATAGCGCGGCTCCCAGCGCGGCTGGAACTTGTCCTTGAAGCCGCGCAGCCCGCGGAAGTTGTAGAACCAGCCGCCGAAGCGCCACGCGAGTGCTGCGCCGCGATGCCACGGCGACGCGAGCGGTGTGGGGCGCATTCCCGACAGCGGCGCAACGCCAAGACTCAGCGAGCGGAAGCCCGCGCTTTTCAGATGCAGCGCAAGCTGCGTGAACAGATATTCCATTGCATAGGGCGAAGCGCCCGGCAGATGACGCATGACGCCAACCGTCGCTTCGGTATTGAGGTCCGTGGTCATGAAGGTGACAAACGCAAGCGGCTTGCCGTGCTGGCTCAACAGCATCACCGATTGCGCGGCGAGATAACTGGCCGTGAAGGCCGCCACCGAAAAGCTCTTCTCGCGCGTGACGCGGCTCGCCAGCCACGCGTCGGAGATCTCGCGCAACACGGCCAGCGTGTCCGGAATGCGCGCGGGTTCGATCACTTCGATCGAGAAGCCGTCGCGTTCGCCGCGCTTGAGCGCGTAGCGAAGATGCGCGCGATGCGAGCCTTTCAGCTCGAACGCGGGCAGCGCGATATGCGCTTCCTCGCCGAGCTTCATCAGCGTGAGCCCGGCGTCCAGATAAAGCGGCAGCGCGTCCGCGCGCACCTGATAGAACGCGGCGCGGCCGCCATGCGCGTGCGCCAGCGCGACGAAACGCTGGATGAGCGCAGGCCATTCGCTGCGCGGACCGACGGGGTCGTGCAGCGCCGCCCAAGTGCGTCCCCGCTTCGCGTACATCAGGAACGCGTTGCGCGACTCGGAGAACAGGAAGCTCTTGTCGCCCATCATCGCGAGCACCGCGTCGCTGCGTTCCTGCGCGCGCACGACGCCGGCGGCTTCGATCAGGTCCGCTTCGGCGGGTTTTTCGAAGCGGCCGGCGGCCGGGCGCAGCAACTGCCAGCACGCCAGCGCCGCGGCAAACAGGCTCGCACCGAGCGTCGCGCGCAGCGCGCGCGGCGCGCGTTCGTCGAACGCGAATTGCCACCACAGATGATGCGAGTACTCGACGTCGCGGAACGCGAATAGAAATATCCATACCGCGAGCGCGATCACCATGCCGACCGATGTGAGCCAGCCGGGCGTGAAGCGCTCCGCGAACAGCGACGAATGGCGGTTAAAGCGCTCGCGCGTCGCGACCAGCAGCACGATCAGTACGCACAGCACGCCCGTTTCGACGAACGCGAGTCCCTTCGCCAGCGACAAACCCAGGTTGAGCGCGGCGATGATCAGCGCGAGCCACCACGCGGCGTCCAGACGCCTGAGCAGTCCGCGCGCGACGAATAACAGCAGCACACCGAACAGGCTCGCCAGCATCTGCGAGCTTTCCATCACCCAAAGCGGCAACACCGTTTGCAGGATCGCGATGCGCTTCGCAAACGCGGGCGTCGCCCCCGAAATCACGAGCATGCTGCCCACCACGAAGGTACAGATCGCGAGAAACAGCGGCGCAAGCTGCGACACGCTCTGTGCGCCGCGCTGCGCCAGCGCGGACGCGCGTGCCGCTTGCTGCGCGCGTCCCTCGAATACGGCAAGCACGCCCGCGGACAGCACGAGCGGCACGCCGAAATAGATCGCGCGATAGGCGAGCAGCGCGGCGAGCATCTGCGGCGTCGGCACGCTGCCGCCGAGCACGTAGACCATCGCCGCCTCGAACACGCCGACGCCGCCCGGCGTGTGCCCGATCAAGCCGAGCAGCATCGCGGCCGCGTACACCGTCACGAACTGGCCGAAGCCGACATGCGCGCTGGCGTGCGGCAGCAGCGTCCACAATGCGATGCCCGCGGCCACGACGTCCGCGACCGCCAGTGCGAGCTGGGCGACAAGATCGCGACGCGCGGGCACGGTGAACGCGAATGCGTGGCGTGGGGTCAACTGCACGCGTCGGGAGGTCGAAGGGCAAGCCGCGATCAGTAGTGCAAAACCGGCCAGCACGGTGGCGCCGATCGTGCGTAGCGTTTCCGGCGCGAGCCCGATCATCCCGGCCAGCGTTCCGGCGTGGGTCAGCGTGCCGGCCGCTGTCATCAGCGCGAGTGCGAGCGCGAGCGTGACGCTGGTGAACACCGTCATCTGGCCGACCTGCACCGGCGTGACGCCGGCGGCGCCATAGACCCGGCAGCGGACCGCGCCGCCGGTCAGCGCGCCGAAACCGGTCGCGTTGCCGAGCGCCGAGCCGACCGTCGCGCCCACCCAAAGCGGCGTGCGCGGCACGCTTGCGCCGACGTAGCGCAGTCCGACCGCATCGCGCCCGACGAGCGCGACGTAGCTTGCCGCAGTGGCGCCGAGCGCGCCGGCCCATTCGGCGGCGGACAGATGGCACAACTGGACGACGACCGACCGGTAGTCGACGGTTCGCGACAGGTGCTGGAAAACGATCAGCAGAAGCGCGCAGACCCCGAGCGCGCAGGCGGGAACGACGCACCGGCGCCCGTGCTGCGCGCCGGGCAGGCGCCTCACGCGCGCGAGAACGCGGTCGAGGCCGGATGAAACTGTGTCAGCCATGGATCGAGAAAATGGGGATCCGTGCCGTGTCGGTGCAGCCTCAACCTCGAGGCGGTGTCGCCGCAACGACACGGTGAATCATTTACAGCATTTTTATAGTCATGGGCGCGGGCCGATCGCATCGTTTGCCGTTAGACGTTACGCAGCGGGCGCGTCACCGGTCCATGTGTGCAAATATTGAGTAAAGAGGCAAACGGCTATAACGGCCGACTGGTTGACCAGCTTTAGAAAATTGTTTGGTTTTGTTTGAAATATGTAAGATTTACCGTCAGGTCGCGGCGCGAAGCGTTTTGGACGAGGGCGGCAACCACGCACCAAATAAAAAACCCACGCACCGAGGTGCGTGGGTTTTTCGTTTCTCCGGCCTGAGCGACGTGAACAGCCCGACTCAGCCGACATACCGCCGCGGCAAAACCTGCGCGCGTTATTGAATCTTCGCGTTTTTGCGCAGATTTTCCTCGAACGCCTGCAGCTTCTCCTGCTGCATCTGCTGAACGATCTGCGCCTTGACCTGGTCCAGCGGCGGCGGCGGCGTTTCGCGCACGTCGTCGACACGGATGATGTGCCAGCCGAACTGCGTGTGCACCGGTGTATCGGTCATCTGGCCTTTCTGCAGCTTCTCGGCCGCATCCGCGAATTCCGGTACATAGGCCTTCGGATCCGACCAGTCGAGGTCGCCGCCGTTCTTGGCCGAGCCCGGGTCTTTCGAATATTGCTTCGCGAGGTCTTCGAAGCTCGCGCCGCCCTTGATCTTCGCGATCAGATCCTTGGCCTGCTGTTCGTTGTCGACGAGGATATGGTGCAGGTGATATTCCTTGCCGCCGCCCGCTTCCTTGACCAGTTCGTCATACTTCGCCTTCACTTCCGCGTCGGTCGGCTGGTTGTTCTTCACGAAATCTTCGATCAGCGCGCGCAGCACGACCGTCTGCTGCGCGACCGCGACTTGCGCCTTGACGTCCGGCCGCGCCGGCAGGCCGCGGCGAATCGCTTCCTGCATCAGGATCTCGCGATTGATCAGCTCTTCGCGCACCGCCTGCTCGAGATGCGGCGAATCCTGTTGACCTTGTGCCACCAGTTGCTGAACCAGCGCATCGGCGCGTGCTTTCGGAATCGGCGTGCCGTTCACGACGGCGATGTTCTGCGCAAACGCGGGCGCCGCGGCGCACGCGGCCAGCAAGACCCAGTAGCGGGTGTTTTTCAAGGTCATTGGAGGTTCCTAACGTGTAACGGGGGCTGACGTAACTGAGGCTAAGGTAATGGGGCGATTGTCATGGGCCGTAACCGCGGCCAATTGGATCAAACTGGATCGACTCGGAGATTTATCTGCGTGACTGATTGGTGCGTGACTGATTTGCGTGATTTCTGCGAGCCAACCCGCGACGCTCAGGCAGCGGCCTAAGTGGGCATCTGCCTGAATTCTTCCGGCGTGTAAGCTGTGATTGCGAGTGCGTGGATGCCGCGCTGCATGGCGTCGGCCAGCGCATCATACACCATGCGATGTCGCGCGACCCGCGGCTTGCCCGCGAACGCGGCGGCGACGATCGTCACGCTGTAATGGCCGCCCGCGGCCGCGCCGGCGTGCCCCGCATGCTGCGCGCTATCGTCGCGTACCGAGATCGATTCGACCGGCGCAAGCGCGGCGCGAACGCGCGCTTCGATTAACGCAATGCGCTCGGCGGGCGTGGCATGGAGGAAAGCGTCGGCGCTCATGTCATTCTTCTTTCATATACTTCGCAAGCCACAGGCTCTGTCCGACGATAAAGACGAGCAGGCATCCGGTCGCGCCGAACAGCTTGAAGTTCACCCATGCGTCGGTCGAGAAGTGGTATGCGACGATCAGGTTGAGAATACCGAGCAGCACAAAGAACACCGCCCAGACGATATTGAGGTGCCCCCAGATCCGATGCGGCAGCGTGATCTGCTTGCCCATCATCGCTTCGATCAGGTTCTTGCTGAACGCGAATTGCGACACGATCAGCACGACCGAAAATGCCCAGTAGAGCACGGTGGGCTTCCATTTGATGAAGGTGTCGTTGTGCAGGACGAGCGTCGCGCCGCCGAACACGGTGACCACCCCGAGACTGACCCACAGCATCGGGTCGACTTTGCGATGACGGAACGCGACCCACGCAATCTGCACGAGCGTTGCACCGATCGCCACCGCGGTCGCGGTGAAAATGCCCCAGATCTTGAACGCAATAAAGAACAGGATGATCGGGAACAGATCGAACAGAAATTTCATTGTCAGGTCGGGAATCCGGAGAGTAAATCGCACATTGTGCGCGCGTCGCCGAGCGGGTTGCAGGATGGGCCTGGCAGGAATTCGCCGATGTGTCGCGGCGGCGGCTGAGCCGCCCGGTGAGCCGCCCGGTGAGCCGGTGCGCCGTTCAGCCGCCGCTTCAATCCTGCATCGGCCGGGTTACTTGGGGTCGAATTGTAACGCAGCCGAATTGATGCAGTAGCGCAGGCCGGTCGGCGCCGGACCATCCTCGAACACGTGGCCCAGATGCGCGCCGCAATGCTTGCAGCGCACCTCGATGCGCAGCATGCCGTGCGAGCGGTCAGTGAGCTCTTCGATCACTTCGCCGTTGATCGGCTTGAAGTAGCTCGGCCAGCCGCAGCCCGCGTCGAACTTCGTATCCGATTCGAACAACGGCGTGCCGCAACCGACGCAATCGTAGATGCCGCGATCCCAATGGTCCCAGTAGCGGCCGGTGAACGGACGCTCGGTCGCCGCGTGGCGGGTCACCTGGTACTCGGTCTCGGACAATTGCTTGCGCCATTCGACGTCGTCTTTCTGGACGGCGTACGGGGTGGTCTTCGGGTCGTCTGAGTTCATGGTTTCGTCCTGGGAAGAAAGTGGGTCGGGCAAGCTGCGTCGCGCGTCGCGCGGCGGCAGGATGATGTCGTGCCAGCCGCGGCAAAGTGACAGACACGCAAGCGCGCAGCGACAGCGGCGCCGGGACGGCCACCCCCGCGACGCGCCGCAGTGCCCCCGCGCAGCACGGCGCTCACGACGAACAGCTGACTTCCAGCGCGGTCGCCCAGTCGGGCGGCAGCGCCGCATACACGGCATGCTCGGGCTGTTCGTCGAACGGCCGGCGCAGCACGGCCGCGAGCCGTTCCACTTCAGTGAAGTCCTGTTCTTTCGCGTGCTGGATGGCCGTTTCCGCGAGGTGATTGCGAAGCACGAATCTGGGGTTCACACGATTCATTGCAAGCGCACGCGACGCATCGTCGCGCGCCTCGTGTGACAGCCGTGCGCGGTAGTCGTTCGCCCACGCGTCGAATGCGGCGCGATCGAGAAACAGGTCGCGCACCGCCGCGTCGCCGCGGGCATCGTGCTTCGACATCTGCGCGAGATGGCGGAACGTCAGCGTGAAATCCGCGCGGTTCGCATGCATGATCTCGAACAGTCTGTTCGCGAGCGCGTCGTCGCCGTCGCGCGCGCTTTCGAGGCCCAGCTTCGCGCGCATGCGGCCTTCGAGCGCCGGCGCGAAACGCGTCTTGAACCCTTCGAGCACGTGTTGCGCGTCTTCGACCGCGCGCTCGCTGCGTTTGCTTTCCTCATACCGCGCACCGAACAGCGGCAGCAGCCCTTGGGCGAGGCAGAACAGGTTCCAGTACGCGATCTGCGGCTGCATCCGGTATGCGTAGCGGCCCTGCGCGTCCGAATGGTTGCAGATGTGATTCGCGTCGAAGCCGTCGATAAAGCCGAACGGGCCATAGTCGATCGTCAGGCCGAGGATCGACATGTTGTCGGTGTTCATCACGCCGTGGCAGAAGCCGACCGCCTGCCATTGCGCGACCAGGTCCGCGGTCGACAGCACGGCTTCGTGCAGCAGCGCGAGATACGGGTCGTCCGCGTCCTTGCAGGCCGGATAGAAACGTTCGATCACGTGGTCGGCCAGCGCGCGCAGTTCATCGACGCGGTCGTGCGAGTAGAAGTGCTCGAAATGCCCGAAACGCACGAAGCTCGGCGACACGCGCGTGACGACCGCCGCCGTTTCCATTTCCTCGCGGCGCACCGGCTGGTCGGAGCCGATCACGCAGAGTGCGCGCGTGGTCGGAATGCCGAGGTGATGCATCGCCTCGGAACACAGAAACTCGCGAATCGACGAGCGCAGCACGGCGCGGCCGTCGCCCATCCGCGAGTACGGCGTGCGGCCGCTGCCTTTCAGTTGCAATTCGTAGCGCGCGCCGGCGTGCTCGACTTCGCCGAGACCGAGCGCGCGGCCGTCGCCGAGCTGACCCGCCCACACGCCAAACTGATGGCCGGAATACACCGATGCGTAAGGCAACGCGTCGGCGGCCCATGCGCGCGTGGTATTGCCCGAGAAGTAGTCGGCGAAGCCCGGTTCGCTGGAGAGCGTCGCGGGAAAACCGAGCAGCGCAGCGGTTTGCGCCGAAAAGCCGACCACATACGGGGCGGGCAGCGGCGCCGCGGGCAAGCGGGTCAGAAAGGCGGAGCCGAGCTGCGCGAAGGCGCCGTCGCGGCGGCTCGCGATGGCCGCGGCGGCGGCATTGAGCGGGCCGGATGCAGCGGCGGCGGGAGATTCGGCGGTGCCTGGTGAAAACGTCATATTGAGCGCCTCTTTAATAGCCGATATTGTAAATCCGCGTGTCTGACGCTGCTCGCCGCGTATTTGTCCGGCATCGACCGGCATGCGCCGCCGCGGCACGGGAACGGAAACTGCGGCCACCGCAGGCGACAATCATCAAGACAACAAAAGGGATAGGCCCATGACGGCGCCGCTGCAAGGTCAGATGATGGATGTGCCGCTCACGGTATCCGCGCTGCTGACGCACGCGGCGCGCTTCTACGGCTCGGTTGAGATCGTGTCGCGGCGCATCGAAGGCGATCTGCATCGCTATACGTACCGGGACTGCGAGCGGCGCGCAAAACAGCTTGCGCAAGCGCTGCTCGGGCTCGATGTGCAGCCGGGCGAGCGGATCGCGACGCTCGCGTGGAACGGCTACCGGCACCTCGAAGCCTACTACGGCACGACCGGCATCGGCGCGGTTTGCCACACGATCAATCCGCGACTCTTTCCGGATCAGATCGTGTTCATCATCAACGATGCGCAAGACAGCTATGTGCTGTTCGACACGCCATTCGCGCCGCTGGTCGATATGCTGGCGCCGCAATGCCCGCATGTGCGCGGCTGGATCGCACTGACCGACGACGCGCATCGGCCCGACATGCGCACGCCGGTGTTGAGCTACGAAACGCTGCTCGCGCCGCACGATGGCGCGTTCGACTGGCCGCGCATCGACGAGCGCAGTGCGTCATATCTTTGCTACACGTCCGGCACGACGGGCCATCCGAAAGGCGCGCTGTACTCGCATCGATCGACGATGCTGCATGCTTACGGGGCTGCGTTGCCGAATGCGTTGGCGCTGTCCGCGCGCGACGTCGTGCTGCCCGTCGTGCCGATGTTTCATGTGAACGCGTGGGGCATTCCGC
Organism: Paraburkholderia humisilvae; assembly: GCF_902859855.1. Lineage (GTDB taxonomy): Bacteria > Pseudomonadota > Gammaproteobacteria > Burkholderiales > Burkholderiaceae > Paraburkholderia > Paraburkholderia humisilvae. The sequence goes on from NZ_CADIKH010000005.1 coordinate 99,611, forward strand.
ATGCGGCGCCGCTCGCGGGCGCGAAACTGGTGTTGCCTGGCAAGGATCTCGACGGCCGCTCGCTGCACGAGTTGATGGAAGCGGAACGCGTCACGTTTTCGGCGGGTGTGCCGACCGTCTACCTCGGGCTGCTCGCGCATATGAAGGAAACCGGCGCGCGTTTTTCGTCGCTCGAGCGCACGGTGATCGGCGGCTCCGCGTGTCCGCCCGCGATGCTTCGCACGTTCGAGGACGACTACCGCGTCGAGGTGATCCACGCATGGGGCATGACCGAGATGTCGCCGCTCGGCACGCTGGTGAAGCTCACGAGCGAAGAGGCGCAGCGCCCGCCTCTCGTACGGCGCGCGCTGCGCGAGAAGCAGGGCCGCGCCGTCTTCAGCGTCGATATGAAGATCGTCGGCGACGACGGTCAGGAACTGCCATGGGACGGCGTCGCGTTCGGCGATCTGCATGTGCGCGGCCCCTGTGTGATCGATCGCTACTACGGCGCCGATACGTCGCCGCTGATCGACGGCTGGTTTCCGACTGGCGACGTCGCGACGCTCGACCCCGATGGCTTTTTGCACATCACCGATCGCAGCAAGGATGTGATCAAGTCCGGCGGTGAATGGATCAGCTCGATCGATGTCGAGAACATCGCGATCGCGCACCCGGCGGTGGCTGAAGCCGCGTGTGTCGCGGTGGCGCACCCGCGCTGGACCGAACGGCCGCTGCTCGTCGTCGTGAAGCGCCCGCACGCCGACGTGACGCGCGATGAACTGCTCGCGTTCTATACGGATAAAGTCGTCAGATGGTGGATTCCGGATGACGTCGTGTTCGTCGACGAACTGCCGCATACGGCGACCGGCAAACTGCAGAAGCTGAAGCTGCGCGAGCAGTATCGCCACCATCGGCTACCGTCGGCGCTGGCCGCTGACGATTGCCCGTTAGCCGATTCGACCGCGGATGCCGATGCGCGCGCTGCCGGACCGGTGCACGAGGGCATCCCCGCGCGGCGCTCGCGGCGCTGATGTCGCTCGGGTGCGTCCGAATTGGACGATCGTTCTTATCTGTGTATTCTGCATGCTCGTTAAAAGCGTTCGGCGGCACTCGCGGACAATGACAGAAGCGTTCGGCCGAAGCCGTGTCGCGCGCGGCGCGCACGCACTGCGCCGCTTCAACAGATACGCAGCTTCCCCGGATACGCAGCTTCCGCGGATACGCAGCTTCGCCGGACCAATGGAGGCATGCAGATGGCAGTCGACTACACGACGCACGACGGGGTGGCCGTCATCACACTGAATAACCCGCCGGTGAACGGTCTTGGCCATTCGATGCGGGCCGGGATCGTCGACGCGCTCGAGCGCGCGCAGCAGGACCCGGCGCTGACTGCGATCGTGTTGAACGGGGCCGGCAAGGTGTTCTGCGGCGGCGCCGACATCACCGAGTTCAACACGCCGAAAGCGACGCAGCAGCCGATGCTGGGCGCCGTCATTCAGGCGCTCGAACGCAGCGCGAAGCCGGTCGTCGCGGCACTGCATGGCGTCGCGATGGGCGGTGGCCTCGAACTCGCGCTCGGCGCGCACTACCGGGTCGCCGCTCGCGGCACGCAGATCGCGCTGCCGGAGGTGAAGCTCGGCATTCTGCCCGGCGCGGGCGGCACGCAGCGATTGCCGCGCGCGCTCGGGTTGCGGGCCGCGCTCGACATGATCGTGTCGGGCACGCCGGCGATGTCCGAGACGCTCGCCGGGACTGCGCTATTCGACAAGGTGGTCGACGGCGATGGGCTGCAGGCCGCGCTGGCGTTTGCGCGGGAAGTGGGCGCGCGGCCCGGAGCGCACCCGCGGCTGCGCGAGCGCGCGATCGACGCGCCGGATGCGGCGATGTGCATCGAGTCCGCGCGTCGTCAGATCGCCGAAACCGCGCAACACTTTCCCGCGCCACGTCGATGTATCGATGCAATCGAAGCCGGCGTGCTTCATGGATTCGATAAGGGGCTCGCGTTCGAGCGCGAATGCTTCGTCGCGCTCGTGCAGTCGCCGGAAAGCCGCGCGCTGCGTCACGCGTTTTTCGGTGAACGCGCGGCGAGCAAGATCGCCGATGTGCCGTCCGACACGCCGACCCGCGCGATCGCGCAGATTGCGGTAATCGGCGCGGGCACGATGGGCGGTGGCATCGCGATGAGCTTTGTCAATGCCGGCTTGCCCGTCACGCTGGTCGACACCGGCGAAGAGGCGCTCGAGCGTGGTCTCGAGACGATCCGGAAAAACTACGACGCGTCGGTGAAGAAAGGCAAGCTGAGCGCGCAAGTGGCCGAGGAACGGCTGGCGCGGATTCATCCGTCGGTGTCGTACGCCAGTCTGAAACACGCGGACCTGATCGTCGAAGCGGTATTCGAGGATCTCGACGTGAAGGAGCAGGTGTTTCGCCGTATCGATCGGCTGGCGAAGCCCGGCGCGATACTCGCGTCGAATACGTCGACGCTCGACTTGAACCGGATCGCTGCGTCCACGCAGCGTCCGCAGGACGTGGTCGGCCTGCATTTCTTCAGTCCGGCGCACGTGATGAAGCTGCTCGAGGTCGTGCGCGGCGCGCAAACCGCGAAGGATGTGCTCGCGACCGTGATGAAGCTTGCCAGGAAGATCGGCAAGACCGCGGTGGTCGCGGGCGTCTGCGACGGCTTTATCGGCAACCGGATGATCGAGCAGTACATCCGCCAGTCGCTGTTTATGATCGAAGAGGGCGCGCTGCCCGCGCAGGTCGATCATGCGATCGAGGCATTCGGTTTCGCGATGGGGCCGTTCCGGATGAGCGATCTTGCCGGCAACGATATCGGCTGGGCGATCCGCAAACGACGTTATCGCGAGCATCCGGAGCAGCGCTATCCGAAGGTGGCCGACCGGCTGTGCGAGATGGGCCGCTTTGGGCAGAAGACCGGCGGCGGCTGGTATCACTATAAGGCCGGCGAGCGGAGCGCCTATCCGTCGAAGCTCGTCGACGACATGATCGTCGCGCATGCGCAAGCAGCGGGAATCCGGCGCCGCGCGCTGAGCGACGATGAAATCGTCGAGCGGCTCGTGTTCGCGCTCGTCAACGAAGGCGCGAAGATTCTCGACGAAGGGATCGCGGCGAAAGCGTCCGATATCGACATGGTCTATCTGACGGGATACGGCTTTCCGCTGTGGCGGGGCGGCCCGATGCTATACGCGGACACGGTTGGTCTGGCCGAGGTCGAGCGCGCCGTTCGCCGCTACGCGGCGCAGCCGAACGGCGACGCGTGGGAGATCGCGCCGGGCCTGGTCGAGCGTGCCGCGCAAGGTCGGCGTTTCAACGGATAGTGCTCCGGTGACTTCAACAGCGAATACGAGGTAAGGCGATGACAGCGCAATCGAAGCGCGAGATCAGGCAAGTCGAGGACGTGCTGCTGGTGATCGACGTGCAAAACGACTTTATGCCCGGCGGCGCGCTCGCGGTCGCGCGCGCGGATGAGGTGATACCGCTCACGAACCGGCTCGCGTGCCGGTTCACCCACGTCGTGCTGACACAGGACTGGCATCCGCGCTCGCATATCTCGTTCGCCGCGAATCACGCGGGCCGCAAGCCGTTCGAGTTCATGACGCTGCCGTATGGCGAGCAGGTGCTGTGGCCGGTGCATTGCGTGCAGGACACGCCGGGCGCCGCGTTTCATCGCGATCTCGACATACCGCATGCACGCGCGGTGATACGCAAAGGGCATCATGAGCACGTCGACAGCTATTCGGCGTTCGTCGAAGCAGACCATACGACACCGACCGGCCTGACCGGCTATTTGCGTGACACCGGTGTCAAGCGTGTGTGGTGCTGCGGGCTCGCGACCGACTTTTGCGTGGCGTGGTCGTCGCTCGATGCGCGCGCGGCCGGGTTCGAGGTCGCGGTGATCGAAGACGCGACCCGCGCGATCGACCTGAACGGCTCGCTCGAGGCGGCGTGGCGCGAGATGACCGCCGCCGGTGTCAAGCGCGTGCGTGCGGCGGATCTGTTGGGTTAGCGGCGTCGCGTTCCGGTTGGTGGGGCGAAGGTTCTGATGCACACGACATATCGCTGCTTCACCATACCTGCACTCCGTGCATTGACAAGCTTGCGCGTGCACGGACATGCGCGACGCTTTGCCTTGACGGAGCGCGTGGGGTCCCGCATGATCAGCGGCCCTATGCATCTATTTTCTTCGCGCGCCCATGTCCGTTTCAGTCGCCCGTCCGCATGTCATCAGTTCGCGCAGCATCGTGCAGATTCTGCTCGCGATGTTCTGCTTCGCACTGGTCGACGCGCTCGCGAAATCGGTCGCGCTGCAGTATCCGGCCAATGTGCTGACGTTCTTCCGCATGCTGTTCGGCCTCGCACCGGCGCTCGCGATGTGTATGCACGGCACGCCATTGCGCGAGCGGCTGAAAACACTGAACCTGCGTAGGCAGACGCTGCGGGCACTCACGCTGCTCGTCACACTCGGGCTGTTCTTCGCCGGGCTGCCGTATGTGCCGTTGTCCGAAGCCGTGGCGATCCTGTACTCGGAATCGCTATTTGTGATCGTGCTCGCGCCGCTGCTGCTGAAAGAAGCGCTGCGGCGCCGCGATGCGGCCGCGGCCGCGATCGGTTTTATCGGCGTGCTGCTGATCGTGCGGCCGAGCGGCAGTCATGCATGGCTGGGTCCACTGCTGCTAATCCTGAGCGCGATCACCGGTGCGTTGTCGATCATCCAGATCAAACACTTCAAGCCGACTGAAGATTCGAGCGTCGCGGTGCTGTACTTCACGTTGATCGGCACGCTCGTGAGCGGGTTGTCGCTGCCGTTCCTGTGGCGCACGCCGACGCTCGATGCGCTCGCGCTGATGGCGCTGATCGGCATGCTCGCGGGCACCGGGCAGATCCTGATGACGATCGCGTTCCGGGACGCCAGCGCCAGCGCGCTCGCGCCGTACAACTACACGAGCATTGTCTGGGCGACCCTGTTCGGCTATCTCGCGTGGGGCGAAACGATCGGGCTGGTATCGGTGGCCGGCATCGCGCTGGTGATCGGCAGCTCGATCGCGGTCGCGTTGCGCGGCAAGACGGTTGAAGTACCGCCGGCGTGAGTCATGAATCCGTGCCGGTATTCGGGAACGGGATCGGCAGCGAGCCTTGATCGATAAACCGTGTGCTGCCGCTCACGCCGGTGCCGGCGAGCCGGCCACGCAGCACGTACTCGACCTGCCCGTGTTGCGAGCGATCGATGAATGTGAACATCTGCTGGAGCGCGGTCAGCGCGGAGACGGTCACCGGTACGCTGATGATCGCTTCGCCGAATGCCGGCACGCTGCCGGACGCGGGACTCACACCGGATGCGAATGCCTTGCCGTTCAGTTCCAGATCGACGGAAATACCGCTGTAGTCGACCGGTGCGCTGTTCGGATTCTGGATGCGCAGTTTCAGATTGAAGCGCACTTCCATTCCCTGGCTATCGAGCGGCTCGAGGCCCGCGACGTTCACGCGCAACGGGTCCTGACCGAACCATCCGGCGCAGCCGCCTAATGAGCCCAACGGGCCGGCGACGGCAAACATGACAACAACGAAGCGTACGAAGCAGCGGACGACACGATCGGAGAACATGGCCGGCACCTCGACAGGAGCGGGGGGGTGCGGGCCATTGTACCGGGGTGGCCAGACTAAAGCGCTGCCGTATGCGCGGGTCCGCACGCGCGCGGCATCCGCTCGCCGCTGCCGGCTCGAGCGCCGGCAGCCATCGGACCGACGACTGATCGGCAACGCGAACATTGCCGCTTAACCCGCCGTCCCGGCAGCGGCCGCCGCCGCATCGGCCGCGGCCTTACTTGAGGCCGCTGAGGATACGCTCCATCTCGTCTTCACCGAACGCGCGCAGCGTCGAGCTGCGCACGTTGCCCTGCAGACCGAGCGCGAGCCCGACACGGGTGGCGGTTTCGTCATCCGGGCAGTCCATTGAAACCACGAGGTCATAGGCGCCCAGTGTCCATTTGAGCGCGCCAAGCGTCGCGCCGAGTCCCTGTGCGACTTCGCGGAACGCGTGCGCGCGCTTGACGGTGTCCTTGACGGACCGGATGCCCTGATCGGTCCAGTTGATCAGCATGATGTAAGTAGCCATATTGCCCTCGCAAAGTAGGGTGGCGAATTACTACCGTGCGCGAACGGCCGCGGCGAGCATGGATGAGCGCGCGAACGCGTTCCCGCTGATGCATGGCCTGCTTCGATAAAACAGACGCTGCAACAGATACAAGCGGGCGCACGGGCCTGATGACGCCACGCGGTCTGCGGGTCGCGCGCAGACCGGCAGCGTGTTCGATGCGTAATGGCGCGGACAACGACGGGATGAGGGGATGCAGAAAGTATAGGAAACGTTGCGCTTGCCATTGCCGGTCGGTTTGCCGCCGAGCGTCTGTTTTTTCCGGCGGGGTGCGCGCGCGGCACGGGCTCGCATTGCGAACGGCCGTGCGCGTCTGCCGCATCGCAATGAACAGAGCGGGTTATTATTTCGCGATGCGCGGGCGCCGCGGCGCGAGCGCCCGGCATCGATCGACAACGACATATCGACAAGGAGCAGACCGTGATTCGTCACATCGTGATGTGGAAGCTGAAGGAACAGGCCGAGGGCGCGACGCGCGCGGAAAACGCGGTGCAGCTGAAGGAAAAGCTCGAAGGCTGCCGCTCGATCGTTCCCGGCATCCTGCATCTCGAAGTCGGGCTCGCGAAGCCCGGTCTCGAATCCACGTACGACGTCGTGCTGGTCTCCGATTTCACCGACAAGGCCACGCTCGACGCTTACCAGATCCACCCGACGCACGAAGCGCTGAAAGCGTTTGTCGGCAAGGTGCGCGAGTCGCGCGAATGCGTCGATTACGAAGTGTGATGACCTGTGATGACTGAATCGCAACACACGACGGCGCGCGGCGCCGTCGCAGCGCCGCCGGCGATCGAAAGTCCGTTCGTTGATCATCTCGGTGTGCGCGTGCTCGCTGCCGCGGACGGCACGAGCGAAGTCGTGCTGCCGCTCGCGCCCGATCACCTGAATACATGGAACGTCGCGCACGGCGGCGTCACGATGACGCTCGCCGATGTCGCGCTGGCGATGGCCGCGCGCAGTCTGGCCGCGGACGGCGTCGGCGTGGTCACCGTCGAAATGAAGGTGAATTTCATGCAGCCGGGGCGCGGCGAATTGCGCGCGACCGGCCGCGTGTTGCACCGCTCGACGACGATGGCCTACTGTGAAGGCGAGATTCGCGACACCGAGGGCCACTTTGTCGCGAAGGCGCTCGGCACGTTCAAGTACATGCGGCGGCTCGCGGTGGGCCGCGACGTCGTGCAGCAGCGGCAGCGCACCGATCCATCGGCGAAACCCGGGCCGAGCGACGGCTGACCCATGCCGATACGCAGCAGGATCGCATAGCGCGGTTGCTTCGCCGCCGGGCCTTTGCCGCACCGTGCACACAAGCCGATAACCTGAAGCAGGAGACAGCGATGACCGCGATCAACCGTCAGATTCTGCTCGTGTCGCGCCCGCAAGGCGCGGCGAGCGTCGACAACTTCCGTCTTGTCGAAACCCCGCTTGCACCGCTCGCCGACGGCCAGTTCCGCGTGCGCAACCACTATCTGTCGCTCGATCCGTATATGCGTGGCCGGATGAGCGACAGCAAGTCGTACGCGAAGCCGCAGCCGCTCGATGAGGTGATGATCGGCGGCGCGGTGGGCGAGGTCGTCGAGTCGAAGCATCGGTCATTCGCGGTCGGCGACAAGGTGGTCGGCGTGTTCGGCTGGCAGGAATACGGCACGTCGGACGGCTACGGCGTGACGAAGATCGACGATGCGCGCGTGCCGCTCTCCGCGTACCTCGGCGTGGTTGGCATGCCCGGCGTGACCGCGTGGTATGGGTTGAACCGGATCATCGCGCCGCAGGCGGGCGAGACGATCGTCGTCAGCGCGGCGAGCGGCGCGGTCGGCAGCGTGGTCGGGCAACTCGCGAAGCTGGCCGGGTGCCGCGCGGTCGGCATCGCGGGCGGACCGGAAAAATGCCGGTATGCGGTCGAGACGCTCGGCTTCGATGCGTGCGTCGACTACAAGGCGGGCCGGCTGCACGAAGACCTCGACAGCGCGACGCCGAACGGCGTCGACGGCTGCTTCGAAAATGTCGGCGGCGCGGTCTTCGATACGACGCTTGCACGGATGAATGCGCACGGCCGCGTGGCGGTGTGCGGGATGATCTCGCGCTACGACGCGAAGCCTGTCCCGCTCACGCAGGTTGGTGTGATCCTCACGCAGCGGCTGGTGCTGCAGGGCTTTGTCGTCTATGAACACCTCGACATATGGCCCGATGCGCTGAAGCAGCTTGGCGAACTCGTCGCGCAACAGAAGCTGCATTACCGGGAAACGGTGGCGCTTGGGCTCGACGCCGCGCCGCAGGCGTTTGTCGGCATGCTCAACGGACAAAACTTCGGCAAGCAGATCGTCAAGCTGATCTGAGCGTCTGGCCCGGCGGCTTCGCCGGGCACGGGCCGCGCGTATGCCGGTTGGCGGGAGTCTCGATGTTCGAATTTGCAGGAAAGGTCGCGGTGATCACCGGCGCGGCGAGCGGCTTTGGCCGCGCGTTCGCCGACAAGGGCGCGGCGCTCGGCATGAAGCTCGTGCTGGCCGATATCGACGAAGCGGCGCTGGTGCGCGCGGTCGGCGAACTGCGCGCGGTGGGCGCCGATGCGATCGGCGTGCGCACCGACGTGGCGTGCGGCGAGGAGGTCGAAGCACTCGCCCAGGCGGCGCTCGACGCGTTCGGCCGCGTGCATCTGCTGTTCAACAACGCGGGCGTCGGCGCGCTCGGCTATCTGTGGGAATGCTCGGCGAACGACTGGTCGTGGGTGTTAGGCGTCAACGTGATGGGCGTTGCGCACGGCGTGCGCGTGTTTACACCGATCATGCTGCGGCAGAACGAGCCTGCGCATATCGTCAATACCGCATCGGTCGCGGGGCTGCTGTCGCCGTCCGCGATGGGCATCTATAACGCGTCGAAGCATGCGGTGGTGTCGCTGACCGAGACGCTCTATCACGATCTGCGCCAGACGGGCGCGCCGGTCGGCTGCTCGCTGCTGTGTCCCGCGTACGCGCCGACCGGCATTGCCGACTCCGAGCGGGCACGTCCCGCCGGGCTGTACAATGCCGCGCCACCGAGCGAATCGCGCCGCGCCGCGGACCGGCAACTGCAGCGCGCGGTGCAGTCGGGCAGAAAGAGCGCGGCCGACATCGCGGCGCTCACATTCGACGCGGTGCGCGATGGGCGTTTCTACATCATCACGCATTCGGCCATTCTCGAAGCGGTGAAGCTGCGTCATGCGGATATCGAAGAGCGCCGCTTGCCGACCGATCCGATGTCGCTCAGGCGCGACGCGTAGATCGCGTCAGCTGCGGGTCGGGCGCTTGCCTTCGCGCGAGTATCGGCGTCAAAAGTTCGCATGATGGATAAGCTGCCTGCGCGCAGCGGTACGGCGCCTGGCGCGCATGGCATCGGTACTGTCGGGCTCTGTGGCATCATCGGTCGCCGGAATGACCCTGGAACAGAGCGCAGAGAGCGCCTGAAGCACGATGCCGTTGAACCCGAAGATCGAGCAGATTCTCGAGATGATCGAGCGCGCGAAGCGCCCCCCGTACCACGAACTCACCGCGCAGCAGGCGCGCGCTTCGTATGAAAAGAGCGCGCCGATCCTTGAGATTGCGAGTGCGCCGATGTTCTCGGTTGAAGACCTCGCGGTGCCGGTGCGCGATGGCTCGACGATCCGCACGCGGCTCTATCAGCCAGTCGAACCGCATTGGGCGCAACCTGTGCCGGCGCTCGTCTATTTTCATGGCGGCGGTTTTACGGTCGGCAGCGTCGCGACGCACGACGCGCTGTGCCGGATGTTTGCCCGCGACGCGCAGTGCGCGGTGCTATCGGTCGACTATCGGCTCGCGCCCGAGCACAAGTTTCCGACCGCGGTCGACGACGCGTTCGACGCGTTCAGCTGGTTGCACACGAATGCCGCCGCTTACGCGATCGACGTGTCGCGCATCGCGCTCGGCGGCGACAGCGCAGGCGGTACGCTGGCAACCGTCTGCGCGGTGCTCGCACGCGATGCGGGCTTGCCGGTCGCGTTGCAACTGCTGATCTACCCGGGCACGACGAGCCATCAGCAGACCGAATCGCATGCGCGGCTGGCCGACGGTTTTCTGCTGTCGGCGACGACGATCCAATGGTTCTTCACACAATATCTGCGCGATGTGGACGACCGCTGCGACTGGCGCTTCGCGCCGCTCGACGGCACACGCGGCGCGCCCGCTTTCGGCGGCGTCGCGCCGGCGTGGATCGCAATCGCTGAATATGATCCGCTGAGCGACGAGGGCGCCGCCTACGCGGACAAACTGCGCGCCGCGGGCAACGCGGTCACGCTAGAACGCTACGATGGGATGATCCACGAGTTCTTCAAGATGGGCGGCTACGTGCCCGGGGTCGCGCACGCGCATGCCGACGCGGCGGCGGCGTTACGGGCGGCGTTCGGTATCGGGTGAAGGACGAGCGGCGCGTGCACCGCTGCGTCGCCGTTCACGATTCGATATCGAATGCGAAGCTGCGTTCGTAGTCGCCGGGCCGCTTGATCCGATGCGAGCCGTTATCGTCGCTGCGTTCGGTGGTTTGCACAGAGAAACGTTCACCGTGCGCGAGCACGCGCAGCGCGGTCGTGCCGCGCGTTCCGTATTCGGGCATTTCGATAAACGGCGCGGACAGCGCGCGTTCGAACTCGAGCGAGACGCCGGTGGCCGGCAATTCGTCGTCGCGGGCGACGCGCGTGTCACGCATCATGTCGATCAGACCAGCGAGTGGCGCTACCGGATTGTCCTCCAGCGCGTCGGCCAGCGTCGCACGTTTACTGACGAGCTTCGGCCACGGCGTATCGAGCACCGCGTTCGAGATGCCGTGTGTGCCTTCAGCGAGCAGCGCTGGCGCCTGCGGTGAGCAGTTGCAGTACCACGCGAGTTCGCGCCGCGCCCAGTCTCCGACCAGTAGATTGAAGCCGTTGTACAGGTCGCCGCTTTGCGCGACCTCGTGCAGGTAGTCGAGCGGCGTCGCGCCCGGTTCGCGCATCAGCCAGTGGCTGACGAGCGTGCCGCGGGTCGGCGCATCGGGACGTACCGCATGGGGCGCGCGATAGTTGGTCAGCGCGGCGAAGCGGCCGTCGCGCGTCATGCCGAGCCATGTGCCGCCGCCCGTCAGATCGCGACCGGCGAGCAGCGCCGGCGTGTCCTCCCACCAATGCATCGGCTCCGCGGTGCGGCGCAGGTACTCATCGCGGTTCGCCGCCAGTGTGAAGAGCGGGCCGTCGGTTGCGGCGGGCCGCCAGTCGAAGACAATCAGGCACATCGTGTGAAGTCGCCCGTAGGGGTTGTAAGGTAAGCCGCTGTCGCGGCCTGGGCGGTCGCGGCCACGGCCGTACTGTGCAGGTGATGGCCGTTGCCGCGTATTCAACCCTGCATCGGGCATGCGTGCAACTGGTGTGCTGATTGATGTGCTAACTGAGGCGCGACAGAGGTGTCAAACAGAGGTGTCAAACCGACCTGCCAAACAGAGGTGTCGAGCGGGGTGACAGTTAGATGCTTGACATGGGTGTCAACAGAAGCGCAACTGCACCGCCGCGCGCACACATCGACGCGGGCGGCGGCAGAAGGGCGGAGCGGCCAGACCCAGCGTCTCAGGCGTCGGTCGGCAGTGCGTACGGCAACGGCAGGAACGTGAGCGCCGGCCCGTCGGCTGCGCCGAGTCGCACCGTGCCGGCCTCGAGTGCCGCGAGCTTCATTTCGACCAGCATATCGACGCCACCGTCCGGCGCCGCGGCCGCGTTGACGACCATGCCGCACGGCTGGCCCGCGTCATCGGCGTGAAAGAGTTCGCTGCCCGGCAGCACGGTCTCAGGCTCGCCCGCGACATTCGCGAGCGCGGTGCGCCGCTTGATCGTGCCGCGATACTGGCTGCGCGCTACCACTTCCTGGCCCGGGTAGCAGCCCTTGCGGAAGTTGACGCCGCCCAGCACGTCGAAGTTGATCATCTGCGGTACGAACTGCTCAACCACGCGCTGCGTGATGCGCGGTTCACCCGCGCGGATGTCGAGCCAGTCCCAAACGGCGGCCGACGCGCGCTCAAGCTTCGCATCGAGCGCGGGCAGCCGCGCTTCGACCTCCGTCTTCGGCCCGACCCACAGGTAGCGCAGGCGACCAGCCGCATCCGGCACGCGGATCAGCGACCCGGCGGGGCCGTCGACCTTCACGTGCACGCCATCCGGCAATGCGTCGAACACGCGCGACAGCGCGTCGCGCACATCGCCGGCGAAACCGACCGCGGCGAGCGCGCCGCTCGCATCGGCGAGCTTCGCCTTCGCGCGCAACACGAACATCGACAGGCGTTTCTGCACGGTCGTCTGCAAATCCTGCGACACGAGCAGGCGGATGGTTTCGCCCGTACGCCACGTGAGGAACGACGCGAGCAGACGACCCTTCGCCGTGCAGTAGCCGGCGAGGCGCGCGCTCGCCGCGTCGAGATGCTGGGTGTCGTTGGTGAGCTGGCTGTGCAGAAAGGTCGCGGCATCGTCGCCGGTCACGTCGATCACGCCGAATTGCGTGAGCGGCATATACGCGCCGCGCGTGAGCGCCGCGTCGAACTCATCGCGCGCCGGCCTCGGCAACGCAGCGAGCGGCGCCGCTGCCGCCAGTGGCGCGCGTGCCGGTGCGCCGGCCGGCGGGGTGGTAGGCATGGTGGCGGGCGCGCTGGGCGCCGACCCTGATATAACGCTGGAAATGGGGGCCTGTGAGCCCGTGACGGGGTGCGTGCTCGTGTGCTCGTCGGCGTGAACCGCGCGGGCTGCGGAGGCGGATGCGAAATCGTGGGGTGCGTTCATGGAGGCGGAAATCCGGTAGGCCCTGCATGACTTAGGGTAAGGCAACCAGCTATTATATGGGTCTTCACCTGAGCCTTGTCCCGCATGACCCTTTTGAAGAAATGTTTCCTGGCCGGCGCGGCGCTCGTCGTGCTGGCCGCGGCGGCTTCCTTTGGCGGATATCACTGGGCCACCACGCCGATCAACCTGGCTACTCCCCAACTGGACGTCACGATCAAGCCGCACAGCAGTCTGCGCAGCGTCACCGCGCAGCTGAACCGCGGCGGTGTGCCGGTCGAGCCGGAACTGTTCGTGCTGATGGCGCGCGCGCTCGGGCTGCAGGCGGAACTGAAGTCGGGCAATTATGAATTCAGGAGCGGCGTGACGCCGTATGACGTTCTGCAGAAAATCGCGCGCGGCGATGTGAACGAATACGTGGCAACCGTGATCGAAGGCTGGACCTTCAAGCGGATGCGTGCGGAACTGGACGCGAATCCGGCATTGCGGCATGAATCCGCGGGACTGTCCGACGCGGACCTGCTGAAGGCGATCGGCGTGCCGCCCACGCCGACCGGCAACGCGGAGGGCCTCTTTTTCCCGGACACCTATCTATTCGACAAGGACACGAGCGACCTCGACGTCTATCGTCGCGCGTACCGGCTGATGAAACTGCGGATCGACGAAGCGTGGGCGACCCGCGCGCCGGGGTTGCCCTACCAGACGCCATACGAGGCGCTGACGATGGCGTCGATCATCGAGAAGGAAACCGGCAAGGCGTCGGACCGGCCGATGGTGGCCGGCGTATTTGCGAACCGGCTGCGCGTCGGTATGCCGCTGCAGACCGATCCGACGGTGATCTACGGAATGGGCGACAGTTACACGGGCCATTTGCGCAAGCGCGACCTGCTGACGGACACTCCTTACAATACCTATACGAGGATGGGATTGCCGCCGACGCCGATCGCGCTGCCAGGTGTCGCGTCGCTGCAAGCGGCATTGAATCCGGCGCAGACGAACGCGCTGTACTTCGTGTCGCGTGGCGACGGCAGCAGCATTTTTTCAGACACACTCGGCGATCATAACAAGGCCGTCGACAAATACATTCGAGGGCAATGATGGCGCGCGGCAAATTCATCACATTCGAGGGCATCGACGGCGCGGGCAAGACCACGCACCTCGGCTGGTTCCGGCAACGGCTCGAGGCGAAAGTCGCGCCGGGCGGCCGCTCGGTCGTGGTTACGCGCGAGCCGGGCGGTACGCCGCTTGGCGAATCGCTGCGCGAGATCCTGCTGCACCAGGCCATGGATCTGGAAACCGAAGCGTTGCTGATGTTCGCGGCACGTCGCGAACACCTCGCGCAGGTGATCGAGCCGGCGCTCGCGCGCGGCGACTGGGTGCTCTCCGACCGCTTCAGCGATGCGACTTTCGCGTACCAGGGCGGCGGGCGCGGGCTGCCGCGCGACAAGCTCGAAGCGCTCGAGCGCTGGGTGCAGGGCGGGTTCCAGCCGGATCTGACCGTGCTGTTCGACGTGCCGCCGGACACCGCAAGCGCGCGGCGCGGCGCGGCCCGTGCGCCGGACCGTTTCGAAGGCGAGTCGGATGCATTTTTTGCGCGCACGCGCGCGGAATATCTGCGGCGCGCGGAAGAGGCGCCCTACCGGTTTGTGATCATCGATTCAACGCTGAGCATGCCGTATATTCAGAAGAAACTTGAAGATATAATCGCAAGTATTTGAATTAAAAAGAAATGATCTATCCTTGGCAAACCGACGAATGGAGCCGGCTGCAGCAGTTGCGCGGTGCGTGGCCACATGCGCTGCTGCTGCATGGCCAGGCGGGCATCGGCAAGCTTCATTTTGCGCAGCATGTCGCGCAGGGCCTGCTGTGCGAGGCGCGGCAGGCCGACGGCCAGCCGTGCGGTCAATGCGCGGCCTGTCACTGGTTCGTGCAAGGCAATCACCCGGACTACCGGATCGTGCTGCCGGAAGCGCTGGCGGCCGAAGCGGGCTTCGCGGCAGCGGGCGCCGACGAGAAAGCCGACAAGGCGGCGGACAAGGCCGATGCGGACGACAGCAAAAAGACCCGCGCGCCGAGCAAGGAAATCCGTATCGAACAGGTGCGCGCGCTGCTGGACTTCTGCGGGGTCGGCTCGCACCGCGGCGGGGTGCGCGTGGTCGTGCTGTATCCGGCCGAGGCGCTCAATGTCGCGGCGGCGAACGCGCTGTTGAAAACGCTCGAGGAGCCACCGGCGGGCGTGGTGTTCCTGATGGTGTCCGCGCGCATCGACCGGTTGCTGCCGACGATCATCAGCCGTTGCCGCCAGTGGCCGCTGGCGACGCCCGCGCCCGACGTCGCGGCCGCGTGGCTGACCGCGCAAGACGTCGACGACGCCCGCGCGTTGCTTGCCGAAGCGGGCGGCGCGCCGCTCGCGGCTCTGGCGCTCGCGCGCGACGACAGCCGCGCGCTGCGTGACTGGACGCTGCAGCAGCTCGCGGCGGGCCGCGACTGCGATGCGTTTGCTTGCGGCGAGACGCTGCAAAAGCTGCCGGTGCCGCTCGTGCTCGGCTGGTTGCAGCGCTGGATGTACGATCTGCTCGCGCAGCGCACGGCCGGCATGCCGCGTTATTTTCCGGAAGCGACGGCCGCGCTCGCGCGCTGCGCCGCGCAGGCGGATGCGGGCGCATTCGCCCGGTTCATGAAGAGCGTCACGCGGCAGCGCGCGGTCGAGAACCATCCGTTGAACGCGCGGCTTGTCTTTGAAGAGCTGTTTCTTGGCTATCGCGACCTGTTCGCGTAGCGGCTGGGGAGCCCACTTGGGGGGGCGCCCGCCTGCGCGATAGATGGCGGCGCGCGTAGGGCAGGCTGCCCGCGCGCAGCCCGACCGATGCCTGCGCGCTTTTACAATACCGATCGACCGCTGTATCGAACCATGACGCTTTCCTACCGCGACGCCACGCCCGACGATCTGCCCGCGATCGTCGCGATCTATAACTCGACGGTGCCGTCGCGGCAGGCGACCGCGGACCTCGAACCGGTCAGCGTCGCCAGCCGCCGCGCGTGGTTCGACGCGCACGGGCCGCAACGCCGGCCGCTATGGGTGGTCGAAGAAGGCGGCGAGGTGATCGCGTGGCTCAGTTTTTCGGACTTTTACGGCCGCCCGGCATACGGACGCACCGCCGAAATCAGCATCTATCTGGACCCGGGCGCGCGCGGCAAAGGCCTCGGCACGGCGCTGCTCGAAGCGGCGCTCGAGGCCGCGCCGGGGCTTGGCATCGATACGCTGCTCGGCTTCGTGTTTGGCCATAACGAATCGAGCCTGCGGCTTTTCCGCCGCTTCGGATTCGCCGATTGGGGCGTGCTGCCGCGCGTGGCCGTGCTCGACGGCATCGAACGGGACCTGGTGATTGTCGGGCGGCGCTTGTGTCCATAGCTGAGGCCCGCTTCACCGCTTTCCCGCTGGTTTGCTGAGCGTAGGTGTCTTAAATCAGGATTTGCCATGTTTGTCGATTCACATTGCCATATCAACTTCGAAGGACTCGCCGAGCGCCTGCCACAGGTGCTCGATAATATGCGCGAGCATGCGGTGACGCATGCGCTGTGCGTGTCGGTCGATCTGGAAACGCTGCCGTCGGTGCTCGACATCGCCGAGCGGCACGAGAACGTCTACGCATCGGTCGGTGTGCATCCGGACCACGAGGACGCGCGCGAGCCGACCGTGGCCCAGCTGGCCGAGCTGGCCGCGCATCCGAAGGTGATCGCGATCGGCGAGACGGGGCTCGACTATTACCGGCTCGAAGGCCGCTCGATTGCCGACATGGAATGGCAGCGCGAGCGCTTTCGCACGCATATCCGTGCCGCGCACGCCACGCGCAAGCCGCTGATCATCCATACGCGCGCGGCCGCGGACGACACGCTGCGCATCATGGCCGAGGAACGCGCCGGCGAACCCGGCGGCGTGATGCATTGCTTCACCGAACCGTGGCCGATCGCCGAGCAGGCGCTCGCGCAAAATTTCTACATTTCGCTATCGGGTATCGTCACGTTCAAGAGTGCGACCGACGTGCAGGACGTCGCGCGCCGCGTGCCGCTCGATCGTCTGCTGATCGAAACCGACTCGCCGTACCTCGCGCCCGTGCCATATCGGGGCAAGCCTAATGAACCTGCGTACGTAAGTTATGTCGGACGCTTCATCGCGCAGCAGCGCGACATGCCGGATACGGAACTGGCCGCGGCGACGACGCGCAACTTCTTCCGCCTGTTCGGCCTTCAGGCGCCCGCTGACGCATGACGGTTGGCTTGAAGTTTTTGCCTTGATATCAACAAGCTACTAGATATTATTAAAGTTAAATATGCAGAACTATTTTGCTGATCTCCGAATCCGTGGACTGCGTCGCCGCGCCGCTCTGGCCGCCGCGCGCACGGTACTGGCCGGTGCGGTCGCCGGCGCGGCACTGCTCACGCTGCTTGCGCAGCCCGCGGCCGCGGCCGCGGACAACACGGTGATCAAGGCCGTCAAGTTCGACGATGTGGCGGAAATCAAAAAGCAGCTGGCCAATGGCATCGACCCGAACATGACCGACGACTACGGCTTCCCGCTGCTCGTGCTGGCCGCGCGTGAAAAATCGGACAAGGTCGCGGCGGTGCTGCTCGACAACCCGAAGACGAACATCGAGATTGTCGACAAGGCTGGCGAAAATGCGATGATGATGGCGGCGCTCAACGGCGACGTCCCACTTGTCAATCTGCTGATTTCAAAGGGCGCCGAGGTGAACCGGAAGGGCTGGACGCCGCTGCACTACGCGGCGACAAACGGGCATGACGACGTCATCAAGGTGCTGCTCGATCACTCCGCGTATATCGACGCCGGTTCGCCGAACGGCACGACGCCGCTGATGATGGCCGCGCGCGGCGGCCATCTGTCGACGGTCAAGCTGCTGCTCGACAGCGGTGCGGACCTGAACGTGAAGAACCAGTTGGGCCTCACCGCGCTCGACTTCGCGAAGCAGTACAAGGAGCCGGACGTCGTCGAAGGGCTAACCGCGCGGTTGCAGCAGATGCAAAAGCAGGGGGCGCCCGCCGGCGGTGCTGCGCCGACGCCGCAAAACAGTGCAAAATAGCAGACCGGCGCGGGAAGCCGTTATCGCCGGGAAAAATCTGCATCGCTTATACCTCGAAGGAACATCATGCTGCGGGTTCTGATTTGCGCCAGCGTGCTTGCCGTCCCGCTGTCGGCGCACGCGTTTACGGGGGGCGACCTCAACAAGCTGTGCACGAAGACCGATATCGCGTCGCGAAGCGCATGCGGCGCCTATATCGAAGGCGCGGCCGACGGGGTATTCAACACGATCGACGCGATCGGCGGCACCACGGGCCCGCGTGTCGGGCAATACTTCTGCCTGCCGCCGGACGCCCGTTCGCAGCAGTTGACCGATGCGGTACGCAAATACATCGCGGAAAATCCGAATGCGGCGAGCTTCAACGCGAGCACCGCGGTATCGCTGGGGCTCGGCAAGGCATTTCCGTGCAGAGGGTCGAACTGACTGACCGACCGCTTGAGCGCGACGTAGCCGGCTGGCCGCCTGCGCGAACGGCTTGTGCGCAGCGGGCCAAAACGCGGTACCGGGGCGATACTCCTGGTGATGCCCAGTCATGTCTGGTAGTGTCCAGTCGTGTCCGCGGATGGCGGCCGCGCGTGTCGCGGCACCGCTGTATTTCTTCTGAAGGTCCCTGTCAGGCACGGGCACGAGCGCTGCTTTGCTTGACGCGCCTGGCAATCACACCACGCGCGCGCACGATGCGCGCAGTCCGCCACTCGCTGGCCGGCCGTCGGCCCGGCTGCGCATCGCGCGCTGGCTGATCGATTCGCGTTGTTCGGCCCGTCGTTCGGCCGTCGTTCGGGCCCATTGATCAGGCTACGCGCAATGCGAACCGATGCGCTGAACGACGCATCGAACAGAACGGGTGGCTCCGGCATGGGCCGCTCTCCTGCTCCGTAACCTTCACGAGGAAACAGACGTTGATGTTGACGTTCGACGATCTCAGCCGCATTGCCGCGGCGCCGCTTCATTCGTGGCTCGGCACGTTGGTCGTGTCCGCCTGCCTCGTGGCTGTCGCGATCGGCGCGCATGGGTTCGGCAAGCGCATACTGCTGCGCGTCGCCCGCCCGTATCCGCTTCTGACGGTCGTGCTGCGCCATATCGGCCGACCCGCGCAGCTCGTGATGACGATCATCGCGCTCGAGATCGTCTGGTGGGAGGCGCCGGATTCGCTGCCGCTGATTGTCGGGCTCAGAGATGTCGCGGCATTTGCGCTGATCGCGGCGATCACGTGGCTGTCGGTGCGTACCGCGGCCGCAATCGGCGAGGCGATCATCGCCGCCCATCCGCTCGATACTGCCGATAACCTGCACGCGCGTCGCATTCACACGCAGGCGCGCGTGCTCGCGCGCTCGGTGATGGTGGTGATCGTGATCGTCGGTATCGGCGCCGCGCTGATGACGTTCCCGAATGTCCGGCAGATCGGCGCGAGCCTGCTTGCGTCGGCCGGCGTCGCCGGTCTGGTCGCCGGTATTGCCGCGCGGCCGGTGCTCGGCAACCTGATCGCGGGCTTGCAGATTGCATTGTCTCAGCCGATCCGGCTCGACGACGTCGTCGTGATCCAGGGCGAGTGGGGACGCATCGAGGAAATCACGGGCACCTACGTGTCGGTGCGACTGTGGGACCAGCGCCGCCTGATTGTGCCGTTGCAGTGGTTCATCGAGAATCCGTTTCAGAACTGGACGCGCAGCAATGCGCAAATCATCGGCAGCGTGTTTATGTTCGTCGATTACCGGATGCCGCTCGCGCCGCTGCGCGACGAGCTCGCGCGCCTCGTCGAGACGGCGCCTGAATGGGACGGCCGCGTGCAGGTGCTGCAGGTTACCGATGCGACCGATCGCGCGATGCAGTTGCGCGTGCTGGTGAGCTCGGGCGATTCGGGGCTGAACTGGGATTTGCGCTGCCGGGTTCGCGAAGGGCTCGTCAGTTTCGTGCAGCAGCACTACCCGCAATACCTGCCGCGCTCGCGGGCCGATCTGGCGGCGAACTGGGACGCAAACGGCGCGGGCGATATGCCGACCCGCGAGCCGCTTGACTGGATGCCGAAGGCGGCGCCCGCGCCGGCGTCAAGCACCGCCGCGAATACCGAGGCCGATCCGGTCGCGGGACGCGGCACGGACGCGGGCACGGGCACGGGCACATGAACAGACAGAGGAGGGCAACAGCATGGGGCGACTGATCGTCGTGTCGAATCGCGTCGCGACGCCGACCGAAACCAGGGGGTCGGCCGGCGGACTCGCGGTCGGCTTGTTCGGCGCGCTGAAGGATACCGGCGGCGTCTGGTTCGGATGGAGCGGCGATGTCGTCAGCGAAACGGTCGCGAATGCAGGGCCGACGCTCGAGCAGGATGGTGCCGTGACGTTCGCGACGGTGGGCCTGACGCGCAAGGACTACGACCAGTACTACCGGGGCTTTTCGAATGCGACGCTGTGGCCGGTGTTCCACTATCGCAACGACCTCGCGCGCTATGAGCGCGACGAATACGCGGGCTACCGGCGCGTGAACGCGTGGCTGGCGCACAAGCTGGTCAAGCTGCTTGAGCCCGACGACATCATCTGGGCGCACGATTACCACCTGATTCCGTTCGCCGAAGCGCTGCGCGCCGAAGGCCTGACAAACCGCATCGGCTTCTTTCTGCATATCCCGTTTCCATCGCCGCAGATCGTGATCAACATCCCGCCGCACGAAGAGCTGGTCAAATCGATGTGCTGCTACGACCTGCTGGGCTTCCAGACCGACACCGACCAGCTCGCGTTTCACGACTACATCGAGCGCCATGCGCGCGGCACCGTGAAGGCGGACGGCCATGTCGAAGCATTCGGCCGCACGCTGCGCACGGGCGTCTACCGGATCGGCGTGTTCCCGGACGAGATCGCCGAACAGGCCAAACGCTATGAGAGCCGGCAACACGTGATGGACCTGAAGCAAAGCCTCGAAGGCCGCAAGCTGATCATGAGCGTCGATCGGCTCGACTATTCGAAGGGGCTTGTCGAACGCTTCCGCGCGTTCGAGCAACTGCTCGAACGCTCGCCCGAATGGCGCGGCAACGTGACGCTCGTGCAGATCGCACCGCCCACCCGCGCCGACGTATCGACTTATCAGCAGATCCGTCAGGACCTCGAATATGAAGCAGGACGCATCAACGGCCGTTACTCGGGCCTAGATTACACGCCGATCCGCTACCTGAACCAGCGCTACGACCGCTGGAAACTGATGTCGCTGTTCCGCGAGTCGCAGATCGGTTTTGTCACGCCGCTGCATGACGGGATGAACCTCGTCGCCAAGGAATACGTCGCTGCGCAGAACCCCGACGATCCGGGCGTGCTGGTGCTGTCGATGTTCGCGGGTGCCGCGGCCGAACTGAGCGGCGCGCTGATCGTGAACCCGCACGATTCGCTAGGCATGTGCGAGGCGTTGCAGCGCGCGCTGTCGATGCCGCTCGACGAGCGCAAGCGGCGCCACGAAATCAACATGGACGCGCTGCGCAAGAACGACCTCGGCGTGTGGCGCGATACGTATCTGCGCGACCTGCGCAGCGTGCCGCTTGCCGGCGCGGCGTCCGCTAGCGGACCGTCGGTCTGAGCGGCGCCAGTCGGCTGTGCTGACGACCCTCGCGATCGCCCATTACCGTTCGCTGCGCGACCTGATCGTGCCGCTTGCCGGGCTCAATGTGGTGACCGGTCCGAACGGCAGCGGCAAGTCGAACGTGTACCGCGCGCTGCGGCTGCTCGCCGCGACGGCCCGCGGCGGCGTGATACCGTCGCTCGCGCGTGAAGGCGGCCTGCCGTCGACGTTATGGGCCGGCCCCGAACGCTTTTCGCGCGCGATGCTCGCGGGGGAAGCGCCGGTGCAAGGCACACGCCGCCATGAACCGGTGAACCTGCGTCTCGGCTTTGCGGGCGATGACTTTGGCTATGCGATCGACCTCGGCCTGCCGATTCCGGGCCCGACGCAGTTCAGCCTCGACCCGGTGATCAAGCGCGAGTGCATCTGGAGCGGGCCGCTGTGGCGGCCGGCGGCGCTGCTTGTCGACCGGCACGGCGCGTCGCTGCGCACACGCGCGGACGATGGCGACTGGCAGACCGTCCCGCAGACCATCGCGAGCTTCGACAGCATGATGACCGAGTTCGCCGATCCTCACGGCGCGCCGGAAATGCTGGCGGTGCGCGAGCAGATCCGTTCGTGGCGCTTCTACGACTACTTCCGGACCGACGCCGGCGCGCCCGCGCGCGTGCCGCAAATCGGCACGCATACGCCGGTGCTCGCCGACGACGGCGCCGATCTCGCCGCCGCGCTGCAGACGATCCGCGAGATCGGCTCGCCGCGCGCGCTCGACGATGCGGTGAGCGACGCGTTTCCCGGCGCGCGGATCGACATCGCGAACCGCGACGGTCGCTTCGAAGTGACGATGCAGCAGCAAGGCCTGCTGCGGCCGCTCAAGGCAGCGGAACTGTCGGACGGTACGCTGCGCTATCTGCTGCTGATTGCCGCGTTGCTGACGCCGCGCCCACCCGCGCTGCTGGTGCTGAACGAACCGGAAACGAGCCTGCATCCGGACCTGCTGCCGGCACTCGGACGGTTGATCGCGCAAGCATCGACACATTCGCAGGTGCTGGTGGTGTCGCATGCGGCGCGGCTGATTGCGTCGCTCGAGCGTGACAGCGGCAGCCAGTCGCTGGTGCTCGAGAAGGAACTCGGGGCGACCCGCATCGCGGGTGCCGACGAACTCGACCTGCCGGCCTGGAAATGGCCGACGCGCTAGGCAGGGGCACCGCGCGAGCGTGCCGCGCACATCACGCGATATACCGGCAAGCGGGGGAGTACGCAGGCTGCCGCGTGTTCGTGAGCGAATGTTTCCCGTTTGTAACAGCGCGCTGCAAGTGCAATAGACGCGGTTTTTTTCGGTAACCCAGGCAATAATCGAGTCACGTATGCCAAACGACAGCACACGACAGAGCAATGAGCCATTGCGCATGGGTTCACGCGCAGGCGGTTGTTGACCTGAGGTTCATGCCTGAGGTTCATGCCTGAGGTTCATGCCGATTGCCGGCAAGCTCGACGCGCTGGCATACTCGCTTGCCACTACGGAGACGTCATGAGAATTGCGCAGATCGCCCCTTTGACCGAGTCGGTACCGCCGAAACTTTACGGCGGCACGGAGCGGGTCGTGTCGTATATCACTGAGGCGCTGGTCGATCTCGGCCACGATGTCACGCTGTTTGCCAGCGGCGATTCGGTCACGAGCGCGAAGCTCGAAGCGGTGTGGCCGCGTGCGCTGCGCCTCGATCCGGGCATCCGCGACCGCGTCGCGCCGCATATGTTGCTGATGGAACTGGTGCGCCGCCAGGCGGACCAGTTCGACGTGCTGCATTTCCATATGGATTACTACTCGTTTTCGGTGTTCAAGCGCCAGGAAACGCCGTTCGTGACGACGCTGCACGGCCGTCTCGATCTGCCCGAGCAGCAGCCGGTGTTTGACACCTTCAACACCGCGCCGGTCATTTCGATCTCGAACGCGCAGCGCCAGCCTTTGCCGCAGGCGCGCTGGCTCACGACCGTCTATCACGGGCTGCCCGAAGCGCTTTATACGCCGCAACCGGTCGAGCAGAAGTACCTCGCGTTTCTCGGCCGCATTTCGCCGGAGAAACGCGTCGATACGGCGATTCGCATTGCGGGCCGCTGCGGGATGCCAATCCGTATCGCGGCGAAAGTCGACGCGGCCGACCGCGAATACTTCGAGCGCGATATCCGGCCGCTGTTCGATCTGCCGTATGTCGAATACATCGGTGAAATCGCCGACGACCAGAAGGCCGACTTTCTGTCCGGTGCGCATGCGCTCCTGTTCCCGATCGATTGGCCGGAGCCGTTTGGTCTCGTGATGATCGAGGCGATGGCATGCGGCACGCCGGTGATCGCGTTCAATCGCGGTGCGGTGCCCGAGGTCCTCGACGATGGCGTATCCGGCTATATCGTCGAAGACGAGATCGGCGCGGTCGCGGCGGTGAACCGGCTGAACAAGCTACCGCGACAGCGCGTGCGGCAGCGTTTCGAAGAGCGTTTCACGTCGCACCGGATGGCGCAGCAATACGTCGATGCGTATCAGTCGGTGATCCGTGCGCAGAAGCGTGCGCGCTTCAAGGTGATCGACACGTCGACGAGTCAGTGACAATGCCGCAAGCGGGCTTGTGAGACGAGGGATGCGCCAATCGTTCGGCAAAGCGCATCCGTTGCTAACAGGCAGTGAACCGAAAAAGTTGAGATCCAGTTGAGATCCAGTTGAGATCCGTTAGCGAGCCTTTCGGGGCTCGGCGCTGTTAATTAGAAGGGAGCCGCAGGATCTCGTTTGCATCGGCGCGTATCCACACAAGCGAGTGATTGACATCGTTCACCGCGACGTCGCCATCGCGGCCGGGTAGTAGTGAAATTTGCGCCAGTTGGTCGCCGGTCTTGTCTTGCACACGGATGTCACCGAAACGGCCCGGTCGATCGGACTGTATTTTCAACGCTCCTGAATCAGAAGCAATCGTCTGGTTTCGTGGAAGCGGTTCGAACGTCGATCTGTATTGCAGATGCCCCGAATATCCCGGGTAAGGTAGATAACGCTCTTCTCCAGTCTGCTCATAGAGTCTGCCGTCGTTGCCGCGGAAGATCGGACCGATCTGCCGGGACTGCGTATGAACAACAGGCGCTCCTCCGTTGGAGAACGACACGGAGGCCTGTTCGCTACCGTGACGAGCGCGAATGCTGATTGTCCCGGTCCCGGAGTGATATCCGTCAACACGGGCCGTGACCAGGGCGCCCGAGTCCGACTGCACGGACCTGACGCCCGTTTCCGGGTGGGGCGAATCGTTTTGGCTCGGCTGACCAGCCGACTGCGGCGACGCGTTCGAGACGTTCATATGAAGCTCCCCAGTTCATGAAATGAGACTTCATTCTGAAGAGGCCACCTGTACTCAGGTAACGACGGCGTATCACCTGCAACGGCAGGAGATAGCTGAAACCGCTAATGTCGCCGGATCAACAGGCTGCGCAGCCAGGCGCCCAGACGATCGGTGCGTCGTTGGACCTGCGGCATGAGAACGCGCGCACATTGCACCGGTAGTCGCCTCAAATTCTTATCGCCGCGCTTGCTGATGCTCAGCAGTGTCGGCTTGCCGCCCGTGCTGTATTGGCGTGGGAATGGCCCAGCAGCGTGAACAACTGGCGGCGCGTCAGCTTCTTGCGGAACACCGGAAGCAAGGCTTGCCGAGATCGATTCCGATCAACGAGATGGTGTCCGTGACGATCTCCCAAAAAGGACACAGCCCGATCAGCGTAAGCCGATCGGGCTGTGTCGGTCAGGCTGACCATCTCAGTAAGCCCCACGTCCGCAAAGACGTGGGCTATTCCTTGTCCGGTATCGCGCGCAGCGACCCGCCAGAGACGGTACGCGAGTTCGCCGGGTGCTCAGATCTTCAGCCGGGTGACCTTCGTACCGGCGAGCGACACATCGGCCATCAAACCCGCATTGGTCAGCACGAACACCTCGACGGGCGCGGTCGCCGTGGTCGAGTCGACCACACCGTTTGCACCGACCTTCACCAGGGCGACCGACGCATCGGCGCCGACCGACCAGCCATCCGCTGAGCGGAACCGGTCGAGCGCGTCCTGCGTCATGAACAGGAAAATGAGCGCCTTCGACTGCGCGCCTGCCTGCAGACCGAACGAACCCGATATGGTGCTGTAGTAGCCGACCGAGCTGCCGTCGACGCGCAGCGCGCCTTCGCCGTACTGCCCGCCGATCACAAAGCCAACCTGGATCACCGACGGGAACACCAGCACGCCGCGCGCTTTCCCGACCAGTTCGCGCGAACCGCTGACGGTGCTGAAGAGCCGCGACATCGTGCCGTCAACGGACGCGTCGATCGACTGCCGCTTCGACATATCGGTCGCGGCAGATTCTCCAGACTTCCCGGTGGTGGTGCAGCCTGCCAGTGCAAGACTTCCGAAAGCGAGCGCGGCGCTACTTTTTAGAATGAAGTTTCGTCTTTGCATCGTTTTTCTCCATCGTGGTTCCGGGGATGCAGCCTCAGGTCACGCGGGTTGCCGTTTAGTTATAACACACGGATGCACAAAGAGCGTCTTTTACCGGCAACCCGCAGCGCCTTGTGTGATGGGCGTTTCCGGGCAAATCACGGGGCATGAGGGTAAATCTGACCTGGCGCTGCGTGCGGACAAAGGCGTTGCTTCGCGAAGGTTCGCACGGTGCCTGGCTCGCGCGGCACGCGCTTTGCACTGATCATTTGAGCGCGATCGGTCGATTCGCATAACGGTTATTTTTACTGAGTACGCACCCCGGACGCAGTCGAATCGAAATGATGCTGAAAGTGTTGCGGCGACGCATCAATCGTCGCGCGCGATGCGCGCTCGGTCGATGTTTCAGTTCAGTGATTCGCCTGGCGCTTGGCTGAACTCTGCGCGGCGTCCGACGCGGCGTGCTGCACCGGCGGCCGGCGCAGCGCACGCCGGATGCCGCCGATCAGTGTGCCGATCACGAAGAGCGTCGCCGCCGGCACGACCCAGTAGCCGACGAACGCATGCCACAGGTAGGACGCGAGCGTTCTGCGGCGCAGCTTGTATTCATCGATCGCGTCTTGCTGGCGCGGCGCATTCGCGGCGAGCACATCAGCGGGACAGCCCGCCGCGCGTGCATCGTCGGGCGTGCCGCGGCAACGGGCCGGAGCGCCCGCGGCGCGTTGCGCATCGGTGAACTGCCAGCTCGTCAGCGCGTTGTTCAGGTCGACCCTGTTATAGGCCATCTCCTCCTGAATTTCGCGTACCGCGACGATCCCCACCGGCACCGACCAGAAAATGATCGCGACGAGCCAGCGACGCAGCCAGCGATTCTTGTGTCTCCCAACCATTCTTGCCTCCGTGCATGCGCTTTGGCATCAACGACAAGCGGGCGGCCCTTGGTGGTGTGTCGATTGTCTTTTGTATGGCGCGGTGGGGCCGTCTGTGCCGCCATCATAGAAGAAAACGGGTCGGGCGCAACTCGCCGATACGAGAGGGGGCGGTATGCGTCGCGCGCCACGTGAGGTAGCGGGCGCGGCAGGGAAATGCTTGATGACGCAACGAGCATCACAGTCGGCATCGACAATGCAAGGCGGCGACGAACCGCCTTGCATCGTTAAACCGTTCGCCCAATGCCCACCCAGGTTATTCAGACATGCTGCATGAGCGCCTCGCGGCTAAGCACAGGCGCTCGTGCGCAGCCGATTGCGAATGCAATGCAATGCAATGCAACTGCGTTCAAACAAACGCCAAACAAACGCCAACGCGTTAGCCCTTGTTGCTGAGGCAGGTCTTCATGAATGCCTTGCGGTCGTCGCCTTTCTTGTCGCCCGCTTGTGCGTTGCAGGCCTTCATTTTCTCCTGTTGCGTCATCGGCGCCGACGCGGCCATGGCCGACGATGCGGACAGACAGCTCTTCATAAACGCCTTGCGGTCGTCGCCTTTCTTGTCGCCGGCCTGTTTATTGCACATCGTCATTTTGTTTTGCTGGCTGTTGTCGGCAAATGCAGGGGCCGCGAGTAGTCCGCCGAGCACGAGTGCGGCGATTGCGGATTGGATCTTCATGGGAGACTCCATCGGTGGTTAGCGTTATTCGTCATGGTTCGATCCGGGGCCAACGCGTCCGGCCCGTCTGCAGCACCATCGTATTGAATGGTAATTGTCAGAACGGGCTAATGGGGGCGACGGTTGACGGTTATCCATGCCGGTGGGGCAGGTGTTTCCCTGGGTATGCGTAAGGCGCCGCGCGCGGCGAGTTTCGCGCCGCGCATCTGAAGCTCGCGTGGGAGTCGGTTGCGCGCGGTGAACTGCAATTGGGCGGCGCGCTCGCGGAGCCGGTCGATCTCGCGGTGCTGCGGTTCAGCGGCGCGTCGCAGCAGGCGGCTGAAGCGTTCGCGAACGCCGATCTCGACGTGCGGGCAGGACTCGTCAAACGATGGCGTGTGCGTGCGTGGACCACCGTGGTCGGTGAACACGCGGCGACGCCGGTGCGCTAAACGCGGTTTAGCGCTAGCGATCGGCGCGTGGCCTTTCGTTTAAGCAACCATGAGCGTATGAATCACGCAACGCGCGCGATCTGAATGGGTTACAAAACAGGTTGTGCGGCAGATCGCGATACGCTTTGCATAAGCGAATTGCAAAAGGCCGAGAGAATGCGTCAAGCGACCACGAAGCGCGTATTCGCTGCAACAGAATGCACGACGTTTATGTGACAAACGGGACCGAAACAATCCTGCGAACAGGACAAGTTTGTTTCTATCCGTAACACTTGCCCGCATCACATTCACGCAAACCCTGGTAATGGTATGCTTCGTGCACAAATTCTCCCATGCATGAGTGAGACCACGTTTCGTGCGCGCTAATTGGGAAAACACGCACTGACGCTGTGCGACGTCGTGCGGTTTCTTCGCAATCCGGCCGGAACGGAAAACATATTGTGCAACCGGGGGCGCTTACACGAACCACCAGAAGTTCGTGACTGCCCAAAGCCGCGGCCTGGCCTGGCCCGCGTGGAGAAATTCATGTTTTTCGATGAGCTAAGCAATGACGAATGGGCACGGTTATCCGCGCTCGTTTCCGATGAGCCAGCCGTCCGCTTGAATCGCCGTGGACGGCCGCGCGCCGAACCACGCATCGTGGCCAATGCCGTGCTGTGGATCATGACTACCGGCGAACCGTGGTCGAAACTGCCTGGGCGCTATCCGTCCGGTCCGACCTGCCGTCGCCGTTTCGAAGAATGGCAAGCCAACGGAACGCTGCTCGAAATGGTTCGTCTGCTGTCCGAGACGGGCCGCACGTTCGCGTATATTCCTGAGCCCACACCGCCTGCCGCTGCGAGGCCGGCGCCGGAAGTCGAGCCGCCGAAGACGCGCGACGACGCGGTGCGAGGCGTGTTCTGGAAGAGCCCTGAGTCGTGGCAGACCACGTCGGGCGCATCGGGTGTCACGAACGGCTGGCGCCCGCTTGGCGCGATGGCCGACATCACGCGGCAACTGGCGGGCACGGTCGACGCGGAGCCGGTCACGAACGAGATCGTGCCGACCGCGCATGCCGATTTCGCCGGCGGCGATGCCGAAGCCGGCGCGCTCGAAGCGAGCGCCGCCAGCGTCACGCAGGCGCATCCGCAACATGATGCGGCTGACGACGAATACAACGCGCTCTACGACGGTCATCAACATGGCGCCGCATTTGCGCCCAACGACCACACTTCGGACGCCGCTTCCGCGCGCGACCGCCAGCATGACCAGGAGGACTTTCACGCGCCGTTGTGGATGAATCTCGCGATGCCCGGCGGCGCGCAGTTCGCCGACGAACGCGGCTATGTGATCTACGTCGTCGCGGAGCAGGTCGCGAGTTCCCTGTACCGCGCGTGGGCGGAGATCATGAAAGACGGCCGGCGCGTCGAGCGTTCCGGGCTGATCGGCCCGCGTTTCGACGAAGCGGAAGCGGCACGCCGCTTCGCGCTCGAATGGGCGATCGAATGGATCGATCGCGAATGCGGCGTCACGGCGGCACACGTGCTCGGCGAGCAGGGTGGCGCGGCCGTGGCGGAGCGTGCGCAGGTCGCTCAGCACAAGGCCGCTCAGCACAAAGCCGTGCAGACCCAGCCGACGGCGCGGTCAGTGCCCGCGCATGCGGCGGCGCCGGTCACGCGTCCGATGCCGGAGTCGGCCGCAGCGAAGAACGCGTTGCCGGCCACGGGCAACCGCAATGGCAATGGAGCCGCGCCATCGTCGGCCGCGGCGTCGTACCCGCAGCATGCAAACGCACACCGTCTGCAATTGCGCCGATATCCGGGCGATAACAGCGCCGCCGCCGACAAGACGACGGACCGCTTCCCGCCGACGCGCAAATTCCTTTCGCACGTGCGCTGAACGCGCACGTGAGCACGCGCCGCATCGGCGAAGAAGCGCCGCCAGCGCGACTGCTGCAAACAACCTGTGAGAGAACCGCGGCAGAAGCGCTGCGATAACGATTCCGCGCCGTCAGTCCTGATCGGACTGCGGCGCGGTGTCAATCGAACGTCGAGCGGTGAAACAGGAGAGCAGGGAACGCCGGTGCAGCGATACCGGCGCGCAAACACCGGCGGCGAGCGCCGCCGGCCGTGCGTTCAACGGCGGCCGTACGTATCGTCGAAGCGGACGATATCGTCTTCGCCGAGATACGAACCCGACTGCACCTCGATAATTTCAAGCGGCATCTTGCCCGGGTTCTCGAGCCGGTGCGTGACACCGAGCGGGATATACGCCGATTCGTTTTCCGACACGATAAATCGCTCTTCGCCGCGCGTGACGAGCGCGGTGCCGCGCACCACGATCCAATGCTCGGCGCGATGGTGGTGCATCTGCAGCGACAGCTGCGCACCCGGCTTCACGACGATGCGCTTCACCTGGAAGCGCTCGCCGGTATCGACCGAGTCGTAGTGGCCCCACGGACGATGCACCTTGCGATGGTTGGTCGCCTCGGTGCCACGCTCGCTGCGAATGCGGCTGACCACCTTCTTCACGTCCTGCACACGTGACTTGTTCGCCACCAGAATCGCGTCGTCCGTTTCGACGACGACGAGATCCTGCGTACCGACACAGGCGATCAACCGGCCTTCCGAATGCGCGAACGTCGATTCGGCGCCTTCGAAGATCACGCGGCCACGGCCGACGTTTTCGGCGGCGTCCTTCGGCAGGATCTGCCAGATCGCATCCCACGAGCCGACGTCGGACCAGCCGGCCGCCAGCGGCACAACCACGCCGCTCGCGACGGACGTATCGCTGCCCAGTTGCTCCATCACCGCATAGTCAATCGAGTTCGACGGGCAATTGGCGAACGCATCGCGCTGCAGCCGGAAGAAGTCGCCATCCGCGCTGCCGCCTGCGTAAGCGGCGGCGCTCGCATCGTGAATCGCCGGATGGAAGTGCTTGATCGCCTTCAGCCAGGTCGACGCGCGCATGATGAAGATGCCGCTGTTCCAGAAGTATTCCTGCGATTCGACGTAGCGTTGCGCCAGTTCCAGATGCGGCTTCTCGACGAAGCGATCAAGCCGGCGCGCGCCGCCGACGCTTTCGCCGCTCGTCGCGGACATCGGTCCGCCGACGCGGATATAGCCGTAGCCTGTTTCCGCACGCGTGGGCACGATGCCCATCGTCACGATATGGCCGGCCGCCGCGTATTGCACACCGGCCGCGACGGCCGCGTGAAAGCTGGCGAGATCGGCGACCGCGTGATCCGCAGGCATCACGACCATGATGCCGTCCTCGTCGTGCGC
This sequence comes from Paraburkholderia humisilvae, assembly GCF_902859855.1. Taxonomy (GTDB): domain Bacteria; phylum Pseudomonadota; class Gammaproteobacteria; order Burkholderiales; family Burkholderiaceae; genus Paraburkholderia; species Paraburkholderia humisilvae. Next base: position 130,927 of record NZ_CADIKH010000005.1, read on the forward strand.
GCTTACCGACAACGCGGCGGCGGTCAGTGCCGGCGCCGTGTCGCGGCCGACCGGCTCGAGCATCAGGCGGCTCGCCTTGCCGGTTACGCGCAACTGTTCGGCCGTCGTAAAGCGATGGTCTTCGTTGCATACCACCACGAGCTGATCGGCAACCGGATAGCCCGCGTCGAGCGCCTCGAGGCGCCGGGTCGTCGACTGCAATAGCGAGTCTTCGCCTAGCAAGCCGATCAGTTGCTTCGGATGCTGTTCGCGCGACATCGGCCATAGCCGGGTGCCGGAGCCTCCCGCCAGAATCACAGGCTGGATCTTGAGCTTGACGGAGAGCGGCGCGGCAAACTCGGGCCGGGATTGGACGGCGGTCGACGCCGTGCCGAGAACACTCATGGTTGACTCCTCGAACGGGGATGAGTGGTTCGAGTTTTAACACGTCGTAATTACTCAATAAAAGAATGCGTAAATAGATGAGATTTTTTCTGAAATTTCCGCCCGCGGAATTGAGATAGATTTAAGTCAACCGCACTCAAAAAATTCAAATAAATATGAGCATTGCGAAATAGCGGGATTCAGCTCGCCGCGAATCCCGGATGCATGAATACAACAGAGCCCGGAGGGGCGATGAAAGTAGTGTAAGAAAAGTGGCGGAGTCCAGCCGGATTGCGCTGGAAACGTGTTGCCAAGTGCAGAAAAAAGGTAACTATTGCAACATAAATTCAGAAAAAAATGGGCAATCGTTACCGATACAAATTGTTATTTTTAGAAGCTTGCGGCGCGAATTTTAATGCCTCTTTATTCATACCAGTACGAGGGTATTCACCTAATTCGCCAGAGCTTTCCCGCGCGAATAACTAACAGCCGCCGGATTGGATGACGTCGTGGCCAACAGGGTTGACCACGACGGCCCGAATCAGTTTGATCAACGAGGTGCAGCAGCATGCTGAGCGTTCTATCGAGAATCATCGACATCGCGATGGTCGCCTTGGGCGCCATGATCGCGGCCGCCGTGCACGTCGGGCACTTCACGTGGCTTGACGACATGCAAAGCATTTCGCTGACGTTCGACAGCCTGCTGGTCGTCGTGTTTTTTCCGGCGCTCGGCATCTATCAGTCGTGGCGCGGCAAGTCGCTGTATGACCTGCTGTGGCGCGTGTCGTGCGGCTGGCTGATGGTCGAACTGACCGGCATCCTGATGAGCTTCAGCCTGCACCGCGCGGAACTGCTGTCGCGCCTGTGGCTTGGTTATTGGGCGGTGGCGAGCGTGGTACTGCTGATCGTCACGAAGGCGGTCGTGCATACGGTGCTGAGGGGTTTGCGTCGCGAGGGCTTCAATCAGAAAGCGGTGGCGATCGTCGGCAGTGTGCCGTACGGCAAGTTTCTGATCGAGCAGATGAGGAGCCGTCCGGACGCGGGCTTCAAGCCGCTGGTCGTCTATACCGAAGATGGGGCGCGCAACCGCCGGGCGGACGATCCGCTCGACGACCCTCAGGCGCTCGAACTCGAGCCGCACGACGTCGAAGGCGTGCCGGTCGAGCGGGACTTCGCGACGCTCGTGCAGACGATGCGTCGCGACGCGGTGCGCGAATTGTGGATGGCGTTGCCGATGTCGAAGGAACGCACGATTCATCGCTTCGTCACCGAGTTCCGCAACGATTTCGTGAACATCCGGTTCATTCCGGACGTCAGGAGCCTGACGCTCTTCAATCAGCCGATGGTCGATCTGCTCGGCGTGCCGGCGATCAACCTCGCGGCGTCGCCGATCACCGATCTGCGCGTGCTGCCCAAGCGCGTGTTCGACCGCCTGTTCGCGCTGGCCGCATTGACCGCGCTGTCGCCGCTGATGCTCGTGATCGCCGTGCTGGTGAAGCTGTCGTCGCCGGGGCCGGTGTTTTTCCGGCAGAAACGCAAGGGCATCGACGGCAACCAGTTCGAGATCTACAAGTTTCGCTCGATGAAGATGCACAAGGAGGAAACCGGCAAGGTAACCCAGGCGACGCGGCGCGACCCGCGCATCACACCGGTCGGCGCGTTCCTGCGCCGCACGAGCCTCGATGAACTGCCGCAGTTCATTAATGTGCTCAAGGGCGAGATGTCGGTCGTCGGACCCCGCCCGCACGCACTCGAGCACGACGACATCTATAAGGACCTGGTGCGCGGCTACATGCATCGCTACCGGATCAAACCGGGCATCACCGGTTGGGCGCAGATCAACGGTTACCGCGGCGAAACCGACCGCATCGAAAAGATGATGGGACGCGTGAAGCTCGATCTGTACTACATGCAGCACTGGACCTTCTGGCTTGACATGAAGATCGTCGTGCTGACCTTCTGGAAGGGCTTCGTCGGCAGCAATGCATATTGAAGGCACAGCGCAACGCGCAGCGCAACACCGCCGCGCCGCGCATTCGCGTTGACGCAGCGAACCCCTTCATTTTGCATTCGATCTGTATTCGCTTTTGTTTGTCGAACTCCAGTTGACCACTCAATCTTTCGAGGTGTGATTCATGAACGTGACGATCATTGGAACCGGATACGTAGGCCTCGTGACAGGCGCGTGTCTTGCCGACATCGGCAACGACGTCTTCTGTCTCGATGTCGATCAGCGCAAGATCGATGTGCTGAACGACGGCGGTGTGCCGATCCATGAGCCGGGCCTGCTGGAAATCATCGCGCGCAACCGCAAGGCGGGGCGCCTGAAGTTCTCGACCGATGTCGCGGCGTCGGTCGCGCACGGCGACATCCAGTTCATCGCAGTCGGCACGCCGCCGGATGAAGACGGTTCCGCGGATCTGCAATACGTACTCGCCGCCGCGCGCAACATCGGCAAGCATATGGACGGCTTCAAGGTGATCGTCGACAAGTCGACGGTGCCGGTCGGCACCGCGCGCCGCGTGGCGGCGGCAGTGTCCGCGGAGCTTGCCGCGCGCGGCCTGAAGCAGATGTTCTCGGTGGTGTCGAACCCCGAGTTTCTGAAGGAAGGCGCCGCGGTCGAAGATTTCACGCGTCCGGACCGGATCGTGATCGGCTGCGATGAGGACGTGCCCGGCGAAAAAGCGCGCGAAATGATGAAGCGCCTCTATGCGCCGTTTAACCGCAATCGCGAGCGCACGTTGTACATGGATGTCGGCTCGGCCGAGTTCACCAAGTACGCGGCGAACGCGATGCTCGCGACGCGCATTTCGTTCATGAATGAGCTCGCGAACCTCGCCGACCGCGTCGGCGCCGATATCGAAGCGGTGCGCCGCGGGATCGGCTCCGACCCGCGCATCGGCTACGACTTCCTGTACGCCGGCTGCGGCTACGGCGGCTCATGCTTCCCGAAGGACGTGCAGGCGCTGATTCGGATCGGCAATGAGCACAGCCACGGCCTGCGCATTCTCGAAGCCGTTGAAGCGGTCAACGACGAGCAGAAGAAGATTCTCGCGAACAAGATCGTCGAGCGTCTCGGCGGCGACCTGGCGGGCCGCACCTTCGCGGTATGGGGCCTTGCCTTCAAGCCGAACACCGACGATATGCGCGAAGCGCCGAGCCGTCCGCTGATCGCGGAGCTGCTGGCGCGCGGCGCGAAGGTGAAAGCGTACGATCCGGTCGCGATGGACGAAGCGAGGCGTGTGCTCGCGCTCGATCTCGAGAACATGCCGAAGCGTCATGCACGGCTGTCGTTCGTGGAGGAGGAGATGGAAGCCGCGCGTGACGCCGACGCGCTCGTCATCCTCACCGAGTGGAAGGTGTTCAAGAGCCCGGACTTCGACAGCCTGAAATCGCATCTGAAGACGCCGGTGATTTTCGACGGACGCAACCTGTACGAGCCGGAGTCGATGCGCGAACTCGGCATCGAGTATCACGCGATCGGCCGGCAGCACGCGCAGCAGGATGCAACGGTGCGCGATGCATCAAAGGCGATGGCCAGCGCGCCGCTTTGAAAAGCATTGCGCACGCGGCCTGCTTGCAGGCCGCTGACAGGTCGTTTTGACAACCCGCTTGAGAACTTCACCCGCAATTACACAGAGAACCGCCAAACCGAAAAACGCCATCCACGGATATCGCCATGTTCGCCAATGTCCTGATCGTGTGCCACGCCAACGTCTGTCGGTCGCCCGCGGCCGAGATGCTGTTCAAGGTCCACCAGCACAGCCACTCGGGCGCGCAGATTGCTTTTCACTCCGCCGGTATCCGCGCGGTCGACGGTGACGGGATGGATCCGGTAATGCGGCGCCTGCTCGCGGAGCGCGGCGTAACGGCGGGTGAGCATCAGGCACGGCGCCTGAACAGGCAGATGGTGCGTGATGCGGACCTGGTGCTCGTGACCGAGCAGCGCCAGGTGAAGGATGTCGAAGCGCTGGACCCGGCCGCACGTGGCAAGGTCCATGCGCTTGGCAAATGGGAGGGGTCTGACGTGGTCGACCCGTACGGAGGCGAAGAGCGGGAATACCGCGAAAGCCTGGTGCTGATCGAACATCTGGTCATGGGATGGCTCAATAAAATATGCTGAAGCGAAATATCACTTGTCTGTTTCTCGTCGCGCTGACGGTTTTTCTGTCGGCCTGTGCGGTTGCGCCCGGGTATCACCTCGACACGTCGCGCCTGAATGACCCGGGACCGACCGGTCCGCAGCCGACCTATGACGTCAAGACGATCGACGCGCAGCTGATCGTCGAGCAGGCGAAGTTCGCCGCCGCGATGGCGCAGCCGCCGCTGCCACCGTCGCGCTATGACCGCGGCAACTACGTCTATCACGTCCAGCCGCAGGACATTCTCGGCATCACCGTGTGGAATCACCCGGAACTGACGACGCAGAGCGGCACGACGCTGTCGACCGGCGGCAATACGACGCAGACGATCGCGAGCACGCTGCAGCAGCCGTATACGACCGCGCTGCCCGGCCAGGCCGACCCGTTCGGTCAGACGGTGACACCCGACGGCACGATCTTTTTCCCGTTCGTCGGGCGTATTCGCGCGGCCGGCAAGACCACGTCGCAAATCCGTGACGAACTCTCGGTCGCGCTCGTGCCGTACATCAAGAATCCGCAAGTCGACGTACGCGTGCTCGCGTATCGCAGCCAGATGGTCGACGTGACCGGCGACGTGAAGACCCCCGGGCCGCTCGCGATCAGCGATGTGCCGTTGAATCTGTCCGATGCGATCGCCCGCTCGGGCGGCACGAACCCCGACTCGGACCTGCAGCGCGTGCGTCTGACACGCGACAAGAAGCTCTACATCCTGAACGCGGATGCGATGCTCGATCGCGGCGACACCTCGCAAAACGTGCTGCTGCAGCCAGGCGACGTGATCAACGTGCCCGACCGCACCGATAGCCGCATCTTCGTGATGGGCGAGGTGAAGACGCCGTCCACGATGAACATGCTGAAGGGCCGCTTCACGATCGCCGATGCGTTGACCGGCGCGGGCGGCATTCTCGACACCGATGCGAACCCGCGGCAGATCTTCGTGATGCGCGGCATGCGCGACAACCCGACCTCGCCGGAGATTTTCCGGCTCGACCTGACGCAGCCCGATGCGGTGATGCTGACCTCGCAGTTCCAGCTTCAGCCGCTTGACGTGGTGTACGTGGGCACGGCGGTCGGCGCGACGTTCAACCGCATGATCCAGCAGATTCTGCCGACCCTGCAGTCCGTGTTCTTCATCAAGGAGCTGACGAACTGATGCCGCGTTCCGGCCGCCGTTGCAGCGTCGCGGGTTTGCCGCGACGGCGCGCCGCGGCGGCCGCTTGAAGCGCCGCGCAAGCCAAGGGAATCAGGAAGGGAAGCGAACCGGACGGTGGCGGAATGTCGGTCCGTCTCCGTTCCGCTTTCGTCCTGCTTTTGCCTTGATTGACTGCTGCTGAATCGCCGGCGGCCGGGTAGGGCAGCAACCGTGCTGCGACCCGTGCTGTCCCTGAAACCGCAGTAAGCCTGAAACGCCGTAAGGCACCCGAACCAACGGGGATCGAACCGTGAGTACTCAAGTCAACACGCATCTGGCCATCCAGGGCCGCACCGAGGAAGAGGACGTCGTCCTCGGCCAGCTGATCCAGACGATCATCGACGACATCTGGTGGCTGATCGCGGTCGCCGCGACGATCATCGCGATAGCGGGCGTGTACTGCTACATTGCGAAGCCGATCTATTCGGCCGATGCGCATGTGCGCGTCGAGCAGCAGGACAACACGTCGCAGGCGCTCACGCAAAACCAGACCGGTGCGCCGATCTCGACCGGTGCCGGCGGGGCGGCCTCGCTGCCGACCGACGCCGAGATCGAGATCATCAAAAGCCGCGGCGTGCTGGGGCCGGTCGTGCAGCAGATGAAGCTGAACTTCTCGGTTGCGCCGAAGACGTTCCCGTTTCTCGGCCGCCTCGCGGCTCGCTTGCACAAGTCCGACGATCTCGCGAAGCCGTGGTTCGGCCTGAAGTCGTATGCATGGGGAGGTGAGCAGGCCACCGTCGACTCAATCGAAGTGACGCCTGGGCTCGAAGGCAAGCCGCTGACGATGACCGCGCTCGGCGATAGCCAGTACGAACTGCACGCGCCGGACGGTCAACTGCTGTTGCGCGGCCAGGTCGGCCAGACCGCGCAGGGCGGCGGCGTGACGCTGCTCGTCGACAAGCTGGTCGCGCGGACGGGTACGCAGTTCACCGTGACGCGCTTCAATGACCTCGATGCGATCGCCGGCTTCCAGTCGGCGGTCAAGGTGACCGAGCAGGGCAAGCAGACCGGCGTGATCGAGATTTCGCTCGAAAGCGGCGATCCGGATCAGGCCGCGGCGATTGCGAACGCGGTCGCGCAGTCGTACCTGAACGAGCACATCCAGACCAAGCAGGCCGACGCGAGCCGGATGCTCGACTTCCTGAAGAGCGAGGAACCGCGCCTGAAGTCCGACCTCGAGAACGCCGAAGCGGCGCTGACCGCATACCAGAGCAAGTCCGGTTCGATCAATGCATCGGATGAAGCGACCATCTACCTGAACGGCGCAGTCGAGTACCAGAAGCAGATCGCGTCGCTGAAGATGCAGATCGCGTCGTTGCAGCAGACCTATGCGGACGATCACCCGATCATCAAGGCGGCGCGCCAGCAGATGGCCGAACTGCAGGCGCAGGAGGCGAGCTATTCGGCGCGCTTCCGCGATTTGCCGGCGACCGAAGTGCGCGCGGTGCAGCTGCAACGCGATGCGAAGGTCGCGGAAGACATCTACGTGCTGCTGCTCAACCGCGTGCAGGAGCTGTCGGTGCAGCGCGCCGGCACGGGCGGCAACGTGCATATCGTCGACGCGGCGCTGCGCCCGGGCGAGCCCGTCAAGCCGAAGAAATTCCTGATCCTGTCGGCGGCGACGATCCTCGGCCTGATCGCCGGCATCGGCCTCGTGCTGGTCCGCCGCAACATGTTCAAGGGCATCGACGATCCGGAACACGTCGAGCGCATCTTCCACCTGCCGGTATACGGGCTCGTGCCGCTGTCGGCCGAGCAGGCGGTGCTCGAAAACCAGGTGGTGCGCGGCGCGGCGCGCGAGCGCCAGGTGCTCGCGAACGCAAAGCCGAAGGATGTCTGCATCGAAGCGCTGCGCAGCCTGCGCACGTCGATCCAGTTCACGCTGATGGACGCGCGCAACCGCATCATCATGCTGACCGGCCCGATGCCGGCGGTCGGCAAGAGCTTCCTGACCGTCAACCTCGCGGTGCTGCTCGCGCACTCGGGCAAACGCGTGCTGATGATCGACGGCGACATGCGGCGCGGTTCGCTCGAACGGCACCTGGGCGGCCCGCAGGCGAACGGCCTGTCCGAGCTGCTGTCCGGGCAGATCTCGCTCGAAGAAGCGATCCGCCCGAGCGACACGCCGGGGCTGTTCTTCATCTCGTGCGGCGTGCGTCCGCCGAACCCGTCGGAACTGCTGATGTCGCCGCGTCTGCCGCAGTATCTGGACGCGCTGCAAAAGCGCTACGACGTCGTGCTGATCGATACGCCGCCGGTGCTGGCGGTGACCGACGCATCGATTATCGGCGGCTACGCGGGCTCGACGTTCTTCGTCGTGCGCTCGGGCATGCATACCGAAAACGAGATCAGCGATTCGCTCAAGCGGCTAAGTGTGGCCGGCGTGCATGTGCAAGGCGCGATTTTCAACGCGATGCCGACCCGCGCGCGCGGCGGTTACGACCGCAGCTACGCGGCCGTGCAGGAATATCTGAGCAACTGATGGGACGAACGACAACGGCTTGAGCCTGTAGGGAGTGCCTCGATGAAAATAACGGTACTGGTTCCGACCTTTCGTCGTCCGGACGATCTGACGCGCTGCCTTGCCGCGCTCGAGCGGCAGCGGCGCACACCGGACGAAGTCGTGGTGGTCGCGCGTCCCGACGACGAGCTGACTCACGCGTGCCTGCGCGCGCATCTAGCCGCGCGCCGCCTGCCGCTAACCATTGCGCCGGTCGATCTGCCGGGGCAGGTGGCTGCGCTCAATCGCGGCCTCGATGCGGCGAGCGGCGACGTGATCGCGATCACCGATGACGACGCGGCGCCGCACGCCGACTGGGTCCAGCGCATCGAAGCGCATTTCGCCGCGGACCCGCAACTGGGAGCGCTCGGCGGGCGCGACTGGGTGCATCAGAAGGGCGGCGTGCTGAGCGGCTCGCGGGAGCGGGTCGGCAAGCTGACGCCGTCGGGCAAGATGATCGGCAACCATCATCTCGGCGTCGGCGGCGCGCGCGAGGTGGACATGCTGAAAGGCGCGAACATGAGCTACCGGCGCGCGGCGGTGCGCACCCTGCGTTTCGACACGCGGCTGCGCGGTGCGGGCGCCCAGGTGCACAACGACATGGCGTTCAGCATGAGCGTGAAGAAGGCGGGCTGGAAGCTCGTCTACGACCCGCGCGTCGCGGTCGATCATTTCCCCGCCGAGCGTCACGACGATGACCGCCGCGACGCACAGTCGCTGACCGCGGCACGCAACGCCGCGTACAACCTGCATCTGATCCTGCGCGCGCATTTGCCGCCGCTGCGCCGCGAGACCGCGTGGTGGTGGTACGCGATGGTCGGCACGCGCGTGTATCCGGGTTTCGCGCATGCGGTGCTCGCGGTCGTGTCGCGCAAGCGTGCGCAGCTTTCACGCTGGAAAGCGGTGCGCACCGGCGCGCGCGAAGCACGCCGCGCGCTGTTGTGAAGCGGCGGCGCCGCTTCGTGTTTTGCATTGCGTTTTCGCATCACGTTTTCGTCGTACTGCCTTGTGCCGATGATCACGATGCCCCGCGCGATGTGCCATTGACCTCGCAGACCGGAGTGCCCCTGCATGAGCATCAACGTCAACGTCCATCTGTTTTACGGCGCGGACCCGCGCACCTATCGCAAGGGCGACAACATCGGCTGTCTGTACGGCTATCACCACGCGCAGTCCGACGAGTTTCATCTGACGTACTCGGAGGACGCCCGCGAAAGCAGGCCGGTGAAGCTCGTGCGCCGCGCATTGAAGGCACTGATCGGCTTCGACATGATTCACACCTGGCGCAATCGCGAGCAGATTCTGCGCTCGGACGTCATCTGGACCCACACGGAACAGGAACATCTGGCGGTCGCGCTGCTGCTGTTGCTGCATGACTACCGGTTTCGTGACCGCGTGCGGCCGCTGCTGCTCGCGCAAAGCATCTGGCTGTTCGACAAATGGTCCGACTACGGGGTGCTGCGGCGCTGGCTGTACCGCAAGCTGATCGCGCGCGCGGACGTGCTGACCACGCACTCGACCCTGAACGCGGCGCTCTGCCAGCGCTACTTGCAGCGCGATGCGATCAAGGTGTGCTACGGCCTGAATACCGGCGACTTCCCGGTGCGCCAGCCGGATGCCTGGGAGCCGCATACGCCGCTGCGCATCGCGGCGATCGGCAACGACCGCGACCGCGACTGGCGCACGCTGATCGAAGCGTTCGGCAACGACGCGCGTTTCGAGGTGCGGCTCGCGACGCGGCGGCGCGTGCCAGTGTCGTTGCGCGCGCCGAACGTCGAGATCGCGTCGGCGTCGGGCATCGAGAAGCAGCGCCAGCTGTATGAGTGGGCCGATCTGATGGTCGTGCCGCTGCGGCCCAACTCGCACGCCTCCGGTCTCACGGTGACGCTCGAGGCCGCGGCGGTCGGCAAGCCGATGGTGGTGTCCGACGTCGGCGGCCTGACGGAATACTTTTCGGCCAGCGCGGCAAGCTATGTGCCGCCGTTCGACCCGCAGGCGCTGCGCGAGGCGGCCGAGCGTCTGGTCGCGGCGCCGGACGACGCGCTGCGCCAGGCGCGCGCCGCGGCGGCCGAACTGCTGTCGCGTGATTTCACGACACGACACTTCGCGCTGCAGCACGTGCGGATTACGCGCGACCTGCTACAGCGCCGCGGGCGTGAGTCGGAGCGCGGCATGCCCGCGGACGGCGTCGGCCACCGCGGAGGGGCGTAGGCGATGGCGTCGCTTCTGCACGCGGGCGCGACGAGCGCGCGCGGACTGGTCAGCGGGGACAAAACCGAGTGGATGCCGCCGGCGCTGCTGTGGCTGATCACGGCGGTGCTGATCCTCGGCCACCAGGGCACGGCGCTGACCTACGGTTTTCCGCTGCTCTCGGTGCTGGTCGGCGCGTGGCTGTACTTCAGGAGTCCGGCGCGTTACGTCGGCTTCGTGTGGTGGCTGTGGTTCCTGAGCCCGGAGGTGCGGCGTCTCGCCGACTGGTCGAAGGGCTCGTACACGCCGACCAGCCTGATCCAGATCGCGCCGCTCGCGGTCACGATGCTGTGCGGCTTCTCGCTGGTGCGCTTCTACCCGATCCTCGCGCAGCGGCGCGGCCTGCCGGTGCTGCTGATCCTGTTCGGACTCGCGTATGGGCTGCTGATCGGCATCGTGTCGTCCGGGCCGCTCGCCGCGCTGTACGACCTCGCGAACTGGCTGTATCCGATCCTGATCGGCTTTCACATCATGGTGAACACGCGCGACTACCCGGCGTTTCGCGAAACGATCATCAACACGTTCATCTGGGGCATGCTGGCGATGGGGCTGTACGGCGTCGTGCAGTTCTTCATCATGCCGGCGTGGGATGTGCTGTGGATGGTCGGCGCGCAGATGAGCTCGCAAGGCGACCCGGTGCCGCAGGGCGTGCGCGTGTTCAGCACGATGAATTCGTCGGGGCCGTTCGCGCTGGCGATGCTGGGCTCGATGGTGTTCGTGCTCGCCGCGCAGCACAAGGTGCGCTGGATTGCCGGCGGGTTCGGCTTCATTTCGTTTGCGTTGAGTCTCGTGCGTTCGACGTGGGGCGGATGGGTGATCGCGCTGATCATGCTGCTCGTCAAATCGAACAACAAGGTGCGCTTTCGCATTATCGCGAGCGGCGTGCTGCTGGTCGGACTGTGCGTGCCGCTGCTCGCGATCGGACCGGTGGCCGACCGCATGCAGACGCGTCTGCAGACCCTCACGAACCTCAACGACGACCAGAGCTATCAGGCCCGCAACCAGTTCTACGCAAGCTTTGCGAAGACTGCATTTACCGACGTGGCCGGCGAAGGCATGGGCGCAACCGGCACGTCGACCAAGCTGTCGAGCGGCAACGAAGGCCAGCTCGGCCAGTACGGCAACTTCGACAGCGGCGTGATGAACGTCCCGTTCGTGCTCGGCTGGCCCGGCACCCTGCTTTATCTGCTGGGTATCGGCTGGCTCGTGATGCGCGCGGTATTCGCTTCGTTCAAGCTTGGCGACGACAAGTTCGTCGCGTCATGCCTGTCACTCGCGCTCGCGATTCTCGCGATGATCGTGTTCACGAACACGCTCGTCGGCACAGGCGGCGCACTGCTTTTCATGAGTCTGTTTTCGATCCTCTCCGCGGCGCACTACGAAAAACAGCGCCGCCGCTCGAAGGTCGTCTTCCACGGAGAATCTGATTGAGAGTCGCGATTGTCACGCACGTCGTGCGCCATAACGACGGACAGGGCCGCGTCAACCACGAGATCGCGCGCGCCGCGCTCGCCGAGGGCATTGCGGTTACGCTGGTGGCGTCCCAGGTGGCGCCGGAGCTGCTCGAGCATCCGCTGGTGCGCTGGGTGCCGATGAAAATCGGCCGATGGTGGCCGACCAATCTGTTGCGCCAGCAAGTGTTCGCGATCCGGAGCGCGCTGTGGCTGCGCGCGCATCGCGGCGAATTCGACGTGCTGCATGTGAATGGCTTTATCACATGGGCGTCCGCCGACGTCAACACCGCGCACTTCGTGCATAGCGGCTGGTTTGCGAGCCGGTACTATCCGTTCGCCATGACCAAGGGGCTGTGGTCCGGCTATCAGTACGTGTACACGCGCCTGAACGCGCTGCTCGAGCGCTGGGCATACCGGCGCTCACGCGTGATCACCGCGGTATCGCAGAAGGTCGCGGCCGAGATTCGCGCGATCGGCCTGACGCCGCGCAACCGCCTCGACGTGATTTACAACGGCGTCGATACGCGCGGCTTCGCCGCGGCGAGCGGCGATCGCGCGAAGTTCAAGCTGCCGCCGGACGCGTTCCTGCTGCTGTTCGTCGGCGACCTGCGCACACCGCGCAAAAATCTCGGCACCGTGCTGCGTGCGCTCAAGCACCTGCCGCATCAGGTGCAGATCGCGGTCGCGGGTGATCTGCGGGGCAGCCCGTACCCGGAAGAGGCGCGTGCGCTCGGCATTGCCGATCGCGTGCATTTTCTCGGGCTGGTGAAGGAAATGCCGGTGCTGATGCATTCGGCCGACGTGTTCGTCTTTCCGTCGCGCTACGAGGCGATGAGCCTCGTGCTGCTCGAAGCGATGGCGGCAGGGCTGCCGATCGTCACCGCGCGCACCGCGGGCGGCGCCGAGATCATCACGCCTGAATGCGGCGTCGTGCTCGACGACCCGGACGATCCGCGCGCGCTGGCCGAGGTGGTCGGGCGTCTCGCCGGAAACGACGGGATGCGGCGGGCGATGGGGGCGGCGGCCGGCGAACTCGCGACCGGTTTCGGCTGGGCGCGCATGGCTGCGCAGTACATCGCGCTGTACCGGCAGATCGCCGGGCTGTGCGGGGACCGCAACCGCAACGCGGCGAGCGATGCCGATGCGGTCACGGCGAATTTGCTGAGCACGCCGCCGCGCGGCGCCGACGGCGCATGAAGCACACGACGATCTCCACACGCAACCGCCGCGCGGCGGCCTCGCGCTGTGCGCCGGGAACCGCCCGGCGCCAGCCGATGCAAGCCGGCGCGGCTTCACACCAACAGGAATGACCATGACAAGCTCCACACCGTCGATCAAATCGCTGCAGATCGGCATGCACTGGTTTCCCGAGCGCGCGGGCGGTCTCGACCGCATGTACTACTCGCTGATCGGCGCGCTGCCGGGCGCGGGGGTGGCCGTGCGCGGCGTGGTGGCCGGTTCGCCGCAAGTCGCCGCCGACACGAACGGCGCAATCCACGGTTTCGGCCCGGCCGCGCAATCGCTGCCGCTGCGCCTGATGGCCGCGCGCCGCGCGCTGCGCCGCGAAATTCAGACGCAGCGGCCCGACGTGATCTCGTCGCATTTCGCGCTCTATACCTTTCCGGGCCTCGACGTTACGCGCGGCATTCCGCAGGTGTCGCATTTCCAGGGGCCGTGGGCCGACGAGAGTCACGTCGAAGGCGCCGACTCGTTCGGTCAGCGTGCGAAGCGCTACCTTGAACAGACGGTCTACGCGCGTTCGTCGCGACTGATCGTTCTATCCGACGCATTCGGCAAGATCCTGACGTCGCGCTACGGGATTCCGCCGGAGCGCATCCGTGTCGTGCCGGGCTGCGTCAATGTCGACCAGTTCGATCTGCCAATGACACAAAACGACGCGCGTCGGAAGCTGCAATTACCGCTTGGCCGGCCGCTCGTGCTCGCGGTGCGGCGTCTGGTGCGCCGCATGGGCCTCGAGGACCTGATCGACGCGGTGAAGATCGTCAAGCGCCGCAATCCGGAAGTGCTGCTGCTGATCGCCGGCAAGGGGCATCTGGAAAGCGAATTGCAAACGCGTATCGACGAAGCGGATCTCGCCGACAACGTGAAGCTGCTCGGCTTCGTGCCCGACCAGCATCTGGCGACGCTGTACCGCGCGGCGACTATCAGCGTCGTGCCGACGGTTGCGCTCGAGGGCTTCGGTCTCATCACCGTCGAATCGCTCGCGTCCGGCACGCCGGTGCTGGTGACGCCGGTGGGCGGCCTGCCGGAAGCGGTCGCCGGGCTGTCGCAGGATCTGGTGCTGCCGTCGACGGGCGCGGATGCGATCGCGGACGGCCTTGCCCACGCGCTCGACGGTTCGCTGAAGCTGCCGGATGCGCACGCATGCCGCGCGTACGCACGCGCGCACTTCGACAATCCGGTGATCGCAAGGCGCGTGGCGGCCGTGTATGGCGAGGCGATTGCGACCGGCCCCTTGCATTGAACGGCCGAACGGCCGGATGGCGGCGCCCGCTCGCGGGCGCCGCGGGTCAGCGTGTACCGTGCGTCAGAACGTTTCGTGAATCTGGTTGCGTGCGATATCCGCGCCGACCATCATCTGGCACAACTGCTCGAGCGACGTCTGCGGCTCCCAGCCCAGCTTCGCCTTCGCTTTGTCCGCGCAGCCGATCAGCAGATCGACCTCGGCCGGCCGGTAGAACTTCGGGTTGATGCGCACCAGGATGCGTCCGGTCGCGATGTCGATGCCGGTCTCGCCCTGGCCCTTGCCCGACCATTCGAGCTGAACGCCGGCGGCCGCGAAGGCCATCTTCACGAAGTCGCGCACGGTCTCGGTGCGGTTGGTCGCGAGCACGAACGTGTCGGGCTCGTCGGCTTGCAGCATCCGGTACATCCCGTCGACGTACTCGAGTGCGAAGCCCCAGTCGCGCTTCGCGTCGAGATTGCCGAGCTCGAGCACGTCCGCCTTGCCGAGGTGGATTTTCGCCACCGTGTCGGTGATCTTGCGCGTGACGAATTCGCGGCCGCGCAGCGGCGACTCGTGATTGAACAGAATGCCGCTGGTCGCGAAGATGCCGTACGACTCGCGATAGTTGATCGTGCTCCAGTGCGCGAACAGCTTCGCGACACCATACGGGCTGCGCGGATAGAACGGCGTGCTCTCGCGCTGCGGCACGGCCTGCACCATGCCGAACATTTCGGAGGTCGACGCTTGGTAAAAGCGCATCTTCGGGTTCACGATGCGGATGCCTTCGAGCAGATTCAGCGCGCCGACGCCGGTCACTTGCGCGGTGGTGGCCGGCTGGTCGAATGACACGCCGACGAAGCTTTGCGCGGCGAGGTTGTACAGCTCGTCGGCCTGCGTCGATTCGAGCAGGCGCAGTGTCGAGCCGAGATCGGTCAGGTCGTGCTCGACGAGTTGCAGATTCGGATGGTCGAGCACGCCGAGCTCCTCCATGCGCCAGAAGTTCACGGAGCTGGTGCGGCGGTAGGTGCCGGTCACCTGGTAGCCCTTGCCGAGCAGGAGCCTCGTCAGGTAGGCGCCGTCCTGGCCGGATACACCGGTAATGATGGCTTTGCGTTGGGTTGTCATCGGTTGCCTTTCTGGTTGCCTGAAAACCGGGTATGCATGAGCGCCGCGTGCGCGCTCACGACGCTTGCTCGAGCAGTTGCCGTACGAGCGGATCGAGCACGTCGAATGCTTCGCGTGCCTTGAGCCGGTACAGCTCGGGTTTGGGATGTTCGCCGTCGGACATCATCGCGCGCCAGTTGGGCAGGCCCTTGATATACGCGTACTGGTCGACCAGCGGCACCTGCTGCTGCGCGGCCACGCGGCGCGTCACGTCGACTAGCACGGCAAGCTTCGCATCGAGCGCGCGATCGGGCAGCGGGTTCGACGTTTCGAGCACCGGCAGCTTGCCGGCCGCGCGCGCCGCCTGCACGAGGTCCGTTTCCGCGCGATAGAACTGGTCGGGCGTCTGGTTGAACACCGCGTCGTTGATGCCATAGTTGAACATCACGATTTGCGCATGCGACTGCGCGACGCGCGTTTTCCATGGCGCGCAGCGAGGGCGGCACACGCCGTCGCGCAACTGATACGCCATCGCGCCGGGCACGCCGAGATTGGTCACGCTCACCCGTTCGCCGAGGTCCGCGCGCAACGCGTCCTGCAGCCACGTGACGGCGTTTTGTGCGCGCGGCGCGCAATGGCCGTTGGTGCATGAGATGCCGCGTGTCGTCGAGTCGCCGTAGGCCTCGATCAAGACTTCGCCGGCGGATGCGGCGCTCGCGCGCGGCGCGCTGCCGGCGATCACGCAGGCGACGAGCGCCGCGCCCAGCAGAACGCCGGCCGCGGCGCGCAGGGCGAGTGCGCGCGTCATCGCGGCGGTTCCTCCGGGTTGCGTGGTAAGGACAATGAAATGGCGGTCATCGTGTGGTCGTCGAGCACATGCTATCGAAAGGCTTGCAGCCGAGGCCAAACCGGCCACTCATTCTAGAAAGAGAAAATGGCTTAAAAAAATGGAAGGAAAACGATTAACGATCGTCACTGCGAATTGATCGATGCGTGTGCGCAACAGTGCCGATATATCGCGCGGCGGGCCATTTGACGTGCGATTTCCATGGGTCGGTAAGATATACGGACAGATCGGGCGGATGCGGAAAATAGGGATAACGAAATTCGCGTGATTCGCACTTATACCCGGGAATTCAATATTCTTTACGCCGTGCTTTGGCGTTTATTTCGGGCTGGCGGCGCGCTGAATTATTTTGAATTTTTTGGATTTTTTTTCCGGCGAGCCTTTCCGTTTAACCTCAATTACGACGGTCGCACCGGGACGTGATGCGCAAATGTGGTGTAAGCGGCGCGCGGCTCTTCTTGCAGCCCGATGCACGCTCATGCGGCCTCGCGGCTTCGACAGCAGCCACAAGCACAGCCTTAGGCGCCGTCGCGGTTTCACCGCTGGTTTCAGCGCTTCCAATGCGCCAACGTTCACTCATGCTACCCGGCGCGGCGCTGAAAAACCCTCGCCGAGGTCGACTGGAGAAGTGCTTTTGATCCGATCCCTGTTTGCCGGTGCGCTCTGTGCGTGTGTGTCGTTCATCACGATTGCGGGCGCCGCAGCGCAAACACCGTCGGGTGGTACGCCGTTGAACGCGCAGACCTCGTGGATCGGCAACACCTTCGGCTTCGGCGACGGCAAATGGACGCAGATCAACATCACCGCGATCGCGGTCGCGCCGGATGGCAAGGTCTATACAGACGCGCCGTGGGACGAGAGCGGCGCTGAATCGGGCGTCTATCAGGACGGCAAGATGCTCGGCTACGCAAACGGCACCCATGGCTGGGGCAATGGCGGCGGCAACGCGGTGGCGATTAACCATCGTTATGCGTTTATCGCGGTGTCGGTGTGGACCGAAAAGGATCACCTGGTCGGCAAAGGCATCTGGCCGGAGAAGGGGCATAAGTGGTACGGCGTCACGCGGCGCGCGCTGGACGACCCGCAACGCACGGCGCCGTTCCAGCCGGTCGCGAACGCGGCGGATCCACGCGCGCGGCTGGCGGCAAGCTTGCTGATCGTGAGCGATGTGCCGGCCAGTAGCCACAACGAAGTCACGGGTCTCGCCGCGAGCGATTCAGTGCTCTACGTGGCGACCGCGGCGCTCGATCGCGTCGATGTTTACGATGCTGAATCGATGCAGCGCAAAGGCTCGTTCAACGCGCACCAGCCCGGTCATCTCGCGCTCGCACCGGACGGCTCGCTCTGGGTGCTGACCGATACGCTCAGCGGCAAAGCGCAGCTCGTGCACTACTCGGCGAGTGGCCAGAAGCTCGACGACACCTTGCCTCTGCCGCCGGACAGCGTGCCGGCGGACGTCAGCGTCGACGCGCAAGGGCGCGTGCTGATCGCGGACAACGGACCGCGCCAGCAGGTGCTGTTCTTCAGCAAGCAGAACGGCCGCTATGCGGCATCCGGCACGCTCGGCGAGCGCGGCGGCATTTTCGCGGGCGTGGCCGGGCGGCCCGGTCCGCAGCGCTTCAACGGATTGACCGGCGTCGGCGTCGATGCGCGCGGCAATATCTATGTGTCGACCAACGGTATCGGCCCGACTTTCGCGCCGCCCGGCACCGGCTTCGGCGCCGCGCTCGGCGCGGGTCTCGGCGCGACGCTCGAAAGCTATACGCCGGACGGCAAACGGCGCTGGCTCGTCGAGGGGCTGCTGTTTGTCGATGGCGCATGGATCGACCCGGCGCGACCGAACAGCGTCTATACCGGCAACAAGCGCTTCGAACTCGATCTGTCGAAGCCGGCTGGGCAGCAGTGGACCTACGTCGGCTTCCTGTCGAACCGCTTCAAATACCCGGAGGATCCGGTCTTTCACGTCGACCAGTGGCCGGGCATGCCGATCGCGCGGCAGGTAAAAGGACATACGTTCCTGTACCTGACCGACATGTACGCGGATCACCTGAAAATCTACCGCTTCGATGCGGCACGCGATGGCGAGACGGCGATTCCATCCGGTTATATCGCCGGGCGCGCGCTGCGCGACCCGAGCGCGATTCCCAACGCGCCGGCGGGCGGCGACTGGATCTGGCGCGATGCGAACGGCGACGGCCGCTTCGACGCCGACGAATTCACCCGCAATACGACCGGCAAGCGGCTGATCGGCGGCTGGGGCTGGTGGGTCGATACCGGCGGCGACATCTGGCATACGGTCAGTTCGAAGGGCATCTATCGCTTCCGCGTCGGCGGCCTCGACAAGCAGGGCAACCCGATCTATGCGTACGACGACATGCAGACGTATCCGGTGCCGGCGCCGTTCAATGACGCGCACCGCGCGGTCTACGACGCGTCGACCGATTCGCTGTATGTGACGGGCTACACGGATGACGCACCGTCTCAGCCCCAGCAATGGAAGGAAGTCGGCCGCGTGCTGGTGCGCTACGACAAGTGGTCGAGCGGCAAGCCCGAGGCGCGCTACACGATCAAGCTGCCGTGGGACACGAATGCGAAGCCGATCCTGACGATTATCGGCTTGACCGTCGAAGGGAACTACATCTTCGCGGTCGAGCCCTCAGGCGTCGTGCATGTGCTGGACAAGGACCGCGGCAACGAGATCGGCGTGATCCGGCCCGGGCCGGAAGTGGGCCGCGCATCGGGCTGGATCGATGTCGCGAACGGCATCAGCGCGGCGCGGCGCAGCGACGGCGAGTATCTGATTTTTGTTGAGGAAGATGCGCGCGGCAAGGTGATGATGTACCGCTGGAAACCGGCGTGAGCGTGCGTTGCGGATCGCCATTCGCGTGCCGTGGTCGGGCCGATTTTTTTCGCACTGCACAAAGCGCGCAGCGGCGATTTTTTACGTGCGACGATGGGTGTGCTCATCTGCACGACTCATCCGGCACGGATTGCGCGGAGCCGGCCGCGCTTGTGACGTTTTCACGGCGCCTGCGCGGCGCGCGCCGAACGACTTGACGCGAAGGTAACGGATGGACAAAGGCATCCTGAAGAACGTAGGGATCAATTTCATCGGGCTCATCTTGCCCACGTTCATCTCCCTCGTCACCGTGCCGTCGTATATCAAGGCGCTCGGCGTGGAGCGGTACGGCGTGGTGGCGCTCGTGTGGGTGCTGATCGGCTACTTCGGCTTTCTCGATCTCGGCATGAGCATGGCCGCGCAGAATCAGATCTCGAAGGCGCGCGCGTCCGAGGATAAGGAAGCGTGCACACGGGTGTTCTGGAGCGCCACATGGCTCAATCTGGCGACCGGTGTGGCCGGTGGGCTTGTGATCTATTTCGGCACTTTCCTGTACACGTCGTACTTCTCGGGCGTGTCGCCGGCCTTGCAGCACGAGGTGGTTCACGCATTGCCGTGGCTCGCGATGGCGATTCCGATTGCGAATGTGTCATGGGTGTTTGCCGGCGCGATTAGCGGTGCGGAAAAGTTCGGCAGCTACAACACGAACCAGACGATCGGCACCTTTCTGTTCCAGTTGCTGCCGCTCTTTGCCGCGTGGTGGATCGGTCCGACCCTGCCGAACGTGCTGGCGGCCGCGGTGGCCGCGCGCACGATCGCTGCGCTGATGCTGGCCCGTTCGGCGCTGAAGGTGCTCGATATCCGCACGATCCTGCCGCCGCGGTTCGGCGTCGCCAAGGGACTGTTCAGCTTCGGTGGCTGGATGTTCGTCTCCTCCACGATGCAACTGATCGGCGATTCGGCCGACCGCGTGCTGGTCGGCTCCGCGCTCGGCGCGCGGTTCGTCACGTATTACTCGGTGCCGCAGAACCTCGTCTGGCGCCTGGGTATCCTGCCGAGCGCGATGATGCGCACGCTCTTTCCGCGCTTTTCCGCGTTGAAACGCGAGAGTGCGGACCTGGTGATGCGCCAGTCGCTCGAGTTTCTGAACGGCGTGTTCACGCCGATCATGCTGACCGCGATGCTGGTGCTCGGTCCGTTCCTGCATCTGTGGGTCGGCCCTGAAGTCGCGAGCGCGGGTACGCCGGTCGGGCGCATTCTGATCATCTTCGTGTGGCTGACGGGACAGTCGAATCTCGCGCGCATCCTGATCCAGGCGCAAGCGCAGCCGGCGCTCGCCGCGCGCGTGAGCCTGATCGAAACGCCGTTGTTCGCGGCGGTGATCTGGGGCGCGGTGCATTACTTCGGGCTGACCGGCGCGGCGGTCGCGGTGGTCGCGCGCGGCCTGTTCGACTACTTCGTGCTGCTCTGGCTGTCGCGCATTCACGCGCGGCAGATTGTGCTCGACATGTCCGCGCATCTGGCCTTCCTCGTCGCGACGCTATGGCTGTCGACGATTGCGACGACCCTTCCACAGGTGGCCGTGGCGGTCGTGCTGGTGGTCGGCGCGAACGTCGCCTGGTCGCTGACGATGACGCCGGCACTGCGCGAGCTGGCACGCGCAGTGCTCGGCAGGCTTGCGAGACTGTATTCAGGGAAAGGCGCCTCATGAATCACGACATCGCAGAAGACACGTTGCTGTCACCCGCACCGGGCACACTTGCGTCATCCACTGCGTCGAGCCCGCCGGCCGGCGGGCTCGCGCTCGACGTGCCGTCGATGGTGACGCCGCGCCGCGCGAAGCCGCGCGCGGCGCATGGCGCGCAGACGGTGCGCGTGGCCATCGTGCACGACTGGCTCGTCACGTACGCGGGCGCGGAGCGTGTGCTCGAGCAGATCATCGCGTGCTTTCCAGACGCGGACCTGTTTGCGCTGGTCGATTTTCTCGACGACCGCAGCTTCATTCGCGGCAAGCCGGTGAAGACCACGTTCATCCAGAAGCTGCCGAAAGCGAAAACGAAGTACCGCTCGTATTTGCCGCTGATGCCGCTGGCGATCGAGCAGTTCGACCTGTCCGCGTACGACGTCGTGATTTCGAGCAGTCACGCGGTCGCCAAGGGCGTGCTGACCGGTCCGGACCAGGTGCACGTGAGCTATGTGCATTCGCCGATCCGCTATGCGTGGGACTTGCAGCATCAATACCTGACCGAATCGAAGCTGACGCGCGGGCCGAAATCCGCGCTGGCGCGCGTGATCCTGCATTACATCCGCAACTGGGACGTGCGCACGTCGAATTCGGTCGACTCGTTCGTCTCGAACTCGGCCTTCATTGCGCGGCGTATCAGGAAGGTCTATCAGCGCGATGCGAACGTGATCAACCCGCCGGTCGATGTCGAAGCGTTCGCGCTGCAGGAGCAGAAGGAAGACTTCTATCTGACCGCCTCGCGGATGGTGCCGTACAAGAAGATCGACCTGATCGTTGAAGCGTTCGCGAAAATGCCCGGGCGGCGCCTGGTCGTGATCGGCGACGGGCCCGAGATGGAGAAAATCCGCGCGAAGGCGGCGCCGAATGTGGAGATCATGGGCTATCAACCGTTCGCGGTGTTGCGCGACCGGATGCGCCGCGCGAAGGCGTTCGTGTTCGCCGCCGAAGAGGACTTCGGCATTTCGGTGGTCGAAGCGCAGGCGTGCGGCACGCCGGTGATTGCGTACGGCAAGGGCGGCGCGCTCGAAACGGTGCGCGACCTGTCGGACTCGCGGCCGACGGGCATTTTCTTCGGCGAGCAGACGGTCGATGCGCTGATCGCGGCAGTCGACAACTTTGCCGCGCAGCCCGGCCGCTTCGTCGCCGCGGATTGCCGCGCGAATGCCGAGCGTTTTTCGGCGGCGCTGTTTCGCGAGCGCTTTTTCGCGCACGTGTGCGCAATGGTGCCGGCGCTGCAAGGGGCGACGTTGCCGCCGTACGATCCGCCGCACCAAGGCGCGGCAGTGAATCCGGGTTCGTCGCTGCGCGTGCTCGCGGTGGACCAGAGCGGCGTGCTCGGTGGCGCGGAGTTGTCGCTGCTCGAAATCGTCAAGGCGCTGCGTGCACGGATGGACGTGGTGCTGTTCGACGACGGACCATTTCGCGTGGCGCTTGATCTAGCGGACGTGCCGGTTACAGTGCTTGATGCGGGCGCGACACGTGACATGCGCAAACAGGGCAGCGCGCCACCGCTTGGCCGCGCGCTGAAAAGCGTGGGGTCGCTGGTGCGCGCGACCGCTGCGCGGGCGCGCAACAACGATGTGATCTACGCGAATACGCAGCGCGCGATGGTGATCGGCGTGCTGGCCGGCAAGCTCGCGCGCAAGCCGGTGGTCTGGCATTTGCGCGATATCGTGAGCGCCGAGCATTTCGGCCGCCGGCAGTTGCAGGTGATCAAATGGTGCGCGCGTTTCGGGCTGGCCCATGTGATCGCGAACTCGGGCGCTTCGGCGCGTGCGTTCACCGAGCTGACGAAGTTTGACGACGCGAGGGTCGACGTGGTGTTCAACGGCATTTCGAGCGCGCCGTTCGATGCGCTGCGCGACACGCCTCAAAGCGCGCTGCGCGCGCGGCTGAATCTGCCGGGCGACGCGTTCCTGGTCGGTTCGTTCAGTCGTCTTGCGCGCTGGAAGGGGCAGCATCTGCTGCTCGAAGCGGCCGTGCTGAATCCGCGGATGCATGCGGTGCTGGTCGGCTCGGCGCTGTTCGGCGAGGACGCATACGAGGCGGAGCTGCGTTCGTTCGTCGCACAGCACGGCTTGACTGAACGCGTGCATTTTCTCGGCTTTCAGCACGATATCGCGGCCTGCATGGGCGCGATGGACGTGGTCGCGCATACGTCGATCACGCCGGAGCCGTTCGGGCGTGTGATCGTCGAAGCGATGCTGGCGCGGCGGCCGGTGGTCGCGGCGCGCGCGGGCGGCGTGACCGAGATTGTCCGCCACGGCGAGAACGGCATGCTCTGCGAGCCGGGCGACGCGCATGCGCTCGCCGATACGCTCGCCGAATTAAACGCGAACCGGACGCTGCGCGATCAGCTCGTGGTGCGCGGATACCAGACGGCCACCGAAACGTTCGGCACCGCCGCGTATGTCGAGGGGGTCGAACGGATTCTGAAGCGGGTGGGAACGGGTGGGGCAGGAAAGGCGCTAGAAGCGAAGGCGGTTAGAAGCGCGGGTTGAAACGGTTGGGGCCGGTTGGATTGGACAGGCCGGCTGCGTAAAAACGCGGGAGTGGGTGTGTCGCCTGTGCGGATCGTCGCGCACGTGGCCATCAACGCTTCATGCGCGTCAACCCGTCGCGCGCGCAGGGTACGGTCGACGTGCCGCCGCACTCAAGCCACACGCGCGGCCGGTCCCTCAGCCCGCGCGCGCGACTTCGGCTTGAAGCTGGCCGACCACTTCATCGCGGGCAGTTCGACGAGCCGGTAGAACACATATGCCGCCGCAATCGCGATGCACATGTAGCCGAACGACGGCCAGATCGACAACTGCAGCGCGGACCGGTAGAACAGCGACGACAGCAGCACGAAGATCGGCAGGTGAATCAGGTATAGCGAGAAGCTGAAGTCGCCGAAACGGGATAGCAGCCGCATCGGCGCCGACTCGACCGGGCGGTTGCGCTTGAGTGCCTGGTGCAGGTAGCACGCGAAGCCGAGCGCCCACAGCTGGAACGCGAGGAACTGGCCGGCGTAAAAGGCGCCGCAGCCCGCCAGCGTGAACAGCGCCGCGAGCCCGTACCAGACGAGCGACGAGCGGGGCCGCCGCGCGCCTGTCGCGCCCGCCTGCGCTTCGGCGATCCATGCGCCGAGCGTCCACGAGAACCAGTAGGACGGGAAGAACTGGATGTCGTGCCGCTCGAGCACGAGCGCCGAGGCGAGATTGATCAGCGCGACCGCAATGAGGATCGTATTCATGCCGAAGCGGCGCCGCAGCGCGAACAGCAGCGGATAGACCGCGTAGAACTGCACTTCGAGCGACAGCGTCCACAGCGCGCCGTTCGACCCATACGTATAGCCTGCGACGCCTTGCAGCGAGAACAGGTTGACGAGGAACGGCACGAGGCCGATATCGCGCACCTTATGGCTGACGGGCAGCAGATGCAGGCTGATCGAATCGAGCGCAAGCGTGAGCAGCAGGGCGGCGAGCAGCACCGGATAGATGCGCGCGAAGCGGCGCATCCAGAAATTGCCCGCGTCGAGCCGATAGTTCGGGTCGCGCGCGAGCCGGAATGCCGCGCCGCGATGGATGCAGTAACCGCTGATCACAAAAAACATCGGCACACCCGCGGAACCCCACGCGACCGGAAACGTCGCATAGGCAACCAGCGAGTTCAAGCTGAACGATGTGCCCACCGTGTGGTGAAAGCTTTGCATGCCTACCCATACCACCTGGCGGCAATGGAAGTAAGCAACCAGCAAGGCGGCAAAGCCGCGCATCGCGTCGATGACATGTTCCTTGCCGGCGCTCGCCGCATGCGCGTCGCTGGCAGGCGACGCGGAGAAGGACAGCGATGTCGTGGCGGCGTTCAGAACGGTGTCGCTCATGCGGCCCTCGTAAAACGGCATGCCGGCGTGATCGCACGACAGGTAAATGAAAGCAGTATGCGCATACCCGCGTGCGCGGCGGGGCGAGTTCGTATGCTAATGCACCAAGGTTGAAATAAAAGGGATAAAAAATGCTCGGGAAAAGCGCCACGGAATGGTGCAAGTCGGGCCGTCACACAAGTGTCAAAAATTAAATATTTCGGGTAAATACCATTCGCGTTTTCCATTAGTTTTATTGTGCTAAATTGATCTGCAGCAAATTCTTGACGAGGGGGTTGGCAATGAGTGTGCATCTGCTTGCTGGCGTAGTCGTCCTGTTGGTGCTGGTTGCGGTGTCGGCGTACCGCGAGGCTTTACGAAACGAGCCGCTCGGCCGTTTCCGGATCAATCCCGGAAAGCTGCCGCAAATGGACGAAACCGAAGAGTCCGCGCTTCAATAATTTCCGATAGGCCGCCGGCATCCAGCAATATTTACATAATTGCTGGATGCCGGCGGTTGTGTATCCGGTAAGGAAATGGCATTCACGTGCTATACGAATGGCTCCGGTAAAACTGTGAAGGCCACTCGGCGAAATTAGCGGTTCTTTAATCGGAAATTTCATTATTTTTCCGCTAGTCTTTTTGCACACGCAGATTCGCCGATCAAAGGACGTGCCTTTGGAGCCCCGAGGGGAGTCGCCTTGGGGATCGGCGGTTGTAGATATCATCAACCGAGTGGGAATGCATACCATGCTGAAAGTCACCAAAGCCGTGTTTCCCGTGGCGGGTCTCGGCACGCGCTTCTTGCCTGCCACCAAGGCGAGTCCAAAAGAGATGCTGCCAATCGTCGATAAGCCGCTGATTCAATACGCGGTTGAAGAGGCCATCGAAGCCGGCATCACCGAAATGATCTTTGTCACGGGCCGCAGTAAGCGGGCGATTGAAGATCACTTCGACAAGTCGTATGAGATCGAGGCCGAGCTGGAAGCGCGCGGCAAGGAAAAGCTGCTCGAACTGGTGCGCGGCATCAAACCGGCGAACGTCGACTGCTTTTACGTGCGTCAGGCGGAAGCCTTGGGCCTCGGTCACGCGGTGCTGTGCGCGGAAAAGCTGGTCGGCGACAGCCCGTTTGCGGTGATTCTCGCGGACGACCTGCTGCATAGCGAGAAGCCTGTGATGAAGCAGCTGGTCAATGTATTCAACCACTATCACAGCTCGGTGGTCGGCGTCGAAACGATCGCGCGCGAAGACAGCCGTTCGTACGGCGTGGTCGAAGGACGCGAGTGGGAAGAAGACGTGATCAAACTGTCGGGCATCGTCGAAAAGCCGGCGCCGGAAGTCGCGCCGTCGAACCTTGGCGTCGTGGGCCGCTACGTGTTGATGCCGACCATCTTCCGGCATATCCGCGCGCTAAAGCCGGGCGCGGGCGGTGAACTGCAACTGACCGATGCGCTCGAATCGCTGCTGACCGAAGAGCAGGTGCTTGCGTATCGCTACTTCGGTACGCGTTTTGATTGCGGCAGCAAGCTCGGTTACCTGAAGGCAACCGTCGAATTCGCGCTGCGCCATCCGGAGGTGCGCGCGGAGTTCGAAGACTATCTGCAAAGCTTTCTGCCCGCGCATCTCACGGCCGCGGCCGCGTGAGCGATTGCCGATGGCGACGCTGCTGTTGCTTCGCACTCATCTGGCCGTGCTCGGCCGGGTGAGTCACCGGGTCGCACGCGGCCGGCGCCGCAAGGCGCGCATGCGTGTCGCGCACGCGCGGCGGCGAGCGTCGTTTAGATAATCTGACGGCGCCGGCGACATCGTGCCGTTGATTCGACGCGCCAGTTTGAACGCTCGCGACTGAAACAGCCTGGGTCGTATCGGCATCGGGTGCCGGCCTGCGGGCCGGCCGCGCCCGATACCGATACATGCATAGGCAGGCCGGTCAGGACTCTACGAGAACACGTTGCGCGTCGTTGTGCGTTGCGCCTACGGCACGAAACGTATCAAACACCCGGCTCGTATTGGTTCTCGCGTTGAATTCCCGCATGGCCTTTTCGTAGCTTGCGATGCGCATTCGCGCGCGCAGCGCGGGGTCGTCGATCAACGCGCCCAGATATTGACGCAAGGCCTGGCGGTCGCCCGGTGCGATCAGGAAACCGTTGACGTCATGGTCGATCATTTCCGGAATGCCGCCGACCTGGCTGCCGATCAGCGCAAGTCCGGACGCGGCGGCCTCCTGGAAGACCAGGCCCAACGCTTCGGCGCGGCTCGTCATCACGAAGACCTCGGACTCCTGATACAACCGGTGCCACTCCGGCGTATAAGCCGCGACGCCCCGATGGACGAATACCGATTCGCCCGAAGGCACAGAGGAATCGTTTGTCATCAGATGAAGCTCGGCTTTATGTGCAAAGTGTTCGGCAAATACGGCGATCAGATCGTCGCCGCCTTTCCGATAAAACTCGTTACCGACGAACAGAATTTTCGGCTTGTTCGCGGGTAGGAATTGCGGCTGATGGAAGGCTTCCTTCAATACGCCGGGCGTGATGACCGACAGCCGTTCGGGCGCCACGCCAAACTCACGGATAACGGAGTCGCGGGCCCACTGCGAAAAAGCGATGATATGCGCCGCTTGCTCGAATACGTTGCGCTCCATCAGTACGTTCGGGCGATACGTCCACTCGGGACCGGAATTGTGCTCGCGCATCAGCTGGAACGCCGTCATGTCGATCGTGATGACGGTCGGAATGGACTTCATCAGGCTCACGCTTCCGAATGCCGCGGTTTGCGTATGGAAGTGCAGCACGTCGTAGTTCTTTGCGTGGGTCTTTTTTCGCGCGAGCAGGTAGCTCATATTCCCGGTGGCCCACTCGGCTCGCGCGCGTCTGAAGTCCAGGTTTCGCCGGTTCAGCCTGGGTATGCGGAACTCGGCAAGCTTGCGCACCACTTTCGTCAATGCCGAGCGCTCGTCGTCGACCCAATAGGAGTCGACGTGAAGATCCGTTTCATGGCCCGAATTATCGCGAATCAGTTTCGCGTATGTCTTATGACCGACGGATCGCATCTGAATAGACAATACTTCAGTCATGACCGTATCCATATAAAGTTCGCTGGCAATCCAATGGGTCGATGGGCTGATGGGCCAATGCGTCAGTGGCCCATGATGGCCAATGCGTTGCGCTCGCGGAAGCGCCGCGCCGGCCGGCGCGGCGGCAATGTCAGACCAGCATGAATTATGAAAGAAAGAAAACCGCCGATAAAGAAAATAAATAAAATATTCGCGCTCTGATTGACGTTTTTGCGGGTGTCGAATCATACTCGGGCATCATTGATCCATAAAGCAAGAACGCAGGAAGCCTGACAATGCCGACTCCGCACACGGATCCCGTCATGACTGCACCAGTGAAGGTCTCGATTTGCCTGCCGACTTACCAGCGGCCCGATCTGATCGGGCAATCGCTCGACTCATGTCTCGCGCAAACGCATACGAACATCGAGGTGCTGATCGGCGACGACTCCACAGACGATCGCACGCGGTCGCTGATCGAAGCGCGCTACGCGGCCGATCCGCGCGTCCGCTATGTCAAAAACACACCTTCGCTCGGTCAGGCGCGCAATGTCGAGAGCCTCTTCGCGCGCGCGACCGGCGACAGGATTCTGCTGATCCACGACGACGACTTCCTTGTCGGGAACGCGGTCGAACGGATGCTTTCGGCCTGGCCTGCGCATCCGGACGTTCAGGTCGCGTTCGGCGACCAGTACGTGACCGATTCGCGTGGCACCGTGCTTCCCGCCGCAAGCGAGCATCTGAATCGCGCCTATCACCGCACACGCGACGTGGCCGGACTGCAAAAGCAGCCGGGGCGAACCGGGCTGGTCCAGATGTTCCCGAATAACGGCTGGATGGCCGATGCGGATCTCGTCAAGCGCATCGGCTACCGGGAGCAGAACGGCGTCGCCTGCGATTACGTGTTCGGCACCGAGATTTGCCTCGCGGCGAAAGGCGTGTACTACCTGAACGAGTACGTGTCGTACAACCGCCAGACCGAGGTGTCGATCACGACGTCGACGCGCGCGTCGACGAGCGCTTCGACGCTCGTGGCCTACAACTTCCTCCGGGCGCTTGAGCTGCCGCCGCAGCTCGAACCGGCGCGCCGGCTTGCGTTGCGGCGCATGGTTCCGATCGTCGTGTCGATTTACGCGCGAAATCATGCGCCGCTCGAGAGCCTCAAGCTCGCGCTTTCGCATCTGTCCGCGTACAACTATGGCTTCAGCCGGCGGCTCTATTTCCACCTGCTGATCATGGCGAAGTCGTTGCTGACGGCACGCACAAGCGCGCTGTGAGTAACGGCGCGGCGTTCAGCGCTTACCCGGCGAAGCGCCGTATCGCACTGCAACCCGGCCGGGCGTGCGGCCGATGCTGGACAGCCGTGTCATTGAAACCACACGTTATATCGTGCCGCGCGGGCCGGCCTGCGCGAGCAGCGCGCGCACGTCGTCATCGGTGGTCTCGCTGAAGTCGGCGTAAAACTGGCCGACCGCATGGAAGTTCGCCGGCGTCAGTGCGCAGACGAATTCGTCGACGTCTTCTTCGAGCGTTTTTGCCGCGCCGGGCGGCGCGACCGGCAGCGCGGCGACGATTTTCGCGGGCTGGCGTGTGCGCAACGCGCGCACCGCCGCCTTCATCGACGCGCCGGTGGCCACGCCGTCGTCGACGACGATCGCGATACGGCGTTCGATTTCAACCGGCGCCCGATGCTGCGCGTGGTACGACTGTTCGCGCCGCTCGAGTTCGGCGCGCTCGCTCGCGAGAACGCGATCGAATGCGGCCTGCGGCAGGCCGATCTCGCGGACCAGTTCGTCGTCGATATAGAGCGCGCCGCCCGAGGCGATCGCGCCCATCGCAAGTTCCGGCTGCCACGGCACGCCGAGCTTGCGGACCACCAGCACGTCGAGCGGCGCGCCGAGCATGCGCGCGACCTCGAACCCGACCGGCACGCCACCGCGCGGCAGCGCGAGTACGACGACATCGCTGCGATGCGCATACGCGCCAAGCAGGCTGGCCAGCGCGCGGCCGGCCTCGGCGCGATCGGTAAAGGCACGCTCCATGATGTGGGCTCCCGTCGCTGGGAAGACCACCAGTGTGCCATGCGCGCGCGCGAATGGCGCGTTGCCGGCAGTGGTGCGAACCCCGCTTCGAATCCCCGCTTCGAATCCCCGCTTCGAATCCCCGCTTCGAATCCCCGCTTCGAATCCCCGCTTCGAATCCCCGCTTCGAAGGCCATTTCGAGGGCCGCTTCGAAGACGCGCGCCGCGCACTCGCACGACGGTCCCGTTGCGATCGCGCAGGCTCACCGGCGCGCCGGCCGGTCTGGCGACCCGGTGCAAACCTACGCGAGCGGTGTAATTTTTGGCGCGGCGCCTGCGCGCCGCGGCACGGCACGGCGCCGGTCCGCTTCCCGGAGGGATGGCGCCGCTCGAGTCGCAGGCATCCGGCGATCGCGCCGTGTTGTGTTGCGCATGCGTGCGCGGCCGCCGGCCGCATCGGTGCGACAGGCACATCGCTTGCGCGTTGATCGCAAAGCCCTTTCTGCCGGCAGGGGCACCGGCGTGGCGATCGAATGGATGCGGAGCGTCAATATGACGAGGCCTCGGATGATTTTTCCCAAGTCGCGCGATGCCACGACTTCACGTGCCGAATCGAAACAGGACTATGAAATCTACGCGACCTATCGCCGGACCACCGAAGGCGCATTTGTCGGTCTCCTGAAGGTCGTGCGCAAAACCGATGGGCGCCTGCTGTTTCCGTTTGCGGGCGCGCCGGATATCGGCCCGTTCGACAGCGGTCACGCGGCGCGCGAGGCCGCGCAGCGCTACGGCGAACGCGTGGTGGCCGCGGATCTGGAACATCCGGAGGCGTGAGCGGGACGACCCGCACCCGTCATTCGACAAGCGGCGCGTGCAGATAGCGGCGCAGCAGCAACGTCGCCGAGACCCCATGCAGCAACACCGAGCCGACGATCGCCGCCATCACGACCGCGAGCGCCGCATCCTGCGCGACGCGCTGCAGCCGTTCGATCGCAAACAGCAGGTAATAGAACGCGCCGACGCCGCGTATGCCGAGCCATCCGGCGAGGAGCCGCTGCGGCCAGGTCGCGTTTGAACCGGCCAGCGCCGCGAGCGTGCTGAGCGGGCGCACCACGAACAACAGCGCGAGCGTCGGCCAGATCGCGCGCCATTCGAGCAACTCGCGCCAATGCGCGGATACGACGCTGCCGATCAACAGCATCAGTACGAGTTCGACGCTTTGCTCGATCTCGACGGCAAACCCCATCATCGATTCGGCGACCATCGCATGCGCGAGTTCCGGCGTGCGCGCGGCCTTGTCGCGCTCGCCGTGCTCGACCTTATCGAGCACGGCGTTCGGCGCGGTGTGGCCGCCCGTCGCGCGCAGTTCCTGATGGCGCAGCGCGACGCCGGCGACGAATACGGCAACGAACGCATAACCGTGCAGCGACTGCGCGGCGCCGTAGCACGCGAACATCAGTCCGAGCGCAAGAAGCCCTTCGACCCCGAGCGCAACGTCGAAACGCAGCCGCAAGCGCGTGACGAGCGCGACCACCCCGGCGCCGAGTGACCAGCCGACCACCACTGCGCTGCCGATGCCCCAGACTAGCGAGCCCGCAAAGCCGGCGAGGCTGGCGAGATGCGCGCCGGTCGCGCCGTGCGTGCCGGCTATGTTGGCGACACCGGTCACGCCGTTCGTGCCGCCCACTTCGACCCCGCACAGCGCAAGCCCGAGCAGCATGAACGGCCACGCGGCGCCGTCGTTGCAGCCGCCCTCGCCGGACAGCGCGAAGCGCAGCGGCTCAGCGTCGCCGGCCGCGCGCGGGCGCAGTTCGTTGGCGAGCACCGGGTCGGTCGGCGCGAGCGCCGCCGCGACGATCAGCGCGAGTCCGGGCGCAAGGCCGAGCCCGTAGTGCGCGATCGCGGTCATCGCGGCGATCGTCAGCAGCATCGCGCCGACGCCCAGGCGCAACGGCAGCTGCCACAGCGGGTCGCGCAGCGGCACGCGCAAATGCATGCCGATCGCGAACAGCGAAATCACGAGCCCGGCTTCGGTGATCAGGCGCAGCACCTGCGCGCCGCTTGCGAGGTCCGGCATCAGCAGCCCGGTGCCCGCCGGCCCGAGCAGGAAGCCGACCACCAGATACACCATCGCGCCGGTCATCGGCAGATGCGCAATCAGTTTGCGCGCCAGCGCCATGGCGATCAGCAGGCCACCGATGATCAGATACCAGGTCGCTTCGACCGTCATAAGCGCGCGGAGCCTCGCGTGAAAAAGGGGAGATCGGCTGTCGGCAAACGATCGAGAGCGAGACCGATGCGCGACGGAGCAAAGCGTACGGATCACGAAGCAAGGGCCGTACCGCTGCATGTCGGCCGCGAGGCGCGACGGTGGGCTGGGCCTCGCGCACCCATCCGGTCGAGTGTGGCCAGCCAGGGAGAGAAGGGCGGCGGGGGCGGCCCGAGGCAAACAACAGACGAATGTGTCGTTTGCCTGAAACAGCGTTCGCATTAGTCGGATGCTGAACAGGCTGCGCATGGTATGTTCGGGCACCTGACGCATATCGCATGACACACGCTTGAACATGACAATCGCGCCCGAAACAGGGCCATATGTGGATCTGGCGGTACACATTCGCTTCAAGCGCTGGCGCATCACGCGCCGCTGGCTGCGCGCGGTCCGCTCCGATCCGTCGATCGAGCAGGCTGACCGGCTCACGAACCGGCAACTGATCGACCTGTTGCCGCAAATCTACGGGGAAATCTGCGCCGCGCTCACCGCGGTGCCGAATTCCGCCCTCAACGCGCGGATCGATTTCGACGCGCGCCAGTACGCGCGCAAGCGTTGGATGCACGGCTATCAGCTCGATGAGCTGTATCGCGAACTCGATCTGCTGCAGGTCAGCGTGCAGCAGGTGGTGCGCGAATACTTCGCCAATACGCTGTCGCCGCGCGCCGAACAGGCGGGCGCACATCAGATCATCGAGGGCTTTTTCAGCGCGACGATTCACGGTGCGATCCGCCAGTTGCTCGACGAGCAGAACCGGCGCATCAGTGCGTCGTTAAGCGAGCGCGACCGGGCGCTCGCGGCGCGCCAGGAAAGCGATGAACGTCTGCGCATCGCGGCCGGCGCGGCGGGGCTCGGCATCTTCGAATGGAACGCGGTCACGCGTTCGGGCGTCTGGGAAAACGCGCGGATGTACGAGATCACCGGGCAGCCGATCGACGCCGGGCCGCTGACCAACGAAGACTTCATGCGCGAGTTCATGCATCCGGACGATGGCGCCGCATACGTCGAGCGCTACATGGCGGATGAGGCCGCGCACCGGCCGTTCCATATGGTGTTTCGCGCGTTTCGCATCGGCGACCGTGCGCTGTGCGTGCTCGAAATGCACGGGCGTTTCCGCTACGACGCACATGGCGCGCTGCATTCGTTTGTCGGCACACTCGCCGACATCACCGAGCGCGCCAATGCGCAGGAGGCACTCAAGGAAGCGGATCGCCGCAAGGACGTGTTTCTCGCGACGCTCGCACATGAGTTGCGCAATCCGCTGGCGCCGATCCGCAATGCGGCGCACGTGCTCAAGGAGAGCAGCGCGAACCTGCCGTCGAAAGTGCGCTGGGTGCAGGCGGTGCTCGAACGGCAAAGCTACCACCTGTCGCATCTGATCGACGATCTGCTCGACGTGTCGCGCATCACGACCGGCCGCATCAACCTGAAGCGCGAAGTGCTCGACCTGCGCGACGCGATCGGGCGGGCGATGGAAATCAATGGACCGGCCGCCGAGCAGCGGCGGCACCGCGTTTTCCTCAATACGCTTGCCACGCCGATTCCGGTCGACGGCGACCGCACGCGGCTCACGCAGATTCTGTCGAACCTCGTTGACAACGCAATCAAGTACACCGACGACGGCGGCGAGATTCATATTCGCGCGGAAGTGGTGAACGGCCGCGCAAGGGTCGCGGTGAAGGACAGCGGCATCGGCGTGGCGGCCGCCGAGCTGCCCGCGCTGTTCGATCTGTTCATGCAGGCGACGCCGCCCGCCGGCCGCGCGCGCGACGGACTCGGCATCGGCCTGTTTGTCGCACGCAAGCTGGTCGACATGCACGGCGGCAGCATTTCGGTCGCGAGCGATGGAGTCGGTAAAGGCTGCGAGTTTTCGATCACGCTGCCGCTTGCGGTCGCGCCGGTGCAGACGCCATCGGATGCGTCGCTCGCGGACGAGCGGCGGGCCGGGAACGTGAAGCGCCTACGTATTCTGATTGTCGACGACAATCGCGACGCAGCCGAGTCGCTCGCGCTCGTCCTCGAGATGCACGACACACGCACCGCCGCGGATGGTCCGTCGGCGCTCGCGCTAGCCGAGCAGTTCGACCCCGACGTCGTGCTGCTCGATATCGCGCTGCCCGGTATGAGCGGCCATGAGATTGCGCGGCGTCTTGCAGCCCGCGCGCAGCGCGTGTGTCCTGTATTGATCGCGTTGACTGGTTTCAGCCAGCCCGAAGACTTCGCGCGTTCGCGCGAATCGGGCTTTGCGCATCACCTGGTCAAGCCGATGAGCCCCGATGTGCTGATTGAACTGATGCATACGATCGCTTGCACGCGGTAGGGGCAAGCGCAGGCGCACCGGCTTCGACGCGAGCGGCGCGCCAGCGACGCGTTGTGCGGCCGTTGCCTCATTGCCTGAAGAGCGTCGCGACTGAAATATGCGGCCAGTCGATACCCAGGAAGTTGAGCGTCACGGTCTGCGAATACTGCAGAACTTCGAATGAAGGCCCGTCATCCGGCTGCACGGTCTCGATCCAGAACGTTGCTTCGACGCTGGTGGCCGCTGCGTTGTTGCTGGTCGGGTTCTGCAGAAACGGAATGTTCAGCACGCCGCCCGCGTTCCTGCTCGACACGGTGATCACGGTGGTGCGTTTCAGATGGTCGCTGAAAGGCTTGATCGCATCGGAAAGCACGCCGTTCGGGTTCTTCACCGCGTCCTTGTTTGCGATGCGGGCCGGTAATACCGCGCTGGCAAGCGGTTCGAGGTATGCACTGCCCAGTGCCGCACCGGGAGGGTTGCGCTGCGGCGTCGAATCGAGCGTCGCGAAGGCGGGCTTGCCGTTCGGCGACAGGAACGCATTGCCCTGCGCGAGAATCGACGAGCCGTGCGGTATCGAACCTTGCCGGACCACCGATGCGTCTTCTTTCGGAATCTTGCTGGCCGGCACGTTGAGCCAGAAGCCGTTTTCGATGTGCAAAGGCTCGTGAGAATCCGCGTCGTTGATCCGCTGCAAATAGCGAAGACCGAAGATCGTGATGTCCGGTTGTCCATCGGCGGGGTTGCTTTGCAATTGCGAGCCCCGGTTCGGCACATGCGCGCCGATCGGCGTGAATTCGAGCGTCTCATGAGTCGCCGACAGCAGCGTGCGAAACGGCTTGTCGCCGGTACTGGGCGGTGTCGAATCGAAGTCGGGCAGCGAGATCAGATTGAAGCCGCTGCCGGACCAACGGCCGGCTAACGCGGCGAGCAGGCCGAGCTGCTCGACCTGTTCATGCAGTGAGGGACCGGGGCGGAAACGGGTGAGCATAAGCGTTCTCCACGAATGAGTATGGCGGCAGGCTGCGCGTGCGCGAGGCCGGAACCTGTCTGAGGTCCGCGCGTTGCATCGGCCAGCCTGACTTCTAAACATCCGTCGTTTGCGCTCTATTCCGCGTCCTTTGCCGCGCAGCGCCGACGCGGCGAACCATCGTGGTGCGCGCGCGGCGCTGCATCGGTCGCGACGCTACGCTAGTATTGAACCCGCGTGGCAACGCGGACCGTCGGTTATCCACCGCTTCGCCTGCCGCGAGTTCGCGCGATGCGCGATCGCTTCACGTGCTCGCGTTTTGCTGTCCGTGCGTTGCTGAGCGCGCTGCACTGCCTGCCAACCCGCCGCCCGACCATCCGATGAAGTCTCTCGCTCTCGATCCCGAATTCGCCGCACTGCTTGCCGGCAGCCATCTGCGCCTCGTCGGCACACCGCTTTTCGATCAGCCCATTCCCGCTACGGACGCTGCCCGCTGGCTCTATGAAGATGCGCCGTTCGTGCTGCTCGCGCACAACGGCGAAGCCGACCCGCGTTTCGTCTACGCGAACAGAACCGCGCAGCGCTGTTTCGAATACGACTGGGATGAGTTTGTTACGCTGCATTCGCGGCTCTCGGCCAAAGACCCGAACCGCGAAGAGCGTGCGCGTCTGCTCGACGACGTGCGTACCCAAGGCTATTCGACGGGCTATCGTGGGCTCCGCGTCGCGAGGTCCGGGCGGCGCTTCTTCATTGAGAAAGCCGTGGTGTGGAATCTGGTGGACCACGCGGGCGTGTACCACGGCCAGGCCGCCAGATTTGCGGACTGGACTGACGTCTGAGCGACGTCAGTCGCACGTGAGCGCGTCTACCATTCGGCTTCGTCGCTGCTGCCGTGCAGTGTGAGCCCGTTGGCCGGCAGCGGCAGCGCGGTCTTGTAGCGCACCTGCTTCAACGCAAAGCTCGAGCGGATGTTTGACACGCCTGGAATCTTTGTCAGATGGTCGAGGATAAAGCGTTCGAGCGCGTGGATGTCCGGCATCACGACCCGCAGCAGATAGTCCGCGTCGCCCGTCATCAGATAGCACTCCATCACCTCGGGGCGTGCGTTGATCGCATGCTCGAAGCGCCGCAGGCCGTCCTCGGCCTGTTTTTCCAGACTCACCTGAATAAACACGTTGATCTGCAAGCCCAGCACGTCGGGGTTCAGCAGCGTGACCTGCTGCTTGAACAGCCCGAGTTTGTCGAGTGCGCGAACGCGGTTGAAGCACGGCGTCGGCGACAGATTGACCGCGCGCGCCAGTTCCGAATTGGTGATGCGCGCATTCTGCTGGAGCTGATTCAGGATGCCGATATCGATCCGGTCGAGACGGCGGGAAGGGCGGGAAGGGGAGCTCATGGTGCAAACATTCCGGTTATCGCGCAAGTTCAGGAATAAATACACTACGCGAAATAGAATTTGCCAGCAAATGAGATGCACATTTTGCGAGGTCGTCACTACCATCTTCTTCATCCCCAATGAAGCGACGACACGACGTGGAGTGCGCGATGACTGATTTATCCAATGGCAGTATTCAACTGAGGCAGGTGCAAAACGACAAGATGGCGCTCGCGCTGAGCGGCGCGGATGCGGCACCGGGCGGGCGAGACGCGACCGGCACGGACATACCCGCGGACACACCCGCGATCCGTGCGGACAACGATCCGCAGGAAACGGTCGAATGGCTGGATGCGCTGGAGGGCGTGCTCACGCACGCCGGCAAGGACCGCGCGCAATTCCTGTTTGACCGTCTTGCCGAACATGCGCGTTTGCTCGGCATCCAGTCGGCGCGTACGCGCGTGACGCCCTACACGAACACGATCGCGCTCGAGCAGCAGGGCCGCTACCCGGGCAATCTCGAGCTCGAGGAAAAGCTCGCCGCCGCGTTGCGCTGGAACGCACTCGCGATGGTGGTGCGCGCCAACAAGGCGTATGGCGAGTTGGGCGGCCATATTGCGAGCTACGCGTCCGCAGCGGATCTTTTCGAAGTCGGCTTCAACCACTTTTTCCGGGCGGCGGCACCCGGCGCGGAAGCGGGCATCGGCGGCGACCTCGTGTACTTCCAGCCGCATTCCTCACCGGGCGTATACGCACGCGCGTTTCTCGAAGGCTTTCTCGACGAAGGACACTTGCGTCACTATCGCCGCGAAATTGCCGGTCCCGGACTGTGCTCGTATCCGCACCCGTGGCTGATGCCGGACTTCTGGCAGTTCCCAACCGGCTCGATGGGCATCGGTCCGATCAATTCGATTTACCAGGCGCGCTTCATGCGCTATCTGCAGAATCGCGGCCTCGCGCAGACCGAGGGGCGCACCGTCTGGGGCTTTTTCGGCGACGGCGAAATGGACGAGCCGGAGTCGATCGGCGCGCTGTCGCTGGCCGCGCGCGAGGGCCTCGACAATCTCGTGTTCGTGATCAACTGCAACCTGCAGCGGCTCGACGGACCCGTGCGCAGCAACGGCCGTATCGTCGACGAGCTTGAAGCGCAGTTCAACGGCGCGGGCTGGAACGTGATCAAGGTCCTGTGGGGCTCGGGCTGGGACGCGCTGTTTGCGCGCGACAAAACCGGCGCGTTGCTGCGCGCGTTCTCGCATACCGTGGACGGCCAGTTCCAGACCTTCTCCGCCAACGACGGCGCCTATAACCGCGCGCATTTCTTTGATCGGAATCCGGCGCTTGCGGCGCTGGTCGAGCAGATGAGCGATGACGACATCGCCAGCTTGCGGCGCGGCGGCCACGACGCGCGCAAGCTGTATGCAGCCTACGCGCAGGCGCGCCAGCATCGCGGTCAGCCGACCGTGATTCTGGCGAAAACGATGAAGGGCTTCGGCATGGGCACGGGAGGCCAGGGGCGGATGACCACGCATCAGCAGAAAAAGCTTGGCGTTGACGAACTGAAGGCGTTCCGCGACCGCTTCCGTTTGCCGCTTTCGGACGATGATGTCGAACAGCTGAAGTTCTACAAGCCCGCCGCCGATAGCCCTGAAATGCAGTACCTGCACGCGCGCCGCGCCGCGCTCGGCGGCTATCTGCCGCGCCGCCAGCGCAGCGCGACACGCGGGCTCGCGGTGCCGCCGCTGCCGCACTGGGCGCAGTTCGCACT
The DNA here is from genome assembly GCF_902859855.1 of Paraburkholderia humisilvae. Lineage (GTDB taxonomy): Bacteria > Pseudomonadota > Gammaproteobacteria > Burkholderiales > Burkholderiaceae > Paraburkholderia > Paraburkholderia humisilvae. Next base: position 169,424 of record NZ_CADIKH010000005.1, read on the forward strand.
CGACGCGAACGACCGCGAAATCTCGACGACGATGGCGTTGGTGCGGATGCTGACCGCCCTGCTGAAGGACCGCGAAATCGGGCAGCGCATCGTGCCGATCGTCGCCGACGAGGCGCGTACGTTCGGCATGGCGAACATGTTCCGCCAGGTCGGTATCTATTCGCCGCTCGGGCAGTTGTACGAGCCGGAAGACCTCGGCTCGATGCTGTACTACCGCGAGGACACGCGCGGGCAGATTCTCGAGGAAGGTATCTCGGAAGCGGGCGCGGTGTCGTCGTGGATTTCGGCGGCGACGTCGTACAGCGTGCACGATCTGCCGATGCTGCCGTTCTACATCTACTACTCGATGTTCGGTTTCCAGCGCGTCGGCGACCTGATCTGGGCGGCGGCCGATCAACGCGCGCGCGGTTTCCTGATCGGCGCGACGGCCGGCAAGACGACGCTTGGCGGCGAAGGCCTGCAGCATCAGGACGGCACCAGCCATCTCGCGGCGTCGACCATTCCGAACTGCCGCGCCTACGATCCGGCTTTCGCGTACGAAGTGGCCGCGATCGTCGATGCGGGGATGCGCGAGATGGTCGAGGAACAGCGCGACGTGTTCTATTACATGACGGTCACCAACGAGAACTACGCGCAGCCGTCGGTGATGGCCGGGGCTTTCGAGGCGCTGCGCGAGCCGATCCTGAAGGGAATCTACCGGTTGCCCGACGCTGCCCAGCCGCACAGCGCGCGCGTACAGCTGCTCGGCTCCGGCGCGATCCTGCGCGAAGCGATCGCCGCACAGCGGATGCTGGCCGACGACTGGCAAATCGAGGCCGCGGTGTGGAGCGTGACGAGCTTTACCGAATTGCAGCGCGACGGGATGGCCGCGGAGCGCGACGCGCGTCATGCCGGCGCATCGCCCGACTCCTCGGCAGACGTGCCGATACCGTACGTGACGCGCGCGCTTGGCGTGACACAGGGGCCGGTGATTGCCGCGACCGATTACGTACGCGCCGTGCCCGAACTGATTCGTGCGTACGTGCCGCGCCGCTATGTGACACTCGGCACGGACGGCTTCGGACGCAGCGACACGCGCAGCGCGTTGCGTGCGTTCTTCGAAGTGGATCGTGCGTCGATCGTGATCGCCGCGCTGAATGCCCTTGCTGATGATGGCGAAATTGATCGGGCCGTCGTACGCGATGCGATTGCGCGTTACCGGAGCGGCGATGCGAGCCGTGGCGATGCCACCCGGATGCCGCCATGGCAACGCTGAGCGGCCGTGCGCTCAAGCAGGCTCGTTGAGGTTTGACTGAGGGTTGACCGAGGGTTGACGACGTTTCGGGACGGTTGTCGACAAGCGGGACGGGCGGCCAGGCTGGCGCCCGTCCCGCGTTTCGTCATACGTTCAGGCTCGGGCACGCCCGGCGCGCGGTGTTACGAGCGTACGCCGAAGAAGCTGTGCCACAGCGTATCGAAGAAGCCGGCGGGTTTTTTGCCACGCGCCCCCGGTTTACCGCCGTTGCCGCGCGGCGTCACGGCCGCGGCCGCGGTCGTGCTGCGCGAGCGCGGCGCGGTTTTCCGGCGCACGCCGTTTGCATGCGCCGCGCCGGCGCGCGATTGATGCAGCGCCCAGACGCTGTCCGCGATGCGCGCCGCGAGGTGCGGCGGGCAATCGCGGCCGAGCAGCACGCCGAAAATCACGTCACGGCCATAGCCTTGCTCGACAAAGCGCATCGCGAACGTGACGCGCTCCGCGTATTGCGCGTCGGCTGCGGCGTCTTCGGCGCGCTGGCGCCGCGCCCGCTCCGATCTTTCGTGGTCGCGCTGCCGCTGCTGTTCCTGTTGCTGCTGGTGGTGCTGCTGCTGGTGGTGCTGCTGCTGGTGTTGCTGGTGCTGCCGTTCCTGATGGCGCTTATGCTGTGTCTGCCAGCGATGCATCTCACTCGCATAGACCGAGTCGTAGACCTTGCGCTTTTCCGGGTCGGACAGGATTTCGTACGCGTCCTTGATGTCGAGGAACGTTGTGCGCGCGGCTTCCTCGTTGCCGGCATTGCGGTCGGGGTGCCATTTCATTGCGGCTTTGCGATACGCACGCTTGATTTCGGCGGCGCTCGCGTCTTCCGCTACGCCTAGCTTCGTATAAAGGGTTGCCATGTCGGGTCGAGGCTCGAGACGGTTCAGGGCATCGTAGCATGGACGCCACGCTTGCCGCGTGGGCGAGCATACACGCCGCGACAGGAAAGGCAAATGGCCGTCGCGCGGGCAGCGGCCGTTGGGTGTCGGCGCATGGGTCGGCGCTTGCCGGACGGCCACGGGTCCGACCGCGCGCGTGCCGGGCCCGGATGTGCGGCACACGCGCGGTCGGATGCCTCGATATCCGTGCCGGGCGGCGATCAGACGGCTGGCTGCCGGGTGCCGCCGAGGAGGCCGCCGAACAGGCTCAGGAGCCCGGTCGGCATGATCGAAACGCTGGCGGCCGCGAACGAACCGCCTCCCGCCAGCGCGCCCGAGCGTGCCAGCTCGGCGCCGCTGGAGCGCCATGCCGCGCAGTCGTTTACGTGGTCGTAACTCCGGACGCTACTGTTCTCGTAGGAGCGGCCGTAACCCGACCCATGGTTTGCCCATCCGCCGTATTCACCGCGGCCGCCATAGCCGGCTCCCGATGCGTTTGAACTGACATGCGTCGTTTTTTGCGTGACGCTGCCGTCGCTGCCGACCCGCGTTTGCGTGGTGGTTTTTTCGAACGCGGCGCCACCGCGGTCATGGCGCGATGCCGAACCGCAGCGCGACGCCTGCGAGCTTTCGTGATGCGATGCGCACGCATGATGGCTGCCGCCTGCGCCTTGGGTCGCGCCCGCACCCGCGTTCGCGCCCGCACCCGCGTTCGCGCCCGCGCCGCCGAGGCCCCACGCATTCGCTTCGGCGCAAACGGCGCCGCCGATGTTGCCTTGCAGTAGACTCGCTATCGCTTGAATACACATAACTGTCGTTCCTCGTGGAGTGTTGATGCCAGATAACCCGTCTGGCCGGGATCGTTCGGCACGTGCGACCGCATGCGCCGGTCAATAAGGGTTTGTAGGGTGATTAGCCGTGCGCACAAGAACATGCGTCGGCGTCAGATCCATTGCCGGGTCGCCGGTCAGTCGCGAATGTCGACGCTGAACCTGCGTTCGCTGACCCCGTCGCTCACGTCGGCAAAGCGATGCAAGTCGATCGGACGGCTCGCCAGCGCAAGCTGTGTGGCGATACGCCGATCCGGGACGCTGTCATCGAAGCGATCGATACCGTACCCAGCCGGTGTGGAGACGCTGCGGGCGGACGTCCGCTGCACGCTCGACGTCGTGGCATGCATCGCCCCGTCGTTCGATGCGTCGAGGGTCTTCGACGGGGGCCAGGGGTGGCGACCCTTCAGACTCAGTCCGTTACCGTCGCCGGTTGGTTTGCCGTTATCAAGCCCTAGCCATTCATGCTCGAAATGAGTGTGGACTGCGCCCTTCTCGCCGAGCATATGGGCGAACCCTTCACCCATCTTCGACAGGATGTGACCGCCCATATCCGGTATGACATGAGCGATGGGCCCAACAATGGGCACATGGTTGAGAGCCTGCCCGAACGAGGAAAGAAAGGGGCCGTTCAGCGCGTCGTTGAACTTGTTGATGCCCTTGATCATCGGTCCATCGGACGAGTCGTCATCGCCGTAGTGGGTGCCGGAACTTGCGCGTTGACTATTCGAGAGTGCGGAAATCACGATCGTGTCCTTGTCATGGATTGCGCCAGATAGCCCGTCTGGCCGGGTAGGGCGGGCCGGCGACCGCGGCCTGCCAATTACGTTGCGCCGGGTTGTGCGGCGAGCGTCAGGGCAACAACCGGTCGAGCAGCGCAGACGAAAAGATGCGCTGCGGGTCGTACCGGTTCAATATCGTGCGCGCCGCATCCCACCTGCCGGCAGGCGGCTCACCGTCGCTCAGCAACGCCGGAATCGTCGAGCCGATCATCGCCGCGTCCTGCCACGCGGCGCCGTCGGTATACGCCCAGCCTTTCGACCACTCCGGCCGCACGGTCGCATACGAGCCCGCATAGTTCGACAGCATCCATTGCTCGATTTCACGGTAAAAGCGATTGGCGGCGGGCGTTCCCGGCATCGTCAGGATGTCGAAGTAAATTGCGATGTCCCAGTCCGGCCGGTCGGCGCGCGGCCTGAGCGGCGACAGCAACGGCACGGCGGCGCCGTTGCCTGCATCGGCCGGCTGGTCGAGGCCGGTCACGCGAATCTCGACCGGTCCGTTCATCGGGTACTCGCCGCGTGCGCGGTACACGTCGACGCGGTTCTGATAGAACTGCACGAACTCCGCGACGGCCCGCTGCACGTCGGCGCGCCGCGTGACCACCGCATAGCCATTGGCGGTCACGCGCAACGTCGACGGACGGATGTATTGCAGCAGATTGCGCGACCAGCCCCAGAGATCGGACGACAGCGTCAGTGCGAGCCCCGCGGTGACGATGGACATCTGCATCTGACCGAAGAGCGGCGTCAGGTTGCACTCGCCGCGCGTCACGATGCGCTTGACGAGCTCCGACAGCGGCTGCGGTATCGAATCAGAAAACGGGTAGTTGAATGGCTGCGTCACCGTGCGTGCAAAAATCGGCTTGACGGGTTGGACGGTCCACACCTTGAGCCACGGGCAGTTCGTGAACGGAAACCAGATCGCTTCCATGCGGCCCGACTGGTCGAGAAACGACGCGATCGTGCGCCCGCGCGACCCGCTCGACGCGAACAGTTCCGACGCGGGAATGTCGACGAAGCTCTGGCAGCGCAGCCGCTGGTTCGCACCGGCCGCGAGCGTCACCTCGACGATCAGAGCACGGCCGACATGCACCAGAAACGCGCCGATTTCCGGGTCGCTGCGCGTGAATGTGCGCAGTACGTATTGCTGCTTGCCCGCGTCGAACACCACGGCGGTCAGCGACAGGATCAGATTGCTGAGCGAACCGTATGTATGCCCCAGCAGCGGTGTTTCGCGCGCGGCGGGAATCGCGGTGCCGTGCGCGCCGATCGCAAGCGCGCCACCAAGCGTGATGTCGCCTGGCGCCGGACATGCGGTGACGCCGAGTCCGTAGGTCTCGAGCGTGGCGAGCAGCGTTTCGAGCGACACGCCGGTCTGCGCGGTCACGCGCGCGGGCCGCGCCGCCGCGTCGACCCACACCTTCGTTAGCGACCTCGTCATGTCGAGCAGCACGACCTGTGGCGCGGCGCCGCCCGGTTCGACCGTCAGTGGCGACCAGTTGTGCATATAGCCGCGCGGGCGCACGCGATAACCGGTCGCGCGTGCCCAGTTGACGATCGCGACGATATCCGCGGGCGTGGCGGGCGCCGCGGTCCAGACGTTCGCGATGGCGATCTCGCCGCTCCAGTTCTGGAACGCTTGCCGGTACAGTGCGATCCCCGACGGAAAGCCAGATGGCGTCGCGCCTGCACCTTGCGCGTGAGCGGCGATCTGGCCGATCGGCGTCCATCCGCTCACGACGCCCGCCGCGGCGAGCCGGGCCATGTCGGCGATAAAGGCGCGGCGCGGCGGCGCGGCATCGGTTGGGTGGTGTTGGGTCATTTTTCTTCGAATTCCGTTGGTTCGAATCAGTGAAGCGGTGCCAGCCGGCGCACCTTGGCGGTGCGCCGCGACGCGTTTCGCTCGATGTGCGTCGCGAATACATGCTAGGTATCGGTGCGCATTGATGGTGATGACTATGTATTGCGACGGCTTCGACGCATCGCCTGCGAGCACGGTGCCAAGCATGGGCGCGGCGTTCTGGAATAGCGTTCACGCTTCGCGTGTTTTGATAACGGAGGCACTTTGCGGTACGAGCGGGCGGTTAAGCTGCGCGGCTAGGCCCGCTCGCGCCTCCTCGGCGATCACGCAGCGCGGTGCACATGATGTGTACCGGCGTGGCGATGCGAAAGAGAGGAGGAGCAAACGATGATCGATCGGCAGGCATCCTGTGCCAACGGCGCGAGACGTGTCGACAGCGTCGATTCGATCCTGTCGCGCCGCGCGACAACGGAAACGGATGAGGATCGGCGCCAGTATGCCCTCGACCTCGTCGGCCTGGTCCTGCAGGAAGAGCATGCGCAGCGCCTCGACGAATGCTTGCGGCTTTACGCGTTCGACGCGGTCTGGGAAGCGCCGTTACGCAATGTCAGTTACAGCGGCGCGGTGGCGATCAGGGCGAACTATCTGCGGTTCTTTCACAACGTGCGCGACCTGCGCTTCAAATCGCTCGAGCAGTTCGCGACCGCCGAGCGCGTGTTCGTCGATTCGCTGGTGCGCTTCACGATCGCGGGCGACGCGCTGGACAATTGTCCGCTGCCGGTTGGCGCGCACGCGCGCGTGCGGCGTTTGAATACCTTCCACATCGGCGACGGACTGATCCGTCGCGCGACGGGCTATGAAATATGGGAACGGGACGACGCGTGATGCGCACGACGCGCATCACGATTAACGCATCGCCGCTATGCGTCGGTCACTGGTTCCGCGTGACGCGCAGCATGCGTACCAGCGTCGCATCCTTGAACACGGTGTGATGCACGATTGCAGCGAGCGCATGCAAGCCGATCAGCCAGAACGCCACATTGCCGATCAGAAAATGCGCGTCGTGCAGAAACTGATGCGCGAGCGGGTCCTTTGCGAAGAAGCGCAATTGCACGCTGGTGCCGGCCAGATGCACCGCGCTACCGCTGGTATTGATCATCGCAATGCCTAACAGCGGTTGAACCAGCACCAGCAGATACAGCGCAAGATGCGCGAGGCGCGCAAGAAACAGCTGGATGCGACTGTGCGGCAACTCGCGCGGCGTGCCATGCCACAACGTCCACAGCACGCGTAGCACCGACAGGCACAGCACGACGGTGCCGGCCCACACATGCACCGCGGTCCAGAATACGCGACTGTCGGACCCTTTGGGTCCGCGGATTTCGATCGCGAAGAGGCCCACTGCGATGGCGAGCGCGGTCGCCCAATGAAAGAAAATCGCGAGCCGCGACCATGAAGTGGCTGCGGAAGCGGAAGACGAACGGGTTTGGGATATATCCATAGGTATCTTATCGAAAGAGAACGAGGGTGCCGGCTCGCAGCAGCAACGCTGTGATGACGGTGATTGAAACGCAGCGGCGCCGGCTGTTATTCCCACGCGCTGTGCGGATAGCTGAACTGTTTTGTAATGGAATGTGTTGGCGTACTTCGCAATGGCATACACCCGCATCGCACGCGTCGCATGTTCTTCCCGCCAGGCCTTGGCGTACGGCACTGCGTGACGTACGCCAAGCCGTAACGTTCTGAAAACCCGGTGCCGTTCCGGTGCTTCGTGCCGCATTGAAATTTTCGTGCACGACGAAAAGCCCATCGTATTTCGCGAAGGCACACTTGCCCGCAATGCGGCCTGCAATCTTGCCGCATCTGTGGCTGCCCGCCCCGCATGAGATTCCGGTAAGCGTTGCGCTTCCTCTTCGTGCCAGCGGCGTGCGGCGTCCCTCTATTCGCAAGCATGAGGATGCAATGAGTCAAGCTATTGCGGACCGGGAGCCGCCGGCCGAACCTCCCGTTCATACGCTGTTCCAGGTATCGACGTCCGGCGCGCTCGTGTCCGGCCTGTTTGGCGGTGTAGTCAGCGCCGCAGTGATCTTGCAGCACGGCGACTTCGGTCTGGGCACGTTCGCGGGACTCGACGGCGAAATGATCATTCTCGAAGGACGCGTCTATCAGGCGAAAGGCGACGGCGAAGTGCTCGAAGCCGGTCCTGATGCGCAGGCGCCGTTCGCGGTTGTCACGCATTTCGATCCTGAGATCGACACCACGCTGGCCGCGGCGCCGACGCTCAAGCGGCTGTACGAGTTGTGCGATGCGCAGCGTGCGTCGAGCAATCTCTTTTTCGCGGTGCGGCTCGATGGCCGCTTCGATTCGGTGCGCACACGCGCGGTGTCGCCTGCGAAAAAGCACAGCCGGCTCGTCGATGCCGCGAAACAACAGCATGAGTTCATGTTCAACGATGTTGAAGGCACGCTGATCGGCATCTGGTCGCCGGGATTTTCGAGCGCGTTCAGCGTGCCCGGCTATCACTTCCATTTTCTGTCGGACGACCGGACCCAAGGTGGCCATCTGCTCGAATGCGCGAGCCGTGAACTGCGTTTGCGGGTCGAAAAGCTGACCGACTTCCATCTCGCGCTGCCATCGACGGAGCCGTTTCTGAAAGCGGACCTGAGCCGCAACGCGGCGGCCGAACTCGCCTACGCCGAACAATCTCACTGAGGAATCCGTCGTCATGTCAGATCAATCCAGACCGCAGCCGAAGACCGGCGCCGAAGTGGTCGTCAGAACGCTCGAGGAGCGCGGCGTGAAGCATGTGTTCGGCGTGCCAGGCGCGAAGATCGATGCGGTATTCAACGCGCTCGTCGATTCGTCGATCCAGACCGTCGTATGCCGTCACGAGCAGAACGCCGCGTTTATCGCCGGAGGAATCGGCCGGATGACCGGCAAGGCCGGGGTGGCGATCGCAACGTCGGGACCGGGCGTGTCGAACCTCGTCACCGGCCTTGCAACCGCCAGTTCGGAAGGCGACCCGGTGGTCGCGCTCGGCGGCGCGGTCGCTACGGCCGAGACGTTAAAGCAGATTCATCAGACGATGGATTCCGTGTCGATCTGCAAGCCCGTCACGAAGTTCAGCGCCGCGGTGGGCTCGCCGGAGAGCGTCGCCGAAGTGGTGTCGAACGCGTTTCGCGCAGCCGAATCGGGCCGGCCCGGTTCCGCATTCGTCAGTCTTCCGAAAGACATCATGGGAGCGCCGGCACAGGGGCGCCTGTTGACGCCGCCATCGTTTGCCGGTGCCGGCGTCGCCGATGGCGCCGCGATGCGCGAAGCGGCGCGCCTGATCAGCGCGGCGCGCACGCCGGTGGTGCTGCTTGGGCTGCTCGCCAGCCGGCCGGACCACGCGGAGGCGGTGCGTGCGTTTATCGCGCACAACAATCTTCCGGTGGTCGGCACGTTCCAGTCGATCGGCGCGGTCGGCGCGCATCTGATGGCGAACTTCGGCGGCCGGGTCGGCCAGCTCGCGAACCAGCCCGCCGACCGGCTGCTCGAAGCCGCCGACGTCGTGATCACGATCGGCTATGACCCGGTCGAGTACGATCCGTCGATCTGGAACAGCACATCGAAACGGCCGGTCATTCACATCGACGCGCTGCCCGCGGATCTCGACAACTGCTATTGTCCGGCGGTCGAACTGACGGGAGACATCGGACAGACGCTCGCGGCGCTGTCGCCGCGGGTGGACCGGCACGCGCGCCCGGCGATCGCGTCGAGCATGCTGGACGCGATCGACAAAGAACGCCGGCATCTGGCCGATGCGGCGGCGTCGAAAAGCGGTGCGCCGGTGCATCCGCTGCGGTTCGTCGCGGCATTGCAGCCGATGCTTGGCGACGACGTGACGTTGTGCCTCGACATCGGTTCGTTCCATTTGTGGCTTGCGCGGCATCTGTACAGCTTCCGTGCGCGCCAGGTGCTGATCTCGAACGGCCAGCAGACGCTCGGTGTCGCGCTGCCATGGGCGATCGCAGCGACGCTCGTGCGTCCGCACGAAAAAGTGTGTCGATTTCCGGCGATGGCGGCTTCCTGTTTTCGGCCATGGAACTCGAAACCGCCGTGCGGCTGAAGTCGAACCTCGTGCATATGATCTGGATCGACGGCTCGTACGACATGGTGCGCGTGCAGGAAATCATCAAGTACGGGCGCGGCTCCGGTGTCGATCTCGGGCCATACGATCCGGTTCTCTATGCGCAGGCATTCGGCGTGACCGGCCTGATGATCCGGACCGCGGACGACATCGTGCCCGTGCTCAAAAAAGCGTTTGATACGCCGGGGCCGGTGATTGTCGGCGTACACGTCGACTATAGTGATAACCATAAGCTCTTCGAGATGGTCGACGAAACCGGCATTCATTGAACGCGTCACGCACGCCGCGGTGATTGTTGCATGCGTTGAAGAACGACCAGGCGCGCGGTGCGGCGCTTGCGGCAGCCATACTGCGGCCGTTACGCTTTTGCGGACGGCCGCTTGCCGCGTTTGGCGCGGACCTTACACAGGTCTAACGGATAGACATGATTTGCGCATCGCGCTGTGTCGACTAGCATCGAAAGCCAGTGCTCGAGGTCATGCGACTGCGCTCGTGCAGGCTCACGCGGCGCAGTATCCGATGCCGCGTCCGCGGTTTCGCGTGGCTTCGATGCGTCGTCACGGAGGCCATCATGAACAACGAAGAACACCGCATCGGTATCGACACCGCCACGCAGATGCCCGCGTGCGTCGTCCAGCACGACGCGCGAGGCGAAGTCACCGCGCCGCCGCGCGAGCTGGTCGCGCTGGAGGATCGCTGGCGTGTGCCGCCGCCGCAGCATGCGGCGCCGGACGCGCGCGATGCCGACGCGCACGGCGCGCGCCGCGATTATGTGATCGCGTCGCGCTGGACGCAGCAGCACGTGGATGGCGTCGAACATCGATGCACGAGCGGAGCGGACCGGCATACGGTCGGCATCGTGCTGAAACCGACTACTGCGCGGTTTCGCTCGGGTTCGCTGCTGTTCGACGGACAGCTCGCGCCGGGTTCGATGCATGTGACAGGCCCTGGCGAGAGCGCCGAGGCGGTTTTTCGCGCCGCATGCGACGTGATTCATCTGTTCATTCCACAGACTCTGCTGGAGCGTCATTACGAAGAGGCGTTTGGGCGTCCGCACGCGGGCGAACTGGCGCTCGGCGTATCGCAGATCACGCGCGACACCTCGCTCGAACGCCTGAGCCGGGCACTCGCTGATATTCAATACGCCGATGCGACGTTCGCTTCGCTGTACGTCGACAGCATCTGCATTGCGATCGTCGCGCGTCTGCTCGAGCGGCACTTTACGCGACGCGCGCCGCCAGCGGCCGCGCGCGCGACACCGCTGCCGCAATGGCGGCTGCGCCGTGCGTTCGACTTTATCGATGCGCACCTCGCCGACCCGGTCCGCCTTAACGACATCGCGGCGAGCGTCGGTCTCACGCGCATGCACTTTGCCGCGCAGTTTCGCTGCTCGACCGGCTATACGCCGCACACGTATCTGCTGCGGCGGCGTGTCGAGCAGGCGCAGCGTCTACTGCAGCGGTCGGAGAAAACGCTGCTCGACGTCGCACTGGATTGCGGCTTTCGCAGCCAGGCGCACTTCACGACGGTATTCAGACGGCTCGTCGGTGATACGCCAAACCGGTGGCGCATCAAGGCGCGGCTCGACTGAACGCGCGCGTGTGCGGGCGCGGATTGACGCGCCGGGTGTGCGGCGAGGGCTGCGGGGGGCTCGATTCGCACGCTCGCGGCGCCGTTCGCGCCGCCACGACGCGACGTGACGGCGAATCACCGCGACTGTCCGTGCAGCTGACCGACCGGGATTGAATCGATCGGAATCAGCATCGTGTTGCGCTGCGCATGCGCGAACGGCAGCCGCAGATGCAACGTGGCGCCTTGTTTGCCGCGGCCCGGGTCCTCGCGATTGGTGGCCCACAACAGGCCGCCGTGCGCCTCGATAATCGAGCGGCAGATCGCGAGACCCATGCCCATGCCGTCCTGCTTGGTTGTGAAGAACGGCTGGAAGATGTGGTTTGTGTCGTCGAGGCCGGGCCCGTGGTCACGGATCTCGATCAGCAGATGATCGATGCCGTCGCGTGTCGAGCGGATCACAAGCCGCCGGCGGTGAACGGCGACGTGCCTGAGCGCGTCGATCGCGTTGTCAACCAGATTGAAGAGCGTCTGCTGGATCTGCAGACGGTCCGCGTTCAGCGCCGGCAGCGCTGCATCCAGATCGAGTTCGAGCGCGATCTGATGGTGCCGCAGTTCGCGGTGCATCAGCCCGAGCACTTCGTGAATGGTCGCGTTGATATCGAACGGCCCGATGATCGGCTGCGCCTGACGGAATAGCGCGCGAATGCGGCGGATCACCTCCGCGGCGGTGGTGCCGTCGCGTACGATCCGCTCGGCCGCGGTCGCGGCGCGCTCCAGATTCGGTTGCTTCGCGCGCAGCCAGTTGAGGCATGCGTGGCCATTCGTGACCATCGCGGCAAGCGGCTGGTTGACCTCGTGCGCAATCGACGCGGAGAGTTCGGCGACCGTCGCGATCTGCGAGGCGCGCGACAACTGTGCTTGCGTGTCACGCAACGCGTGCGCGGTCGTCATGCTTTCGTGCACGTCCATGTGCACGCCATACCAGCGCACGATGCGTCCTTGTGCATCGTGCAACGGCTGCATGCGCGTTTCGATCCAGCGGTATTCGCCATCGTGGCGGCGCAGCCGGTAGGTCGTGGTCAGCGCAATGCCCGTCTCATGCGAGCGGCGCCGCCCGGCGATCACGCGCGATGCGTCGTCGGCATGCAGCAGGTGCGTGCAGCCGCTGTCGATCAGTTCGCTTGCCTCTTTGCCGACGAACTGCAGCACTTGCCGGTTCGCGTACTGCAGACGCCCTTCGGCATCGGTGATGACGACCATGCAAGGAAAGCTGTCGATTGCGTTGCGCAACGCCTCTTCGCTCGTGTCCTGCACCTGCGCGGGCGGGTGGTGCACGCCGCTGTACGGGCCAGGCGCGGCGCCGGCGTCGCCCCGGGTGCTCGTGCTGGACGCTAGCACCGTCGTCGCAGGGATGGGGCCGGGCGACTGCGCGACGTTTTCGCGGGCGAACCCTCCGGCCCGATTGCCGACCGGGTCGCCGAACAGCGTGACCCGGTCGACGCGCGCGACACGCGTGAACTCGTCAGCGACACTAAACGTTGCTGGACCCGTGCGCGCTCGATCAGTCCATGGTGCGGCGGCGGACGTACCGGGCGCCTGCGAAGCCCGTTCGTGCAGTGCGCTGCGTGCCTTGCGCCGGGACGTGACCAGATCGTTGACGATCACACAGACGATCACGAACACAATCAGCCGGGGAATCTCACCTGCCGCGAGCACATTCGCGGGTGGCAGTGCGATCAGAAATATAAAACAGACGAGCGATGACGCAAGCGTGACGAGGCCCGCCGCGCGGCCGCCGTAGAGCGAACTCATGATCACGGCGAGCAGATAGCACGACGCATGGGCCTTCGTGAACCACGCGAGCAACGTCGCACCTGCGGTCAACAGCAGAGCGACGGCGTAGTGCCGCAATCCGGTTGTCGCAGCGGAGTACGAGTACGTGGGATGAGCAACCATGTTTGACCTCGCGAGATCGCGCTTCTGCTAACGGACCGATGCGCAAACATACGCAGTCTTTGCACGTCTGTGATGAGTGCAAGGCATTTGTCGGTAAAGGCGGCGTCGCCGGACCAAGGGGAAGGGCATCCCTATTATGAGGCAACTTACTGATGCCTGGTATTACGCCTGCGCCCATGCATGCGGGCTTGCGTGTGGCTCATTGAATATAAACGCGGCACTCACGCGCTCAAGCGCGCGATGATCGGGCGACCGACCGCCACGGATCGTTTCAGCGCTTGAAATACGCACGTCGTTACAGTGTGCTTTCATCGTTGCGGTTTTGGTAAAACACTTAGTAGCGCTAGCTTCACGCCGCTTCGTTACGCCGCGCGAACGGATTTCCATGGCTCGCGTTGCACGGCTTGAAACAATGGCCGTCGCGTAGCGGTCCGCGATGATTACCGCATCGTCCGCGATGAAAATTTTCAACGATGCGATTTGCCAATCTGCTCTACAGTGTCGCTTTCGATGCGATTTTGCTACTTGACGCACGCAATGGACATCAGTTGTGAAGAGGCGGTGGCTTATGTGGTCGACGACGACTCGCGCATTCGTGAATCGATCAGCGAACTGCTCGGGTCAGAGGGAGTTGCAACAATCGGGTTTGATTCGATCGCGCGCTACCGTGCGTTCGAACGTCCTCCGAAGAATGCGTGCCTGATTCTCGACATGCGCTTGCCCGACGGCACCGGGCTCAATCTGCAGACGCAACTCGCGGGCAGTGATCATCCGCCGATCGTGTTTATTTCCGGGTACGCGGATGTTGCATCGTCGGTGCGCGCGATCAAGGCGGGCGCAATCGATTTTCTGATCAAGCCGTTTGGCCATCACGAACTGATGCAAGCGGTCAGAACGGCGTTCGAACAGGACCGCAATGCCCGCGCGATGCGCGCCGAACATGCGCGGCTTCTGGGGCGGTTTTCGTTACTGACGCCGCGCGAACGCGAAGTGCTGCCGCTCATCGCATCAGGCTTCCTGAACAAGCAGGCCGCGGCAATACTCGGTATCAGCGAGGTCACGCTGCAGATTCATCGCGGGCACGTGATGCGCAAGATGGCCGCCAGGTCATTGCCGCATCTGGTGCGGATGGCCGACCGTTTGCGCGTATCGGGCGAGTTGCCCGCGCGCGAGCCGGACCGCGCGTCAGGTAATGCGGGTTAGGGGTGCGGGCCAGGCGTGCGAGGGCAGGTGCGGCATGCCGCGCCTTCTGCTGTGGGAGGCGCCGCGCGCAGCCGGCGCTGTTTACGCGAGGGCTTCGGAAATCGCCACGTCGTCGAACGCCTGGATCTGCTCGAGACTCATATCGACGAAGCGCAGCACTTTCGGTGACACATGCTTGCGGGTCGGATAAGCCACTTGCACATCGATGGACGGCAGTTTCGCTTGGTGCAGCACTTGCGCGAGCTGGCCTGCGGCGAGTTCATCGGCGACCGCGTAGGCCGGCAAAATCGCAATGCCGATGCCCTCGCGCACCAGTAGTTTGAGTGCCGCAACGCTCGAACTCACATGCAGCCTGGTACAGCCCGCGGCGCTCAGATGCCGCGCGAAGCCCTTGATACACAGGATGCGATGCTCGCGCACGTCGTCGAATGAAAGCAGTTCGCGCCCTTGCAACCAGGATGGCGTGCAACAGGCGATAAATTGGCAGCGGTTCGCGTCATGCGTCGTGACGTCGTCGGACAGCAGCATGTTTTCGTTGACGACTGCGACGTCGAAGCCTTCCTCGACCAGATCGATCGGGCGGTCGACCAGTGTCAGTTCGATCGATACGTCCGGATATCGCTTGCAGTAGGCGGCGACCAGCGGTGAAGCGAGCGCGATGGCGAGCGCACACGGCATCGCAATGCGCAATTCACCGGACGGCGTCGCGCCTGCGTTTCCCGCGCACGCTTCGGCCTCGGCAGTGGCGGCGAGAATCTCGTGGCAGCGTTGGGCGAACTCATAACCGATCGCGGTCGGCGTGACCTTGCGCGAACTACGCTGCAGCAGCCGTGCATTCAGGTGGGCTTCGAGCTGGGCGACCGCGCGCGTGACCATCGGCCTCGACAGCCCGAGGGTGCGCGCCGCCGACGCGAAGCTGCCGCAATCGGCAACCTGTAGAAACACGCGCATCGTAAAGAGGCGATCCAACCGGAACCTCGCGATCGATCCATGCAAAGGCGCTCTGCCCGGCAATACGCGCGGCAGGCGGACTGTCGCGGCGCAGTGGGGTGGCGGCAAGCGGCCCTGCCGCAGGACGTTTCAGCGTTCCTCGAGCATCAGCGTGATCGTAGTCGTTCGGCGAGGTCGCCCGCTTGTGCTAACGCACGGAAATTTGCATGACTGCCGGTGCGTATTCGCTGACGGGTCTTCGTGTAAGTGCGTTGAATTCACCTGGATGGAACACGGCCTCGCGCTATCGCCACAGGTTGGTTTGCGCGAGATCGATCACCTCGTCGGTATTGCCGTTCAGAATCGCCCTCAGCATATAGAGCGAGAAGCCCTTCGCCATTTCGAGGTTGATCGATGGCGGCATCGCGAGTTCCATCCGGTTGACCACTGCATCGATCAGGACCGGTCCATCATGCTTGAACGCTGCCGCAATACCCGCTTCGACCTCGGACGGCTTCTCGAGCCGGATCCCCTTGATGCCGATCGCTTCGGCCATGGCGGCGAAGTTCGGATTGTGCAGGTCGGTGCCGAATGGAATGAATGACGTGGACTTCTGTTCGAGTTCGATAAAGCCGAGCGCACCGTTGTTGAACACGCAGACTTTGACCGGCAGACCGAGTTGCGCGAGGCTCAGGAAATCGCCCATCAGCATCGCGAAGCCGCCGTCGCCCGACATCGAGATCACCTGGCGGCCCGCAAACGCGGACTGTGCGCCGATCGCCTGGCCCATCGCGTTGGCCATCGAGCCGTGCCAGAACGAACCGATCAGGCGCCGCTTGCCGGTCATCGTGATGTAGCGCGCGCCCCACACGGTGGGCAGGCCGACATCGCACGTGAAGATTGCGTCGTCACTCGCCTGATCGCTCAATGCCTTCGCAATCTGCTGCGGGTGGATCAGCGACGCGCGCGAACTCTCGATCGCGAGCGCGTCGAGCTCTTTGCGGGCCTTTTTGTAGTGCTGCTGCGCCTTTTCCAGATGCGCGCGGCTGGTTTTCTTCACGAGCCTCGGCAGCAACGCGCGCAGCGTTGCCTGCACATCGCCGACGATGCCAAGGTCAAGCGAGGCGCGGCGCCCGAGGTTGCCGGGCTGGTGATCGATCTGTGCGATCTTCGCATCGTACTTCGATGGATAGAACTGCATGTACGGAAAGTCGGTGCCGACCATCAGCAGCAGGTCGCAATCACGCATCGCATAGTAGCCCGATGAAAAGCCGATCAGGCCGGTCATGCCGACGTCGTACGGATTGTTCGCTTCGACATGCTCCTTGCCGCGCAGCGAATGCACGATCGGCGACTGCAGGGCTTCCGCAAGCGCCATCACTTCGTGATGCGAGCCTTCGCAGCCGGAACCGCACAGCAGCGTGACGCGTTCGTTATCGTTGAGCAGATCGGCGAGCGCGTCGAGGTCGTCGTCGGACGGCGTGAGCACCGCGCGCGGCGGGATGAGTCCGGCCGAGGTTACGATCGGCGCCTCGACCGCCTCCTGCAGCGCGACGTCGCCCGGAATCACAATCACGGATACGCCGCGCTTGCCGATCGCTTCGCGAATCGCGATTTCGAGCGTGCGTGGCATCTGGCCTGGAATCGACACCAGCTCGCAGTAGTGGCTGCATTCCTTGAAGAGCGCTTGCGGATGCGTTTCCTGAAAGTAGTTGCTGCCGATCTCGCGCGACGGGATATGCGCGGCGATGGCGAGGACCGGCACACGGTTGCGATGGCAATCGAACAGGCCGTTGATCAGATGCAGGTTACCCGGCCCGCAACTGCCCGCACACACCGCAAGGCTGCCGGTCAGATGCGCGTCTGCGCCGGCGGCGAACGCGGCGACCTCTTCATGACGCACGTGAATCCACTCGATCCCATCGGTTTTGCGGATCACGTCGGTCAGTCCGTTCAGACTGTCTCCGACGATGCCATAGACACGCTTCACGCCTGCGGCGAGCAAAACATCCACGAACTGGTCGGCTACGATCGTCATTGCTGTTCTCCGGTTTAACTCATTGAATCGGCACACGGCTTCGGTGCGGGTGAAGGCTGGGGTACTGGAAGGCAAGTGCAAGCAATCCGTCCGTTGACGTGGCGTCGTTTGGCGGCAGCGCATGTGCAACGGTACAAGCTGGCGTTGTAGACGATGGCCGCCACGTTTGCAAGGCAGCGGGGCGCGTGGCCGCCAGACCTGGCGCACTGGGTTTCGATGCCTATGACATGTTTACGTTATAGGCCTGCCTGACTGCCATTTTCCCGTGCGAAGTTGCAAGCGTACGAAGTTTTGCGGAAACGCGGACCTGCCCTCTGAGGCAGAGTGAGCGCGGCGAAACGGCACCGGACCGGTGACGCGACGCTCGACAAAAGTGATCTGCCAACGCGCCGGGATCGAGCCCGCGCGGCACTTAAGGAGAATGGGTGATGGGTACGACGACGGCTTTTTCCGCAAAGCATTTCAAAATGGCCGCGCGCGGCGTTCTATGCGCTGGCCGGCAGCGTGAACGTAAAGCGTGCGCCGCCCAGCGTCGACACGTTATCGGCGGCGATGCGCCCGCCATGGGCTTCGATAATGGTCCGGCAGATCGCGAGGCCCATGCCCATGCCGCCTTCACTAGTCGTGAAGAACCGCTCGAATAGCAGCGCAAGACTATCCTGCCGGATACCCGGGCCGTTGTCTTCAATCACGCAACAGACCATGCCGGGCGCCGGCACGACCACCGTCAGCGCGATCTTGCCGTTGCCTGCGCCAAGCGGCGCGAGCGCCTGCATCGCATTGACCGTCAGATTGACGACCACCTGTTGCAATTGCGTGCGGTCCGCCATGATGCGCGGTGCGGCTGGCGCTGGCCGATGGAAAATCTCCACGCCCTTCACCTGGATTTCGTGGCTGAGCAACAGCAACGCTTCGTCGATCACCTCGTCGAGGTGCAGCGGATCGCGGCGCGGCTTGCCTTTCGCCGCCATTGCCCGGGTGCGCACGATGATGTCGCTCGCGCGGCGTGCCGACGCGAGCGTTAGCGCGGTCAGTTCGCGCACCTCGTGAAGCGGCGGCTCCGGACGATTCAGCCAGTTCTGGATTGCCTGCGCGCTCGCGGCGACCGCGCCCAGCGGCTGATTGATTTCGTGCGCAATCGACGCCATCAGTTCGCCGAGCAGCGAAATACGACCGGCATGCGCAAGGTCTGTTTCGAGCTGCTGCAGCTTGTCACGCACGCGCACGCGCTCGGTGATGTCGATCAGGCCGAGCAGAGTCGGCGTGTGGCTGCCGATCGGTTGCGGCCGCGAGATCGTGCACAGCACGTCGATCACGCGGCCGTCGAGCGTCGCCACTTTCATTTCTTCGTCGAAACGGGTCTCACCGTGATAGCGGCTTTCGAACGCGCGACGCAGCGTACCGGGGCTTTCGGTCCAAAGGCGGCCGGCCGGGCCGACCAGTTGCGCGGCGTTGCGCGCGCGCAATAGTTCGACCGAGCGTGCGTTGACTTCGTCGATCGCGATCGCGCTCGTCAGACGGCGCAGCACGTCCGGATTCGCATCGAAATAGGCGTTCAGATCGGTGACGCCCGCTTCATGCAGCGCGGGGAAGATATCGAAGTTGCCGTGCATCTGCATCAGTGCGATCGGCATATCGTGGAACAGATGCCGATAACGCTGTTCGGCTTCTCGTAGCGCTTCTTCCTTGCGGATGCGCATCGCGACATCCTGCTCGAGCGCGTCGTTGGCGGCCCGCTGGTTGCGATACGAGAGTTGCAGGCTCGCACACAGATCGTTGAACGACATCACGACCTGATCGAGCTCGTCGGGCACCGGGGGCGGCCGGCGTTTCAGCGCGAGCGCGGCAGTGGGCCGATGGAAGTCGTAAACGCGCATGAATTGCGCGATCGTCGCGAGATGACGCGTGACGAGCCGCGAGAAGATGAAAAGGATGAACAGCGAAACGAGAAAGGTTTTTGCGCCCTGACTGACGAGAATGACGAGCGCTTCGCCCATCAGCCGCCGATAGACATCGGTGAGCGCCGCCTCGATGTAGAGCGTGCCGATCTGCTTGAGCTGGCCTTCGACAACGCGGTTGATCGGCAGCTCGCGGGTGAGCACCGGTGTGCTCTGCCGGCGCCGCGCCATGATCACGAGCGGATGGCCGGTGCCGGTTTCGCGTACGGTGACGGCCTGGATGTCGGGCAGCTTGAGGATGCTTTCCACCTCGATACGCAGCTGCTCGCGGTCCAGATGCCACAGGCTTTCGCCGATGATGTCCGGATAACCTTCGCCGATTTCGTTCAGGCGGTGCTCGATCAGACCGACATCGTAGCGGTAGTCCAGGTACAGCTGCACGGCGGTCATGATCAGTGTGATCACGGAACTGAAGATCAGTACGCCGATCAGAAGGCGCATGCCGACGCCGCGGCGCATGCCTGCCATGGTTTGCCATGGCTCGCGGGTCGCGCTGGGCGGCACGGTCGGCCGCCATCCTTCAGTGCGGTCCGCACCCGCCGCGGACGCGCAACCGGGTCCAGTCGCGTCACGCCGGAACGTGGTTTTTGCTCGCCGTGGCAAGTCGCCCCCCAGTTCGAATTCAGCCTACTAGTATAGTAAGTACGGCTGTGGGTAGCAGCGAGGGCATGCACGCTAAACATATGAAGCAAGCGGCTCACGCGGATATCACGGTGTCACGGAAGAGGTGCTGCGATGAGCTGCGAACGGGTGCGGCGCAGGTGGCTTCAGGTGGCGGCTGGTTTGATCGGTGTGCTTGGCCTGACCGGCCTCGCGTGCCTGACCGGTGCGAGCGGTATCGCGCGTGCCGCGGGTTACGGCGCGGTGCTGGCCGGCTCGCAAAGCGAATTCTGGAAGGCGATGGAGGACGGCATTACGCAGGCCGCCTCGGAGCAAAAGGTGCAGGTCGTGGTGCGCAGTCCGGTCGACGATGATCCGCAAACCACGTCGCAGAATCTGCAGCTGAAAATGGTGCAATGGATGATCGACTCCGGCGTGAAGTCGATCATCCTCGCGCCGATTCCGGTCAGCGGCGTGAAGACGCCGGTTCAATTGCCGGTGCCGGTGGTGTTCGTCGACAGGCCGAGCAACGACTATCGGTCGCTTGCAACCATCTCGACAGACAATTACGCAGCCGGGCGGGCGGCCGCGCATACATTGCAGGACGCGCTGCCGCGCGGCGCGAAAGTCGGCGTGCTGCGGCTTGCGCGCGACGTCGTGTCGACCAGCGCGCGCGAACAGGGTTTTATCGACGCAGCCAAAGAGATGGGCTTCGATATCGCTGTCGACGCGTATATCGGGCACGGCATCCACGAGCCTGAACTGGCCGCGGTCGATGCGATCAAGGCGTATGGCCACCCGCTCGATGCGATCTTCACACCGACCGACTTCACGACCCTCGCCGCCGTGCGCGCGCTCGAAGACCTTGCGCCGAAGCAGCGTCCGAAGCTGGTCGGCTTCGACTATCGGCCCATCTTCCGGCAATACCTGCAAACGGGCGTGCTCTATGCGGTGATTGCGCAGGACGCGTATCAGATGGGCTACGTCGCGATGCAGACGTTGCTGAAGGCGGAAGCGGGCGAGCCGGTGCCGCCGCGGATCAGCATCGACGTGCTGTCGCTGACCGCGACCAACATCGGCGATCCGACGATCAGCATGAAGCTGCGTCAGTACCGGTAGCGTCGCGCAACGCAGTGGCCGCGCAAGCGGCTCGCGACGGGGGGCTCGTGATGCGTGGCTCGCGTTGCGCGCGGCGGCCCACCCTTCAGCCAATCCGGCCCGGCATGTGGCCGCACTATCCGCCGCCGGTATGCGGCGGCATCAGCGAATGGCGGCGTATTGCGGTCGCGGCGACCGGAGTCGGCGCGACGATGCGTCCTCAATGGTTTCACGACCTGCATGTGCATCGGGTCGCGTCGACGGAAAATGCGCGCCAAGTCGAATTTTTTCCGGTTCGGCAACTTGAATTCGCCGATGGGATGTTGAAAGTGCCGACGGGGCAGGGTTGGGGTTCGGGTTCGATGAAGCAGCGCTGGAACGGTATGCGATCGATGCGTGGAGTTGATCCAGGCCGCGCGCCGCGCAAGTGCGGGGTCGGGACTCGCCGTGGTCGTTAGATAAGGCACCGGTGCGTTGAAACGGGCATGTTTTGCGATTCGTGAGCATCGCGGCAGGCCGTGGGTACGTTCAGCCCGTTATACTCAGGCGGAAATAACCACGATGTTGCGCACATGAACAAAAGAATTGCCGACGGCGAGGCTCGCGACCGCCTGATCATCTGGATCCGCCGTCGAATGGAAGAATTCGGCATCACGATCGACGCGCTGGCCGCATCGATCGAGCACGATCGACGTCATCCTCCGCTGTACCGGGACGCGCGCGGCAACGAGTGGAACGGCCAGGGGCCGATGCCCGGCTGGCTGCAGGCCGCGAAACACGCGGGCGTCGACCCGGATTTTTTCCGTATCGCAGCGAAGCCCGCTGCGCAGGACGCCGGCACGCAGGAAGCCACTGCGGCTTCCCGCCAGATGGACCTGTTTACCTAGCATTTCCGCTCGCCGTCCATGGGTGCGCGAGGCACGCCCGCGGTGCCGGTTCCTGATTCGTTTCGTTGAGCCGCCGGCGCGCACGAGCGTGATATTCAGCGCCGGTGCCCGTCCGTTTACCTGGGCTTCCGGCGCCGGTATCATCCGGTATCATCGATTTTGAAACTTCTCATGTTTGATGAAACTTCATGAAACTCGATGAAACTCTTCAACCGGATCCGTGGCATTTCGTCAGGCCCGAGCTGGCCGATGCCTATCTTGACGCGTTCGACCTGAAGCTGTCGTCAGCCCGAGGCCTGTTTGCTCGAAGGCGCATGGGCAAAACGGAATTCCTGCGGCGTGATCTGCTGCCGGCGGCGCAGGAGCGCGGCTATCTTGCGGCTTATACGAACTTCTGGGACAGCCGTTCGTCACCCGCGCCGTCACTCGTGTCGGCACTTGCCGACGCACTCGAGCCGCACGGCCTCAGGGCCGTCCTTGCGAAGCTGGGCAATCCGGTCCGCAAGATCAAGGCCAGTGCGAAAATTCCGGGTGGCGTCGAGGGTGCGCTCGAGGCGGAACTGTCGGCGCCAGAAGCCAACTCCGGCGTGGCGCTGCGTGAAGTGCTCAGGCAGCTGGATCGGCAGAAAAAGCCGTTGCTGCTGGTGATCGACGAGGCGCAGGTGCTCGCGCGCGCGGAGCACACCGAGTTCGCGCACGCGCTCCGCGCCGCGCTCGATATCCGCAAAGACCGCATCAAGGTCATTTTCGCGGGGAGTTCCGAAACGACCCTGCGCGAAATGTTTGCGCGCGCCTCCGAGCCCTTCTACAACTGGGCAGCGCTCGAACCGTTTCCGTTGCTCGGCGACGAATTCGTTGCATTCACCATCCGGCTGATGAACAGAATGGCGCGACGCCGGCTGACGCTCGAGCAGGGGAAGTATGTCTTTGAAGAACTGCACCGCACGCCGGAGTTCTTCAAACGATTCATCGAGCGATACATGCTTTATCAGCTTGATGGTCACGAGGCGGCCCTTGCGCATACGAAGGCATCCGTGTTTTCGGATGAAAACTTTCTCAAGCAGTGGACTGCGATGAAAGCCGCCGATCAGATCGTCATCGGTCTGCTTGCGCGCGGCGAGACGGACATCCATAGCGCCGCCGGCCTCAAACGTCTGACGCAACTGCTTGGCAAGATCGCGACGAAGAATACCTCCGCGCAGGCACTGCGCCGGCTGCAGGCCCATAACGTCGTCACGAGGCTCGCGATCGGCGACTACCGGATCGAAGACGAAGCGTTTGCCGAGTGGATTCGCCGGCGTACCGCCCCCGCACGCTGAACGGCCAGCACAAAGTTCAAACGACCGCTTCGATGCCCGGCATCACAAACCCGATGGCCGCCAGCGCGCGCTCCAGGTCCGTGCATTGCCTGTCGTTGAGCGCGACGAGCGGCGGCCGCACGGTATCCCATGCGCGGTCGCGCAGGTAAATTCCGATTGCCGTTTTTAACGCCGGAATAGAAAACGCTAAGAAAGCGCTTACTTGGAGTTCACTATAAGCGCCGATAGAATCGTCGCCAAGATTATTGATAATCTATCGAGCATCATCTGACCGAGGACATCCCCCATGGCTGACAACGCAAACCGCGGCGCAAAAAGGGGTCTGCGCAAAGGCTTGACGAACTACGGCGACGAAGGCTTTTCACTATTCTTGCGACGCGCTTTCATCAAGGGCGCGGGTTATACGGACGATGCGCTGTCGCGGCCGATCGTCGCGATCGCGAATACCGGCAGCGCGTACAACCCGTGCCACGGCAACGCGCCGCAGCTGATCGAGGCGATCAAACGCGGCGTGCAGCTCGCGGGCGGTCTGCCGGTCGAGTTCCCGACCATCTCGATTGCCGAGAGCTTCTCGCACCCGACGAGCATGTATCTGCGCAATCTGATGTCGATGGACACCGAGGAGATGATCCGCGCACAGCCGATGGACGCGGTCGTGCTGATCGGCGGTTGCGACAAGACCGTGCCCGCGCAGCTGATGGGCGCAGCGGCCGCCGGCGTGCCGGCGATCCAGCTCGTTACCGGCGCGATGCTGACCGGTTCGCATCGCGGCGAGCGGGTCGGCGCGTGCACAGACTGCCGCCGCTTCTGGGCGAGCTTTCGCGGCGATCAGATCGACGAGGCGGAAATCGACGCGGTGAATACGCAACTGGTCGCGACCGTCGGCACCTGCTCGGTGATGGGTACCGCAAGCACGATGGCGTGCATTGCCGAGGCGATGGGCATCATGCTGCCGGGCGGCGCATCGCCGCCCGCCGTGAGCGCGGACCGGATCCGCATCGCGGAGCGCACCGGCACGCAGGCGGTCGCGATGATCAGCGCGGGTCTCACGCCCGCGAAGATCCTCACGCCGAAGGCGATCGAAAACGCATTGCGTGTGCTGCTCGCGATTGGCGGATCGACCAACGGCATCATCCATCTGACCGCCATCGCGGGCCGCCTCGGGATCCGCATCGATCTCGATTCGCTTGACCGGATGGCGCGCGAGACGCCGGTACTCGTCGATCTCAAACCTTCAGGCCAGCACTACATGGAAGATCTGCATCGCGCAGGCGGTCTTGCCACGGTGATGCGCGAATTGAAAGACCTGTTGCACCTGGATACGCTGACGGTCACCGGCCGCACGCTCGGAGACGAGCTCGACGCAGCGCCGCCCGCATTCAAACAGGACGTCGTGCGGCCGATCGCGCAGCCGATCTATCCGCAAGGCGGGATCGCGGTGCTGCGCGGCAACCTCGCGCCAGGCGGCGCGATCATCAAGCAGTCCGCGGCGAATGCGCAATTGATGGAGCACGCAGGCCGCGCGGTCGTATTCGAAGACGCGGAGGACCTCGCGCTGCGTATCGACGACCCGGCGCTCGACGTCACCGCGCAGGACGTGCTGGTGTTAAAGCGGATCGGACCGGTCGGCGCGCCGGGCATGCCGGAGGCCGGCTACATACCGATTCCGCGCAAGCTCGCGCGGCAAGGCGTGAAAGACATGGTGCGCATCTCGGACGGCCGCATGAGCGGCACCGCGGCCGGCACTATCGTGCTGCATGTCACCCCCGAAGCGGCGATCGGCGGACCGCTCGCGATCGTGCGCAATGGCGACCGGGTCCGGCTTTCCGTGCAGCGGCGTTCGATCGAACTGCTGCTATCCGACGATGAAATCGCCGCACGGCTCGCCGCTTTGCCGCCGCGCGAAGCCGACCCCGACGCGCGCGGCTACCGCAAGCTATTTCTCGAAACCATCCTGCAAGCGGACGACGGCTGCGATTTCGACTTTCTGCGCGCGCCGAAGGTGGTGGCCACGGTCCCGGGCCGCAAGGATTGACGGAGATGGCCAACATGAATGACGCCGCAACGATCAGGCGCGCCGCGAAAGCAGGCAGGCGCAGCGACCGCGTGTTGAACGCGCATACGGCCGCCGCGCCCACCTTGGTAGCCACTCGCCGCGACCGCGATACCGACCAGCTATCGCGCCGCGTCGCCGAGCAGCTCGAGGATGACATCGTGCTGGGCGTGCTGCATCCGCGCGAACGGCTGATCGAAGATGACCTGTGCGAGCGCTTCGGCCTGAAACGTCATGTCGTGCGTCAGGTGCTCGTTGAGCTCGAGCGGCGCGGCGTCGTCGAGCGGCGGCGCAATATCGGCGCGCTTGTGAAGTCGTTTTCCGCTCGCGAGGTGTCCGAACTGTATGCGCTGCGCACATTGCTGGAGACCCATGCGGCTAGCCGTATTCCGTTTCCCGTCGAGCGCGCGAAGCTCGACGACCTGGAGGCGCTGCAGGCGCGGCATGACGAAGCCGCCGCCCGCGGCAACCTGCGTCGCGTGTTTCGCGTGAACATGGCTTTTCATCGTGCATTCTTCGCGCTATCGGGCGATCAGGCACTGGTTGATGCGATTCACGAGTACGAGCGGCGCACGCATGCGATCCGTTCGGTGTCGATCGTGTTCCCGCAGTATCTGGAAAAGGCCCGCAGCGAGCATCATCAGATCATCGACGCGTTGAAACACGGCGATCGCGAGCGCCTCGTCGATCTGTGCCGTGCGCACCTGCTGCCTTCGCGCGATGCCTATCTCGATGCGCATCATCGGCGCGTCGCCGCAACGGGCCCGCACGCCGACGGCGCCACGCATTCACTGCGAAAAGGGTAAGCAAAGGCCGAACGGCGGGCGGCATGCACGCCGCGCTCAACGTGCGCCGGTATTCTGTGCGGCCATGCTTGCCGCGTCGGCGACGCACTGCGCAAGGTGCCGCACCGCGGCCGGTACTTCGCGGCGGCGGCGCTCGATCAGCACGATGTCGCGGTGGAACGTGTCGGCGCCGAGTGTGAGCGGCACGACGGATTTCGGCAATTTCCCAAGACCCGGCGTGAGCGGCAGCAGCGCGACGCCCAGGCCCCGCGCGACCAGGCGCACGATGCCGGGCAGTTCGTCGAGCTCGATCGCGTCGTCGACCGCGATCCGCATCCGCCGCAGGAACCGGTCCACCTGGCCGCCGCCGAACGAGCGGCGGTCGTACCGGATAAACGGCAGCGACGCCAGCGCGTCGCGCCACGCGGCGCGCGCGTATGCGGCCGGCGCGAGCAGCACGAACGGCTCCCTCGCGAGCGTCTGGCTATCGAGTTCGGCCGGCAGCGCAAACGGCGGCTTGATCAGCAGCGCGAAATCGAGCTCGCCGGCGTCGACCTGGCCTAGCAACCCAAGCGACACGCCCGGCACGACACGCACTTTCCAGCCGGGCCATTCGCGGCGGAACGCGGCCAGCGCGTCCGCGAGAAACGACGTCTGCACTGACGCGATCGCGCCGACGCTCACTTCGCCAGCCGCTTTGAGCGCCGTGCCGCGATCGCCCAGGCGCGCGACTAGCGCAAGAATCTCTTCCGCGAGCGCGAGCGTTTCGCGGCCCGCGTCATTCAGCGTCGCGGAGCGGCCGGTGCGGTCGAACAGCGGATAGCCAAGGTTCGATTCGAGTCGCTGCATCTGCGCGCTGACGGCCGACTGCGTGAGGCCGATCTGTTCGCCGGCCGCGGCGAACGTGCCGTGCCTCGCGACGGCGACGAGGGTCGAAAGTTCGCGGAACATGCGTTCGATTCATCAATATTTTTGGAGCTGAGAATGAAATGATATCGCTTTCAAGCAATTTTGTTTGTAAGTAAACTAGGCTGTAAATACTGCTTTTGCTGTCCGTTTTTTTCTTCCACCGACCACCCACCGAGACTCCCATGACCGATACGACGCAAGGCGCGATGCCGCCGTTCCATCTCGCGTTTCCTGTTCATAGCCTTGCGGCTGCGCGCGCGTTCTACGGCGACCTGCTGGGCTGCCCTGAAGGTCGCAGTTCGCCCGAGTGGGTCGATTTCAATTTCTATGGTCATCAGATCGTCGCGCACCTGTCACCCGATGAAGCGGGTCACCGCGCGACCAACGCGGTCGATGGCGATGCGGTGCCGGTGCGCCATTTCGGCGTTGTGCTGTCGATGCAGCAGTGGGACGCGCTTGCGGGCAAACTGAAAGCGGCGGGCACGAAATTCATCATCGAGCCGCATATCCGCTTCAAAGGCGAAGTCGGCGAACAGGCGACCATGTTCTTCCTCGATCCGTCGGGCAACGCGGTCGAGATCAAGTCGTTTGCCAATATGGCGTCGTTGTTCGCGAAGTAACGAATCAGCGCTCGAAGGAGAGTCACTGTCATGCGGATTAGCGACAATGCAGCCGCGTCGTTGGCTAACGACCCTGCGCCGTCCGGTGCTAACGCGCGCAACGACGGGCCGTCGTTCCAGGACCTGCTGTCCCAACTGAACGACTATGCGGGCAGCGATCCCGGTCAGGGCCTGTTCAATTCGATACTTGCGCAGCTGGGCATCACGCCGCAGCAGTATGCGCAGATGACGCCGCAAGAGCGCGAGAAAATCGAACAGAAGATCCAGGATCTGATGAAGCAGGAAATGCAGGCACGGATCCAGCAGCAAAACCAGACGTTGCAACTGACGCAAGCGCAGCCGGCGGGCGCGCAAACCGGCACGCAGACGGGCACGCAGACGGACACGTCGTCGTCTGGCAAACGCGGCACGATCGACTTCGCGATCTGATCAGAGCAGTTATAACGGTTACAGCGAGGCCGCACGAACCGGTGCTTCGCCGGACCGTGCGGCAGGTCGACGCGTCATGATGACGGGTGCGTTGCACGCTGATGCATAAAGGTATCAATCAGCTTTGCGCACTGCTCGGCCTGTTCATCGAGCGCGAAATGCCCGGCGTCCAGAATATGAATCTCAGCGTTCGGCAGATCACGCCGATACGCGTGCGCCTCGGCAACCTGAAATGACGGATCGTATTTGCCCCACAGCACCAGCGTGCGCGGTTGCGTCTTTTTCAACCACGCCTGCCATGTGGGATACGACGCTACGTTCGTGCGATAGTCGTAAAAGAGGTCGCTCTGAATATCGACTTCGCCAGGCCGGTTCAGAAACGCGAACTCATCCATCCACAGATCCGGATCGTAAAGCTCGACATTCGGGCTCGAGCCGAGATGACGAAGCTTCGTTGCGTTGAATGAAATCAGGTTCTCGCGCAACGCAGCTTCGTTCGGTTCGCGGTTTGCCCAGAATTCCCTGCGCTTGTTCCACAGCGGTCCCAGCCCATCCTCGTGCGCGACCGCATTCTGGATGATCAGCGCATCGACACGCTCCGGGTGCGCAAGCGCCAGCCGGAAGCCGACCGGGCCGCCATAGTCTGCATAAACATCACGTAGTGCGACAAGCCGAGCTTCACGGTGAACGCATCGACCACCTGCGCGAGGTGATCGAACGTGTAGTCGAACTGCGTCGGCGGCGGCGCTGCACTATTGCCGAAGCCGGGGTAGTCGGGCGCGATCAGGTGATAACGGTTCGCGAGCCGCTGGAAGAGCGGATTGAACATCCGCGACGAAGACGGAAAGCCGTGTAGCAGTAACAGCGTCGGCGCATTCTTCGGGCCCGCCTCACGGTAGAACACCGACACACCATCGATGTCGATGGTGCGGTAATGGACCTGTGCATCGCCTGGTTGAGTCATATCGGCTCCATTGGCAGAAGAAAAGGGCGCAAGGCTCAGCGCGATGGAGGCGGCCGCCAGCCGTAGACCGTAATAAAAGCGTCAACGCCCCGAACTAGCAATGACGCGGCATGGCGCTCGCCGGTTGACACTTTTATATCCCGTTGAATCGTAGTAAAAGCGTCAATTCGCGTATGTCCGTATTAAATTCGTCAATTCGCCTCCTACACTTCGAATCCCGTCCGTAAGCTGTTGATCTTATGGAACATTCTCTGCACACCGCAGAGCCGGTCGCGCTCGCCCGTCCGCGCGGAGCACATCGGTTCGAAGCGTTCAGCCCCAAGCTCGCACGCCGGATGACGTTTTATTGCCGCGCCCTGGTTGCGCAGTGGGTGTTGCTCGAAGCCGATCCGTCGGTCATCGCCTTCTGTGAGCGGCCGGGTTACATACAGATTGACAGGCACAAGCGACTCGCGGACTTCTGGGTTCGTTATGTTGATCGGAATGAATTAGTTATCCTTCATGATCGGTCTTACGAAGTCGATGCAACGAAGCCAGATCGAGTTCTCGATGTAGACACATGTACGATCCGGCGGGTTGCGCCGGCTGACCTGGCTGCCGCACGAATCTGGATTGAGAACTGGCAGCGCATGTTGCCGTGCCTGGTTGCCAACCGGGATCTCGTTCCGTCGACGTTGCCGCAGGCGATCGCGCGCTTCGTGAAGGAGCCTCGAAGGTTGCTCGACATCGAGCGAGAGTTTTCGACGGGCGATCCGGTAGTGGTTCGCACGGCCGTGTTTGGCCTGCTGCACAACGGACGTGTCGGTGCACCGGAGCTTCGGACACAACCGCTGTCGCTGCTCACGTCGTTCTCGGCTTTGGACGCGCAGTCATGAACCGCCGCCGACCCGATTTTCAGGCGATCGACGTCGGCACCTGGCCGACCGTTACCAGCGCGGAACTCGATGAGGCCGCACGGCGCGATTTCGAAGCGCGTCGACAGGCCGTGGTGCGTTTCGCAGCCGGGGAGTCAGTTGCGACAATCGAACAGACGACCGGTGTGAATCGCCGGCAACTCTACCGCTGCATCGAAAGGGCAATGCTGCCGCATCCGGACGGCAGGCCGTTCGGTTTTCGTGCGCTGGTTCCCTACATGCGCATCGCGGAGTACGTGCGGATACACCAAGTGCGCGTGCATGGCGAGCGCGGTAGCCGTGGCGCGGCGGGTGCCTTGTCGCAACTGTTCGAGCGTCACCCCGCACTGGCGGGCTGGCTTGTGCTGCAGGTGAAGCAGCGCAAGGTGCTCCTCCGGCAGATCCATACGGATGGCCGGCTGCGGACGCGGCTGCGTGGTCTGCAGGCGCTGCATGACGATTTCCTACGGCAATGTCGCACAGTGGGACTCACGGCTGCGGACTATCCGTTCAATACCGCGGGACATGCGATCCGCTCGCTGTCACGTCACCTGACCGCGGAGATGCTGCGCAGTTTCGGGACGGCAGCCCACCTGGCGGGCGCATCGCACCTCAAGGGCTTGCCGCGCCAGGACGACGAGGCGACCACGCCGGCGGCGACGCGCCCTTACCAGGTGGTGGAATTCGACGGCCACCGGCTCGACATCCGGCTCAAGGTGGTCGTACGCGATCCGCTTGGATTCGAACACGAGTTCGAGATGGAACGCGTCTGGCTGCTTGTGATCATTGACGTGTGCACGCGTGCGGTTCTTGGCTATCACATTGTGCTGGCGAGGGAGTACAGCCGATACGATGTCATCAAGACCATCGAGAAGGCACTGGAGCCCCACCGCCCGCGCACCTTCACAATCGGGGGACTCGCATATGGAGCGCATGACGGCTTTCCCTCCCAACGGTTGCCGGAACTGGCGTACGTGACATGGGAGTGGATGCGGCTCGATAACGCGAAGGCCAATCTTGCCAATGAGACGCTGACCGCGTTGTGTGAATTCGTGGGCTGTCTTGCTGATGCGGGTCCGAAATACAGTCCGGACGAGCGGCCATACATCGAGCGCTTCTTTGGCACGATCGCGAGCCGTCTGTCATCGCGCCTTCCCGGGTACACGGGTTCGCATCCACGCGATCTGCGGCGGGCGCTGGCCGATCCGAAGGGCGACCTGCGTCTGTATGTGTCGATCGACGAGCTCGAGGAACTGGTCGAGTACGCGATCGCGAGCTACAACGGTACGCCGCACAGCGGTCTGAACAACGCGACGCCGCTTGAGGCCATCGAGTACTTCGTGCGCGGCAGGCAGACCATGGTCACGTGGCTTGCCGAACATCATCGCCGCTCCTTATGCCTGATGCAGTCCGCGCGGCGCTGCCGGGTACGGGCATATCTGGACCAGGGTGTGCGACCGCACGTCAACCTGCACGGCGTGCGCTACACGAACAGTGTGCTGGCGACCAGCGCCCATCTGATCGGCCACTACCTGTTGGTCTATCTGAACGCCGACGATCTTCGCTGTGTACGTGCATTTCTCGCCGACGGTACCGAACTGGGCGTGCTCGACGCGCAAGGCGCGTGGCGAGTGGTGCCGCACAACCTCAAGCTGCGCCAGGAAATACGCAAACAGAAGGACGGGCGACGCAGTCGCCAGCTGCCCGACGTCAATCCAATCGAGTCCTATGTTCGGGACAAGCTCGCGCAGGCGAAGAAGACCCGCAAGGCGGCCACAGAGCTTGCCCATACCGTGCGATTGCTTGCGTCTGCACCCAGCGCGCGAACACCCGTCGGCCCTCGAAATGCCCACGCAGTGGAAACAGCGTCGTCACCGGAAACCGCGCCGGCGATCGTCGCGCCGGCATCGACTGTTGTCGAGTCCGCGCCGCGTACACCTGTCCGGCCAAAGAAGCTGTCGATCGGTACCGGCCAGGTGTTCTGACCTGAAACCCTTCATTAAGAGGTGCGTCATGTCGCTAGAGATACCACGTCCCATCGACCCGTCACTTCATCCGCTAGTGTCCGGCAATTACCGTATCGCCACGCCGGCCATCGAGGCCTTCTATGAACTCGTCATGCGCTGCCTGCGCTACCGGATCATGGGAGCGCTCATCTACGGGCCGTCGCGCATCGGCAAGACCCGGGCGATCGAGTACGTGCGTCTGCTGCTGGCACGCGACTACCCAAAGATGACAACCTACCACGCCCAATGCGAGCACAAGCCGCGGCACGCGGAAGGGCCATTCTTCGCGAACCTGCTCGAGGCGGTGGGCGACTACGATCCGAACGCGGGCACGAATCCATCCAGGCGCATGCGCCTGGCGCTGAGGATTCGCGAGGCAGCCGCGAGAGCAGGAAGTGGTACGGTGCTGCTCTTTTGCGACGAGGCGCAGCGGTACAACGAAAACGAATACGAGTGGCTGCGCGACGTGCACGACGCGCTGGACCGGCAGCAGATCAAGCTGTTCACGTTTCTCGTCGGTCAGCAGGAGCTGCTCTCGCAGAAGACAGCGCTGCAGATCGCGGGCAAGACACAGATCGTCGCGCGCCTGATGGTCGAGGAACTGTCGTTCTACGGTATCCGGAATGCGGAGGACGTTGCCACGTGCCTGAACGGATATGACCAGACTGCGTATCCCGAAGGTGGCGAGTGGACTTTTACCCGCTTCTATATCCCGCAGGCCTTCGACTCTGGCTATCGACTCGTCAGCGATGCCGATACGCTCTGGCAAGCGTTCGAAGCGGCGCATCACAAGGCGAATCTGGCGGGTCGGCTGGCCATTCCGATGGAGTCGTTTGCGCGCGCCGTGGAGATTGTGCTGAAGGAAAGCGAACTCAGGGACAGTGCCGGCTATTGCCCGGAGGCTGCTTTATGGACCTATGCTGTGCAGCACTGCGGCTACGTGCAGTCACGCCATGCAACCGGCCGCGTCCTCGTTGCTGCCGCGTAGCGCCGCGTTGCCGCGGCCGCTGAGTTTTCCGATCCTCACACTCGACGAACGCAAACTGACGCCCGCGCTGGGCTACGTCTTCAGCAGGAAGTGGCTCGAGCCCTGCGAGTCGCTCGTCTCGATCCTGTGGAAATTCGAGCGGGCAAACGGTGCGCCCGGGCATACTGTCGCGCGACTGGCGAGACCGGACATCGACCCGTATGAAGGCATTGTTCCCGAACTGGGCGAGGTCGATATCAACCGGTTGCGGGAGAACCTTCTGGCGCCAGTCGGAACGCTGCAAATGGCGTTGCTACAGCCCTCACAGCGGCGACGTTATAGCAACGTCTTTCGCCACTGCCGGCGCTGCATGGCGCACGGTTATCACAGCGTGCTCCATCAGATGGAAAGCATCCGCACCTGTCCTGCCCATCATCGCGCGCTTGAAACTGAATGCCGGCGCTGCGGCTATGAAGCACCTTATCGGATCAGTGTGCAGCTACTGGAAGCACCCTATCGCTGTGCATCGTGCCGCGCGAGCTATGGCGGTCAAGGCTGGATGCCGGATAAACCCTTGATGAAGGCGGAGTACCGCAAAGCGTTCACGCGGCGGTATTTCGAGCGTCACCTGGGCTGACCATCGCGGCGATGGTCATCCCGAAAACGCCACACGGGTGTCGCCCGCTACTGCTTGTGGTCCCATGAACGAAATGCCTCATCGAACTGGCGGGCGCGCTGCGCTTCGTCGCTATGCAGATAAGTCGATGTCGTCGAGATTGACGCGTGCCGCAGGTTGTCCCGCACCATGATCAGTTCGGCACCACGCGCGAGCGCGTGCGATGCATGCGTGTGCCGCATCCAGTGTGGGCTTGCACACCTCAGCTTTTCGGCGGTCGCGGGCCGTTCGCCCTGGATCGCATCGGCCACCAGCATGAAGAATCGATGCAGCACGCGCCAGAGTCTTGTGCTTTCGATGTGCACGCCGTCTTCTGCGAGACTCGCTACCAGTGGCGTTGCCGGATTCCAGCGCTCCGGTGTGACTGGCAGGCGTCGCTGCAGGAGATATTGATCCAGCGCGGTTCGGGCCAGCGCCGGCAGCGCCACCTTGCCGGGTTTCCTACCTTTGCCGAGTATATGCAGCCAGCGATCGCCGTGTTCGTCGCGACGTATATCGCCGAGCCTCGCGCCGACCAGCTCGCTCGCGCGCAGGCCGGTCGCGTAGCCGAAGTCCAGCAGGAATCGCAGGCGCTGCGCGGCTGCCTCGCTCCAGCCATACGACCACTCGAGGCCGTCGGCGAGCGTGCGGATCAGCAGCCACTCGCCCTCGGAGAACCCGCGCGATGCGTCCAGTCCCGCGCGCTCTGCGTGGCTCCTGACCTTCACGCCGGAGAACGGATTCGCGAGCACGTAGCGTTGCTCGACCAGCCACCGAAACAGCGCCGACAGGACGTTCAGCGCGTACGCGGCTGAGCGGGGCGATAGCGGACCCGTGAGTGGCCGCCATTCGACACTGTGCCGCGGCCGCGATGGTCCGATCCAGCGTTCGCGCGGTGTCGGCCGGCGCAGAAAGCCGCGGTACGCGATCGCATCGTCGGTGGTGAGCGATGACAGTGCGCAGTCACGCTCGACAATTGCCCACAGGATCAGGCGCTCGGCTTCCTTCCGGTAAGCACGCTGTGTGGCAGCCGACTCATGCAGTGACAGCCAGGACTGAACCGCTTCATAGTCATTCGAAGCCTTGAGCAGGCAGGCGTCCGCCGGGGCGCGGAACTGACCACGCGAGCCGTCGACCTCGCGTGGCACCCTCAACTGCTCCCACGGCACGATGCTGCCCACTGGTGTCGCGGCAATCAGCGCGCGGGCGCGTTCGGTCAAGGCGGGGTAGGCGGCGAAAAACGCTTCGATCTGGCGCGCACCGGCGACGCCCAGTCCGGCGATGGCCAACCACCAGCGCCGCCGGCGCGGAATCCGCACGGTCAGGTCAGCGAGCGTCCGGATGCCGTGCGCATGCAGGGCCGCGGCGATGCGAGCGGGCAGCCACAGTTCGACCAGATCAGCGATCATCGGTGCGGGCACCGTCAGATTGCGCAGCGTCTCGATTGCGGCGGTTACCCGAGTAGCCGATGTTTCGGTTGGTCGATCGGCGAAGACGATCGCCAGATCCGCGCGATGACGCGCCTGCGCGTACGCGATGAGCTGCCGGCGAATCCGTCCAAGCAAGCCTCGCGAGGACGTGCCGGCGGCCCTTCGGTCGGCCAGATAGCGGGCTACGGCAGTCCGTGCATCCAGCCCGGCATACCAGCCGCGCAACGCGGCGAGCTCCGCGTCGTCGGGGAAGGCAGGGACAGTTCCGGCGGCGGTCATGGTGTCACGCGTTTCCATGACCACCAGTTTAGATGAAAATTGATGATGGACTGATAATAAGGTTTATCACGCCAGCAGCGGTTTTCACTGCGACATTCGCCGCGTGCGGCTCCGGGTGGCCGTTGTCGAGCGACGCGGAAGGCTCAGAATGACTCTGAACAGCCATTCGTGACTTGATCTGCCTCGATGACCACCTTCGAGCTGCGGATTCAACCCGTTGTCGTACTTGCTGTGTGTCCGCTATCACTGAACCATGTGCGCGATGACAATGTTGACCGCCCCCGACAATTTCGGTCACGCATCGTGATGCAATCATGAACCCACGCGTCGCATACAGCCTAATTTCGTCAACATGTGATTATCGTTGCCGGCCGACCGTCAGTCTTCATCCAGCATTGCTCTTGCGAAACCGCGCAAAACAACCCTCACGGCGCTTGTGTGGCGAAATCCCTCGTCAGATCATCACGGGACAGGCATGACTGGCAGTCCACAATAATCCCAACTGCAGATCCGTGATGGCGACGGTTCCGGGCATCGGTCAGACTCTGGCAACGGTCATCCTGCTGGAGGTTGGTCTGATGGAACGCTTTGCCAGCGACTTTGCTTCGTATGCACGCTGCGTGGGCAGCGAACACACCAGGTAGCGATGGTAATCCCCCGCTCCTGGCTGACCGGCTCGTACTCATCTCTACCACCACGTAACAGAAGTTGACCATCGCGAAAGCGCGGAACCGGCTGGTCAGCGAGGTCACTGGACTTGGTTGATATGATGTCAACGCCCGCTCAGTTCGTCGGCCACCACTGCCTGCAGTTCCTCACGGATGCTCTGCTTGCTTTCAGATGCGGCTTTCCATTGCGGATTTCTTTGCAATTCAGCGCGTACGGCCGCAATCGCTTCACTCCGGCGACTAAGTCCTTCATCGCCGTGGTATTGGTAAATGATCATCGACCGCCACGGCCGCGCTGCGCCGTACCGAGCTGTATACAAGGCGTAGCGGTCTACGATGCCCGCCTTGATCCAACCGTCAATTTCAGGCGCCACGTATGTGTCGAAATATTTCGCGTACTCTGTTTCAGACGGGCGAAAGCTATAAGGGATGACCAAATAGACAGGTTTTCGAGCTCCCGATCCAGGCGAACCCTCTTCGGAGCGAACTAGATCCGCAGGCGCACTATGGATGCTGCTGATTATTCTCAGGGCGATGACACTCAATCCAGCGGGAGCGGTTTCTTCTGTTCCGCGCCAGCTGGATAGTTGTGCGTTGGTCGAGAAACTGATGATGGCCATCATGTCCCAATTATCCGAATCAACATAGCGGTTAAACAGGATATGATAGTCAGCAATGGCGCCGTGTCTCCTCATTGCCTCGAAACGCGCCAGGCCAGTCCTCCTCATGTAATTTTTAAGTGCCACGCGGTTTTCCGGCTTAACGTGGTAATCGATAATTACTGTCGACGTGGCTGCGGTTGCAGAAGTATCGGCGAATGCCTTACTCACCAGCATCGACGTCAAGGTGACGCTCAATAAAACTGAGATTCGAATGGCGACGAACACTTGCATTTATGTCCCTTCATTTCTGTGAAAATTTCGAAAAATACTGAACACGTGTTACTTTGAAATAGGTGCAGGCCTGCGAGGGTTTCGGGCAAGCGCTTGTAATCGCGTGCAAATCGCCTGACGGCTAAGCCGGCCGAAGCTGCGCTCGACCACCCGGCGGCGGGGCAGAAGCACGAAGCTCTTCTTTGCCCGGGGCACTTTGATTCCGATCGGTTCTGGAGGGCCTCCGCGCGTCTTTCGGACCCTTTGTACTCGAAGGGGGGCTTGTCCAACTATTCCCGCTCACGCGGAAAGATCAATTCCATCCCGGTCTGTGTCCGGACCCTCGACCCAAGTGCACCGTAGGCCGACGCCTTCGATTCGCTCCCACTGCGCGCGAATTCGTGACGACTTTGTACTCTGGCCTGAAGAATCGGCTGACCACCTTGTCTGATATGCCCCGCCCGTGATACTGACGACGTTACTCCAGGAGCGATCGCCAGTTGGCCCAACATCGCTCCCTAACTTCTTCGGTTTACTAACAATATTGACAGAATATTTTCCATACCCTTGAATGTTTTTATTGTCTATTTCTTTTTTTACTGCCGCTGTTACTTCATACGTATCGGATTGCTCGCATATGTGGCCGATATATACACTTTCTTTGAAAAAGACACTTAGAGTTACGTTCCCTCTCTTACAGCACCGTAATTCACTCGATCGCATCGGCCGCTCCGGTTGTGGCTTTTACAGAACAAACAGCCTATTTGGCTTATTCCATTCATCCACGAATTCTGTCTGGCATGAAAGATCGGTTTGCGAAAAATACCGCATAGCAATCTGCGCCTGGTCTGCGCGGGGATGCATTGACGCAGATAGAAGACACGCGTGGATTACCGATAAGCGCCCATTTGATGACCTGCATTGCTGAACTTGACGGCCACTGGCAAGATGTGTTCAGCCTTGGGCAAGGGGCGAGCGTTACGCGCCCCTCGCTTATGCGAAACGCGGTGTGTCAGTTGCTGAGCAGCCGCGGCTGCACCGCCTAGTCGGCGCGGTAGACAGCACGTTTGATACTCGAGCGGTGGACACCGTAATGATGAGCGAGCGAGGTGAGCGTATAGCGGCCTGTCATTCACGATCGTCCTGATTAGCAATGCCTCGGGCCACCATAGTGGCCGAATGCGATCGAACTTCGAATGAGATCGGCAAGCGGCACGGCGGCAAAGGCCAAAGATCCATCAGGGACACTTGTTTTACCGGCGTATGCACAGGTCGCGGAAGTGCTGTTCGATGTCGCTTGCCCCGGTGCTGAAAATCGCTCAGCCTGTACGAATGAGGAACTGCAAATAGCTAAAGCATCACAATTCATTCCGGTTAGCAGTTTATCCTTGCGATGCTATGCCATCCAGAACGAGCATTGCACCAAGCTCTTCGGCGAGCCGCGCATCAAATGCATCGAGCAACTCGTCATTGGACCGCTTCCTCAATTCCGCGAACCTTGCTTTGTATGCGGACACGATTTTCTCCGGTACTTCGTGCTCAAAGGCCACGAATTTATCCTGGGGAGCGTGGGTCAAGTCTGCGTCGGCTTTACGTTCTGATTGAGGCTGAAGAAATTCGTCGGGTCATACTTCGCCTTCAGTTCGGCCAGTCGTGCATAGTTGCTGCCGTAAGCAATTCTGCTTTGATCGGGCACTTCGTCGCTGAAGAAATTTGGCAGGTATCCGCCGTTCGAGTGCGGCCGCAGCGCATCGAATAACGCTCTCGTCCAGCCAATGTGCTGGTCGCTCTCAGCGGGATCGCGCCACTTTGTAGCGATGTTGATGTTGTACAGCGGGGCACGCTGGGAAAATGCGGTGTCGGCACGATCGATACGCGTTGGCGCGCCGGCATAGTACTCGACCACGGTTGCCGTCAATGGCGACCTGGAGCGTTCCATATGTTCGATTAACAGATCGATCGTGTCGTCGCCGAGCGCCTTGACGAATGTCGATTTCCAATAGGCATGCGACACGTCCGGCGGGGACTGCTCGAGCAGCGATTGCATTACCGGGAATGGCATCGGCTCTATCGCATCCTGCATTGGTGTGCCAAATTGACGCAACGGCGCGAGTACACGCTCCCCTTCGGACACGTCGGAGCAGTAGCAGACAAGGAGCCCGACCGCAGGCACGCCTTCCGGGGTCGACATCAGGACCGCGTATGCGGTCAATTCTTCGGGGGCGGTTGTCATGAAGTCACGATAGTGACGCAATACCGAACGCGCATCGGCGCGCGGATACAAAAGAACCCCACCCAGTACCGTCTTCACCGGGTGTGCCCGGAACGTGAACGATGTCACGATGCCAAAGTTGCCACCCCCCCCGCGCAACCCCCAAAACAGATCTGCGTTCGTATCGGCGCTCGCTGTGAGGAATTCTCCGTTCGCGGTCACGACTTCACACGACAGCAGATTGTCGATTGTCATACCGTATCTGCGTACGAGCCAGCCCACGCCGCCACCCAGCGTCAACCCGGCGATGCCCGTCGCGGACACGACGCCAGACGGTACGGCGAGGCCATACGGATGCGTCTCCCGGTCCAGGTCGGCGAGTAGCGCACCGCCCTGTACATCGACCGTGCGTGCTGTCGGGTTCACCGACACGCGGTTCATTGCCGACAGATCGATCACGATGCCATCGTCGCACAGGGACCGGCCCGCGACATTGTGACCACCGCTTTTTACCGCGACGAGCAGGTCGTTCTCCCGGGCGAACTTCACTGAGTCGATGACGTCGGCTACGCTTGTGCAACACGCGATCAATCCCGGTCGCTTGTCTATGTTCGCGTTCCAGATGGCGCGAGCTTTCTCGTAGCCTTCGTCGCCTGACATGAGGGATTTCCCTTTGAACTGCTTACGAAAGGCGACGATCACTGCAGGATCGACACTCGTGCCATCAAGACGCTTGAGCGTGGCTGTACGCATTTTTTCTCCTTGACCAAATATGAACTGGTGGACGTTAAGGCTCGGACTGCGGCTTACTTAATAGTCAGAGCGGCGACAACTCGGAGCGGACCACGCGCCTCACTTACTCCGCGTGTATGTCGCTGTGAACGGAAAACACGTGAGAAGACCGCGCGACGAGATACCGGCGCAGTTTTGCGCGAGCACATCGAAGAAATATGGCAGTCGGCAGATCTTTCACAGTATGTTATGTTGTAGCAATAATATTTGTGTTCGACTTTTAGGAACTAGGGTTCGCGGCGCTAGATCCATACGCTCGTTTGTTCTTGACCATGTTGTTTCGGCCTTCTGCAAAACCGGTAGCGTACTTTCGTCTCCTACCGCTTGGGCTGTACTTACTGGAGAAGCTTCAGCATTTGCTGCGGCCGCGCGTTCGCTTGTGCGAGCACCGCTGTACCTGATTGCTCCAGCACTTGCACCTTGCCCAGGTTTGCCGTTTCCTGTGCGAAGTCAGCGTCCGTGATTTGCGATTGCGCGCTCGCCAAGTCGGTCAATTCGTTCTGCTGCGACCGCGAAATCGCCGTGAAGCGGGCTTGCGCGGTACCGAGCTTGGCCTGGAGGTTATTGATCGAAGACAGCGTCGAAGAAGCCCGATTAGATATTTGTCCGTTATGACATGAGTGGAGAAATCATGTCATTAGAATCGCGAGCGTGTACACACTAACACTATAGACGGACGTGCTTTATAAAAGCGAAGGGCAGCTCTATTAAACGAAACGCAGCTAGTTTTAAATAATACCCAATCAACAAATAATCAGGATAACAAAACACATACATAGGGATGCATTGCGATTTGATTACCGCTATTAATAACATCACATCGTGTTATATCATAACATTCGAGATAATTTTCGAGTTATGCTGGGGACGAAATGCTGCTGCCTTTGACCGTCTCTTCCCCGTGCAACCATGGCTCAGACCGTACTATCCGCACTACTTCCCGTCGTTTTTGTCGTCGCCATCGGATTGCTCGCTGTCAAATACTGCACTGTCCCTAAAACGTCCGCCCCCGTTTTCGCCGACTTTGTCGTGCGGTTCGCGTTACCGCTTGCGTTGCTAAACGGCGTCCTGAAAACGTCGTCATCTGTGATCGAGAACATTCCCTGTCTGATCTCGACGTTGCTCCGCGGCCTTGCTGAAAGCGCTCTGGTAGCACTGGTTTGCGCTTTCCCCAATATGGCCTATTCAGGCTCGCCCGTGCTTGATGCGGTCGTCGGACAGGAAGGCATTCTTGCGGTCATAGTCGGCAATGTCGTGACCAGCGTCATGACGATTCCGGTCACCTTGGTTCAGGTGCAGATTCGTCTGGACGCCTCGCCGCATGTGGTCGCACGCGTCGCCGGACATATCTTCGATAAGCACCTGGCGCGCGTGCCGGGTCCCATAGACATTGAGACTCATGTCAGGGAAGGTGCTCATAAGCCGGTGTACGAGGCGCAGCTCCGGAGCGCGAAAAATATCGCACTCCGCTATGCCACCCATTGTTCATCCCCCTATCCATCACTCGGGAGTTAGCATGGTTGACCAGACTCAGTTCACGGGTGCCGATCCCTACGGCGGGACCTTCCAGCTCGACGAAGAAACACTGGAGGCGATCGCGGCCCGCCTGGAGGGACGCGCCAGGCATTTATTCTTGATCGACTCGATCGCTGGGTATCTCGATATGCTCGAGTTGAGCGGAAACGAGTCGATTCTCGATCTCGGATGCGGCACCGGTATCGTGGCCCGCGCGCTTGCGAAGCACCCCGGATTCAAAGGGTCGATCACCGCACTCGACATCAGCGGTACTCTGATCGACATGGGGCGACAACTTGCACGCAGCGAGGGGGTGGAGGACCGCATCGACTTCCGCACCGGAGATGCGTGCAAGCCCGGTTTGCCGGAGGGAGGCTTTGACGTCCTCATCATGCATACGCTCGTGATCCACGTCGTGGACCCTGCCACGGTGCTCGCACAAGGCCGGCGCCTGTTGCGGCCCGGCGGCAGGCTCGTCGTGTTTGACGGCGAGTTCTCCTCGCTCTCGTACCTAACGGATGAATCCGACTGTGGGGTCGGGACGAACCGCAAGCTGCTCTCGGCGATGCTCGTGCACCCAACAGTCATGCGCCTGATGCCACGGCTGCTTGTCGACGGCGGCTTCGATCTCGACTGGTCGCATGCCTTCGTGGCGGCCCGACGTCGGCCGGGTCAATTTCAGGGCGTCGCACCTTCCTACGTTGCGCATCACGCTGCCGAAAATCGGCGTCATGTCGGAGCAGGATGCTAGCGCGTTTGTCGATGGCCTTGAGCGCGCGTCGGCGGGGAGTCGCTTCTTCGGCGCGTGCAACTACCACTGATTTGCGCGGAATCCTGACCCATCCGTGCGCAGTAGTTGTCAGCTTGCGCGAGCAGTTGCTTTGTTAACCCTTACCCGGACGCAATGAAATGAATACAGTGCAATATCCTGTGCCCCATGACTTTAGGCTAAGGTTGTCTGACCTGACATCCGTAGGCGTTGGAGTCAGCCGACCCGAGTGCGTCCTTGCGCTGGCAGACGGGGAGCTGGTGACAGGTCACGCTAGTGGAGGATATTCGGTCGTGGCG
The DNA here is from genome assembly GCF_902859855.1 of Paraburkholderia humisilvae. Classification (GTDB taxonomy): domain Bacteria; phylum Pseudomonadota; class Gammaproteobacteria; order Burkholderiales; family Burkholderiaceae; genus Paraburkholderia; species Paraburkholderia humisilvae. The sequence continues at coordinate 211,801 of NZ_CADIKH010000005.1, forward strand.
GTCGACGGCTCTGTCAGGCACGTGATGATAAAGAGCGACCGCCGATTCCTGCCGAACGGAATCGCTGTCACTACAGACGGCAAGGTCCTGTTTGCGCATCTGGGTGTCACGGATGGTGGCGTGTTCTCGATTGATCGCGAAGGAAATGTTGCTCCCGTCATCGAGGCCGTGGACGGCGTGGCGCTTCCTCCGACCAACTACGTGTCGGTCGAGAATAACGGCGGTATCTGGTTCACGGTCAGCACTCGCAAAACGCCGCGCAGCCTTGCCTGGAACAAGACGGTGGCCGATGGTTTTATCGGCTACATGGACGACCGTGGGGCGCGGATCGTTGCCGATGGCCTTGGGTACACCAACGAGATAGCGTTTTCTCCCGACGGGCAGTGGGTGTACGTCAATGAGACGTACGCACAGCGCGTGAGCCGGCTTCGCCTGGCGCCTGATGGGAAGCTTGGTCGGCAGGAGACGGTCGTACAGCTTGGCGGCGCAGACCTGCCCGACGGCTTGACGTTTGATGAATGGGGTGGACTGTGGGTGACGTGCATCGCCAGCAACCGGCTACTTGTAATCCGTCCAGACGGGGAGCTTCAGGTCGTGATTGATGAGCCGGATGAGCGCCATGCTGAACGGGTCGCAACCGGAATTCTCTCCGGCACCCTGACATGGGAAGACATGCAGGGACCTCCCGGGAATGCCCCACTCGGTAATGTATCGAGCCTTGCATTCGGTGGTGCCAACCGGCGGACCGCCTTCCTGGGAAGCCTGACGAGCGGAAACATCTGGGCGTTTCAGAGCCCTGTAAGTGGGGCTGAGACGACAAACCATCGACGCAGGCTTGCCTGAAAACGTACGTTTGTCTGCCCCTGTTCGATGTCACTAAGATCATAGAACCCGTCCGGCGACGCACTGTAGAGAGGCGATAAACGACACGTGAATGTATTGCGGGCGTTGTCATGTTGATGAGGCGGTCGCGTAAGATGGGGATATGAAGAAATCGAAATCGCCCTATCACGGTCAGCCGTTTTCCGGCCGGAAACAGGTTCCGCAGTAGGAGTCGCTGCAGGATCACGCCGAATAACATGAGCTGATGGCAGTATCAGAGTCCCGCATACACAAGAATCGTGCTTGGGGTGTGCGCCGCTGTGGGAGGCAGCAGCGACGTGACCCGTACGTGGCTCACCGGGTCCGCCTGATATGTGTTGTCTTGCTCGGGGCTATCGGTCGTGATGTCCCGTGTCCAGAATGGCTACATGGCTCGCCCCTGCGGATGTCGGCGGCGCCATCGGCTTTGCGTCGCAGGCTCAGCTCGTCTCGTTCATCCGCTCCATCATCGCGCACGATAGCTCTTTCAGGAGCGCGCAGCGCATCGCGGTTGCATGACAAGACTCCAGACCGCGACAAGCAGTATGTCCCAGCCAAAGGGAATCAAGCCGCGACCGCCACCGGCAGTGCCGAGCCACGAAAGCAGCCAAAGGCCGGCGAATCACGGCAACAGCCACGATATGTGCTTCCATCCAGATTCAGCGGCAGGCTTGCGCATCACGAAATGATAGTGCAGTGCAGCCGGATGATGCGGCGACGAGCCGCCTCGCCGGTAATACTTTTATTTCGCTCCCTCGAATCCTTATGCAGCAAGGCTCTTCAGGCGATAACGCACCGCACGACCGCAGATTGACAAATTTATTGTCGCAACGGTGACAAAATTAATACGGTCTACGCCAGCGCGACGAATTGTTTCCAGATCGGCATATTCAGCCCTTGACGGTGGTGCGAAAAATGCTGGTCCGACGATGGGGGCGTCTCGCCGGTCGGCATCGACGCGAGCCGACGCGATGTGCCTGCCTGATCATAAGCGCCATTGCGTCGGCGCGCCCGATCGCATCCTGGCGCCGCGCGGGCGCCCGGTTTCACGCAGACCGAATTCGGTACAGCCGGTCTCGACGAAGCGGGTGCACATGATGTGCGGGCGCATAATCGACGCGTGCTCGCCATGATCAGGCGCGCAAGGATGGAATTTGTGCGGTGTGTGATGTGTCGAAGAAGGGTTGAACCGCTGGAGGGACTGCCATGAAATCGTCGCTGTCATTACTGTGCGCTGTCGCCGCGACACTCGCGTGGCCTTTGGGGGCCTATGCGCAAAGCGACCACCCATTGACGCGCGAGGAGGTGGTTCAGGACCTGATACAGGTCGAGCAGGCGGGCTACCGTCCAGGTTGGGGCGACAACACCAATTACCCGGCCAACATTCTGGAAGCCGAAGCGCGCGTGGCGGCCCGGCAAGCCGCGGCGCGCGGCGGCGCTGGGGCGCCGGCAGGCGGCGCCGCGCAGGGCGGCACGGGGGCTGCGCCGACCGCGCCGGATCACCCGTGAGGTTCGCTGTCCGTAATGTTTCGGACAAGGTTTGTCACGTCGCCCAGCCGGCTTCTTTCATTGCTTTGCTTCTTTCGCTGGGTTGCTGCGCTGCGCGGTCGGTGTCGTGGCGGGCGGCGGTAATGCTTTTCAACAGCGAGGCCAGCTCAAGAACCCTTGCGCGGATGCTGAGTACAGTCTGATCGGCCAGCAGCGTCTCGTCTTGCAGTTCAGCATCGGCCGCAATAAGCCGCGGATACCATGTTTGAGGTTCGCGATCCCTCAGGTCCGCGAGCAAAGCGTCGGTCGTCTTTTTCGCGGCGGGTGAAAGCAATTCGCCATCGGCGCGCAAAGTATCCTGAATTCTGAGCAGTTCCACCCCGACTTCGATCCACGACATGCATTCGCTCACTTCCGCTTCAGAAGCGGCGGGCAAAGCAATCCGCATGAGCGTATCGATGCTTCGGGTTTGCCACGCGTGGTGCGTTGGCGCACCGTATGGCCCGACACGCGAAGGAATCAGTGTCCTGATTGCGCCGACCATCTGTTTAAGGCTCTGTTTGCGCCATCGGTTTTCGAGTCTGCGCGACGGAACAAGATGAAACGCGAGCACGGCCAGCGCGCAGCCTGACACCACGCCGAGCACATGCCCGCTTACGGCAGCTACGCTCGAATGAGCGATCGCGGCCGGGTCCGACATGGCGAAGAATGCCATGCAGAAGCCGGACGCCCAAAACCTGTTTGAAAGCCCGGACGCGATGACAATCGCGAGAAAAACGATGATGCCTTCCATCAGTACGATGCCCAACGTGTGCGATGACAGGTGCCGCGCAATCGTCACGTAGAACAGAAAGGCTACGCTTGCCCCAACCGCGCCTGACGCGAGAAAGTGAATGCCGGCGTGGCGGGGGTCGGGGCGAACGGCGAATAACGCAATCGTAATAGCCGTGAATGCGGCGCACAGGCGTCCATTTTCCCAGCCGGTGGCGATCCAGATGGCTCCCGCCAGCAGTAGCACCGAACCGGCGCGCAACGCTGCGGCGACCGCGTAGCGTTGGTCGACCGCGTAGACCGGTGCAGGATAGCCAGGTGGGTCGTTCTCGCGTTGTCCCGTAGCCAGAGCGGCATAGGTTCGCAGGGTCGCTTCCACTGCGTGCAGCAGCGCGGACAGGAGATCGATGCGCCGGCGTTCGAGCACGTTTGCCGCACGAATGGACGCGAGCGTGCTGTGCAGTGCCAGCGCCTGTGCGCGTAAGTCCGGGAGCTTGTCGCCCTCCCCGGGGAGAGCGCCGCGCAGCGCGCTCGAAATGGACGTCAGCAGCTTTCCGACGTCAGCGACGGCCATGTTGATTGCACCGTCAATCGGGTCAGTTCCAGGCGCCTTGTCCACAAAAATTCGCTCGACGCCGCGTGACACGACGAGCAGTTCGACTAGCGCCGACACGACGCCATGCAACGGGCGCGCACGGGTCCACAGCGCCGGCGACTCGGCCGCCGCGCTATGCACCGCGCCGTCGAGCGCCAGAATATCGTTCAGTTGTCCACGCAGCCTTTGCGGACCGCTGCCGTCTCCGGCCTTTGCGCGCGGCAGGCCGGCGAGCCGGTCGGCGCACCAGTCGCATGCTGCGGCAATCGCGACCCTTAGCCGTCGGTTTGCATGACCGCTTTGTGCGTCACGCGATAAAAGAAGCACAAGCAGTGCGCTGGCGATGCCGATAAGAATGGCCAGGCAGCGGTCTGCGCCCATCTCGAACAGTTGTCCGCTGTCGCCGGACACGGACATAGCAACGATGACCGCGCTGTAGCCGGCGAGTACCGTCGCGTACGCGCGGTAATTGCGCGAGGCGACGCCGGCGTACACGCACACGGCAAGCCATGCCGCCAGCAAGCCGATCAACCACGGTTCACTGCCGTGCGCGGCGAAAACGAGGAGGACGCCAGCCGGCGCGCCAACCGCCGTTCCGATCGCCCGGTAAAACGATTTAAGCAGACCGTCCCCGCGTGCGGCGTTGCCGACCGACACGACCGTCCAGGCGGCCCAATGAGGCTCGTGCAACCCGAGCAGGATCGCGCAGAGCAGCGCGAGCGTCGCCGCCAGTGCGGTACGACCCGAGAACGTCAGAAGACGACGAGAGGAGGGCGATATGGAACGCATTGTCGTGCGGTAGACGTTACACAGACTGTACCGATGGTACTCAATGTCGTGCGACGCCGCAGAAGGAGGACTTCACATTTCGTCGAACGACGTACCAGCAGGTTCGTGAGATGCCAGACTGCGGGTTGGCAACCGATTTTGCAAAGAGGTCGCCGCGGCCCGATAGGGCTGGGTAACCGCTTCGCCGTCGCCGCGTGTCCCGGGGTAATGCGTTAGCGCATCGGCGCGCCGGTCAATCGTCCGCGTGCCACGGCGTCAGTTTGCGCTGTAGCCAGCGCAGCCCCAGTTCGAGTATCAGCGCGATCGCACCGATCACAAGAATGCCCGCGATCACCACGTCCGTGACCAGAAAGCGCGACGCCGAGTAGACCATGAAGCCCAGGCCGCGCGTCGCGGCGATCAGCTCAGCCGCGACGAGCGTCGACCAGCCGGCGCCGAGCGCAATGCGCAGTCCGGTCAGGATGTCGGGGAGTGCGCTGGGCAACACCACATATCGCAACAGCTTGAAACGGGTTGCACCAAGCGAGGCGGCCGCAAGCAGCCGGCTCTTCGCGACCCGGCGCGCGCCGGACGCGGTGGCGATCGTCAGCGGCGCGAAAATCGTCAGATAGATGAGCAGCACTTTCGACAGCTCGCCGATACCGAACCAGATCACCATCAGCGGCAGATAAGCCAGCGGCGGAATCGGTCGATAAAACTCGATGACCGGATCGAGTACGCCGCGCGCGATGCGGTTGGTCGCGATGATGAGGCCTGCGGGAATCGCGGTAACCAGCGCGAGCACGAACGCGACCGCGATGCGCGACAGGCTCGCCAGCAGATGCTGGCCGAGCGTCGCGTCGTCGAACCCTTCGGTAGCCAGTTGCACGAGCTTGCCGGCGACCGTTTCGGGCGCCGGCAGCAGCACCATCGGCACCCAGTGCAGATGGCTCGCGAGCCACCACGCCGCCAGCAGCGTGAGGACGGTGACCACCGTGGCGGCCAGTCCGGCATCGATGCGCTGGAACAAGCGCCGCCCGACGGTGTCCGGCCGTGTGCCGCCTTGTATGCCGACGTGTGTGCCGCTGTTCGTCAGCGAGCCGGTGCGGTGAGGTTCAGCGGTCGACATCGCCGGTCTCCTCGGTTTCGCGCACGAGCTGGTCGAGCAGCTCCATATGAATGGCCGTAAAGGCCGGATCGGTGCGGATCGAGCGCAGCGGTTCGCCTGCCGCGTAGCGCCGCGCGAAGTCGAGCCGATGGCGGGCGACGACGCGTCCGGGCCTCGGCGACAGGATCAGCAGTTCGGTGGCGAGCAGCACGGCCTCTTCGATGCTGTGCGTGATCAGGAATACCCCTTTGCCGGTCTCCCGCCAGACGTCGAGCAACAGCGTCTGCATGTGTTCCCGCGTCAGCGCATCCAATGCGCCGAGCGGTTCGTCCATCAGCAGGAAGGCCGGGTCCGCAGCGAGCGCCCGCGCGAGTCCGACGCGCTGACGCATGCCACCTGAGATTTCACCGATCCGATGGCGCTCGAAGCCGGCGAGCCGCACGAGCCGCAGCACCTCGGACGCGCGCGCCTCGCGTGCCGCGCGCGCAACGCCGCGCATGCGCAGCCCGAAGCCGACGTTGTCGATCACGTCGAGCCACGGCATCAACGCGTCGTCCTGAAACACGACGCCGCGCTTCGCATCCGGGCCGGACACCGGTACGCCGTCGACCGTGACGAGGCCCGCGGTCGGCGTCTGAAAGCCGGCCAGCAGCGCGAGCAGCGTGCTCTTGCCGCAGCCGGACGCGCCCAGCGCGACCACGATCTCGCCGCTGCGCACCGAGACCGACACATCGTGCAGCGCGGTGAGCGGCCCGCGTGCGGTCCGATAGGTCACGGATACCTGTTGCGCACGCAGTTCAGCCATGTCGGGTCCGCTGTCTGTCAAGGTGTGCCACCAGCGCGTTCATTTCGACGCGGCGGCCGCGACGAACCGCGGCGTCACCGCTGCACTGTAGTCCGGCAGAACATGGTCGATCTTCTTCTGTTCCTGCAGGAAATTCGCCGTCGCCGCGATCGCTTTGGCGGTGCCGCCGCCTAACAGATCCGCCGACGATTGTTCGCTTGCTGTCGGGTAGACGTTCCCCGCGAGCAGTTGCGGCACGTCGGACGCATTGGCGCCGCTCAGCTTCGAAATCGCCGCGACTTCCTGTGAGCCGGCGTTCCACGCTTTGCCGTCGTGCCGATAATGGGAGATCGCGTTCAGCGTGACCGAGACGAATTTGCCGACGAACTCAGGATGCGCTTGCGCGAAGTCCTTGCGTACGGCCCACAGGTCGAAGGTCGGCGCGCCCCACTGGCCGACTTCAGTCGAGTCGACGAGCACGTGGCCGCTTTCCTTGGCCTTGCCCAGCGCCGGGTCCCACGTATACGCCGCATCGATATCGCCGCGCGTCCATGCGGCGACAATTTCGGTCGGCCCGAGATTGACGATCCGAACCTGGCTCGGCTTGATGCCCCAGTGCTTCAACGCGGCGAGCAGGCTGTAGTGGCTGGTCGACACGTAAGGTGTGGCGATGGTCTTGCCGATCAGATCCTGGGGCTTGTCAATGTGCGCGCCGTTGCGCACGACCAGTGCCTCGGAGCCACCGGTCAGCGCATTCAGCACGACGGCCTCGATCGGCACGCCGCGGCTCACCGCGGCCGCGAACGGACTGGAGCCGACGTCGCCGATCTGGATATCGCCCGACGCGAGTGCGGCCACGATATCGGCGCCGGTGTCGAAGCGGCGCCAGTTGATCGTCCAGCCGGTGGCTTTTTCATAGGCGGCGCTCGCCTGCGCGAGTTTTGCCGGATCCGCACCATACTGGTAAGCGATGTTGACAGTCTCGGCCTGCGCGGATGACAGACCATAACCGAGCAGCGACGCAAAGGCTGTGCTGGCAGCGAGCGTCCGGATAACGCGTTTGATGTCCATTGATGTTTCTACCGTGCATGGAGGGGTGGAAAGGAAAGCTTAGCGTCGCGCACGCGCGTGGCTAACCAATCAGATTTCACTTGGATATGCGTAACACGACGTAGGCGCGAGCGCGGCAAGGTCCGCCAACAGTTGGCTGCGCAGCCGTCCATCGACGATCGCGTCGCGCAAGCGAGGTTGCGGCGTATCGACAGTCGTTTCGCGCACGATGCGTGCGGCGTGGCTGCCGTCGGGCGGCGCCATCAGCAGCACGCGGTCGGACAGGAGCAGCGCTTCATCGAGATCGTGCGTGACAACCAGCGCGGCCATCCCGTGCGCACGCGTGATCGACAGCAACAGGTCTTGTAGCCGCATGCGTGTGATGGCGTCGACCGCGCTGAAGGGTTCGTCGAGCAGCAGCAGACGCGGTTGGGAAAAGAGTCCGCGCGCAAGCGCGACGCGCTGCGCCATGCCGCCTGACAACTGCTTGGGCCATCGCCCACCGATGCGCGCCAGTCCGACTTCTTCGAGGAGCCGTTCGGCACGCTTGCCGGATCCGTCCCGCGCCCGTGCCGGGAAGCAGACGTTGTCGGCGACAGTCAACCACGGCAGCAGGCGCGGCTCCTGAAAGATCACACCCAATTGCGCCGAAGGACCCTGCTGGACAACGCCGTCGAGCGCGACCGTGCCGGCGAAATCGCGATCGAGCCCGGCGACGATGCGCAACAACGTGCTTTTGCCGCTGCCACTCGGACCGACAAGACTGACGATCTCGCCATGCGCGATACGCAACAGGGTTTCTTCGAGCACCGTATGTTCGCCGAAACGCTTCGTTTCGATGACCGCCTCGAGCAACGGATGCGCTGCAACAGCCGGTTGCGCGGCGCTCATTGACGTGTGCCTGGATCGACGGTATCGCGCGACGCAAGCAGCCGCGCTTCGACGATTTTCAGCGCGCTGTCGGTAAGCTTGCCGAGCAGCGCGAGCAGCAGAATCGCGCCGAATACGATGTCGGGGCGACCGGTTTCGCGGCCGTCGCTCAACAGATAACCGAGTCCGCGCGTTGCCGCGATCAGTTCGGCAGCGACCATGAACATCCACGCGAGACTCAGGCCGGTCCGCAGACCGGTGAAGATCTGCGGTAGCGCCGCCGGCAACAGGATGCGCACGAACAACGCGCCACGGCTTAAGCGGTGGACCTCGCCAAGTTCGATCAGCTTGCGGTCCACGCCGCGGATGCCGGACACAACCGCGAGGTGCGCCGGAAAGAACGCGCCAATTGCGACGAGTGTGATCTTCGGCGCTTCGTCGATGCCCATCCAGAGCAACAGGATCGGCACCCAGGCGAGCGACGGAATCGCGCGCAGCGCCTGGAAGCTCGGATCGAGCAGCGCATCGAGTTGCCGGCTTAGTCCCATCGCCGCGCCGGCGACAAGCGCGAGTGCGACACCGCAGCCGAAGCCGGCGAACACCCGCAGCGTGCTCGCGACGACGTGCCGCAGCAACCCCGCAGCGCCGAGTTGCACGAGCGTCGTCACGATCGCGGTGGGTGCGGGCACCAGATGATCGGGCAGTACGCCGGTTCGGACCAGCGCTTCGACCACCGCGAGCAGCGCGAACGGCAGCAGCAGTCCCGCGAGACGCCAGCGTGCGATGCGTCGCGATGCGGCGTTCGTGCGTCGCGTGACAGACGCCGGCGCGCTCGCGGCCGGCAGGGTGCTGCCGCTAGCGGCCGCTTGCACGGTGGGCCGCGCAGCGGGTTGTGCACGGAACCTGAACGAATCCGTAAGCGTGTCTTCGGCGGCCATCGCTCGAACCTATTTCGAATCCGCTGAAGCGATCGCTTGCCGCGCAAGACGAACCTCGATCAACGAATCGATGACCTGGTTCAGGTCGGTGCCGGACCTGACGAGCTGCTCCTGGGCCAGAACGGGCGCCGCCGCCTTCAGGGCGGCGATTTGCTGCGCACCCGGTTGCGGCTGGCTAAAGTCCGTGCGGCTTAGTTGCAGCTTCGCGACCTCGAACGACACTTTCGATTCCTCGGCCACGATGCGCGCCGTTTCATCCGGATGCGAGCCGATCCATTGCCGCGCCTTTTCGTAAACTTTCAGGACGCGCGCGACAGTGTCGGGATAGTGCGCGATGAAGTCTTCACGGGCATTCAGGAATCCCCACGTATTGAAGTCCACGTTGCGGTACAGTAGACGCGCCCCGTTGTCGATCTGCGCGGCGGCCATGTGCGGGTCGAGTCCGGCCCATGCGTCGACCTGGCCATTGAGCAGCGCGGTGCGTCCATCCGGATGCTGGAGGTTCACGATCTCGACATCGTTGCGCGAGAGTTCGGCTTCGTGCAGCGCGCGCAACGTGAACAGGTAAGGATCGGTGCCCTTGGTCGCGGCGATTTTCTTGCCCTTCAGATCAGCGACCGTCTTCAAGGGTGAATCCTTGCGCACGACAAGCGCGGTCCATTCGGGGCGCGAAAAAATGTAGACAGTCCGGATCGGATTGCCGTTCGCCTTGCCTAGCACGGCGGCGAGGCCCGCGGTCGAGCCGATGTCGATCGCGCCGCTGTTCAGATACTCGAGTGCGCGGTTGCTGCCGAGGCTCAGTACCCACTCGACTTTCGTGTGATCGGCCGCAAACTCCTGCTCGAGCCAGCCGTTGCGTCGGATGACGAGGCTTTCCGGCGAATAGTACGCATAGTCGAGCTTCAGTTCCGCGGGCGCTGCTGCGGCCGCGGAAAACGCCGGGGGCGCGGCGGCGAACAGCAGCGTGAGCGCGGCGCATGCCGCGAGCGCGCGTTTGAGCGTGTGGATAAGCGTGTTTCGCCAGGTGTGTGACATGGTCTTTCTCGCGATGGGACGGGGCGCTTGTGTGCCGATCGACCACTCTAGGCCAGAGCGATTCGTCGAGAGAACCAAGAAAAGCTCACATCGAAAGCAGCAGCGCGCATATGTCGCCGCGCGAGCGCGCGGCGCACCGCAACGCGTTGGCTGCGGGTCCGCATATGACGCGTGGCGCTTAGCACCTGACGATTTATTCGTTCGCCGCGCGCGCCAGCGTTGATAAAGTCGCGGCTCGCCGCCACGGGAATGCACGATGCCGTGCCCCCGCGGCGCTTATCACCCGCTGCCATGACTCTTAAAAGAATGAAAATCCGCCCATTCGCCGCAATCGTCGTCGGCCTGCTGCTCGCCGTTTCCAGTGCCGCCCAGGCTGACCGGCTCGACGACATCAAAAAGGCCGGCGTGCTGCGCGTCGCGACATTCGACAGCAATCCGCCATTCGGCTTCGTCGATCCGAAGAGCAATCAGATTGTCGGACTCGACGTCGATTACGCACGCGCCGTCGCGAACCGTCTCGGCGTGAAGCTCGAGATTCAGCCGACCAACCCGGCCAACCGCATCGCGTTCCTGAAGTCGGGGAAGGTCGACCTCGTCTTCGCGAACTTCACGATCACGGACGAGCGCAAGAAGGAAGTCGACTTCAGCACGCCGTACTTTGCTTCCGGCACGCAGTTTCTGGCGAAAAAGGGCGTGCTGACGTCACCGCAGCAACTGAACGGATTGCGCGTGGGCGCCGCGAAAGGCACCACGAACGAGCAGCAGGTGCGTGCGCAGTTCCCGGGCGCGACGATCGTCACGTACGACGATACGCCGTTCGCTTTTGCCGCGCTGCGCACGGGCAACGTCCAGGCGATCACGCAGGATGGGCCGAAACTGGTCGCGTTGCTCGCCAATGTGCCCGACAAAGCCAACTACGAAATTCCGCCGTTCACCATCTCGAACGACTATGAAGGGGTAGGGGCGCCCAAAGGAGAGACGCGCCTCGTCGGCGTGGTCGATGAAACCCTGAAGGCGCTCGAGGCGGATGGAACGGCCGCGAAGATCTACGACCAATGGTTTGGTCCGACGAGCCGTGCGCCGTTGCCGCGCCTGTTCCGCATCGGCGATCCGCAGAAGAGCTGAGCGCTCGCGCGCATCAGAGGGACGCGTGCCGCGCTTAGGGACGCGTGCCGCGTCGACCGGGGCGGCAACGTCCACGGGCGGGCAGACAAACGGAAAGAACGGGCATAGATGGACGGCTGGCTGCAACCGAAGTACACCGGGTGGATCTTGCAAGGCTTCGCGACGACGCTCACGTTAAGCGTGGGCGTGATGGTCGCATCGACCGTGCTGGGTTTCGCGCTCGCGCTCGCGCATCAGGCGCGGCGACAACGCATCGCGCGTACCGCCGCGCTCTATGTACTCGTGTTTCGCAATTCGCCGCTGCTCGTGCAGTTGCTGTTCTGGTACTTCGGCGCCGCAACGTTGCTGCCGCCATCGTGGATGGACTGGCTCAACGCACCGCATGTGCTGCACGCCGGTGGATTCAGGCTCGCCTGGCCGTCTTTCGAGTTCGTTGCCGGTTGGATCGGCCTGACCTGCTATACCACGACGTTCATCGGCGAGGAGTTCAGGGCGGGCATGCGCGGTGTGCCGCGCGGCCAGTACCACGCGGCCGCGGCGTTGGGCTTGACGCCATGGTCGACCTTTCGCCACGTGATTCTGCCGCAGGCGGTACGGATCGCGATGCCACCGCTGGCGGGGCAGTACATGAACGTCGTGAAGAACTCGTCCCTGACGATGGCGATCGGTCTGGCCGAACTGTCGTATGTGTCGCGCCAGGTCGATACCGAAACGTTCAAAACGTTTCAGGCGTTCGGCGCCGCGACGGTGCTGTACGTCGCGACGATTGCGTTGATCGAAGCGCTCTTGCTAGTCGCGCGCCACGCGGGCAGGGATGAGCGGGGGCGGAAGTGACGATGAGCTTGCAGGAATGGCTGCCGACGCTCCGGTATCTGCTGCTCGGCGCGTTTCCCGATGGTCCGCTCGGCGGCGTGGCACTGACGGTCGCGATGTCGATCGTGTCGGCGCTGCTGTCCGCGTGCGTCGGATTGGCGGGCGGGATCCTGCTGTGGTGGACGCGCGGCGCCGTGCATCTGCTGCTGGTCGCCGTGATCGGCTTTTTTCGCGCGATTCCGGTGCTGATGCTGATCTTCTGGACGTTCTTCCTGATGCCGATATTGCTGCATGCCGACGTGCCGGGACTCGCGGCCGTGGTGTGCGCGCTGGTGCTGATCGGCGGCGCCTATCTGTCGCACTCGGTTCATGCCGGGCTCGATGCGGTCGGCGCGGCGCAAGAGGCGGCGGCGCTATCGCTCGGCATGACACGCTGGCAGGCGCTACGCTACGTGCAGTTGCCGCAGGCGTTGCGGATGATGGCGCCGTCGTTTGTCAATCAATGGGTGACGCTGGTCAAGGACACATCGCTTGCTTACATCGTCAGCGTGCCGGACTTTACGTTTCTTGCCACGCAGGTCAATAGCCGGTTGATGGTCTATCCGGCGCAGATTTTTCTGTTGGTGGGGGGCGTCTATCTTGCGTTGTGCTGCACGCTTCAGTGGTGTGCGAGCCGTCTTTTCAGGCACCGTCGGGAGAGCGCGGACGTGTCGTCGCGCGCGCCGCGCAATCCGGTTCTCCTGCCTGAGCGCGCGGAATGAGCATTCCCGCGTGCGCTTTTGCAACATCCGCTTTATCCGATTAATTTTTCTGAATCCCGAACAGCAAACGTTTGCATTAACTTATATCGCGCGATTTAAGCGATGACGGTCGAATGTAATTATTTTTCTTCCGCAAAAATGAATGTATCGAATGAAACGTTTGCGTTTAATATATGCCCGAATCCGTAGAATCTGTCACGTAAAGGACATAGAGAACTATTAGCGTGCTGGCTTCCTGTCACACCTTGGCCCGCTCGCCATGCACCCAGCGTTTTCGCGGTTTCGCCGCTCGTCCAGGCAGGGCGATCCCCATTCTGCCGGCGATTTATGTCAGGAAGTCCCGGCCGTCGACGCACAAGATTCCAACTCATTCGTGATGGAAATTTTTTCGTCCCGCGGCGATGTCGCCAGTCTGGCCGTCATTGAAGGGAACCGGCCAATTGGCCTGATCAACCGCGATATATTTCTGTCGCAAATGAGCAAGCCTTTCCACCGCGAACTGTACGACAGGAAAAGCTGCATCGCGTTTATGGACAAGGAGCCACTGGTCGTCGACGCCGGCATGAGCATTGAAGCGCTCACCTTCAAGGCGGTCGAGACCGGCGAAAAGGCGCTTATCGACGGTTTTATCGTGACGCGTGACGGCTGCTTCGCCGGACTGGGCAGCGGCCTGCAGTTGATGGGCGCGGTGGCGGAAATGCAGGCGGAAAAGAATCGCCAGATCATGCAAAGCATCGAATACGCGAGCGTGATCCAGCGCGCGATGCTGCGCGCGTCGCGCGAGACGCTGTCCGCGAGACTTCCGGATGCCGCGATGGTGTGGGAGCCGCGCGACGTGGTGGGCGGAGACTTCTATCACTTCGCCGCGTTTGCGCATGGCTGGTTCGGCGCGGTAGCCGACTGCACCGGTCACGGCGTGCCTGGCGCGTTCATGACGCTGCTCGCGTCGGCGTCGCTGTCTCAGGTCCTCGAAAAGCTCGGCCCGAGCGATCCCGCCGCGCTGCTGGCGGCCGTGAACCGGAACGTGAAGGGTTTGCTCGGGCAAGCGCAGCGTGCCGGTGAAGTGCCCCAGTCCAACGACGGCCTGGACGCCGCGTTCTTCTGGTTTGACGCAATCAGGAGCGAGCTGCATTTTGCCGGGGCGAGGATCGCGCTGCATATCCTGCAGCCGGACGCCGACCATTTCGAAACGATTGCGGGCGACCGCATGGGCGTCGGCTATGTCGACAGCCTGGTCGACTACGCGTGGACACCGCGCGTCGTCGCGCTGCGGCCCGGCAGCCTGCTATTTGTTTGCACCGATGGTCTGATCGATCAGATCGGTGGCGCGCGCAATATCTCGTTTGGCCGGCGCCGCGCGTTGGACCTGATTGTCGAACACCGCGCGCAAGCACCGGCGGCGATTTGCGAGAACCTGCGCCGGGCGCTGTCCGAATGGCAGGGCGGGCAGCGCCGTCGCGACGACGTCACCCTTTTTTGTGTCCGCATTTAGCTACTACTGAGATGTCCCAACTACTCGATCAAGACAGCGCATTTTTTGAACTGGCGCGTCGGCGTAACGTGCTTTTCTATCACAAAGGCTACTTCTCTCATAACATCGTGGCGGCGATGGGCGAGGTCGTGAAGCTGCAACTGGAAGTCGCGGGCGTGAGCGGCCCGACCCGCCGCAAGCTGTTTTCGTCCTTTGTCGAACTGTCACAGAATATCGTCCAGTATTCGTCGGGCACGCTGCAGCCGGACGACACAGGCGGAGGGACCATCCGTGAAGGCGCGGTATGCATCAGCACGGACGGTGAACGGCACCTGATGCTATGCGTCAATCCTATCGCGACCGCCGACGTCGATCATCTGCGCAACAAGCTGGAACCGCTGCGCAACATGTCCCTTGAGGAAATCAAGGCGGCCTACAAGGTCACCTTGCGCGCTGAAACCCCGGTGGACAGCAAGGGCGCGGGGTTAGGTTTCCTGACGATGGCGCGCGACGCAAGCGCGCCGCTCGAATTTGCTTTTCATCCGCGTGCCGACGAACCCGGAACCACGCTGTTTTGCCTCATGGCCATCATCTGAGTAAGGAGGCCCACGAGCCATGGATAATCTTTATATTGCCGCAACCGCGACGTCCCCGGAGGTCGATTTTCGCTTCGACCAGCACTCGTTGTTGCTCAGGGGCGAGTCCTATCCCGAGAACGCGGCAGCCTTTTACGCACCTGTCATTGAGCAGATGGGTCAGTACCTGGTGGAGTCGGTTGGCGCCGTGATCACCATCGATGTCGTGCTGACCTATTTCAACAGCTCCAGCACCAAGATGCTGTTCAGCATGTTCGACGCGCTGGACCAGGCGGCGCAGTCGGGAAGCCGTGTGTTGATGAACTGGTACCGCGACGAAGAAGACGAGACCATTTTTGAATTCGGCGAAGAGCTCAAGGCGGATTTTCATGCGATCGAGTTTACCGATCGCCCCGTCTCTCACCAAGGATAACAAAGGTGGCCACTCTTCCCTATCCGGACCCGCCTGTCGGCGATGTGCCCGATCTGTTCAAGAATGAAAACGAGGCGCTGGAGAAGGCACGCGCGATATATGGGGCCGTCAATGCCGATGCGCGGGAATACCGGCAGTCGCTCGGCGAGCTGATCGGGCATTTCGAGCGTCTGATGCGCGAGACGCGGCGCCTGATTGGCCGTAGCGACCGGGCCGAGCGTGAGATGCAGGTGCTCACGCAGCAGTTGGCGTATCGCGCGACGCATGACGCGCTAACGGGCGTATTCAACCGTAGCGCGGTGATCGAGCGGACCATCAAGGCACTGCGCACCAACAGCGCGGTCATGATCGTGCTCGATATCGACGAATTTAAACGGGTCAACGACGATTTTGGGCATCCGACGGGCGACGCGGTGATCCTGGGCATCGTCGACTGTCTGCGGCGCAACGTCGGCGAGCGAGGGATGATCGGACGAGTAGGGGGTGAGGAATTCACCGTGCTGCTGCCCGGGCACGAACTCGCCGATGCGCTGCGGCAGGCCGAGAACATGCGGGAGGCGATCGGCAGCTATGTTTTCGCGCCGCCTGTCAACCGTCGCATCACTGCGAGCTTTGGCGTGAGCGTCAATCCGGCTGGCACGGATTTCGACACCGCATACGGCCTGGCGGACGCTGCGTTGTATCGCGCGAAGCGCGGCGGGCGCAACCGGGTGGAGTTCGCCGGCCAGTAGACGACGCGGCAGGCGGCGTCCTCACCGTCGTGTCGAGTGGGGAATAAGCGGCGTCGACCGGCTGTTGTATCGGTTGAACTCAGCCAACCGCCGAACGACGACCGATCGAGGGCCGAACCATGTCCGCCATTCCTTCCCTGACGCTCAATATCCGTGGCCCATCGGCAAAACGCAGCGTGGTCGTCGATGCGCAGGGCGCGACGCTCGGGCGCGACTCCGCGTGCACGGTCGTGCTGGCCGATGGGCGGCGCGCGATTTCACGCGTGCAGGCGCGTATCGAATGGCGCGGCGAGCGCTATGTGCTGATCGACATCGGCGCGAATCCGACGCTCGTCAACGGCAACGCAGCCGATGCATCGCGCGAAGTGAGCTTGTGCGACGGCGACACGTTAAGCATCGGCGCGTACGTGATTGGGCTCGAGCTTGAACGTACGGGACTGATCGCCTCGCCGGAACACGCGCCGTGCGCAGATACCGCATCCGCGCGGCCGCCTGACGATACGCGAACCGGGCGTCATGCGCCCCCTCCGACGCGGCGCGGCAACCTGTTCCCACCGGTCGCGGACGAACCGTTCTTTGCGACGCCCGCCGCCGCGCTGACGGTGCTGCGGGGCGACGCGTCGCGCGATGACGCCGTGACGCGTGTCGCACCGCTCTTGCCGCCCGCACGGCCCGCGTTCGAAGCCGCGCCTGGGTTGGCTGGCGAGCCGGCTGCGGCGGTCCAGCAGCCCGCGCCCGCGGCGTCCGACGCGGTGCTGGCCGCGCTATTCGAAGGCCTCGGCGTCGACCGCCAGCGGATTAGCGACCACCCGCCGCACGAACTGGCGCGCCTGATCGGCTTGCTGCTGCGGGATGCACTGCACGGCACGATGGAAGTGCTGCGCGCGCGCCCGACGGCAAAGCAGCAGACACACGTCGCGATGACGATGATCGACACGCGCGACAATAATCCGCTCAAGTGCTTTCCGGACGCCGAAGGGGCGCTCACGCAGATGCTGTGCAACGACGGCGCCGCATGGCTCGGCCCGCGCGACGCGGTGCGGGAAGCCTTCAAGGATTTGCGCGATCACGAACTGGCGCTGATCGCCGGCATACGTGCGACGCTCGCCGAAGCGCTGTCCGGGCTTGCGCCTGAGCAGATCGAGGCGCGCCTGCGCCCTGCCGGGCGCATCGAAGCGGTGTTGTCGAGTCGCGAGGCGCGTCTGTGGAGCGTGTACGTCGATACGTGGCAGCAGACGAAGCAGCGCGCCGGCGACGATTTCCAGCACGCGTTTCGCGAACCGTTTACACGAGCGTACCAGGCACAGCTCAATGCTTTCGCAGAGCCTGACACGGCAGATCAGCGCGACAGCAGCGGCGATTCACGCGAGCACTGACGCACCGCGCTCCGCTCCAGCGGTCCACCGCCCGCGTGACACTCCGCCGTCGTGCGAGCAACATGCAAGGTTGCACGCGCAAGCATGCACCGGTCCTATCAGGTGGACGGATCATCGAGTTCGCGCAGAAACGCCGCCTTATCGACGGTAGCCGGCAACGCGTCGGCCAGCCGCGCATGGAAGGTCGCTGCATCGGCGCCGCGCGCGGCCCGCGCCGCGACGATTCGCGCAATCGGTCCGATGTGGCTTGCAAGCCGGCGCGTGGCGGCATCAATCCGTTCCGGATCGAGGGGCGCGCCGACCGTGGCATCGCCGGCAGTGGAGCCGAACACCGTACCGCGTGTCGCGCTACCCGCTGCGGGTGCCAAACCCGCCGATGTGGCGCGCGCATGCGCGGCATGGCGCGCGAGCAGCGCGTCGAACTCGCGCCGCGATGCATCGTCAGGCAAGTGCCGGGCAAGCTGCGCCGACAACATCTGCGAATCGCTGGACTGCGCGGCCGCGCGCCGGATCAGTAACGTCGCGACCGGCCCGACATAGCTCGCGAGCCGTTGTTCGAGTTGCGCGAGCAGTTCGGGTGGCCATTGCGTTACAGCAGGGGCAGGCGCAGCGGGCGCCGGCTGCGGCGGTTCGAGCGCCGCGCGCGTAAGGGGAGCGACCAGCACGGTGCGGTCCGGATCATCACCGGCTGTCAGCGTATCGAGTAGCGTCAGGAGCGCGATGCGCCAGCTTTGCGCCGACGCGTAGCGGTCGTCGGGCCGCTTCGCGAGTGCCTTCAGCACCATCGTGTCGAGCTCCGTGGGCAAGCCGGCCACGCGTTGCGACGGCGCCGGCGGCATCTCGTTCAACACCTGCTGCATCACGGCGGCCGGCGTGCCGGTGAACGGGCAGGCGCCGGTCAGCATTTCGTAGAGCACGACACCCGCGGAAAACAGGTCGCTGCGCGCATCGATTGCCGCGCCCGAAAACTGTTCCGGCGACATATAGCTCGGTGTGCCGATCATCATTCCC
Organism: Paraburkholderia humisilvae; assembly: GCF_902859855.1. Classification (GTDB taxonomy): domain Bacteria; phylum Pseudomonadota; class Gammaproteobacteria; order Burkholderiales; family Burkholderiaceae; genus Paraburkholderia; species Paraburkholderia humisilvae. The sequence continues at coordinate 230,365 of NZ_CADIKH010000005.1, forward strand.
GCCCGCGTGAGCCGGGAGGTGTCGAGCTGCGCGATGCCGAAGTCGGTCACTTTGCATTCGCCGCGCTGCGCGATCATCAGATTGGCCGGCTTGATGTCGCGGTGGATCACGCCCAGCTCGTGTGCATACGCAAGCGCATCCAGCAGTTGTGCGAACCATACGAGTGCGCGTGCCAGCGGCATCATGGTGGCGCATTGCGCATGCTGCGCGAGCCGCTCGGCGAGACTTTCGCCGTGCACGTACTCGAGCGCGATATAGGCAACGCCATCTGCTTCGCCGTAGTCGAACACCGCGACGATATGCGGATGCGCGAGGCGTCCCGCCGCGCGTGCTTCATTGACGAAGCGCTCGGGCAGTTGCGCATCGGCGAGGCTGCTCGCGCCCGCCGGCCCGTCGCGCAGCAGCTCGGTGCGGATCGTCTTCAGCGCGACGTGCCGCTGGATGTGCGGATCGGTGGCCAGATAGACCACGCCCATCGCACCGCGCCCAAGCACACGCTCGACGCGGTAGCGGCCAATCTGCTGCGGCAGCGGTTCGGCTTGCCAGTTCATCAAGGTTACGCGCGACGCGCCTCGCTCAGTGTTTCGCTTCGTCGAGAATCTCGAATGCCGCGACGAGGCTCGTGCGCATCCGTCCGAACGAGACGGCCAGCGACGCGATTTCATCGCCGCCGCCGGTCGGCAGTGCCACGCCGTCGAGCTTGCCGAGGCTCACTTCGTCGGCGGCGCGCGACAGTGCCTGCAGGCGGCGTGTGACGAAAAAATGCACCATCACGTTCAACACGACCAGCACCACCACAAACACGACGGTCAATGACGCCATAAAGCTGCGCCAGACCGCGTGGCCGCGCGCGATCGACTGCGACATCGGCACCGAAACGAATTCCGCGCCGATCACATCATGCATGGTCCAGCCGAAGCCGTTCGCCGGCCCGTACTTGTCGAGCATTGTGCGCGGCGCCGCGGACGGCGTGCTGTGGCATTGCAGGCAGGCGGAATCGGTGATGCGGCTCGGCCGCGCCAGAAACAGCAGATGCTCGCCACCGGGCGTGCGCCGCTGTCCGGTGATTTCCTTTAGCTCCGGGTGATCGTGCAGATGCGCGATCACTTCCGTTTCCCAATCGGTCGGACGGTCGCGTGGGTTGGTCGGGTTCAGCATCGCCGACTTGTACGAAAAGTTCGGAAACGCGCCTTGTAACGTATTGAGCATTTCGATCGCGGAGAACGCGGGCACCGACTCCGGCACGAACGAGTACTTGATCTGGGTCGCAAGCAGCGGCGTAATGTGTTGCGCGGTGTAGTTCTGCATCGCGTTGGCCGCGCTGGCCAGCACATCGGCGTCGTGGCGCGTTTCGTCGAGCGCCTGCTGTTGCAGCACACGGTCCGCGACGACTCCCGCAGCGGCGAGTCCGATCGCGAACATCGTGATGAATACCAGATTGAATTTGATCGCGAGTGACAGCTTCATGGGCGAAGAAACAGTGAACGGTAAACAGGAGGCACGCTCGACGCCGGACTGCGCGGCGTGGCGCTCGGGACGATACGTGGCGCGGGCGGATGCAACAGCACGCGCCATTCGGGCAGCGTGCCCAGATGCGCGTCGACGTCGCGCCGGAATGCGGGGTCGGACAAGCGCACGCGAAACCGGTCCGTGAAACGGGTGCCTGGCTGCGTGCGCACGGTAAGGCTGCTCTGCAGCCAGTCGGACACGTCGTCGTATGCAACGGGCCGCGCGGTGCCGGAGGGCTTGTCGTGCGCGACCGGTGCAGGCGACAGCGCACGCAGTTCATCGCGAAACGCAACGGGCATCGCAGCGAGAAAGGCGCCGTCCGGCCGCGACGCTTCGATCATCGACGGGCTGGACGCGCGGCGCGCAGCAAACTGCCCGGCCGACAGTTGCACCGCTGCAAGCCTGCCGTGTGCGTTCGGTAAGGACAGCGCGCTGACCGAGCCGCTCTCGCAGAACACCGCGTCCGCATCGTCGTATCCGGGTGGCGATGACGCGACGACGATCGTCGCATGGTTGCCCAACGTGTATCGGCCGCGCTCGGTGTCGACCACGGGCGCCGCGCAATTCACGGCGGCGCTGCATGCATGGAGCGCTTTGATCCATCCACGCAGCAATGCGATGTGCGCATCGCGTGCGAGCAGCACGCGCGTGCCGGGGCCCAGCGCGAGCACGTTTTCTCCCGTCTCGTCCTGAATCTGCATGCCCGCATTCGACGGTGTCTCGACGATGTCGTTGATGGCCAGGCGCTGCCCGACCTCGACCTGAACCATCTGGGCGTCGTGGATCGCGGCGGCAGGCGTGTCCGCCTGCGCAACTGTCCAGCTTGCGTGCGCACGTGCGGCGATGGCAATCAACCCGAACAGCGCGAAACGGATCGGCATACGGAAGATCATTCGAGGGAATTGTCTGTGTAATGCCAAACGAATGGTTGTAAGAAATTGGCTGCATTAAAGGCTTGCGACAGCTATCGACACAACAGCCGTGCTCGCTTGCTTATTCCGTGCTTCGCATTCGTGCGCCGACATTCATGTCGCGCGTACGAGACTGGCCGCAACGTGTATTCGGCGTTGAGGAATCCAGACCTGATTCGATCAGGGAATGTGAGCCGGTCCTCGGATGTTCTGTCTCGCGCAGGCCAAACGCTGCCGTTGTTTAAATGGGTTGCGGACGCTCGGGCAAGGCGATCGGATGGGTAGCCGCAGTGGCCGGCGTCATATATAGCAGCCGTGTATCGGCACTCCGCAACACCGATGCAAGGTTCGAAAAATCGCGGAATAGATCACGAAGCCTTCGTGTTTTAGGTGCGTGGACAGCAGTCGCCACGGACCCCAAGCCTCTGGCGCGTCGTCCCGAATCCGCAATCCATCCGTTCACGCGCCATGCCGTGCACGTGTTGCACCGTGCGGCATCGCGAAGCGCGTGATGGAGCAACCCGGTGACTTACCCATGACGACGCGCAAAGCCACCAAAGGTCGAGACGTGCGCGAGCGCATCGACGGCCCGGGAGCTTGGCCCTTCGATTCCCCCGCACCTTACGCCTCTCAAAGGAGACAGCGCATGGCCACCAGACAGAGCAGTCAGAAATTTATCGCGCGCAATCGGGCGCCGCGCGTGCAGATCGAGTACGACGTCGAGTTGTACGGCGCCCAGAAGATGGTGCAAATCCCATTCGTGATGGGCGTGCTGTCGGACCTGTCCGGCGCCAACGCCGGCGATCTGCCGCCGATCGAAGAGCGCAAGGCGCTCGAGATTGACGTCGACAACTTCGACAGCCGCATGCAGGCGATGAAGCCGCGCGCGAATTTCACGGTGCCGAACACGCTGACCGGTGAAGGCCAGCTCGAAGTCGACATCACGTTCGAAAGCATGGACGACTTTTCTCCGGCGGCCGTGGCACGCAACGTCGATTCGCTCGCGAAACTGCTCGAAGCGCGCACGCAGCTCGCGAACCTCGGTACGTATCTCGACGGTAAGGCCGGCGCCGAAAAGTTGATTGCCGAGGCGCTCAAGGATCCGGCGCTGCTGCAGACGCTCGCTTCCGCACCGAAGTCTTCCGCATCCGAACCCGAGAAGGAATAAGGCCGACCATGGACACCGAAAAGCAAGTCGAGCACGCCCCGCTCACCGACGTAGCCGAAGCCGGCGACGGCAATGACTTTGCCGCCCTGCTCACGAAGGCTTTCAAGCCGAAAAACGAGCGCGCGAAAGAAGAGGTCGAATCCGCTGTGCGCACGCTGGCCGAGCAGGTGCTCAGCCAGTCGCACATCGTGTCGGACGATGTCACGCAGACGATCAATGCATACGTGGCCGAACTCGATCGCAAGTTGAGCGAGCAGCTGAACCAGGTCATGCATCACGCCGACTTCCAGAAGCTCGAAGGCGCGTGGCGCGGCCTGCATCATCTCGTGACGAATACCGAAAGCGACACGATGCTGAAGATCCGCGTGTTCAACATCTCGAAGAAGGATCTGGCGAAGAACCTGAAGCGCTTCAAAGGCATTGCATGGGACCAGAGCCCGGTGTTCAAGAAGGTCTATGAAGAGGAGTACGGCCAGCTGGGCGGTGAGCCGTACGGATGTTTGATCGGCGACTACTATTTCGATCACAGTCCGCAGGATATCGAGCTACTGCGCGGCGTTTCGCAAATCGCCGCGGCCGCGCACGCACCGTTTATCTCGGCAGCCGGTTCGAGCCTGCTCGGCATGGAGAGCTGGAACGAACTATCGAATCCGCGCGATCTCGCGATGATTTTCAGCACGCCGGACTATGCCGGCTGGCGTTCGTTGCGCGAGATGGACGATGCGAAATATCTTGCGTTGACGATGCCGCGCACGCTTGCGCGTCTGCCCTACGGCGCGAAGACCGACCCGGTCGAAGAATTCGATTTCGAGGAAGACACCGAAGGCGCGGATTCGTCGAAATACACGTGGCAGAACGCCGCGTATGCGATGGCGGTGAACATCAACCGCTCGTTCAAATACTACGGCTGGTGCACGCGCATTCGCGGCGTCGAATCCGGCGGCGCGGTGGAAAACCTGCCGGTGCACACGTTCCCGAGCGATGACGGCGGCGTTGACATGAAGTGCCCGACCGAGATCGCGATTACCGATCGCCGCTCGGCGGAACTGGACAAGATGGGCCTGATGCCGCTCGTGCATCGCAAGAACTCCGACGTGGCCGCATTTATCGGCGCGCAGTCGGTCGCCAAACCCGAAGAGTACGACGACCCCGGCGCCACCGCGAATGCCAACCTGTCCGCGCGTTTGCCATACATGTTCGCCTGCTGCCGTTTCGCGCACTACCTGAAGTGCATTGTGCGCGACAAGATCGGCTCGTTCAGCACGCGCGAGCAGATGGAAAGCTGGCTGTCGAACTGGGTGATGAACTATGTCGACGGCGACCCGGTGAACTCGAGCGAAGAAACGAAAGCGCGCAAGCCGCTCGCCGCCGCGCAGGTGGTGGTCGAGGAGGTCGAAGGCAATCCCGGCTACTACACATCGAAGTTTTTCCTGAAACCGCATTACCAGCTGGAGGGGCTGACCGCGTCGCTGCGGCTCGTGTCCCGCCTGCCGTCGGCGAAGTCCGCCTAACCCGCGGCGCGTATGCGCCGCCTCTGTCAACGGCTGGCTGAGGCGATCGCGCAGCGCGCGCCTATCGTTCGCCAGTCTGCGAGCACCTATCTGCAAACGAGGAGAGATGTGAAATGGCATTCGACATGCACTTGAAATTCGGCACCGGCGCGGTGACCATCCAGGGCGCTTCGAACCACTCGAAGCACAAGGGCGAAGTGCCGATCATCGCGTGGTCATGGGGCTGCAGCAACACCGGCAACCTGCATACCGGCGCGGGCTATGCATCGGGCGGGAAGGCCAACATCCAGGACATCACAGTCACGAAATACGTCGACAGCTGCTCGAATGCGATCCTGCAGGCGGTCTGCACCGGCGCGCGCGTCGATAACGCGTACCTGTACGTGACTAACGCGACCGGCCAGCAAACCGACTTCGTGACGCTCGAGCTCAGCGAAGGCGTATTGGTCACGTCGGTTTCGACCGGCGGCAGCGGCGGCGACGAGCGTCTGACCGAAAACATCACGCTGCACTTCGGCAAGTTCAAGTACTCGTTCCAGCCGCAGGACGACGAGGGCAAGGCAAACGGCGGCACGAAGGATTTCACTTACGACATCCAGCAGGTCGCCAAGCAGTAAAGCAAGCACGCTTCGTCCATGCGGTCAGATTCGCGTGCGCATTGATCGCGCATTGATCGCGCATTGATCGCATGGGCAGCGCCGGTTTCATGGCTCTGTTTCGTTGTTTCCCGTTGCAGCGAAACGCTCCCGACTCCCTATCGTGACGACTTCCACCGACGCCGCCGACCCCGAAACCCTGCTCAAGGAGCGTCGTCTGATCGACGCGTTGCAGGCCTTGACCGCACAGGTCAGAGCGCATCCCGCCGACGCGGCGAGGCGCGTATTCCTGTTCCAGTTGCTCGCGTTGCTGGGGCAATGGGAGCGCGCCGCCAATCAGCTCGAAGTGGCGGGTGAGCTCGATGCGCGCAATGCGCTGATGGTGTCCGCCTACCAGCTCGCGTTGCGCGGCGAGCGCGAGCGTGCCGAGGTGTTCTCAGGCGCCCGTACCCCGACCATGCCCGGCGAGCCATCCGGATGGCAGGCCCTGCTGCTGCAGGCGCTGCAATGGCAGCGGCAGGGCCGCATCGACGAAGCGCACGCGCTGCGAGAGCAGGCGTTCGAGGCGGCCGACGCGGTACGCGGCTCGATCGACGGTGCGCCGTTCGAATGGATCGCGGATGCCGACTCGCGGTTGGGCCCCTGTCTTGAGCTGATCGTGAACGGTGGCTATGCATGGGTGCCGTTTTCGCGCTTGAGCGCGTTGCATTTCGACGCGCCGACAGACCTGCGCGACAAGGTCTGGGCGCCGGTACGGATCACGTGGCGCAACGGCGGCGACGCCGTTGGCTTCGTGCCGTGCCGCTACGACGGCAGCGACCGCTCGGCCGATCCGGCGATCGTGCTGGCGGCGCGTACCGATTGGACCGGGTGCGGCGAGGTTTGCTACGTCGGCAGCGGCCAGCGGATGTTCGTGACCGAAGCGGGCGACTATCCGCTGCTCGACGTGCGCACGCTGACGTTCGAAACATGCTGAGCGGAGCGCACGAATGGCTGAATTGATGCCCCAGGAGCGGCTGCAGCCGTCGCTGCTCGACCGGCTGACCGATCAGCAGCCGGAGCAGTCCGAGGAAAGCCGCGAACAGCGCGTGATCACCGCGGCGCGCCTGCGCGAATGCGTGACCCGCGATATCGCGTGGCTGCTCAACTGCACGCGCCAATGGGACAGCGCGGAGCTTGCCGCGTATCCGGAAGTGGACAACTCGGTGCTGAACTTCGGCATTCCCGACCTGACCGGCGCCGCGTTGTCCGGGATCGACGCCGGCGTGCTGCAAAACCGCATCCGCGCCACATTGATCAACTTCGAGCCGCGGCTGATCGGCGGCACCGTGCAGGTGACCGTGGGCGTCGACGGTTCACGCATGGACAGCCGTTCGCTGAGCTTGCGGATCGAAGCGGAAATGTGGGCGCAACCGATGCCGCTGTCGCTGTATCTGCGCACGGAAGTGGATCTCGAGACCGGCGAGTTCGACGTGTCGCAGCACTACTACGGTTGACGCTCATGGACCCGCGCCTTCTGCGTTATTACAACCGGGAACTGCAGCACGTCCGCGAGATGGGCGCCGAGTTCGCACGCGAGTACCCGAAGATTGCCGGCCGGCTAGGCCTCGAAGGCTTCGAGTGCGCGGACCCGTATGTCGAGCGGCTGCTTGAAGGCTTCGCGTTTCTCGCCGGGCGCGTGCAACTGAAGCTCGATGCGCAGTACCCGGTGTTCACCCAGCATCTGCTGGAAATGATCTACCCGCATTACCTCGCGCCGGTTCCGTCGATGGCGGTCGTACAGCTCTCGCCGGATGTCGCCGAAGATCTGCCGCCTGCCGGACATGCGGTCGCGCGGCACACGGTGCTGCGCAGCCTGATTGGCTTTGGCGAGCGTACGCCGTGCGAATACCGCACCGCGCATGAAGTCACGCTGTGGCCGCTGGAGCTGAGCGAAGCGCGGTACTACGAAACACCAGCGGCGCTGGCGGCGGCGGGGCTGGTTGCGCCCGGCGCGCGCCCGGCGCGCGCCGGCCTGCGCCTGAAGTTCAGGACACTCTCCAGCGTGCCGGCGAAAATGCTCGCGCTCGACAGCCTGCCGGTTTTTCTCGCCGGCGCCGACGAACTGCCGAAGCTGCTTTACGAGCAACTGCATGCGAATGCAACCGGCTACACGGTGCGCGTGCCCGTAGCCGGCGGCGCATGCGCCGACGAGCATCGCGACGCGTCGGCGCTGCTCGCGCGAGGCTTCGACGAAAGCGATGCGCTGCTGCCGTGCGGCGATCGTTCGTTTAGCGGTTATCGTCTGCTGCAGGAGTATTTCGCGTGTCCGGAGCGTTTTCTGTTCGTGGAATTCACCGGGTTGCGCAGTGCGCTTGCGCGCGCGCAGGGCAATGAGTTCGAAATCGTCGTGTGGCTCGAGCGCAGTATCGCGCGCTTGCACAATGCGGTGGACGCGAGCCATTTCCGGCTCTTCTGCACGCCGGCCATCAACCTGTTCGAGCGCCGCTCGGACCGTATCCATCTGCAGCAAGGGCGCACCGAATATCACGTGCTCGGCGATCGCACGCGGCCGATGGATTTCGAGGTGCATGGCGTGAGCGAGGTACAGGGATTCGGTGACCGTCAGGAACCCGAACAGACCTTTCTGCCGTTCTATGACTGTACTGAACGCACGTGGCACAGCGCGCACGGCGCGTTCTACACGCTGCGGCGTGAACCGCGGCTGCTGTCGAGCCGCCAGAAGGAGCGCGGCGCGCGCTCGAGCTATGTCGGCAGCGAGACGTTTATCGCGCTCGTCGATGCCAACGATGCACCGTATTCGACGGCGTTGCGCCAGCTCGGCATGCGGCTGCTGTGCACGAACCGCGACCTGCCGCTGCATATGCCGGTCGGCAAGTCCTACACCGACTTCACGCTCGATACCGACGCGCCCGTGGCGGCGATCCGCTGCGTCGCGGGTCCGACGCGGCCGCGCGCGGCGAGCGCAACCGGAGAGACCGCGTGGCGGCTGATCAGCCATCTGCAGTTGAACTACCTGTCGCTGCTCGACGCCGGTGGCGAGCAGGGCGCTGCCGCGCTGCGCGAAATGCTGAACCTGTACTGCGACGAATTCGATGCCACCGCGCGGCGGCAACTGGAGGGCATCAAGCACGTCGCCGCGACGCCGATCACCCGTCGGGTGCCGGTGCCGGGACCGATTACCTATGGCCGGGGTCTGGAGATTACGTTGACCTGCGACGATGCCGCGTTCGAAGGCACCGGCGCCTTCCTGCTCGGCTCGGTACTGCGACATTTCTTTGCGCGTTACGTTTCGCTGAACTCGTTTACCGAAACCGTATTGCGCACACTCGAACGCAATGAGGTGGCCCGATGGCCCGCGACGCTCGGCAAGCGCCCGATCCTGTAGCGCTCGAAGACGCGTTGCGCACTCGCCCGCAGGACTTCGAGTTCTTCGAGGCGATGCGCAGGCTCGAATGCGCGTATCCCGCGCGGCCGCGGCTCGCGCATTCGACGCGCCCCGCGGAGGACCCGGTGCGCCTCGCGCACACCGCATCGCTCGGGTTTGCGCCGCGCAGCATCGATCGCTACGAGTCAGGTACGGCGCAGCGGCCGCCGAGACTCTACGGTCTGTTTCTGGGTCTATTCGGGCCGAACGGCGCACTGCCGCTGCATCTGACCGAGTACGCGATGGAGCGCCAGCGCAACGCGAAAGATCCGACGCTCGTCGCGTTCGCCGACATCTTCCACCATCGGATGATGAGCCTGTTCTACCGCGCCTGGGCGGACGCGCAGCCGACCGTGCAACTGGACCGCCCCGAGCAAGACCGATTCCGCACCTATGTGGGCGCGCTGATCGGCATGGCCACCCCGCATCTCGACGGACGCGACGCGCTGCCCGATCAGTTCAAGCGCTTCTTCGCCGGGCGGCTCGTGCCGCAAGCGCGCAATGCGGAAGGTTTGCAGCGTCTGCTCGAGCATTTCTTCAATGTGCCGGTACGCGTGCTCGAGTTCGTCGCCGAGTGGATGCGCTTGCCTGAGGACGCGCATCTGCGCATCGGCGTCGCGATGGCCGGCATCGGGCGGACCGCCGTGCTAGGCGCGCACGTGCGCGGCGCGCAGCAACGTTTCCGGTTGCGCGTGGGGCCGCTCAGTCTGCATGAGTTCAACCGCTTCCTGCCGGGCAGCGATGCGCTCAAGCAGTTCGCCGCCGCGGTGCGCACCTATGTCGGCGACGAGAAAGCCTGGGACCTGCAACTGGTGCTGAAGAAAGAGGACGTGCCGCTGACCCATCTCGGCCACGCAGGCCGTATGGGACTGAACAGCTGGCTTGGCCGCTACGCGAAAAGCGCCGATGCCGACGAAGCCGTACTGAACGCGGTCGGGTGAAGCCGATGCCAACCACACCGTTGTGTATTCAACCATCAAAGGGATAAACCCATGGCCGAGATCAGCCGCACTGCGTTGTTCGGCAAGCTCAATGCGCTTGCCTATCGGGGCATCGAAAGCGCCACTGTGTTCTGCAAGCTGCGCGGCAATCCGTATGTCGAGCTCGCGCACTGGATTCACCAGATCCTGCAACTGCAGGACTCGGATCTGCACCGCATCATCAGGCATTTCGAGCTGAATCCGTCGAATCTCGCGCGCGATATCACCGAGATGCTCGAGCGGCTGCCGCGCGGCTCTACTTCGATCTCCGATCTGTCCGGCGAGGTCGAGGAGGCGGTCGAACGCGCGTGGGTGTTCGCCACGCTGATGTTCGGCGAAACGCAGGTGCGCACCGGCTATCTGATGGTCGGTATGCTGCGCACGCGGCACCTGCGCCATGCGCTGCACGGTGTCTCCGGCGAGTTCGCGAAGATCGGGCCCGAGGCGCTGGCCGACCATTTCAGCGCGATCGTCGATGGCTCGCCGGAGGAACGTCAGCACGCGACCGACGGCTTCCAGGTCGGCGCCGCGGCGCCGGGCGAAACGAGCGGCGCGCTCGCGCCCGCGCAGATGGGCAAGGGCCAGGCGCTGCAGCAATTCACCGTCGATCTGACCGGGCAGGCGCGCAGCGGCAGGCTCGATCCGATCGTCGGACGCGACGCGGAAATTCGCCAGGTCGTCGATATCCTGATGCGCCGGCGGCAGAATAACCCGATGCTGGTCGGCGAAGCGGGCGTGGGCAAGACGGCGGTCGTCGAGGGGTTCGCGCTGCGCATCGCGGCGGGCGACGTGCCGCCGCCACTCGCCGACGTGCAGGTGCGCACGCTCGATGTGGGCTTGCTGCAAGCGGGCGCCAGCATGAAGGGCGAGTTTGAGAACCGCCTGCGCCAGGTGATCGACGAAGTGCAGGCCTCGCCGCACCCGGTGATTCTCTTTATCGACGAAGCACACACGCTGGTCGGCGCCGGCGGCGCGGCCGGCACCGGCGACGCGGCGAATCTGCTGAAGCCCGCGCTCGCCCGCGGCAATCTGCGCACGATCGGTGCGACCACATGGGCCGAATACCGGAAGCACATCGAGAAAGACCCCGCGCTCACGCGCCGCTTTCAGACCGTGCAGGTCGACGAGCCGGGCGAAGAGAAAGGCATCCTGATGATGCGCGGCGTCGCGAGCGTGATGGAGCAGCATCATCGCGTGCAAATTCTCGACGAGGCGCTGGAAGCCGCGGTCAAGCTGTCGCATCGCTACATTCCCGCGCGCCAGTTGCCGGACAAGGCGGTGAGCCTGCTCGACACCGCCTGCGCGCGGGTCGCGATCAGCCAGCACGCGGTGCCGGCCGAGGTCGACGATACTCGCAAGCGCATCGATGCGTTGCAGACCGAGCTCGCGATCATCGTGCGTGAAAAGAATGTCGGTGTCGACGTGGCCGGGCGCGAACAGGCGGCAAACGAGCGGCTCGCGGTGCAACAGGTTCGCCTCGAGCGGCTCGAAGCCGCATGGGCGCAAGAGAAGGCGCTGGTCGAACCGGTGCTCGCGTTGCGCGCGCAATTGCGCGGCGACGCCGCGCCGGTCGAAGGCACGGGCAGCACACTCGAAGCGGCCACCGAAGCCGGTTCGACGGCGCGCGGGCGCGACCAGACGCCACCGGCGCTGGACGGCGATGCGCGCGCAGCCGCCCTCGAGGAACTGAAGACGCTGCAGGCGAAACTGGCCGGGCTGCAAGGCGAAACGCCGCTGATTCTCGCAAGCGTCGACTATCAGGCGGTCGCCTCGGTGGTGGCCGACTGGACCGGCATTCCGGTGGGTCGCATGCTGCGCAGCGAGCTCGAAACCGTGATGAAGCTCGCGAGCGTGATGGGCCAGCGCGTGATCGGTCAGGACCACGCGATGGAGATGATCGCGAAACGCATCCAGACCTCACGCGCTGGGCTCGACAACCCCAACAAGCCGATCGGGGTGTTCCTGCTCGCCGGCACCTCGGGCGTCGGCAAGACCGAGACGGCGCTTGCGCTTGCCGAAGCGCTGTACGGCGGCGAGCAGAACCTGATCACGATCAACATGAGCGAGTTCCAGGAGGCCCATACGGTCTCGACGCTCAAGGGTGCGCCGCCGGGCTACGTCGGTTACGGCGAAGGCGGTGTGCTGACCGAGGCGGTGCGCCGCAAGCCGTATTCGGTTGTGCTGCTTGACGAGGTGGAGAAAGCCCACCCAGACGTGCACGAAATTTTCTTCCAGGTGTTCGACAAGGGCGTGATGGAAGATGGCGAAGGCCGTCTGATCGACTTCAAGAACACGCTGATTCTGCTCACCACGAACGCGGGCACCGACCTGATCGCGGGTCTTTGCAAGGACCCGGATCTGCTGCCTGACCCCGCCGGCATGGCGAAGGCGTTGCGCGAGCCGCTGCTTAAGGTGTTTCCGCCCGCGCTGCTTGGCCGCCTTGTGGCGATTCCGTATTACCCGCTTGGCGACGCAATGCTCGGCGAGATCGTCAAGCTGCAACTCGAGCGCATCCGCAAGCGCATCGAAGCGCACTACCGGGTGTCGTTCGTGTACGACGACGCGGTCGTGCAACTGGTCGTGAGCCGCTGCACCGAGAGCGAATCGGGCGGACGGATGATCGACGCGATTCTGACCAACACGATGCTGCCCGATATCTCGCGCGAACTGCTGACGCGCACGATCGACGCGCGCACGGTGAGCCGTATCGGCGTCACGGTGCAAAGCGGAGCGTTCTCGTATGCGTTCGTGTGACATGCGCGCACCCGAGGGCGCAAACGCCGGCTTCGTGTGCGGCGTCGCGCTCGTCAAAGCCGGCCCGTCAACCACCCCTTGAACCTGTCTGTCCGGAGCAAGATCATGCCCGAAATCCACACGACGCTGCCCAAGATACCGTTCACCTTCGAGCAATGGCTGCAGCGCACCAAAAGAACGATGCTGCCGCGCAGCGCCGAACTCCAGGTGCTCGACGGCCACCTGGATACGTACCTGCGCGTGCCGAGCGGCGACAGCCTGATTCGCCTGAAAACCGCGTTCAGCAACTGGCGCAGGAAGCACGGCAAAGGGGATGAATGGCTCAAGAGCAAGCGTAATGACGAGATGTACGCGTTCAGCGAGCTGCATGCGGTGCTTTACAAGGATGGCGACACCGATACGGCGTTCGGCGTGCCGTCGTTTATGGGCGCCGATCTTGCGCATTCGCGGCTCGGCCTGCTGTATCTGTTCGGCAAGCTCGACTGCGACGACGGCATCTTCAGCATTATCACGGGCGGCGTGCTCGATATGACCGACGCGGGGCTCACGTTCGGCAGCTCGGTCGGCAGCGCGGGCGCCCAGAACGTGATCGGCAAGGTGCAGCAGGGCCTGAGCTCAGGCGGCCGCTCCGCGATCGAAAAGGCCGCCGACAAACTCGACGAGCGGGCCGCCGCGAACCGGCCCGGTCAACCCGCCGCGGCGGCCGCAAGCCGTGCGCCGGCCGCCACCGAGCAGACGCGCACGGTCAGCTCGCGCAGCCTGCTGGACAAGCGCGGCCAGGCGCTCAACGGCAACGACAAAAAGCTCTCCGACACGATCTACGACTACTTCAGGAAGGCGTGGGAATACGTGGTCGGGCAGTGGGACGAGCACGGCGGCGCTGCGCTGCGCTCGCTGTGCGATTACCTGACCGGTCGGTTCCTGTCGGATGCGGTCGGCGAAATCCTCGGCGGGTCGTTCGAGCTCGCGACGAGTCTGTACAAGCTCATTGAATCGAGTTTCGAGCGCTACAAGGCGTGGGCCGGCAGCCGCAAAACGCAACTGATGCTCGGCACGCCGACCGCAATCGTCAACGGCATCGAGCGCGCGATGAATATCGGCGTCGCGACGAATCTCTACACCGCGTTGAAGTCCGGCGCCCAACTGGGCATGCAGATCGGCTCGGTCGGCGCGTCGACGATCGTCAATTTCGTCACCGCGATCGTTGAGATTCTGGTCAAGACCGCATGGCGGCTGTATGAGATCCGCAAGCTGAAGAAATTCTTCGCGGACGCCAAAGGCAAATGGGAGCGCCGCGAGGCGTTGCAGATTCATACCAGGCCATTCGAGTTCAACGCATGGTTCAGGGACTACGCGCTCGACGTGCCGGTCGTGTCCGCGCTCGCGTTGAATAGCGGACTGATCAGCAAAATGCATTTCCTGCAGATGTTCGCTGCGGAAAATACGCCGATCACCGAGGGCCAGTATGCGGCCGGCGTGAATCACCTCGACGAACTGCGCGGCTGGAGCGCGGAATACATCAGCGATAGTGGTTACAGCATCAGCAGCAGCGACGAGATCGTCGCGCACCTCGCGCAGCCCGGCGAGGCGCCGCCCGACGGCGCGCTGCGCAAGCATCTGCTGAAGCCGTTCGCGGCGTTTCTCGAGGGCGGTCTCGACAACCCGGTGCTCGGCGCGCTGGGTGTGAGCTGATGCCGCTTTCACGCAAGCCGGCGAAAGACGCAACACTCATTATCGGAATCGACCATGCAAAACCTGTCCAGCCATCGCAAGCCGACGTCCGCAAGGCCCGCATTGACGATCACCTTGCAGCAGGCCGTGCAGGCGCACCAGGCGGGCCAACTCGACACGGCGGAACGCCTATACCGCCGCGTGTTGACGTTGCGCGCGGCGCAGCCGGACGCGCTGCATTACCTGGGTGTGCTGCATCACCAGCGCGGGCAGAGCGACCAGGCCGTCGAACTGGTGAGCCGGTCGCTGCGTCTGACACCCGGTCACGCGGATGCGCACAGCAATCTCGGCAATATCCACAAGGAATGCGGCAGGCTCGAAGAGGCCGAGGCCTGTTACCGGCGTGCGCTGCACATCGCGGCGGCGCATCCGCAGGCATTGGGCAATCTGGCCGTCGTGCTGGAAGCGCAGGCGCGCGATGACGACGCGCGCAGCGCTTATCAGCAATGGCTCGACCGGCGGCCGGACGAGCCGCGCGCGCACTATCAGTTCGGGCGTTTTCTGTGCAATCACGCGCGCGCGCGTGAGGACATCGAACACGCGGTCGAGCGCTTCCGGCACGCGTATCGACTCGATCGCGGCAACGTGCAAGCGCTGGAGTCGCTCGGTGTCGCGCTGTACGGCCTTGGCAGCATCGACGAGGCCGCACAGGTATACCGCGACTGGGCATCGATCGATCCGCGCAATCCGATACCGCGGCATATGCTCGCCGCGTGCGGCACGACCGACGCGCCGCCGCGCGCCAATGACGACTACGTGCGGGAGCTGTTCGACGGCTTTGCCGCGAGTTTCGACGAACAGTTGCTGAAGAATCTCGGTTATCGCGCGCCGCAAGCGCTGGTGGACGCGCTCGGCGACATCGGCGACAGCCTCGACGTGCTCGATGCCGGCTGCGGCACCGGCCTGTGCGGGCCGTTGCTGCGCGCGCGGTCGCGAACCCTGGTGGGCGTCGATCTTTCGGAAGGGATGCTTGAACGGGCGCGCCTGCGCGGTTGCTACGACGAGCTGGTCAGCGGTGAACTGGGCGTGTACCTGCAAGCGCATACGCACGCTTACGACCTCATTCTGTGCGCGGATACGCTTGTCTATTTCGGCGAACTCGACGAGGTGCTCGCACTCGCGCGCCGGGCATTGCGCGCCGGCGGCCGCTTGGTTTTCAGCCTTGAAGCAAGGTTGGATACGCATGAAGGCGGCTACGCACTCACCCCGAGCGGCCGTTATCAGCACAGTCGCGCGTACGTACAGCAGTGTCTTGCCGCAGCGGAGTTTGCCGATGTGCGTATCGACGCGCAGGCCCTGCGTAAGGAAGCGGGCGAATGGGTGGGCGGCTGGGCCGTGCTGGCACGCTGCCCGCTTTGACTCATGCAATCGAAGCATGCAATCGCAACATGCACGCCATTGAAGCGACGCACTGTCATGTGACGCAAGCGGCGAATAAGGTACAGCGCAGCCACGCTCGCTCGATACGAATGCGAAGGAATAGAACGGCGCGGCCGACTGTTTTTCTAAACGCGAAGTGGCTGCGCATGACGAGTTCGGATTGTCTGCACTGCTTCGCGTGACCGGAGATTTCATGGCGCACGCAATCACGCTGACCTCGACACTGGGCACCCGTCTGCTGTTCGCGAACATGACCGCGAAAGAGTCGCTTGGAAGGCTGTTTTCTTATGAAATGGAGACGATCAGCCACGATGCAGAGGTCGATTTGCGCGCGCTGCTCGGCACGCCGATGACGGTGAAGCTGGTCACGCCGCAAGGCTATACGCGCTATTTCAACGGCATTGTCAGCGAAGGCGAGCAGAGCGGCTTCGTCAATATCGACGGCGTGCGCTACGCGGTCTATCGGTTCGTGCTCGTGCCCAAGCCCTGGCTGCTGACGCGCAAGCGCGATTGCCGCATTTATCGAAGCATGAGCGTGCCGCAGATCATTCGCACCGTGCTCGGCGAAATCGGCTACGGCGACCTCAAGCTGAGTCTCGCCGGCAACTATCCGGCGCGTGACTACTGCGTGCAGTATCGCGAGAGTGACTTCGATTTCATCAGCCGGCTGATGGAGCAGGAAGGCATCTACTACTTCTTCACGCATACGCAGGGCACGCACACGATGGTGCTGGCCGATGCGCTCGGTGCGCACACAACGGTGCCGGGCTTCGAGCAGATCCCGTACGCGCCGCCGACCGAACGGGGCAAGCGGATGAAGGCGTCGATCAGCGGCTGGCGCAGCGCGCGCACGGTGAACCCGACGAAGGTGCAACTGGACGACTACGACTATCTGAAGCCCAAGGCATCGCTGCTCGCCACCGAGGAACTGACCGACATGGCCGACGCGCATAGCGTGAGCGGGCTCGACATCTACGACTACTCGTATGACTACTTCGGCTACAACCAGCCGCTTGCCGACGGCCAGCGCTATGCGCAGGTGCGCGCGGACGCGCTGAACGTGCCGCAGGCGCTCTGCATCGGCAACACGGATGCGGTGGGCTTCGCCACCGGTGCGCTGTTTACGCTGAAAGACTTTCCGATGCAGCAAGCCAACCAGGAATACCTGGTCATCGACACGGTGATCCGTCTTGTCGAACCCGACTACGTGACAGGCGGCGGCGCGGACGACGGCGAGGGGCCGTTCGACTGCGACTTCGAAGTGATTTCGAGCCGCCAGCCGTTCCGCACGATGCCGACCACACCGCGGCCCAGGATCGCGGGTCTGCAGACCGCGGTGGTCTACGGCGATACGGCGGAAGACATCGCGGTCGACAAATACGGCCGCGTGCAGGTCACGTTTTTCTGGAATCAGCCCGGCAAGCCGAACGCGCAGAACTCGTGCCCGGTACGGGTGGCGCAGTGCTGGGCCGGCAAGCGCTGGGGCGCGCAATTCATTCCGCGTGTCGGGCAGGAAGTCGTGGTGAGCTTTCTCGACGGCAATCCGGACCGGCCGCTGATTATCGGCAGCGTCTATAACGCGGACAACATGCCGCCGTACAGCCTGCCGGACAACAAGACGCAAAGCGGCGTGAAGAGCCGCAGCCACCAGGGGGGCGGCAGTGACGACTACAACGAGATCCGTTTCGAAGACCGGATGGGCAGCGAGCAGGTGCTGATCCATGCGCAGAAGGACCTGCGCGAGGAGTCCGAGCACGATCACGATGTGCAGGTCGCGCACAACTACACGCTCACGGCGGGCAACCAGATCAAGCTCGTCACCGGGCTGGCGAGCATCACGATGAACAGTTCGGGTGAAATCGCCATCGAAGGCACCCAGATCACGATCAACGGCGAGATGAATGTGACGATGGCCTCGGGTCTCGCGATGGAGATCAGTTCGAAGGCCAATCTGAACATGACGTCGGTCGCGGCGATGGAGATCATGTCGGGGGCGGACGCGCTGATCCAGTCGACCAACCTGCAACTGATCGGCACCGCGACCGCCGTGCTCGGCGGCGCCGCGCCGATGATCCTGTGAGCCGCGCCGTGATGACACCCGTACTCGAAGCGGCCCGGCAGATGCGCGTGTCCGTGCGCGCACAGCAGCATCTGCGCTCGGAGATGGAGCCGCGCGCGGCGGTGCAGGCGTTGCTCGACGCCGACCTCGCCGCCGATGCGCTGAGTCTGCTTGCGCGTCTGTTGCCGCGCCGCTATGCGGTCGCGTGGGTGTGCCAGTGCGCGCGCCAGCAGGCGCTCGACGAACACGACCGCGCCGGCATCGCGCTCGCGCAAGCGTGGGTGCGCGAGCCCAGCGAGCCGAACCGCGCGGATGCGGCCGCCTTCGCGAAGACACACCGTTACCAGACAATCGGCGCGTGGACCGCCGCGGCCGCCGGCTGGACGGGCGGCAACCTGAATCCGCAGCACACGCAGCCGACGCCTGCGCCGGAGCATTTGACCGCGCTCGCCGCGATGGCTGCCATCACCTATATGGCCGCGCTGATCGCCGACCAGTTCGCCGCGCGCCGCGCCGGGTTCGTACGCGATGCGCTCGGTCTGCTAGGCATCCCTACGGTATCGACGGAGAGATGAAATGAGCAGTGAGCCAAGCCTGATTCTCGCGGTACGAGGCGAACAGGCCGAGCGCTTCGGTAGCGGCCGGCAGAAAAGCTTCGACGGCCACGACGGCAGCATCGGCCGCTCGGAAGAGTGCGACTGGGTGCTGAGCGCGGAAGGCGTGTCGCGTCTGCACGCGCTGGTGCGCTATCTGAACGGTATCTATTTCATCGAGGATCGCAGCACCAATGGCGTGCTGCTCAATGGCGCGCCATTGCGCAGAGGCGATCCCGCGGCGTTGAAAGATGGCGACCGTCTGCAGATCGATGCGTTCGAGGTCAGCGTGCGGATTGGGGCGCAGGGCGACAGCGAAGATCGCACGATGTGGCAGACGCCCGCCTCTGATCCGGCGCATCACGCGCAGACCGATGGGCGACACCCAGGCGAACGGCGAGACGTTCCGGCTGCGTCCGAGGCGTGGTCCGAGCCGGCGCCGTCGCGTGATCTGCAGGCGTCGCCGGGCGCTTCATCATCGTCGCCCGGTGAATTTCACGTCGAAGCACATGGGCAGCGCGGTGCGTCGTACGGAACAATGCCGCCCGACGCGATCGGCGCGGACGGGTTGATACCCGGAAGCAGCGGTATGCCGCTGCCGGGTGCGAGCGTTGATCCGCTTGCACTCTTCGATGCGCCGTCGTCATACATCGACGAGCCTGCTGCGTTCGCCCCGCCTGTGTCGAGCTGGAATCACACACCAACTGCGGCCGACCGCTTCCGTCCGCCGCAGGTCGAGGCCGTGCGCCACAACACGCCGCTTCTGCCGGAAGACTGGGATCTATCCGACAGCCAGCTTGCGCCGCCGCGCAAGCGGCCTGCGCAAGCGGAGCCGACTCTCGCGCCCGCGGTGGATGTCGAGCCGGCTTCGGCCACGCCACCGCCGGTGACGCCCGAGCCCGCGCCGCTGGCTGAGCCGCCCGAACCGTTGCAATCGCAACCATTCGCGCAGATGCCGGAGCCGGTATGGACCGAGCACGCCGAAGCGAAGGCCGAGGCGCCGTCGCCGGCGCTCGACCAGTCGTTCGTTGCGGCGCCCGCGTCGAGCGTCGAGCCTGCGATGCCAGACACAGCGGACACGCCGGCCTCGTTGGTTGCTGCCGCCCCAGCCGCTCAGCCGGAGCAGGCTGAGCGCACGGCCGTCCCCGTGCCGGCGCGAGTCGAGCCGCGGCAGCAGCAACTCGAAGCGATGTTCCACATCGTGATCGACGGCCTGATGGATGTGCTGCGCGCGCGTGCCGAGCTGAAAAATAGCTTCCGCATGCCGGCCACGCTGATCCAGCGCGCCGAGAACAACCCGCTGAAGTTCGCGCCGAACGCCGACGAGGCGGTCAGGAAGTTGCTCGCGCCGCCGAACAGCGCATTCCTGTCCGGCAACGCCGCGCTCAATGATGCTGTCTCGGACATCCGCAATCACCAGATGGCGATGCTGGCCGGCGTGCGTTCGGCGTTCCAGTCGCTGCTCGCGCAGTTCGACCCCGCTCGCATCGAGCGCGAGGCCGGCGGTGCCGCGCGGCGTTTGCCATTCGGCCAGGGGCAGCGCTACTGGGAACGCTACCGGGAGCAATTCGACGCGATGACCCGCAATCCCGACGAGAGCTTTCGCCGCCTGTTCGGCGACGAGTTCGCGCGGGCCTATGAAGAGCAGCTTGCGCGTCTGAAGAGCGGCCGCGGCTGAGCATGGCGACGCAGCCCTCGTCATGCCGGCTTGCGCCCGCTTGATGAAGAAACCTTGAGACAGTCCACCGACATGAGCCGCAACAACAAAGTGATATGGAGCGAAGGCCTGTTTCTGCGGCCGCAGCACATGCAGCAGCAGGAACGCTATCTGGAGCGCTACGTCGAGTTGCGCGCGGGCGGCCTGCGGCCGCATGCGTGGGGGTTCCAGGAGCTGGAGCTCGAACATGACCTGCTCGCGATCGGCAAGCTCGGCATCAAGCGCGCACGTGGCGTGTTCCCCGACGGCACGCCGTTCGACATGCCCGGCGACGACCCATTGCCGCCGCCGCTCGACATCGACCCGAACTGGCGCGATCAGATCGTGCATCTGACGATGCCGCTGCGTGCGCCGACCCAGGCCGACAGCAGTTGGCCCGACACGCGGCTCGACCAGTTGGTGCGCTATCGCGTGCGCGAGACGGAGGTGCACGACGCGTCGGGCAGCATCGAAGGCGCGACCGCGCTTGAGGTCGGCGGCATGAGCACCCGTCTCGTGCCGGATTCGCAGCCGACCGAAGGCCTGATCCGCATCCCGCTCGCGCATGTCGTCGAATGCCGCGCGGACCGGCGCGTGATACTCGATGATTCGTTCATCCCGACCGCGCTTGCGTTGGAGCCGGCAAACCGGCTGGTGACGTTTCTGTCGGAACTGCTGGGGCTGTTGCATCAGCGCGGCGAGGCGCTGGCCGGCCGCGTCGCCGAAACCGACCGAGGCGGCGCGGCCGAGATTGCCGATTTTCTGATGCTGCAGGTGATCAACCGTTATCAGCCGCTGGTCGCGCATCTTGCCGAAGCGCCGCTGCTGCATCCCGAAGCGTTCTACCAGCAGCTCGTCGGGATGGCCGGCGAGTTTGCCACCTTCACCGCGCCGGGCAAGCGCGCCCAGGCTTTCCCGCCGTATCGTCACGACGCGTTGCGCGAGAGTTTCGAGCCCGTGATCATGGCGCTGCGCATCGCGCTCTCCGCGGTGCTCGAGCAGAACGCGGTCGCCATCCCGCTGCAGCAGCGCAAATATGGCGTATGGGTCGGCGTGGTGCCCGATCCGACGTTGCTTGACACCGCGACCTTCGTGCTTGCCGCAAAAGCGGATTTGAAGTCCGAGGATATGCGCCGCCAGTTGCCGACGCAGTCGAAGGTCGGCCCGGTGGAGAAGATCCGCGACCTCGTGAACCTGCAATTGCCCGGTATCGGCGTCTCGCCGATGGCGGTCGCGCCGCGCCAGTTGCCGTACACGTCCGGCTTTATCTATTTCGAGTGCGACAAGAACTCACCGATGTGGCGGATGCTCAAGACGTCCGGCGGCATCGCGATGCATTTTGGCAGCGGTTTTGCCGGACTCGACCTGCAGCTTTGGGCGGTACGCACATGAGTAAAGAAAAGGATGACGAAACACGTGCGACGCGTAGCGACGCAACGCTCGTGCGTCCGCAGCAGGCGCGCACGCCGGTTGCCGGCGCCGCGGCGAGCCCCGCTGACGGCGCTGCCGACGCGACGCGCATCGGACCGCCGCCCACGCGGCAAACGGTGTCTGCCGCGCACGCCACGCCGGCGCCCGCGCGTGCGCCGGTCGGGTTGCGCGCGGAGCTCGGCGATTTCCTGAGCGGCGTTGTCAACCCGTTGGTGCGCGCGGCGAACCCGCTGCTGCTGCTGGCCGTGCAGTTGCGCCATAGCGTCGCACCGCCGGCCGATATCGCCCGCCTGCGCGAGCAGGCGGTCACCCAGGTGCATAGCTTCGAAAGCTATGCGCAGACGCTCGGCGTCAGCAGCCAGACGGTCGTTGCGGCGCGCTATGTGCTGTGCACGATGATCGACGAGTCGGTCAACAACGCGCCATGGGGCGATCTCAGCGGCTGGGCGCAGAAGACGCTGCTCGTGACCTTTCATGGCGAGACCTATGGGGGTGCGAAGTTCTTCCAGATTCTCGAGCGCCTCGCCGCCGACTTTTCGCGGCACCTCGATCTGATCGAGCTGATGTATATCTGCCTGGCGCTTGGCTTCGGCGGCCGTTATCTGGTCGAGCCGGGCGGGCTCGGGCGCCTCGCCGATATCCAGGATGACCTGTACCGGCGCATCCGCGCGCTGCGTGAAGCGCCTGCCGTGGAGCTCGCGCCGCACTGGCGCGGCATCGAGGACCGCCGCAATCCGCTGCTGCGCTATGTGCCGTTGTGGGTGATCGGGTTGGCCGCGCTTTGCATTTTGCTGGCCGCGTTCCTGTTCTTCCATACGCGGCTCAATACGCTGTCCGATCCGGTCAGCGCGCAGCTCGCGAAGCTCGGCCTCGAAGACGCGCCGCCGCCGCAGACCGTGGTACGGCCAAAAGTCGCGCGCAAGACGCTCAAGCAACTGCTCGCGCCCGAAGAGCAGGCCGGCAAGCTCACGGTCGACGAAAAGCCCGATGGCGAGGACACCGTGCGCCTCGCGGCCAACGCGCTGTTCCCGTCCGGCGGCGCGGACATTGCGGCCGACGAGATCGGGCTGCTGCACAGGATCACGTGGGCGTTAAACCAGGTCGAGGGCCGGGTGATCATTGTCGGCCACACGGACGACCAGCCGGTGCGCTCGCTGAAGTTCAAGGACAACTTTGAACTCTCGACCGCGCGTGCGCAAAACACGTTGCAGATCATCGCGCAAGGGCTGAACGATCCGCGCCGGCTCGAAGCAAGCGGCGCCGGTTCATCGCAGCCGATCGCGACGCCGGTCGATACGCCGGAAAACCGCGCGCGTAACCGGCGCGTCGAGATCCTCTACATTCCGGAGAACTGAGTTGATGAACCGGCTGAAAACATGGGTCAAGTCCCGCTGGTTCGTGAGCGCGGTCGGTTTGCTGCTGATCGCGGTGCTGATCTGGCTCGGCGGGCCGTATCTTGGCATCGGCGACAGCCAGCCGCTGGCCAGCGCGACCGCCCGCGTCGCGCTGATCCTTGCGATCGTGCTGCTGTGGCTGGTATGCCTGCAGATTATCCAGTGGCGGCAGCGCCGCAAGACCGCGCGGATGTCCGACGAACTCGCGAGCCAGGACGCGCAACTCGCGGCCGGTGAGCGCGGCGCGGCGGAGCGCGCACAGTTGCAGCAGCGCTTTCAGGAAGCGATCGACACGCTGCGCAAAACGCGCAAGAACGGCGGCAACCTGTATGCGCTGCCGTGGTATGTGGTGATCGGCCCGCCGGGCTCGGGCAAGAGTACGTTGCTGCAGAACTCCGGGCTCGACTTTCCGCTGTCGGAGCGCTTCGGCAGGCAAGCGCTGCGCGGCATCGGCGGCACGCGCGATTGCGACTGGTGGTTTACCGATGAGGCCGTGTTTCTCGACACCGCCGGCCGCTATACGACGCAGGACTCGGACGCGCTGGCCGACGCGTCGGCCTGGAGTGAATTTCTGAAGCTGCTGCGCCGTTATCGCAAACGCCGGCCGCTGAACGGCGTGATCGTCACGCTCAGCATGTCGGACCTGCTGACGTTCGACGACGGCGCACGCCAGCAGCACATCCGCATCGTGCGCAGGCGCCTCGACGAACTCGCGCAGCATCTGAAGGTACGCGTGCCGGTGTATCTCGTGTTCACGAAGTGCGATCTGGTCGCCGGTTTCGGTGAGTTCTTCGACGACCTCGGACCGGACCAACGCAGCCAGGTGTGGGGCATGACGTTTCCGGCCGGCAAGACGATCGACGGCAGCGCCTACGCGATGTTCGCCACCGAGTTCGACCTGCTGCTCGAACGGCTGAACACACGCTTGATCGAGCGCCTGCATGCGGAGCGCGATCGTGGCCGGCGCGCCGCGGTGCTGAGCTTCCCGCAGCAACTCGGCGCGCTGCGCGAGATTGCGCTGCAGTTCGTCGAAGGCGTGTTCGCGCGTCATGAATACGGCGAGCCGCCGCTGCTGCGCGGCGCCTACCTGACGTCGGGCACGCAGGAGGGCACGCCGATCGACCGGATGCTCGGCGCGGTCGCACGCACCTTCGGCGTCGACGCGGCGCGCGTGCGCCATGCGGGGGTGCAGCAGCGCACGTACTTCGTCGAACGTCTGCTGAAGGAAGTGCTGTTCCGTGAATCCGGTTTCGCCGGCACGAACCCGAAGCTGGAACGCCAGAAGATCATGCTGCAGGCGGCGTCGTATGCGGGTATTGCGCTCGTGACGGCGTTGCTGGTTGCCGGTATGGCGACCAGCTACGCGCGCAACCGCAGCTACGTCGCGCAGGTGCAGGACACGCTGAAGGATTTCCCGGCCGGCGACAGCCTCGCGGGCTCGCCCGATCTGAAAACCTACTTCGCGCGCGCACTCGAGCGTCTCGAAGTGATCGCCGGCGCGCAGGACGTGGCCGGCCAGTACCAGGGTCATGTGCCGTTGCTGATGCGTTTCGGGCTGTTCCAGGGCCGGGCCTTGCTGCGCGAGGTGCATGGCGCATATCTTCGCGAACTCAACGGCAGCCTGCTGCCGGGCGCCGGCGTGCGCTTTCGCGAAGGTTTGAGCGCGAGCGCGAGCGACCCGCAGGCGCTTTATGGCTATCTGAAGGGTTACCTGATGCTGGGCGAGCCGCAGCATCTCGACGCCGGTGAACTGAGCGCGCTGGCGCGCGTCGAGTGGCAGCGGCTGTTTCCGCAAGATCCGGCGATCCAGAAGGCGCTGGACAAACATTTCACCGCGCTGCTCAACGATCCGCAGAAGCCTCGTGCGCTCACGCTCGACCATGCGCTCGTCGATCAGGCGCGCGCGACGCTGAAGACCGCCGACCTGTCGACGCTGATCTACGGCAGCCTGAAAATTGATGCCGATCGCTCGGGCGCGCCGGGCATCCGGCTCGACCAGAGCCTCGGGTTGCTGGGCAACGTATTCACGCGCAAGAGCGGTGCGCCGTTGTCGCAGCCGTTGCCGGCGCTGTTCACGCGGCCGTATTTCGCGTCCGAGGTTGACAAGGGTGTCGACGATTCGGTTGACCGCTTTGTCAGGGACGACTGGGTGTTCGGTGCGACCCGTGTCGATCCGCTCGCGCGCTCGCGTTTCGAGCAGCAGGTGCTGACGCTGTACGAGCAGGACTACATCAACGCATGGGATGGTTTGCTCGGCGATCTGCAGTTGCAGCCGGTCGCGAATATTCAGGACGCCAGCGCGCTGGCCGCGAAGCTGTCGGGCCCGAGCTCGCCGCTCAAGGCGTTGCTGAACCTGGTGCGCGACAACACCAGCGATCTGCTGCGCGGCGCTGCAACTGGCGCGAGCGGTGCGTCCGGGGTCGATGCGGCCACGGCGCAGGCGAAGGCGCAGAGCAAGACCGTGGGCGAGAACCTCGCATTACGGCGCGCGTTGAACACGCATATTGCGCGCGAACTGCGCAACTCGGGCGCCGCGCTGCCGACGACGGTAAGCCCGAACGCGGCGGCGGGCGGGAGCGAAGCGCAAGCCGCGCCACCGGGCGCGGCGATCGAAGCGCATTTCGCCTCGCTCAATGCGTTGAGCGCCGGTACGCCAGGGTCGACGCCGCTCGACCATACGCTCGGCGTGCTCGACCAGCTCAGCAAGACGCTGCTGACGATGAACGACTTCAGCGATCCGGGCGCGCTCAATAGTCCCGCGCTGCTGAGCGCTCGTCAGGAGACCGGACAGTTGCCGCCACAGATCGGCACACTGGTCGCGAGCCTCACGGGCGCGAGCGCGCAACTGGTCGCAAGCGGCACCAGCGGCGCGCTGGCCGACCAGTTCCGCGCGGCGGCCGGCAGCGATTGCGCAAGCTTCGTCGACGGCCGCTATCCGTTCGCGGCGGGCAGTCCATCGGATATTCCGGTGCAAAACTTCGCCGACCTGTTCGGCAATGGCGGACGCTTCGACAGCTTTTTCAAAGGGACGCTCGCGAAACGGGTCGACACGAGCGGCCGCGGCTGGCGCTGGAAGGCCGGCGCGCCGGCCGGTCCGCCGTCGCTGCTCGCCACCGCGCAGACCGCCGACGATATCCGTCAGAGCTACTTCCGCGGCGGCGCCGCGCCGCAGGTCGGTTTCACGCTGCTGGCGCCGCAGCTCGATCCGGCCATCGCGAAGCTGACGGTCGAGATCGATGGCCAGAAGTACGACTACGCGGCCGGTGGGCAGCCCAGTGTCGCGATGACGTGGCCGGGGCCGCAGCCCGGCCGCGTGACGGTCAGCGCATTCGATACGGCGGGCCAGCCGGTCGGCGTGCCGCTGCAGTATCAGGGCGACTGGGCTTTCTTTCATGCGCTCGACGCCGCGCATCTGCAGAAGCAGGGTGATCTGCGTTATCTCGCGAGCTTCGATTTCGGCGGACATGTCGCGCAATTGCCGATCCAGCCGGCGAGCCTGAAGAACCCGTTCCTCAATGCCGAGGTTCGGCGTTTCCGGTGCCCGCGATGAACAGCCAGGTCGGTTTCTACGGCAAGCTGCCTGGCGCGGGCGATTTCGTGCAGCGTCGGCTGCCGGCTGCCTTCGTCGAGAGCTGGGATCGCCATTTCCAGCGCGCGATCGAAACCGGACGCCGCGAACTGGGCGCGCAGTGGACGGCGGCCTGGCGCGACGGTCTCGCATGGCGCTTCGTCTTGCCCGCGCGGGTGTGCGGCGACGGTGGGTGGTGCGGCTTGATCGGGCCAGCGGAAGACCGCGTGGGACGCGGCTTTCCGATGATGCTCGCCGCGCCGTGGGCGGGCGATCCGGCCGGCATGCCCGGCGATGCCGCGTGGTTCGACGCGCTGGAGCGCGTGTATCGCAGCGCGCAATACGAAGCGGTCAGCGTGGAGACGTTCGATGCGCGTGTCGCGGCGTTGCCGCACCCGCTTGCGAGCGCGCAGGATGTCGCGCAGTTCTGGCATGGCCTCGACTGGGGCGGCGGGCAATGGCAATTGACATCGGTGCAAGGCGCGAGCGCCGCCGCGCTGCTGACTGAAGCGTGGCAACAACTCAGCGCGCGGCCCGGCGCATGGTGCCTGTGGTGGACGCAGGGGGCGCAGCGCTTGCTGGCGACACGCGGTTTGCCGCGCAGTTATGCCGCGCTGCTCGAACCAGTGCGCGCGCCAGGTGGTGCGGCTTCAACGGCGCATGCAGTTGCGCACGATGACCGGACCGGCGAGCGGGGTCTTGCATCGGCATGGCCCGAACGGCTGGACGTGTCGTCTCACTCGCGCGTTCGTCTCGATGAATGGCGTGAGCCGCTTGAATCGGCAACGCAGCCCGATGCCGCGAGCGATCCTTCAGCGGCGACCCTCTGGCGAATGACCGGACAGACTTCGGGTGCGTCGAGCGCATCCTGGTCAAGCACGGAAAACATCGGCGCAAGTGCGATAACGACCGTGCACGCAAGCGGCGCAAGTGAGCGCCACTTCGAAGCCGGGACCCGGACCGGTCGGGCCGCGCTGCCCGAGCCTGTCCCGGCGCGGGTCGACGCGGCGGTGCTGTCGCTGGACCACGGCCGCACGTTGCTGATCAGCGCCGACGATGGGCTGCCCGATCCGCGCCGCCGGGCCGCGCTTGGGATCCGTGCCGCGGCGCTCGCGAGCGCGCCGGACCTGGCAAGTCTGCAAGCGAACCTGCTCGCACTGCACAGGCCGCTTTGCGCGATCAGTGAAGATCCGCTTGAGCCCGTGACGGAAGAGGGCGTGGCGCTCGTGGCGCGCTTTATCGAAGGCCGGGTGCAGCTGCTGCGAATCGGCACTGCGTGCGCGTGGCATTGGCGGCGCGGCGTGCTCAGGCCATTGTTCGTCGAGCGTGCGGAGGGGGCGGGCGGTGAGTTCGATGACCTGCTGTTCGGTACCGCGTGGCTCACGATGCCCGGCCTTGGCACGGCGCAGCCGCCGCATTGCGATGAAGCGAGCGGCGAGTTCGGCGCCGGCGACCGTCTGGTGCTGCTCGCGACGCGTGCGCTCGCGCCCTTGCCGCAGACGCTCGTCGCCGAAGCGCTCGGCCTGCCGGCCTGCGACGACGCGCGCGCGTATCTCGCCGCGCACGCGGGGCTTGACCCGCAGCCGTTACGTTGGCCGCTGGCGGTGATCGGGAGCGACGCATGAGCAGCACGAAAGACGCCCACGACCCGAGCACGCGCTGCGTGTCCGCGGGTCGCACCGAAACGGGCAAGGTGCGCCATCGCAACGAGGACGCGATTCTGGTACGTGATGACCTCGGCCTGTGGGCCGTCGCCGACGGCGTGGGCGGCCACGCCGCGGGCGATTATGCGAGCGCGCTGATTGTCGAGCGGCTCGGCGCGTTGCGGCGCGACGGCACGGTCTACGACTTTATCGAAGCGATCGAGGACACGCTGCAGCAGGTCAACGGGGAGCTGCGTGAGCTTGCGCTCGCGCGACAGGTCGATGTGATCGCGTCCACGGCGGTGATACTCGTGCACGACAGGGAGTTCGTGCTGTGCGGCTGGGTGGGCGACAGCCGTGGCTATGTCTATGAAGCGGGCAGCCTGCGCCAGCTTACGCGCGATCATGTGCACGGCCCGAAGCCCGACGTGACCCAGTTCGGCGCGTCCGCGCACAGCCAGACCGGCGCAGGGGTGCTGACCCGCGCGATCGGCGCGGAGGATCGGCTGTACCTCGACTGGGCGGTGGCCGGCAGCCGCGCCGGCATGCAATTCCTGCTCTGTTCCGACGGCATCAACAAGGAGCTGAGCGACGCCGAACTGGAGCTCGCGTATCGCGACACCGACGTCGGGCCGCATGAGCGGCTCACGCGGCTCTTCACGCAGGCGCTGGCGCGTGCTGCCCGCGACAACCTGTCCGCTGTGATCGTGCGGCTCGACGAGCCGTGAGAATCCCATCATGAAAGAACTCGAAGAACTCATCGCCGCTTTCCAGGCCAGGGCGCTCGGGCTGGTCGCACTGCTCGATGCGGTCGAAGCGCGCGGGGCGCAGCCGCCGGCGGACCATCTTGCGGAGCTGGCCGAGCTTCAGCGGCTGCGCGACGAGGGCGCGCTGGAGCCCGCGGTGGCCGCCGCGCTGACACGGCGCCTGCAGGCGTCGCAGCAGATGACCGGGTTGCCCGCGCCGCAAGCATCGGACGCGGCGGATGCGACACGGCTGAAGCCTGCGTCGCGCGCGTCGCCACAGGCGGCTGACGCGGCCACCGTCGTGCAGCCTGCGGTCGAGCGCGAGCCGGCTCACGACGATGCGACGATCGTGAAACCGGCCAGCCGCCATCAGACGGGGACCGGCACCAGCGGCACGGGCAGCGAAAGCAGCCGGAACCAGGCAAGCTGGCGCAAAGTGGCGCAGGCGGAGGGCGGCGTGCACGCGAGCATCGGCATGCTGTTGAAGGAACGTTTTCTGCTTGAGCGGGAACTGGGCCGCGGCGGGATGGGTGTCGTCTATCTGGCGCGTGACGAGCGCAAGGTCGAGGCGCGCGACCGCGACCCGTACGTCGCGGTCAAGGTGCTCAACGACGAATTCCGCCGCCATCCCGATTCGCTGATCGCGCTGCAGCGCGAAGCGCGCCGTGCGCAGCAGCTGGCGCACGACAACATCGTGCGGGTCTACGATTTCGACAAGGACGGCACGATCGTCTTCATGACGATGGAATACATCGACGGCACCGACCTGCGTACGCTGATTCGCGAGCGCGCGTATGCGGGCATGCCGCTCGACGTGGCGTGGCCGCTGATCAAAGGCATGGCTCACGCGCTCGAGCGCGCACACGCGAACGGCATCGTGCATTCGGACTTCAAGCCGGGCAACGTGATGGTGACGCGCGAAGGCGTCGCTAAAGTGTTCGACTTCGGTATCGCGCGCGCGGGCAAATATGGCGGTGAGCATGGCAATGGGCAGAGCGCCGGGCGCCGCCATGAAGCCACTCATGCGGCCGGCGATGAAGCGGGGTCCGAAGCCGGCCATGAAGCCGGCCATGAAGCGGGCCATGAAGCGGGCCATGAAGCGGCAGGCGACCAGACCGTGTTCGACGCGGGTACGCTCGGTGCGATGACGCCGGCCTATGCGAGCCTTGAGATGATCCAGGGCAAGCAGCCCACATCAGGCGACGATGTGTATGCGCTCGGCTGCGTGATCTTCGAATTGCTCACCGGCCAGCATCCGTTCGACAAGCTCAGCGCGCAAGTCGCGCTCGGCGAAGGCCGCAAGGTATCGCTGGTGCCGGGTCTCACGAAGCGCCAGAACAAGGCACTCGCGGACAGCCTCGCGTTTAGCGGCGAAGCACGCCTGCAGAGCGCCTTGTCGCTGCTCGAAGGCTTGCGCAGGCGCAGGCTGCACGAGCGGCTCGCGCCCTACGTAGCGGGCGCAGCCGCCGTCGTGCTGCTGGCTGTCGGCGGCTGGCTGCTGCACGCCTATGCACGGCAGCGGCACGTCGACAATGTGATTGCGCGTTTCTCGTACAACGACCCTCAGCATTTCTCGAACGAAGACCAGGCCGCGCAGGCGCTCAGCACACTGGGCAGCGAACAGCGCAGGCGCATCGTGCTGGAGCAGGGCGCTGTCATCCGGAATTTCCTGCTCGCGCGTCTGGACGAGTACTGGAACCCGGCGGCAGGGCGCATGAACTACGCGGCGGCTCAGCACGTGTTCCAGTTGCGCGACCGGCTCGAACTGTTTTCGACCGCGCTGGACGCGCGCCGCGAGCAGATCGACGAGCAGCGCACCGCGGTGCTCAACGATCTGAACAACCAGCTCGACGACACGTTCGACAACCACACGTTCGCCGAAGGACGGCCCCAGCAAGCGGCCGAGGTTGTCGATCGGATCCGCGCGCTGGACCCCAAAAGCGCACTGCTGAACAGCGCGGCGCTTGAAACGAAGTTCGATGCGTCGATCCAGCATTCGATCGCGAACGACGAGTTCGACGAAGCCCGTGCGTGGATTGACCTCGGCTTGCACCTGTTTCCGGACTCCGCGCGCCTGCAACATGCGCGCAGCGAGCTGGCGGCGGCCGCGGCGGCCGTCGCGGCCGGCCTTCCGGTGCCCGCGTCGCATGCGATGACGGTGGCGGATGCGCGCCGCGCGCTGGCGGACCTCGCGAGCCGGCCCGCACCCGATGACCCATGGCAGCACGCGGTCGCCAATGCGATGGCGGTGCTGCACAACGACCCCGCACCCGAAACCAGGCAGGCGATCGATGCGCTGGCCGACGGCATCGTCGTCGCGGTGGATCGGGTGAGCGACCCCGCGAAGCTTCAGCCGAGTCTCGATCTGGTCAACATCGGCCTGAAATACGACCCGCAGTCGACCGAACTCAACGAGCAGCGCGATCGTTTGCAGGGGTTGCTGCAGCAACAGAAGATCGACCAGCAGGTGGACGACGACGAAGTCGCGTCGGCCATCGATTCGCTGCGGCGCGCGGCCGGCGCCAACGATCCGGACACCGCGCAGGAGTCGTTCGACCAGATCAAGTCG
This sequence comes from Paraburkholderia humisilvae, assembly GCF_902859855.1. GTDB lineage: Bacteria > Pseudomonadota > Gammaproteobacteria > Burkholderiales > Burkholderiaceae > Paraburkholderia > Paraburkholderia humisilvae. The sequence goes on from NZ_CADIKH010000005.1 coordinate 262,031, forward strand.
TTGCAGCCCGACAATCCGTTCCTGACGGGGGCGGGGCTGCAACTGGTCAGCAATGCGTATCTGGGCGAGGCGCGTGCGCTATGCCGGCAAGGCAAGCTGTCCGAGGCGGCGAGCGTCGCCTCGCAGGGCGCGAAGGCCCTCGGCGCGCCGACTGAACTGAGTAACGCGGCGGAACGTTACGAGCTCGCGGCCGCGCTGGCGAATGCGCGCACGCAGCGTCTGACCGATGTCGAATTTCAGGGATTGCAGGCGCGCTACGAAGCAGCCGAGGCGATCGACCTCGACGCCATGAAGCAGCTGGAAAGCGATATTGGCGCGAGCCGCCAGTTGCCGCGCGGTGGCCTGCGCGGCTGGCTGGCGCAGATCAAGGCGCGCTTGCGCAACCCGCTGAACGGCGCTCGCATCGGCGCGTTGCGTATGCCTTATGGCGGTGACGCGCGATCGCGGCGGATGTGGGAACCGGCATGACGGAACGCGAACGGCGTGTCAATCTGCAGTTGAGCGCGCTCGACGACGCGCATCGAGTGGGCCGCGTGTCGCGCGACGAGTACCGGTTGCGCCGCCGCCGTCTGCTTGCGACGTTAAGCGATACGACGCGCGCGACAGGCCGCGACACGGTGCGCCGGCCGGCGTCCGCAGGTCAGGCGCCCGAACGCGCCGCCCGGCCGGTATCGCGCTGGCGGCAACGGATGCTATCGCTGGGTGTGCTTGGCGTGGTCTGCGCGGGGCTCGCACTGTTTTACTGGTTGATGCTGCGCACTGCATGAGTGCGCGCGTTTCGCGGTGCAGGCTATCGCGTCATGCTTCTTCCGGCCCGGCGAGCATCTGCAATTCGGCCAGCCCGCCCGGTGCGACGTTTTTCAGCACATCGGCGAAGCTCTTGCCGACGAGGTGCCGCGCCCGCCTCAATAGAACGGGGACCGGGCTCGACGGCTCGTGGCGAGCGTAGTACTCGCAGATTTCGTCGATGCGCAACAGCACGTCGTTCGAGCCGCGAATTTTGCCGTCGTCTCGCGCGGTCTCGGCTATTTCAGGCTGTGCCGCGTGATCGGGCGCCGCTTCGTCCGCGTGTTGCGCGGCCAGTTCGGGAAATCGTCGCGCGACCTGCGCATCGACAAACTTCTTCAGTTCGTAAAGGTCGGCGATCAGGTGCGTGAGGTCCGGGCCGGCCGTGCTCAGTCGCTCGACCAGCAGCGCGTCGATGGCCCGTGCATGCTCGAGCGCCGCGGCGAGTAAAGCGGCTGTTTCGGGAAGGTGATCGTCCGGGCAATCCATGCAGCACGCTTCGAGCTCGACGAGGGTCGGCAGCGGCGCGCCGTTGGCGGCCTGCGTGACCAGCAACGCACCGTTGGCGATGCGCAGATCGCGCAGCGAAAAGCGGCCGAGCCGCGTCGACCACACGAACGGCGCGGTGCGGAAATAGCCGAGCACGCTTTGCGGGTCGCCGAGCGGCATCAGCGCATTCGAGCGGGCGGTGGGATCGTTGTCGTCGTCGGCGTCCCGTTGCGGATGCACGATGTCCCAATAGCGGTCGAGCAGGTCGCGCACGAGACCCAGACCGGCGCTCCACCCGGACAGGCCGTCGCGCCGCGTCCAGGCGGCGGTCAGATGAATGGCCACGCGCAAGTCCTTGGTGCGCGCGAAGAGGGCCTCGGCGAGGCCGGCGACCTTGTCCCAGTCGGGCTCTTCGGCGGCTTTCACGTTGTCGCCGATCGAACGCTCGGACCTCGGTGTCGCGATGCGCTCGAGTTCGGCGAATTCAGGATCGTATTCGAGGTTCGGTCCGGTCGGCGCAGCGTCGTCGACGGGGGCAAGCAGGGGGCTCAGATCGATTGGCGTCATGTCGGTCCGGCTAGCGGAAAAGTCAGGGTTGGTGAGAAGTGGGCGCGCCGGACCGGGACTCTTCACTGCCGGGTCGCCGGTCGCGTGCGAATGCGCGGAGGCAAGCTCGCGTGTCTCCCATCAATCACAACAGCGACGCCATGCAGGTTATTCCCGTGGAACGCGTTGTCGTCGTCAACCGAGCATCATCGGTAGCAGCACCATCCGTTTGCCTTGCAACCGCAGCCGCTTTTGCAGTGCCGCTGGTGTTCGATCGTGCAGCCATGCGGACAGCCAGCGAGTCCGCTTGAAGACGAGCTGGCTGGCGAAACACACGCTGTGCGGGAACGCTTCGATGGTGGCTTCAGTCAGTCGCGTTAGTCCATCCAGCCGATGCGTCGCATAGTCGATCCGGCAATCGGCTGCGAATCCCAGGCTGCGGCTCTGGGCCACATAGTACGCAAGCGATGACGACATCTGTTGTTGCAATTGCTCCAGTTGCGCGTCGTCCCAGCTTTGCGTATCCAGTTCGCCGATTGCGAGGAAAATCATGTTATCGAACCTGCGGGGAAATCTGTGAGCAATCCAAAGCAATGCATGCATGCTCGTACTGCGATGTCGGTCGACGAGCACAATCGCGGTTGACCGGGATGGGTTTGGCCGTAGCGGCGTGTCGTCATCGGCCTCGGGCGCCGCGGCGGCAAAGCGTGCGTCATCTCGTGCCAGTTGCAGCGAGGTTGCTCTGTAATGACGCCTGCAGAGCAAGCACAATGCAATCAATAGGCCGGTCACGAGCACGGTGAGCCACGCGCCTGCGGTGAGCTTTTCGACCAGCATGACGGCTAGCATGGTGGCCGTCGTCGATAAGCCGAGCAAGGCCAGCGCAAACGATCGCAACCAGCGTCCGCGGTCGCGCTGGCGCCACCAGTGGATGCACAGGCCAAGCAGCGACAGGCTGAACGTCAGGAATACATTGATGCTGTACAGCACCACGAGCGTGCTCACCTCGCCGTGCGTCCATAACACGATCGCTAAATTGGTGATGCCGATCACGATCACGCCGTTGCGTCGTACCAGCCGTGACGACAGATGGCGGAAATGACGCGGTACCCACGAATCCGCTGCCATGTTCGACAGCACCGTTGGTCCATCGAGAAACCCTGTTTGAGCACCCACGAGCAGCAGTCCCGCCTCAAAGGCAAGCACTAACGCTAGCAACGCGTCGCGTGCCAGCGACGAGCCGATCCCAAGATGATCAATGATGTTGCCGAATACCACCGCGTTGAGCGTTTGGCCGTCGACCGGCTTTACTTGCCAAAGCATGTACAGCAGCACGATGCCTCCGGCCGTGAATGCGAGGGACGTCGCCATGTGGAACATAATCCATTTGGCATTGCGCACACGCGGCTCGACGAGCATGTTGACGTTATTCGATACGGCTTCGATGCCGGTGTAGGTGCCGCCCCCCAGCGAGAACGCTCGCATCAGCAACGCCATAACCACGAGCGGGCCGACCGTATGCGACATGTCGCGCACCTCGTTCAAAGCGGCCGGTGCGACCGCCGCCAGATCGCTGCTGTGGACCGCCACGCCATACACGATCAGTACCGCGTGAAGCACGACAAAGCCAATGAAAATCGGCAGCAACGCGACGATCGACTGCTTCATGCCGCGCAGGTTGAGGCCGGTCATCAACACGATCAGCGCTAGCTGCGTGACGAGCTTGAACGGCTGCGCGGTCGGCGGTAACAGACTGAACAGGGCGTCGACCCCGCTCGCGATCGAGGTCGCGACAGTCAGCATATAGTCGACCAGCAGCGCAACGCCTGACACCGCGCCAAAGCGCGGACCGAGCAATTCGGTCGCAACGCGATAGCCGCCGCCGCCGGCTGGAAATAACTCGATGAGCTGGCTGTAACCGTACGAGATGATGAAGACGGTAGCGGCTGTCGCGACGGCGAGAAATACCGCGAGTGGCGTGTGCTGACCCAGTGCGAGAAACGCCTGCTCGGGACCATAGCAGGCAGAAGATAGTGCGTCGGCGCTGAGACCGACCAATGCGAGCAGCGGCGCAATCGCAATGGCGCGGCGCGTGCGCGGGTCGAGCGGATCGAGTGCCTTGCCGGTAATCAGGCCCCTCACTTTCTGGACGGCGATGACGACGGAGGGGGCGAACACGATTGTCGTCTTTCGACTTGGAGTATTTGAGCGACGTAGCCGGTAGCTTCACAGGATACGGCTGGCGAAATATATTCGTCATAAAATTTTGCCAAACAAAATCAAAGCGGCGTATCGAGGCTTGCGACTCGTAATAAAAAAATTTGCGCGCCCCTCGAGTGTTCCTGTTGACATTCCCATTGCGGGAATGCTTAAAGTTCATACCGGTCACTTCATCGAACTGAATGGAACGGAGTCGCCACGCGATGCGCGGCATACGGTAAAATGCGGCCGCCTGCGGCACGAATCATGAAACTTCTTCGGACCCTTCTCCTGCTGTTGCTGTGCGTGATGCTGCCGATCACTGGGCTGGCAGCGAGCGGCCTTGCCGGCGAATGTCCGATGCAGCAGTCCGTCGCCATGCAGGACGACGGCAGTAGGTCCGCTGTCATGCCGGGCTGCGATTCGACGAAGCCGGCAGCGAACGGCAAGGCCAAGGCCGGGTTCTGCAAAATGTCGGCGCAATGCCAGTTCGGCAGTCTCTACTATTCCGGCACCTTGGCCGACGTCTCCCGTCCGGCCGCGCCTTACCACCGGGTCGTTTTCCACTATTCGCAGTCGCTTTCCATCCGTGCGCCGGATGGCCTCTGGCGACCTCCGCGCGCGCTGTAACGCTCCGACCTTCCGGCACACCGCCGATGCGCGGTGACGTTTGTCCTGACACAGGACATGAGCCGCTACGCCTGCTTTCACCGGGCGTTGGCTCGACCATTCGGGGTTGACATGGTTTTCCCATTTTCGCCGTCGGGCAACCGGCGGGTCGCGTCGCGTCTCGTCGCGCTCGCGGCATTCGTCATGTCCGCCGCTCCTGCAGCGTGGGCGCAGGGCACCGGCATGACACTGGACGAAGCACTGCAGGTCGCGCAAAGCCGCGCGTCGTCCATTCAGGCGTCGGAGGCAGGCGTGCAGGCGGATTCGGCCGTCGTCGTCAAGGCGGGACAGCTGCCGAATCCGACGTTGAAGCTAAGCGTCGAAGATTTGCCGATCAACGGATCGAAGGCGTTCACGATCGGCCAGGACGACTTCACGATGCGCGGCATCGGCGTCGAACAGGAGTGGGTGTCCCCGGCCAAGCGCCGCCTGCGCACCGCGCTTGCCAACCGCACCGTCGATCAGGACCGGTCGACTTACCTGGAAAAGCTCGCGCAAGTCCGGCAGCAAACGGCCATCGCGTGGCTGAACGCGGTCTATGCGAAGAAAGCCGTTGCGCTCGACGAGGCGCTGGTCGACCACCTGAACGAGGAACTGATGGCCCGTCAGGCGTCGTACCGGGGTGCGCAGGGCAGCGCGTCGGATATCGCGCAGGCACGCGTGACGCTCGGCAACGCCCGCGACGCGCTGCTCGATGCACAACAGGACGAAAAAACCGCGTTGATCGAACTGTCACGCTGGACCGCCGCCGGCAATGTGCTCGACGTCGCAGACGAGCCGCCGCCGCTCGATTCGACGGTATCCGGCATGAGCACCGAGCAGCTCGTTCAGGTTCAACCGGCTCTCGTTGCGGCGCGTGCGGCCATTTCCGTGGCCGATGCGGCGACCGATGTCGCCCGCAGCGACAGGAACCCCAACTGGACATGGGGGCTGACTTATTTCAAGCGGGGCGGCAATTTCTCCGACTACGTGTCGTTCGGCGTGTCGATTCCGCTGCCGCTCAACCGGAAAAATGTCGAAGACCGCGACGTCGAACAGAAATCCCAGATGGGCACGCAGGCGCGGCTCAACTACGAAGACACCGAGCGCCAGGTGATGGCGGGTATCCAGAGCCTCGCGACCAGGCTGGCGAGCGGCCGCGAGCGACTCGCCAATCTGCGGCAGACCGTGCTGCCCGCTGCGGGGCAGAACGTGCAACTGGCCAATGCGGCCTATCGGTCCGGCGCCGGCACGCTCGCCGACGCTTTTGAAGCGCGGCACAGGCAGCTCGAGGCACAGCTTCAGGTGCTCAATCTCGAACGGCAGATCGCGCTGGTCTGGGCGGGACTCGAATACCAGGTGCTGCCGCCCGAACTGATCGCGGCCGCGGGCCAATGAGGACAAACATGAACAGGAAGCTGATCGTACAGGCGGTCGCGTCGGTGTTTGCCGGCGTGGCGTTGCTTGCAGCAGGCTATTTTGCCGGCGCCCATCGCACGGTGACGACCCGTGCGATGCCCGCCATGGCCTCCGCTGCGGCCACGGGCGGCAACGTTGACCCGCAAAGCGGACGGAAGGTGCTGTACTGGCACGACCCGATGGTGCCGAACCAGCATTTCGACAAGCCGGGCAAATCGCCATTCATGGACATGCAGCTACAGCCCGTCTACGCAGATGAAGGCGGCGGCAGCGCCGGCATCAAGATCGATCCGGGTTTGCAGCAGGACCTTGGCATCCGGTATGCAACCGTGCGTCGGCGCGACACGACGGAAGGATTCGATGCAGTCGGCGCCACGCAGTTCGATGAATCGCAGGCCGACGTCGTGCAATCGCGCGTCACCGGCTATATCGACCATCTGTATGCGAGCGCACCGATGCAGCGCATCGCGAAGGGCGCGCCGATCGCCTCGCTGTTTGTGCCCGACTGGCTCGCGCCGCAGGAAGAGTATCTGTCGCTCAAGCGCGGCGGGATGGACAGCGCGCTGCTGCAGGCGTCGCGGGCAAGGATGCGCGCGATGTCGATTCCCGAAGGCGTGATCGCCAGCCTCGATCGCACCGGCGTCGCGCAAACGCATTTCGTGCTGGCGTCGCCGGAAACGGGTGTCGTCAGTGAATTGAATGTGCGCGACGGCGCGATGGTGGCGCCTGGGCAGACGCTTGCGAAGGTCGCCGGTCTGTCGAAGCTGTGGCTGATCGTGGAGATTCCCGAGTCGCTCGCACTCGATGCGCGGCCTGGCATGACGGTCGATGCGACCTTTAGCGGCGATCCGACGCGGCACTTCACCGGGCGCATTCGCGAGATTCTGCCCGGCATCAGTACCACGAGCCGCACACTGCAGGCGCGGCTCGAAATCGACAATGCCGACGGCCAGCTCACACCTGGCATGCTGATGCGCGTGCGCGTGAGCGGCACGAAAGCGGTGTCGAGCCTGCTCGTACCGTCGGAGGCGGTGATCACCACGGGCAAACGCTCGGTCGTCATCGTCAGGAACAGCGATGGACGTCTGCAACCGGCCAACGTCACGATCGGCAACGACGTAGGCAACGAGACCGAAGTGCTAAGCGGTCTGAACGACGGCGATACGGTCGTCGCATCCGGCCAGTTCCTGATCGACTCGGAAGCGAGCCTGAAATCGGTGTTGCCGCGCCTGGAAGGTGCGACCGCCAGCGGCGCAGCGGCGCCGGCGGCGAATTCGGGCTCAACGGCGAGTTCGGGTGCGGCCGCCACACAGACTTACGAAACGACCGGCAAGGTCGAACAGGTCACGCCCACCGGCATGACGTTCTCGCACCAGCCGGTTCCCGCGCTGGGTTGGCCCGCGATGACGATGACCTTTAACAAGCCCGCACCGAATGCCTTTGCCGGTGTGCAGGTCGGCGATACGGTGCACTTCGTATTCAAACAGTCCGGCGATGGCTATCAACTGACGAAGGTCGAACCTGCAGGAGGCGCCAAATGATCGCGCGCATTATCCGCTGGTCTATCCAGAATCGCTTCCTTGTGCTGTTGGCAACCGTGCTGGTGGTCGCGTGGGGCGTCTATTCGGTGCGCGAAACGCCGCTCGATGCGTTGCCTGACCTGTCGGACACCCAGGTCATCATCAAGGCATCGTATCCGGGCAAGGCGCCGCAGGTCATCGAGGATCAGGTGACCTATCCGCTCACCACGACGCTGCTCGGCGTGCCGGGCGCGAAGACGATTCGCGCGTATTCGTCGTTTGGCGATGCGTTCGTCTATGTACTGTTCGACGACAAGACGGATCAGTACTGGGCCCGCTCGCGCGTGCTCGAATATCTGAATCAGGTGCAAAGCCGTCTGCCGCCGGGCGCCACCGTGTCGCTGGGCCCGGACGCGACCGGCGTGGGCTGGGTGTACGAGTACGCGCTGGTCGACCGAACCGGTCACCACGATCTCGGACAACTGCGCGCGCTCAACGACTGGTTCCTGAAGTTCGAGTTGAAGTCGGTGCCGGACGTTTCAGAAGTCGCGAGCATCGGCGGCATGGTGCGCCAGTACCAGGTCGTGCTCGACCCCGACAGGCTGCGCGCATACGGCATCACACAGCGGCAGGTGGCCGATGCGCTCGGCAAGGCCAACCAGGAGTCGGGCGGGTCGGTGATCGAAATGGCCGAGTCGGAGTACATGGTGCGCTCGTCGGGCTATCTGCATTCGCTCGACGACTTTCGCAACGTCGTGCTGCGCACCAACGATGCCGGCACGCCCGTGTTGCTCGGCGATGTCGCGCGCATCCAGATCGGCCCCGAGATGCGCCGCGGCATTGCCGAGCTGAACGGCGAGGGTGAAGTGACGGGTGGCGTGATCGTCATGCGCTCGGGCAAGAACGCGCTGACCACCATCGAAGGGGTGAAGGCCAGGCTTGCCGACCTGAAGCGGTCGCTGCCGCCAGGCGTCGAGATCGTGACGACCTACGACCGCTCGCAACTGATCGAGCGCGCCGTCGACAACCTGAAGGACAAGCTGATCGAGGAGTTCATCATCGTCGGTCTGGTCTGTGCGGTGTTCCTGTTTCATCTGCGCAGTGCGTTCGTCGCGATCCTGTCCCTGCCGATCGGCGTGCTGGCCGCTTTCATCGTGATGCGCTATCAGGGCGTGAACGCGAACCTGATGTCGCTCGGTGGCATCGCGATCGCGATCGGCGCGATGATCGATGCGGCGATCGTGATGATCGAGAACGCGCACAAGCATCTGGAAGCCTATGAGCACGATCATCCGGGCGTGCCGCTGACGAACGCGCAACGCTGGGAGGTCATCGCAACCGCGGCGGCCGAAGTCGGACCGGCGCTGTTTTTCTCGCTGCTGATCATCACCCTGTCGTTTATTCCGGTGTTTTCGCTGGAGGGGCAGGAAGGCAAGCTGTTCGCGCCGCTTGCGTTCACCAAGACCTATACGATCGCAGCCGCGGCGGCCCTGTCCGTGACGCTCGTGCCCGTGCTGATGGGATACCTGATCCGCGGGCGGATTCCGCACGAGACGGCCAATCCGCTCAATCGCGTGCTGATCCGGCTGTATAAGCCATTGCTGGAGGGGACGCTGCGGCACCCGTGGCGGGTGATCGGCATGGCCGCCGTCGCGCTCGCGCTCACCACGATTCCGGTGTCGCGTCTCGGTAGCGAGTTCATGCCGCCGCTCGATGAAGGCGATCTGCTGTACATGCCAACCGCGCTGCCCGGTATTTCGGCCGCGAAGGCTTCGGAACTGCTGCAGCAGACCGACCGCCTGATCAAGACAGTGCCGGAAGTGAAGACCGTGTTCGGCAAGTCGGGACGGGCCGACTCGGCAACCGACCCGGCGCCGCTCGAGATGTTCGAAACGACGATCCAGTTCAAGCCGCGCAGCGAGTGGCGGCCGGGCATGACGCCGGAAAAACTGGTCGACGAACTCGATCGGACCGTGAGAGTGCCCGGGCTCTCGAATGTTTGGGTGCCGCCGATCCGCAATCGTCTCGACATGCTGTCGACCGGCATCAAGACGCCCGTTGGCGTGAAGGTCTCCGGACCGGACCTGACGCAGATCGACAAGGTTGCCGCACAGGTCGAAGCGGCGGTGAAGGATGTACCGGGCGTCACGTCGGCACTCGCGGAACGTCTGAACGGCGGGCGCTACATCGATGTTGATATCGACCGGCAGGCGGCGGCGCGCTACGGGCTAGCGGTGGGTGATATTCAGGAGGTCGTATCGTCGGCGGTCGGCGGTGACAACGTGGGCGAAGTGATTGCGGGCCGCGAGCGCTTCCCGATCAATATCCGTTATCCGCGTGAAGTACGCGATTCGATCGACAAACTGCGCGGGCTTCCTGTCGTCACCGACCGGGGCGCGCAGATCACGCTCGGCGATGTTGCGCATATCGCGATCGAGGACGGACCGCCGATGATCCGCAGCGAGAATGCGCGGCTTTCCGGTTATGTCTATATCGATATCCGGAATGTCGACCTGGATTCCGCGGTGATCGCCATGCAGCGGGCGGTCGCGCAGAAGGTGACGTTGCCGCCGGGTTATTCGATCGCGTGGTCCGGGCAGTTCGAGTACCTCGAGCGTGCGGCCGCCAAACTGCGCACGGTGATTCCCGTCACGCTCGTCGTGATCTTCGTGTTGCTGTTTCTGACGTTCAACTCCGCCGCTGACGCGCTGTTGCTGATGTCGACTGTGCCGTTCGCGCTGGTCGGCGGATTCTGGCTGATCTGGATGCTGGGTCATGCCGTATCGGTGGCGACTTCGGTGGGCTTTATCGCGCTGGCGGGTGTGGCGGCGGAGTTCGGTGTGGTGATGCTGCTTTATCTGAAGGAAGCGCTGCATCGCAGGTTGAAGGCCGGCGAACCGCTCAATGAAGCCACGCTCGTCGAAGCGATCCGCGAAGGCGCGGTGCTGCGCGTGCGGCCCAAGGCAATGACGGTCGCGGTTGTGCTCGCGGGCCTGATCCCGATCATGGTCGGGCATGGCGCGGGGTCCGAGGTGATGCAGCGCATCGCCGCGCCGATGGTCGGCGGAATGATCACCGCGCCGCTTCTGTCGATGTTCGTGATTCCCGCTGCGTGGCTGCTATGGCAGCGCCGCCGTCTGCCGCGCGGCCGGGCGCGACCGAAAGCTCAAGTTGTTCCTACCGGCACGCGAGTGCCATCGTCCCCCGTCGGCACGCCTGTGCCGCGATCCCACTCTGGAGAAACGCTGTGAACAGACTAACGATTCTTTCCGCTGTTTTTATGACTGCCGCTGTCGCGAGCGGCGTCGCTTTCGCGGATGACATGTCCGGCATGAAGATGAATAGCGGGGCAATGAGCCCCGCACCCGCGTCCGGCAATGCGGCGATGACTGACGCGGTTGTCAAACACATCGATGTGTCGGACGACATGATCACACTCAAGCACGGCGCGCTTGCGAATGTCGGCATGCCCGCGATGACGATGGCGTTCAAGGCGAAGGATGTGTCGATGCTCAACGAGGTCAAGGAGGGCGACAACGTGAGGGTACGGGTTGAAAACGTGAACGGCGCGTTGACGATTGTGAAGCTGGCGAAGCGGTAAACGTCGGGTGTGGTCGTGGATGCCTGTTCGGCGGGCGTCCACGGTCCCCACTCGGTGTGTCGGCGCGACTGACGTGGTCGAATTTGACCTCAATCCCACGGGGCTATGGGCGGAAAATCACCCAGCGCGATACGCATCCGCATTAAAAAGACGCGTGAAATCAGGCATTTTCCGGGCCGTTGTGCTGGCGCGGAACTTGAATGCGCACTGGGGGCCGTGCGTGTTGGGGCGCATGTTTGACGCGCCTGTGCGACCGCGGTTGGACCTCGACCGGAGCCACGGATGAATAAGTTGAATAACAAGCGCAAGACAACGGACACCAAACCCGCTGACCCAGCGAATGACGGACGCATAGCGCGACAGGTATCGCAATAGAGGGAGCAGATGATGGATAAGAAAAGACGGCGATCGGCGTCGATTGGCAATGACGAGAAGCAGTGGGCGAGCGAGAGGAGGGAGGAGCGCAAGGCCAGCTTTACCGCCGACATGCTGCAGCGAAAGCGGCCGATTAGTCATCAAGCCGAGCAGGAATTTCTGCAAGGGCAACGCGACGCACGCGCGGACGAACTGTCCGAGATGAAAGAACGCGCAACGTCCCGTAGAAAGGTCGCAGTCCATAACATGGACCTCGCTGGCTATATGGTGCGCCGGGCAGCGGATGGTCGCAGCGTCGAAGGGAACGATCTGCTGAACCTGTTTCGCGGGCATCAGACGGTGATGGAAACCAGGCAGAAGCTCGATCGTGGCCGTGGCAATGTGACCACCGACATCAGCAGTACACGGCATCTTTCGACCCGCTTCATGAAGGCAGGGCGGGCGCTCGATACGCATCTGCAAGGCAAATACAGTGAGGATTGGCGTATCAGCGGGGCATCGACGGCCGAATTCGTTCGAGCCGGCAATTGCCAGGAACATGCCGACGTCTCCACGCACGGGCATGCCCAGCGGCTCACGTCGAACCAGACGGTTCACACGCGCAGTCTGAAGGACCCGGGCGACCATGTCTGGTCCGAAGTCCGCGGAAAAGACGGGAAGGTGCGTCATAACGACGTCATCGTCGATGCGTGGGCCTACGGCCCTGCCGTATTGCGCGAAGACGCATACTTCGCAAAGGATCACACCGGATCGACAACGCAATATAGCTACAACAAACGGGAGGTAATGAAGGCGGCTGAACGGGTCTCGTCGCTCAACCAGGCTCTTGCAAAGGCACCGTGGGCGGATCGTTTCGTGGAAAAGCGCGTCGATAAGCTCAATAAAGAGAACTATAAGGCCGGTGGTACATTCGGCCCTACCTCCGTATTGCACGAACGCTTCATGCAACGTACTGACCGACTCATGAAGAAGCCTGTTGATCTGAATAAGGTTCTTTCGAATACAAGCCTGGAACAAGTCGGCGGTATCGATACCAGGCGCACCCTACGTAACGAGATTTGGTCCGTCGGCGTGGCCCGGAAACTTGGCAGCAACATCCGTCAGGCGATCAGGCAGGTGCCCGATATCTTCAAGGCAGCGAAGAAGCTTCCCAAGAACTGATCTTCCTCATCTTGCATCCATCAACCTGATGGTTGCGCTCGAAGACCGTAGCGGCCTGTCGAGGTCAATCGCCTGTTGAAAGTCGGCTTACATCCGCGGGATGCGTGGCCCCGACCAGGCATGACGTCGGCGCGCCGGCCACACCGCTCGATAAACGCTTGAGTTGCCAGCATTTTTACACATTTTTTATCTTTGCTCGCCTAGTTTTGTTTTGACCTTAACCGGTCCCCGCAGTTGCCCCGTTCTTTCTGAAAGGCAGGGAGAGCAGAGATGGATTTCGTCTACATCATCGGCGTCGCGGCGTTCTATGGGCTTATCGTGGCCCTGGTTCTGGGTTGCGAAAGGCTTCATAAGCGCGTCGCCGGAGGCAGGCCATGAATGCATGGATGCTATGGCTGGCCGGCGCCGCCACGCTGCTGCTGTTCATTTACCTCGTGTACGCGCTGCTGCGCGCGGAGGATCTCGAATGAACGCCAATGACCTGCTTCACCTCGTTATCTTCATCGTCGTCCTGATCGCGCTGGCGATTCCCCTTGGCTTATATATGACCGCCGTCTTCGATGGCTCGTCGGCCGTCGTCAAAAGGATTGGGCGGCCGTTCGAACATCTGCTGTACAAACTCTCCGGTGTCGACCCCGATGCCGAGATGTCATGGAAGCAGTATGTGTTCGCGGTCCTGATCTTCAACACGCTAGGCACGTTGGCGGTGTACGGTGTGCTGCGCCTGCAACAGTGGTTGCCTGCCAATCCGCAGAGCTTTGGTCCGATGACCCCGGATGCTGCATTTAATACCGCAGTAAGCTTCGTGACCAACACGAACTGGCAAAATTACTCAGGTGAGCAGACGGTGAGCTATCTGTCGCAGATGATCGCGTTCACCGTGCAGAACTTCCTGTCCGCCGCAACCGGAATTGCCGTGGTCATCGCGTTCATCCGCGGTTTCGTTCGCCACACGGCAAACACGATCGGCAATTTCTGGGTTGACCTGACGCGCAGCGTGCTCTACATCCTGATGCCGATCTCGTTTGTGATCGCGCTCGTGCTGGTCGGCCAGGGGGCGATCCAGAATTTCAAGGCGTACGTGGAGATTCCTACCGTTCAGGTCACGACGTATCAGGTGCCGAAAACCGATGCCCAGGGCAATCCGGTCAAGGACGAAAAAGGCGATCCGGTCATGCAGGACGTGAAGGCGGACAAGCAGACAATCGCGATGGGTCCGGTCGCATCGCAGGAAGCGATCAAAATGCTTGGCACCAACGGCGGTGGCTTCTTCAATGCGAACTCCGCGCATCCGTTTGAAAATCCGACACCGCTGACAAACTTCATTCAGATGGTGGCGATGCTCGTGATCGGCGCGGCGTTGTGCATCGTCTTCGGCAGGATGGTCGGCGACACGCGGCAGGGCTATGCGGTGCTGGCGGCGATGACCATCGCGTTCGCGCTAGCCTGTGTCGGCGCGATATCGGCGGAACAGGCGGGCAACCCGTTGTTCACTTCGTTGCATGTCGACCAGAGCGCGTCCGCGCTGCAGGCTGGCGGCAATATGGAGGGTAAGGAGACGCGCTTCGGCATTGCGGATTCGAGTATTTTCACGGTCGCGACCACGTCGGCATCCTGCGGCGCCGTCAACAACGCGCATGACTCGTTGACACCGATGGGCGGCTTCGTGCCGCTACTGATGATGCAACTCGGCGAGGTGGTGTTCGGCGGTGTCGGGTCGGGTCTCTACGGCATGCTCGTGTTCGCGTTGCTAGCGGTGTTCATCGCCGGTCTGATGATTGGGCGCACGCCCGAGTACATCGGCAAGAAGATCGAATCGTACGACATGAAGATGGTGGCGATCGCGGTGCTCGTCATGCCGCTGCTGGTGCTGGTCGGCACGTCGATCGGCGTGTTGTCGCCGCTTGGCACAGCAGGTATTGCCAACCCGGGCACGCATGGGTTCTCGGAGATTCTCTACGCGTTCACATCGGCCACGAACAACAACGGCAGCGCGTTCGCCGGGCTCTCCGTCAATACACCGTTCTACAACGTGTTGCTGGCGATTGCGATGTGGTTTGGACGGTTCGTCCCGGTGGTCGCGGTGCTGGCGATCGCCGGGTCGCTCGCGGCCAAGAAACGCATCGCGCCGACCGAGGGCACGCTGCCGACGCACGGCCCGCTGTTCGTTGTGCTGCTGCTTGGCGCGGTATTGCTGATCGGCGCGCTCACCTTCGTGCCGGCGCTTGCACTGGGCCCGGTCGCCGAGCAGCTGTCGATGATCGCCGCGCACTGATGTCGAGGAAAGCATGACCACCACCAGCCCACCGCCGGTTCATCGTCCCGACAATCTCGGCCAGGCACGCACCGCGGCGCGCTCGATGTTCGACCCGGCGCTCGTCAAACCCGCGATCGTCGATTCGTTCAGGAAGCTCACGCCGCGCACGCAGTTGCGCAACCCGGTGATGTTCTGCGTATACGTCGGCAGCATCCTGACGACGATCCTGTGGATCGCCGCGCTCGCCGGTCAGGCCGAAGCGCCGGCCAGCTTCATTCTGTCGATCGCGCTGTGGCTGTGGTTTACGGTGCTGTTCGCGAACTTCGCGGAGGCGCTCGCCGAAGGCCGTTCGAAGGCCCAGGCCGCGTCGCTGCGCAGTGCGAAGCACAACGTGATGGCGAAAAAGCTCAACGAGCCGCATCCGAAAGCGGCGGTGCGTTTAACGACGTCGACCGATCTGCGCAAGGGCGATGTCGTGCTGGTCGAGACCGGCGACACGATTCCCGCTGATGGCGAAGTGATCGAAGGCGTCGCATCGGTCGACGAATCGGCGATCACCGGCGAATCGGCGCCGGTGATCCGCGAGTCGGGTGGCGACTTTTCATCGGTGACGGGCGGCACGCGCGTGCTGTCGGACTGGATCGTCGTGCGTGTGTCCGTCAATCCCGGGGAGGCGTTCCTCGACCGGATGATCGCGATGGTGGAAGGCGCGAAACGCCAGAAGACGCCGAACGAAATCGCGCTGACCATCCTGCTGGTTGCGTTGACGCTGGTGCTGCTATTCGCGACGGCGACCCTGCTGCCGTTTTCGATCTTCTCGGTCGAAGCGGTGAAAGCGGGCCACGTGGTGACGATTACCGCGCTTGTCGCGCTGCTGGTTTGCCTGATTCCGACGACGATCGGCGGTTTGCTCTCCGCGATCGGCGTCGCGGGGATGAGCCGCATGATGCAGGCGAACGTGATCGCCACCTCGGGCCGCGCGGTCGAAGCGGCCGGCGATGTCGACGTGCTGCTGCTCGACAAGACCGGCACGATCACGCTCGGTAACCGCCAGGCATCGGCGTTCGTGCCGGCGCCCGGCGTTTCCGAACACGATCTCGCCGATGCCGCGCAGCTCGCGTCGCTCGCCGACGAAACACCGGAAGGGCGCAGCATCGTGGTGCTCGCGAAGCAGCGCTTCAATATCCGCGAGCGCGATATGGGCACGTTGCACGCGACCTTCCTCGCGTTCAGCGCGCAGACGCGTATGAGCGGCGTCGACCTGCAGAGCCGGGAAATTCGCAAAGGCGCGTCGGACGCCCTGAAGGCGTACGTCGAAGCGCATGGCGGCCGTTACCCGGCGGACGTCAACAACGCGGTTACCGACATCGCGCGGCGCGGCAGCACGCCGCTGGTGGTTGCCGAGAAGGCGGGCGGCGAGCCGGCGCGTGTGCTGGGCGTGATCGAACTGAAGGATATCGTGAAGGGCGGCATCAAGGAGCGTTTTGCCGAACTGCGCAAGATGGGCATCAAGACCGTGATGGTGACCGGTGACAACCGGCTGACCGCCGCGGCGATCGCCGCCGAAGCGGGGGTCGACGACTTTCTCGCGGAAGCGACGCCGGAAGCGAAGCTCGCGACGATCCGCTCGCATCAGGCAAAAGGGCGTCTGGTCGCGATGACGGGTGACGGCACCAACGACGCTCCGGCACTCGCGCAGGCCGACGTGGCGGTGGCGATGAACACGGGCACGCAGGCCGCGAAGGAAGCGGGCAACATGGTCGACCTGGACTCGAACCCGACCAAGCTGATCGAGATTGTCGAGATCGGCAAGCAGATGCTGATGACACGCGGTTCGCTGACCACGTTCTCGATTGCCAACGATGTCGCGAAGTACTTCGCGATTATCCCGGCCGCGTTCGCGTCGACGTATCCGCAACTGCGCGTGCTCGACGTAATGCACCTCGCGTCGCCGGCCTCGGCGATCCTGTCGGCGGTGATCTTCAATGCGCTGATCATCGTGTTCCTGATTCCGCTTGCGCTCAAGGGCGTCAAGTATCGTGCGCTCGGCGCCGCGTCGCTGTTGCGTCGCAACCTGCTGATTTACGGCCTCGGCGGCATCATTCTGCCGTTTCCGTTCATCAAGCTGATCGATATCGTGATTGCCGCTTTCGGATGGGTCTGAGCCATGAAATTCTATCTGCGCCCCGCGCTTATCCTGCTAGTGCTGCTTACGGTGCTCACCGGCGTCGTTTATCCGCTCATCGTGACCGCGGTCGCGCAGGCCGCCTTTCCGGGTCAGGCGAACGGCAGCCTGCTCGAGAAGAACGGCAAAGCGGTCGGCTCCGCGCTGATCGGCCAGCAATTCGATGCCCCGCGATACTTCTGGGGCCGGCTGTCCGCGACGACGCCGAACCCGTACAACGCGCAGGGCTCCACCGGCTCGAATCTCGGGCCGACGAAT
Organism: Paraburkholderia humisilvae; assembly: GCF_902859855.1. Taxonomy (GTDB): domain Bacteria; phylum Pseudomonadota; class Gammaproteobacteria; order Burkholderiales; family Burkholderiaceae; genus Paraburkholderia; species Paraburkholderia humisilvae. Next base: position 279,475 of record NZ_CADIKH010000005.1, read on the forward strand.
CCCGCGCTGGCGGACGAAGTGAAGGGGCGCATCGCGGCGCTGCGTGGTGCCGATCCGTCGAATCAGATGCCGATACCGGTGGACCTCGTCACCTCGTCCGGCAGCGGGCTCGATCCCGACATCAGTCCCGCCGCGGCTGCATGGCAGACCGCGCGCGTGGCGCGCGCGCGCGGCTTGACGCTCGACGCGGTCAATGGGCTGATTGCGCAACACACATCGGGACGGCAGCTTGGCGTATTCGGCGAGCGGCGCGTCAATGTGTTGCAACTGAACCTTGCGCTAGACGAAGTCAAACCGATGCAATGATCGTGTATGGCCGCGGCATCGCCGGTGACAGCCTGACATCGGCGTTGCGGGCCGTGTCGTTTCAGCAGGAGAGTGCGCTGTGGAGCGTCCCGATCCGGACGAACTGCTCGACCGAATCCAGCGCGACGAACAAAAGAGTCAGCGCGGCCGGCTGAAGATCTTTTTTGGTGCGTCGGCGGGGGTCGGCAAGACGTACGCGATGCTGCAGGCGGCACGCCGCCGACGCGACGACGGCGCCGACGTGGTGATAGGCAGCATCGATACGCACGGCCGCAAGGAAACGCTCGCGTTGAGCGACGCGCTCGAGACGATTGCGCCGGCGCGGCATGCATATAAGGGGCGCCTGCTCGCCGAGTTCGATCTCGATGCGGCGCTCGTGCGCAAACCGCAACTGATCCTCGTCGACGAGCTCGCCCATTCGAACGTGCAAGGCACGCGGCACCCGAAGCGCTGGCAGGACGTCATGGAACTGCTGGATGCCGGCATCGATGTGTACACAACGGTCAATGTCCAGCACCTCGAAAGCCTGAACGATGTGGTCGGGCAGATCACCGGCATCCGCGTGTGGGAATCCGTGCCGGACCGCGTGTTCGATCGGGCAGACGAAGTGACGCTGGTCGACCTGCCTCCCGAAGAGCTGCTGGACCGTTTGCGTGAAGGCAAGGTCTATCTGCCGCAGCAGGCCGAGCGCGCGGTGCGCAACTTCTTTCGCAAGGGCAACCTGATCGCGCTGCGCGAGCTCGCGTTGCGCCGCACGGCCGATCGCGTCGATGCGCAAATGCGCGAGTATCGTGCGGATCAGTCGATCGAGCGGATCTGGCATGCGCGCGAACGTATCATCGTTTGCGTGGGCTGCGCGGCGGAGAGCGGCGCGCTGGTGCGCGCGGCCGGTCGGCTCGCGGCGAGCCTGAAGGCCGACTGGCTGGCCGTCTATGTGGAGACGCCTGAAGCGCAGCGGCTGCCTGAGGCGATGCGTGCGCGAACCTTCGATGCGCTCAAGCTGGCCGCGGATCTGGGCGCGGAAACGGTCACGCTGCAAGGCGCAGATGCGCCGCAAACGCTGGTCGCCTATGCGCGCATGCGCAATGTGTCGAAGCTCGTCGCGGGCGGCGGCGTGGCGCCGGGCTGGCGCAGGTGGATCGGACCATCCACGACCGAACGCCTGATCCACGCGGCCCGCGATATCGACGTGACGCTGATCAGCGCGGGCGAACTGCGCGGGGCCGCGCGGCGTCGCGATAGCGTCGTGAGTTTTGCGGCGCCGGGCGAGGACGAGCGCCGTTCGACGGTCGTTTCGTATGCCTACGCGGTTGCGATCAGTGTGGTGACGACCGCCATTGCGAGCTTGCTGGTGGACTATATCGCGCTCGCGAACCTCATCATGCTGTATCTGCTCGGCGCGATTTTCGCGGCGTTGCGGCTGGGCCGCGGGCCGGGCGTGCTGTGTTCGTTTCTCGGCGTGGCGGCCTTCGATTTCTTCTTCGTGCCGCCGCGCTTCTCGTTCTCCGTGTCGGATACGCAATATCTGCTGACCTTCGCGGTGATGCTGGTGACATCGCTGACGATCAGTCATTTGACGTCGAGCTTGAGGCGGCAAGCTCATACGGCGATCGTGCGCGAGCGTCGCACGAGCGCGATGTTCGCGATGACGCGCGAACTCGGTACGGCGCTTGCAACGGATCAGATCATCGAAATCAGCACGCGGCATGTCGCCGAAGTCTTTCAGGCCCGTGCGGCGATCCTGCTGCCCGACAGTGGCGAGAAAATGAGGCAGAAGATCGATAACCCGAATCCGGCTGTCGTGCTGACCAAAACGGAACTTGATCTCGACATTGCGCAGTGGGTCTATGATCGGCAGCAGCCGGCGGGCCATGGGACCAATACGTTGCCCGCGGCAGCGGCGCTTTACCTGCCGCTGCGCGCACCGATGCGCACGCGCGGCGTGCTCGCGTTGCTGTCGCCGCATAGGGGCGAATTAGCGGTGCCTGAGCAGCGCCGCATGCTCGAGACGTTTGCCGCGCAGATCGCGCTTGCGCTCGAACGCGTTCACTACGTCGAAATCGCGCAGGATGCGCTCGTCAGCATGGAATCCGAGCGTTTGCGCAATGCGCTGCTGTCCGCGATCTCGCACGATTTGCGGACGCCGCTCACCGCTATCGTCGGCTTTGCGTCGATCCTCGCCGAGCACGACTGGGGCGGCAGTGAAAGCGCGCGGGGCACACAGGAACTCGCCGGGGGGATTCATGACGAGGCGCTGAGAATGACCCGCACCATGACGAATCTGCTCGACATGGCGCGTCTGCAGGACGGGAGCATGAGACTCAATCGCCAGTGGTCGTCGCTCGAGGAGGTGATCGGTTCGGCGCTGGCGGCATCGCGCCCGTTGCTCGCGGGGCGCAAAGTCGTGGCGCACGTGCCGCCTGATCTGCCGCTGGTCCGGCTCGACGCCGTGCTGGTGGAACGCCTGCTGGAAAATCTCGTCGAAAACGTCGCGACGTACACGCCGGCGGGTTCGCCGCTGACAATCGATGCGATGACGGTGGTGGAGGATAGCCGACGGTACGTGAAGGTGAACGTTGAAGACCGCGGGCCGGGTTTGCCGGCTGGCATGGAATCGCGGCTATTCGACAAGTTTACCCGCGGAGAGCGGCAGTCGACGCAGCCGGGGATGGGTTTGGGCCTGGCGATCTGCCGGGCGATCGTCGATGCGCATGAAGGAAAGATCGGCGCGTCCAGCCGTGTCGGAACGGATGGACGCAAGCTGGGCGCCTGCTTCTGGTTTATCCTGCCGGCCGACGAAACGCCACCGACTGAAATCGAGCTGGAGGCAATGGACGCGGATCGCGTGGATCCATCTCCCGACTTGTCCGGCGGCGCGGAGCATCACGAGTGACCGCGACGACGCGGTACGAGTGACGGGACGCGCGGCAGTCTTCACGACTGCCGCGCTCGCTGGTCACGGATGCGGTTGCGGAACGCGTCAAACTCAATGCGACGAAACATAACCGGCGTCAGTGAATGCGGGTGGCATCGCGAAGCGCTCACGCATACGCCTCGTCTCCGCGGCCGGCGTCAAACCAAACAGACGCTTGAACTCCCTGCTGAACTGGGACGGGCTCGTGTAACCCACCGCGTGGGCCGCCGCTTCCGCGCTCAGGTACTCGCGCAGCATCAACAGGCGCGCCTGATGCAGACGCGTCGACTTCACATATTGCATCGGCGACACCTGCGTGATTGTCTTGAAGTGGCTGTGGAAACTCGGAATGCTCATACCCGCCTGCTCCGCCAGTTGCGTTACGTCGAGGCGCTGCGCATAGCTTGCGTGAATCAGGCGAAGTGATCGACCTATCCGGCCGAACTGTCCTCGCATCGCCAAAGCCTCGCGCATCGAGCTCCCCTGAGCGCCGGTGAGCACACGAAAATACAGTTCACGCAGCAGGCCGGGGCCCAACACGGCCGCTTCGAGCGGCCGATGCATCGCCTCGAGGAAACGCAAGACGGACGCCTGCATCGTGTCGTCCATTGGTGTCGACATCATGCTCTGAGGCGCTTGCACACGCTCCGTTACGCCTGCGCGGTCGATCTGCTCGGCCAGCTCGGCGGCCACGGTGAAATCGAGGTGAAGGTACAGCGCGAGCAACGGACGCTCCGGCGTGGCGTCAGTCTCCATGCTGAACGGCACGGGCACGGACACGGCCAGGTAGTGACGCTCGTCATACAGATAAAGCTGGTCGCCGAAATAACCGCGTTTGCGGCCCTGGCAAACGATCACGATGCCGGGGTCGTATAGAACCGGTGTGCGGGACAGCGCACGGTTCGAACGCAGGATGCGCACGCTCGGCAGTGCGGTCAGGTTGTAGCCCTCGTCAGGCGCCAACGCGTGCAGCAGCGCAACCATGCGTGGCTGGCTGCGCGAGGATAGATCCGGATGCTGCATCAAAATGCGCTTCATGCTCATAGTTTTAGGCAATAAAATCCGCGTAATGTGGCTTATTGTGCCGTGCTGGTCAGACTAGTATGCACTCTCCAATCGACATCCAGGAGAAGCTTCAATGGCATCCCGCAAAACACTGCTCATCACTGGTGTTAGCAGCGGCTTTGGTCGCGCGCTCGCTCAGGAAGCGCTGGCGGTGGGTCACCAGGTTATCGGCACGGTGAGAAGTGCGCAGGCAAAGCGTGAGTTTGAGTCGCTGTCCACGCAGCGTGCGTCGGGACGTGTACTCGACGTGACCGACTTCGACGCGATCGACGGAGTCGTGGCGGAAATCGAGTCGAACGTGGGCTCCATCGATGTGCTGGTCAACAATGCCGGCTATGGACACGAGGGCATCATGGAAGAATCGCCGCTGTCGGCGATGCGCCAGCAGTTCGATGTGAATGTATTCGGTGCGGTCGCGATGATGAAGGCTGTGCTGCCGTTTATGCGTGAACGCCGCCGCGGCCACATTCTGAATATCACGTCGATGGGCGGTTACATCACCATGCCGGGAATCACCTATTACTGCGGCAGCAAATTCGCGCTGGAGGGCATCTCCGAGGCGCTCGGCAAAGAGGTCAAGCCGTTTGGCATTGCCGTGACAGCGGTGGCGCCAGGCTCGTTTCGCACGGATTGGGCAGGCCGTTCGATGACGCGCACGCCCCGCTCGATTTCGGATTACGACGATCTCTTCGATCCCATCCGTAAAGCCCGTGACGAGAAAAGCGGCAAGCAATTGGGAGACCCGAGGAAAGCAGCGCGCGCGATGCTGGCCGCCATCGCTGCGGTTCACCCGCCCGCGCATCTGTTGCTGGGTAGCGATGCGCTCGGGCTCGTGCGAGACAAATGGTCGGCATTGAACGATGAAATCGGTGCGTGGGAGGCGACGACCGTCTCGACGGACGGCTGAAGCCCACTACGACGGGGAATCGGTCAAGAACCGTATCCCGCACCGTGAGGCCCGAACTAAAAAGCGGGCGATGTCGGACGCGCGACGTCAGGACGTCATGCAGGCATCGGGAAACAGCGCGTACTCGATGTGGACGGTAAAATTCACGGATCGGAACAAACCGTCGTGTTGGAGTGGGTGTTTGACAGCGCAGAAACAGGGTTTCATTTTGACCCGTCACTGGCGGGACACACCGGCCGGCACGGAGGTCGTGTTCTGGCTGGCGACCGACGACGGGCCGCGCCAGCTCCGCCTGCGCCCGCAGGAATCCGTTGCGTTCGTTCCCGCCGCGCAACGCCAGCAAGTCGAGCTGATGCTGCGTCGCGAATCACCGTCCGTACGCATCGAACTACGGCCACTCGAGCTGCGTGACTTTCATCATCGACCGGTTCTGGGACTGTACAGTCAGCAGTACCGGTCGCTGACCCACGTCGAAAGGCGTCTGAAGCAAGCCGGTGCCGATGTCTACGAGGCAGACGTGTTCCCGCCCGACCGGTACATGATGGAGCGCTTTATCACGGCGCCCGTCTGGTTCAGCGGCCAACCCGACGGCAGGGGTGTGTTGCTGGACGGCGACATGAAGCCCGCGCCCGGCTATCGGCCGCAGTTGCGGCTGGTCTCGCTGGACATCGAGACCAGTGCCCAGGGGGAACTCTACTCGATTGCACTGGAAGGCTGCGGGCAGCGCCAGGTCTATATGCTTGGCCCGGCCAACGGCGACGGCAGCTCGGTCGATTTCGACCTCGAATACTGCGAAAGCCGTGCCCAGCTGCTCGAGCGGCTGAACGAATGGATGGTCCGGCACGATCCGGATGCAATCATCGGCTGGAATCTGGTGCAGTTCGATCTGCGCATCCTTCATCAGCACGCGGAGCAATATCGCGTGCCGTTGTGTCTGGGCCGCGACGGCAGTGTGATGGGGTGGCGGGAACACGGCCTCACCCAGGGGCATTTCTTCGCGGATGCGGCCGGGCGGCTGATTATCGACGGCATCGAAGCGCTGAGGTCGGCGACCTGGAGCTTCCCATCGTTCAGCCTCGAATCCGTGTCGCAGTCGGTGCTCGGCGAGGGCAAAGCCATCGACAACCCGTATCAGCGCATGGACGAAATCCAGCGCCGCTTCGATGAGGACAAGCCCGCGCTTGCGCGCTACAACCTGAAAGACTGCGAACTGGTGACGCGCATCTTCGCCAAAACCGAACTGCTCGCGTTCCTGCTTGAGCGCGCAACGGTGACCGGCCTGCCGGCAGACCGGAGCGGCGGCTCGGTGGCCGCGTTCACGCATCGCTACCTGCCGCTCATGCATCGGCTCGGCTATGTCGCGCCGAACCTGGGCGATGTGGCGGGCGCGCCGAGTCCGGGGGGCTTTGTGATGAACTCCCGGCCGGGCCTCTATGACTCCGTGCTCGTGCTGGATTACAAGAGCCTGTACCCGTCGATCATCCGTACCTTCCTGATCGATCCGGTCGGACTCGTGGAAGGCATGCGTAATCCGGATGCGGCGGACTCGGTTCCCGGCTTCCTGGGTGCGCGCTTCTCCCGTACCCGCCATGGCCTGCCGTCCATCGTCGCGCAGATCTGGGAAGCGCGTGAGGCGGCCAAGCGCGATCACGACAAGCCGCTGTCGCAGGCGTTGAAGATCATCATGAACTCGTTCTATGGGGTGCTGGGTTCGACCGGGTGCCGGTTCTTCGACCCGCGCCTCGCGTCATCGATCACGATGCGCGGACACGAAATCATGCGTAAGACGCGCGAGCTGATCGAGGCACAGGGCTACGAGGTCATCTACGGGGACACGGATTCGACTTTCGTCTGGCTGAACCACGCGCGCACGGAGGAAGAGGCGGCGCAGACAGGTCGGACACTCGTCGCGTCTATCAACGACTGGTGGAAGCAGGACCTGCGGGCACGCTTCGGGCTGGACGGCGCATTGGAGCTTCAGTTCGAGCGGCACTATCGGCGCTTCTTCATGCCGACCATCCGTGGCGCGGAGGAGGGCAGCAAGAAGCGTTATGCGGGCCTCACGCTGCATGAGGATGGCAGCGAGGAAGTGGTCTACAAGGGGTTGGAGACGGTACGTACCGACTGGACGCCGCTGGCTCAGCGGTTCCAGCAGGAACTCTATCTGCGCGTGTTCAGGCAGCAACCGTATCAGGACTACGTGCGGGATTATGTGCGCCGCACGTTGAGCGGAGAATTTGACGACCTGCTCGTCTATCGCAAGCGGCTGCGTCGTCCGCTTGCTGCGTATCAGCGCAACGTGCCGCCGCACGTTCGGGCAGCCCGTATAGCGGATGAGTTCAACCGGCAGCAAGGGCGGCCGTTGCAGTATCAGAGCGGTGGCTGGATCAGTTATGTGATGACCAGCGCCGGGCCGGAGCCGCTCGAGACCTGGCGATCCGCGCTCGATTACCAGCACTATCTGAGCAGTCAGTTGCAGCCAGTGGCGGATGCGATACTGCCTTTGTTTAATGACGATTTCGACACGCTGACGAGTGGTCAGAGGACGCTTTTTTAACGCGGGAAATGCGTTGCGCAAAGAGCGCGCTGTTTTGGGGCACGGGCGGGTGGTCACCTACCCGGTGCTGCAGCGCGCTTTCCTGCACGCATGACTCCAGCGCCTGCGAGCGGACACACGCCCATGCTGCATCGCGACCTAAGGATGAGCGCACCGGCGAGGATGGCCGCAAGCCGTGTCACATACGGCGCCTCACCTCTCGCGCGCCGCGAGAGGGATGTCCGGTCTCACGGCCAGGCTCAGCGGCGGCGCAGGATTGGGCAAGTGGCGTCCACTCGAGCACGAGCTTCGCGGCGTTTGCGCACCCGCGAATGTGAAGGCGGTTCGCAAGCGTTTTGCAAAACGACTGACAATCCTGCACGCCATGGGCGCGCGCAAAGTCCTGCAGCACTTCGTCGACACTTCGCATCGTCGATTCAGCAGTGATGCAGCTTGCGATGTGTGATGCGCCGCGCGCCAGTTCCAGCTGGTAGATCTCTTCGCATCGCCGACGGCGTTCGGTCTCTCTCATGTACTGGCTCCAAGGGTCGTCGATCTTTTTCACATTGAGATCTGTTTGTCGTGAAAGCGGCGCCTTACAGGGCTCGACGCCCCCACGGGCACCCATGGGGGGCGGTCGACGCCAACCGTCCCGATGCAATCGCAGCGCAAGAAATAGTCCCGGGGTGAGTCGCTCAGCGCGATTACCCGCCTTGCCGCCCGGCGGCGGGCCGACGATGACGAGGCAACCGCGATGCAGGCGGGCACGCCGGTTGCGCTAGTTCCTGAGCCTGCCCAGGACGGGCGGCAAATCATCCACGAATCAGATTCGCATTGGAGATCGACCATGAACAAGGATCAAGTCAAGGGCACCGCGGAGAAGGTGAAAGGTAAGGTGAATGAGGCTGTCGGCCGCGCAACGGGAGACCGGAAACAGGAAGTCAAGGGCGATGTGCAGCAGGCGGCCGGCGAAGCACGCAAGAACGCCGGCGACGTCAAGGAGGCTATCAAGGATGCGAGCAGAAAGCCCGTCTGAAGCAACGTGCACGGACAGGTCACGGCTGCGGGCGTGACGGCGACGTTGAAAGAACCCGGACGACTGTCGTCTCATCGTCTCTTCGGGTGGGATCCTGCCGCTTGCTTATCCGCGGGTCTGCACGACTGCGATAGCAACGGCGGGATACCATCCCGGAAGCACACTTCGTCGGCCCGCTCTCCACAACGGCGCGTGTGATGAGCAATCCGCGGAGGGTCGGAAGGTCATCAGGACGGCCTCCTCGCACCGATCCGCGCTGCGACCGCGCCTCCCAACGCACCGCCAAGGTGGGTCTGCCACGACACTCCAGGATCGAACGGAAAGACACCCAGCAGCATCGTCAGCCCATAGCTGAATCCGACGAATCCAGCCACGAGCACGGACAAAAGGTTGCGGGTATAGAGCCCGCGCGCGACCAGGAACGCGGCGTAGCCAAACACAAGGCCGCTCGCACCCAGGTGTAGCGAGTTCGGCGCGCCGAAGAGCCACGCGCACATGCCGCCACCGAGCATCGCCGCTGCGGTCGCCCACACGAAGTTGGAGATACGTGGCCACATGCAGAGCCAGCCGAGTGTCACGAGCCCGCCCGTGTTTGCGGCGATGTGGCCAACGCTCGCGTGCAGCCATGGCGCGAAGAGGATGCCCTGCAGCCCGCCGAGTGTGCGAGGCACCACGCCGTGCCGGTACAGAAGAAGCTCGGGGAAGGCCGCGGTCGCGATAAAGACCGCCCAGATTGAACCGACAAAAAGCACGAGTACCAGAACCCGGGTCTCGAACTGAGCAACGGCATGGTGAACTGCGCGCGACAGCGACGCTTTGTGTTGTGACATGAAAGAGGCTTCGGCGAGCCGAAGGTGGCTGTGGTCTGCAAAGTGGCGACGCGGGTAACCGCCGCAACAAGGTCCGGGAACCCGAGACGCATTGTATTTCGGATGCGATCCGAGTTTGCGGCAAACCGCGCGCGGCTCGCTAATCGGGTTCGCCAATCGGGCGCGCTAATCGCTAATCGAAATGTCTTCGACCGTTTGACCGTGAGCGATCAGTCAACGCGATATTCTCGACTAACCGCTCACCAAACGCCAACTGACTGTTGCCTCGAGCCCGCAAGTTCTTCAGCAGCCTGACCTGTCGCGTGCTAATGCGCCAATGCGCCAATCCGACGCGAGTCGGATGTCGCCTTACTTCTGCGCGCCGGTCGCTTCGAGAATCAGATTCGCCACTTCAGTCGGATGCGATAGCAACGATACGTGGCTCGACTTAAGCTCGATCGTATGCGCGTGCATCCGGTTCGCCATGAAGCGCTCCAGATCGGGGTTGATGGTGCGATCCTCAGTCGACACCGCATACCAGGTCGGCTTGTCGTGCCACGCCGCGACGGTCGTCTTTGCCATCGTGATCGCCTTGCCCATCGGCTGCTGAACCGCATAGAACGTTTCCGCTTCGGCTTTCGGCAGATCGCCGGCGAAGTCTCTCACAAATGCCTGCTCGGATAGCGCGCCGTAGCCGTCGGCCGACCACTGAAGCCCTGCCGATGCGGGCGCAGCGGGGAATTTCTTCGTCAGCGCAGGATAGTCCTCGCCGGCATCCGGCGCACGCGCGGCAATGTACACGAGACCCGCGACCTTCGGATCGTCGCCCGCCTGGCTGATCACCATTCCGCCGTACGAGTGCGCGACCAGCAGCGTCGGGCCATCCTGTTGCGCAAGCGCGCGCTTGACCGCGGCGACGTCCGCGTCGAGCGAGGTCGTCGGATTCTGCACCGACGTCACGTGCAGGCCCTTCGCCTGCAGCAGCGGAATCACTTTCTGCCAGCTCGAACCGTCTGCGAACAGCCCGTGAACCAGCACGACATTCTTGATCGGTGTGGCCGGGGCTGCAGCGCTGTCCTGCGCGAAAGATGTCGTTGCGCTCAGCAGCGTGGCGCAGGCAAAGCCGGCCAGGACAAACGAATTCAACTTCATGAGACTTCTCCGAGATTTGTGAGAGTGAGAGATTGGCGGACGTCGCTCAACCAGGGTTGCGAGTCGAGACACGAACCGTACTCAGCCAATCGTCCGATCGATACTTCCGACTGCAAGCGGACGCTGGATTCGGGTGTATGAAGATGCAAACACAGTCTCGGAGCAAACATTCCATCCGCTGCCAAGGTTTTTACGACGTCAACCATGCCGCGCCGCGTAGCTGTCGATGGACTCCGAAGAAGGAGGACGTGTCGATGGCTGGGCATACGTGCGCCGCAAGGTTGGGTCCGGTGCGCGGCGTCCTGTGCATCATGTCATCGCTGCGCGTACGCAGTCTGGCCTATACCATCAAATGGACATCGGAGAGTTCTTCGCATAGCGCGATGAGCCGGTTCTGGAGCGCGGCGTCCTTCGACTGCGGGTTTGGCGTAAGCGGCCGCAGGTGGTAAAAGTATTGGCCCGTCACCTGAGCTTGCGCATCGTCACTGGCGGCGAGCCAGGCTTGGGTTCGATGCGCCTGATCCATGTCGTCGGACGCATCGGGACCCCCCATCCGGGTGGGTACCCAGCCGGGTTCAAGCGAGTTCGAAAAAACACCGGGCCAGCGACGGGCGATCGCGAACGCCAGCATTGCATCATGCAGCTTGCTTTCGGCATAGGCCGCGGATCCGTTCCAGCGACGCTTGCGCCAGAAGATGTCATCGAGATTGGCGTCGGCCTGGCGGTGCATACCCGAGCTTAAATAGACGAGCCGTTTCGGCTTCCCGATCAGCGCGGTCAGGATATAGACGGACAGCGTGTTAATCGCAAAGACATGCGGCAGACTGTCAGCGGTGAGCCGCCGGCTTTCGCGATAGCCGACCGCAGCATTGTGGATCACCGTATCGAAGCGGCGAGTTCGTTGACGCGCGTGGCAAGCGCCTTGGCGCCGGCGATGGTTTCGAGGTCGCCCACGACGACGGCCTCAGCCTCGGGTAACGTGCGCCGTGCAACGTTCGCGCGGGCGGCGTTCCGGGCATGCAGGACTACCTGGTGTCCTTGCGCGACAAGCAGTTCGCCTGCCATCAAGCCGAGGCCCGTGGACGAACCGGAAATGAATACGCGTGCCATGTGACGTCTTTTCTATTGGATGGCGAATCCGGCGTGGTTGACGCTGCCGGTTGCGGGAATGAGATGCTCAGCGTGCGGAACGGCGGCTGATCAGAACGAGGCCCGCGCCCAGAAGCGCGCTTGCCATACCGAGCAGATACACCGCGGCGTAGCCGAACTGGCCGGCAACGAGGCCAGCCGTGGGGCCGGCAATGCCATAGGCAATGTCGAGGAAGGCGACGAAAGCCCCCATCGCACTGCCGCGATTGGCCGGCAGCACGCGCTTGAGCGCCTCGACACCGAGGGCCGGAAAAATCAGCGCGCAGCCAAGGCCGGTGACGAACGCACCGGCGAGCGCCACGCTCTCGTGCGGTGCGGCCCACAGCACCGCCTGGCCGACGGCTTCGATAGCAAGCGACCAAAGCGCCACGCGGTAGCCGCCGATGCGATCGGGTAGATGTCCTAACGTGATCCGCGTCAGGATGAAGCCGATACCAAACGCTGTCATCACGAGTCCGGCATGGCCCCAGCCGCGCATCGCGAAATAGAGCGACGCAAACGCAGTCAGTCCGGACAGCCCGACGCCTTGCAGCATCAAACCCAACCCTTCGCGCCAGATCTGGCTGATCACGCGATAAAACGGCAGTCGATGACCGCCCGGCGAAACGTACGAGGTCGCACCCAAGGCCATACAGATCGCGAGCAGCGGTGCGACGATGCAGGCGGCCATCGCGACCGGTAGGCCCAGCCGCTGATACAGACTCATGCCGACAGGAGCACCGATCGCTAGCGCGGCGAACATGGCGATGCCCGTCCAGGACATCGACATCCCGGCGCGTTGCGGACCGACTGAGGCGATCGACCAGGACACGCAGCCGGTGACGAACTGACTTTCGCCGAGGCCGGCCACCAGACGCCCTGCGATCACGATGCCAAGACGGGTTGCCGGCGCCAGACCCGCGATTGCGGCGGCCAGATAGAGCAGGCCACCCAGGGCCGAGAGGGCGGCGCCCTGCAAGGCTGCCCGTTTGCCGCCCTGATGGTCGGTCACATGACCCGCATAGCCACGGGTCAATACGGTGGCGAGAAACTGAATCCCGATCACTAGCCCCACCACGAGGTTGCTAAAGCCTAGCTTGTCATGGACGAACAGCGGAATGACGGGAAGCGGCAGACCGACGGCCAGATAACCGCAGAAGAGCATGGCGATGACGGCGAGGGACGGACGGGCCAGATAAGCCGGCGTGGCGTCGGCCTGATCTGCCGTCTTCAGGGTAAGCGATGGCATGATTAGCTAAATATCAGTAATCCTAAGTCAAGGCCGCCCGACGATGGACGGGCGGCCGGACACACTCAGGCGGCACTGCTCAGCGACGAAGCGGACGTTTCGAAGAGGTCGGGTCGGTAGCCGCTCGCGTTGAACAGGTAGTCACGGGAGGCGGTCGCCTCAGCCGACAGCTTCGCCAGATCGACGTCGATCAGCTGGCCGGCACGCTTGCGCAACTGGCCCGCAACCATGACGGTGTCGACATCGGAGCGCTCGACCGCCTGGACGACGGTGCCGATCGCGTTATTCACCGGGAAGACAGCCGCGCCATTGGTGCGCACCATGATGATGTCGGCCTGCTTGCCCGGGGTCAGCGAGCCGATCGAACGCTCCAGACCGGCGGCGCGGGCGCCATGGATCGTCGCGGCTTGCAGTACCGCCGCGACCGAGATCGGCGCGGGCGCGTCGGCCTCGCCGCGGAAACGGCGAACCCGCATGGCCGAACGCTGCTGCCCGAACAGCGCATGCATCTCGCCAAACAGATCGCTGCCGAAGGCGGTGTCCAGGTCGACGCCGAGCGCCGGCGTCAGGCCGTGATCGATCGCTCGCTGATAGGCGAAGCTCTCATCGTCGAAGCCGAACAGCGCATCCGAACGGGGATTGACGGTGATGTTCACACCCGCATCCGCGAACAGCTGCCACGTTTCGGGTGGGATACGTGTGCAGTGGTTGAAGATGTTGTGCGCGCCCAGCACTCCCGGCTCGGCGAATTCGGGCGTGAGCCTGGCGAGATCGCCGATGAACTCGGTCAGGATCTGCATGTCGAGCCGGCGTGCGACTTTCCACCAGTCGAGATTGAGCTGACCGAATAGGCCAACTCGCACCCGGCCCGCCGCACCGTTCCAGTCGACTGCGAGGCGTTCCAGGTCCCGCGGCAGATGGGCAGCGGAGGCCTTCTTGTCCATTGCCGCGCCGACCATGTGCAGCGCCCGGATGCCGGTCGACTCCAATGCTTCGAGCGCGGCATCGGTGTGCTCGGGGCTGCGCGAGCTGTGGCAGGCATCGATGAGGGTCGTCATGCCAGCGTCGAGCGAAGCGACTGCCGTCAGCCGGGTACTCAGATACATGTCGAGAGGACGATAGTGCGCGCCCAGCGTCTCGGCGACGACATGGATGTACGCGAACAGATCGTCGACGTCGGGCATCATCCGGCGCATCACGCCGAGCCATGCATGGTGGTGCGCATCGATCAGGCCGGGCAGGACAATGCTCCCGGCGGCGTCGATCACTTCGGCGTCGTCGACCTTCAGGTACGGACCGACGGCCGCGATGCGGTCACCTTCCACCAGCACGTCGCCGCGTGCGAGATTCGGAACGTTGGGATCCATCGTCAGGAGGGTGCCGCCTTTGAAGAGGAGGGTACGCGCAGGGCCGGACATGGTGAGCTCCATTGGGTGAGGGTCGGGATGACGGTCGCGATGGCGGTGCGAAATCGCACTACCGGGTGGCGGCAGCCACGGTGACGTGCCGTTGACGGGAAGATAGGTCTCCCGTCACTTTTGATTAAGATGGGGGTAATCAAAAGATTTGTGCTAAAAGTCAAAGGAGAGACCCAATGAGCTTTGACGGGAGACTGCTTGCAGGGATGAGCGTGCTGGCGGCCGTCGTCGAGACCGGTAGCTTTACGCGGGCGGGAGAGGTGCTTGGACTGTCGGCTTCAGGCGTGAGCCGGTCGGTCTCGCGGCTCGAAGCGCGCATCGGTGTACGGTTGCTGGCTCGCACGACGCGCGCGCTGCATCTGACCGACGAAGGCGCCCGGCTCTACGAGCTGGCGGCACCCCATCTGTCCGGCATCGAGGACGCGGCCAACGTCGTGTCAGGCGCGGCGGTGACGGTTCGCGGGACGTTGCGGGTCAGCCTGAATCCGGTGTTTGCCCGCAACCTGCTGGCGCCGAGATTGCCGGCATTCATCGAGCGCTATCCGCAACTCGACCTGGTGATGGTGCAGCTACCCGATGCGGGCGACCTGGTGACGGAGGGCATCGATGCCGCGGTTCGGTTCGGTCCGCAGCCGCCGTCGAGCATGACCTCCCGGCTGCTGCTCGAAACCCGTGTGCTGACCGTGGCGTCGCCGTCCTATCTCAGGAAATATGGACGCCCTGCGACGCCGGAGAAGCTCGCAGGGCACAACTGCATCCAGTACGTCGATCCGCAGCACGGCAAACCGTTTCACTGGGAATTTCACCGCGGCAAAGCGATCCTGCCGGTCGAGACGACAGGGCGACTGACGCTAACGGACGTGGATACGATGGTCGGAGCGTGTGTGGCCGGCGTGGGTGTGGCGCAGGTCCTGGCGCTCGGCGTAGAGCCTCTGCTTGCCAGCGGCGCGCTGGTGGAGTTGTTCCCGGATTGGCCGGGCGAGACGTTTCCGCTCTACGTTATCCGGCCATCGCGGCGTTTGCCTCCTGCTGCGGTCGAGGCATTTCTCGAGTTTTGCCGGGAGATCTGTGATGGGCCACGCACCGCGCCAGCGTCTGCATGAAGGTTCGATGCGTTTCGATCGTGGTCGAAAGTGCGGTGAGCGCGCGCGATGTATTCGCCCAGCCTCACCGTTCGCGCTTTCTCTAACGATTAACCACGTAGACCGGTTTTGCGGAAATGATAGCCAGAAATTGGCAGACCACGCCGATCATCAATAGCGGCAGCGCGATCCACGCGAGCAAAAAGAAAAGGCCGAGCTGTACCACGGAGCCGCCAATACCATACTGGATGTTTGTCCGGCGGATATTGGCAACAATCATCACGCAGGCTATCGTGACGCCGATCAACATTAGTACGACACCGTTTAACGTGTCACCGTGGCTTTGGATTGACGAATCCCGCCATAAGTTGCCCGCGACAATGAAGGCGAGCGCGGTTAGCGTCGCGTAAAAGGCGCGCTTCGTAAAGAATGCGTGACCAAATCTGGCGGAGCAGTGCTGATTGAACCTGGTTGCGCCAACATATAACGCGAATATGATAGCGACGCCAATAAGGATTTTGATAACTAGCATGAACAATATTCCCCGGTAAGCGGTTTGTTTTTACACACGTCAGCGCGCGATGTATTACGCATCTGCCTCGCGGGCACTGCGTTATCTCGACGCACGCGTATTTTACGTCGTCTGGGTTATCGGCGGTTCACACGGATTCTTGAATGTCCCGCATGCCTGCAGTCAAACCGTGTTAGCGATGGCGATCTGGATGGTCAGTTTTCGCGTCGCTTTACGCCGCATAGCTGAAGCCCGACCCGCGAGTCATAGGTGCGAACCTGTCGTCGGTCATCAATGGTTTCGCGGTGGTGCTATTTTTTGCTATCCTAATCGATTATCAGGGGTCGGTGAAGGTATCGGCGGCATATGTTCCTGCCGCCTACATGCGACAATCGAGCGCAATAAACGAACGCCCACAACTGGCGGGGATTTGCGATCCCCGTCAGTTTCTCAATCCCTGACAGGCGGAATTCAGCTTTTTGAATTCCGCTGGCGAGAGGAGGTCAGGTCCTGGAATGCCGCCTTCGCATGTCCGACTGGACCGAGCGCGTGCATAACGGCGAAGCCCGCGCCGATCGACGCCACAGAGGCTGCCTTTAGAAGACCAGGCGCATTCGCGAACGCTCGCCGGTTGAGGATTGCCCCCAGCATGGAATTGAAGTACTGCTTTGATCCACCTCCAAATCCAGAGTTAGCCATGTGAGCCATACCGGCTCGAATTGTCCCGATCCCGACCGCGGCAGCCACTACGGGTACATGCGCACTCCTCCGGTTATCAGTTTGCGTTTGACCTTCAGGTTGACCTGGCATATGAAAGCTCCTGTTTGACGATAAAAGATGAGATTCTCGATGGGCAAAAATTCGACTGCGCATAACGCCCACCGAGGAACAGGATCGCCGCAAAAGTCATGCCATAACCGATGGTGTAGTGATGGTTCGAATTCGTGGGTCAATCTTCACGGTTTATAGTAATTGGGTGAATTTCGACCCGAGGGTACGGGGCATTTTCAGCCCACCCAGCGCGGCTCACGACGTGTCATTCATTCGCCCCATCGTTCGGGCGTTCGCGGTCGGTTCCGCTCAACAAACGGTCATTCGATAGGTCTCGTTCCTTCATCCGCCTGAGTATCCGTTCGGATTGCTATCTACACGAGACTTTTCATTGAATGTCCCGCTACGTGATCCGGACGGGCCATAGCGCGGACACATGAATCGCAATGCCGGGCAAGGACGTCGGCGAGTCCGGAGCGCTGATTCACGCGATGGGTCTCGCGTGCCTACCTGTGCCATGTGATCATGGATACTCGCGAGTCGTCGTCACAATGATTTCTTTCAGGCAATCATTGCAACATCAGGCGAATCTTGAAACCTTTCTTTTGCGAGTTATGTAACTTTTATAAAAAGCATTGACAGGTTACAGTTCGTTAGCAGGATGCGGGCACTCGAAAGCGAATTTGGAGAAGTGACATGATTTCTGCAGCATTTCCGTATTAGAAACAGAAGCGGCGGGTCCTCGGCCAGGAGATGGCGTACGTGGAGGTGGGACAGGGCGATCCTATCGTGTTCCTGCACGGCAACCCGACGTCGTCCTATCTGTGGCGCAATGTGGTGCCCCACTTGCAGCCGTTTGGTCGATGCATCGTGCCCGACCTGATTGGCATGGGCGACGCCGACAAGCTTCCTGACAGTGGCCCCAACTCGTATCGCTTCGTTGAACACCGTGCTTACCTCGATGCTCTGCTGAAGGCACTGGATGTGCGCGAGAGCGTCACGCTGGTGATTCATGACTGGGGTTCCGCGCTAGGCTTCCACTGGGCCAACCGCCACCGTGATGCAGTGAAGGGCATCGCATTCGGCGAGGCGATTGTGAAGCCGCAGGGCCTCGACCACTGGGACAGGATCGACATGCGCTGGGTGTTGGAAGCGCTGCGTTCTGACCGTGGCGAGGACATGGTCTTGCGCGACAACTTCTTTATCGAGAAGATTCTCCCCGGCGCGATCATTCGAACCCTCTCGGCCGAAGACATGGAGCAGTATCGGCGCCCGTTCGCGGAGCCGGGCGAGGGGCGGCGTCCGACCTTGAGCTGGCCCCGGCAGATTCCGGTCGATGGCAGCCCGGCCGAAGTGGTTGAGATCGTTGCTGCGTCTGCGGACTGGTTATCGAAGAGTGATGTTTCCCAATCTGTTCTTCAACGTTCAGCCGGGCGCCATTCTCGCTAACGACGAGGATCTCGCGTTTATCCGCGGTTTTCCGGCGTTGACCGAAGTGAAGGTCGCCGGGCGGCACTATTTCCAGGAAGATTCACCGGACGAAATAGGAAAGGCCATTGTCGAGTGGCTGTCGAAGTTGGGCTGAAAGAAGACTGAAGCCAGGCGAGCGGAGGAGCCATCGGTGGCACTACGCGGCGGCCGGACGACTCACGCAGACGCCGGCGACACAAGAAATCGTTGCTGCTCGTTGTGCAGTTTCTTTGCACGCGGAATCTGGAATTCGCCTCTTTTTTAGCGGCAGTCTAACTCCTAGACTTCGATCCATGGTTGGAAGCGATCGTTTCTGCTCGGTCAGATCACCCTCAGAAGTTCGCGTTGTTCACATCAAACAGCCTAGGGTGACCCGTCACGCGCGGCACCGTGTCGCTGAATCGGCGCGTGGCGCACAAGATCGCGTCGCAGAGCGCAGCGTCAACGCCACGACACTCCCCGAAATCAGGACGGCGGTCACTGTCCGAAGTCGGGCCGGCGCAGTTGCCGGCGATGCCGAGTCCCGCCGCGACGGTACGACCAACCACCGGCAATCGCTCGAAACAGCGATTTCGCTCTGGTCAACTTGAGGAAAGGAGTGGTGATGAAAGCAGCGCGTTTGCTCGAGTTCGGCAAGCCATTGGTCCTCGAGAACATTCCCATCCCCGACATCCAGTCGGATGAAATCCTGGTCCAAGTGACGGCCTGCGGCGTGTGCCGCACCGACGCGGAACTGATCGATGGGTACTTCCTGAAGTACTTCGACATCCCCAGACCCATTACGCCCGGCCATGAAATTACCGGCGTCGTGTCGCGCATCGGCCAGCAGGCTTCCGATGCCGGCTTGCTGCAAGGCGATCACGTCGTCGTCGTGCCGGGATGGGGTGACGGCACCTGCCGTCATTGTCAGGTCGGCAACACCCAACTGTGTCCCAACGTGCGCTTCCCCGGCTTCGGGCCGCATGGAGGTTTCGCCGAGTACCTGCCCGTGCCCGCGCGATATCTGATCAAGGTGCCGCGTGAGCTTTCGTTCGAACACCTGGCGCCGCTCACGGACGCGGGCCTGACGCCCTATCGTGGGGTCAAGAAGCTGCTCAATGCCGGTGCGCTCGGTCCGGATCGCTTGCTCGGCGTATTCGGCATGGGCGGCCTCGGCGGCTACGCCGTGCAGTATGCAAAACTGCTCGGGGGCGGGGTCACGATCGTTGCGTTCGATCTGGACGCGGAAAAGCTCGCTCTGGCCAAGGGCTACGGCGCGGATTTCGCGGTCAATCTCAAGGATGCGTCCAAAGCCGATATAGAAGCCGAATTGCAGACGCTCACGGGACAGAAGGATCTGGACGCTATTCTCGATTGCGTCGGGGCGCCCGACTTGTTGCAGCTCGGCTTCAGCCTCCTCGGCACCAGCGGCCACTATGTGGATGTCGGATTGCTGGGTGATCGTGTCGACATTCCGCTGTTTCCCCGCATCAATCGGGAGCAGACCTTCTACGGCTCGAACTGGGGGAACTACATTGACCTGAGTGAAGTTATGGCCTTGGCCGCGGCTGGGAAGATCCGGCACACGACCACGCCGATTCGCTTCGATCAGATCAACGAAACGCTCGACCGCCTGCGAGAAGGCACGCTCGTCGGCCGGGCTGTCGTCATCTTCTAGCGGGGGCCGCGCTCACGCGTATGTGACCCAGGCTGTGCCGGCGACGCCTCGCGCGGAGCATCGGCCGGGGGCCTGGGCGTTTCGCATGTGCGATGCTGCCTTGCTGCCGCGTGCGCCGCGTGCTAGGTCATGCCATTCCGCTTGCGGGGGCGCCTGAAGTCGGTCGGAGAATGGGGATGCCAACATTGGCGGGCTGGCGCGCTCGTTCGACGACATGCCTGGCTTCCTGCCTGCAACGTCTGCCATAAAATGCTGCCTCAGCGATAGCCGAGCTTGTTCCAACTCGAAAACGGGCCGCGCATTTCTGCGGGGGTGACGGGAGGTCCTTAGAGCTCCCGCTTCCGGCGCCAGACAAGAAGCGAGTCCAGCAGCGTGACCCAAAGGCTTTGCGTTGACGTCCCCGGGTTTAAATGGAGTTGACTGACAGCTTTGTCTGTCCGCTTACCTGTCTTGAGCGCGTCGGATTGGCTGCTACCTGAGTCCGATTGCGGAATATCGAGGGTGACCTCCGAGGCGGCAGTCACTAAGAAATTGTTCTGGCCATGCGCAGTGTACGTCGAGAATCTTTGCGCAAACGTATCGGTGTCGCTGGCCCCCACATTCGAGAAGTGCTCCGCCATCCCCTGAAGAAACGAGAAGTTCGCCACGTGGTTAAACGAATACCCCGGATTAAGCTCAAAGCGCAGGAATCCGTGGTCGAACCGCGTGCTGCCGAATGCGCCACCGTTAAGGATGTTGCTAGCCGAGGTAGAGTCGGCGGCCGTAAAGCTGTATGTTAGGGCTTGTCCTTTGCTGTTAAAGCTCATACCTTGCGAGTTGGAATTTGCTTCGACCTTCCCAAATTTTCTATACATTCCCATGTCGCTTGCGACATCGTCGACATACCGCAAATCGATCCCCTGTGATTGCGCGTATGAATAAACGTTGGCAAGAAACTCCCTGTCGCCTCGCGTCAAAAAATCAACCGGATTTGACGCCATTGTCGCAAAAGTTAGCTCCGACAGGTACGGAGTCGTGCCGGGATTGGACGTCATGTACAGACGCGACAGCATGATTGCCTCACCACTAATCGAAACCGCATTGTCCTGTGCCATTGAATCGACGCTGCTCGAAGTTGGCATGTGTACATTTACACGGGTCGACGCTGAAGTACCCGATGAAGCAGTCTGGGAGGATGAGTTGAACGTCGAACTTTTGACGTCTTTCGTTCCTGCGAAGTTTGAAATCATGCTGTCATCCTGCAATGAACGATTTCTTTATCGACTTCATTTTTTTCCCTCGTTATCAACAGAGTGACGTGGTCTGGACAAGCATCTGGACGCTTGCGGAACGCAATCTTACCGTTTCATTGCATGCGAGTATGAAGGATATCGGCCGATTGAAGAAAATATTCAGGAGGTGACAATCACAATGCCGGCGGTGTGTTGGTAAGCGATTGATTGAATGAGAATTTGCATTTATTTTTCACGAGATAAGCTGTATGCCGATTAAATATCCCTTTGCGGATATCGTCGTTAGGTATCCAACGCGGATTGCGCGATACCTCACACGTGCCCAAGCAATTTCCACCAAAGCGGCCCGACCACGAGCCAGACGACCATATAGATGATGCTCATCAGGAAACCAGCTTTCCACCACTGTCCCTGGCTGACGTAGCCGGCGCCGAACATGACCGGACCTGACCCAATACCGTATTGGGTCAGGCAACCGTTGACACTGCTCAGGATGCCGAGCGCGACCGCTGCGACAAAGGGCGGGACGTCTGCGCTGACCATCAGCGCGAGGCTAAGCGGAAAGAGCGCGCTGACATGCGCCGTGGCACTTGCAAAGAAGTAATGGATGTAAACATAGATCGCCGCCACCAGCATATAGACCGCCAGCCTCGGCAGACCCTGCAGGTGGACACCGAATGTCTTGCCAAACCACGCAACCATGCCATATTCGTTCAGTTTGGAGGCGAGCATGATCAGCAGGCCAATCCAGATCAGGGTATCCCACGCAGCTTTCTCATTCAGCGCGTCCTGCCAGGTTAGCACGCCAGTAATAAGCAGCAGTGCGACACCGAGGGCCGCCGCGAACGTCGCTCCGACGCCCAGTGCCTCGCCAAAGACCCACAGTACCAGCAGGCCGAGAAAGATGAGCGCCATGATGATTTCATTCGTGGAGATCGAGCCCATGGCGGAGAGTTCTCTCTGGGCGAGATCGGTCGCATCGGGTGTGCGGCGGATCTGCGGCGGAGCAATCATCTGCAATGCGAACGGAATGATCGCGAGGCACAGCAAGCCGGGGACGGATGCAGCCAGCGCCCAATCCAGCCAGCTTATCTTGACGCCCTGATCTGCGGCGAGTTTGACCACAAGCGGGTTACCCGCCATTGCCGTGATGAACATGCTGGCCGTGATGACGTTCGCGTGGAACGCGCAGAGGATCAGATAGCTACCCACCTTGCCGCGGGACGCCGGATCCTCGGCATGGCTGCCAAGGACTTCCGCTATCGCCCGGGTTATCGGCAGCATCACCCCCCCGGCGCGCGCCGTGATACTCGGCATCGCGGGCGAGATGACCAGTTCGGTCAACACGAGTCCATAACCCAGACCCAGGGTTCGCTTACCTAGCAGCCGCATAAACAGGAGGGCGATGCGACGCCCGAGGCCGGTTTTGATCACGCCACGGGAGATGAAGAATGCAAGCATCACCAGCCAGACCAGGTCCGTCCCGGTGGATCGGGTGACGTCGGCAAAGGATACGACGCCGACAAGCACGCCAACCGTGGCGCCAATGATAGCCACCGCCGACATGGGTAACGGGGCGGTCATGATGCCTGCGATGGTCCCGACGAACACGGCGAACATGTGCCACGCCTTCACCGGGAGGCCATCGGGCACGGGCAGGAACCACAGGACTACGCCGAGCCCCACCGGGACGGCAAATTTCCAGACCGTCCCGAGATGCGCTGCCGGTGGCGTCGAATTGCTCGTGCTTGAGTTTGCGGGCGGTGAAGCCTTTGCGTGTAATGGAGCCATGATGATCCTCCTCGCGCCGAAGTTGTCAGTGTGTCCGGATCACGCTCGATGCCTCTAACTGCCTCTCAGCACACTGTCCGTTGCTTCCTTGACAATGCGCGCGCTACGCTGCAAGGCATCACGCTCCGCTGGTAGGAGTTCCGGATAAGCCAGCAACGTCGCGCCGCCGCCATTGAGCACCATGGGTAGCGACAGGCACACCTCGGGTATGCCTTCGACTTCGTGATGCACAATACCAACAGTGAGAACAAGCTCGGTGTTATGCACGATGGCCTGGCAGATACGCCCAATCGCGCTGGCAATCCCGTAGTGGGTCGCGGGCTTGCCTTCCTTGATGAGCTGGGCGGCCCCGTGCACCGAGCGCAGCATGAGATCGCGGCTCGCCGGTCCCAACTCTTTACCGGTCCTGGCCAGGAAGCGATCGAGCGGCATGCCGGAAATGGTCGCGCCGGCCCAATCGATCAAGGCCGATTCGCCGTGCTCGCCGAGGACGTAGGCGTGAATCGCTGAGGCCACCACGCCCAACCGCTCAGAGAGAAGCGATCGCAGTCGCGCGGTATCGAGCGAAGTGCCGGTACTGATGACGCGCTCCCGCGCGCCTTGCAGGCGCTCAAAGACGACACCTGCCAACACGTCACAGGGATTGGCCGCGATGATGTAGATTGCATCGGGAGCCAACGGAACTGTGCGATCCACAATTTCGGTGGCGATGTCGGCATTGGTTCTGGCGAGGTCCAGACGGGTCTGCCCCGCCTTTACACCGACACCGGCGGTAATCACGATGATGTCCGCGTCGCGCGCGTTTTCATAGTCACCGGCATAAAAGCGATCGTGTCCCCAGAATGCCGCAGCGTGGGCGAGGTCGAGCACCTGACCTTCCGCCCGCTCGCGAGCGATATCGATAATGACGACCTCCGCGCTTGGGATGGTCACGGCAGCGAATAGCGCCGCCGACCCGCCAACAAGTCCTGCGCCGAAAATGACAATCTTTGGCTGCCGCATCGCGCGTCTCCATCTGTCAGTATCTTCAAAGGTCTGGCGTGGGCGTCACCGCGGGTGCCCGCTGACCTGGAAAAGTGAAAAGATGCCAGTCCAAAACGTCTTGACGAGTCGAACCGAAGGGCGCTCGGACGCCGCCCCGCCTTGCGGAGGCCGTGTTGGCAGGTCGGGCGGCATCTCCTTCAAGGAAGGATAGTGACCCGCACCTCCGATTGCCAATTTCCGAGGCTCATATTCTTTGCCCACGGATAATCATGCATCGCGGCACTGAAGGGAATTGGGCACTAAATTGCAGCGTCTCGGGCATCGGGTGATCGTCGCGATTTCTTCGACGCCGGCCTCAATCGACGCGTCATTGCGAACTCGTCCGCTTGAGTTGATCGATGCGGAAACGATAGCTTCGCAGTAGACAAGTCTTGTCACTGCACGCGTTGCGAGAATGGCGAATCCATGCCCGTTGATCCGCTCGTAACCGCGTCTTGTTATCGGACACATTTAGTTTTTGGTTAAAGACTTCTGCCAGTGTCCTATCAACGCGGCCAAGTTCCGCATCCCCGCAGATGAGCCGCGCTTGAACAGAGATGAGCTTGCTGCAAGTAAAACTTTGCATCAACGCAGTTTTGCTCTCCGGTTGACTCTCTAGCAACCCGGGTTTGCAGAGCCCTCGCATCGACGTACAAGCGACATCGCGCCCGACCCATGCCATGTCTTGCGCACCGTATTGCTTAACGAAGCGATTGATGCCCTCGTGGCTGACCCCTCGTTGCATTGCGTTTGCGGCGATAACTTCGTTGCACAGTGAGTCCCCAGCATAAGCCGGCCCATTGCGCCGGTAGCAACTGTGAAAGCCGAGCAGCCCGGTACCCATCACGCTTCGGCGTTCCCCTGATGCGAACAGGATGGAAGCGCAAGCGGACGCACACCTGGCGTCATCGGGAACGGCTGTGTAGACGCGTACCTGATCCATTGCATCGACGATTCGGAAGGCGGCCTCGACGTTTCCTCCTGGGCTATTTAAAAGCAGGACGACAAGTCCTTCGTCATCACGATCCGCCATTTTGGCGGACGCCAGAAACTTCTCTGCATCGCCTTCCTGAATCCTTCCCTCGCCGATAACCATTTTCAGTTTGAGCTGGGGTTGATAGTAGCTCTTGAAGTCCATCGCCGGCGTCACACCTGGAAACATAAGAACAGTGAAACAGAGCAGGAAAAGCAACCGTTGGATCGAGCGTGGAGCCGTCGCATCCCTGGCTGTCGCATGCTGAGCGCTGCGCATCCGGTTTCCCCTCGGTATGTGAAAGCCGACCGCCGCGTCCATTTCAAGGGAAGGACTGGCTACATCGATGGGCCTCGGAATTGTTCAGCAAAGCGAAACGACTACCATCGAGGTGGTCAAACATCGGCCTGGATAGGCGAAACGATTCCCAACAAGATTCACGTGAGGTTGGTGTTTTGAGCAATGGCTAATCCAGTTATAGAAAGCATATCTTGCAGCGAGTAAGGTTGTTTCCTATAACTGCCAGATGACGGCGATGTGGATTGGAATCGAATCAGCTAACGGCGTTGTATCAACGCTGGGTTTGCCATTCAGCTGGTCCGATGACAGTGGGTGCGTATGCGGTACGACTACCCTGGTTCGTATCGGTCGATAACGCACGACCTCGCGTGGGAGATGATCGTGAAACTGAACAAAGCGATGATTGTGGCCGGCATGCTTACCGTCATTGCTCCGGTCGGTTGGGCGCAAGATAACCAGGGGACCGCAACTGTCGCTCCGGCCGAGCAAGGCCATAGCGACTCAATCGTCAGGATGCGCCATCAGGAGGCGGCGGCGAATCGCGCATACCAACGTAAGGTTGCCGCAGCAAAGAAGGTCTACGACGAGAAAAAGGCCGAAGCCAAAAAGGAGCGGGATGCGGCAATCGCTGCCGCGCGATATGGCTCGACCCAGTGATCTCGAGCGTTAGAAGGGTCCGCGCGGCGCTTTAGTGCAGCCTGTCCCGAACAGTCGTGCGTGGATGAGCGCAGAGCCGGAATGGGTCTGGCGTCGCGGATGCCGGGTCGCGATTCAACCTCGGGTTATAAAAAGCGGCGACGCGTTCATCGCGCGCATTCTCTTTCGCCCTTGCTGTGCGTTGCCGTACCGCATGTCCGGACGATGAGCCAATGTCCAGGTCACCCCGCGATGTTGGACAGACCTGAAGAGGTATCGGTCAAGCATAGTCCTTGAGGTCACATCATGTTCGCACGTAACGCTCTGCACATTGCTTTTGCGGCGATCCTTTTCGCTATCGGGATTGAAGGAACGCATGCGACCGAGCAGGCTCAACAGCGCCGCGCCGCGCGTGACGTTCGACAGGACACGCGCCAGACCGCGCGAGACACGAAGCAGGGGTGCCGCGCCGCGAATCAGACGAGCAATGCTCAATGCCGGCAGGATAAGCGACAAACCAAACAGCATGGACGCCAGGCGGCCCGGAATATCAAATACTGAACGCTCGCCTGCGCTGGAAATCGGGGCGGGTCGCATCACTTGTGCACGCGTTACTCGCTATCCCGATCCGGCACCTTGCTCCAGCCCAGACCCGGATCAAACGTCTTCGTCGCTTCCGCTTTTGCGGCACTGTCAGGCCCGAGGTCGCGCTCATAGACCTGACCCGAATGGCTTACCATGAATGTCTTGATGCCCGTCTCGCCGTACTTCACCGGCCAGGCGATGACAGCAAAGCCCCCAAACAGCTTGCCCTTCACGACGTAGTGATACGCGCCGCCCGGCGCGTGGGGTCCCTGTGATTCCAGCAGCTTGAAGTGGTAGCCGTAGTAGCCGGTGTTCTGCGCATTTCGCGAACTCGCATCGACGAAGGCCGCGCCGAGCGGACTGGACGTTTCATCCGGCCCGGTTGGCCAATACAGGCCGTCGTGCTTGCCGGGCGAACTCACCATCTTCGATGCGTAGGCGAGCACCCCTTTACCGTCGTGATGGGTCTGTGCGTATTCGCGCTGCGCATCAAAGATCGCCATCATCGTCTGGATGACGGCCAGCTCGTTGCCGCCGATGCGCCGTAACCGTATCTCGTCTGCACCTGTCCGCGTATCGAAGTGCCATCCCTGTTCGCTCTTGACGAGGGGCACAGGGAACGTCCAGCCATCGTTGCCGACGACGATGTTCGCATGCCCGGCGTCTACTGGCTCGAGGGTGTGGGACTTCGCCCACTCGGCTACGAAGGTATCGCGCACCGGCGCGCCGAAAGGTGGGATCAACTCACGAAAGTCGTTGCCGAATATCTTGCGCAAAGCGTCCTCTCGATCCTTGATGACCGCGTCGCCGAACGCATTCATCGCAGCCTCGGGGGAACTGAAATTCTGCTGTGCATGTGCCGGGGGCACTGTCGCGACCAGCAACGCACCTGCCGCCGCGAGGTGCGCGAACATCAGCGTCAGGAGTCTATGCACACGTCCTGGATGAACTTTCATGGTTCACTCCCTAGCGCCGGCCGCCGCGTCCACCACCACCGCGCATGCCGGCGCCGCCGGCCGAGGGCCGGTTAAAGCCTGAACCCTGCATGCTCCGGTTGCCTCTGTCGAAGTTGCGTTGCGAAATACTGCCGCTCGCTCCGACGCCCGAAAACGCGCTGTCGCGCCCACCGCCGTAGCCGCCCCCTCGATTCGCGCTGGCGCGGTTGAGGTTACTGCCGGCGCTTCTATCGGACGTGCCTGCCCGGGTGACCCCGGCGGACCGGTCTGTCACTGACGCACGATTACCTGCGCCGCGCCTGTCTGCGTTCGCGGCCCGGTTGCCCGCTCCCGGCCGGTCGGCCGTGGCCACGCGGTTACCTGTATCGGCAGCGCGCCCACGATACTGGGACCGCCTGTCGGCCCCAGTCGACCCGGCGAACTTGTCGCGTGTGGCGTTATCCCGGTAGGCCACGCCCTGGCGATGGCCGGCATCATGCTGCCAGCGGCCGCTCCTCTCTCCGTTCTTGATCTTCGAACTGTCGAAGTTACGGTCGACGTTTTTGGCCTTGTCGTAGTTGATGTTGACGTCGTCTCCGCCCCAACACGAGTTGCAGTCGGCGAAGATCGCGCCGGCGGCGGCAATGCCGAGGCCCCAGGCGAATCCTGTCGCGAGGGCCGCGCCGGGATAGTAGCCGGGGTAGTACGCCGGGTACGGTGGCCAGTAGTACGGCGGATAGGCCGGGTAACTCCACGCGCCGTAGACAACCGTCGGGTTGTATGCCGGAACGTAGATCACGTCGGGATTGGTCGGTTCGATGCGCACGACGGGCGCCAGGCCGGCGGCCGCTGGATCAGTGATCACCTGTTGTTGCTCGTTGGACTTCAGGTTGCCTGCTTCCTGCGCGCGCGCCCGCAACCGCTGCACCGCAGCGAAGACGTCCTTTTGCTGGGCGAGGAACGCGTCACCGAGCTTCTGTGTCCAGTCCAGCTTGTCGTACATCGGCTCAAGTACCTGGGGGAATGCCACCAACGATTTCACACTGGCGTCCCATGACTGATTCTGGACCGCCTGCACGGCGGCATCGCCCTTCACATTCGGGTTCTCTTTCACCCAGCGCGCCGCGTGGACGATCTCGAGCGGATAGGTCGACGCCATCAGGACCTGAGCGAGCACCGAGTCCGGATAGAGTGCGATCGGCGCAACCAGCGCCTCGATCTCCTCCGGTTTGTATGGCGCCGGCCCTTCGGGACCCCGATCCGCAAAGGCAGGAGCCGCCACCAGAAGGATCAGCCACAAAAGCACGGCCTTTACCCGTCGTTCGTTCCAGGTGGTCATGTCTCCTCCGTACGGCGGATGTCGACGCGAACAACGACGCGTTTCTTGCAGTCATGTCACCGGGAAATCGCAAACGCATCCGGTCTGTTATCGGATCTGGCGAGGCAACGCGGCCGCGCATGAGGCCGTGATCGACTTCGTCCAGACACGACCCATTAGTCGGATTCTGGAAATTTGCCGGCTATGGATCGTTCCGTCTTCTTATCGTAGTTCGCGCCATTTACAAAGCAAACCTCCCGGGCGCGAATGATGCGTATACACGGTGTCTGCAACACCGACCTCGCGGTGAGGGTGGCTCCAGAATTCACCGCCACGCACTGCCGACCTGGATGTAAAACGCATTCTGGTCCTTGCTGTGAGCGACATCGATACCAATGGACACCCCCAGCTTGCGCGCGATCAGATAGCGAAACCCTGCGCCGACACTGGTTACGTTCTGTGCTTGCGAAAAGCTTTCCAGCCGTCCATATGCTTTGCCAACGCCTGTGAAGCCGAGTAGCGACCATCGCGGTGTCACGTCCCAGCGCAACTCCGCTTCAGTCGAGATGGCATTGCGGTCCTGGTATCTTCCCTTTTGAACGCCGCGCAGATCGACATACGGTTGCGCATAGAACGGAATGTCCCCCGTCGAGAACCGGGTGTCGACGCGTAGGCCCAGAATCAGCGTATGCGTGAGCGGAATCCATTTGAAGCCGCGGGCGGCGTAGACGTCGTAGTTCTGGGTCCCGCCGAAGCCGGTTCGGGCGAACTGCGTTTCAAATTCAGCGAAGCTGCCGGAGGCCGGAAAAAAGATGTTGTCGCGCGAGTCGTAGTCCAGCATCAGGCTCCCGGCACCGATGCGCTGGTTCCGCTCGAAGTTGGAAATGCTGGCGGGTATGTTGCCGCCTGCGAAGCTGGACGTCGAATCGAAGAACACATATCGCACACCTCCATACCAGCGGCTGTTCCCGAGCCGCACAAGAAACTGCTGAAGCAGCGCATCACCGATGAGGGTATAGGCCCGGGGCTGACTGGTTACGCCGAAGTAGTCGAGGTGTGCGTCGACCTTTGCCACCGCACCGAGGTAGCGGTACCGGTCGTCGTCCCATGTGTGAAAGTGAGCGGCAGCGGCCGCCCACGTGCCGTTCTGTGTGTAGACGCCGCCGAGCGCCGTCACGTTCGGCGGCGTCCGGTTGGGCTGATCGTCCGTTGAATTCGCCGCCGCCTGCGCGATGGGTCCGGAGAAGAACAGCAGGCCGAGGCCAACGCCATAGCCCACGGCCGGTTCAGTGATCACGATGGGCACGGGCAGCGCCCCTTTGTGCTTGAGCAGGAAATCGCTCAGGTCTAGTTGCCCGTCTGTCGGATCGATGAAACTGAGGGGCTCTTTCTCGTCCGCATGTACGGCAGGGCATGCTGCTGCGGTTATCGCAACAATCGTGGCAGCCACCCTTGCGAACGCTGAACGACCGAGCATCGTATTTGCCCTCGTGCGACGGCATGGCGCCGCGAGCGTGACAGCGCGGCGCCGGCGGTACGTTAAGGACCGTCCCTGGCCTATTACTGCCGCCGACGATACACGGTTACCATGAACCGGTGACATGACCACGCTTCGTCCTCAAAGCAGGGATGTTCGCAACCGGCCACTGTGAGCAGATGACCGATTGACCCCCGCCGCTTCGCTGGTGAATCGGTGAACGGCAGCAGCGGGTCGACTTCCGCCAACGTGGGCGGGAACGGCAGCGTGTGTTAACGCTTTATACTCCCGTCACACGCGGCCCGGCCTGTCTGGCCATACGCGAACCAGGGGAGAGATCGCCATGGCCCTCCGTACGACGCGCGAAGCGCTGTCTCGCATTTTCTACCAGCGCTGTTTCTGGTTGTTTGTCGTACTGCTCACGCTCATCGGCGCGGTGTCCTTTGTCCCGGCGAGCGATAGCGGCCGCCTTATCCTGAACGTCGTCAACATGTTTCTCCTGATAGCGACCGTGGCAGCGGTCGGCCGCACGACCCTATCGTTTGTGATCGCACTGTTGCTTGCCATTCCGGCCATGTGGTTCCAGTACCTCGGCCTGTGGCGCGACGACGATAGCCGCCTTGCGGTATCGTGGATATTCAGCGGTCTACTGTATTTCATCACTGCAGCGTACCTTCTCCGCTACGTTTTTCAGCCGAAGATCATGACGCCGGACAAGTTGTTTGGCGCCGCAGCGGCGTATCTGTTGATCGGTGTCCTCTGGGCGTACATTTACGCAAGCGTCGGGTTCTTCTATCCGCGGTCGTACATGATCGTCGGGCAGTCGGGGCGGCTTGTTTATGCCGACGCGCTTTACTTCAGCATAACCGTCCTCACGAGCACAGGCTTCGGCGACATCACGCCGCTCACGCGCCCGGCGCGCGGCATGTGCATGTTGGAGCAGATCACCGGCAGCTTGTTCGTCGCGATTCTGATCGCCCGTCTCTCCGGCGTTTACCCACCGAGAGAGAGTTATACCGACAGCCAATCCTAGGAAGTCAGAGCGCTTTGTCGCGTCTGTTTGACTGCTGGCGATATGCGTGGATTCGACGGCCAACCAGACTGATTGACGGGCGGTTGTGGTTGTACGTGTCGCATGCGGGCATCGC
The DNA here is from genome assembly GCF_902859855.1 of Paraburkholderia humisilvae. GTDB lineage: Bacteria > Pseudomonadota > Gammaproteobacteria > Burkholderiales > Burkholderiaceae > Paraburkholderia > Paraburkholderia humisilvae. Next base: position 310,904 of record NZ_CADIKH010000005.1, read on the forward strand.
AAGCGCTTGGTGTTGACCGACCATTGAGGGTCGATCAGCGACGCGCGCGTTCGGCGCCGATCGGCCACATGGGGTCATTCTCGCGGCCGAATCAAATGACCGTAATCCGGGCGCGCCGGCGACATTTGATTTATTGACCTTTCCATAAATCATGACGTCACCACAAGGTTGCCTGAATCCAGCACGCGGCGATGATCGAAGGTCGGTGCTGAGCGCTTTTGAGCTTGTTGCGAGCGACGGT
>NZ_CADIKH010000006.1 GCF_902859855.1 Paraburkholderia humisilvae
CGACTCCACGCCGATGATAGTGCGGATCCCCGTGTGAAAGTAGGTAATCGTCAGGCTCCCCTTTCCAGACGCCCCAACCCCGCCCTCCCAGGCGGGGTTCGTGCGTTTACGCCTACACAATCTGCCCGGTCTACGCAGCCCAATTCCAGCCAGCCAGCACTACCGGCAGTGCCCCCAGTCATTCTGGGCGGCGCATGCGTCTGCAGAACCTCCGATACACCAAGCGCCCCATCCTCACCTCTATGCATTTGGTATTGCCAAATTAATTTGGATTCCAAACGTTGACAGGATTCATCTCGAAAAACAAACTGCTGTGCGAGTCGCTGTTGATCAACAACTGAGGATCGCATGAATCAAAAGCTAGCCATCGCTGTAGTCAGCGGAGCATTCATCGCTCTGGCGCCGTTTAGCCCACAGGCGGCACAGCCTGCCGCATCGGTTGCGTCGAGCGCAACCATCGCGGGAGTCAGTGTGCTTCAGGCAGAAGGCATCGTGCAGGCGGTGGATCGCATCGCGCACACCGTCACCGTGAAGGATGCGGCGAGTGGCCAGGCAACCTTCAACGTCAGCCCGGATTCGACGAAGTTGTCGGAACTCAAAGCAGGGGACAAGGTACGCGTGCGGATGGTTCGGGATGTGGTGATTACGTTGTCACCGCGTGGGGCGTCGAACGCGAATGGCCAGATCGTCGCAAATGCGGACCCGGTGAGTCAGAACAACGTCGCAGCCGAACTCGTCACGATCGATCAGAAGACCGGTGTGCTCGCACTGCGTGGCCCGAAAGGCGCGATGTTCCACATTCAGGCAAACAGCACCGCACAGCTCGCTCATCTGTCACCGGGGATGCATGTCGAAGTCGCCTACGCGCCGACTGCGACTGTGTCCGTTTCAGCGCCGTAGTCATTCAAGGCGGCGATCGAACCCGGTAGCGGGCGATCGCCGCACAGTACACACGCTCTCAAAGGCCTGCGCTTACCAACCTCAACCGCGTAATTTCAGAAGGTGCGCCAAGCCGTTTGGGTGGTCCCCAGTAACCGGTGCCGCGGCTGGTATAGACCCAAAGTCCATTCAGTCTTGCGAGTCCGGCGGTGAACGGCTGCTGCAAGCGGACAAAGAAGTTCCACGGGAAAAACTGTCCGCCGTGCGTATGGCCGGACAACTGCAGTGTGAATCCAGCGTCTGCGGCCGCTTCCGCAGTACGCGGCTGATGCGCAAGCAGCACCTTGATCAGCACATCGCCGGGTGCCCCTCGTAGCGCGGCTGCCGGGTCACTGTGATGGGCGGGATCGTAGTGGCCCGCTGAATAGTCGGTCACACCTGCAATCACCGCTTGCGCGCCGTTGTGTTCCACAACCACATGCTCATTGAGCAGCACGCGCAACCCGAGCCGTTCGAATTCTGCGATCCACGCATCGGCGCCCGAATAGTATTCGTGGTTGCCGGTAACGAGATATGCACCATGTCTCGCACTGAGTCTCGATAACGGTTGCGTATGGGCGGACAGTTGCGCGACCGATCCGTCGACCACATCGCCCGTCACCGCGATCAGATCCGGCTTGAGCCGGTTCACCGCTTCGACGATTGCATCGACATAGTGGCGCTTGATGGTCGGCCCGACGTGGATGTCACTGATCTGTACGATCGTGAAGCCTTCGAGCGCACGCGGCAAGTCGTCAATTGGCACATTGATGGTGACGACCCGCGCGCGACGTCGCGCATTGATGAAGCCGACGGTCGTGGAAATCAGTGCAAGAATCGGGACCGCGGCCGCGCTATTGGGCCGCCATTGCGCGATCGACACCGTGTGCGGCCACAGCGCGTCTATCGTCAACAGCGACGCGAGCACGACGTCGCGTGCAAATGTCAGCACCAGCAGCGATGAAAAAAAGCCCATCGCCATCAGGCCGATCCACGCGAACCGGTCACCGACCGACTGCCGCTCGAAGCGACGTGCCAGCATGCCGGCTGGAATCAGCAGACACGACAGCACGAGCCACAGCACACACAGCCCTCGTCCGGTCGAACCGATCGGCAAATCGGGAATGATCCGGAAACCTACGTACAGGTGAAACAGGACCCCGATCGAGACAAGGCGAACGAAGAAAGAAGATAGGCGCATAAGAGAGATAGCGTGACGCGATGGAGTCGAAAGCGACTGGCATGCTGACGAACAATCGCGTATGCAGGATCGCCGGCCAGTCATTCTACCGGCAGATTTGACGGCGCGTTGGAGGGGGCGTGAGACCGCGCGGGTTCTCTTCAGCGTGGCATCGCAGTGCGTCGCGTGCGCTTGCTGAAGCCTCAGAGTGTTCTTATTAAACGAATATTGAATTAACTATCCGAACTATTCTGAAAGCGGCGGCCCTTATGTCGCAACGTGCGAGAGGTTCAGCAGGTCTCGCACCGTGAGACGGGCCGTCTATCGTCGACAGAGCGTGCGATGGGAGGCGATGATGAAAGCGATCAGGTTGTCGCACCGCGAACATCACATCGGTCGCGAAGCGAATCACGTCATGCTTGCGCTGGTGATGTTGTCGCTCATTGCGGTCGGTGTGTACTGGGGCGTCCGGGGCATCGAGTTTTCGCAACTTGGCAAAGCCGCGTTGTTTTATACGGTGATGGTTTTTGTCACCCTCGGCGTTGCGGGACTATGTGGAGTCGTCGCAGCGTGGCTGCGATCGAATGGCGACGACGTGCAGGAGGGATTTTGTTTTGTCGGCGCGGTGCTTGGCGCAATCATCTTCTATATCGCACTGTTCACGACATGAAGCACTCGGTGTAGCGAAAGCCGGTGCCGCTTTTTCTGACGAAACCGAGCTGCGGGTTTAGCTTAAACATGCGAGCACGGTCCGTGCCGCGGCACAAACTTCCGTTGATCCCGCCGCGGCGCGGACGACGAGTGTCCGAATCTCGCACGCATCCGCGCGCCATCGGCGAACTCGATTCCTGCGCGGGTCCATACTGCACAGCTGCTCGACACTTTCAGCGCTGCGTCTGCAGCTTTCCTGATATGCACGATTTGTTTGACGATTTGCCCACGCCGGATGTCGCGTGGTTTCCCGATTGGCTGTCGCCGGCAAGCGCCGCATCGATGCTGACCCGCATTATCGAAGAAGTCGCGTGGCGGCAGGACACGATGGGTACGCCGGCCGGCCGCGTGCCGCTGCCGCGCCTGACGGCATGGCAGGGCGAGCCTGATGCCGTGTACATCTATTCAGGTATCCGCAACGTCCCCGACGCATGGACTTCAGCGGTCGCTGAGCTCAAGGCTGCGGCGGAAGCGACTTCTGGCGCGCGCTTCAATAGCGTGCTGCTGAACCGCTATCGTAGCGGCGCGGACAGCATGGGCTGGCATGCGGACCACGAACCCGAACTGGGCGATGAGCCGGTGATTGCATCGGTGAGCCTTGGTGCAACACGAACGTTCGACATGCGCCATAACCGCACGGGCGCCGCGCAGTCGTTCCAGCTGAGCAGCGGCAGTCTGCTCGTGATGCGCGGCAGCACTCAGGCGGAGTGGAGGCATCGTGTGCCCAAGGAGCCGCGGGTTCAGGGTGAGCGGATCAATCTGACGTTCAGATACGTCATTCCGCAGGATGCGTCGGTTCTTCGGCAACCGATATAAATTAGAAAAATATAAAATTTATGCGCACAAACCCGTGCGGAATTTTGAGCCGGTTTGGGGCTGTCAGTTTGGGGCAACTTTTGCGACGCAATGAGATTCGCCCTATGCCATTTGGCCATGCTATGATGTAATAACTTTGTGTTTACTTTCCCTTTCGATCCCCGTAGCATTTCCAACCTGAAGGCAACGCCATGAAAACCACAATTCGCAGGATGGGTAACTCGCATGGCGTGCTCATTCCGAAACCTATTTTGGCCCAGCTGGGACTGGAGGACGAGGTGGAAATGCAAATCGAAGGAAACACGCTGGTGCTGCGCCGGCCGCAGAAGAAGGCACGCGAGGGCTGGGCCGAAGCGAGCCAGTCGATCGCGGCAGTTGGGGACGATCGCCTCGTGATGGGTGAGTTTCCGAACGCGGACGACGTGGAGTTCATATGGTAGAGCGCGGCGAGGTCTGGCTAGTTGCGCTGGATCCGACCGTCGGCAGCGAGATTCAGAAAACGCGGCCCTGCGTGGTCGTGTCCCCACCCGAGTTGAACGAATACCTGAACACCGTGATCGTCGCTCCGATGACCACCGGCAGTCGGTCCGCGCCGTTCCGCGTGGGGCTGACGTTTGCCCGCAAACGTGGACTGATTCTGCTCGATCAGATTCGCACCGTCGATAAGGAGCGCCTGGTTAGACGGGTGGGGTCCATTTCGGGGCAGGCGCTAGCGTCGACGCTATCTACCTTGCAGGAAATCTTCGTCGACTAGCGAGGCGGGCGATGCACATCGGGCCGTAGCACGGTGGCATTGCATCGGCGGGTGTTACTTGCCACCGGTATCGAGACGCCGCCTGACAGTCGCAACCAGCCGGTCAAACGCCATTGCGTTAGCGGGAAGGGCGACCGTGTCGGGAAACTGCTCGTGCGCGATGTCGGTCAACACCTGGCCCGGCGGCGCCTCCAGTAATACGCGCGCGCCCATTTCGACCATCACCGTCAGCGCATCGAACCAGCGGACCGTGTGGCACATATTGGTCACGAGGTCGTCGCGAATCGCATCGGCTGTGTGCAAAGGTCGGCCGCCGCGATTGCCGATGTACAGACTCTGGGGCGCGTAAAACGGTATGTCGCGCGCGTAGGCCGCGAGTTCATCGGCTGCCGGCGCAAGCAGTTCGCAATGCGACGGCACGCTGACGGCTAAGCGCGTTGCTTTGCGCGCGCCGGCGGCAAGCGCGGTTCCGATAAACGCGTCAAGCGCATCCGTCGCACCCGCCACGACGATTTGCCGCGGTGCATTGACGTTGCCAACGAACACGCGTGGACGCCCGTCGAGTGCATCCTGTGCGGCGAGTGTTTCGACCTGGTGCTCGGTGAGTCCAGCAATGGCGGCGAGTCCATAGCCGGAAGGGTAGGCGGCTTCCATCAGTTCGGCCCGCTTGCGAACCAACCGGACTGCATCGGCGAACTGGAGCGCTCCGCAACTGACCGCGGCCGGGTAAGCGCCGACCGATAGCCCCGCGCTGACGTCAGGCGCTAACCGTTCCGTGGCCAGCGCACGCGTGATCGCGACCGCCGCGACGACCATACCGATCTGCACGGCGACCGTAGATTCGAGTGCGGCGTGCGTGTCTAGCGTCATCACGTCGAAACCGAGCACGTCGGAAGCTTCACTCAGCGTTGCCGCAGTCGCAGGATGCTCGGGAAGGCGATGAAGAAATCCGTCGGTTTGCGCACCCTGTCCAGGGAAGAGGAAGGCGAGCGTCATCGTTCCGCGCCTGTCACGGCTGTATCGGGGCGAGCCGTCGCACCACTTGACCTATCGGCGGCCTTGACCCACGGATCGTCGACGAGCGACGCCCCATCGGCCGCACGCGCCATCACGTGCGGCTTGCCGGCAGCGAGTTCGGCTAACGCGACGCCGCCGGCCGGCGTTTCGAGTTGCGCATCGACGCGGATTCCGGCGCGCTGCGCGTGCGCAAGCAGTTCGGCGAGCAACCGTTCCACCGCCGTGTGATGCAGCTTGTCGGGTGTACGGATCAGCAGATCGAGATCGCTCGTTGCGGTGGCAGTGGATCTTCCCGTCGCCAGTTCGAAGCCGACACTCCCTGCCGGACCCCAGACGAACTGGGCAAGGCACCCAGGCGCCCGGCGTAGCGCGGCGAGTGCGGAAAACGCGGGAAGCTGCTCACGCCCGGGCAGGGGCGCGTGCGTGAGGAGCGCCTCTGGCGCTAGCGCGAACTCGACGTCCTCGTGTTCTACCCACGTGCCATAACGCTGTGCGCGCTTTGCGCCGCGAATACCGATCGCGACGAAGCCGCTAGCGGCCTGTGCGCGCCGCACGACCGCAAACGGCGCGTACAGAAACGCATCGCGAACCCACACGGGCTCGCCATCGAATTTCGGCAAGCGACTCAGCCGCACCACATCATGCGGCCGCCAGCCTGCCTCACCGCCATCGCGGCCGCCGGCCGCCTTCATCGCAGCAGACGACGTCAACGGCGGCAGCGCGCACATCCGCATTACGCCGCATCCCATTGCTGCGCGAGCCGCCGGCGCACGTCGATCGACGCGGCGCGGGTCTTGCGCGCGGCCTCCGACTCGAGCCGATGCGACAGCCCGCGCGACTTGTCCGCGCGCGCATCGCGCGCCGCGTCGGCGAGCAGGCCGCGTACGCGTGCGATGTCGGGGCCGCCTGGCGTATCGGCGTCGATGCCGTCGATCAGCGTATCGAGCAGGCCGAGCTTCGCGAACGACGCCATCGTGTACGACATCGGCACGATCGTTTCGCCGAGTGCATCAAGCTCTTCGACGGTACGGCGCGTCACGCGCGCGGCGGCTTCCTTGCCCATCGCGTGGACTAGCGTCCCGGGTGCATCGAGCGCGAGAATCCGGTTCGCCTGGTAGCCGTGCGCGAGAAAGGCGCCCGACATCGCGGGACCGACGATCAGCGCGACCACCGGGTGACCGGCGTCGCGCGCCGACGCATATGCGTCGACCGCGGCCGCGCACGCGAGATGGACGCCCAGCATCTCTTCTCGATAGCCATACGCCTGGCTTTTCACATCGACAATCGCGATGATCGGACGCTTCTTTGTGGCGCTCGCATCCTGAGCGATCACGTCGCGCACCGCGCGCGCGAGCAGCCAGCCCTGCTCGAGGCCAACCACGTTGTCGGTTGCGCGTGGAAAGCGGCTGCCGGGGGCCGGCACGACCGCGATGAAGCGCGCGGTCTCGTCGCCGAGCGGCGCGTCTGCGCTCCAGACCGGCGCTTTCGTGGTCGGCTCGCCGGCGAATGCGCGGAACCAGCGTGCACCGCGTGTCAGTTGAGTATCGGTCACGGTCACTCCTTGCGCGCCGAATTTGACGCATTGGCTGGCGCGTCGGCATGAAACACCGTGCGCATCGTTTCGGGGGTTACGCTTTGCGGGTCGATTGCGGCGAGTCGTGCGAGGTAGGGGTCGACCTGAGCGCTGCGATGCGCGGCGGGGAGTCCGCGCGCAAACGCCTGAACGACGGCGGCGCGCACCGCCTGCGTGTCGTCTTCGACGAGGCTGTCCGCCAGCCCCGTCGCCGCGCGCTGCGCCCCGCCGATCAGTTGCCAGATGCGGCGGCGGTCGCTCGAGTCGAGTTCGTCGATGCCCGCTTCCTGTTCAATCACTTCGGGCCCGTTCATGCCGAGCCGTCCCTGCTTCGTGACGACCAGGTGTGAGCACAGCGCAGCGGAGAGCGACATGCCGCCGAAGCAGCCGACCATGCCGCTGATCACGCCGACCACCGGCACGTACCGGCGCAGGGCGACGATTGCCGCCTGCATCTCGGCGATCACCGCGAGTCCGAGGTTCGCTTCCTGCAGTCGCACGCCGCCGGTTTCGAACAGCACAACCGGGCGCACCGGGCGGCCGTTTTCGCAATCGCGCAACGCGAGCTCGAGCGCCGCGGCGATCTTGCTGCCCGACACCTCGCCGATGCTACCGCCCTGAAACGCCGGTTCAATCGCGGCCACCACCGCGGGCTCGCCGTCGATCGTGCCGCGTGCAATGACGACGCCGTCGTCGGCCTGGCAGACGATGCCTTGCAGCGGCAACCACGGCGATTCGATCCGGTCGAACGGGCCGAGCAACTCGCGAAACGTGCCGGGGTCGAGCAGGGCGCGGGCACGCTCGCGCGCCGGCAATTCGATAAAGCTGTCCGCCAGAACCGGCGCAGCCTGAACCGCGACGGTGCTCATGCCTGATCTCCCGGTGTGTGGGTGTCGATCGCCTCGATGGCTTCCGCGAGGCGCAATGCCACCACACCCGGCGTTGCGCCGAAATCGTTGATCTCGATGTGCGCCGCGCCGTCGTAGCGCTGGAAGAAGCGGTCGAGCACGCTTTTCCAGATATGGCCATAGCCATCCACACTGGTGCGCACATCGACGGTCGCTGTCATCGACGCGGCGGGCGACAGCAGCACCTCGAGGTCGCCGGAGCCGACCACGCCGACATGTGTGCGATTCGTGAAGGCGCGTTGCGCCGGATACTCGAACGTCAGGTGTTCCATGGTGTGGTACTCCCGGTGAAGTCTTGACGTGACAGTTTGTCGAGGAAGAGTGTCGCGGCGAGCAGATCGGCCGCGCCACCCGGAGAGGCGTTCAGCGCGACGAGCGCGCGATCGAGCGCCGCAAGTTCGGCGCGGCCCGCGTGAGTCGAACAGCCGCCTGCCGCGAGCACGCGGCGTGCGCCTTGCTGGCCGGCTTGCAATCCTGCGAGGCCTGCGCGGTGTAGCAAGCACGTGTCGTCGAGCGATGCCATGATGGCGAGCAGCGCATCGACGCGCGCCGCGTCTTCGCCGACGCCACGTGCGCGCGCCTGTACGAGCGCCGGCAGGCCGATATCGAGCGCATGCGGAAAGCCCTGCTGTGCTTCGACGCGTGCGCCGCCAACCTGGTAGCGCTGGCGCACACGCTCGCCGTTGCTGTCGGCGGGCGCGGCAAGGCGATCGGGGAAGCACGCGATTTGCGCGCCAAGCTCACAGACCGTTGCCGCTTCGGCGAGCGCGCGATACCGCGCCGTTGAGGCCGCGCTCGCAACCGAAGAGACCGAAGAGACCCAGGCAGAAGAAATCGCAGACGCAGCGCAGGCGGTAACCGAAGCCGTGCCCGACGCACTCGACGTTCCAGTCGCGCCACGCGCCGCGCCGCCAATCGCCGCTCCGGCAATCATCAAGCCGACGATCCAGATCGCACCGCGATGCGCATTGCTGCCGCCGGTCGCGCGCATCATTGCCTGTTCACCGTCGCGGCCGATTGCCGCGAGCTCGGCGCGCAACGTCGCCGACGGTGTGCGTTGTCGCGACGCGCGCGCGAGCGCGGCGAAGGTCGGTTCGAGTGCGCGCGCGGAGCGCCGCATGGTCGGCAGATCGAGGTCGCGGTGTGCGCCGCTGCCACGCCCATCGACGAGCGCAGGCTTAGGCGTCAGCTCCGCCTCCTCGATCAGTGCGTCAACCGCAAACCGTGCCAGTTGCGCGTCGGACAGCGGCTGCTGCCGTGCCAAACGTTGCATGCGGCACCTGTTACGCGTACCCGCTGTAGCGCTGATGTCGCGCAGCGCCTCCACCGCCGCCCGCCTGCGCGCGGATGTCACTCGGCCATCATCGAGATCGACGCATTCGAGCGCGTCATCATCGGCCGCCGTGCTGCGGCGCTTTGCGCACGGACCAGAAACCGTGGCGATCGCCATCGCGTCACCAGCTTCTAAAGCGTGCCGGCGGCGCGTACAACCCGCCTGACCACGTGACCAGATCGTCAATACTGCGCGCAGCGAGCAGCGATCGTTTTGCGTCGCTGCGCCGGATGCCGAGATCTTCCGGATACGCGACGATTCCTCGGCGGCGCAGTTCCGCGGTTTTCTCAGGCTTCGCGCGCAAGCCGATCGGCGTGACACCGGCGACCGCGGCGAGCGTCGCGCGCCGTTCGTCGATGCCCTCGGCCTTATGCAGATAGGCAATGCCTTCTTCGGTGACCACGTGGCTGACGTCGTCGCCGTAAATCATCACGGGTGCAATCGGCATGCCGCTCTTGTTGCCGACGGCAATCGCGTCGAGTTCGTCGACAAAGGTCGGCTCGCCGCCTTTTTTGTAGGTCTCGGCGGTCTGCACGACGAGCTTCTGTCCGCGCGCGACCGGTCCGTCGCCCTTGAGCAGCTTTAACCACGCTTCACTCGCATGGCGCCGGCCACGCGGATCGTGACCCATGTTCGGCGCACCGCCGAAGCCGGCCAGACGCCCACGCGTCACGGTCGACGAATTTGCATCGGCGTCGAGTTGCAGCGTCGAGCCGATAAACAGGTCGACGCCATACTGGCCCGCGAGCTGGCACAGCACGCGGTTCGAGCGTAGCGAGCCGTCGCTGCCCGTGAAGAACACGTCGGGCCGCGCCTCGATATACGCTTCCATGCCAACTTCGCTGCCGAAGCAGTGCACGCTGTCGACCCAGCCGGATTCGATCGCCGGAATCAGCGTTGGGTGCGGGTTGAGCGTCCAGTTGCGGCAGATCTTGCCGCGCAGGCCCAGTGATTCGCCATACGTCGGCAGCAGCAGCTCGATCGCGGCGGTGTCGAAACCGATGCCGTGGTTCAGCGATGTCACGCCGTACTGCTCGTAGATGCCGCGAATCACCATCATTGCGGTAAGCACCTGCAGATCGCCGATATGACGCGGGTCGCGCGTGAAGAGCGGCTCGACCGCGAACGGCTGGTCCGCTTCGACCACTACGTCCACCCAGGACGCGGGAATGTCGACACGCGGCAACTGGTCGACGATTTCGTTGACCTGCACGATCACAATGCCGTGTCGGAACGCAGCGGCCTCCGCGATCGTCGGCGTGTCTTCGGTATTCGCGCCGGTGTACAGATTGCCGTGCCGATCCGCCTGCTCGGCGCACAGCAGCGCGACTTGCGGCGTCAGGTCGACGAACATCCGCGCGTACAGCTCGACATACGTATGGATGGAGCCGACTTCGAGCTGACCGTCCTCGAGCAATTGCGCGACGCGCAAGCTCTGCGGTCCTGCAAACGCGAAATCGACCTTATGGGCGATGCGCTTTTCGAAAAGCGTCAGATGCTCCGGCCGGCTGATGCTCGAGATCAGCAGATGCACGTCGTGCACTTCGGCCGGATCGACCTTCGCGAACGAGCGCGACAGGAAGTCCGCCTGCTTCTGATTGTCGCCTTCGAGCGCAACCCGATCGCCTGGACGGATCAGGACCTGCAAGGCGTCGACGATGCGCGATGCGGGCAGCACACCGTCTTTGAACCAGGGGGTGACCCGCGCGAGACGGCGGGCCTTTTCATCCCTACGCGTGGTCCATGAACGCGCGGGAGCCGCGTTCGCACTAGCCGTCGGAGTCAGACGGTTGGGTTCGGGTCGCTGGTTCATCGTCAGGGGTACTCCCGGGGAGTCGGGTTGAAAGGCGCGCGCGTTTCGCCCGCGGCTTGCGCGACGAAGCCGGTTCGGCGGTGGTCTGCGCGTGTTCAGTCAGAAAACGATAAATCAATTCCCCGGTTCCTATCAGATGAGCCGCCACAAGCGTTTGTGCAGCGGCCACATCGCGGCGCAGCACAGCGTCGAGCAGCGCCTCGTGCTCGTGATCCGATTCGCCCTTGTACTCGGGGAAGTCGAACTTGAGCCGCAGATAGCGTTCGCCACGGCGGTGCAGGTTGGCGATCATCTCGCAAAGCTGCGGCCGCCCGGCGGGCGCATAAAGACTCATATGAAAGGCCTGGTTGCGCGCGACATAGAGCGACGGATCGGGTTCACGCTCCGCAGCTTCACACAGCGTCGCCACGTCGCGCAGCGATTCCGCGGTGTGCCGCGGGATAGCCAGGCCAAGCGCGAGACTTTCGAGCGCCGAACGGATTTCATAGATTTCGCGCGCTTCATCAGCCGATAGCGGCGCGACGGTCGCGCCCTTATGCACTTCGACTTTCGCCCAGCCCTCGCTTTCCAGCTGCCGCAATGCCTCGCGGACCGGAATCGCACTCACCGAAAAATGACGCGCGATCGCGTCTTGCCGCAGCGGAGCGCCCGGTGCGAGCGTGCCGTCGACGATCGCCGCGCGCAGCGCGGCCGCGATGGTCCGCGACGCACTCGATCGCGGCGTGCTGGCCGTGGGCAGGAAAGGCGCGGCGGGCGCACTATCCAGGGGAAAACCATCGGTTGTGCTGTCCATGATGGAATATATTATATATAAAAATCTGCGTTTTCCAGCCGGAAAAACCCGACCGGCGGAGAAAACCCTAGGGGTCTGGCGCGCGTGCTGCATCTTCATATCAGCTTGCGCATTACAACCGCAGTACTGGAGGAGCATGCATGATGGATTCAATCACCGACGCCAACCGCGCGCGCGTGGCGCGTCCGGCCAAAACGCCGCTGAATCGCTCGCAGATCGCGGGCTTCTGGGGCGCGTGGGCCGGCTGGACGCTGGACGGGATGGACTCGTTCATCTACGCACTGGTTTTGACGCCGGCGCTGACCGAATTGTTGCCGCGCTCAGGCTATGAGGCGACCCCTGCCAACGTGGGCCTCGCCGGCTCGATCCTGTTTGCGCTGTTTCTGGTGGGTTGGGGGCTGTCGTTCATCTGGGGGCCGCTTGCGGACCGCTTCGGCCGCACGAAGGTGCTGGCCGCGACGATCTTCACGTTCGCGATCTTCACCGGGCTGTCGGCGACCGCGCATAACGTGTGGCAACTCGCCGTCTATCGCTTTATCGCGGGTGTCGGCATCGGCGGCGAATGGGCGCTGGCCGGCACCTACGTCGCCGAGGCGTGGCCGGAGGACCGCCGCAAGATGGGCGCGGGTTATCTGCAAACCGGTTACTACGCGGGCTTCTTCCTTGCCGCCGCGCTGAACTTGACGATTGGCGTGCATTTCGGCTGGCGCGCGATGTTCCTGACCGGCGCGGTGCCGGTCGTGATCGCGATCATGATCCTCACGCGTGTGAAGGAATCCGAAAAGTGGCAGAAAGCCGAGTCGAAGGCGGTGCGCACTAAGCCGCTGCGCGAGATTTTCGGGCCGACGTACCGGCGCCGCACGTGGGTGGCCTGCGCGCTGCTGACGATCGCGATCATCGGCTTGTGGGCGGGCGCGGTGTACGAACCGTCGGCGGTGATCCAGCTGGCGACGCGCGCCGGCATGGGCAAGGCGGACGCGATCAGAATGGCGTCGCTGGCGACGGGTCTACTGTCGATCGGCACCATTCTCGGCTGCCTCGTGTTGCCGCCGATGGCGGAACGCATTGGCCGCAAGATGACGCTCGCCGTGTATTTCGCGGGGATGGCCGTGTCGATCGCGCTGAGCTTCGGCTGGGCGTTCTATCTGCCGAACGGCCTTGCGCCGTTTATCGCGATTCTGTTTGTGCTCGGCTTCTTCGGCGGCAACTTCGCGCTCTTCAGCCTGTGGCTGCCCGAGCAGTTCGAAACGCGCGTGCGGGCCACGGCGTTCGCGTTCTGTACATCGTTCGGCCGCTTTGTCGGGGCCGGCGTGAACTTCCTGCTCGGCGCGGCGGTACTCAACATGCATACGCTGGGTATTCCTGTCGCATTGACCGCGATCGCATTCGTGGTCGGTCTCTTCATCATTCCGATGGCGCCGGAGACCAAAGGGGAAGTGCTGCCGCAGTAAAACCCCCCGTCGCGTTTGCGTTGCTGCATGCGGCGTGACGCCAACCTGGTGGGCCAGCATCTTGCTGCGAACGCGCGTGGCGATCCGCCACGCGCGTTCGTACGCATCACACACCGATTCTCGCAGGACCCTGCGTCATGCGTAGCGCGTTTGTCACAGGCATGCATTCCCGCACCGCATGGGGACATGGCCAACCAGTCTTTCCTGATTGCAGGTTCTTCGAGCAGAATGAATCGTGCGCGACCGCGTCGGCGCTGCGCCGAACGCGCACGCGGCTGGTTGCCGACGCGCACGGTGGAACCCGTGTGCGCAGCAACCCCATCAGGAGGTGCAGCATGAACCGACGCATTCTTTCCGCTGTGCTGCTCGCGAGCACGTCCGTGTTGGCGAGCCAGGCATTGTATGCGCAGCTTAACCTCAAGCAGTTCGGTATCGGCGGTGGCAATTCGTCCGGCGATGCGGCAACTGGCGCCACGTCCGCCGGCGGCGTCTCGCAGTTGCTGCAAAACTACGTCGGCGCCAACCAGCAGGTGTTAGCCGGCCAATCGAGCCTCGCGTCGGCAATGGGGCTGTCGAGCGCCGCCGGGCAGGCGCAGCAGGCCGCCGGTTTGCTGGGCGGCGGCACGCCAACGGTGAGCCAGTTAACGCAGGTCGGCAGCACACAGCAGTCGCTTTCGCAAACGCTCACGCAGGCGTTCGCGAGCCGCAGCGGCTCGGCATCGTCGGGGCCGCTCGACAAGGCGGCGTTCTCGAGCGGTCTGGAATCGCTCGGCAAAGGCGTGAGCCAATATTCGAGTCTGCAATCGAGCCTTGGCAGCGTCGGCCAGATGAACCCGACGTCGTTGTTGCAGTCCGGTCTCAATCCGCAGACCGCGCAGGCTGCGTCATATATCGCGCAGTCCGCGCCGGGGCAGTTGCAGTCGCTCGCGTCGACGCTTTCGCAAGCCGTGCAGTTCGCGTCGAGCCACGGGATCAGCGTGCCATCGATCGCAACGTCGGCGCTCAAGGGACTCTAACGATCGCGCAGCGGGTGGCGCGGGTCCGGGCGCGTCTGTCACGCACACGCATGAGCCGGCATGAAGCGGGTGACGCTGTGCGATGACGACGCGTGCGCATGCGACGCAATGATTGCTAACGGATAGCGAATGCCGCTTGCCGAGCGCGGCATCGGCATGGCATCGTCATGCACCGCAAGGAGGGTGCGATGTCCCGTTCATTCGATCTCGACCGCTATTTCGCGCGCATTGGCTATGACGGTCCGCGCGCGGCCACGCTCGATGTATTACGCGATCTGCAGCGCCTGCAGCCGCTTGCGATTCCATTCGAAAACCTGAATCCGTTGACCGGCGCTCGCGTGTCGCTGGCGCTGCCCGAACTCGTCGACAAGCTGATCGAGCGCCGGCGCGGCGGCTACTGCTTCGAACTGAACACGCTGCTGGCGCACGCGCTGATCTCACTCGGCTTTACGGTGACGCTGCTGCTGGCGCGCGTGTTATGGCGCCGCGATCCGCATGCCGTTACCGCGCGCTCGCATACCGTGCTGCGTATCGATATCGACGGCGAGCCGTGGATTGCCGACGCCGGCTTTGGCGCAATCACGTTGACCGCGCCGCTGCGGCTTGTCGCGGGCATCGCCCAGCCGACGACGCTCGAGCCGTTTCGTCTTGCCGATGCCGTGCAACAGGCCGTCGATGTCGAAGTGAAGCTGGGCGACGCCTGGATGAAGCTTTACCGTTTCGAGCCGCAGCGCGTCGAATGGATCGACTATGAAGTGGCGAACTGGTACACGTCGACTCATCCGGAATCGTTCTTCACGGGCAACCTGGTCGTGTGCCGTGTTGTGCCCACGGGCCGGCTAACGCTTTTCAACGACAGGCTGACCGAGCGTTCGAAAGAGGGCCGCGCGACAGAGCGGCGCATCGGCAGCGCACGCGAACTCGACGCGTGTTTGCGCGATGCGTTCGGCATCGACGTCGGCGACATCGACGTCGAGGCGGTTTTCCAACGCGTCGAAGGACGTGCACCGACGGGGCTCACACCATGATCGCGCGGCTCGTGATTCACACGATCGTCTGGCTCGCGATTATGGGCGCGGTGCTGTTCGCGGCGGCCGGCACATTCGCATGGCCAGCCGCCTGGCTGTTTCTGCTGGAAGTCGGTGTGCTCGGCATCTGGGCCGGCGTATGGCTTGCGCGCTACGATCCGGCCTTGCTTGCCGAGCGCCTGAGCCTGTTTGTGCAGCCGGCGCAAAGCCGCTGGGACAAGTTCTTCATGAGCGGCGCGGGTATCAGCTGGCTCGGCTGGTTCGTGTTGATCGCCATCGATGCGGGGCGCTTGCATCGTGCGGCGATGCCGCTGTGGCTGAGCGTGTGCGGCGCGCTTGCCATCTTTGTGTGCATCGTCGCGACACGCGAGGTGTTCCGTGCGAATCGCTATGCGGCGCCGGTGGTCAAGATCCAGACCGAGCGTGGCCACACGGTCAGCGATACCGGACCGTACGCCTACGTGCGTCATCCGATGTACGCCGCGGCGATCCTGTTTCTCGCCGGTACGCCGTTGATGCTCGGCTCGTGGTGGGCGCTCGCCTGTGTGCCGTTGCTGGTGGCGGGGCTCGGCTACCGGGCGGTGCTCGAGGAACGTACGCTGATGACGGGCCTCGAAGGCTATGCCGACTATGCGGCGCGGGTCCGCTACCGGTTTGTGCCGCACATCTGGTAACGCGCCCGCGAACGCGCATTGAGGGGCGCGTTACGGATGGGTCATCCCGCACGACGCGAAAATTGAAACGGCCTGATTTCGTGGATAATGCTGCCCCAAATGCGCGATCAGGGCCCGCCGCCAACCGGCGGCGCGGTCCGGTCGAACGTCGCGGCCGCGCTGTCGGCCGTCCGGCTTATCCGCCGGATTGACGACAGACAGGCGCATATCACCCACGAGGTCGACGAGGCAATGAATACAAACGGTCAAGCCGCAACCGTCTGCGCGCGTGCGGCGCACGAGAACCCACTGCTGGCGAAGACGATGCCGGCCTACGAGCAAATCAAGCGCTACGTGGTCGCGCGCATTGCGGAGGGCATCTGGAAACCCGGTGCGCTGATTCCATCCGAAACGGAGCTGGTGAAAGAATTTGGCGTCGCGCGGATGACGGTGTCGCGCGCGCTGCGCGAGCTGACCAACGAACGTGTGCTGGCTCGCGTGCAGGGTTCGGGCACCTATGTGGCGCCGCAACGCTATGAGTCGACGGTGCTCGAAGTCCGCAATATCGCCGACGAGATCGCGGCGCGCGGCCATCGCCACTCCGCCCATGTGCTGGTGATCGAGGCAAGCAGCGCGCCGTCCGCGCTCGACGCGCTGGGGCTGTCGGCGGGCCCGGTGTTCCACTCGCGCATCGTGCATTGCGAAGAGGGCGAGCCAATCCAGTACGAAGACCGTTTCGTGAACCCAAGCGTCTTTCCCGGCTATCTGGAGCAGGACTTCACGCTCGAAACGCCGAATCATTACATGATGCGCGTCGCGCCGATCCAGCGCGCCGAGTTTCAGATTCACGCGCAAAAACCCGATCCGTACGTGCGCCGCCATCTGCAGATGGAGATGGGCGAGCCGTGCCTGATGCTATGGCGCCGTACCTGGGTGGGCGCCGCGGTCGCGACGTCGGTGCAGCTTTGGCATCGGGCGTCGCGTCTTCATCTCGGCGGGGTGCTCTGAAGCGGCGCATCCGTGCATCAGCCCGTGGTGCGCTCAATGTGCATTCAAATGCCTCGCGATGGTCGGATATACGTCAACGGACGCGTTCTTGCCAAAGATGCAGTCGATGTGCCCGTAACCATCGATCAGATGCCGCTCGTAGTTGTCGGGACCGAACCGTTCGACCAGCATGTCATACGTCATTTCAGTACTGACCGGCAAATAGCAGCGGTTTTCGGCGCCGTGAATAAACGCGATCGGCAGCTTCATGCCGTCGAGATTGCGTAGATAGACATCGTCGCCTTGCGCATCGACGATATGTCCTTCGCGCACGATCTGCGCGAGTTGAATGAAGAGCTCGACGTCATGAATGCCGAATAGCTCTTGCAGATTCGCATGCAGCGGCTCGTTCAACTGCGCATGTTCGTAGACGAGCCCATACAGGAACGTCGCGCGGTGGCAGATCGCGTTGTTGCATTCTTCGTCGTCTTCGGTCGGGAAAAAGCGCAGCGCGTCGTCGAGCAGGTTGTGCGGCCACTCTTCGTGCCGTGTGTACGCGGTCAGATCGTCGACGCCGAGGAACTTTAGAATCTGCGGCGTATGCAGGCCCGCCTTGACCCGCTGCAGCAAGCCAGGCACCAGATGCGCGGAAACCTGCGACAGCACGACCGAGCGCACGTCACGAAGGCCCGACAGCAGCGCCATCGTCGTCGCGACTGCGCCCAGGCAGTGCGCGACCACCTGGATGTCTTTCGCGCCGGTTAGCTCGCGCACTTTGGCGACGGCTGCGGGAATGTCGTAGCGCGCGATCGCATCGGCCGTCGTCGGCTCAGTCGCGCTCGGCAGTTCGATACTCACGCGTAGATCGACCAGCCACACATCGTAGCCCGCCGCGCACAGGAATTCGACGAGGTTCGTATCGATCAGATCCGTCGAGAAAATGCGGCTCGACACGCCGGAGCCGTGCACGAGCAATACCGGGCCCTTCGTGCCGGCGTGATAGCGCGTCAGACGCAAGGTCTTGTCGTCCGGCTTGGGCGTATTGAAGTAGGTGACCTGCGGCGCGGGCGTGCGCAACGCGCGGCGCACACGCGGTGTCGCATCCGGATCGGCGAACTGCAGCGGCGCGGCGACCCCTCCGTACTCGGTGAACAGCACACCGGCGAAAAACTCGCCGAATTTCTTCGTCCATTTCAGGCGTGTTTCCAGATCGGGCGCGTTGGTCACCTCGATCGTGCGCTGCTGCCTCAGGAAATTTTCCGGCGTGATGATCAGTGTCGCGTTGCCGAGGAGCGGCGCATCCGGTGCTTCGGACGCACGCACTTCGGCGTATAGCGTGTTGGTCTGTGCCCACAGATCGAGTAGCGACGATCGCGTAATGATCTTCTGCCCGAACAGAAAAAGCGTCTTCCCGTCGGTGGCGTTGAGCGTCATCCGGTAGTTCATGTTGCGGCGCTCGACGTGCGCCGGATCGACGACGAACAGATTGAAGCGGCCGTTCGAGATCTGCAGCGGTTCCGGCGAGAGCGCCGCACACGTGAGCGTACCGATCATGCTCGCCGTGTGCTGCGAATTCGCGAGCATGTCCTCGAGGTCGTTCGATTCGACGGTCAGTGTGAAGCTCATCGGCGCGCCTTGGTCCGCAGTTGCGCCGCTCGGCACGTAAGTGCCTTTCATCGTTTCGGTAAATCGCAGGCCGATTTTGGGTTGCGGCGGCGGCGCGGCGTGGCCGGCTGCGCCGTAATCGATCTCCCAACCCCGTGCGTTCGCGAGCTGCGCGCAGTTGCGTTCGGCGAGCGCGGAAATCGTCAGCAACGGATTGACGCCGAGCGAGATCGGCATGACCGCGCCATCCATCACATAGAGGCCCGGATGCACCGTGTTGCCGGTGATGCCGGAAAACACGCGCCCCGCCTCGTCGACCACGCCATGCTCCGCGTCGTCGGCCATCGCACAGCCGCCGAGCGGATGCACGGTGACGGTGCGGTTGCGAAACATATCGGCCGAGATCGGATTGCGCACGTACTCGCCGCCGATCGCGCTGGTTGCCGCTTCGAGCGTGTGCTCGACGATATCGTAGATGGGCTGTTTGCCGGCATTGGGCCATGCGACGCGCGGCCGTCCACCGTCGTCGACCGTGATGCGGCCGCTTTCGTCGTCGTGCGACATCACGAGGAAGGTTTGCGTATTGCGCATCGCACCGTAGTGCGGGCCGCGCAGCATGCTTTCGGCGATGCGTGCATCATCGGCAAGCGGTGCTTCGCCTTGCGGGTCGGGCATCGCCACCCCTTCGACCGGGGCGGCGGCGCCGAGCACGGCAGCCATGAATCCGCCGATCGGCGCCGCGATCGAGCCTTCCTCGATCACGAAGCCGTCACGCACATCCGGCGTATTGCGATGATCGATGATCCCGGTGATGGTCGGGCCGACGCGCGGAAGGTCGCTGCGCCATTGCGCGCCCCAGCCGACGCCGTTGATGTCGTGGTCCGTGTTGAATGCGAACGCGAGCACGTCGCCGTTGCCGGTGAAACGGTGGCCCAGTTGCGTCGACACCGGCAAGCCCGCTTCGTTCGAGCGCAACAGGATCGCCGTGGAGCCGAGCGTACCCGCCGACAGAATCACGATATCCGCGGTAATCGCCATCTCGGGCGCGCCATACAGGTCCCGGCCGAGCGCGACCGGCTGATAGCGGACCCGCCATTTCTGCTGCGCTTCATCGCGCACCACCGAATGCACGGCGACACCCGTGAAGATCTGCGCGCCATGCGCGACTGCATCGGGCAGATAGTTCATATGCGTCGAGTTCTTCGCGTCGAAGTTGCAGCCCGAATTGCAATCGCCGCAGCCGACGCAACGGTGTTGATCGACGCCGGCGGCATTCTTGCCGTCCTTGAACGTGACGGTGATGGGCGGCCGGTAGAAGCGGTCTTCCATGCCAAGTTTTTGCGCGGACAACTCGAGCGCGGCGAGTTTCGGCAGCGGCTTCGCATGCGCGGTGTCTGTAGTGACGTCCGCGTTAGAGTTCGCGTTGAAGTCCGCATTGAAGTCCGCATTGAAGTCATCAGGCAGCTTCGACGGCTGCAACATCGCGGTTGCGAGCGCGTAACCTTTGTCGCGGCCGGTCTTGTCGGCACGAATCGCAGCCGGCCAGTGCGGATCGTCCCAGAGCCGGTCGTCGGGCGGAAGCGCGACGTTTGCATTGATCAGCGACGTGCCGCCCAGGCCGCAGCCGACTACGACGTTCACATCGGGGTTCACATGCACCTCGACCAATGCGAGCGGCGAGCCTTCCTGACCGATGCCGGTGTTGTACTGCACTTGGGTAAGACCTTCGACAGATGTCCTCGGATATTCGCCGGCCATGAATTCGCGGCCGCGCTCGAGCACGCACACGTCGCGCCCGGCGCGCGCCATACGGCTCGCGGCGATCGCGCCACCGTAGCCGGACCCGACGACCACCACCTCATAGTGCGGCTTCATCGCCTCAATGGCGCTGGATAAGCGGTTCATACGACCACCTTTTTCGAATGTGCAGGGCGGGGGACCCTGACGATAAGGACGACTGGCGCTCGCAGCCTAACCATCCTGGACTGCGTTGACGAAAAAGCAAAGAAATTCGTGTGATGCAAAGGAGGTCGGCGCGCGCATGGTGCGAGCCACAGCGCGCGCATGCCGTCGCCGTGGCCGGCGGCATCAGCCTCCATTGAGTGGCGTCAGGCCGGTGACAGGTAGGGTGGCGGCTTCTTACGCGGCCGCTTCAAATGCTTCGCCTTCGACGCTCGATTCGACCGCGAGCAGGTTCAGCGCGACGAGCATCGCGGCTCGGTTCTCGATCTGGATGTCAATGCCGAGCACGTCGGTCAGCCAGCGACCGATCTTCGTGTTGGAAAAATCGGCGGCGTCGGCCGTTTTCTTCATCGTGACGCCGAGCTTTACGGCGCGATAGTGATACGACGGCACGTGGTGGCGCGCGGCGACCGCCGACAGTCCGCCCTTGCATTCGGAGCACCAGCCGAGCGTGCCGGCGAGCACGATGCGCTCCGGTTCGTCGAGACTGGCGATAAACGCGCGGGCGGCCTCCCGGACCCGCTGCTCGTCGAGGCCGTGCTGCAGCAGCACGCTTTCGACGGGATCGTCGAGGGCATGCGCGCGCAGATCGATTTCCTGCGCCATGCCTTCACTTTCCATCGACACGTTGCGCTGATGGCTTGCGCTGCGCAGACAGTCGATCAGATAGCGACGGAAGTAGGCGCAGATCGCGTAGCCGTTGGACGGCGCGCTCTCGGGGCAAGCGTGCGACTCCATGTGGCCGGGCGCGAGGCGAAGCACCTTTGTATAGATGAACTGGTGCACGAGTTCTTCCTTGTCTTCGCCCAGCGCGTGCAGTTCGAGCGGGTGGTAGCCGCGCAGCGCACGCTTCACGAGGTCGTACATCGACGCCATTTCGTGGTCCGATAACTGGGTGCGGCGGCGCCACAGATCGGGAAGGATCGCATCGTCGAGCGACCGTGCGAATTCATGACTCGGTACCGCACCCATGGAAGCCTCCGTCGTATGAAGGGCAAGGAGCGCGGTGGGGGGCGAGGTTCCGCCGGGGGGCGCCTGGTGACCAGGCGATGAAACAGGTCTTCGCGTGCTTCGGAAGACCGCATGCCGCGCTGCAATTGGTATGCAGTATGGTTTTTGTGCGGCGCGCCGCCTATATGGATTAAGTGATAGCTGAAGGGTAAACCGTTGGGTAAACCGTCGGGCTATCGACTCTTACGTTTGCCCCCGCGGGCTTGAGGGGCCGTGCGCTCGCACGCCTACATGCGGCCGGTTCGCAGCCCTTACGTCGTTCTGACCCCTTCGCGTACAAACAAATGGAGTGTCCTTACTCAAAAAGAGAATCGGACTACATACATTTGTATTGAGTATCGATAGCATGGGAAAGGTTATTGAGATAATGGTTAAAAGGCGTGATTTTCTCGCAAAAAGTAGCGTATCTGTATTAAGTTTTGGAGCCGTCTGCGCAGTGGCTCAACAAGCTCCTTTAAATCCTGTTTTACCTGATCCGGTAAAACATGGCTATTTGATCACCAATGGACCTCGTGCGAGAAAAAAGAAAGATAATCTGTGGAAATTTACTATTCGAATTATTAATATTGACGATGCGGAACACGATATTTCTGCATTCTTGCAGTTCGCCACCGACCGGAATTTCAGTCAGATAGTGGATCAGTTACCGATCGGTCTTAAAAAAGATCGGTCATTTATCGCCAATACGATTTATCGATCTAAACTGGTAAATTTAAAATTATTTTTTCGATATGTGATTTTTAGTGATAGTCGAAATATTATGCCTCAAGGTGGCATTGTCGGTTCTATTTCACCATGGGAACTGGAATCGGGAGTGGAGTAAATGACAAAACAGGAATTTGTGGTCCAGATTTTGGAGCAAGGCTCCAACACAATGGGCAGTTATATTGCGATACAGTCGATTCTTTCGGGTAAAAATGAAACGCTTAATCTTATGGTCGATTCGTCCGTGCTGCTAGCGACGATATCGTCTGTAACGCCGATCTTGCAGCCGTTTCGGGTTGTCACCAATTTGACAACGGCAACGACGGTGGCCGTGAAAATAGTTGCGGACTGGACAGATCCTCGTCGTCGCGTGCAAACAGGCGATGTACTGACGCTGATCAGCTCACTCGGAACGGTCACCTTGAATCTTCTTGCGTGGGCTGAAATAGGTGCCGGTGTAGCTGCAGGCGTATCCGGATTGGTTTTATCTGCAGATCTGGTTAATGAATTCACACCCTATATGAACAGTTTGATTATGTATGGTCAGGGGTTTCTTCCAAAATATCTCTCGATGGATCCACCTATCGCCACTGAGACGTCGAATCTATATTGGGCTCGTATAGGTAGGGACGCACAACTTGCTACCTATGATGAAATTATGTCATCAATTGACAACGAATTTATGTGTCTGGAAGACTCTATGAAAAACGGTTGGGCGCTGTTACCGCGTGGGTCTTGCATACCGGGGAGTATCACTCCCGTTGATGAAGCAATGTATCGAACAAATTACTGTAATCGTAGACTCGAGGTAGAACAATGGAGCGACGTGGTGAGTGGCATGTACTATTGTACGCAATATGAGCGATGATCCAATGCCACGGACCGCATACCTTGCATTCGCTGGCTTTTTTTTGGCGCTCGTGTGCGCCTCTCCGGTTGAATATAGCCGCCTCATCGATTCTGACTGTCGATTGATTGAGAGGGTAACTCTTGTCTGCGCGTGGCTTTTCACTCCATGTGCGCTATGGCTTATAGTCCGGCGAAATTTCTGGTCTGGTCGAATACTCGCGGTGGTGACCGCTCTGAGCATGGTGTTTTTACGTACCAATGCTGAATGGCTGCGCGAACAAGGGATTGGTTCAGCGCTACTGTTTTCTTCCGCAACTGTGCTTCGATTTATCTCGTTGCTATTGCTGACCTCAGCAAAGCGTCGCGGCTGGTTCATTTTGCCTCAATCAGCGTTCGAGTCGAAAACGGCAGGCAAGGTGAAGCCCCCGATGCCGGTTTTGCAGGCGGCGATCGGCATTCTGCTTGGTGCAGGCATGATGCTGTCGGCTGACGAGAGGCACTCGCTGAATGTGCGACTGGTCGGCGCTGGTTTGATGACCGTTGCGTTCGTGCTGTTGGGTGTTTTTGTAAAGCGATACCGTCAGCGCTGATGCTGCTGGGTCTTCAGTCCCGGTCGTCCTTTCTCGTTTTTCGAGCATGTACCTTGCCATACGCAGGCAGGTAGGCGTTCGCGAAGCACAAATAAAGGCACATAGAGAATGTGGCGGCGGTAAACTTCCAGGCGAAAGTAGGCCAACCCCACGCCGCTCCGCAAGACAGGCAAGGTGCTGTCCAATAGCCGATCAGGGTCGCCGCAAGCCAAGCGGGCGAGTTTTCCTTGAAGCGCCGAGCTCTGCGATTGCCCCCCGATTGACGCGCGCCCGAGAGCGCCACCGCTGCCGACACAAAGGAGACCCCACGATGCGGGCTGATCCGATCCAGCGTGCCATCGACGAAGACCTCGTGCGTGTGCTGTACGCGCAAGACCCGATCGCCTTTTTCTCGCACTGGTTTTCGATCGCGATGCTGGTTGCGGTGTATTGGGTCGACATGCCGTACCCACAGCGCTTTGCCGCCTGTTTCATCTTCTACGCGCTCGCGAACTGCGCGGGCCTCGTGCTGTGGATGTGCCATCGCCGCTGGCCCGACGCGCTGCAACCGCGCGCGTGGATCTATCTGCACGCGGTGCGCAACGCCTTGCTCTACGCGGCGCCGGGTCTCGCCATCTGGTTCGCGTTTCAAAGTCCCCATACCAACCTCCCGTTGCTGCATACAGTGCTGATCGTCACGCTCGCCGCGGGCGTATTCATGTCGAACGGCTTCGACGTCGTCAATTTCACGACGTCGATCGCATTCCTGTTGCTGCCCGCCATCGTGCTGCACTTCGACGTGCATACGTTCGACCGGACCATTCTTGCGATCGTCCTCGCGTTCTTCTTCGGTGCGATCAACGTGTATGCGCTGAGCTATCGCAAGCTGTTCCAGCGTGTCGTGCAGGCCCGCATCGACCAGCAGACGCTGGCCGAATCGCTTGCGGTGCAAAAGCTCGTCGCCGAAGAGGCAAGCCTCGCGAAGACGCGCTTCTTCGCGGCCGCCAGCCACGATTTGCGCCAGCCGCTGCATGCGATCGGGCTGCTCGCCGCGTCGCTGAACGACCCGGCGGCGACGCACACGCAGCACGCGAAGACCGCCGATCACATCGTCAACAACGTCGAAGCGCTCAATCAGCTGTTCAACCAGGTGCTGGACCTCGCGCGGCTCGAGAGCGGCGTCACGCAGGTGATCAAGCTGCATTTCCGGCTGTCCGAACTGTTCGATCGGGTCGGTAATCAATACTGGCCACAGGCTGCCGCGAAGGGTCTCGCGCTGCGCATCGCGCCCACCCTGGCCGTCGTGCACGGCGATCCGGTGCTGCTCGAGCGGATCCTGAGCAATCTGCTGTCGAACGCGGTGCGCTACACCGAAAGCGGCGCGATCTGGATGGGTTTTCGTCGCTCGGGCCGCTCCGCGGGCGGCTATATCGAGGTGCGCGATTCCGGGATCGGCATCCCACCCGACGAGCAGGAGCGCATCTTCGAAGAGTTCTACCAGGTGGCTAACCCGCAGCGCGACGCCCGTCAGGGGCACGGCCTTGGCTTGCCGACCGTCAAGCGATTGGTCGAACTGCTCGGCGGCGAACTGCATTTGCGTTCGGTGCCGGGGCGCGGCTCGGTGTTCCGCTTTGCCGTCGATACGGGCGATCCGGCGCGGATCGTCGCGGGACTCAACGAGACCGCGAGCGGCGGACCGTCTGCGCCCGGCCGCCGCGTGCTGTGCATCGACGACGAGCCCGCCATTCTCGAAGGGCTGTCGAGTCTGCTCGGGCGCTGGGGTTGCATCGTGAGCGGTGTGCACGACGAGGGTCAGGCGCTGCGTGCGCTCGACGAAGGATTCATGCCTGACGCGGTGCTGTGCGATTACCAGCTCGCCAACCATCGGACCGGCGCGCAAGCGCTGGCTGCCATGCGCGACGCGCTGCGCCGGCGCGGCCGTGAACAGGCGGTGATGCTGCTGATTACCGGTGATATGGCGTCGGCCGAGTTGCAGGCGCTCGCGTCGCAGGGTATTCCCGTGCTGCACAAGCCGGTGACGGCGGCGCGGCTGCGTCGCACGCTCGAGATGCTATGGCAGCAAGCGGATCGGTCGCCGTTGCTCGAATCGACCCAGCCCGAGCGGGAGCCGCAGGCGACACCCCAGGTGATGATCGGCGGCCACGCGCAAGGCGCTGGCTAGGCCTTGATGTGCAACCCTGCTGGGCACGCACGCGAGACGTACGTCGCAGGCGTCCCGGAGCCTGGCGCCGTGCAAGCCGCTAGAGCACCTTCCCCGTTTCGAGCCACCCATTGATCACCGCGATCGCGGTCGCGCGGTTATGCACACCCAGCGCGCGAAAAATGACCGACAGATGGACCTTCACCGTCCCTTCGGCGACCCCGAGATCGCGCGCAATCATCTTGTTGGTCCAGCCGCGATGCACGAGCCGCATGATTTCCTGCTGGCGCGGCGACAGGTTTTCGAGCAGATGCCGTTGATGCGGCTGCAGCGCCTCGACACGCGCCACCGGCTCGGGCTCCGGGCTGCTTCGCGCGCCCGCGCCTGCGCTGGTCGTCTCGGCGACGGCTTCGCGCGCGCCGAGCAGGCTCAATGCTTCCATCGGCACATACGCACCGCCCGACAGCACGAGTTCGATTGCCTTGAGCATCACGCTGGCCGGCTGCCGCTTCGGCACGAAGCCGAGCGCGCCGGCGGCAAGCACCGCGCGCATCTCGCCAGGCGATTCTTCCGCGGATAGCACGACGACGGGCAGCGCAGGGTTTGCCTTCAACAGGCTTTCGAGCGACGCCGCGCCGGTCATGCCGGGCATATGCAGATCGACGATCGCGAGATCGTGATTCGCGTCGGGCCGCGCAAGGGCGGCCAGCGTTTCCCAGCTGTCGGCTTCATCGAACTGCGCTGCCGGATCGAGCCCGCGCAACAGTCCTTTGACGCCCTGGCGGATCAGTTCATGGTCGTCGGCCACAAGAAACTTCATGATGTCTCCGCGAGTTGGCCCTGTCGGTTCGTGATGCTGCCGCTGCACCGCGGCGCGTGCGTTCGCGCGTCGCGGCAACCTGCCGGGGCCGAAGCGAACGGCGCACACCGTTGCGCACGGTGCCGCGCCATCCGTTCGCCGGGCTGCGGCGCGCGCTCCCATAGCCAAGGTTGCGCGCCGCGGCCCGCTGCTTTCCCCGAGATCCGCCGTCTATGGATCGTTGCAGCGTCTATGTGTTACGTGATGCGTACTGCCTGCCGCCTGTTATATCGCCTGTCGTACAGTCTGCTGCTACCCGCGATGCCGCGCGGGTTTCCTTTGCCGCCCATGCTACGGCCGAACGTCCGGCCTGCGGCTCGGTTGATGTCCGGCGGCCTGTCGGCGCAGTTCTGCGTCCGCGTCCGGTGGCGCGCTCTGGTTGCTTATTGTTGGCGTCCTGTGCAGCGAATGCAATCCTGCCTGCGACCGGACGCGGTCCCTCGCGCTACCGCTTCGCTACCCGGCCGCGCGGCCCTGTGCCGGGCCGTCGCGGCAGCGGCGGTGCGCTGCGGCGTCGTGTGGCGCGACGCTTACGCGCCGCAGCCTGCTACGTAGACGAGCGCGCCGAAACGTTTTTGAAGGGGAGTACCCGTCGCGAGGTGATAGACGAAAGGCGTATCCGCGAGCCGCTTGCGTGATGCATGCTGCGCTGCGCACTGGCCACCATGCGACGGACACACTACCGGCTGACCGCGAAGAGCGTCGCATTCATCAACAGCTTGAACGCAAAACCGACGGCCATCGCACTGCCGACGCCGACGCACCACAGCGCGACGAACCACAGCCAGCCCGGTACGCGGCGCGGCCGCGCGTCAATGGTAGTGGACTTCGCCATGACGCACCTTGCCGCGGAATACCCAGTAACCCAAGGTCGTGTACGCGATGATGATCGGGATAATCACCGCGGCGCCCGCCAGCGTGAACATCTGGCTCGAACGCGGCGCAGCCGCTTGCCAGAGCGTGACGCTCGACGGAATCGCATACGGCCACACGCTGACCAGTAGCCCGATATAGCCGAGCAGCACGAGCCCGAGCGCGAGCATGAACGGCGTATTGTGGTGCCGCTCGCGCACCGCGCGGTACATGTAGAACGCGCACAGCGCAACGAGGAACGGCACCGGCAGCAATCGCTCGAACAGCCCCGAAGCGAACCAGCGCTGCGCGATGTTCGGGTCCTGCAGCGGCGTCCACAGGCTGACGAGTGCGATGAACACGAGCAGCACGATCGTCAGCGGCCATACCACGCGATGCAGACGCCGCTGCAGGTCGCCGTCGGTCTTCGCGACGAGCCAGCAACAGCCGAGCAATGCATAGGTTGCGACGAGGCCGAGTCCCGTCAGCAGCGAAAACGGCGTGAGCCAGTCGAACGCGCCGCCTGCGAAGCTGCCGTTCGCGGCGACCGGAATGCCCTGCAGGTACGCGCCGAGCGCGATGCCCTGAAAGAACGCGGCGCCGGCCGAACCACCGATGAACGCGAGGTCCCACAGGTGCTTGGTGCGGTTCGCTTTCGCGCGGATTTCAAACGACACGCCGCGGAAAATCAGACAGCCGAGCATGAAGATAAGCGGCAGATAGAGCGCGGACAGCACAGTCGAATAGACGAGCGGGAACACCGCGAACAGGCCCGCGCCGCCGAGCACGAGCCACGTTTCATTGCCGTCCCATACCGGTGCGACGGTGTTGATCATCAGGTCGCGTTCCTTCTCATCCGGAAAGAACGGAAACACGATGCCGATGCCCAGATCGAAGCCGTCGAGCACGATATACATAAAAAGGCCGAGCGCGATGATCGCGGCCCACACTACAGTAACGTCCATCCTGTTCCTCGCAAGTATCGATCAGATTCGGGGTGTCGAGCCGTATCAGGCAGTGGGCAGCGCGTGGCGCGCGGGGCGGCCGCGCACGTCGTCGGGAACGCCGTCCGGCGTGTGGCCGGGTAACTGGGGGCCGGTGCGCATCAGCTTCAGCAGGTAGTAGACGCCGGTGCCGAATACGAGGAAGTAGATGACGACGAAGGTCATCAGCGACAGGCTGACCTGCTGCGCGGTGAGCGGCGACACCGCATCGACCGTGCGTTTCATGCCGTACACCACCCACGGCTGACGGCCCACTTCGGTCGTGATCCAGCCGGCGAGCAGCGAAATGAAACCGGTCGGCCCCATCGCGAGCGCGAAACGCTGGAACCATTTCGCGTCATACAGGCGGCCGCGGCGGCGCATCACCCACGAGGTCACGGCGAAAGCGATCATCAGCATGCCGAGACCCGCCATCACCCGGAAGGTCCAGAACACGACGGTCGAATCCGGGCGGTCTTGCGGCGGGAAATCCTTCAGGCCGCGAATCTGGCCATCCCAGCTGTGCGTAAGGATCACACTGCCCAGATGCGGAATCGACACCGCGTAGCGGGTGGTTTCGGCCTTCATGTCGGGGATGCCGAACAGGTTGAGCGGCGTGCCGTTTGTTTCGGTGTTCCACAGACCTTCGATCGCCGCGATCTTCGCAGGCTGGTATTCGCGCGTATTCAGGCCGTGCTGGTCGCCGACGAACGCCTGAATGGGCGTGAGGACCAGCAGCATCCACAGCGCCATCGAGAACATCTTCTTCACGGCGGGGTCGCGCCGGCCTTTGAGCAGATGCCATGCGCCGACCGCCGAGACGACCAGCGCCGTGACGATGAACGCGGCAAGCGCCATATGCACGAGCCGGTACGGAAACGACGGGTTGAAGATGATCTTGAACCAGTCGACTGGCACGACATGGTTGCCGACGATCTCGATGCCTTGCGGCGTTTGCATCCAGCTATTCGACGCGAGAATCCAGAACGTCGAGATCAATGTGCCGATCGCGACCATCAGTGTCGCGCCGAAGTGCGCGCGCGGGCTCACGCGCTGCCAGCCGAACAGCATGATGCCGAGGAAGCCAGCTTCGAGAAAGAACGCTGTCATCACTTCGTACATCAGCAGCGGACCGGTGACGGGACCGGCGAACGCGGAGAAGCCCGACCAGTTCGTGCCGAACTCGTAGCTCATCACGACGCCGGACACGACGCCCATGCCGAATGCGACCGCGAAAATCTTCGACCAGAACAGGCACAGATCTTTGTAGTATGCCTTGCCGGTTTTGAGCCACCGCCATTCGAGCACGGCGATAAAACTCGCGAGCCCGATGGAGAGTGCGGGAAAGACGATATGAAAGGAAATGGTGAACGCGAACTGGAGCCGGGCCAGATCGAAGGCGGAGAGGGCAGAGTGCATTTTCGATTTCGGGGCGACGAACCACGCACGGCGACTCGTGTCGGCGCGCACTGCGTTTGGCAGATGAGGGGAGCGTAAGAGAGTGCGCCAGATCGTGCTGCGCCGCGACGTGCGTCGAAATTACGCAGCGAGGTGCATTGCCGCACGCGTCTGCGGCACGGCAAGCCTTTGATTGATATCGGAAAATGTGCGCCGCGCCTAGGCGGACCGCGAAACGGTTGCCGATGCGGCGTGCGTCAATCTACCGCGCCGCAGCATCGATGAAACGACGCGTGAATGGGTTCTGCTTCAGGCCGGCGGGTCGGACCACAGACGGCCACCGGTGGCCCAGTTCTCGCGCTTGACGTCGATGAGAATGATGTCCACCGATGACGGTTCGACTTTCAGCGTTTCGCAGGTGGCCTTCGTGATCGCTTCGACAAACTCGCGCTTCTGTTCGACGGTGCGTCCTTCGAATAGCTCGATGCGGAAGGTGGGCATAACAACGGCTCCTTGATGGTAGAAACAACAAAGGCTTACAGACGGCGCCGCTCGCGAACGGGCTGCATGGCGCCGCATGTCATGGACGGTCGGTTGGGAATCAGTCGCGATACGAGCGGTCGATGCGGTCCAGCTTACGCAGCAATGCGGGCCATTCAATCTCGCCTTCGACTGCGCCGCCATCGTAGAGCTGTTCGGCCGCGCGCTCCGCAACCGCTTCGGCCGGCAGCACGAGATGTGTGCCGCCGGCCTGTGCTTGCAACTGGATTTCGCACGCCTTGATTAGCGTTGCCATCAGCACATACGCTTCGGCGACCGTGCGGCCGGCTGTCAGCGTGCCGTGATTGCGCAGCAGCATCGCGGGCTTGTCGCCGAGATCGGCGACGAGGCGTGCGCCGTCGGCGGGCGAGAACGTGACGCCCTCATAGTCGTGATACGCGAGATAGCCGTGAAAGCGTAGCGCATGTTGCGAAGCGGGCAACAGACCCGCGGGCTGGATCGACACCGCAATACCGGCGGTATTGTGCAGATGCATCACGCAGAACGCGTCCGCGCGCGCAGCATGCACGGCCGCATGCTGCGCGAAGCCCGTCACGTTCACCGGATGCTCGCTTGTGCCGACGACGTTGCCGTCGATGTCAATCTTGACCAGATTCGACGCGCAGACCTCGTCGAAGCCGAAGCCGAACGGGTTGATCAGAAAATGACCGGGCTCGCCAGGGACGCTTGCGGAGATATGCGTATAGACGAGATCGTCCCAGCTATTGAGGGCGGTGAGCCGGTACGCGGCGGCCAGATCGATGCGCGTGCGCCATTCGGCGTCGGACAGCGGTCCGAACGCGGCGACACGGCCCGCGGGGGGACGAGCGAACGACATAAACGTCTCCTTGGATTCATGCGTGACAGATAAGCACGACGATGATAACGGGTAATTCGCCGGTGGCGCAGGTTGAGACCGCATACCGTCGATCGCGTGTTCGCGCTACGATGAAAGCTCGGGCTCACGCCGGCCGACACAGGGAGACACAGTCATGCGTGAAGTACGCTGGGCGTCGCAGGAGGATGAGGGCATCGAACATCTCGCGTTCGATGCGCGCGCGGATGGGTTCCATGTCGAAAGTGCCGTGGTCGGGCAGCGTTACGGAAAAAGCTACGGCCTGTATTACAGTGTCCTGTGCGATCCGCAGTGGCGCGCGACACACGCGTATCTGAAGGTAGTGGGCGGCGCCGAGCTCGAACTGCATGGGGACGGCGAGGGCCATTGGCGCGACGGCCATGGACTGACGCTGTCCGCGCTCGAAGGCTGCATCGATATCGACATCGCGGCGACGCCCTATACGAACACGCTGCCGATCCTGCGATTAAAGCTCGCGCGCGGCGAGCGGCGGCCTATCGCGGTTGTGTATATCTCGACGCCGGATTTGCAGGTGACACGCGTTGAGCAGGCGTACACGTGTATCGAGCCCGATGTCGAATACCGCTATGAAGGCATCTTTCGCGATTTTGCCGCGAACATGAAAATCGACGAAGACGGGCTTGTGATCGACTATCCGACGTTGTTTACGCGCTTGCCGCCGGTGGTTGGAACGAACCGCACCGTTCCGGCAGCATGCGAGTGACCCTGCTTGATTCTATTTGGCCGCCGCGGCGGCAAGCTTTGCCGTTGCCGCGGGGTTCTGCCAGACGTTGTCCTTAACCGTAATCCGTTGCGGAATCAGGCGCGCGTCGTAGAACGCATCGGCGACGCTCTGCTGTGCGCGCACGATATCGTCAGTGATGGGCCGCGTGCCGTAGGGAACGCGGCGTACCCACTTGTCGACTACCGCGCGGTCGAGTCCCACTTGCGCTGCAATCAGATCGACGGTTTCTGTCGGGTGCGCGTTGACCCATACACCGGTGCTGCGCAACTGTGCGAGCACGATGCTGACGACGTCGGGGTGTTGCTGCGCGAAGTCACGTGTTGCTTCGTAGAAGTTGTGTCCGGCTTCGAGCGACGTGTAGTCGGCGAGGGTGCGTGCATGCAACGCGTGCTGAGCGGCCGCGTAGTACGGATCCCAGATCGCCCATGCATCGACGGTGCCGTTTTCGAATGCGGCGCGCGCGTCCGCCGGCGGCAGGTAGACGGGCTGGATATCGGTGTAGCGCAGGCCGGCCTTCTGCAGCAGTGCGAGCAACAGGTAGTTCGAACTCGAGCCTTTTTGCAGCGCGACGCGCTTGCCCTTCAGATCCGCAACGGTGTGCAGCGGCGCATCGGCTTTGACGATTACCGCCTCATTGGTGACGCCCGCCGGCTCCGTGCCGACATAGACAAAGCGTACGCCCGCCGCTTGCGCGAACACCGCGGGTGGCGCACCGGTCGAGCCGAAGTCGATGCTGTTCGCGTTCAGCGCTTCAAGAAGCTGCGGACCGGCGGGGAATTCGAACCATTTGACGGTGTAGCCGAGCGGCGTGAGCTTCTGGTCGAGCGTGTGTTGTGCCTTGATGATCGCGAGTAAACCTGACTTCTGATAGCCGATGCGCAAGACTTTTACCGTGTCTTGTGCGGCGGACTGGGTGGATGCGAAGGTGGCGCAGGCAAATAGCGCGATCGCGGGCAGTGCACGTAGTACGTGGGGGGCGATGCGTTTGATCATCCAACGTTTCTCCATGGCTACGGTGGCACGATCGTCGCATGGACGATGGGTGCCGCAAACGAAGCAATAGAGATTTCGTTATGAAGTCTGTACACCTTCCCCCAGCGGCCGCTGCATCAATGTCGTATCAATCCACCGGCCATGTTTGAACCCCACCCCGCGCAGCGTGCCGACGAGTTCAAACCCCGCGTCCCGATGCAGTGACATCGAGCCGCCGGTGCCGCCGTCCGCGACCACCGCGATCATCTGCCGCCACGGCCCGCGTTCGCAGCGGGCAATCAGTGCTTGCAGCAGCGCACGGCCGATGCCGCGGCCGCGATACGCGTCGTCGATGTAGATCGAGTCTTCGAGCGTATGGCGGTATGCGATACGCGGACGATACAGGTTCGCGTAGCAATAACCGGCGACTTGGCCATCGAATTCAGCGACTAAAAAGGGCAGGCCGAGTGCGATGATCGTCGCGTGGCGAGATCGCATGTCGTCAACGGAAGGCGGCGTTTCTTCGAAGGAAGCCACGCCGGTCAGCACATGGTGCGCATAGATCGCCTGAATGGCTGGAAAGTCCGCATCGCTTGCGTCGCGCAGAGCCGGAGAAAGGGCGGGGCTGGCAGCGGCGGAGACGGCGGAGGCGGGCTTGCTCATGGACATTCGCTGAGTATGGCTCTTGAAGCACTCACTATGCCCGATCAGTCGTGCAAATTGAAGTGCGTCAAAATTGCGCGCACCATGTAAACCCGTCGCCTCGATATTTGCTTCGGCTGACTGAACGTCGCGCCGCGATCAATGAGCCGGCTCGTTCCACGCGGGCAGTGTCGCACCGTGATACACACTCTGAATCTCGGCTGCGACGTTCGGCTGCTGATAACTCTCCACCAGCGCATGCACCCACGTTGCGTTCGCATCCTTTTCGTTGACCGCGATAAAGTTGCGATACGGATTGCCGCTCACCTGCTCCTGTGCAATCCGTTCATCGGGAATACGGATGCCGCTCTTGACGGCCCAGTCGGTATTGACGACCGCCGCGTCGAGATCGTCGATCGCGCGCCCCACGATGCCGGCATCCAGCTCCTTGATGTGAATATGCTTCGGATTCTTCGCGATATCGCGCGCGGTGGGCAGCAGGCCGACGTCCGCACGCAGCGCGATCAACCCTTGTGCCTGCAATAGCAGCAACGAACGGCCTTCATTGCTCGGGTCGTTCGGTACGCCGATCGTCGCGCCATCGGGCAGTGCGGCAACCGATTTGACCTTGCGCGAATAAAGGCCAATTGGTTGCACATACGTGAAGCCGACCGGCACGATCCGGTAGCCGCGCGCCTTGATCTGCGCATCCAGATACGGCTTGTGCTGAAACGAGTTCGCATCGAGATCGTGCACCGACAGCGCTTCATTCGGCTGCGTATAGTCGGAGAATGCGGTGACCTTGATCGTGAGGCCATGCTTTGCCGCATTGGCCGCGACCACGCGCCAGACGTCCTCGTCTTCGCCGGACATGATGCCGACGCGTAGTGTCTTTTCCGCCGCATGCGCGAACTGCAATGTCGCGAGACTCAAGCCAAGCAGCAGGGCGGTCAGAATAAGGGTGGTGAGTTTGCTGTTCTTCATGGGATGCGCGGGGTCGTGTGAGTTGAACATGACCGGCATCCTAAGTATCGGGCGGCGCCGCTGACAAATAATTTTGCTTCGTTTGCTATTTCAGCGTGCCGATATATCGGTATCGCAATTCAGCGCTTGTCTGCTATTGCATGGCTGATGCCGCGTCGGCGTCACCCAGCGGACGTCGCGTGCCGGCGCAGCGCCGGCGAATTGCGCAGCATGCCGATGCACGCATCCGCGAGAAATTTCGCGTCACGCGGTAAGTCGACCGAGCCATAATCGAGCAGCCAGTCCCGCAGCACGCCGCCCAGAAACATCTGCAGCACGCCTGCCGCGCGTGTCGTATCGAGTTCGGGCGGCAACTGCCCTTTATCGATCGCATTGCGCAAACCCAGTTCCATCCGCGCGCGTCCGTCGCGTGCCGCGGTGCGCTGCCGCTCGAGTACGGGCGCCAGCTCCTCGGTGTATTCGCACTTCGTGAACAGCACCTCGAACACACGCCGGCTATGTGGTTCGATCGCGGCCTTGGCGAGGCAGAACATGAACAGGTCGCGGATCCGCCCGAGCGGATCCGCTTCGCGTGGGTCGAAGGTCGCGGTGACCAGCATCTCCATCGGCAGTTTCACGCGCTCGGCCATCGCGTTGAACACCTCACACTTGTTCTTGAAGTGCCCATAGATCGCGCCGCGCGTGAGCCCGGCGCGCTCGGCAATCTGCGCAAGCGACGTGTGCGAGAAGCCATGCTGGAAGAACGTCACCTCCGCGGCATCGAGAATCTGATCGCGCGTTTTCAGCGCGTCTTCGCGGGTCCGTCTCATCGCGGCTAAACTTTAGCCTCATCCGGGTCGCCCTCGTCGGCATGGTGGATCTTCTTCGACGGTTCATCGAGCTTGTCACCGAGCAGGCGCCGCACAGCGACGTAGAACACCGGAATCAGCATCAGCCCGAAGAACGTCGCGAACAGCATCCCCCCGATCACGCCCGTCCCGATCTCATGACGGGACGCCGCGCCCGCGCCGGTCGACAGCACCAGCGGCGCCACGCCAAGAATGAACGCCATCGAGGTCATCAGAATCGGCCGCAGACGCAAGCGGCCGGCTTCGACCACCGCGTCGTACAGCGTCATCCCGCGCGCTTGCCCCTCGACCGCGAACTCGACAATCAGAATCGCGTTCTTTGCGGCGAGACCCACCACGGTGACGAGACCGATCTTGAAGTAGATGTCGTTCGGCACGCCGAACCACAGACAGAACGCGAGCATGCCGAGCATCCCGAGCGGCACGACCAGCAGCACGGCGACCGGAATCGTCCAGCTTTCGTACAGTGCCGCGAGACACAGGAACACGACCAGTACCGACAGCCCCAGCAGCACCGTCGCGGAACTGCCCGCGAGCAGTTCCTGATACGACTGACCGGTCCAGTCCGCCGAGAAGCCGTTCGGCAACTGTGTATCGACGATATTCTGCAGCGTGTCGATGGCCTGACCCGTCGAGTAGCCTTCCGCCGACGCACCGACGATCTCGATCGCCGAGTAACCGTTATAGCGCGGCAACACGAGTGGGCCGATGCCCCAGTTCGCCTTCACCACGCTCGATAGCGGCACCATGTTGTACGGCGCGATGGTGGTATTCGCCGCGGACGGATCGACTTGCGTCAGATAGCCGCTGCTGGTCGTCGCGGAAGTCGTACTGCTCGACGACGTTGAGCTGCCCACGCCGCCGGTCGCGCTGCTGGTGCTACCCGAACTGGTCGCGGTCGTGATGCCGTTGCTGTCGGCATTGGTCGACTTGGTCGGCGTGTAGAGGTGCTGGAATGCGTCGAGGCTCATCCGGTACTTCGCATCGGCCTCGACATACACGCGCTTCACACGGCCGCCGTACGTGAACTGATTGATAAAGAACGGCGCCAGTTGCATCTGGATCGTCGCGTAGACGTCGCTGAGTGATAGACCCATCGCCTGAGCCTGCACCCGGTCGACGGCGATATTCAGCTGCGGCGCGGTCGGCAGCGAGTTCGGCCGGATGCCGAACAGCACCGGGCTCTTCGCGGCGTTCGCGAGCAGCGTTGCCGTCGCCGCACCGAGTTCGTCGCGCGACTGTCCTTCACGCGCCTGCAGATACATGTCGATACCGCCGAACTGGCTCAGGCCGCGGATGGTCGGCAGGTTGACCGCGAAGATCTGCGCGTCCGGGATGCTGTGCAGAATCTGGTTCACCTGCGGAATCAGCTGCATCGCGGTCTTCGAGCGTTTGCTCCAGTCGGTCAGCTTGATAAACGCCATACCGACGTTCTCGCTGGTGCCGACGAAGCTGAAGCCTTCCGGCTGGAAAATACTCGAAATGTCCTTGCCGACCGGACTCTTCAGCAGCGTTTCGCGCACTTCGGTCATCACGCTGTTGGTGCGCTGGATCGTCGCGCCGGACGGCAGGTTGATCAGCGCAAGGATGAAGCCCTGATCCTCATCCGGCACGAAGCCGGTTGGCAGCTTCGTGTACAGAAAGCCGGTCAGCACCGTGACCAGCACGAACAGGATCATCCAGCGCGGCGCCCGGCGCGCGGAGTGCCCGACATGCTTCACGTAGTGGCGCGTCATCCAGTCGAAGCCACGGTCGAACGCGCGGAAAAACGCGTTCTTGCTGACGTGACTGCCTTGCTTCAGGATCGCCGCGCACAGCGACGGCGTGAACGACATCGCAAGGAAAGCCGAGAAGATCATCGACACGGCGATCGTCAGCGCGAATTGCGCGTAGATGATGCCGGTCGCGCCAGGCTGCAGCGCGGACGGCACGAACACCGCGGACAGCACCACCGTAATCGCGACAATCGCACCGGTGATCTGCTTCATCGCCTTGATCGTTGCCCGCTTCGGCTCGGACTTGTCCTCGGTCATGATGCGTTCGACGTTCTCGATCACGACGATTGCATCGTCAACCACAATGCCGATTGCCAGCACCATCCCGAACAGCGTGAGCTGATTGAGCGTGTAGTGCAGCGCCGACAGGCCGATGAACGTACCGAGCAGCGCGACCGGAATCACGAGGGTTGGGATGATCGTCGCGCGGAAGTTCTGCAAAAACAGCAGCATCACGAGGAACACGAGGATGATCGCCTCGGCGAGCGTATGCACGACGTCCGCAATCGACGCGGTAATGAACGGTGTCGTGTCGTACGGTATGGCCCAGGTCACGCCGTTCGGCAAGTCCTTCGCGAGCGCGCCCATCGTCGCCCGCACCGAATTCGCGACGGCCAGCGCGTTCGCGCCGGGCAGCAGGTACACCGCGAGGCCGGCCGCCGGCTTGCCGTCCCAGACCGGGGAGGTGCCGTAAGTCTGCGCGCCGAACGTGATTCTCGCGACGTCTTTCAGACGCACGACGGTGCCGTTGCTGTTCGACGCGAGGATGATGTCCTCGAACTGCTTGCGCGACGAGAACAGCTGATCGCCGGAGATGGTCGCGGTGAACACCTGGCCGGGCACGGCCGGGTCCGCGCCGAGCGAACCCGCGGCAAACTGCGCGTTCTGCGCGCTGATCGCGTTTTCCACCTGGGTGGTCGACAGGCCGAACGATTGCAGCTTGTCCGGATCGATCCAGACACGCATCGCATATTCGGAGCCGAGCAGCGTCGTGTTGCCGACGCCGTTGAGGCGGCCGATGGTCGGCTGGATATCGGACGCGAGAATATCGGACAGGCGTCCGGCGTCGATCGACGGATTGGTCGAGCGCAACGCGAGGAACAGCAGAATGTCCGGGCTCGACTTCGCCACCACGACGCCTTGCTGTACGACCGGGTTGGGCAGCAGCGGCTGCGCGAGCGTCACCTTGTTTTGCACCTGCACCTGCGCGATGTCCGGGTTCGTGCCGGTCGCGAAGGTCATCGTGATGACCGACTGGCCGTTCGAACTCGACTTCGAGCTGAAGTACAGCAGATTGTCGATGCCGGTGAGTTGCTGCTCGATCACCTGCGTGACGGTGGTTTCCATCGTCTGCGCACTCGCGCCCGGATAGGTCGAGGTGACCGTTACTTGCGGCGGCGCGATGTCCGGGTACGAGTCGACGCCCATGCTGCGCATCGAGATCACGCCGAACAGCGAAATCAGTATGGCGACGACCCACGCGAATACCGGGCGTTTAATAAAGAAACTCGGCATGCCGGAAACTCCTATTGCGTGCGGCTAGCCGCGCTCGCCGTGTCGGGTGCGGACGCCGCCGCGGCGCCCGAGGTTGCGGTGGCCGAGGCCGCCGCGTTCGGCGCTGGAGCGTCCGTTGCCGCGGCGCCCGAGGCCGGAGCGGCCGTCGGCGGCTGCCATGCGACCGGCTCCACGGGTTGCGCTTCATGGACGCTCTGCAAATGGTCTACGAGTACGCGGTCGCCTTCGGCGAGGCCGCTCGTGACGATCCAGCTGTTCTTGTACTGGTAGGCCGCTTCGATGTCCTTGCGCACGATCTTGTTGTCCGCGCCTGCGACGTACATGTACGAGCCGACCGTGTCGCGCAGCAGCGCCTGCTGCGGCACGAGGATCACGTTGTTCTGCTGGCCGAGGTTGATGGTGACGTTCACGTACATGCCCGGCAGCAGCACGTGCTGTGCATTCGCGACGAGCGCGCGCAGATTGACCGCGCCGGTGGTCGCGTTGACCGTCACGTCGGTGAAGTCGAGCGTGCCGAGCTGGCCGTACGGGCTGCCGTCCGGTAGCGTGATTTCGACGCTGGTCTTGTTCTGCTTCGATAGCGCGACCGAGCCGGTGTTCTGCGCCTGGCGCAACGTGACGAGATCGGCGGCGCTGATCGTGAAGTTCACGTACGACGGGTCGATCTGCTGGACCGTCGTGAGCAGCGTGCCGGACGCGCCGGTGTCGCTGTTGCTGCTGCCGACCACCGCGCCCCCGGTGACGAGCTGCTGTCCCGCGATGCCGGAAATAGGCGACGTCACGCGCGTGTAATCGAGATTGATGCGCGAGCTTTCGACCAGCGCCTCATCGGCCTTCACCTTGGCGGCGGAGCTGCGTTCGAGCGCATCCGAGTTGTCGACCGTTTGCTGCGACACGGAGCCGACCGGCAGCAGCTTGCGATTACGCACCGCGGTGATGTGGTTGTTGACGTAGGTCGCCTGATCCTGCGCGAGCAGCGCGACGTTGTTGTCGAGCTGCGCCTTGTAGAACGTCGGGTCGATCTGGAACAGCAGCTGCCCTTCGCGCACCTGCGATCCTTCGTTGTAGACGCGCTTGAGCAGCAGCCCGGACACGCGGGCGGTCACGTTCGCGCTGAAGTAGGGCGAAAGCCTGCCGACCAGGTCCCTCGTGAGCGGCACGTCCTGCTTGTGCACCGTCACCACCGACACGCGCGGCGGCGGCGGTGCAGCCGGCTTGTGTTTGCTGCAAGCGGCGAGGCCCACGAGGATAAGGCACAGCAAAGGCCCGCGTAGCGGGAATGACTTCATGAAGACTCCATTCTTGCTTGACGGCGGTAGTGACGACGACTCGCAGCATGCGTTGCGGTGCCCATTCGACAACGGGGCCTCGGCGCAGCCGCGAGTAGCGGGGGTTCAACCATGCAGGCCGGTGCGGTTCAGTGTGGCGGCGGCGTGGATGCCGTCGACGTCTGCTGCTGATCTGACGTCGACCCGGCCGGCGTGTGCGACGTCGCGCTGGCCGCAGCGTTCTGCATGTCCTTGAAGTCCCAGCCGCCACCGAGGTTCCTGATCAGCGCGACCGTGCTTTGC
The DNA here is from genome assembly GCF_902859855.1 of Paraburkholderia humisilvae. Taxonomy (GTDB): domain Bacteria; phylum Pseudomonadota; class Gammaproteobacteria; order Burkholderiales; family Burkholderiaceae; genus Paraburkholderia; species Paraburkholderia humisilvae. Next base: position 40,354 of record NZ_CADIKH010000006.1, read on the forward strand.
GTCAGCAGCGCCTGCGTGTCGCTCAGGTTCTGCTCGGCGAGCAGCAGTGTCAGCTGTTGGGTCAGCACGTCCTGCTGGCTGGCCGCGCCGGCGTCGAACTGCGCGTTCGAGCTGGCGAACAGCTGTTGGTTGCGTTTGAGAATATCGGCGAATGATTGCGTCTGCTGACGCAGGTGATTGACTGACGACAGGCTGTCTTCGACATTCTGGAACGCGGTGAGCACCGTATTCCGGTAGTTCGCGACGTCCTCGTCATAGGTGGCGCGGGCTTCGCGCACCGCGGCGGTGCGTGCGCCGCCGTCGAAAATCGTCTGGGCAAGATCAGGGCCGAGCGTCCAGAAGCGGTTCGGCAGCGAGAACAGATTGGCGAAGGTGTTGTGCTGGAAGCCGCCGGTCGCCGAAAGCGTCACGGTCGGGAAGAACGCCGCCTCGGCGACGCCGATCAACGCGTTCGCCGAAGCCGCCGTGCGTTCCGCGGCGACTACGTCGTAGCGGCGCTCGAGCAGCTGCGATGGCAGGCCGACCGGTATGTCTGGCTGCACGAACGCATATGACGGATCGCGCGCGATCGTGAAACTGGCAGGCGGCTCGCCGACCAATACCGCGATCGCGTGTTCGTCCTGCTCGCGCACGATATGCGTGGTCTGCAGATCGGCGATCACGACTTCGAGGTTGTCCTGCGCGGCGAGCACCTGGTCGTTCGATGCCATGCCTTGTCGATACGCCTCTTGCGTCATGTAGAGGATGCGGCTGTCGATGTCCTGTTGTTGCTCGAGCAGCTGGATGTCAACATCGGCCTGCCGCAATTCGAAATAGTCGATTGCGACGCTTGCCGCGATTGACAGCCGCTGGCCGGCCAACTGTGCGTCAGATGCCTGCGCCAAGCCTCTCGCCGATTCAACCTGGCGGCGGATCGCGCCCCACAGGTCGAGCTCCCAGCTGGCCGATGCGCTTGCGAGGAAGTTGTTCGCTACGCCGGGTGTGATCGAGCCGGTGGCCGAGCCTGACGTTGCACCTGACGGCGTGCCGCTGCGCGTGGCGGACAGATCCGCGGAGATCACCGGGAACAGTTGGGCGCGGTTCACCTGCACGATCGCAAGCGCGACGCGGTAAGCGGCTTCGGCGGCGGCGATCGACTGGTTGGCCTTTTGCGACTGTTCGATCAGCGCGGTGAGCTTGTCGTCCTGATACATGCGCCACCAGTCGCTCGCGAGCGAGGCCTGCGGGTTCGCCTGTGCGCGCTGCCAGTCGGCACCTTCCTTGAAGCTATCGGGAACCTGGACTTCCGGCCTGCGGAAATCCGGGCCCAAGGCGCACGCGGCGAGGCACAGCGCGGCCGCGAGCGCCGCGCCGTGCTGCAGCAGGCGCCGCGACGGCGAGTGCGGCAAACCTGGCGGCGTCTTAGCCGACCGTGCGAATGGCGGGACGAACAGCGAAACGATTTTCACGCATGCTTCCTGTCAAGGAATCGATTGGCAAGTGAAATGCGACGAACGGCAAAAGAGAAGGCTCAGCGTTCCTGGATAACGAAGGCTCTTGATGCATCCGGCGATTTTAGTCGCTATGAGTGAAGTTATGACGGTAGGTTTTGTTTACGACGTGTTTCGCATCGCGGCGGCGACGGGCATGGTGCAAACCGCAAAAGAAAGCTTAATGAAATAATTCAGTCGGGCGGAAAATTTGTTGTGCACCAGTTTATAGAATTGCGCGACGCGCATCACGTAGTTGAGTCGCGAAATGCGAAAGGACCTCTCCAAAAGGTCGGACGAACGCCAGCAATAAGGGAATCCGGCTAGAGTGCGCCGAAATGTTGCTTACAGAACACGGTGGAACTGTTGTGCAGGTCGGCTTCAGTGGATTGATGAAGAGGAGAGGTCAGCGTGCAAACGAAATAATTCATTGCGCGTTAAGCAGTAATCTTGACGAAGCATCCGCGCAGTTTGTCCGCATTAATTTGTCGCACGCACGGTGCATCAATCCAGCGCGTTTTCCGAGCGCCGGCTGGTGTGCAATCCGCACCCTTCGCCGGCGCTCAACTTGCGGAAAGATTACTTCCCGCACAGCAGCAGCAGACGCTCCTGTTCCGAGCACGGCCGATGATTGAGTTTTTGGGCAGCGGCGGCACGCTCGGGTGTCGCCGTTCCGGTGGCCGCCTGCATCGCGGCGCGGCGCGCAAGACAAGCCTTCAGATGTTTCTCGACCGGCGGATAGTATTGCCAACCCTTGCCAAGGCTTGGCAGCTCGAGCTTCACCTGCTTCCACTTCGGATGACCGTGTTCCTGCAGATTATCGAAGTTGTCGCAGAGCGAATCAGCAAAGCGGTTCAGATTGCCGACGGTATCGCGCAGGTTGTAGTCGTAGGTGACGAGAAACGCCTTGACGGTCCACGTCGGCACATCTTCCTTCAGCCAGTTCGGGTAGCTCGATACACGTATCGTCGCGGGAAAATAGGTCTGTTTCGCGCGCGCCGTTTCGGGCGCATTCGGATCGACGCGCAGGAAACGGATCTGCTGAAGCAGGTCGGGATTCATGTCGGTAAAGAGCTTCGCAGGCTGTCCGGCGACGATGATCGCGACGTCGATCTTCTTCACGATCAACGCGGCGAGCGCGTCTTCGTTGCTCAGATGCTGCGTGTTCTGCTCGGGAATCGGCTGGCCGAACATCAACCGGTAGAGCGTCGTTGCCGATTGCGCGGTGCCGCTGCCGATCAGACCGACACTGATCACCTTGTCCTTGATCTCGTTGATCGTCTTCATCGGCGAGTCGTTGCGCACGACGAAGTAGATCTCCTCGTCGTAGAGCGGCATGATGAGCCGCAGCGGGCGAATCGTCGTGCCGGCGTCCTGGTTGCCCGAGTTAGCCATGTCGACGTACGCCTGGTACACGTCCGACTGGACGAGCGCGAGCTTCACGCCCGGCTCGAAGCGCATGCGCTGCACGTTTTCCGCTGAGCCTTTCGAAGGAATCACTTCCAGATCGATGCCGGCCGGCTGCGCGACCCATTTCGACAGGTCGTTGCCGATCTGAATGTACGTACCGCGTTCCGGGCCGGTGACAATCTTGTAGTGAGCCTCGGCTGCGGCGCCCGCCGCGACGGCGCAGATCGCAAACAGCAGGGCGAATAGTCCCGCCAGTCCCGTTAGAGTTCTTTTCAGCATGGTCTCCCTCCATTTTGAGTGTTGATGTGCGGCAGACTGCTACATGGTTCGGTATCCGAACGTTTAGTGCGTCGCATTCGACGGTGCGGCGTGCTTCCATCCCGATTCCAGGATCGCACGTTCCTGCGCATCCGTGCTGTTGTCATGGCTTGCCGGACTGGCGGTATCCGCTGCGCCGGGGGCTGTGGCGGTGCCCGCGCTGTTGCTGGCGTCCGGGGTGTCTGCGCGCTGCGGCGCGCTCGTGATGCCCGGCGCGCTCGTGATGGCTGGCAGTGGGGGCGGCGGCGCGGACGCGGTCGAGTCATTCGAAACGGGCGGTGCGGTCATGCCCCAGTCGCGCGACGATGGCAGTCGCACGGTGCGCGCGCCGCCCGGCAGCGGCGACGCGGTGGCCGTATGCGGGCCGCTCGCCGATGAGGACGGCGCCGCGAGCGGCGTCCAGCCGGTCGACAGAATCGCGCGCTCCAGCAACGACTGCGCGTGAAGACTGCTTGCATCGATCGCCAGCGCTTCGGAAGCCTGCTGCTGTACGCACGCCCATGCGTGCTGGTTTGCGCATTGGTCCGCGCTTTGCAGCGCGCTGTCGCGCCGTTGTTCGCGTGCGGCGATATCTCGCTGGATCGCGCGCGCGTCGTCATTGTCCGGGGCTCGTGCGAGCGCGGCATTGGCCGCGGCCCGGGCGTCTGACAGATTGTTGTCCTGTAAGCTCGCGCGTGCGGCGCGCAGGCTGTCGGGCACATCTTTGTATTGCGGCATCACGCGTGGCTTCGGCCCAGCGGATTGCGTGTGTGCGTCGGCGACGGGCGGCGTCGGGCTGGTCTGCTGCTGCGGCGGGTAGAGCGAGATCGAACCGGCCGACGAGTTCGCGGTCTGCTCCTCGACGACGGGTTCCGGTTTGCGGTTTTCGCCGAAGAGCAGGTACGCGGCATAGCCGAGCGCGAGAATGAACCAGACGAGCAGGAGCCCTTTCGTGAAGATCCAGCGGCCGGCCGTTTGCCACAGCGGTGACGGAATTTCGAGCGGCGAAATGTGCCGGTCGTCCGGCCTCACTGGGGGCAGGTCGTTGGCCGGGAGATCGGCGGCGGGCAGCGGGGCCGGAACAGGCTGCGTCGTGGCCGGAACGGCCGGGCCAATGGCTCTCAGCGGCGTCTCCGGGCGCGCGCGCGCAATCGTGTCCAGCGGGCGATCTGTTCCGCAGTACGGACAGAAATCGACGTGCTGATAGAGCACCCCGCCACAGCGTCGGCACGGCGTGGGGAAACTCGGGTCACGAGTAATCTGAGCGGACATGCTGTCGACCCACCGTTATGGCTGGTGCCATTTCGGCATGCTCAGGATCGTCGTTGAAGCGATCGGCGAGGACTCGCGGAACTCACGATCTACATGCGCTGGAGAGCGGTCAGGCGAGAGCTGGGCGAGACCGCTGAAAGAAAATATGGGTTCTTTCCAACAGCGCGTCAATCACCGTTGTTACCTACCGCACAGATGCGTTGGCACATCACCCACTCAGAACGATTGGCAGCCGGGAATTTTTACGACGAGTGCGCATTCGCGTACGCGGTTTTTTCAATTCATAAGAAAAGCTAAACGACTGGGACGTGCAGGGTGCACGCCCAGTCGCCTGACAAGGTGCCGCGTCAATGCTTGCGCAACGGATGGTTCTGCATCAGCCACGCGAGTGCGAACGCGACGACCACGACACACGCAGCGGCGAGGTATACGGTATGGAGCGCGCCGGCAAACGCCTGAAGATAGACGTTACGCATGGCGTCGGGAAGTTGGTGAATCGCAACGGGGCCGAGCGAGTGCGGCAACTCGGCGCCCGCCGGCAGCGAGGTTTGCAATCTTGACGCGAGACCGTTCGCGAAGATCGCGCCGAACCCCGCGACGCCGACTGAACCGCCAATCGAGCGGAACAGCGTTGCACCGGATGTCGCGACACCGAGGTGCCTGAACTCGACCGAGTTTTGCACCGCGAGAATCAGCACCTGCATCACCATGCCCAGACCGCAGCCGACGAGGCCCATGTACAGGTACATCACGTGTAGCGGCGTGGACAGTTGCAGCGTGGCGAGCAGCGCCATGCCAATGCCGACGAACAGTGTGCCGAGGATCGGAAACACCCGGTACTTGCCGATCCGGCTGATCAGCCGGCCGCTGATGATCGACATCACGAGCACGCCGCCCATGATGGGCAACATCTGCATACCGGCTTCGGAAGGCGTTGAGTTCTTCACGACCTGCAGATACATCGGCAGAAAGGTGACCGAACCGAACAGCGATACGCCGACGATAAAGCCGATTGCGCTGCTTAACAGGAACGTGCGTTGGCGAAACAGTTCGAGCGGCAGGATCGGCTCGGGCGCGTGGCGCTCTTCGTAAACGAAGCCCACCACGCAGACCGCGCCGAGCACGAGCGTCATCCACAACTGTGCGGACGTCCATGGCAGCAGCCCGCCGCCTTCGCTCGTAAACAGAATGATGCAGGTGAGCGCGCCCGCGAGGAATGCGGCGCCCATATAGTCGATCGTATGCTTCACATGCGCAACGCGCGGCTTGAATACCGCGCCGATCACCGCGAACGCGATGATGCCGAGCGGCACGTTGATGTAGAAAATCCAGCGCCACGACAGATGGTCGACCAGAAAGCCGCCCAGCAGCGGCCCGATGACGGTGGCAAGGCCGAATACGCCACCGAACAGGCCCTGATAGCGGCCGCGCTCGGCAGGCGGAATAACGTCGCCGATTGCGGCCATCGTGATGACGAGCAGGCCGCCACCGCCCAGGCCCTGCAGTGCGCGCAGCAGCACGAGTTGCGTCATATTCTGCGCAATGCCGCAAAGCGCGGAGCCGATCAGGAACAACACGATTGCGGTTTGCAGCACGATCTTGCGGCCGAACAGATCGCCGAACTTGCCGTACAGCGGCACGACGATGGTCGACGTCAGCAGATAGGCGGTCACGACCCACGACAGGCTGGAGAGCCCGCCGAGATCGCCGACGATGGTCGGCAGCGCGGTCGACACGATGGTCTGGTCGAGCGCCGCGAGCAGCATGACAAGCAGCAGCGCCGGGAACAGCAGGCGGATGGGCGGGCGTTCTCCAGCGAGCTCGGCGGGAGCGGGGGGATGTGCGTCCATGTTCAGTTCCATGATGCGGGCGGGTCAGCCTCGAACGGCTGACTTGAAATTAATTAACGTGGAGATTAATATATTCCACAATGACGCGTTCGTCAAATGAGAAGGGTAATGGTAAAAGCAGCGCAGTCGGAAGGAGTACGGAAGGGCAATGTGGCGATGCGCTCACGCGCGCAGAAGGGCGCCGGTCGCCGTTCCGCTGGGCGTGCGGCGCCACGCGAGGGGGCTGTGGCATCCGCGCCTCAACTGGCGGGCGAACCTGCGCCGCCACGCCGGCCCGGCCGCCCGTCGGGTGCGGCGCGCGCACCCGAGCAGCGTGCGCGGCTGCTCGATGTTGCAATCACACTGTTTGCGCGGCAGGGCATCGTCGATACGACGCTCGGCGCGATTGCGCGCGACGCGGGCTACACGCCGGCGATGGTCCATTACTACTTCAAGACGCGCGATCAACTGATCGACGTACTGATCGACGAGCGCTTCACGCCGCTGCGCAATGCGCTAGGCAGTGCGTTTCGCGAGCATGGCGACGACCCGGTCGCGGCGATTACCGAGCTGGCGCGCCGGCTGGTTGCGATGGCCGGTGAATATCCATGGTTTCCGTCGTTGTGGGTGCGCGAGGTGATCAGTGAAGGCGGCTTGCTGAAGAAGCGCATGAGTGAGCGCTTCGGTGACACGCATCAGAAAGCCACGTTCGCGCGTATCGCGAAGTGGCAAAAAGAAGGGCGGCTCAATCCGGATCTCGAACCGTCGTTGCTGTTCGTGTCGATCCTGGGGCTCACTATTTTGCCGCTCGCCGCGTCGAATGCCTGGCGCAACGATCCCGCGCGCAGCCGGCTCACGGCCGCCGATATTGCGCGCCATGCGCTCGCATTATTGACGAACGGCGTTGGCCCTCGCTGATCAAGCCGCGGCCGCGCGCCGTCGTACAACGCCGGCACGGCCGCCGGTTCGTTTGCGTCGCATCACTCACTGCTCAACCGGCCTGTGCTCGAGCGGCGCATCGAGCGTAGCGAACGCCGCATCGCGGTACTTTGCCGACAGGACGCCCCAGCGCCTCGCCCACAGCGACGTGACAACCGGCGTCAACAGCGCGGTCACCACGACCGAGGTCGCAACCAGCGCGGTCGCAGCCGGCGCAACGGCCGCGTAACGAGGCTCGATACTCGCGATGATCTGCGGCACCGCGACCGCCGCGCCGGCCGTCGACGACGCGCCGATACCGGCTGTCCCATTGCCCTTCGCGAGGAAGATATCGGCGAGCACCAGCGTCGTGCCGGTCACGATCATCACGCAGATGCCGACCAGAATGCCGAGCAGGCCGGTGTTCAGAATCACCGCGAAATCAAGGTTGTTGCCGAGCGCGAATGCGAAGAACGGCACCATCACCGGCACGGCGGAGCCGAAGAAGCGGCGCAGTTCCGGATCGAGATTGCCGAGCAGGAAGCCGATCAGGAACGGCAGCAGCGCACCGAATAGCGTCGCGTAGGGGAAGCTCGCGAGGCCGGCGATGCCAAGCGTCACCATTGTCATGAACGGTCCCGATTCGAGCGACATCAGGCAGAACGCACCGGCTTCCTCCTTGGTTCCGTACTGCTGCATCAGCGCCATATAGAGGCCGCCGTTTGTCTCATTCATCACGCAGATCACGGTCAGCGCCGACAGCCCGGTGAAAAAGCCTGACGTGATGCCGCCCGGCGGCAGGAAGCGCGACGCGATCACGCCGGCGAGCGCCGCGGTCGCCACTTTGGTGACGACCAGCACGCCGCTTTTGCGCAGCACGACCGGCGTCGCCTTCAGGCTGATGCTTGCGCCCATGCAGAAGAACCAGACGGCGAGAATCGGCAGCGTGCCGGTGATCAACGCGTTTGAGAACGAACCGAGGTACTTGCCCGCATGCGGTGCGAACGTGTGCACGCATGCGCCGAGCAGCAGGGGGACCAGCATCAGTCCGCCTGGAATACGGTCGATGGCTTGCTTGATCTTCATGCCAGAGTGCTCCTCCACGGACGGGTCGTGCCCGATCGGTTGTTATGGGTCGCAATGCCGGCGTCGTGCGCCGGAACATGGCCGGATTGCAATTTATCATCGACGCGGAACGGCGTTCTAAAAATGTTTATATTTCACGGCCATCGTTTACACCTATGCAATCGATGTCTGTGAAATACCCATATTGCATGGGTATGCCCACGCATTTGGCATCATCGCGTGCGCGCGAACAATTTCGGACCGATGTTCCGAAAATTGTCTTTTCATGCTTTAATGCGCGGCCGACGGCGTAGGCCGCAAGCCTTCCTTTGCGGCTGGCTTGCGCGCTGATCGAACCGCGCGCAGCGATGCAAAAGCGCTATGCTCTCGAACCAGCAAAGCATCAACGGATGACGATATATGCGAGTGGCAGCAAGAAAGGTCAAAGCCGACGAGAAAGACGGCGATATCGCATTGACCGGCCGCAGTGCGGAGCTGACCGCGGATGGCGGCGGCGAGCGGGGCGAGTCGGTCGCCGCGGTGAACAAGGTGTTTGCCATTCTGCAGGCGCTCGGCGAAAACAACCAGATCGGCATCAGCGAGCTTTCGCAGCGTCTCGTGATGTCGAAGAGCACCGTGCACCGCTTCCTGCAGACGCTAAAAGCCCTTGGCTATGTCGCGCAGGAGGAAGACACCGACCGCTATCGTCTGACGATCAAGTTGTTCGAACTCGGCTCGAAGGCGCTCGAGAGCGCCGACCTCGTGCGCGAAGCGGACGTGCAGATGCGGCGCCTGTCGCAACGCACGCGCGAAGCGATTCACCTCGGCGCCTTCGATGAAAGCAGCATTGTTTATATTCACAAGATCGACGCCGACTACGACCTGCGGATGCAATCGCGCATCGGTCGTCGCAATCCGCTGTACAGCACCGCGATCGGCAAGGTGCTGCTGGCGTGGATGGAGCCCGACGAGGCACGCAACGTGCTCTCCCATGTGGTGTTCCGCAAGTCGACGCCGAAAACACTGGCGTCGGCGGACGCCGTACTGAGTATCCTGCCGCACGTCAAGGAGCAAGGGTATGGCGAGGACAACGAAGAGCAGGAAGAAGGGCTGCAATGCGTCGCGGTACCGGTGTTCGACCGTTTCGGGCGCGTGGTTGCCGGGCTTTCGATATCGTTTCCAAGCATGCGTTGCGGCGCCGATACGAAGGCTCACTATGTCGCGTTGCTGAAAGAGGCCGGACGTGCGATTTCGGCACAACTGGGCCATCACGACAGCCATTGCGCACAGGATTAAGCATTGTGCAGGGTCCGCAGCCGGTCATGCGCGCGCCTTAATGTTCGGTTATGGTGGCGTCGCCCGCGTCGCTGCGGCGCACTGCGCAGCAGCGTACACTTCCTTGCAACTCGTTGGACGCAGTTGGGTCAATGCACGGTAGATTGACATGGACCGAACGGCGAACAGCGCGCCCGCAGTCTGTGAAAGAACGTCATGTAAATCTGCAAGAGAGTGAAAGTCGTACAGTCTATCCGCTGTCGGCGCTGGCGCGGTGCAGGTGCCTGACAAGACCACGTCAGAATGCATAAACAGCTGCACAAACAGCTTTTTGGGTAACAACGTAAAAATGAACGGTGTATTAAGGCTCGATCAGGCGACGATCGTGCTTGTGGAAGACGACCCGCAGAATCGCGAGTCACTCAAGAGCTTGCTTGAATCCGAAGGCGCACATGTGGTCGCAGTGTCGGACGCGGAGGAGGGAGTCGAAGCGGCGGTGCGTGTGATGCCCGACGCGGTCGTGTGCGACATCGACTTACCCGCGATGGATGGGTTCTATCTGATCCAGCGGTTGCGCGATCACGAGATTCGTGGCGATCACGCGCCGGCGGTGGCGATCGCGATTACCGGCCATACCGACGAAGCCTACCGGCTGCGCAGCATCGGCGAAGGATTCCAGCATTTCATGACCAAGCCGGCTCGTCCGGAAACACTGGTGACGATACTGCATGACGCCATCGGCGCGCGTGCGGCGGGTTAGCGTGCCGCTGCGGTTGCGGGGCTTTGCCGTGCCGCAGTAGCGCCCGTGTGTGCGTCGTTTTACAGGGTGGCGCCCGCTGCCGGTGTCAATTGCTGGCGGCCTGCGCCGCCTGGCAGTCCGCGCATAGTCCTTTTAGTTCGATTTCTTCGCCGGCAAGACGGTAGCCGGCATGCTCGACCTGTGCGATCAGCGCTTCGCGCAATTTCGGCTGATGCAGTTCGGCGACGCTGCCGCATTGCTGGCAAACCACCAGCATGCCGTGCTGGCATTGCGTCAGATCGTGGCAAACGGTGAACGCATTGATGGATTCGACCCGGTGCACAAGGCCGGCGGACAGCAGAAAGTCCAATGCGCGATAGACGGTCGGCGGCGCCGAACCGGGATGTATCTGGCGCATCTCGTCGAGCAGCGAATACGCTTTTGTCGCGCGCCCGGATGCGAGCAGCAACTCGAGCACCTTGCGGCGCAGCGGCGTGAGCTTTTCACCGCGCTCGCGACAGTACGCGTCGGCCAGCGCGAGTGCCGCCTCCGGTGAAGCGGGATGGCGGTGTCCGGCATGCGCTCGTGCGTGAGCGGGCGAGGGTTTTTCGGCGGCCACGGAGGCCTTTGCATTTTTCATGCGCTGAATTATAAATGGCCCGCGCGCATGGATTCAGTCCAGTTTCACGTCGAAGCCACGCTGCACCGCGGGCCGCGCGAACATCGTCTGATACCAGCGCTGCACGTTCGGATAGTCGGCAAGATCGACCTTATGGCGTTCGTGGCGCCATGCCCAGCCGAGAATCGCGAAGTCGGCCACGGACAGATCGCCCGCGACATATTCGGTCTTGCCAAGACGCGTATCGAGCACCGCGTAGAGCCGCCGCGTTTCCGCGGAAAAGCGCTTGAGCCCATACTGGCGCTCGCTTTCGGACTGCAGCGCGGCGAAGTGGTGAACCTGTCCCGGCATCGGCCCGAAGCCGCCCATCTGCCACATCAGCCATTCGAGCACCGGCACCCGGTCGCGCAGGCTTTGGGGCAGAAACTTGCCGGTTTTCTCGCCGAGATAAAGCAATATCGCGCCCGATTCGAACACACTGATCGGCTGGCCATCCGGCCCTTGCGGATCGACGATCGCTGGGATCTTGTTGTTCGGGCTGATGCTCAGGAATTCCTGTTGAAACTGCTCCTTGTTGCCGATGTTGATCGGCCTGACCGTGTACGGCAGTTCCATTTCCTCGAGCGCGACACTGATTTTGCGTCCATTCGGTGTTGCCCAGGCGTAGAGCGTAATGGTCATCGGTCGTGTGTGCGGAAGTGCGCTGCGCTGCCAGCGTGCACGCGGGTGACGCGCGCGGCGCGGTGCTCAGCAATCAGGTGAGCGGGAAGTCGACGTATTTCCGGAAGCCGGAGCGCGTCGCAAGACGCAGATACCAGCGCTCGAGATTCGGCAGCGCTGGCCGTTCGACACCATCGAGTCCAAACCAGCGCTTCGCGTACGAGCCGATCACGATGTCGGCGAGCGTGAAATGCTCGCCCTCGATATGAAAGCGCCCCTGCAATTGCGCGTCGATCATTTTCCATAGCGTCGCGACTGCGTTCAGGTCGGCGGCGAGCTTCTCGGTATCGCGCTGTTCCGCGGGCGTGCGCACCACGGCGAGAAACACCGGGCGCTCGGCGGCCACCAGCATCGACAGCGTCCAGTCAAGCCAGCGATCGATGCTCGCGCGCGCCTTTGCGTCAGCGGGGTAGAGACTGCTCGATTCCCCATACTGCATCGCCAGATAGCGCAGGATGGAGTGCGATTCCCACAGCACATAGTCGCCATCGACAAGCGTCGGAATGCGGCCTGTCGGATTCATCGCCAGATACTCGGGCTCGTTGTTGCGCCCGAATTGCAGACCTGCATCGATGCGCTCGTACGGCAGCACCAGTTCGTCACAGCACCACAACACTTTCTGAACGTTGACGGAGTTGCTGCGTCCCCAGATTCTGATCACCGGCAAAGTCCTTCTGACATTACAGTTTGGCAAGCCGCACACGGGTGCGGCGTTCAACGGTTAACGATACACGAAGCCGAATCATCGTACCGACGTTCGAAGCATGCGGCGATTTGCATTGCGTACAATGAGCGGTCTCTTGCGATGCGGCACCGCCAGGGGTCAACAGGCGCCGACAGGCGCACAGGCCGATAAGCACCGCACGTGGTATCGCACGTAGCACCACCGCCCCTATCGAATCCCACTACGACGAGGCATTGCATGGCCCGCATCGTTCCCGACGACTGGAAGCATGTCGCCGCCACCGGCGCCGCGGCGCGCGAACGCGAAACGCTCGCGCTGCTCGAAGAGGCGCTGCCCGCCGGTTACACCGTGTATCACGGCGTGCACTGGACGCGCGTCAACGAAGGCTTTTCGGTGTTCGGCGAAGCGGATTTCGTGATCGTCGGACCCTCGGGGCGCGTAATGATCATCGAGCAGAAAACCGGCTTTCTGCGCGAGACGCCGAAGGGGCTCGTGAAGGCGTATCTGCAGACCGAGCGCAATGTCGCGATCGCGCTCGCGCGCACCGTCGAAGGGCTGCATCGGCGTTTTACCGCGGCGTTCGGCGCGGGCACGTATTTCATCGAAGGGCTGCTGTACTGCCCCGATCATGCGGTGAAAGATGCGGCAATCGCGGGTGTGGACCCGGCGCGTATCGTCGATGCGACGCGCAAGGAGCGGCTGGCGGCGATCATTCGCGACGCGCTGCCGGCCGATGAGCCGCGTCTGCCATGCGCGCCGAAAATTCACCATTTCCTCGCCGACGAACTGTCGCTTACACCGGACGCGAGCGCGCTGGTCGGACAGGCGGGCACACTCGTCACGCGCCTCGCCGGCGGTCTCGCAACCTGGGCGCGGCGCCTCGAGTTCACGCCGTTCCGGCTGCGCGTGATCGGCACCGCCGGCTCCGGCAAGACGCAGCTCGCGGTGCAGGTGATGAAAGACGCGGTCGCGCGCGGCGCACGGCCGCTGTACGTCTGCTTCAACCGGCCGCTTGCCGATCACATCGCGCGTGTCGCGCCGCCCGAAGCGAAGGTCGCGAACTATCACCAGCTATGCGACTGGATCGCGCGCGACAGCGGCCGCGTGCCGGATTTCGCCGCCACCGACGTGTTCGCGCAGCTCGAAACCGTGTTCGCGCAAACGCCAATCGACACACGCTGGCAATACGATGTGCTGATCGTCGACGAAGGGCAGGACTTTCGCGAGGCATGGGTGCCGGCGCTTGAACGCGTGCTGCGGCCGGGCGGCGCGTGGTGGTGGCTCGAAGATCCGTTGCAGAACCTGTATATGCGCGAGCCGGTCGCGCTGCCGGGCTGGACGGTGCTGAAGGAATCGACGAACTACCGCAGTCCGCGCGATATCCTCGACTATCTGCGCGACGTGGTCGGCGCATCGGTGCCGCTTGCGGCGGGGCTTGCGGCTGCGAGTCCGTTCGACGGGTCCGACATTGCGCTATCGACCTACGATGAAGCGGAAGCCGCCGACAGTTGCGTCGATGCGACCAAGCGTGCAATCACGCAGGCGCTGTCGCTCGGTTTTCGCAAGCAGGACATCGTGGTGCTGTCGTTTCGCGGGCGCGAAGGCTCGGTGCTCGCCGCGCTCGACCAGTTGGGTCCGCACCGGCTGCGCAGTTTCACCGGCAAATACGATCTGTTCGGCAGCCCCGAGTACCGCGACGGCGATGTGCTGCTCGAATCGATCTACCGCTTCAAGGGCCAGTCCGCGCCGTGCGTGATTCTGACCGAAGTCGATTTCGATTCCTTCGACGAACGCAGCGCGCGCAAGCTGTTCGTCGGTGCGACACGCGCGACGATGAAGCTGATTGTCGTCGCGTCGCAACGCGCGGCGCAACATCTGCAGCTGGGTGAGGCGATCGAACCGGCTCATGGCGCGCAGTGAACGAAGCCGCGCCTGTTTGAACGAACCCGGGCGCGGCTGGCAGCCCGCGCGCCGGGGGCATCAGAGCGGAAATGGCGTCAACGTCAGCGCACCAACGTCAGCGCCAGCGCGACGCGCTCACCAGCGTGCCGGTACGCGTTGCGGCATCCCACCAGATCACGCGCAGCAGCGGGGCTGCCTGCGCAATGCGCAGCGCCTGTACCGGATCGCTTTCGATAAAGTGCGTGACGCCGCAGCGCATCGCGGCGGCCGCCTTATGAGCGGCGGCGCCCGCTGGCGTTTCGTCGTGCAGGTCGGGCACACGCATTACCAGTTCGAGGTGGCCGAAGCCGTGCCGCCCGAGCCATGCGCGGGTGCGTTCGAGGTCCGTCTGAGGCCTGCCGGTGATCACCGCGCGCACATGCTCCAGGTCGATGCCCGGCAGCACGTCGAACGGCTGCAGCGCGTCGCGTTCGGTGAGCGCCGCGGATAGGTCCGCATCGTAGCGGGTGAGCGGCACGTCCGGCAGCAGAATACCGTCGAGGTCGATCGCGTAGCTCGCGTATTCGTGGTCCTCCGCCATCGCGCTCGCTTCGCCGGCTTCGACTTCCAGCCAGTCTTCGCGGTAGCCTTCCGTGTACGCTTGGCGTTCCCATGGAAATAGCGCGAAGTAGCCGGTCGCGTCATTGGCGAAGTCGGGGCGGATGCGGCTCAGTTCATCGAACGCGCCGGTCAGCGTCTTCACGACCAGTCCATGCTGCTCGAGAAACGCGATGCAGTCGACCAGCGTGAAGCCGCGGCCCGCAATGTCTTCGCACAACAGCACTTTCGAACCCAGCGACGGCAACGGCAACGACGAATCCCATGTTACGTGCCGGGCGCGGCGGTCGTAGCTGAGGAACGCGACCGGCACGCCGATGCTGTGCGAAGCCATCAATGCGAGCGGCGCGCCGCCGCGCAGAACGCCGATCGCGGCCGAAAATTCTTCTGCCAGCAAGGTCGGTTGCAGCGATTCGATCCAGTGGTCGAGCTGTTCGTAAGTGAGCGGAAGAACGGGCTTTTTCATGGCTGGCGTTCGTTTGCGTTCAATGGCGCGGTTGGGGTCCAGGGGCGCGAATGGATGCCTAAAGGGGGCCGGTGTGTCGATACGCGTAGGCGCCGCGCTAGCGGGACGGCTTTTTCGGGATGGAGGCGATATTATGCATGCGGTTCACCGAAAGCGTGCTTCGAGCTGCGGATGCGCGCGGTGAACCACGACAAACAACGGAAAAGAAAAGGCCAGACCATGCGGGAATCACACGGGATAGCGCGGCATGTGCGCCGCACGATAGGCACCGCCCCCTACGGGCTTACGATCGCCATGCTCGCATGCTGCGCGGCAGCAGCGCAGGCGACGCCGATGTCGCTCGACGTCTCCGGCAAGATCGCCCGCACGACGGACTCCGAACACCGGGTGTTCCACTTTTCGGAAGCGCAGATTCTTGCGCTGCCGGCGCATTCGATTTCGACGTCAACGTCATGGACGCCGAAATCGCCCTTCTCGGGCCCGTTGCTCGCGGATATTCTGAAGACGGTAGGCGCTTACGGCGATCGCATCGAACTGCATACCTACGATGACTACACGTACACGGTGCCGGTATCCGATACCGACCGCTATGGCGTGATCGTCGCATACAGCATGAACGGCAAGCGGCTGAAGATCAGCGATTTCGGGCCGCTCTTTCTGATCTATCCGCGCGACGCGTACCCGGCGGAACTGACCGGCGCAACGGCGGATGCGAAATTCGTATGGCAGATCAAGGCTCTGATCGTCAAGTGACGGGGCGGCGATCCGCGGGGTGGCCGTCCGTCGGGCAGCCATCCGCGGATCGGTCCGCGACGCCGCAGCCCGGCGTGCGTCGCTTGCCGCATGCGTGGCGGCGTCGTCTCGTGTACGCGCTGATCTGGTTGACCGCGCTCGCCGCGCCGACCGCGGCGATCGGCTACCTGCTGTATTCGGCGCTGCTCAACCCGCGCGTGACGGAGCGCGCCGCGGCCTATGACGGCTTCTACTGGGACGCGGCGCAACTGCAGATTGCCTACGCGCGGCTCGAGAGCCAGTTGCTGCAGTACGAAACGGGCGTCGACGGCAACTATGCGCAACTGCGGCTGCAGTATCACCTGCTGCAGTCGAAGCTGCGCGTGATGGCCGGTTCGACGCGCCAACTCGCCGCACAGGCGGCGCTCGCCGAGCAGCAGCAGCGCGAAATCCAGAAGCTGACCGACATGCTCGATACGCTCGAGCCGACGCTCGAAGCGTTGCCGCGCGACCCGATGCGCGCGGACAAGATCGTGCTGGAGTTGCGCCGCCACTGGGAAGAACTCAATGACCTCGCGCTGAGCCGCCGCGTCTCCGAGGTCGCGGACCGGGCGGCGCTGAGCACGGATTTCATCGCGAAGCGGCGCTTGCTGTTCGTCGCCGGTATCGTGCTGCTGATGCTGTCGGCGGCGGCGAGCGTGCAGCTGGTCGTGAACGCGCGGCGCCGCACCAAGCTGATCAGACAGCAGCGCGCAGCGCTCGATGCCGAGCACGAGGCGACCCGGGCGGCACGCGAAGCGAGTCTCGCCAAGGACGCATTCCTCGGCATGATCAGCCATGAATTGCGCACGCCGCTGCACGCGATCGTGTCGTCGATCGAACTGCTCGGCTTCAATTTCCATTCCGACGCCGATCGCAAGGTGATCCGGCGCCTCGAGACCGCCGCGCGCCAGCTCGAAACCCAGATGAAGGACCTGACCGACTACGCGCGTCTCGGCGCGGGCAAGCTCGAATTGCGGCACGAGCAGTTCGATCCGCGCGAGCTGCTCGCGTCGGTGGTCGATGAAAGCGAACCGGCCGCGAAGGCGCGTGGTCTGGCGTTCGAGAGCAGCGCGAGCGGCGTGGCCGGTCTCGTCGAATCGGACCCGCATCGAATCCGGCAGATTGTCACCAATCTGGTGACGAATGCGATCCGCTATACCGAGAAAGGAACGGTGACGCTGCGCTTCGAGCAGCGTGTGGATGCGCTGGTGGTTGAGGTCGGCGATACCGGGCCGGGCGTGCCGGCTGACCAGATTCCGTTGATTTTCAAGGAATTCACGCGGCTCGACGAGTCGCGCGCGCGGCGCTTCGACGGCGCGGGCATGGGGCTCGCGATTGTGCAGGGTCTTGTCGATCTGTTCGGCGGCGAGATCGCGGTGGACAGCCGGGTCGGCGAGGGCACGACATTCACTGTGACGATTCCGGTCAAGCCGGTCGAGCTGCCGATGGCGGCGCGCGTGGCCGCCTATGCGCAGCGGCGCGGCGCGCGACCGCGCGTGCTGGTTGTCGACGACAATGAACTGGTGCGCGAGTCGCTATGCGAGATGGTCGAGCATATGGGTTGCGACGGCGCGGCGGTCGGCAGCGCGGACGCCGCGCTCGAATGGCTGGCGACGCGGCACTGCGAGCTGATCCTGCTCGATCTGCAGATGCCGGACAAGGACGGCTACGCGTTTATCAGCGAGTTTGCCGCGCGCGATGCGCGTGCGCGCAGCGTGCGCGTGATTGCGGTAACCGCTTACGCGCCCGAAGGACAGCTGCCGCAGACGCACGACGCCGCGCGTCTTTTCTTCGACTGTTTGACGAAACCAGTGCGCTACGATGTGCTGCAGGCCGCCGTGCAGCACGCGCTGAGCGGGCAGGGCGGCGCCGCGGCGGTCGCGTGACGGCGCGTCGGCGATAGGCGCTATAAGCGCCGCAGCCGCTTCGACAGGTCGGCCACGAGGATCGCCATGCGCGCGGGCTTTTCATAGCATGCGACATCGAAGGTGCGCATCATCTCGCTGATTTCCGATTCGCTTGCCTTGCCGGTCAACAGTTCGCCGGTCAGCACGAAAATCGGTGCGTCCGGGTTTTCGGACGCGCGTACCGCACGAATGGCCTGCGCGGACGTCTGGTTGCCGAACAGCCAGTCGATCACCACGCCGTCGAATACCTGCGTCTGCAACGACTCGTTGAACGCCGCGAGACCGTAGATCGCGACGGCCGCGAAGCCGCTGCGTTCCAGGTAATCGCGCAGATTGTCGGCGGATGCATGGTCGTCGTCGACGACTGCGATCAAGGACTTGTCGTTTTCCGCGCGGCGCGGGTAGATCTCGATCTTGTGCACCTCGAACGCGTTCTGGTAGAGCGCGCCGTCGCAGCGCACGACGCGCCACTGGTCGTGCTTGACCCACGCGATGAACTCGGGCCGGCTGCCGGGCTCGATCGGCGCGCCGACCCACGCGGTGCACGCGAGTTCGAGCGGGCCGACGGAGAACGTCGCTTCCTGCGCGGTGGCGCCGACCATGCCAGGGTCGAGCGTCTGCGCGCCGAACAGCTGCGCGGCGGGTTCGCCGAACACTTCGGCGACTTTGCGGATTTGCGACAACGTCCACGGACTGTTGCCGCGCAATTTGCGGTGGCCTTGCGAAAAGCTCAGATCCAGAATGCGGCACAACTCACTGGTTTGCTGGCGCTTTGCGATGCCGTGCCGGCTCATCAGCTCGCGCACACGTTCTGCGACTGCGACGGAGTCCGGGGATTGGGCGTCGTTGGGCATGCTGGATGTTTGTTCAGTCGTTGAGTTATTCGTTTGGCATTGGCGCCTGACGCGTATTCTACCGAGGAAGTGGATGCGAATTGCATCAGGATGACTACTGGATTGACGCGGGACGCATTACGCGGGTGAGTACGTAGCGTTTGCTTCACTTCGATGTGTCTGTTTCGGCGGGGCTCATCGGGGTGCGGTCATTCCGGTGCGCTCATTGGGGGGACTCATTTGGGTGCAATATCGCGGCGCACGCGCATGATGTGCTGCTCGACGTAAAAGGCCGCCGCGTCGCCCTCGCCGTTGACGATCGCCTCGTAGATCAGCCGGTGTTCGGACACATAGAGGCGAATGCGGCTGATGTCGTAGATCGCGTCGTCCTTGAGCCGCTTCCACAGCGGCTGGTTCATCGCCTTCGCGACTTCGTCGGCGATTTTCACGAACAGCGCGTCGCCGGTCATCACCGCGAGCTGGCGGTGAAACAGCCGGTCGCTATCGTTCCACAGTGCACGCTGCGCGGCGTCGTTCACGTCGGTGATCGAATCCATCTGCGCGAGGTAGTGCTCCGCGATCTCGTCACGTTGCGCATGCGTGGCCGCGCGCCGCGCGATCGCCGGTTCGAGCACAGCGCGCACATCGAGGGCGGAGGTCGGGCTGAAGTCGGCATCGGACGGCCCAGCGCCGCCAGCCGGCGCGGTCGCGAGCCGGTGCAGCGCGTCCCCGCACACGTAGGTGCCGGAGTTGCGCCGCGTGACCACGAGGCCTTCGTTTTGCAGCGCGCCGATCGCCTCGCGTACCGCGGGCCGCCCGACGCCGAAGCGCGCGGCCAGCTCGCGCTCCGACGGCAGGCGCGACTCGGGTGAGAACTGACCGGTGCGGATGTCGATACGCATCCGCTCGGCGACCTGCTCGTAGATCTGTTTGGGTCGGAACGGGTTGTCCGGCGGCAGCAATGTCATGACCGAATGCGCGGCGGATGACTGATCAGAAATCCGACCAGTTTGGCTGCGGTATTTTTGAAATTGGTTGAAATAGAACCAACGCTGGTCTACATTCTGCACCAGTATAGAACAGGTTGAGTTGGAGACAACAATGGTCTGCATAAAGGATCATTCGTCGGCGTTGCCAAAAGCAATGCAGGGAGCCGGAGGGTCATGAAACTGAACCGCGTGATCAGCACGGTCGAAGTGCACACGGCTGGCGAGCCTTTTCGGATCGTCACCAGCGGGCTGCCGAAAATTCCGGGGAAAACCATCGTTGAGCGGCGGATGTGGCTCAAGGAGCATGCGGACCATTTGCGTCGGGCATTGATTTTCGAGCCGCGCGGGCATGCCGATATGTACGGTGGGTATCTGACCGATCCGGTTAGCGAAGGTGCGGACTTCGGCATCATCTTTGTCCACAACGAGGGGTATAGCGACCATTGCGGCCATGGCGTGATTGCGCTTGCGACCGCGGCGGTGTCGCTTGGCTGGGTCGAGCGGACGGAGCCGGAAACGCGGGTGGGCATCGATGCGCCTTGTGGGTTTATCGAAGCGTTCGTTAAATGGGACAGCACGCATGCGGGTAGCGTGCGGTTTGTGAATGTGCCGTCGTTTATCTGGGCCCGTGATGTAACGGTGCGTACGCCTGGCTTCGGTGATGTGCGTGGCGATATCGCGTTTGGCGGGGCGTTTTATTTCTATACGTCGGGAGTCCCGTTTGAGCTGGCGGTGCGGGAGTCGGAGATCGAGCGGTTGATCCGCTTCGGCGCGGAAGTGAAGCGCGCGGCAAATGACGCGTTCAAGGTGCAGCATCCGCTCATTCCGGAAATCAATCACGTGTATGGGACGATTGTCGATAACGTGCCACGCCATCCGGGGTCGACGCAGGCCAATTGCTGCGTTTTCGCGGATCGCGAGGTCGACCGGTCGCCGACCGGGTCGGGCACCGCGGGGCGTGTCGCACAGCTTTATCTGCGCGGGCAGTTGAAGGAAGGGGAGACGCTTGTCAATGAATCGGTGATCGGGACGATTTTTCGCGGGCGCGTGTTGCGGGAGACAAAACTCGATCGGTTCGATGCGGTGATTCCGGAGATTGAAGGCGAGGCGTTCATCTGCGGGTTTGCGAACTGGATTGTGGACGAGCGGGATCCGTTGGCGTATGGGTTTTTGGTGCGGTGATGAGCGCTGACTGGCGTCGCGCGTGGTGTTTGTTACTAGTCAAACAACTGTCGATCTGACTCGACTCCGACGGAGACTTTATCGATATGTCGCACAGCCCGGCCATGCTACTTTTCGATGTTGCCGAGACGGCCCGGCTTACGCCTTATCCGGAGCTTGTCGATGCGCTGGCGACTGCGGTGGTCGACTATACGGAAGGGCGCATCGCGAGCCCCGAGCGGCTGGTTGTGCCGCTGAACGACGGCGGTGTGCTGTTGTCGATGCCGGCGACTGCGCCTGATCTCGCGATTCACAAGCTGGTGAATGTGTGTCCGCGCAATCGTGAGCGTGGTTTGCCCACCATTCATGGTCAGGTGATGGCGATCGAGCCGGATACCGGCGAGACGCTATTCATGCTCGACGGCCCGACGGTGACCGGCCGCCGCACCGCTGCGATGACGATGCTCGGCGTGCGTACGTTAAGCCGCGCGGCGCCGCGCGATGTGCTGCTGATCGGCACGGGAACGCAAGCGGTGAATCATCTGGAGGCGCTCGGCGAGTTGTATCCGGATGCGCTAGTGCGTGTGCGTGGCAGCGCGCCGGCGCGTGCGCAGGCGTTCTGCGCACAACATGCGGCGAAGGTGAGGCGGTTGCAGCCGCTCGATGGCGGCGAGGCGGTGCCCGATTCGGTGGACCTCGTAATCACGCTGACCACGAGCCGTACGCCCGTTTATGACGAAGCGCCGCGAACAGGGCGGCTTGTGGTCGGTGTTGGGGCGTTCAAGCCGGATATGGCGGAGATCGGCGCGCGGACTTTGCACGGAAGTGCGGTGTTTGTTGATGATCCGGCGGGGGCGAAACATGAAGCGGGGGATTTGATTCAGGCGGGGGTGGATTGGGAGAAGGTGGCGGGGATCGCCGCCGCTGTCTACGACGACAGCAAGGCGCGGCTGTTTAAGACTGTAGGCTGTGCCGCTTGGGATCTGGCGACCTGTCGACTAGCGCGCGATTTGCATCATCGACGCTAACAATGATCGTACGCGGCTACACGCCAGGACAATGAACGGTATTGGCATCGATCAAGGCGCACGTTATACGAATATCTCTCCGGAACTGGATAAGCGGCGGATATTGGATAACCAGGGTTGCGGACCACTTCCCTCATCGAATTGCGCAGCACCCGATTGACTGGTTGTACGGCGAGGACTCTCATTCGATTCATTTCGCGAAGTCTCGGTTTGGGTCGTCGCGTTCCGGGTGCTTCTCGATCTGGTTCCCTGTGTGCTCGTCTCCGACGAGGATTGACTGGATACGGCAGAGTTCCTGGGCAACGACGAACTATCTCGAACGGCATCGTCGTCGACTACGGACGGATCGGGAAGGTTGCGGCGTCGAATGCTGCCTTGCCGGTGCAATGTTGCATCGCGACGGCGCCCGCCGAAATGTGTTGCAACCTCATCATCGAACATCCTGATTCGCTGGACGGCAACTTGTTCAGCCCTGTGTACCTCATGCGCGGCGAAGCGCATCGTATGATAGACGTCACCTATAACCGAGAATGTCCCCCAGATCCCGGCCAACGCTCCTAACGTTCCGAGCGCTTTCTGTGCCTTGGGGTTTTCTGCAAATGCTGCCCCGGTATTCATGGCGACCGATGTAGTCGTGGCTGCGGCGGTAACAACTCGCCCCGTTTCGGTGGCTGCCTTAGTGGATGCGGCGCCTACGGCTTCCGTTGTCACTCTCCGGGTGAACGCAAACATTCCAAGCAGAAACTCTCCGAACTGTTTTCCACTCGGATCGACCTTATTGATCGGATCACTACCGCAGTACGTATACGCATTGATTCCCCCCACTCCGAACGGACTTTCGTTGTCGGGGCACGTGAAGCGCATCAAGGTCGGGTTATAGGCGCGATATCCGTTTCCGAGGTGGGTGAAACCACACAACGGGTCGCGCCGTTCACCGTTAAAACCCGGCAAGGGAACCTCGTCGATAGAGGTCGATGGAGCGCTGCCGAACGGAGAATAAGCAATGTCTTGCGACGTCCCGCCTGATATCGCTAGCAGCAAGCTTTCGGATCGGTCGGTGCCGGTTAGGTACGAGGTCATGGCCGTTCTCCGCTCGGTAGTCGATGCACTGTCCAAGTTTGCCGTGTATAGCACGATGACACGTCGATGCCTTACGGCGAAGTCATCGACTCGTCGCTAACGGCGGCGCATCCAGTGGGCGTCTGGATAAAGCGGCTAGCTTCGTTCTGCGTCGCGCGTACCTCGTCCACGAGCGATTGCCCCCGGTAGTACAACTGCCGCATGTCGTTTCCGTTCAATATCTGTATCACCAGCATGTCATTCGCGTCATAGTGGTACTCGGCGCTCGATCCATCCGGGGAAACGATCGAAGCCAACCGCCCGGCCTCGTCGTAGGTAAGCGTGCGGCCCCTCTCATCCATCGTCATGCGGCCGTTCGCGTCGTAAGCAAGTTCGATGACGGCCGGATACGAACTGTTCCCAGCGTGAGTCACCGACGTCAACTGAGTCGGGTCTGACGGATTGTCGTAGTGGAAGGTTGCCGTGTCCGACGCTGCAGAGCCTTGCGCAATCGCCGTGATGCACTCCGTGACGTTGTCGAGCATGTCGAAAGTGAAGTGTTGCGACGCGATTGGCTGACCGTAGCCGTCGACCGGAGGCCGGCTCCCATTCGTGCACGAATAGTCGACCAGGCGATTGCGATTATCGTACGTGTACTGCTCCTCTCGCAGCGTCTCGCTTCCCTGTACTGTTTTGCACGATTGCAGTTGATCGTTCGTGTAGTAGGTGCGGGTGATGGTCACGATGGGTGCCCCGCCGCTCGGTGCAAGTTCGCGAGTCACCTCTCTGCCCAGGTCGTCGTACGACAACTGCGTCGTGAGCGATGCTCCCGAGCTCGAGTCAGTTGCTTTTTGCATGTAGAGGCGTCCCGCCGGATCATAGGCGAACGTAACGGTAACGGCCTCGTCGGCAATCTTCGAGAGCCTGCCATATGCGTCATACGAGAGCTGCTGGACATTGCCTGTGATGTCAGTGTAGGAAAGAAGCTTGCCCCGTAGTGTCCAGGAATAACTGGCTTCGCGCTGTGGCCCACCTGTCGGCGTGAACCGCTCAAGCAAGAGGCGGCCAGCGGAGGTCCATTGCGATGAGCGTTCATAGCTGCCAGCCTCGCTGGCGTCGAGCGGGCGCCCTGTCGGGGCGTCGTATGTGAAGTCCTGAAGTAGCGTCGGTCCGCCTACATGCCTTATCGCACTTTGCAGTTCCGGCACATAGTCATAGGAAAGCGTAATGCCCGCGTTGTCGGTGACGGTCGCAGGCGCATCATTGCCAGCCTCGTAAGAGCTGATTTCAGTCCGACCGCCGGTGTGACTTTGAGTTGTGCGTCCGAGTCCGTCAAAAGTTTGAGCGCCCAGTTCGACCTGATTGTCGGACCGGCTAACCTTGATGGTTGCGATGAGGGACTCTGTCGAGTGGGCGTCGTACGTTTTCTCAACAACGGTCGCGTCGGGGGCGGTTTCTGTGCTCACGCGATCGAATTCGTCATAGTCGTACGTTGTGATATTTCCGACCTCATCCGTGTATTGGCGTTGTCTGCCAGAGCCGTCGTAGACATAGGTTGTTGTGCTCACGGTTGTTTGCTGCAAATCCTTTCGTTCAACCTTAAGCGGATTTTTGTTTACATCGAATGTGGTGACTTGAGCTCCGAGCAAGGGCGTTCCTGCGTTGTCTGTCAGTTGCTCAGTTTGAGTCAGCGTGACTGGGTCATAGCGTTGATACTTTGTTTGCCCACTGTCATATCGGGTTCCTTCCCGGTTACCCCAATCGTCGTACAGAAATTCGATGTGTTGCTGGGACGTGGGGCTGAGATTGAGTGGATCCGCGTAATCCTTCGTGGTCAGGTCGGCTGGGTGACCGAACGCGTTGTAGTTTGCGATTGCAATATCAAAAAAAGTATCACTCTGACCCGAGTCAATTGAATTTTGACTCAACCGGATTGGACGATGCCGTCCGTCGTAGTGAATCTGCTCTGTACTCCCTGAGGAGTCTCTGTACGTAGTCAAAATATCCGTTACTTTTTCTTCATTGGTGGGATCTTTTTTTATGTCATATGAAATGGTTATTTCGTTTTCGTAGGGCGTCCCCGGATTGAGAACACGAGAAACAGGCCGTCCCAGATGATCATAGGTATATTCGGTCGTGTTGCCAAGACTGTCCTGCTCGGACAGCAATCTATTAGTTAGTACTGAATGGCTGACCGATTTTGTTTTTTGGGTATTGTCATAACCAATGACTATCGCGGTCTGCTTCAGTGCGTCTTGTTGGATTTCATACGTCAACGCAAGTGTGTAACCGGGGGTGTCACTGATTAACGTATTGGCCACGCTCGCTACTCGACCATAGTTGCTGCTGTCCGTGGAGTCATACGTGATTCCGTTCGATTGCAGCTTGATACCATCGCGAAACTTCGTCGTCATGCTCAGCAAAGGGCAACTGTCTGCGGGACTGCCACTGCGTGTTTTGAAGCTTGTGTATTTGAATTGCGTCTGTTCTTCGGAAAAATCATTGAGCTCAGACGGTGCGGGAGTGACCGTTTTGGTCTTTACGTTGGTAACGAAACCATATGGGTCGGGTGGGCAACCCGTGTACTCGTTACCCGCTTCCCCCGCAGCGGAATAATATGTCCATTCAGTCGACTCTTTGCCTGTTGTTTTCTTGGTCAGATGATTCCCATACTCATCGTAAGTGGTATCTACGGTTTCAGTACGAAGCAGATCGCCTTCGGTCCAGGTCATGGTGCGTGACGTTGGTTGCTGGAACTGAGGGGGCTGCTCTTCGTATTCGACTCCAGGTTTTGCATAATAGACGAAATTGGTCTCCCTTTTTTTCGAGGTATTTCCGTTCACAATCGTTTCGGTAACCAGCATATGGTAGTTATTAAATTTGCGTATCGTGCTGCGGGTCGTTCCGTCCGTATCGGATATCGTTTCGGTGCTCGTATAGAAGACGGTATCGCTTAGTACCGTGCAAGAATTGTCCTTCTCAGCATCCCAAGAATTGGCGATGCCATACCCGAGGTAGTTATAGTTGCTGTAGTCGTAAGTAACCGTCGTGTCTGGCTGTGACATTCCCGGGGACTGTACGTATTGCGTTACCGCAGGCAAAGCCGGCATATTTGCGCCCGGAGGAAACTGCATGACGGCGTCTGTATAGACGGCATGCTCCACGTATCCCGACGGATCGGTGATGCGCGTCAGCAGTGTTTCTCCGCCCACCGTGGTGTATTCGAGGCTCCAGGTGTAGGTATCCGAGTCAGTAAGGACCTTATATTCAGATAAATATTTGTTTTGTGTCCCCAGGGTGATTTGATATTCTTCCGACGAATCTGGGAAAACTCTAATTTTGCAGGTTGGATCGTACATGAATTCGCACAAGGTGTTCTTTTCGTCGCGTACGGTAATCAGTTGATTTTGCTCTCCATTAGCTTGCCATGTCAAATTTAATTGATAACCCACGTCAGTTATAATCTGGATGGGAACGAAACAATTGGGCGACATCGATCGGGAGCTCAGAATCTCGACTTCGCCTGATTTCGAGATGTGGCGATATTCGATGTCCGAGATTTTCAGAAACAAAAAATTCTCCGCATTTCTCTGTTTTATGCTTACGGATGAACCGTCACCTGATTCGATTGTTTTGTATTGTTCGCCTGAGCTGGTTGTGAGAAGAAGATTTGCGCGATCGTAGTGTGATAAACCAAGGCTGCATCCGATTCCCAGCGCATATACGTTGTCGTTATCGAAGGGAACGTATTCTATGGTAAGTGGCAGTTTGGGCCCCATACCGTTGTTTGCGATCAAATCCCCAATTTTCAGACTGACTGTGAACTGTCCCGTCCTTGCGTTGACTCGCCCTTGTGCAGGATTCTTAAAGTTGGATCCTGCCTGGCTGAAGAATTTGGCGGACATATCGTCTCCGGGAATCTCTCACTTAAGGGAACACGTGCACGCATATCAAAAATATCAAGGATCTGTCGGTGAATCGTTGATATATAGGCTATTACAATCCTCATCTTTATTGGGGTGGACGTATATTTCACCATGGTTGCCGTATTGATCGTGAATCGAGCATGTACTATGCTTCCAATAATTGTCACCTGCGTCGTAATACGATGCGTTTGTCGAGGCTGTGATTCGCGTAAATGTTAGAGCCTCTGGGTATTTGCTGATAGGCACAGAGAATGCGTGACTCGCTGCCGTAACCGAATAATCGTAGGTCGTCGCATGGTAAACCATGAAACTTACGTTTGCAGTTGTTGGTGTCTGGTCATATTTGTATGTCTCAACACACGTAGCATTGCGCAATTCACCAACTTGATGATCGTATATTCCGAAGCAACCAGACTGGTCCGGGTATGAAACGTCAGCGTCAGCGATGTAAAAATTTTCATCGGTAAGAGATAGATACCAGTTGTCAACGTCACATGTGCTCTGGTGTTCATTACCCTTTTCATTGAAAAAAGTAACATCGACCTGATTCGCCGCGTCCTCTCGGCTGAATGAAAAATCAGCGGATTTGTATACTTTGGCAGATTCGACGGCAATTTGAAGGTGTTTGTCGAATCCTGAACCGGACTGAGTGGTTTGGGTTACTCCGCATGCAGTGAATTCTGCTGCCACCGGATATTCATTAGGGTTGCCTAATTCAATAGCTGCACTAGTTTGTGCTGAAATATAGTAGACGATCGTGTAAGTACCATTTGAATCTCCGATCTTGGAAATACTTGGGGCGAAGTTTGGACGATTAGACTGATCAAACATGCCGTGGGCGTAGGTTAACGAAATATTGGAATAAACGATACTGTTTCCAGTAATATCGCCTGAAGGGTTGGTTGTAAATGGAATCTCATCTCCCGTCGTGTAATCGATCAAGCGAACTGCGTCAGTCAGACTATCATCCATTCCGGTCATCGGATTGCCATCCTGATCAGTAACCGTTATTTTTACGGTAACGGGAACCTGATTTAAACCATTTGCGTATATTGTGCAACCTGACGCGTCGGGATTCTCTTTAAATTTAATATCCAGCTCTAAAATCGATCCAATATTCCACCACGTGCTTGCAAAAGCCTTAATGGTCAAGTAGTTGGATGATTTCGTGTCGGGTTGGACGGAGGGGGAGAATTTTCCTGAAATTTTAGATGTTGTACCATCTGATCCGGATGGCGCGGACACGTAGTACATCCCTAAGAATGTTCCAGGCGAATCTTGTATGGTCGCGGCTTGGACGAATAATGGATGCTCACTAACCGGTGTATCCGTGTAGATGAGAGGATTACCACCGCTTTTATCGACCGGGTCGGCAGAGTCGAAATATATAAGGGAAATGTAATTCAAAAAATCGCTGGATGATGGCCCTTCGAGCGGCTGCCCATCCTGATCGCTACACACCATTGTGATTGTGACGGCGACCTGATATTCATCATTTGCATTTATGACCCGACTTGTGGAGCTTGGGTAGTCTGAAAATTCGATGGTCAATGCGGATACGCTCTTCAAATTCCACCACGGACTGCTGCAAGGAATTACTGTTAGTGAGCAATCGTAGGGTGAACCGCTCTGTGTCGTGTACGTGTGGGAACTATCCGAGCTGAACCTGGCGGCGATCTTGCTATTCTGCCCATCGGATTTAGCAGGAGCCGAAACATAATACGTTATTGAATAAGTTCCATCCATTGTTGAAACAATGCTGACCTGCCCCTGGGTAAGATGCACCTCTTTGGCCGGCAGAGCCAAAAACCTGGCATAGGTTAATGGATTTCCGTCGGTGTCGGGTGCAAGGTCTTCGACCCACGTCAATTCGTTACCTGAATCATAGTAAATAAGCTCGACGACATCCAGGAGATTGTCCGGAAGCATCTGATATAACGGATTATTCAATGCGTCAAGGCAGGTGGCGGTAACGGTAATACCAATCTGATTTTGATCGTTTGCACATATTTGTCTACTGTCGTCTGTAGGGTAGTCGCTGAAAGAAAGATGCAAGGCTGATAATGAACCCAGATACATCCAGGCATTATCCATTACGTCGATCGTTAAAACAGGGGAAGGCGTGTCTGGCGATTCACCATTTGTCGGTGGTACAAACACCGCACAAATCTTCGGATTGGTTCCAAGTGCGGTTTGTTGAGCAGAGATAAAATAGCTGATCGTATAATTACCGTTATCCGAACTGAATTCTCCGTGCCAGACGTACGCGAGTGGGTTGCCAGCGTTGCTCCTTGATGCCTCAGACGTTAATTCAAGCTGTTCCCCGGTGTCGCTGTATACCGGTAAGAGGGCGCTTGACAGGTCGTCGCCGGATAATCCAGTCAGTGGGTTTCCATTCTTGTCATAACAGGAAACTGATAAGGTTACGCTCAACTGGCTGGTTGCGTTTGCCGTTAAATAACCTACGGACATCGGCGGGTTGGTTGTGTCGTATGTAAACTTGATATTCAACTTATCAAAGCTTCCGAAATTATCCCAGGTGACACTATCCGTAGTGTCAGGTGCATAATTAGCTATCTTCATGATGATAAATCGCTCCGACGTTTCCGGGTTTCACGGGAGTTGGCATGAAAAACCTTGCGTCACTGGAATATTAGACGGGACATGTTTGGAGGACAATGTTAACAATTGTGCCAAACAGTTGATTTACGGTTTCATATTTTTATTTGTGGATTTTGTGTTTTAGACTAATCAGCGCGGCTGCGTGTGCCACTGATTTATTACAGGAGGATAAATAACGACTTTCACAACGTGCATTCGACACAGGAGTCATCGGACCTGCTGAACATAAATGCCGATTGGTGGGTTAAAACGTGGTGTATGAGACACGAAATGACCGCGGTCATTTCCACGCACGACCGTTCAGTGTTCATTTTTCTTGCCGAGGCCTACGTGCAAACAACGCAAAAACGTTGCACCATAGGCGTCTCACGAAAACCGTCGCGGCTGGATGCCGAACCCGGCTCAAGTCGTCCGCTCTGCATGGCCGCTTATCTGTCGCGCTTTTCGTTTGATCCAGTTCCCCGACCGCTGCTTTTCACTTGATGCGACCGCGCTATGACAACCTCCAACGCTTCCGCTACGCTGGACCTCCCCCTCGACATGATCATCTTCGGCGGCGCCGGCGACCTATCCGCCCGCAAGCTGCTGCCCGCGCTGTTCATGGCGCATTCGCACGGCAACCTGCCCGCCGACACGCGCATCCTGGCGATCGGCCGCCGCGACTGGACGCGTGATCAGTACGTGGGCTGGATGGAAGAGCACTCGAAGCCGTTCATCGAACGAAAAGCGCTCGAAGCGCCCGCATGGGACAGATTCCTCGCGCTGTTCGAATACGTACGCGTCGACGTCGATAACGCCGAAGACTACGCACGCCTCGCACAGGCATCGCGGCCCGAAGTGCAGCGCATCTTCTATCTCGCAACATCGCCCGAACTGTTCACGACGATCTGCGACAACCTCGCCGCACACGCGCTGATCGACACAAACTCGCGCGTCGTGCTTGAAAAGCCGCTTGGCCACGATCTCGAATCGGCGCGGGCGATCAACAATTCGGTCGGCAAGCACTTCGCCGAAACGCAGATCTACCGGATCGACCACTATCTGGGCAAGGAGACCGTGCAGAACCTGATGGTGCTGCGCTTTGGCAATGCGATCTTCGGCCCGCTGTGGCAGGCACCGTATATCCGCAGCGTGCAGATCACCGTCGCGGAGACGGTCGGCGTCGGCAGCCGCGCGGGCTTCTATGATCAGACCGGCGCAATGCGCGACATGGTGCAGAACCACCTGCTGCAACTGCTATGCATCGTCGCGATGGAGCCGCCGGTATCGCTCGACCCGGACGCGGTGCGCGACGAGAAGCTAAAGGTGCTGCGCTCGCTACGCCCGATGACCGCCGACGATCTGTCGCGCGACACAGTGCGCGGGCAGTACACGTCGGGCGCGGTGGGCGGCGAACCGGTGAAGGGCTACCTGGAAGAAGACAACGTGCCGAAGGACAGCCACGCGGAAACCTTCGTCGCGCTGCGTGCGCATATCAACAACTGGCGCTGGGCGCATGTGCCGTTCTTCCTGCGCACCGGCAAACGGATGGGCAAGAAGCTGTCGGAGATCGTGATCGAGTTCGCGGACCTGCCGTTCTCGATCATGCCGAATAGCCCATGCGGCCCGCGCAATTGCGGCAACCGGCTTGTCATTCAACTGCAACCGGCCGAGTCGATCGAGCTGCAGATGCTCGCGAAAGAACCGGGCAGCGGCATGCGCACGCTGCCGGTCAATCTGAATCTGGATCTCGAGCAAGCGTTCACGGGCCGGCGCGCGGAAGCGTACGAACGGCTGCTGATCGACGTCGTGCGCGGACGCCTCACGCACTTCATGCGCCGCGACGAACTGGAAGCTGCATGGGCGTGGGCCGATCCGATCATCGAAGGCTGGAAGCGCGCCGGCGACCGGCCGCGGCCTTACACGGCCGGCACGTTCGGGCCGGGTGCGTCGACCGCGTTGATGGCGCGGGAGAATATGGTCTGGTCGGAAGAGTCCTGATTTAGTGATGAGGCCGAGCGCGGCATAGGCTCGGCCTCTGGAGCATCGAACCGGGTCAAGCGCGACTTAAGGTTGACAATAATCGCCTTAAAGTTGACAATAAAAGAACGCAAGGTTGTCAAAAGGGGCGCGCGTTGATTACCCGGGTACGTCCACAAGGCGAGCAGGTGCGAAGCTTCCTGCTCGAGCATATCGAGTTGCATGTCGGCGACGTCGTAGCACTCGCGGCGGATAAATTCTCGATCAGCCGCCAGGCGGTCAATAAGCACCTCGTTGTGTTGCGGGAGCAGGGCGCGATCGTCAAGGAAGGCAATACACGGGACGCGCGCTACCGGCTGGTCCCGCTTTTCTCGAAGGGCTTTCGTTATCCGCTCACACAGCCGCTAGAAGAAGACGTGGTGTGGAGCGACGCGGTGAAGCCATGTGTTGCATCTCTTCCGGCCAATATCGTGAATATCTGGCACCACGGCTTCACTGAGATATTCAACAACGCAATCGATCACTCCAACGGAAATGCGGTTCTGGTGAAGATTGCCCAAACCGCGCTTTCCACGGAAATCATGATTTCTGACGACGGCATCGGCATCTTCAGAAAGATTCAAGCGGAACTGAATCTTCTGGACGAGCGGCACGCAATTTTCGAACTGGCCAAAGGCAAACTGACGACCGATCCCCGTAACCATTCGGGTGAGGGGATTTTTTTCACGTCCCGCATGTTCGACCAGTTCGGCATTCTGTCGGGCGCCCTCTATTTCGATCACCATAAGGATGCTTATGAAGACGTGGTGATGGAACGCGAGATCGCGGCAAACGGTACATCCGTTTTCATGACCCTGAGTAACAGTGCGAAACACACCACCAGGGAAGTCTTCGACGAGTACACCGAAAGCGACGACTACACGTTCGACAAAACGGTGGTTCCAGTCGATCTGGCCAGATACGGCAGCGACGGATTGATTTCGCGCTCGCAAGCGAAACGACTGCTCGCGCGACTCGATCTGTTCAGAAGGGTGGTGCTCGACTTCAGGAACGTTGACGCGATCGGGCAGGCGTTTGCCGATCAGATCTTTCGTGTATTTGCCGTCGAGCACCCGGAAACGGAGTTGCTGCCGGTCAACGCAAATGTATCGGTGCTGCAAATGATTTCGCGTGCACGTGCGCAGCGAGAACAAGGCGGATAGCGCCGGGGCGAGCCGGGCAGCGTGGCTTGAGTCGCGCCGCCCTTGCGGAGGACGTTGGTGCACAACGTCGCCCGCTTACCAACCAGGCCGTATCACGCCGCATGCAACCCTCCACGCATCAACTCCCGCACCCGCGACATATCCGCTTCGACATGCCCCGCCTTCTCGAACAACTCAGCAAGCCAGTCGACGAAAGCCCGTACGCGCGGTGACACGCGTCGCCCTTTCACATACGCAATCGACACGGTTGTCGATAGCGGCCGCCACTGCGGCAGCACTTCGCATAGCATCCCCGCGTCGAGCCACTGCTGCGCGGCGATCCTTGCCGGCTGAATCAATCCGAGCCCCTGCAGGCCGCAGGTCAGGCACGCCTGTTCGTCGTTCACATTGACGAAGCCATCCATCTTCACCGCAAGCGGGCTGCCGTCCACGTCGAAATCGAAGCTGTCCGCGCGTTCACCATGCCGTCCGGTGGTGCAGTTCACCGCGACGTGCCGAGCGAGATCGTCAAGACTCTCTGGCATACCAAAGCGTTCGACATACGCCGGACTCGCGCACGTCACATGCTCGAGCGTGCCAAGCCGCCGCGCGGCGAGTCCCGAGTCCGGCAACTCGCCCAGCTGGATACTGCAATCGACTGCCTCGCCAACCAGATCCACCGTGCGGTTGCTGATGCCGATCGACAACTCGACGTGCGGGTAGCGCGCGTGAAAATCGTCGAGCGCGGGCAGCACGAGCGCGGTGGCCACCGCGCCCGGCATCTCGACGCGCAGGCGTCCACTGGGGTTCGCGAGGGTCTGCTGCAAGCTCGCTTCCATCTCGTCGATGTCGGCGAGAATCTGTGCGCAGCGCTCGTAATAAGCGGCCCCTTCCGGCGTAACGGACAGACGCCGCGTCGTGCGGATCAGCAACGCGGTGCCGAGCAGGGCCTCAAGGTTCTGTACGATCGTCGTCGCGGTCGCGCGCGGCATGTTCAGCGATTCCGCGGCGCGCGTGAAGCTGTTCGTATCGACGATCCGGATAAAAGTACGCATAGCCTGAATACGGTCAATCACGGGACTCTCTCCAGTGAAAAACATCCTGATGAAACATGCAGCAACGACGAGCGGCCGGCGCGCCGTTCCTGTCGGAAAGGCGCGCCGGCACTGCGGGGCGAAACTCGGGTTATGCCGCTGAACTGCGTGCGGCGGTTAACAGGGGTTAAGGGGCAAAGGAAGCGAGGATGAATGCGCTGCCGCCCGTCGTGGTCATGTGGATTCCTGCAAAAGAGACCTTGCAGCCGCCGCCTTCAGCAAACCGCCGGGCTTACCCCATTCGCATCGCGCGTTTCCGGCATCGGGCCTATAAGCGGGCGTAGCGTCGTCGCAATCGGCACGGCAAACGCGGGTTGACGTTGAATGGCAGGTCTCTCGTCAGGGTTCCCATATTAGGCAGCAGAATCGTCTCAGGGAATACCTGAACGTCTTGAAGGTTTGCCTATTTCTAGTACCGTCACGCGCAGAAGTGCAATTAATGCTAGATTTCAAGCCTGATTCTGTGGCGCACGAGAGGTGTGCTGATCAGTTCCCGCACAGGTACCGTGATGACGTTTCTTTCCGATCTCCCCGAACTGCGCGACGCGTCAAGCGTTCGCGCGCAAGCCCGTCCGATCAGCCGCGCGCAGCGGCATATGGCCGACCTGTTCGACCGCCTCGCGCCCACTGATGGCTTCACCTATTCGTGCGTGCCCGGCGTCAAGCTGATGCGTGCGAGCCGCCCGATGCCGCGCCACCCCGTGATGTACGACCCGATGATCGTGATCGTCTGCCAGGGGCGCAAGCGCGGCTATCTGGGCGGCCAGTCATACGTGTATGACGCGCAGCAGTATCTGGTGGCATCGGTGCCGATGCCGTTCGAATGCGAGACCGAGGCGAGCCAGGCCGAGCCGTTCCTCGGCATCGGGATCGACATCGATCTGACGATGGTCGCCGAGCTGTTGATGCTGGTCGAAGACAGGCGCACCGGCACGCACGACGAGCCGCGCGGCATCTATTCGACGCCGCTCGATCCGACGCTGTGCGACGCGGTCGAACGCCTGCTCGAAGCGCTTGCGACCCCGCTCGACGCGCGCGTGCTCGCGCCGTCGATCGTGCGCGAGATCTGCTACCGCGTGCTGACCGGCGTGCAGGGCCACGCGATCCGCGCGGCGCTCACACATCAGCAGCACTTCGGGCGTATCGCGAAGGCGCTGCGGCGCATTCATAGCGATTACGACGGCGCACTGGACGTCGATACGCTCGCGCGCGAAGCGGGCATGAGTCTCGCGGTGTTTCACGCGCAGTTCAAGATCGTGACGTCGACCTCGCCGATGCAATACGTGAAGACGACGCGACTGCACCAGGCGCGCCTGCTGATGCTGCAGGACGGGCTCAATGCGGGCGCGGCGGCGGCGCGGGTCGGTTACGAAAGCGCATCGCAGTTCAGCCGCGAGTTCAAGCGGCTATTCGGCCTGACGCCAACCGACGAAGCGCGGCGCATGCGCGGCGCGCTCGATGCGCCGCCGGTCAGTATTGCGCCTGCGCGGCATCAGGTCGACGCGCGCTGAGCCAGATGCGCACGCGCTTTCGCATCCATGCGGCGCATTCCGCACGGTGCGCGCCGCGCCGTAAAAGCGGGTAATCGTTATACCAGCATGCCCGCTTGACTGGTTAAGCCCTCACGCGTTCCGTACGATGGTCCCGGCAGTCCTGATTGAATAAAAGGAGGGACCATGAAACGCTTTCATATCGCACTGGCTGTCGCCAACCTCGATGCATCGATCGCGGACTACAGCCGCCGCTTCGGGCAAACGCCCGCCGCGGTCGTGCCCGGCCGCTATGCGATGTGGCGCACCGACCTGCTCAACTTTTCAATCAACGAGAACCCGCCACGCGCGGGGCAACTGCGTCACGTCGGCTTCGAAGAGGACGATGCGGAAGGCTTTACAAGCACCGTCGACGTCAACGGCATCGAATGGGAGCGGTTTTCCGCGCAAGAACAGGATCGTCGCATCGTCGAGATGTATGGGGTGCCGGTGCGCTCCTGATTCAGGTAGACCGCCCGGAAGCAGGGCGCGAGGCTCGCCGGCGGGGCGCTGCGCGGAGCGCGACTATACTGGATTGACCAACGTTCCGGATGACAAAGGAGGTGCATGATGGTCAAGCTGGCACTGTATGTCCGCCTCGAAGCGAAGCCCGGCAAGGAGCAGGACGTCGAGCAGTTTCTACGCGGTGGCCTGCCGCTCGTCGAAGTGGAGCCGGGCACGATTGCATGGTTCGGCATACGGCTCGGCCCGTCCACGTTTGCGATTTTCGATGCGTTCAACGATGAGGCCGGGCGCAACGCGCATCTGTCCGGCAAGGTGGCCGCCGCGCTGATGGAGAGGGCCGGCGACTTGCTCGCCGAGCCGCCGGAGATCGAAAAGATTGATGTGCTCGCGGCCAAGCTGCCGCGGTAAAGGGCAGGCGACGCGCGGTCACCCCTCCCGCCCACGCGCCTCTTCTTTCGCATAGATCGCGCGTTTGTCCTCGTACATCAGCAGGTCCGCACGCAGCACGCCGGCCTCGAGACGCTCGCCGCGCTGCACGGTCGCGGTGCCCATCGACAAGCTGAGCGGCGACCCCGGATAGAACTGGTTGTTCAACTCGACCAGCTTGTGGAGCGTTTCGATCATCGCGACACCGCCGCGCTCATCGGTGCCGGGCATCAGAATCGCGAACTCGTCGCCGCCAATGCGCGCGGCGACGAACGGCATTTCCATCGCCTTCGCGAGCACTTCGCCGGCGCGCCGCAGCAGCGCGTCGCCGGCCGCGTGCCCCAACTGGTCGTTCACGCGCTTCAGCCCATTGAGATCCGCCATCACAACGGTCACCGGATACGGGCCTTTACGCTCGAGCCGGTTCAACTCGTCGACATAGAACGAGCGGTTGCGCAGCTTGGTCAGCACGTCGTGTTTGCCGAGATACTCGAGATAGGCCTCAGCCTTCTTGCGCGCGGTGATGTCGGTGAGCGCGACGAGCACCAGGTCCCAGTCGCGTTCATGGCCGGGCAACACCGAAAACTGCAGGTGCACATGCACCTCGTTCGCGTCGAGGGAGTAGTTGAGCACTTCGCGCTGCTGAAAGAGTTTGCCTTCCCACAGGTCGATCAGTTGCTCGCGAAAATGCGGACGCATATCGTCGCGGAATACCTCGGGCAGGCGCGCGAGCAGTGTGTGTTTGTCAGGCGCGGCGAACATCTCGAGCGTGTGCTGGTTCACGTCGAGCACATGGATTTCCTGCATGCAGCGCTCGACAAACTCCGGGTGCACGTCGGTGAACACGCGGAAATCGACGATGCCTTGCGCGCGCACTT
The DNA here is from genome assembly GCF_902859855.1 of Paraburkholderia humisilvae. GTDB lineage: Bacteria > Pseudomonadota > Gammaproteobacteria > Burkholderiales > Burkholderiaceae > Paraburkholderia > Paraburkholderia humisilvae. The sequence goes on from NZ_CADIKH010000006.1 coordinate 77,448, forward strand.
CATCCAGTAGCCGCTTGACCGCGGTGAAATCCTCGACCCACAACGACACCGGCGAATGCTCGAAAAGCCCGCGCGCGTATTGTTCGGCGTGCGCGATACGCAGCCGCGTGCGTTCGAGTTCGGTGACGTCCTCGACCGACACCAGTACGCGATCCCAGCGCGCTTCGTGCCCCGGCAGCACCTGACCCTTAAGCAATACATCGAGGCGCCGGCCGCCGAGCGTGTAGTTGACCGTCTGGCTCATAAAGTGGCTCTGCCCGGACCATAGCTGGCACAGCTCTTCGAGATGCGTTTTCAGCATATCGTCGCGGAACACCTCCGCGAGGTTAGCGGTGAGTTCGGCGAAATCGGTGGCGTCGAACAGCGCGAGCGTCTTGCGGTTGACCTTGATCACGCGAATGCGGCTCGCGCATTCGGCCACCCGCGGCGGGTTCGACTGCAGGAACGTGCGCAAATCGCTGACGCCTTGCGCGCGCCATTCGTCGAACAGCGCGCGCACGCCGCTAAAGTCTTCCAGCCACAGCGACACCGGGGCGAGCTCGAACATATCGGCGTCGTCGCTCGGCGTCGCGAGGTCCAACGGGGCGTGATGGGCAGGGGCGGTATAAGGCATGGTCGTTTCGTCAACGGCGAAGGCGCTATTTTAAGATGCGCAAGCCCATGCCAGAAAGCAGGGTAAGTCTGGGGCATAAAGTGGCCGACAGCGCCGGCATCGGTATGATCGGCCCGCAGTAACGGCTGCCACGAGAAGAGGAAACGATGACCATCGAACTGACATTGCTCGCGTGGACGCTCGTCCTCGCGCTGATTCAAGTGGTATTGCCGGCGTTGCTGCGCAACCGCGAAACCGGTATCCCCTACAACGCCAGCGCGCGTGACGAGCCGGGCGCGCCGGTCGGCACGATCACCGCGCGGCTGATGCGCGCGCAGAGCAACCTGTTCGAGACGCTGCCGGTGTTCGCCGCCGCGGTCCTGATTGCACACGTCGCGGGCCGCGACAGCGCGCAAACCCAATTGGGCGCGTGGCTCTATCTGGCCGCCCGCATCGTGTACGTGCCGCTCTATGCGGCTGGCGTTCCGTATCTGCGCTCGCTCGTGTGGGTCGTGTCGCTCGCGGGTATCCTGCTGATTCTGTCCCGGCTGATCTGAGGCCGGTTTTTGCTTACGAGGAGCCGTAAAACATGAATGACCCGACGTCGACGATCGAAATCGAAACCGCGCCGAACCCCGAGTTCGCGGTGATCCTGATGCATGGCCTCGGCGCCGATGCGAACGATTTCGTCCCGCTGATCCCCGAACTGCGCCTTGCCGGAGCGCCCGCGGTGCGCTTCGTCTTCCCGAATGCGCCGGAGATTCCGGTGACGGCGAACAACGGTTACGTGATGCGCGCGTGGTACGACATCCTGTCGTTTCAGGGCATCAACCGGCAAGTCGACGAGGCAGGCATCGATGCGTCATGCGCCACCGTGCGGCAGCTGATCGGCGCGCAGAATGCACGCGGCATCGTGACGTCGAAGCTCTTTCTCGCCGGCTTTTCGCAGGGTGGGGCGATGACGTATTCGGCCGGGCTGACGCATCCGCAGCCCCTCGCTGGCCTGATCGTGCTGTCGGGCTACGTGCCGTCGCAACCGTATATTGAAAGCCACGCGACCGAAGCGAACCGCGATACGCCGATCTTTGCCGCGCATGGCACGCAGGACGACGTGTTGCCGGTGAGCCTGGGCGAAACCGCGCGTGACTTCGCTCGCGCGCGCGGTAGCGACGTCGAATGGCATGCGTACCCGATGCCGCACTCGGTCTGTGCGGAGGAGATTGTCGCGCTGCGTACGTGGCTGCTGACACAGCTCGCGCAAAAGGCCTGAATAAACGTAAAGGAACCTGCAGCACGTTTAGGGTAAGCCGTCGAACGGAATAGAACGGGACAGCGGCGCTAACCGGCGATGACCGGGTCAGCGCCGCGCGGCCCAGCGTGCTTACGCTGTTTCCGTCCGTTGCGCGTCCTGCATCGGTTCGGGCGCGTCACCGTGCGCGGTCCTCTGGTGTGCCGCGTACTCGCGCGGCGTCATCCCGTAGCGTTCCTTGAATGCGCGGCTGAAGTGGGCCGCGCTTGCGAAGCCGCACTGGTACGCGACTTCCTGGATGGCACCTTGTGGCGCGCCGGCGAGCAGCCGCGTCGCGTGTTCGAGGCGCATTGACCACGCATAGCGCATCGGCGACACGCCGCTGGCTTTCAACGCGCGCGTCAGGCAACTAATCGAAATGTTCAACTCGGCCGCGATGCGTATCACGCTCAGTTCAGGGTCGCCGATCCGGCGCGCAATGAGCTGTTTCGCCCGCAGTACGGTCGCAGCGCTGGCGCGGCCGTTTGCCGCCCCGTGGCGGTTGTTGACCAGCACGTCCATCAGGTCGAGACACTGGTCGCCAAGCCGCACGAGTAGCGCGTCGCTTGCCTTGCCGGTTTGCGACCCCAGGTGCAGCACGAATTCGCGCACCGCGGCGACATCCGGTGACGCCGGGTCCGGGCAGCAGGCCATCGGGAAGCGGTAGCGCAGTCCGCGCTCACGCAGGGCCGACTTCGGAATGCGGAGTATCGTCAAGCGCGTCGGTTCGCAAAACGATTCGTTGAACGTATGCAGCGGATCGATCACGGCGATGTGGCCGGGGCCGAACCGCGTCGTCTGTCCGCGTTGTTCGACCGACATCACGCCGCTTTTGACGACCTTCACGAACAGATGCTCGCCATTCCAGCGGGGGGTGTCGCGATGCGTGATCGGCGATACCGATTGCCAGGCGAAGTCGCCGTTCATGATGTCGGTCTGGCCAGCGCGCGCCGTGTTGAACGCTGATGCGCCGGACCGGTAAGCGTCGAGCCGGCACAGCATGCCGTGCATCGAGATCGTGTTGATCCATGCATGCCGGCCTACCGGCGCGCCATCCCAACTCTTTTCGTCAAACCCGGTGTCCATGACCGCCCCCTCCTTTCTGAACTGGGCGCGAAGCCTTTCGAAATGCGAACGCTGCTCTGCGGCAGGCCTTTCTCGCGGTTGTGCGCTCGCCTGATTCCGCGGGGCGGTGGCGAGGACAGTACGCGCTGACTCTTTCAACACGAAAAACATCCGAAGGCCAGAAATATTCCGTATGTCTCGTGTCAATTGGCTTGCGGGCGCAGCGTTACCGTGCTGTCAAGCATGGCGGCCATGCACAGTCAATATCGCGCGAGGATGGGGCGCTCACGGTGTGCGCTTCGACTGGCCTCCTTGCAACGCGTGCCGACCCGTAGCGTTCGCGAATCGCGAACGCGCCGATGCGCTGCGCATGCAGGCCTGCGCGCATTGCCGCATCCGCTTTGTTCTCTCCAGAGAAACCCGGATTGCTGTGCCGAAAGCCCCGCTGATATCGTGCGCAACGGACGGATGGAAGCGCTTCCATTCCAACTGGATTCCAGCTGGTGCAACGACCCTGTGGCTTAACTTTCCAACAGGAGTATCCGTGGCTCACGACGCAGTTGAATCTCCCGATGCCGCACGCAGCGAAGCGGGTGGCGATCCGTTCACGCCGCCCGCAGGTTCCGCGCTCTGGCGCAAGCATTTCCTGCTCGGCGCGGCGACCGCGTCGTATCAGATCGAAGGCGCGGTCAATGAAGACGGCCGCCTGCCGTCGATCTGGGACACGTTCTCCGCGACGCCCGGCAAGGTGCTGCATGGCGACACGGGCGCGGTCGCGTGCGACCACTACCATCGATGGGAAAGCGACATTGAACTGCTCACGTCGCTGAACTTCGAAGCGTACCGGCTATCGATCGCATGGCCGCGCGTGATGGACGAAGCGGGCCGGCCGAATCGCAAGGGCCTCGATTTCTACAAGCGCCTGCTTGGCAAGCTGAAGGACAAGGGCTTGCAGACCTTCGTCACGCTTTATCACTGGGACTTGCCGCAGCATCTCGAAGATCGCGGCGGCTGGCTCAATCGCGACACCGTCTATCGCTTCGCCGATTACGCCGACCTGATGAGCCGCGAACTCGGCGGCCAGGTCGACGCGTGGATGACGCTCAACGAACCGTGGTGTTCGGCATTTCTCGGCTATGGCAATGGCCATCATGCGCCAGGCCTTGCCAACCCGCGCTATGCGACGCAAGCGATGCATCATCTGCTGCTCGCGCACGGCCATGCGCTCGCGGTATTGCGCGAGAACGACCCGGCTTCGAAAAAGGGTATCGTCGCGAACGTCGGCAAGGGTTCCGCGAATTCGTCGAGCGACGCGGACCGGCGCGCCGCGCATCTGTTCGAGGTGCAGCACAACGGATGGATTCTCGATCCGCTGCTCAAAGGCGAGTATCCGGACGACCTCTGGTCGCTTTGGCCGGGCAGCGAGCCGCTCGTCCTCGACGGTGATATGCGGACCATCCATGCGCCGCTCGATTTCCTCGGCATCAACTATTACTTCCGCACCAACGTGCAAAGCGATGGCGCGCATGGCTATACCGAGGTGCCGCTGGCCGGCGTCGAGCGCACGCAGATGGGCTGGGAGGTGTATCCGGATGGGCTGCGCGACCTGCTGGTTGGTTTTCACCGCAATTATCCGGCGCTGCCGCCGATCTACATCACCGAAAACGGCATGGCGTCCGACGACAAGGTCAGCGACGGCCGCGTCGACGATGCGCAGCGCATTACGTTCCTCAAGCGCCACCTCGCGGCCGTCGATCAGGCGATCGCGCAAGGCGTCGATGTGCGTGGCTATTTCGTGTGGTCGCTGCTCGACAACTTCGAATGGGCGTTCGGCTATGAGCGGCGCTTTGGCGTCGTGCATGTCGACTATCAGACCCAGCAGCGCACGGTCAAACGCAGCGCGCAGCTGATCGCCCGGTTCCTGCAGGAACGTGCCGCGCGCGCCTGAACCCGCGTCTTTCGTCCTACATTTCATCGAGCATGCCGGCGCTGCCGGCATGCGTGCAGCCGACTTGCAAAAAAGCAGGCGCGAAGCCTGAAGGAGACGGAATGAAGAGCAGAAGACCCCGCGCGTCGGCCGGCGTCGCCGTGGCCCTCGTGTCCGCGTTGACGCTATGCGGCGCGCTTGCGCACGCGGCCGAGCCGCTGAAGGCGAACGTGATTCACTGGTGGACGTCGGGCGGCGAATCCGCGGCGATCCGCCAGTTTGCCGAAGCGTACGACAAGGCCGGCGGCCAGTGGATCGACAACGCCGTGGCCGGCGCCGACCAGGCGCGCGCGACCGCGATCAACCGGATTGTCGGCGGCGATCCGCCGACCGCCGCGCAGTTCAATACATCGAAGCAGTTTCACGACCTGATCGACCAGGGCCTGCTCAATAACGTCGATACCGTGGCCGCGAAGGAAAACTGGGCGGCCATCTTCCCACAGTCGATTCTCGATAGCATCCGCGTGAACGGCCACTACTACGCGACGCCAGTCGACATCCACATGCAGGGCTGGTTCTTCTATTCGAAGCCGCTATTCCAGAAAGCGGGCATCGCGAACGAACCGCAGAATTTCGACGAATTCGTCAGCGACCTCGACAAGCTGAAGAAAACCGGCGTGATTCCGCTCGCGTTAGGCGGGCAACCGTGGCAGGAGAAAATCACGTTCGACGCGATTTTCGCGGACGTCGGCGGGCAGGACCTGTATCTTAAGGTCTACCGCGATCGCGACGTGAACGCGGTGAAGTCCGATGCATTCAGGAAGGTGCTCGCGTCGTTCAAGAAACTGCACGATTATGTCGATCCCGGTTCGCCGGGCCGCAACTGGAACGACGCGACCGCGCTCGTCATCTCGGGCAAGGCCGGCGTGCAGATCATGGGCGACTGGGCGAAGGGCGAGTTCTCGGCGGCGAAGCAATCGGCGGGCAAGGACTTCGGCTGTTTCCCGGGCTTTGGTCCGCATTCGCCGTATCTGGTGGCGGGCGACGTGTTCGTGTTTCCGAAGACCGATAACCCGAACGCGATCAAGGCCCAGAATCTGCTTGCGACGGTGATGACCTCGCCGTCCGCGCAGGTGGCGTTCAGCGCGCGCAAGGGCTCGATTCCGATTCGTCCGGATGTGGATGCGAGCCAGCTCGATATGTGCGCGAAAGAGGGGATTGCGATCATGAAAGACAAGTCGCGGCAGTTGCCGAATCCGGAAATGCTGATTACGCCGGACGTGCAGGGCGCATTGACCGACGTGATCACGAACTTCTGGAACAAGAACCAGTCGGTCGACGATGCGCAAAAGGCATTCGCCGGCGCGCTAAAGGGTTGAGCGAACGATGGGTGCGTTGAAGTCGCACGCGCTGCCGGACGTCGCGGGCAAGGCGCGGCACGCGGGCGGGGGGGCCGTGGCAGGCGCGGCGCGGCGCGGCCGGCCGCTGCGCAAGCGCTGGCCGCTGGCCGCGTGGATCGCGCTGGTGCCGATGGCGCTGACCGTCGTGTTCGCGTATCTCGGCACGATGGTGTGGACCGCGCGCGTCTCGCTGAGCAACTCGCGCACCTTTCCGTCGAACGATTTCGTCGGCCTCACGCAGTACGTGCGGCTCTTTCACAACGACCGCTGGCTCGTGTCGCTGCAGCATATCGTGCTGTACGGCGCGTGCTTTATCGTCGCGTGCATCGTGATCGGCATGTTGCTGGCGATTTTTATCGATCAGCGTGTTGCGGCGGAAGGCGTGTTGCGCACGATTTTCCTGTATCCGTATGCGATGTCGTTTGTCGCAACCGGTCTTGTCTGGCAGTGGATTCTCAATCCATCGCTCGGCGCGCAGGCGGTGTTGCGGAGGATCGGCTTTGAGCATGCGCGTTTCGACTGGATCGTCGATCAGGACTGGGTCGTCTATACGATCGTGATCGCGACGGTCTGGCAGGCATCGGGTCTCGTGATGGCGCTGATGCTCGCCGGGCTGCGCGGCATCGACGACGAACTGTGGAAGGCCGCGCGCCTCGACGGCATTCCGCGCTGGCGCGTATACATGAGCATCGTCATTCCGATGCTCGGGCCTTCGCTGTCGACCGCGTTCGTGCTGCTGTTCGTGATGGTCGTGAAGCTGTACGACGCGGTGGTCGCGATGACGCAGGGCGGTCCCGGTACCGCGAGCGAAGTGCCCGCGAAGTTCATCATGGATTATCTGTTCGGCCGCGCGAATATCGGGCTTGCATCGGCGGCGTCGGTCGTGATGCTGCTGACCGTGCTCGCGATTCTCGCGCCATTCTTCTACGCGCGTAGCCGAGCCGCAACGCGAAGGGACGTGTGATGAGCACGCTCGATCCGGTCGAAGGCGCCGCCTCTTTGCCGCCCGCCCGCCGCGCGCAGCACGCGGCCGCCACTGCGAGCACGCGGCGGCCACGTCCACGCCGGCCGCGCTTCTCGCCGGCGCGCGTCGGCGTCTACGCATTCCTGATCATCGCCGCGCTGTTTTTCCTGTTGCCGCTGTACGTGATGCTCGTGACGTCGGTGAAGCCGATGGCCGAGATCCGTCTGGGCAACCTGCTCGCGTGGCCTGCGCAGGCCACGCTGCGGCCATGGGTCGACGCATGGGAGGCCGCCTGTACCGGGCTCGACTGCAACGGCATTCAGGTTGGCTTCTGGAACTCGGTGCGCATCGTCGTGCCGAGCACCGTGTTGTCGATCGCGGTCGGCGCGGTGAACGGCTATGCGCTGTCGTTCTGGCGGCCGCGCGGCGCAGGGTGGCTGTTCGGCGTGCTTCTGGTCGGTGCGTTTATTCCGTACCAGGTGATGATCTACCCGATGGTGCGTGTGCTCGCGAGCGTGCACCTGTTTAGCTCGCTGCCCGGCATCGTGCTGATCCATACGATTTTCGGCATGCCGGTGATGACGCTGCTGTTCCGCAATTACTATGCAGGCATTCCGCTTGAGCTTTTCAAGGCCGCGCGAATCGACGGCGGCGGCTTCTGGCGCATCTTCCTGCAACTGATGCTGCCGATGTCGCTGCCGATCATCGTGGTCGCGATGATCCTGCAGGTGACCAATATCTGGAACGACTATCTGCTCGGCCTCGTGTTTGCCGGCACAAAGAATCTGCCGATGACCGTGCAGCTGAACAACATCATCAATACGACGACTGGCGAGCGCTTCTACAACGTGAACATGGCCGCAACGCTGTTGACGTCGCTGGTGCCGCTCGCGGTCTACTTCATATCGGGGCGCTGGTTCGTGCGCGGTATCGCGTCCGGCGCGGTGAAGGGGTGAACATGGCAACAGTAGCAGCGAATCCGGCGGGCCTCGCGAACGTCTCGGTGCGCGACCTGAAGGTGCAACTGGGCGCAAACACGGTCATCGACGCGCTCGACCTCGATGTACGCGGCGGCGAATTCGTCGTGTTGCTCGGCCCGTCGGGCTGCGGCAAGTCGACGCTTTTGCATAGCATTGCCGGCCTGATCGACGTGAGCGACGGCAGCATCGAGATCGGCGGCGAAGATATGACCTGGGCGGACCCCAAAGACCGCCGCGTCGCGCTGGTGTTCCAGTCGTATGCGCTTTATCCGACGATGAGCGTGGAGCGCAACCTCTCCTTTGCGCTGCGGATCAACGGCACGCCGAAGGCGGAGATCGAGCGGCGCGTCACGCGTGCCTCGGACATGCTGCAGCTCGGGCCGCTGCTCAAGCGCAAGCCTGCGCAACTGTCCGGCGGACAGCGCCAGCGCGTCGCGATCGGCCGGGCGATCGTGCGTGAAGCGGACGTGTTCCTGTTCGATGAGCCGCTGTCGAACCTCGACGCGAAGCTGCGCACCGAACTGCGCCGGGAGCTGAAGCAACTGCACCAGCGCCTGAACGCGACGATGATCTACGTGACGCACGACCAGGTCGAAGCGATGACGCTCGCGACGCGCATGGCGGTGATGAAGAGCGGCGTGATCCAGCAGTTCGGCACGCCGGCGGAGGTCTACGCGCGGCCGGAAAACCTGTTCGTCGCGACCTTTCTTGGCTCGCCGGCGATGAACCTGATAAACGGCACGCTCACGGTGGATGGCGACCACGTGCGCTTTCAAGGGGCGCATTTCACGCTCGAGGTATCGCGCTATGCGTTCCGCGCCGCGCCTGCGGCGGGGTTGCGCTGCGTGCTGGGTGTGCGACCCGAAGACGTACGGGTGCATCTGGACGGCGAAATCGCCGCGGATGCCGGCGAGCGCGCGAAAGTGTCGCTCGTCGAACCGATGGGCAACCACCGGGTCATCTGGCTCGATTATCATGGCGCGCAGGTTGCGTCGATCGATCAGAAAAAGACCCCGGTCGCGGTGGGCGACACGGCAGCGTTTACGGTCGACGGCGCACACATTTCGCTGTTCGACGAGGCAAGCGGCACGCGCCTCTGACCAGCACCGGCTGACGGAGACAGTGCGTGGCAACTCTGAAAGACGTGGCGCGGCGTGCGGGCGTGGGGCTATCGACCGCTTCGCGCGCGATTTCCGGTAAAGGGCCGGTGTCGGCCGACGCGGCGGCGCGCGTGCACGCCGCGATCGCGGAGCTGAATTTCCGGCCTTCGTCGATCGGGCGCGCGATGGCGACGCAGTCGCTTGGCATCATCGGCCTGTTCGTACCGACATTTTTCGGTTCGTACTACGGCACGATCCTGAAGGAAACCGATACGCAGTTGCGCGCGGTGCACCGGCACGTGGTGGTCGCGACGGGTTGCGGCGAGGCCTCGCCGCGTGACCAGGCGATGGAAGCGGTGCGCTTTCTGATCGGCCGCGATTGCGACGGGGTGGTGGTGATCAGCCACGACCTGCACGACGAAGATCTGCACGCGTTGCACCGGATGCACCCGCGCGTCGTGTTCCTGAATCGCGCGTTCGATGCGCTGCCGGAGGCATCGTTCTGCGCGGACCATCGCCGCGGCGGTGAACTGGCCGCGGCGACGCTGCTTGCGCACGGGCACCGGCAGATCGCGGTGATCTCCGGCCCCTTTACCGCGTCGGACAATATCGAGCGGCTTGCCGGTTTCTTCGATGAACTCGCGCGCCATGGCATTGCGCGTGAAACCGTGCCGCTGGTCGAGTCGGACTTCTCGCCGGAAGGCGGCTACGCCTCGGCGCAAATGCTGCTCGACATGAAGCGGCCCTTTACCGCGCTCTTCTGCGCGAACGATACGATGGCGATCAGCGTGCTCGCGCGCTTCCAGCAGGCGGGGATTGTCGTGCCGCGCGATGTCTCCGTGATCGGCTACGACGACGACTATGCCGCCGCCTACGCGGCGCCGGCGCTGACATCGGTGCATATTCCGACGGCCGAGCTCACACAGAATGCGGTGCGATGGCTGGTCAACCGCTGCTATCGCACGTCGTGGGATATCGTGCGCGAGTTTCCGGTGTCGGTCACGATGCGCGCGTCGGTGGGCCCGGCGCCGCGCAGTGCGTTCAATGCGTAATGCGCGGGCCGTTGTGCGGGCGAGTCAGGTGGATGCGGCCAGGTTAAAGGACAGATTCACATTTTCGCCATGCACCCAGCCGTTCCCCACCGCGATCGTGGCTTTGCGATTGAGCACGTCGGCTCGCCATTCGAGCTTCGACTTCTGCGAGCGCAGGTATGACGCGATGAAGAGGCGCGTCGGCGGTCCGGAAACGTTCTTCCACTGCGTGGCGTTCCGGATCGAGTCTTTGGCTCCGTGTTCGAATGCCTGACGGGCGGACAGCCATGTGCATACCGTGTTCACTGCGTGCGCACTATCCCCGCCAATAAAGCTGTCGACTTGTGCGGGCGTGACATCGGCGAGACCGCCGTTTTGCGTGTAAACGTCGAAGAACCAGCAGAACGCCTGCGGGTCCAGTTGAAGCGCCCAGCTCTGATACCACGATGACGCGGTGTCGTACGCGTTTTGCGCGACATGGGTCGCCGCTTTGACCTGCTGCGCGACGAAGTTGCTACTTTGCGCAAGCGCCTTCAGATCGGCAAGGACGGGCGGCTTGAGTTGACTCCCGATTTGCCACGCACTGACGATCGCCAATCCATCGGACGGGCGTGCTTCGCATGCGCGCAGCAGATCGTCGCCGCAATTCGGGCACATGGCCTTGACGTCGTTGGGGTTCATACCCAGCACAAGCGGTTGCAGCGAACCGGAGCCGATGTTCCATTGCAGCACGCCCACGGAGATGCCCATGCCGTCGAAGTTGCCGGTTACCGCGCTGAACGGATGCGTCGCGTCCTCGAAGTGCCCGGTCGTGGACAAAGCGAGTTGAATCCAGTTTTGCGGAACATTCATGTTGACCTCCAAGGTCGAGGAAGGCGGCGGACGGATCAACTCTCGGCGCATAGCAGCTTGACTGCCTGGTCCTGCCTTTACGTGGAATTGAAAATGGGTTTGTGTATCCGTGCTTTCGGCGATGGATTTGATTCTCGCTTGAGCGCTGCCGCATACGAAAAATCATCGAGAAAAACCACCACATCGCCTGCGCCCATCAATCGAATCTCCGATAACGAAGCATTCGCCGGAATTGTGCAGTCGGCGGTTGTCAATTTGATGTTTGGAATCGTTGCTGCACGAAGGCCAGGTGAACTGCGGTCACGAACCTCTCGCTTCAGGTGCCGGCGTCATCGCTGCCGCAGACGTTATCGTGAGGGGCAGCCGTGAACTGTGTGATAGCGCACACAGACAAAAGGAATGGTCAAAAGATATTCGTGTCACCGATGTATCGTGTCAGCGAATAAGCCTGATGGGTGAATTCTGAAATCGCTTTAATAAATTCTCGAAATCAGCTTCAATTTCGATCCAAATTGGATTTGGAACGATAAAGCATAGAGGCTATGGGAGTCCGATATGAGCGCACTGTGCTCCGTTTGCTCCATTCGCAGACTATATCGTTTTGGCATCCTTATTGTGGTGAGCGTGTTGTCGATCGCGGCATGCACGATACAACTCGCGCCGGACTACGACCCGGCCTTGTCGAGCGGCATCCGTAACGTCAATGGCGACATCATGAGTCTCTACGCGTCAACGAGCATGGGCACTTCCGCCGATACGTTCGCCCAGCGTGCCGACCGCTACGACCAGATTATCGGGACCCTCGATGCGCTGGCGCTGCAATCGCAAAGCCGCCCTGTTCCCGACGATGCGTTGCGCGGCAAGATCGAGCAATACCTGAAAGACCGCAACGCGTATCCAACCCAGCTGGCGGATGCCGATGCAAACAATCTCGCGGCTATCGAGGCGCGCATGGCAAGCCGTTGCGCCGCCAAACTCAAGCTCACTCCGCCGAAGCAGAGTGCGGTATCGATGCCTGACGCGGGTCCCGCGGATGTCATCCCGAGTGCAATGGCGCTGATGCAGGCGTCGCGCACGTTGGCGTATTTAAAAAGCATGGATTGCGCTCAAGGATTGCGCGCCGACGATGTGCTGTTGAACAAAGGGCAGGTGCAACACTTTATGTACGAGGCGCTGGCGTACGAAGATTTTCTCGACCGGCAAGGGCAGGGAAAGTAAGGAGCGGCCATGGCACTGAATCTCACGGATACGGCGGACCTGTTCGTCAACAACATCGCTTCCGCGGTCAGGAACGTCGCAGGGCAGGATGTGACGACGGTCGAAGGATTTTCGCAGACCCAGCTGCAATCGCTCGCGCAGCAGTCCGCGTTGATCACCGGCATGATCGAGGCGAATGAGTTTACGGATGATGAGCGCGACTTCTATCTGATCGGCCTCAAGCAGATGGCGATGGGATTCGCGCAAACGTTGATCGGAATTGTTGTCGTGGAGGTCGAAAAACTATTCAACGCGATCATCACGGCGATCTACCAGTCGATCAACACGATTGCCGGGGCCGCGTTGCCGTTGCCGGTTTGACGCGGCGCATTGAACCGGCTTTTTGAGCCGGTTGCCTGAGCCGGTTGCCTGCGCCGGTTGCCTGCGCCGGCGGATTGAAACTTATCGCGCCGCTCGGGACCTGCGCACCGCGACGCGAATATCACCCGATCTGCGCATGCCGCAGCCACGTGTCGATAGCCTGCGCCGACACCTGCCCGCTGCGCCAGCCGATATAGCCATCCGGCCGCATGATCCATGCGGTGCCGCCAGGTGCGCCGAACGTGGCAGCAAACGCGCCGGCGTTATCGGTCAAAACGGGGATCGTCTCATCGTACGGCGGCGCGCAACCGGGCGCGGCAATCAGCAGCGCTGCGCCCGCGTCACCGAGCGCGGCACGCAGTGAGCGACAGCCGTCGGCAAACGCGGCCACCTGCGCATCCCGTTGAGCATCTTGTGCATCGATATAGCCGACAAGCGTGTGCCGGCCGCGGCCCATCCGTTCATGAAGCCGCACCGGATGACCGACGTAGGCCTGCGTGAGGCCCCCCGCATCCGGTACGCGGTCGCCAGGGGCAGGCAAGCCGGCGGTCAAGTGAGGACATTCGTCGGCGACGATCCGGCTGTCGCGATAGCTGATCAGCAGTTGTGTTTCACGCATGCCGGGCAACGCAGCCTGTTGCGCGAGCACATGGTTCATCGCGCGCGTGGTCGATTCGACCACGTCGAGGCCGACCGGCCGCCGCTCGTCGGAATAGCTGTCGAGCAGCGCGGGCTGCGCGAGACCGCGTGCGGCAAGCGACAGTTTCCATGCGAGATTGTGCGCATCCTGCAAGCCGGTGTTCATCCCCTGGCCGCCGACCGGCGGATGAATATGCGCGGCATCGCCCGCCACCAGGACGCGCCCCTTGCCGTACGCGGGCACGATCCGGTGGCTGACGCGGTAGACCGACGACCAGCGCTGATTCGACAATTGCGTGCCGTCCGGCAACGCGGGCAGCATCAGCGCGCGCATCTCGTCGAGGTCGGGCGCTTGCAGCGCGGCGAGCCGCCCGGCCAGTTCCTCTGACGAAACGATCACCGACAGCCGGTAGCGCCGCACGGAACCGCGCACCGGCACGGCGGCGAGCGACGATACCGTGCGTGTTGTGTCCGACCAGTTGAAGCGGTACATCGGCCCACGCGGCAACGCCCAGTCGACCTCGACGTCAGCCAGTGCAAACGTCTGCGGATAGCGTTCGCCTTCAAACGGCAGATTCAGTTGCGTGCGCACCGTGCTGTGCGAACCGTCGCAACCGGCGAGCCACCGGCAGCGCAGCGTATGCGCTTCGCGGTGCGGACCGCGCAACTGCGCCTCTACACCGTCGGCGGTGTCGGTGAAGCCTTCGAGTGTCCATCCGTATTCGACTTGCCCGCCGTGCCGCTGCAGCGCGGCTTCGAGCAGCCGTTCGGTGTCGAATTGCGCGAGCGACAGCGCGCCGTACGGGAACCCTTGCGTCGGCAACTGCATGCCACCCGCCGGCGCGCCGTCCTGCCACGTTTCGATACCGGTAAGCCAGACGCCCGCGTCGATCGCGGCATCGGCGATACCGATATCGTCGAACACCTCGAGCGTGCGCGCGGTGACGCCAAGCGCCTTGCAGAAGAACGCGCGGGCGGCTTGCTGGTCGATCACGCATACGTCGACGCGGTCACGGCGCAACTCGGCTGCAAGCAGCAGGCCGACCGGGCCCGCACCGACGATCAGCACATCTGTGGTGTCCTGCATGATCCGTCGACCTCCGTTTGGTATACGTTGGCGGGCCAGCGCGACGCGGACCAGTCGGCGAGACGGCGCGCCGCGCATTGCCACCGGTCGCGATGATGATAGGCGATCCGTTCGCGAAAACCCAGTTCGGCACACGTCATACGGCTGTCACGATGACCCTCGTCGATGCACACACGCGATGGAGCGATGAAGTTAGGATCGCTAACCTTTTCACGCATGCATACCTGGTCAGCGCGATCCAGGTGACATGATCCGTTGCGCGAACGGCGCCCAGCCACGTGCACCCACCATGGGCGCGGCGGTGCGGCACAACCGTGCCGATCGCACATGGAATAACGCCGACAGGTCGAGTGTTCTGGTTTCGTTACCGGCACTTTTTTGACGAACAGCAAAAATATGTCAGTCCGGTTACATCCAAACTCATGCCGGCATTTCCGAGGAGGAAATCAATGCATCTGGCCACGCTCAAGCAGCGCGACGGCAAGCACGTCGACTCCGCAGCCATTTCGGCTTTCCGCAGCGACTTCAAAGGGCACGTCCTGTTGCCCGCTGACGAAGGCTATGAAGCGGCGCGCACCATCTGGAATGCGAGCATTGATAAACATCCCGGACTGATCGCACGGTGCGCGAGCGCATCCGACGTGATTCGCGCAGTCAAGTTCGCGCGCACGAACGATCTGCTCGTCGCAGTGAAGAGCGGGGGTCACAACGTCGCGGGCCGTTCGTTGTGCGATGACGGCATCGTGATCGATCTGTCGCTGATGAAGCGTGTGTCGGTCGATCCGGAAACGCGCACGGTGCACGTGCAAGGTGGCGCGCTGCTCGCGGACATCGACCGCGAAACGCATCTGCATGGGCTCGCGGTGCCGACGGGCGTCGTGTCGAGAACCGGCATCGCGGGGCTCACGCTCGGCGGCGGCGTCGGCTTTCTGGTGCGCAAGTATGGGATGACGATCGACAATCTGCTGTCGTGCGAAGTCGTGACCGCGAATGGCGACCTGATCACCGCGAGTGCCGATTCGAATGCGGATCTGTTCTGGGGCTTGCGCGGCGGCGGCGGAAATTTCGGCATCGTCACGTCGTTCGTGTTTCGCGCCCATCCGGTGAAGACCGTGTTGGGCGGCCTGCTGCTGTATCCGCGTGCGGACGCGCGCGCCGTGCTGCGCCACTACCGCGAATTCATGAAGACCGCGCCTGAAGAGCTGACCGCGTACGCGGGCCTGCTGTCGACGCCGGACGCTGTTCCGGTGGTGGGGATGATCGTCTGCTATTGCGGCGAGCTGGCCGAGGGCGAGCGTGTGCTCGCGCCGATGCGCCAGTTCGGCACGCCGGTGTTCGACGGCATCGAGCCGATGCCGTTTCCGGTGATGCAGTCGCTCGTCGAACAGTCGTTCCCGGACAAGTCGTACAACTATTGGAAATCGACCTTCGTCAAAGCGTTCGACGACGACGTGATCGATTTGCTGATCGACCATATGGAGCGCTCGACGTCGCCGCTGACCGCGGTGATCGTCGAGTACTACGCCGGCGCGCCGACCCGCGTCGGGCACGCACAGACCGCGTTTGCGCATCGCGACCCGCTGTACAACATCAATCTCTCGGCCCAGTGGCTCGACCCGGCGCACAGCGACCAGCATATCGGCTGGACGCGCACGCTATTCGACGCGCTGCGGCCTCAGTCGACCGGCGCGTATCTGCCGAACTTCTTTAGTGACGAAGTGCCCGATCAGGCGAAGGTGGCGTTCGGCGGCAACTACGCGCGGCTCGCCGAACTGAAGGCGAAGTACGATCCGACGAATTTTTTCAGCCTCAACCAGAACATCAAACCGATGCGTTGAAGCATCCCCTGTGTGACTTGTTGTGTGATGCCTCGCACGTGGTGGGGGGCCACGCGCTGGGCGGGAGCCGAATCATGATTCGAATTGATCATCTGTCGAAGTGGTATGGCGATGTCCAGGTGCTCGACGACTGCTGCATGTCGCTCGACAAGGGCGACGTTGCGGTGTTGTGCGGGCCGGCCGGCGCCGGCAAGTCGACGTTTATCAAGACCATTAACGGGATCGAAGCGTTTCAGCGCGGCGAGATCACCGTCGGGGCGCGGACCTTGCAGCCGGGCCGTCGCGCGGCGCCCGAGCATCGGGTGAGCGTCGGCGTGGTGTTGCAGGGCGTGCAGCTCTTTTCGCACCTCACTATTCTGCAGAATCTCGATCTCGCGCAGACCCAGGTGTTGCATCGTTCACGGGACGAGGCGAGCTTTCGCAGCCGCGCGCTGCTTGGGCGTGTCGGGCTGCGCGCGGTCGAAGCGAAATTTCCGCACGAACTGTCGCGCGCGCAACAGGAATGCGCGGGCATTGTGCGCTCGCTGGTGCTCGACCCCGAGGTGATGCTGTTCGACGATCCGACCGCGGGACTCGAAGCGGAGCAGGTCGGCAGCGTGCTCGGCATTCTCGCGGAGCTTGCGCAGGAAGGCATGACGATGCTCGTCGTGACCCACGAGTATGACTTTGCGCGATCCGTCGCCGACCGTGTGCTGTTTATGGCCGGCGGGCGCATTCTCGATGACCGTCCGCCCGAGCAGTTCTTCGACGCCGCGCGACGCAAGCATGCGCGCATGCAAGGGTTTCTCGCGCAGACGCTCGTCCATTGACGGCGACGCGCTGAGCGACGCACGACTCACGCACGCGCCGCCTTGACCGGCGGCCGCGTGCCGTCGACCACGGTATCGTCGATCGGAAAGTGCAGCAGCGCCGCGAACACGCCGGCTAGTGCTGTCGCGCCCCAGATCAGCGAATACGAGCCGGTCACATCGAAGACGAAGCCGCCTAGCCAAGCACCGAGAAACGAACCGAGCTGATGGCTCAGAAAGCACACACCGAACAGAGTGCCCAGGTGCCGCGTGCCGAACACCTTCGCGACGAGTCCGCTTGTCAGCGGTACGGTGCCGAGCCACGTAAGGCCCATCACCGCCGCGAATAGCACGACGGACACCGTCGACTTCGGCAACAGGAAAAACGCCGCAATCGCCGCGCCGCGGATCAGATAGAGCCAGCCGAGCACGGTCTGCTGACGGTAGCGGCCACCGAGCCATCCGCATGCCCAGCTGCCGGCCATATTGAAGAGCCCGATCAGCGATAGCGCGGTCGCGCCGAGTCCGAGCGGCATATGGCACAGAAACAGATAGCCGGGCAGATGCGTCGCAATGAACGCGAGCTGGAAGCCGCACGTGAAAAAGCCGAGTGTCAGCAGCCGATAGCCGCGATGTCGCGACGCCTGCGCGAGCGCGTCGCGTAAAGAAGTGGGCCGCGCGTCATGCGACGTGGCCGCGACCGTATGTGCAGCGGTCGCACCGCGCGTGCGGCGATCAAGCACGATGCCAAGCGGCGCCGCGAGCAGCATCACGAAGGCGAGCACGAAGAGCGACATGCTCACGCCCGAGCTCAAGCGGACGGTTTGAGCGAGCGGCACCATCAGCACCTGACCGACCGACCCGCCGGCGCTTGCGATACCCATCGCGAGACTGCGCTGTTGCGCCGATGCAATGCGGCCCACCGCGCTCAGCACGACGCCAAAGCTCGTGCAGCTGATGCCGATACCGACCAGCACGCCAAGGCCGACCACGAGCGCCCAGCCGGACGACGCGGCCGCGGCGATCGCGAGACCTGCCGCGAACGCCGCCGCGCCGAATGCGACCACCGGCGCGGCGCCATGCCGGTCGGCCGCCGCACCGGCGAATGGCTGCGCGAAGCCCCACACCAGGTTGTGCAGAGCGATTGCGAACGCGATCAGCGTGACGGGTACGCCGCGATCGAACGAGAACGGGCCGATCAAGAGACCGAAGGTTTGCCGCACGCCCATCGCCGCGCTCAGAATGAGCGCCGCCGCGACGATCACGAGCGTCAGGTGGGTTTTCAAGGATAGCGAATGACCGCGGATTGCCGTCGACATGGTGGTTTCCTCCTCGCGGCGATAGTGGCAGCGATGAGAAGCGGCGGCAAAGGAAAAGATTTCGACGGCAGGTGAGAAATTTTCACCCGAACCCGACCTTATTCAGTCGCGGACGTAACCGGTTCGACGAGTACCGCTTCCGCGAGCAGCCACTGCCTGAACGCGAGCAGATCGGGCCGCGCGTCAGCCGCGTGTGCGCTGACCAGCCAGTAGGCCGGCTCAGCGACGACGATCCGGTCGCTCGCGGCGACGAGCGTGCCCGCGGCGAGGTCCGCATCGGCAAGCGGCAGCCGGCCGATCGCGATGCCAAGACCGCCGGCCGCGGCCTCGAGCGCGAGCTGCACGGTATCGAAGTGCAGGCTGCGGGACGCGTCGATGCCGGTATAACCGGCGCCGTCGAGCCACACCTGCCAGTCGGCGCTCGCAGTATCGACGTGGATCAGCGTGGCGCGGCTCAGGTCGGGTTGAGCAACGCAGGCGCCGTCGGCCGATCCGGTGCTCGACG
Source organism: Paraburkholderia humisilvae (assembly GCF_902859855.1). Taxonomy (GTDB): domain Bacteria; phylum Pseudomonadota; class Gammaproteobacteria; order Burkholderiales; family Burkholderiaceae; genus Paraburkholderia; species Paraburkholderia humisilvae. The sequence continues at coordinate 96,401 of NZ_CADIKH010000006.1, forward strand.
CGGTCAAGGTATCGAGGTACGCGGGGCTGCAAACGGGCACGAGCCGCTCGCCGAAGAGCCGGTCGCATGATGCGCCCGCGACGGGCCCTCGGCTTAAACGCAGCGCGAAATCGAAACCGTCGGCCGGAAAGCCCATCAGCCGGCGCGACGTGTCGACCGTCACATTGACGTTCGGCCAGCTGTCGCGAAAGCGTGCGAGGCGTGGCACGAACCAGCGCATCGCCAGCGTCGGCGCGCAACTGACGGCGATCGTGCGGTTTGCGCGTCGGTCGGGCAGCCGCTGTGTGCCGATCGCGATCAGCGCGAACGCCTCGGAGATATACGGGAGATACTGTTTGCCCTCCGGCGTCAGCGACAGCCCGCGCGGTTCGCGCACGAACAGCTCGACGCCGAGCGCCTGTTCGAGGCCGACGATGCCGTGACTGACCGCGCTCGGCGTCACATTCAGCTCCGCCGCAGCGAGCTTGAAGCTGAGATGCCGCGCGGCCGCTTCGAAAAAGCGCAGTGACGACAAGGGCGGAAGGCGAAGCGGCATCAGGCATTCCCGTAGGTGGCGTGGGTCGATGAAAGAGGTATCGGGACGCGCGCGATGCGGCCCCGAACCTGAAAGATAGCAAATCGACGGAATAAGCCGGCGCGTCGGGTGTTGTCTCCAGAATGGCGGCCGGGAGCGGGCGTTCTGCGATGCGCGTGGACCTGCTCGTACTGTGCGTGACCGGTCGCATGCCTGTCCACTGCGCATGAGGCTCGAACCCACCGTGACAGAACACGCACGCCTTGCCGGCCGCGCGGCGCGCCGGCGCACCGTTCTCCGCATGATCGGCGCGGCGGCCGCGCTGGCGCCGTTCGCCGGTCCGCGCAGCGCTCGCGCCGCGGCTGGCAAACAGCTGAACATCTATAGCTGGCCCGACTATTTCTCGAGCGCCGATCTGCGCGCTTATGCGCAGCAGTCAGGTGTCACGCCGACGATATCGACGTTCAATTCGAACGAGACGCTATTTGCGAAGCTCAATAGCCCAGCGGGCGTGGGGTTCGATATCGTGATCCCGTCGTCGAGCTGGATTGCGCAGTTTGCGCAACGCGGGCTATTGCAGGAACTCGATCACAGCCGGCTCAATCTCGCGTCGCTCGACCCCAAGCTGCTGAACCGTGAGTACGACCCAGGCAACCGCTATTCGTTGCCGAAGGACTGGGGGCTGCTCGGTGTGCTCTACGACCCGCAGGCGACCGGCGAGATCGTCACGTGGGAAGACTTTTTCAAGGCCGGCGAGAAGCCGGGTGTGTCCGGCAAGGTGCGTCTGTCGGTGTCGGGCTGGGAGACGATCGGGCCCGAACTGTGGATGCGCGGCCAGGACTGGAACCACGCAAGCGCCGCGCGGATTCGCGCGGCAGCCGAGCCGGTCAAGCGCTTCGCGAAGCACGTGAAGACCTTTGCGACACTCGAACCCGACGCGGCCGCGAACGGCTCGATCGTGCTCGCGCAGACCCACCAGGCGGGCGCGCGTGCCGCGATAGCGCTGAACCCGCGGCTGAAGTGGGTCGTGCCCGGGCCGCTGAGCGAGCTATGGGTCGACAACTACGCAATCGCCAGGCACGCGCCGGATGTCAACGATGCGTATGACTTTCTTGCCTATCAACTGCGTGCCGATGTGCAGGCGGCCGAGACGCGCTACCTCGGTTTTCCGGCGGCGTTGGCGGGCCTGCGCGAGAAAATCGGCCCGGATGTGCACGACGCCGATCTGATCTTCGGCGGCAAAGGGCTCGACTTCAGCAAGCTGACATCGTTTGTGGTCAATCCGGATACGATTGGCGTCTATCTGCAGATGCAGACGGAAATTCGCGCTGCCGCGGGTTGACGCGGGGCACGCGTATGCGCGAGATGCCCGATCACCTGCTCGCGGTGCTGCCCGCGTCGTGGCTCACGGTGTTTTTTCTGGTGCCGCTTGGCTTCACGGCCGTGTTTTCGTTTGGACACGCGACGTTCGGTGGCGTGCAGCCGGGTTTCACTCTCGACAACTACGCGGCGGCACTGACCGGCTTTTACGGCGAGACGTTCGCGAGAACGCTGCGCTTCGCCGCGACGGCGTCGCTGCTGTGCGTGTGTGTCGCGTATCCGGCTGCGTACTTCATCGCGTTTCATGCGCGACGGCGGCTCTTCGCGTTGATCGTGATTCTCGTGCCGTACTTCTCGAGCTTCCTGATTCGCGTGATGTCGCTACGCATCGTGCTCGCGCGACATGGCATCGCTGAAACCGCACTGAATGCAGTCGGCCTGCATGCGGGTGCGCTCGACGTGCTCGACACACCGATTGCAGTCTTTATCGGTATGGTCTATGTCTACCTGCCGATCGCGATCGTTCCGCTCGCCATCGTGCTCGAACGCATCCCTCGCGAACTGATCGATGCGAGCGAAGACCTGGGTGCGACCCGCTGGCGCACGTTTTCCGCAGTGATTCTGCCGTTGAGCCGCCCCGGTATCGCGACCGCGTTGTTGCTCACCGCGGTGCCGATGCTCGGCGAGATGGTGATTCCAACGCTGCTCGGTGGCGGTCGCGGCGTGCTGATGGGGCAGGCGATTGCCGGGCAGTATCTCGATGCGCAGAACTATGCGCTCGGTTCGGCGATGGCGATGACCGTGCTCGCGGCCGTCGCGCTGCTGGTCGCGGCACTCGCGCGCGTCACGGCGGGATGGGCGGAGACCGGGCGATGAGCGGGCAGGGCGCCGCGGTGGACACTCATCGCGCGGCGTATCGTGAGTCCGGTTCGCGCTACGCGGATACCGGACTCAGGCTCTGGTATGCGCTGGTCGTGCTCTTTCTGTTCGTGCCGATTGCCGTCGGCCTCGTGTACTCCTTCAATATGGGCGTCGATAACAGGCAGACCGCGACGCTGACCGGCTGGACGTTGCAGTGGTATGCGGCGGCGTGGAACGATCTGTCGTTGCGGCACGCGGTTGCGCAAAGCGTGATCGTCGCCGCGTGGTGCGCACTGCTGTCGGTGTTACTCGGCACGATGCTCGGGTTTGTGATCGTGCGGCATCCCGCGCAACGCGTGCGGCGCTTGCTGAGCGGGCTCACCTTGTTGCTGCTGATCGTGCCGGAGTCCGTCATCGGCATTTCATTGCTGCTGTTTTATGCGGTGACAGGTGTGCCGCTTGGGAGCGTGACGCTGGTCGCCGGCATCGCGCCGATCGCGATTGCCGTCGTTGCGCTAGTAGTGCGCGCCCGCATGCTGACGCTCGATGGTGATCTCGAAGACGCCGCCGCTGATCTGGGCTGTACGCGCACCGCGACGCTGCGCTTGATCGTCTGGCCGCAACTGGTGCCGGCGGTTGTGGCGGGCGGCGTGATGGCGTATACGTTCTCGTTCGATAATCTCGTCGTATCCGCGTTTCTGACGACGCCGCAAACCGGCACGCTGCCGGTTTATCTGTACGGCAGTCTCCAGTACGGTCCGTCGCCGGCCGTCTATGCGGCCGCGTCGGCGGTGTTCGTGTTCACGGTGCTGATGCTCGCGCTTGCGGTGGCGTTCTACTACGCATTGCAACGTTCGACACGCGAGCCCGTTTCTGCATGAAATGCCCAAAGCGCAAAGGCCATTGAATGTCCTCCTTCGATCTTCGCTTGCTGCTCGATCCGCCGCGTTATCCCGCCAACCGTTATGCGCCGCTCGCGGATCGTATCAAGCGCTTGCTGGCGACGCACGCCAATGTTGTGTTCGTCCAGGCCGAGGCGATTCTCGCGCTGGAGGCGGTTGCGATCAGTATCGCGCGGCCGGGTCGGGTCGCGGTCAATGTGGTGACGAGCCCGTATGGCGCGTGGTTCGGCACGTGGCTGAGCCGGGGCGGCGCCGGCGTTCATCAGGTGAGCGCGGCGCCGGGGCAGCCAATCGATGCGGCTGCGGTGTCCGCGTGTCTGGAGCGGTTACCGCAGGTCGATATCATCGCGGCGGTGCATGCGGAATCGTCAAATGGCGCGCTCAATCCGCTTGCGGAACTGGCGGCGCTCGCACGATCGCGCGACGCGCTATTCGTCGTCGATGCGGTCGCTTCGGTTGGTGGCCATCCGATCGACTTCGATCAGCATGGGATCGACATTGCGGTGATCGGCGCGCAAAAGGCGCTCGCGGGGCCCGCCGGCGTGTCGGGGGTCGCGGTCAGTGCGCGCGCGTGGGCGCATATCGCGGCATCGCCGGATGTTGCGCCGTCGAGCCTGTCGCTAATGGACCTTAAACGCAACTGGCTCGAGCGCGGCCGGCTCGCGTTGCCGGGCATGCCGCCGCCGCTCGAATTCTGGGCGCTTGAAGCAGCGCTCGATCGGGTCGAAGCGGAAGGCATCGAGCACGTGATTGCACGCCATCGGCAAGCGGCGCGTGCCAGCCGTGCCGGGCTGCGTGCGCTCGGTATCGAACCGTGGATTGCGCGTGACGAGGCGGCGTCCGCGCTCGTCACGTCCGCGCCGGTGCCGACCGGGGTTGATGCGCATACGCTGATCGCGGACGCAGCGCGGATGGGTGTCGAACTCGCGCCGGGCTATGGAGAGATCGAAGGGCGGCTCGTGCGGCTCGACCACACCGGCACGCGTGCGAAGTTCGATGCGGTGCTCGCGAATGTGACCGCGTATGGCACGGCGCTTGAACGCCAGCGCGTCGACGTGGATATCGGAGCGGCGGCGCGCGCGGTGAACGATGTGTATGCGGCTCGCTGAATCTCGCATCGCCCGTTTGGGTCCCCCGGAAAGGATGAGCCCAGCTTCCGGAGGACCCTTCAAGTGCGAATGCTACGTCGCAATCACGCAACCGGTTACTGCTCGGTAGCGTGGGTGGAGCCGGGCCAGACGCCGGTCATTTCGATTTCACGACGACCCGTCAGCCATTGCCCCAACGGGCTGGGCCAATTGAACGTGTAGTTGTCGTCGTTCATCACGCCCTTGAATTTCACTTCGACATGGATGTTCGTCGCGTTCAGCGGAATGTTGCCGACCGTCTTCGAAATGCCACCGGACAGCGAAAACGCGTCGTTTCGCGGGCCCTGCGGCGTGTCGTACGCGAGCTTGATTTGCGTCACGTAGGTGCAACCGGGCTTGTTATTGAAGAAGATCTCGAATGCGCCAAGGCGGGTGATCCAGTTCGGAATCAGCAGCGTGCCGTCGAACGATGCGACCGTATACGCGATCGGGATGGGGCTGGTGGCGAGTTCTTCCGCCTTGAACGGCCACATATGCTGATCGACGCTTTTGTTCTGCGTGGCCGACAGAAACGAACCCTTGCCGTTGATCCCGCCCAGCATGTCATGAATCGCGCTGGCCGACCCGGTCAGCGCGAATGACGAACTGTTGTCCTGCGAGCCGACGTTCAGCCCACTATGCGCGAAGATTGCGCTGGTGACCACGCCGAAGCCTTGCGAGATCTTTCCGTCCGAGCCCATGCTGACCAATTGCGCCTGCTCGGCCAGCCACTTCAGCGTGTCAGGTTTCGACAGCACCGTCAGATCGTTGATGTAGGCTTCCGACGCGATACCGAACTCCGACGCGATCGAGCCCACCGACGCGAATTCCCACTTCACCTCGACACCCGCCTTGACCTTCGTTCCGGTATCCGGATCGGTTCCCGATCCATCGAGATTCACGTTGGCTTCCGTGCGGTGAACATTGTTCGAAGACAGTTTCCATTGATTCGGAACGGTTCGGCTGCTGACGACAACCCCAGGCGTCGCTTCCTTGACGAGCGTGAAGTCGCCGGTGTCCGGCGTAATAATGCCGACGGCGCCCGGCGTGAGTTTCGGTGAAAGCGTCCAGTTGCCCCAGTAGGACGGACGACCATTGCGGATCAGATCGGTGAATGCGCGATTCCAGTTCATGGTTTTCTCCTCGCAGGTTGAAGACAATACGAAGCCCCGCGGCCAGGATGGCCGCAGACGACTCCGTAAGTTGGTGCAGCAGTGATGGGTGCAGAAACGGCCTGACGCGCAGCGCTCCGGCCGCATGAGCGGGAATGAGCGGGTTATCCCCAGTTGGTCAGGCCGATGAGCGTCTGTCGCTCCTGCCGTGTGAAGATCTGAAGCTTGGGTGCGACTTCGAAGACCCGCGCCGTGAATGCGTCCTTGGTGCCCGGCAATGGGAAGTGGCCGTGATTGGCGTTGATCGTCTTGCCGCGAAGGTCGTCGCCGAATTCCGTGAGAATCTGGGCTTCAATCGCGTCGTGATATTGCGCGTGCACTGCGGCGTCACTGGGCACGTTCTCGTCTGTCAGGTTGAGAGCGTTCGCGAACTGCTCCTTGAATTTTCCCAGTCCGGTTCCGTCTGAAAACAGCGGAGTAAGAAGGCACAGGTGATCATCCACCACGAGATACCGGACGTCGGACGTGTCGTCTCGCTTGAATACGTGAAGGGTCATTATTCAGTCTCCTGATGAGTTCGTTCAATCTGTTGCCGTAAATGGCAGCAGTTCAGATGTGCGTTTTATCGATGCAAAAAAGATTAGGGTTTGAGATGTTTCGCGATATATCCGGCGGCCTGATCACCTTACGTACTTATTGCGTCTGATCATCCTGGCGCAAAGCCACTCAAGATTTCTGACCATTTCTGGCGATCCGAGCTACCGTGTTTGGTGCGCACGCTCGATAAGAGAACTCCGATTTAGCAAAATGTGTTGCGTCTCGCTCACCACTGGCGCGTTGGTGGGGACGCGGTCTGTCGTGTGAAGATAGATTACGCAGCGTCGCAAATTAGCATTCCATAACGACGTCGATGAACAAAAACAATTACCGGCTGGCATACAGCCGGCTGAGAGAAATGCTCGTTGCAGTCGCGGAAACCGCGACTGCTTCGAGTAACGAATCAAGTCATATCCGCATTCCGACCGTGGGCGCCGCGACACATCGCGCCGTAGCGCCCGCTCTCAGGCCGATCGCATTCGCGATCCTTGTGATGTTGGGGGGCGTGCCGTCATGGTCCCGCGCACAGACGCCTGAAACGATTGTTCCGGCCGGTCCGAACGGTCCCACCGTGATCCAGACGCAGAACGGGCTCCCACAGGTGAATATTCATCGCCCGTCGAGCGCGGGCGTCTCGATGAACACATACGGGCAGTTCGACGTACCGCAGCGTGGCGCGATCCTGAACAACTCTCCGACGGTTGTACGGACGCAGCAGGCGGGCCTGATCAACGGCAATCCGGACTTCGGCGGTAGTGACGCGGCGCGCGTGATTGTCAATCAGGTAAACAGCAGCGCGGCCAGCCAGATCAACGGGTATCTGGAGGTCGCGGGGCGGCGCGCGGAGGTGGTCATTGCCAACGGGAGCGGAATTTCCGTCAACGGTGGCGGATTTATCAATACTTCGCGCGCGATTCTCACGACAGGCACGCCGAACTTTGCGGCGGACGGTTCCCTTGCCGGCTTCAACGTCTCGCGCGGCACGATCAGCATTCAGGGCGCGGGGCTGAATGGTTCGGAGGCTGACCAGGTCGATCTGCTCGCCCGCGCCGTGCAGGCAAATGCCGCGATTTACGCGAAGGACCTGAACGTCGTGACCGGCGCGAATGCCGTCGATCATGGCTCACTCAACGCTACGCCGATCACCGGTGATGGCTCTGCACCGGGCGTGTCGATCGATGTGAGTCAACTTGGGGGCATGTACGCGAACCGCATCGTCCTCGTCGGCACCGAGAAGGGCGTCGGCGTGTCGACCCGAGGTGTGCTGGCCGCGCAGGCCGGCGACCTGATTCTGACGGCACAGGGCAAGCTCGAGCTCTCGGGGCAGACGACCGCGACGGGCGATATCTCGGCGAGCGCGCGCGATGGCATCGACAACAGTGGTGTCAGCTATGCACAGCAGAACGTCAGTGCGAACACGGCGGGCGCGTTCACCAGTAGCGGCGTGCTCGCAGCGCAGCGGGACGCGACTGTCAGCGCGGGCAGCGTCGCGTCGTCGGGTACGTTCGGTGCGGGTGTGAATCGCGACGGCACGATTGCGGGTTCGGGCAACCTGTCGCTGACGTCGACCGGCGCGCTTGTTGCCAGTGGGCGTAACGTGGCGGGCGGCAACGCGACGGTACAGGGTGGGGCGCTCAGTCTTGCGGGCAGCAGGACGTCGGCGAACGGCGCAATGAGCCTTGCAGCGACGGGCGGCGACCTGAACCTGGCGGGTGCGACGACCACAGCGGGCGGCCCGCTCCACGTGAGCGCAACCGGGACGCTCACGAACGATGACGGGACGCTCGCGAGTTCGGACAACGGGGCGCTCGTGGTCAATGCGGGCGCGCTGTCGAACAACGGTGGCACGATCGCAACCAGCGGCGCGCTCAACGTGAGCGCAGGCGCGGTCGCGAATCGCGGCGGTGCGCTCGCGGCACGGACAGCGGCGACGCTCAACGTTGCTTCGCTCGACAACAGCGCGGGAGGATATGTTGGTGCGCGCGATGTGTCGGTGTCGGCGCAAGGCTCAATCGACAATTCCAGTGGGCAGATCGAGGCGGACGGCGACGCGGCAACGCTCGCGGTCACCGGCGCGATGCTCGACAACACAAACGGCCGTATCGCCAACACGGGAACCGGCGCAACGACTGTCAGTGCGGCCGGCATCATCAACCGCAATGCGGGCACGATCGGCGGGAACGGCGACGTGACGGTCAACGCGCAATCGCTGTCGAATACGAACCGCGCGCAGCTCGTCGCAGGCCATGACCTGACGCTGAACATTACGCAACTCGCAGACAACACGAACGCGACGCTATCGGGCGCGAACCATGTGACGCTCAACGGACCGGCCGCGGAGCTGGTCAATGCGGGCGGTACGATCTACGGCAACGGCGCGGTTGTGCTCAACACCGCTTCGCTCGATAACAGCAGCGGGCGCATTGGTAACGAAGCAGGTAGCGGCGGCTCGGTCGCAATCAGTACCGGCGCGCTGGCCAACCAGGCCGGGGCGATCGGCAGCGACCAGAACCTGAGTGTCGTGACCGGCACGCTGACGGGCGACGGCACGATCATCGCGGGCAACGATGGCGCGGTGACGATCGGCGGCGACTACACGCTGGACGGTGCGAACAACATTCAGGCGAATCACGACCTGACATTCACGACAGCCGGTACGTTCACCAATCAGGGCACGCTCGGCGCAGTGAATGCGCTGACGGTGAGCGCAGCGAACGTCGAAAACCAGGCTGGCGCGAAGATCAATGCGATCGATACCACGGTCAATGCCGCGGGCGCGATCAGCAACGCTGGCCGCATTGAAGGCGACAGCGTGACGACGCACAGCACGTCCCTGTCAAACATCGCGACGATCGTCGGGAATACGGTCACGCTGAACGCCGGGTCGATCACCAATTCGGGCGCCGCGGCGGCCGTTGCGGCAGCGTCGGCCGTCAATCTGTACGCATCAGGTGGCATCGCGAACACGGGCGGCGCGAGCATCTTCAGTCTTGGCGACATCAACATCGCGGCGGACGGCACACGCGATGCAAACGGCCTGCTCGCGAACCGCGTGAATACGGTGACGAACGACCAGTCGACGATTGAAGCGCAAGGCAACATTGAAATCGCGGCAGACACGCTGACCAACACGCGCCCGGCGCCGACAGTCGAGACCGTGACGACAGGCGTCGAAACGACTCACGAGACCAAGCGCGACAAGTACATGGCATGTACGCTCACGAACGCGAATTCGCATTCGTCGTGTACGCAGGACGTATGGGACTACGGTTATCTGAATCTGCTCAACGTCACGTACAACAGCGCGGACGTCGTCTCGACAGCGGACGGCCCGAATGCCGTGGACCGCATGCTGGTGGTGAACGTCAACGGGCAGCCGCAGACGATCTACTACAACACCATCACGGCCAACAGGAACGGCACGATCACGGTCACCTATTGGGATGACTACGACCCGCATGTCAACTTCGACCCGGCGACGGAATATCCTGGCGATAACCAGGCGCACCACCATTACCAGCGCGTCGAAGTCGCGCGCGACACGACGATAACCACGCAGCAGGATCGGGTCACTGGCCCGCAGGCTCAGCAGGCACAATTGATCGCGGGCGGCAACGTGACGCTTGCCAATGTCGGTACGGTCAACAACGCATACAGCGCGATTGCCGCGGGGGCAGACATTGCGATCGGCAGCAACGGTTATGGGGCAACGCTTGTCGATAACACCGGACAGACCCTGTACCAGTACCAGCGGCAGGACATCGTCTCGACGTACGCATGGAACGAGGACATCGGCCGCGACCGGGGCGCGGTCGCGCAGCCGTCCATCATTCTGACACCGGTCGCAATCGGTGGGATCGGCGGCACGATCATCGCGAACAACGCGGTGCAGATCAGTGCAACCGACATCAGCAACACGAATGTCGCGGCGGCGAACTCGGCCACCGGCGCGACAGGCGGGACGCTCGGCGCGAACGGGCGGGTGAGCGACACCGTCAATGCGCCGCAGTCCATCACAGGGCCGAACGGCGCGCTCGCGATCACGTTGCCGAAAGGCGGCCTGTTCACGTACAACACCGCGCGCGATGCGTCCTACCTCGTCGTGACCGACCCGCGCCTGACGGGTTACGCGAGTTTTATTTCGAGCGACTATATGCTCGGTCAGCTTGGCATTGATCCTTCAAGGACCATCAAGCGCCTGGGCGATGGCGTGTACGAACAGCAACTCGTGCGCAACCAGATCACGCAACTGACCGGCCGAACCTACCTGCAAGGCTACGCGAGCAATGAAGACGAATATCGCGCGCTGATGAACGACGGCGCACATGTCGCGCAGGCGTTCAGTCTTGTTCCCGGTGTGGCACTGACGGCCGCACAGATGGACGCGCTGACCAGCGACATCGTGTGGCTCGTCAACCAGACGGTCACGTTGCCGGATGGTTCGACGCAAACCGTGCTTGCCCCGGTTGTCTATCTTGCACACACGCGCGCAAACGACCTGCAACCAACCGGCGCGCTGATTGCGGCCGACGATATCGCGATTCATGCAACCGGCAGCGCGAACAATTCGGGCGTGGTCAAAGGCGGCACGCGGACTGTTGTGAGCGCCACCAGTGTTCTGAATCGCGGCGGCGTGATTGGCAGCAGTACGCAGAATGGAACGACCGTTGTCTCAGCGATAAACGATGTAGTCAACGCTTCGGGGCGCATCACAGGCAACCGGGTTGCCGTGCTGGCTGGCCATGACATCGTCAACACCACGCTCGTCGATAACACGGGTATCCGTTCTACAACGGGCAACAGCGCGGTCAACCAGACCCTGCTCGGCGCGCAAGGCGCGATAGTGTCGACGGGCGACATGGTGATAGCGGCCGGCCATGACCTGACGGTGCGCGGTGCGAGCATCGCGGCAGGCGGCGATGCGCAGATCGCGGCGGGTCATGACCTCAGGGTCGATACGGTCGAATCGCATACCTCGCAGTCGGTCACGAGGAACGCTGACAACTTTGTACGCACGGATACGACGCAGCACCAGACGAGCGGCATCAGCGCGGACGGCAGCCTCGCGATGCAAAGCGGCAACGACATGACGTTCAACGGTGCGACGGTCAGCGCGGGACGCGATCTGGCGGCGGTCGCGGGCGGCAACCTGACAGCTACGACGGTCACGAATTCGGCTAGTCGTGACGATGTCACGCGCGGCGACAAGACTCGCAGCGGAGAAGATCGAAGTTACGACGAACAGGCGGTCGGTACTTCGTTCACGGCCGGCGGTAGCGGCACGCTGGCGGCGTTGAGTGCGGATAACACTAAAGGCAATGTCGCGCTGACAGGCTCGACCCTTTCTGCCGGGACCGCTGCGGCCAACATCGCGGCATCCGGCAACGTCGACCTCATCGAGGCGCGCGAAGAACATGACAGCTTTTCGGCGACAACGTCCAGACGCGGCAGCTTCGTGCATGGCTCGACAACGGATGAAATGCACGCGTCGCAAACGAACGTAGGCGTTGCCAGTACGGTATCGGGGGAGACGGTCACGATCGGCTCAGGCAAGGACCTGACGGTTCGGGGCAGTAACGTGGTGGGTACGTACGACGTGAAAATGGCCGCGGCCGGTAACGTAACCATCACCACATCGCAGGACGCGCAGAGCACGCAGAGCGACTATCAGAAGCGTGAGTATGGGTTCCTGTCGGGACTTAATCTGCTGAATCAGCTCGACGGTGGGCTGCAAGGCTATTCGATCGGTGTGCGCAAGACAACCGATGCGCAGCAATCGACACAGGTGACAAACAACGCAAGCATGGTCGGCTCGTTGAACGGCAATCTGAGCGTGTCGTCGGGCAACGACCTGCATGTGACCGGCAGCACGCTGCACGCTGGCCATGACGTGAATCTGAGCGGCAAGACGGTGACGATCGATGCTGCCCGGAATACGGCGACATTCGACGAGCAGCAGTCGTTTGGCCAGACGGGAATTACCGCTGGACTGAGCAATCCGGTTATCGCAGCAGCGCAGACCGCGAACCAGATGCGCAAGGATGTCCAGCACACAAAGGGCGATGTGCGTCTGAATGCACTCGCGGCCGCGACCACAGGACTTGCGGTGAAGAACGCCTTCGATGCCGTTGCCGCTGATCCATCGCATCTTGGAGGCATTGGCGTAAACGTTTCGCTTGGGACGAGCCACAGTCATAGCAACACATCCGAGTCTGTGACGACGGTGGTGGGCAGCAGCGTCAGCGGTGGACGTGACGTCAATATATCCGCTGCGGGTGCTGGTGCGAACAGCAATGTCACGGTGACCGGCAGCGACATGACCGCGGGGCGCAATGCGACGCTCGACGCGCAAGGCAATATCGTGTTGCAAGTCGCACAGAACAGCGATGTCACGCGCGGCGAAAACAGCAGCACCAGCGGCGCGATTGGCGTGACGTTCGGCTTCGGTCAAAGCAACGGTATCTCGTTCGAGGTTGGTGTATCGGGCGCGAAGGGTCATGGCAGCGGTGCAGACACCGCATGGACCAACACGCACGTCGCCGCTGGTGACACGCTCGCGCTGCATTCCGGCGGCGACACGACGCTCAGGGGCGCGACAGCCGACGCACAGCAGGTCGTTGCGAACATCGGCGGAAACCTGAACATCGAGAGCTTGCAGGACACCAGCCACTACGACTCGAAGCAGACGAGCGGTGGTGTGTCGGTGAGCGTATGCGTGCCGCCGATTTGCTACGGTGCATCGAGCGTGTCAGGCAACCTCAGTCAGGAAAAACTGAACAGCGACTACGCGAGCGTGACCGAACAGTCGGGCATCCGTGCGGGTGATCGAGGTTTCCAGATTGACGTGAAGGGGAACACCGATCTGAAAGGCGGCGTGATTGCGAGCAGCGATGCGGCGGTCGCGAGCGGCGCGAACAGCTTGAGTACGACGACGCTTACGCATAGTGATATCGAAAATTGGGCTGCGTATAGCGGTTCGTCGGTGGGCGTCGGCGGCGGGTACGGCGGCAGCATGGGCACGGACCAGAAAGGTAAAGCGACCAACGTCAACCCGATTCCGGGCTCGACGCTTCCGGGGGCGGACGGCGTATCGCTCGCGCCGCCCGTGGCGCTGTCGGCTTCGGACGACGCTCGTTCGACGACGCGAAGCGCGATCAGCGACGGTGCGATTCGCATCACAGACGATGCGAAACAGCGCGCGTTGAGCGGGCAGAGCGCTGACGAAGCGGTCGCCAGCATCAGCCGCGATACGTCAGGCACGCAGGCGACGATTGCGCCGATCTTCGATAAGGAGAAGATCGAGGCGGGCTTTGATATCGCGAGCCAGTTTGTCGCGCAGGCGGGCGTGTTCGTGAACAATCGGGCGAGGGAAGCCGATGCGGCGAAGGCCGCCGCCAGCGATCCGAACCTGACGCCGGAACAGCGGGCAGCGGCACAACAGCAGGCCGATCAACTGAACGATGAATGGGGGCCGAAGGGTTCGTATCGTCAGGTGTTGACGGCGTTGACGGTGGCCGCTGGCGGGAATGTGACGGGCGGCATCGGGCAGTACGCGCAGGCTGCAACGGTGGCGTATTTTCAGGAGCTCGGCACGTATCAGGTTAAGAAGATTGCTGATTCGCTCGACAGTGAGTCAGCGCGCGCGGCGTTGCACGCGATTGTCGGTTGTGCTGGCGCTGCGGCAAGTAGTCAGGGGTGCGGCGCGGGTGCGATGGGCGCGGCGGCGAGCTCGGTGATCGGGTCGCTGCTCAAGCCGACGGAGAATATGTCGGCTGTCGATCGCGTGGCGCGTGAGAACCTGGTGAATAGTCTCGTTGCGGGGATTGCAACGGCGACCGGGACGAATGCGGCGACGGCGACTGGCGCGGCGCGGATTGAAGTGGAGAATAATCAGGTTTCCATCGGCGATTGGGCGAAGCGCACGTATGGAAGCCCGGTCGAGGACCTTGCGCGCTGGGCCAAAGAGTTTGCGGGGCAGGTGGCAAGCAATAATGGGCAAACGCCGCCGGCAGATGCGGACCCGCTGGCGGACGCAATGAATGGCGGTAAGCCACCGACTGGCACGGCGGGGGCGGTTGTGACACCCGTGCTGGCCGGAATCGTCGCAGCGGCATGTGCGGAGGGTAATGCGGGCGCGTGTGCTTCAATGGCGATGGGGGCGGTGGCGACGCCGGGGTCTGTGCCCGGGAATGTCATTTTTAATAACGGAAACGACACCGGTAACGGACAGGCGCCGAGTGGTGGCCAGTCTGATGCATCCCTTCCCACGGGTAGCAAGGCCAATCAATTCAACCAACCAAAGAATCCGGCATATCAACCAACTCGTAACACACCAGCCAATATTGATGGAACAGACTATGCGGGGCACGCGCTTGATCGAATGCAGGATCGAGGACTAACACCTTCAGTTATCAAGAATACGATCGATAATGGTGTGCCAACGCCAAGCCGTGGCGGTACGACGGTATTTTATGATCCTAAAAATAACGTTTCAGTGGTTACGAATAGTGAAGGCAAGGTGATTACGGTCAAGTATGGGAAATGATATGAAAGCTGAGGACGTAGTTGAGCGTGCCCGGACAGCTGCAAAGGATCATCTTGAGTATGCTCGATTCGTGCAGGATGCGGAAACATTGCACGATGCTCTTCAAGATGAGAAACGGAGATCTGCATACCACGCCTGTTGGTTTGAGCTCGAAATAGTTAATGCCTTGGCACTAGACGAGTGGGAATCCGACGGCAAGCCGAGCGATTGGGCCGCAACGTGGAACGAACGCTATAAGAGGGATGCTGAAGAATTAATCGCTAACCTGTGCGCGGTATTGCTTCAATCGTAGTAACAAGAACCGGTGAAATGGTTCAAGTCAGCAATAAGAAAGATCCGGCCTGGATTGTTGACGGTCGAATTCAGTGGAACGATGTAAAGGGAAAGTAAATGAGTAACGCGAATGAACGTATTGACCCTTGGAAACGCTACGCTGACGCAGAAGATTTTTTTCTCTTCATGGCAATATTGTCATGAAGCTCACCCCAGAGGCGGCGATTGAGGTCTGCGAACGCGCTGCGAAAAGAGGCTTGCTCGTTTCTCGTATCGAAGGAGGAATATGGAGGAATCCAGGATTCGAAGCACGTATTGACTGCATATGGGATGGCGCAGAGCCGCCCTTAGACGCGAAGGCTGCACACGAAAACAACTTAATTGCGATCGAATTCATCCGATCCGAGTTTCCGGAACACGATACGTTCATCATCACTATGCTGCCAATAACGGGTCGTGCGTGATGACAATCGGCATCTTACTTGCATCCTACGACCAAGCAAGATGCATGATTGATCACAACGGGGTACGTGCCAGATACGGCAACGTTGGCGAGCGGCGGTAGCCAAACTAGAAATTTTCGTGTCACAACATCGGCGTGTCACGAAAAGTATTACTGTGCCGATGAAGTTATACAGGGAAGGATGAGATGTTAAGAAAAAGCGTTTTTGTTACGGTACTATCATTAGTAGTACTGGGAGGCTGCGCAAGTCAGGGAGTCCAGCAATTGAAGAAGGAAAACCAGGCCACCGTCGGAGAAAAAATCACCAAGGGCAAGAGTACGAAGGACGACATTCGATCAGCGTTTGGGGACCCTACGGAAACGTCATTCACCGATAGCGGCAACGAACTATGGCGCTATCGTTACACGTACTCCACAGCAAAAGCGATCAATTTTGTCCCTTTCGCCAATATTTTCACCTCCGGCGCGGATGTGGACAAAAAGGAACTGGTGGTCTTCTTTGACGACAAGGGCGTCGTAAGAAACTATTCGATGCAGGCGAGCAAGGAAGAAGTCAGGAACGGAATCCTTCCGCAATAGCGGATAGTCCTGGAAGCAAAATTCGAGACTTTTCCAGTCCCACATAGACCGAGGCGGATAAGAAAATCCGCAGTTCGCCTCGGTACGCACGTCAATCACATCCGTTGCAGTCCATGAAAGTCACAAGCAGGCTAGCGGCTTTGCCGCTCACAGCCCTGGTAACATTCGCCTCAAATGCACAGCAAGCACCGACGCCAGCCGATGACGCCGCAGCAGCGCGCGCCAATGCAGAGCAGAGTCAGCAACTACAGCAGCAGCGCGAAGCACAGCAGCGCGCCGCAGCAACTCAAACGCCCGTCGTACGCTCGACGATCTCGACAATCGCCGGCTATCCCGCACTTCCACAAGAGTCGCCGTGCTTTAGTATCAGCTCGTTCGCGCTCACTGTCCCCGCGGCGCTATCCGACGCCGCGCGAAGCAGGGGAGCGTCAGCACGACCACTCGACCCGTTCGCTTTCGCACGCGAATGGCTCGACCACTACAAACACCAATGCATCGGCAAGGAAGGCATCGACACGCTCACCAAGGGTTTGCAGCAGACCATACTGAGTCGCGGCTACGTGACGACGCGCGTGCTTGTACCACAGCAGGACCTATCGGAGGGCAGGCTCGAGTTCGCGCTCATACCCGGAGTCGTACACCAGATGCGCTTCGCCGATCCACGCACGCGGGGCACGTGGAAGTCGGCGTTCCCGCTTGGCGATGGCGACCTGCTAAACCTTCGCGATCTCGAACAAGGCTTGGAGCAGATGAAGCGCGTCGCATCGCAGGACGTCGACATGAAGATCGAACCGACCGACACGCCCGGTGAAAGCGATGTCGTGCTGAACGTCAACCGCTCGAAACCCTGGACCTTCGTCGCTTCAATCGACAACGCCGGCACTGAGGCGACGGGCAAATGGCAAGGCAACCTCAGCCTCGGCATCGACAACCCGCTCGGGCTGAATGACATATTGATGGCCGGCGCCAATCAGGACCTATCGTTCGGCAACAAATCGCTCGGCTCGCACGGCTTCAACGGTTCGTACTCTGTGCCGTTCGGCTACTGGACAGCAACGCTTTCCGGCAACACGAACACCTACTATCAGAACATTGCGGGCGTCAACCAGACGTTCGTCTCCAGTGGCAATTCACAAACCGCGGCTCTGCGCATCGCGCGCGCGCTGACACGCAGCCAGAACGACGTATTGGGAGGGTACTTCCAGCTTTCGAAGCGCTTCGGTGAAAGCTTCATCGACGATACGACGATTCCGTAGCAAAAGCGCAACAACACGTTCATGGAAGCAGGCCTGACGGACCGGCATTACTTCGGCGCATCGCAGTTCGACGGGACCCTTGCATACCGTCAGGGCATCGGCGGGCTCGGTGCGACGCCCGATCCGTATCCGGTCGGACCCACTTACCGCTATCACATGGCCGTGCTCGATGCGAACCTGTCCGTTCCATTTGCGGTCGCGAAACAGAACTTCCGTTACGTGATGACCGTTCACGGACAATTCACGAGCGACACACTGTTCTATCTCGACGACCTGACGATTGGCAGCCGCTACACCGTGCGCGGCTTCGATGGCGAAACCATGCTCGCAGCCGAGAAAGGGTTCTATTGGCGCAACGAACTGCAATGGCCGATCTTGCAAACAGGGCAGACGCTGTACGCTGGGATCGATTACGGACAAGTGTTCGGACCCAACACCGCATTTCTGGCCGGGACCCAACTGGCTGGCGCGGTGATTGGCATGCGTGGCGGCATCCCCGCGAAATTCGTCGGCGTGTCATACGACCTGTTCGCTGGGAGGCCGCTTTATAAACCGGCTGGGTTCCCAACCGCGCGTGTGACGGTGGGCGTTGCAGTCACAGCACGGTTCTGAGGGCACTCTCGACTATCGGGGCGGAGTGGGGCTTTCACTCCCGATGCCCGCATCGGGAATAAGTCCAAGCGCGCGTGCGGTCTCCTGTGGCAGCTCGACCGTCACGGACGCATCGCCGTCGCGCGTGGTCTCCAGGTGAACCGCTACGCCATCGAGACGCAGATAGACCGCAGTTTCGTTCCGACCATCAACAAGATCGTCGAGCACATCGAAATAAAGATGAAACCCCGGCTGACTCGCCGTTCTGTCGCGCCATTTGATGCTTGCTTTTGTGCTCATAATCCATTCCTCCCGTTACTTCTCCGACAAGTCACCACGAGTTTACTGTTTGCACTTCTTGAACGCTTTCCAGCGCGGCGTATATCTCATTTGCGCGATCGACATATGTTCCATGTCCATGCGCGCTTCGGACGCATAGCCTTGTGCCAGCGTTTCAAGTCCCAGGAGCAATGCTTTCCGTTCATCAGGCGACGCGTCATTGCGCGCGATCGCGCTTAGCATTGCGCTGATTTGCGTCAGTTGATGACTGGTGCGAACAGCATGGGTAACGGCGGCGAGGCTGAATCGCTCGAGGTGGGCATAGCGCTTTCTATGCTGCTTCGACGGAAAGCATTGACCGTTGTCAAATGAAACTGCTTTGGGGGTGTTGGTCACTGTGCGTCCTCCTCTGTCAGAGAAAGCCCGCGACCGACCTGGAAAGGATGGTGAGCGGGCACGATGGCAGGGTTGGCAGACCGGCGCCGAGACCAAAACCGGCAGACCCCGAAGGTCTCCCTGCCACGGCCCGCCCATTGACAACGGACGTACAGAGGCAGAGCACGGCCCGCATATATACGGGCGTGCCGGTCTCGAAGCGGTCAGGCTGCCAAGCCCAAACCGTCGAGGTTACGACGGCGTCCGAAGTATAGGGCGACACATATGCTCAAAGATCAACCGCACAAGCTATGATCGTCGCGCGACGGATAATGTCGACCGTACAAATTCCGACCTTCGGAAAGACACACCCTATGCGACCGCAGTCACCCCCTCCGTCCCCCCACTCACACACCGCACCACCGCCGCAAGCGTATTTTTCAAATGCTCGCGCGTTCGCTCATACACGACCTTCTCATCTCGCGCCCGATAAGCCGCGAGCAACGCCGCGTGCTCATCGTTATTGCTAGCCATCATGTCCCGCCGCACATGCATCGCGAGCGCCACATACGGCCTCGCGACGCTAAACAGCGCACCCACCATCGCAAAGAGCCGCGTATCGGCTTCGCATGCGACCAGATGCTCGTGGAACGTCTCGTTGAGCATCGACCAGGCTTCCGGCGAATCCGTCGCGAGCATCGTCCGATGACACGCTTGCGCCGCATCGAGCTGCGCGGCGCTCGCACGCACGCAGGCCTTTTGAGCGAGCATCGGTTCGAGCACCATCCGCAGTTCGTAGATCTCATCGACATCGATCGCGGTCAGCCCGCGCGTGACGACGCCCCTGTTCGGACCGATCGACACGAGCCCTTCGGCGCGTAGATCGCGAAACGCCTCGCGTACCGGCGTCGTGCTGACGTTGAGCCGCGCGGCGACTTCTTCCTGCCGCAGCCGCGTGTTCGCCGGATGAAGCCCGCTGAGGATCTCCGCACGCAGTGTGTTGAGCACGTATTGCTGGGCGGTCTGGAAGTGTCGGGTCAAGGCGCGCCTTTTTTTGTCGATAAACGTTAGCCGAACGCCGGCAACACCGCCTGCGCCCACGCGGCGAACTCCAGCACGCTGCGGTCCGCGTCGCGCGCGCCGATCAGTTGCAGCCCAAGCGGCAACCCATTCGCCGTGCGCCCCGAAGGAATCGTCACGGCCGGCATACCGAGAAAACTCCACGGGACACAGAACGTCGCGTCGCCGGTATCGTCAAGCCCGCGCGGCGCGCCGCCTGTCGCCGGCGGCGACACGAGCACGTCGCAGCCACCGACAAATGCCGCCGATTGCGCGGAAAGCTCCTTTTGCAGCGTGCGCGCTTCGTCGTACTTTGCGGCCGGCACCGCGGCGCCGGCTTCGACCAGCGCCTTCATCCGGTCGCTGACCTTGTCCGGATGGGTCGCCGCAACCGGGCCGATGTTGCGATGCGCTTCGACTTGCAGAATCGTATGCAGTGCATCGACGATCACCGGCAAATCCACATGCAATTCGAATTCGAACGGCTGCACGCCAGCGGCATGCAGCCGTTCGATCGATGCTTCGAAATTCGCCTTCTGTTCGTCGTCGGCGCGCGACCAGAGCGACGTGCGGATAATGCCGACCGAGATCGGGCGGCGCGGCGTAAAAGCGGCCTGCCATGCATCGACAGAGGCGAGCGCGTCGGGATTGCCATCAACGAAGAGCGCGTGCGCCAGCGCCACATCATCGACGCGATTGGCAAAGAAACCGATATGGTCGAGCGATTGCGACAGCGGATGGGCGCCCGTGGTCGGCACGCGCCCGTGCGTCGGCTTGTAGCCGACCACGCCGCAATAAGCCGCCGGACGGATCACCGAACCGAGTGTCTGTGTGCCGACCGCAAGCGGCACGATACCCGCGCCGACCGCGGCGGCCGATCCGCTCGACGAGCCGCCCGGCGTATGCAGCGGGTTCCACGGATTGACAGTCGGCCCCGGCTGGCGCCATGCGAATTCGGTGGTCACGGTCTTGCCAAACACGATGCCGCCGAACTCGCGAATGCGCGCGACGATCGCCGCGTCTTCAGCCGGCAGGTGGCCTGCATAGACCGGCGAGCCGTAGGTGGTCGGCATGTCGGCGGTTGCGATCAGGTCCTTCACGGCGATCGGCATGCCCGCGAGCGGCTTGCTGGCCGCGTGGTCGACGCCATCGTAGTGATCGGGCCGGAAGGTAAAAGCCTTCAACTGCGGGTCACGCTCGTCGGCGCGCGCGCGAGCCTGAGCGAGCCGCGACGCGCACGCTTGCGCATCGCCGCGGCTCGCGATCAGGGTCGTGGCCCAAGGCTGGTTGTCGAGTTTCATGGAGGTGGGTTGACGGAGTTGAACGAAGGGCAGGGCCGCGCGGTGTGGGTCCGCGACGGCAGTCGGACCGGCGCGCCCGCATCGCCGATCTTGCGCGCCTATTTTCCGGCGGTCGCCTTCGCAAATGAATTGTCGACCGCGCTTGCGTATGTCACCGAGCCCGGCTTGATGTTGCCAATGTATTCCTGCAAGTCGAGCGCGTTACGGAACGCCTGTTCGGAAATCTCCGGCGTTTGTGCGTAGATTTTCTGGCCGATCAGGCGCTCGACCGCATTATCGACCACTGCTTTCGACAGCGTCGGGAACTCCGCCGCGGCCACTGCCTTCGCGGTTTCCGGCGATGACTGGATCAGCGCTTCCGCTTCGCCGAGCGCTTTGACAAATGCCGTAACCATTTGCGGCTTGTCCTTGATTGTCGACGCGAGCGTGTCGATCGTCGAGAACGCATAGCCGCCCGGATAAGCTTTCGGGAACCCGTAAACGATCTTGTAGCCCTGCGCGAGCCCTTCATCGACCTGCGGTTCGTAAAGCGCGGCGGCGTCCGCGCGCCCGGCGGTGACCGGCGACAGTTCGGTGCCGATCTGCACGGTATCGAGCTTCACGTCGTTGATCTTCTGTTCCTTGATCAGGCGTTGCAGAAGATAGGTACTGGTGGTCGGCGGCAGCGCGGTCGATACGTTCTTGCCGGCAAGGTCGGTCGGACTCTTCAGCGGCGAACTGCCCGGCGCGATCACCCAGACCGGCACGCCCGCGACCACGTTCGCGACGTTCACGAGCGACGCGCCTTTGAGATTCGCGAGGATCGCCGTCATCGGGTCCTGCAGCGAAAAGTCCGCATGGCCGCCGATCACCGCGGCGACGCCGGCCGCGCCGCCGCCAGCCGTCACTTTCTGCACGTCGAGACCGTGCTTCGCGAACAGGCCTTTGTCGATGCCCACATAAAGCGGCAGATACTGGATCGACTGGAACGCCTGATAGACCACCACTTTTTCAGGCGCCGCCGCATAGGCGCTTTGCAATCCGAGTCCCGTAGCGAGCGAGAGGGCGATCACGGCGAGCCGCTTCATCGTTTTGTTTTCCATGTGATGATCCTTTTTTCAGCGAATTGAACGATCCACGTGAGCAGCGTGGCCATCAACGTCAGCACGATGATGCCGAGCCAGACGGTATTGAGGTCGAACAGCGAACCTGCGACAAAGACTTCATGGCCGAGACCCGCCTGTGATGCGATGTATTCGCCGACCACCGCGCCGATCAGCGCGAAGCCGATGTTCACGCGCAGCGTCGAGAAGATCCACGGCAGCGCACCGGGCACGATCAGCTTGCGGAAAATCATCGATGGCTTCGCATTGAACGAGCGGAACAGGTTCAACAGGTCGCGGTCGACTTCGCGCGCCGCCGCGCATGACGAGATCATCGCGACGGCGAACGTCGAGATGCCGGCGAGCCACACCTTCGATGTCATGTCCGAGCCGAACCAGATCACGATCAGCGGCCCGAGCGCGATCTTCGGGATACTGTTGAGCAACACCGAGAAGCCTTCGGCGATGCCGGACACGCGCGGCACGAACCACAGCAGCAGGCCGAGACCGATGCCAAGGCCGCTGCCGACCACCAGCCCGACGACCGTTTCATACAGCGTGGTCAGCGTGTCGGGTATCAGCGTGCCTTGCGTCAGGCCGATCTGCGCGGTCTTGTAGATGCCTGCCGGCGAGCCGAACAGTTGGCCGTTGATCCATCCGCGCGCGGCGGCAACCTGCCACAGCGCGACCAGCGCGAGCATGATCGCGCTGACCGCGGCGGCGCCGGTCAGATCGCGTGACGCGCGGCGCTTCGCGCGCACGGGCGCCGGCGGGTTGGAAAGAATCGCATCGCTCATGCCGCTAGTCCTCGGTATGGGTCAGGGTTCGGGCTGCTGTTTTGACTGCTGCGCTCACGGCTACCGGGCTGGCCCGTGGGTCCGCGCAGTGCGCCCCAGATGCGCGCATGCCATGTGCGAAATTCGGGCGCTTCGCGAGCGGTGATCGCGTTACGCGCGCCGTCGACGGTCAGCTCGATGTCGAGCGCCTGTTCGATGCGCGCGGGCCGGCCGCCGAGAATGATCACGCGGTCGCTCATCGCGATCGCTTCCTCGATGTCGTGCGTGACGAGCACAACACTGGTGCCGCTCGTCTCGCGCAGTGCCATCACGTCGTCTTCGAGTGCAAGGCGCGTTTCGTAGTCGAGCGCCGAGAACGGCTCGTCGAGCAGCACCAGAGTCGGGTCGACCAGCAGCGTGCGCGTCAGTGCGACACGCTGACGCATGCCGCCCGACAACGCATGCGGATACGCATCGGCGACAGCGCCCAGGCCATAGCGCGCGAGCATGTGCCGCGCGCGTTCGAGATCGTGAGCGGTGACCTTGCGAAACAGTTCGATGCCGAGCACCGCGTTTTCGAGCACCGAACGCCACGGCAGCAGCAGGTCTTTCTGCAACATGTACGCGATACGGCCGGGCGATCCATCGGCGCGCGGACCAATCGCGATGCGGCCCGACTGAGGCGGCAAAAGCCCCGAGATCAGATTGAACAGCGTGCTTTTACCGGCGCCGCTGCGGCCGACGATCGATACGATCTCGCCGCTGCCGACGCTGAAATCGAGTCCGGCAAAAATCGGCACGGGCGAGCCGTCTTCGGCTTCGAAGGTGTGAGTCAGCTCCGTGACGTGCAGCCGCGCGGGCGATGCGGCCGCATCGCGCGCGACCGCGGGCGGGGAAGGGGCATGGGCGTTGATCGGCATCGTGATCGGCATCGAACGGGTTCATCGATTCCGCAAGCGCACATGCGCAGGCGGCCGCAGCAACGGCGTCTCCGCTATGTGGATGACGCGATGCACAATGCACAATGCACGGCTCAAAATAACCGGGCAAGCTGATCAAAAAAGAATGTGAAACGTGTCGCTCGCGCGAAGCGTGACGCGTGAAAGGCGAGAGAATTGTTCGTGAAGCGTGGTTGTAAAGCTTCACGATCAGGTGACGAATGAAACGCTCGCGCCCCGCTATCGGTAGCGTTGATCGAGCGCGCCGATTTCGCACAGGCCGACCGTATCGGTGAAATCGTCAAAGCTCGGCAGTTGGTCGAGACGCCCCGCCGGTGTGCCGTGCGCTTTCACATGCGCGAGATGCTCGCGCAGGGCGGACGCCATCGCGAGCACCGAGCCGATCGGGAATAGCACCAGCGCGAATTTCATCTTGCGGATGCGATCGATGTCGATCGCGGGCGTGCGGCCGCCTTCGAGCCAGTTCAACAGCAGCGTATGGCCATCGAGTTCATCGGCAATTTTTTCGAGTTCCTGTTCGGTGTCCGGTGCTTCGATCCACAGGATGTCCGCACCGGCCTGCGCATAACGCCTTGCACGTTCAATGGCTGCATCGACACCTTCGACCGCGAGCGCGTCGGTGCGCGCGATCAGCACGAAATCGGGATCGGTACGGGCGTCGACGGCCGCGCGCAGCTTGGCCACCATGTCCTCGACCGGAATCACGCTCTTGCCTGACATATGGCCACAGCGCTTCGGGCTGACCTGATCTTCGAGATGAATTGCGGCCACGCCGGCCTGCTCGTAATCGCGCACGGTGCGAATCACGTTCAAAGGATTGCCATAACCGGTATCCGCATCGGCGATCACCGGCAAGCCGACCGTTTGCACAATGCGGCGGGCGTTATCGATCATCTCGGATTCGCCGAGCAAACCGATGTCCGGTCTGCCGAGCAGCGATGCGGTGGTTGCGAAGCCACCCATGTAAACCGCATCGAAACCGGCCTGCTCGACGAGGCGCGCGGAAAGCGCATCGTGACTGCCTGGCGCAAGCAGCGGCCGGTTGTGATCGAGCAGTTCGCGCAGACGTCGACGTGGATTGCCCGGGTTGGAGAGGAAGGCTGGCATATGACACCTTGATGGATCGATACAGCACAATCGGGAAGCAACGGACATAACCAACGCAATACCTGAGCCCGGTCGCTTCGATGCGTCGAGTTTGGACAACACAGCCACGCGGCGATATCCCGATTGAGATGGTTTTGTGAGATTCGATTGGCGACAAATTGTTACGGCGCGCCCCGCCGCGTAGGCGCGATGTCGCATCGCCGGGGCGCGTGCCCGATCGGATGTCGTGCTTTCGCAAGGTAGATGAACGTGCGATGTCGGAGCGCACGCTGCTAAACTTCGTGTGTCCAGAATGTCTTGAATCCGACAAATGTTCCGTTAGCGGATGAAGGTTCGTTAGCCGTTTTCCTCTATCCCTTTTCCATTTCTCGCCATAAGCTTGTATCCGGTTATGAATAAGCCTTCACTGCTTGTGCTGATCCCGCTTAAAGACGACAGCTATGCGCATGTCGCAGCCCGTTTCGAGGTTGTTTATGCGCCTACGCCCGCTGAACGCATTGCGGCTATCGAATCGCACGGTGCCGCGATACGCGCGGTACTGACGAACGGCACGACAGGTCTCACGGCCGCGGAACTCGACCGTCTGCCGGAGGTGGAGTTCGTCAGCGCGCTCGGTGCGGGCTACGAGAACATTGCGATCGAACCTGCGCGCTCACGTGGCATCGTGCTGTGCAACGGCGCGGGCACCAACGACGATTGCGTGGCCGATCATGCGTTCGCGTTGCTGCTTGCCGCAGTGCGCGACATCGCTTACCGCGACCATGCGGCGCGCAACGGCGTGTGGCGCGACCAGTTGCCGATGTGCCCGACGGTATCGGGCAAGCGCCTGGGCGTGGTGGGCCTGGGTCATATCGGTATGAAGGTCGCGCGCCGTGCGGCGGGTTTCGATATCGAAACGGCCTATCACAACCGCAAGCCGCGCACCGATACCACGTTTCGCTATTTCGACAGCGTTGTCGAACTTGCGCGCTGGAGCGATTATCTGATCATCGCGACGCCCGGCGGTCAGGCCACGCATCATATGGTCGGACGCACGGTGCTCGAAGCGCTCGGGCCGCGCGGCTTTCTCGTCAACGTCGCGCGCGGCAGCGTGGTCGATACGGCGGCGCTTGCGGACGCGCTCGCAA
The DNA here is from genome assembly GCF_902859855.1 of Paraburkholderia humisilvae. Lineage (GTDB taxonomy): Bacteria > Pseudomonadota > Gammaproteobacteria > Burkholderiales > Burkholderiaceae > Paraburkholderia > Paraburkholderia humisilvae. The sequence goes on from NZ_CADIKH010000006.1 coordinate 122,606, forward strand.
ACGGGACAATCGCAGGCGCGGGCCTTGACGTCTACGAAGGGGAACCCGAACCGCCGCAGGCACTGCTGCCTCTGCGTAATGTCGTGCTGACGCCGCATGTGGCCGGCACGTCGCCGGAGTCGATCGCGGCGTCCGTGAGCCACTTCATCGACAATGCAATGCGTCATTTCGCGGGCGAAGCGGTACTGACGCCGATCTGACGCGAACGGCTAATGGCGGGTGAACAAACGCGCGCCGCGTGCGGTGCAATCGGTACGGAAGGGGAATAAAGGGCTGAGCCTGGCTGTCATGAGGTTATGCCCTCCTTTTCCCGGAACCGATAATGAAACTGGCCGACCTCGCGACACGTGAGTATTTCGACAATCCGTACCCGCTCTATGAAAAACTTCGCGCTGAAGGGCGTGTTGTCCGCGTGGGTCCGACGGCGGTGATGTCCGGACACTACGAGGTTGTCGATTCGATATTGCACGATCGCCGCTTCGGCAAGCGTTACCTCGAAAGTATCCGCGTGCGGTATGGCGACGACGCGCCCCAGATGAAGCTGTTTCAAGGGTTCAGTCGCATGTTCCTCGTGTTGAACCCGCCCGTTCATACGCGCCTGCGCAGCCTGATGATGAAAGCATTCAATGCGCGGCAGGTCGAAGCCATGAAGGACGTCGCCCAGCGCGCCTGCCATGAACTGATCGATGCATTCGAGCACGAAGCAACGGCCGATATCACCAGGCAGTTTGCGTTTCATCTGCCGGTCAGCATCATTGGCCGGATGCTGGATATTCCTGTCGAAGAGGCGACGAGGCTGGGCGTCGGGGCGAGTGTGGTGGCGAAGACATTCGATCTCGCGCCGTTGAGCCCGGATGACCTGGTGCGAGCGACTGCCGCCTATGAGGAGTTGGAGCGCTATTTCATCGACGTGATCGATGCGCGTCGCGCGCGGCTGGGCGACGATCTGATATCGCGGTTGCTCACCGTCGAAGAAAACGGCGAGAAGCTGTCGCAAGACGAAATCGTGTCGAATGTGATTCTGCTGTTTGTTGCCGGACACGAAACGACATCGAACATGATCGGCAATTCACTGATCGCGCTGCATCGTCATCCGGAACAGCTCGCACTGCTCAAGCGCGATCCGGCGCGGATGCCCCAAGCCGTGCTCGAGTGCCTGCGCTACGACAGCTCGGTGCAGTCGACGGTACGTACGCTGCTGGAAGAGACGGAAATTGACGGCGTCGAGATGCCGAGTGGCACGGCAGTCTTCGTGATGATGGGTTCCGCGAATCGCGATCCCGCGAAATTCACGCATCCTGAGCGCCTCGATATTGATCGCGACGAAGGGCGGGTGCAGTCGTTCGGTGCGGGCATTCACCACTGCATCGGATACCGGCTCGCGCTGATCGAGCTCGAAACGGCGCTCCGCGTGCTATTCGAACGTTTGCCCGCTCTCGAACTGACGGAGCTCGACCGTCTGAGCTGGAATCAGCACGGCAATCTGCGCGGCGTGACTTCGCTGGTCGCGCGCTGGTAGACGACACTCGCAACGCAAGCCGGTTTGTCATTCGTCGTTCACCCAACTAGACTGAACGGACGACAAAACAACAGACGCCGGCCAATTGCGGCACGGCCTCAAGCAACACGGTTGCATGGGAGGCATCGTGACTCACTCTATCGCCGATGGCGCGCCGCGCGCGCTTGCACGCGCATGCCTGTGCAGCGCCGCGTGCGGATTGATTGCGGTCGTCGTGTGCGGCCCGGTCGCCGCGGAACCCGTGACGACCGGGCCGCTTAGCATTATTGGTTCCGCGGTCGTGCGCGGGCCCGTGACCGTGGACGGGCCGCTTAAAGTCGGAGGAAATCTCGCGGTGCATGGCCCGCTCACCGCGGAGCGCGTCGCGCAACTCGAGCCCGACGATGCCGACCGCCGCGCGGGCGACAACAACTATTACGGTCCGCTTACCGTGCACGGTCCGCTTGTCGTGCACGGCGATCTCGAAGTACGCGGTCCGCTGGTCGTCAAAGGGCCGGCTGGCGCCGTCGGCCGGATCGACGTCGATGGGCCGATTACCGAGCGACGTTGACCCCAGGCGCACCCTGGGCTGGTATCGACCGGTCTGGCAATCCGGGCTACGCGACTACGCGACGCGGTCATCGAGACCTGGCAGATCGAAAATCACCTGCGCACCCGGACCCGCATTGTTCAGCATCCAGATCGTGCCGCCATGGCTTTCGATAATCGTACGGCTGATCGATAGCCCCATGCCCATTCCGTTCGGCTTGGTCGTGAAAAATGGCGTGAACATCGTTTCGTTGTGGTTGTCGGGAAAGCCGGTGCCCGCGTCGCGCACGATCACGCGCACGCCGCCGCGGTCGTTCGGCAGGGTGCGCATCGTCAATTTACGTGCACGATCGACGATGCCGCTCATCGCCTGGCTCGCGTTGGTGACCAGGTTGATGATGACCTGCTGCATTTGCACGACATCGAGTTCGATGCGCGGCAATCCGACGTCCAGATCGAGTTCGAGCGTCACGTGATCACGCATCAATTGCGATTGCGCAAGCGGCAGCGCGTCGCGAATCACCGCGTTGATGCTGCCGGGCTTGCGTGCCGACACGTCCTTGCGCGCCAGCGCGCGCAACTGACGGATCACGTCGTTCGCCCGTCTCGCGTCGCGTCTGATCCGCTCGATCGCGAGCGTCACTTCCTGCAGATCGGGTGTGTCGCGCCGCAGCCAGCGCAGGCTCGCCGCGCCATTGGTCTCAATTGCGGTAAGCGGCTGACTCACTTCATGCGCGATCGATGCGGTCAGCTCGCCGAGTGTCGCGATCCGCGTCGCGTGCGCGAGTTCCGCGTGAGCTTCCTGAAGCCGTCGCGCCGATGCTCTCGCTTCGGTCACGTCGATCACCGTGCCTGCATATCGATACAGATTGCCTCGATGGATGACCGGATGCGCGAGCATGCGGATCTCCTTGATCGTGCCGTCGGGCATCAGCAGACGATGCTCGGTATCGACATCGTGCCGTTCCACCGCGATCTGATCGAATACGCGCGCGACGTTGCCGACGTCTTCATGATGCGTGCGCGCAAGGATCCGGTCGAGGCTTGGCTTTGCGCTCTCTTCGTAACCGTAGATCCGGTACATTTCCCTCGACCAGCAGAGTGCACCAGTGCGCGGATCGAATGCAAAGCTGCCGGTGCGGGTCAAGCGCTGAGCGTCGTCCAGACAGTCCTGGCTTAGACCCAATTTATCTTCGGCGCGCTTGCGGTCTTCGATGTCGAGCAGTGCGCCGTACCAGCGGATCACACTGCCGGATACGTCACACAGCGGATTGGCGACGGACACGCTCCAGCGATAGCCGCGCGCCTTGCTGCCCATCCTGCACTCGCATGCCCCTTCGGCGCGGCTGTCGATCAGCTTTCGCCATGCGAGCAACGCCCCGTTCAAGTCGTCCGGGTGAATCGCCGACTGCCATCCACTGCCACGTGCTTCGTCAAGCGTGAGTCCGGTGTGGTTCATCCAGCGGTCGTTGACGAAATCCAGGTAGCCGTCCGCGCGAGCGCTCCATACCATCATCGGCGCCCGGGTCCACGGTGAATCCCGATCGGGACTCGGTGCGTCGCTCGCATCACGCGCCTCGTCGCCATTGCACGTCTTGATCGCGGCTGCGCAAAACGATACCGATCCGTCGCGCGGCTCGGGGTTGGTGCTGATGCTGATCAGGAAGGCTTGGTAGCGCTCACCCGAATTGCGCACACGCACGGCCATCTGGAACTCGTGCGTTTCGCCGTGGGCCGGCGTTAGCGCGTCGAGCACGCGGCGTAAATCGTCCGGGTGTAACGCGCTGTGCCAGCCCGAGCCGATCAGGTCGCAACGCTCACGGCCGGTAAAACGGGACCACGACGGATTGACGTAATCGGCGCGGCCGTCGGGTCCGCCGCTCCACACGAGTGCGGGTACGGCGTCGAGGATAGGGATAGGAGGATGTTCTTCGAATGCCATCTGCAGTGATGCCAATTGCTATGTAGCTGCCTGGTGACTACCCAATTCCAGACGGGCCTTCTGTTTGGGTGAGCGCGCAATCAACGCGCCCACGCGTGCTGCGTGGCGATAAGCCCTATGCGGAGGCGCCGCCGACCAGCGCCGGCAACTCGTCGAGGCCGGCAATCACGTGGTCGGGACGCTGTCCGAGTTCGTCGAATGTGTTGCTGGTACGGTTGACCCAGCACACCGTGAAGCCGAAATGGTGCGCGCCGGACGCGTCCCATGCATTCGAAGAAACGAATAACAGGTCATCACGCGCGATGCCCATCCGTTTTTCAGCAAGCTCATACGCGGCGTTGTGCGGCTTGAACACCTGCACGTCGTCGACGCTCAACAGGTAGTCGAATTGCGGCTCCAGACCCGAATGATTCACGACGCTGCGGATCGAGTGTCGTGATCCATTCGACAGAATCGCGAGCGGCAGGCCTTGGGCGCGAAGCTTCGCGAGCGCGGCGGGCACCTCCGGATACGGTTTGATCTGCAGATACTCGTTGCATAGCGCTTCGTGCGTGCCCGAGGTGAGGTTCAGCTTCAACTGCTTGCCGATGAAGCCAAGCGCGTCGTCGGTGACCTGCTCGAACGGTGCATAGCTTCCCATCAGGCTGCGCAGCCACGTGTATTCGAGCTGTTTTTGCCGCCATAGCATGCTGATTTCGAGGCCGCGGCCGGGATAGAACTGACTGCACAAACTCGCGACCGAGTGCACGTCGTACAGCGTGCCGTATAGATCGAAAACAACGCCTTTAATCGGATTCATGGATTTGACCGGAAAAGTTCTGACGTGACGATGGATTTGGGAACCGATGTAGCAAGGTACGCGCCAAGCTGCATGAAGTGAGTCGCCGCGTTGCGGCAAGCCACGGCGGTACGGATAAATAGCGTACCGCATAGCGTCTTCGAACCGCTGGTGCATCGCCGCGAGTCAGATTTGAATGGGGTAAGCGGCGCCTGCGCACGCCGATCGGTGGGCCGTTGTATTCTGCCGACTGGAAAAAGACGACCGCGGAGACGACTTTTTCATGGATGCCATCGGATTGCGAGCACTGCTTGATGGTTTACCGGTTGGCATTGCCTGGTTTGCGCAGTCGCAGCTCATCTGGCGCAACGCGTTTGTGCGCGAATGCATCGATGCGCACGACCCGCAGGCGCTGCAGGCCCTGGTTGCGGAAATCGCGCAACGCCGCGGGGGAGACGAAGCTGCCACGCACGCCGTGGGGCCCGCCAACGAAAGCTTCCGCGCGAACGGCCGCGAATTTCACGTCGGCGTGCATCGGACCCGCGAGCATACGCTCGTATTGATGTTGCCTGCAGGCGAGCATGCAGCGTTTTTTCCTTCGATCAGGCGGCTGCGGCAGGCGGCACTCGACTTCGAAGAAATCTTCCGGCATTCGTACGACGGCATCTTTGTCACCGACGGCAACGGAAAGACATTGATGGTCAACCCGGGATGCGAACGGATATTTGGCCTGAAGGCATCCGAACTGATCGGCCGGGATGTCGTCGAGTTCGAAAAGAAAGGCTGGATCCGGCCGGTCATCGCCGCACAGGTCGCGCGCACCGGCCAACGGATTTCAACCACACAGGAGACGCACACCGGCAAGACGATCTTTACGACCGGTATTCCGCTCTTTGATGAGCGCGGCAGCGTGCGTAAGGTCATCATCAATTCGCGCGACACGACCGAGCTGCTCCAGTTGCAGGATGCGCTCGCCCGGGCGCGCGCGGACTTGCGGCGCGTCGATCAGGAAATCGAAGTGCTGCGGCTGCAGAACCTTCAGGTCGACGGCATTGTGCTGCGCAGTGAAGCGATGCGGCGCATCGCGACGCTGGCGGCACGCGTCGCGAAAGTGGATGCGACAGTGTTGATCACTGGCCAGTCGGGTGTTGGCAAGGACGTGATCGCGCAACTGATCCACAAGGAAAGCGCGCGTGCGCAAGGTCCGCTGATCAAGATCAATTGTGGCGCGCTGCCGCGCGAACTGCTCGAGTCTGAGCTGTTCGGATATGAGCCGGGCGCGTTCACCGGTGCGCAGCGCCAGGGCAAGACTGGGCTGATCGAGATTGCGTCGCGCGGAACGCTATTTCTCGACGAAATCGGCGACATGCCGCTCGACCTGCAGGTCAAGCTGCTGCAAGTGCTGCAGGATCGGGTCATTGTGCGGCTGGGCGGCACGAGTACGATTCCGGTCGATGTGCGCGTGATCGCGGCAACCAACCGCGACCTGAGAGCGATGGTCGCCGATCGCACGTTTCGCGACGATCTGTTCTACCGGCTCAACGTCGTACCGATTGAAATTGCGCCGCTCACCGAGCGCAGGGACGACATTGCGCCGCTCGCGCTGCATTTCGTCAACGAGTTCAACCGGAAATACGGCGTGTCCCGCACGATGTCGGAACAGGCGATGGCGCTGCTTATCGCTTGCGACTGGCCGGGCAACGTGCGGGAGTTGCGCAATGTGATCGAGCGGGTGATCGTCACCTGCGATTGCGATGTGATCGCCCCGGAATTTCTCGATTGCATGCTGCCGCCCGAGGTGGCGGAAAACCAGCCGGGCACATTTCGCGAGCAGGTCGAGCGTTTCGAGCGCCGTCTCGTCGAGGACGCGATGCGCGAGTACGGCAGCACACGCGATGTCGCGAAGGCGCTCGGGTTGAGCCAGTCCAGCGTGGTGCGCAAGCTGCGGTTAAAAGGCTGATGTAGCGGGGTGGCTGGATGGGCTCGTGCGCGTTGCCGCAGGCGGCTGACACCGTATCGAGGCTCAGACCGGCGGCGCGCGGCGTGCGAAAAAGAGCGCGGCGCCAAGCGCCATCAACAGACCGCCGAAGAAACGGTTCTGGATGCGTCGCGCTCGCTCGCTGCGCAGGATGCGCCGGAACGCACTCGCGCCATACGCATAGCCATGCATGATGATCGTATCGACGATGCTCATCGTGAGCGCCATGACGACCAGTTGGGGCACGAGCGGCGCATGGGCGTTGATAAATTGCGGCAGTACAGCCACCATGATCACGATGCCTTTCGGGTTGGTCGCGTTGGTTAGCAGTCCGGTCATGAATCGCTTTCTCCACGATGCGGGCGGCGCGGCCAGTGTGCCCGTTTCGGCGGGGCCGTGCTTCGAGCGCCATTGCGCAAGACCCAGATAGATCAGATACGCCGCGCCGCAAAACTTGACCGCGACAAAAGCCCACATCGACGCCGTCAGCAGGGAGCCGACACCCGCACCGGCCACGATCAAAATAAATGCGAGACCCAACTCCTGGCCGATGATCGTCGCGGTCGCTTTTCGGCCGCCATACGACAGGCCATGACTCATCGCGAGTACCGCGCCGGGCCCAGGCGACAGCGCGATCGCGCAGCACGTCAGTGCGTAGGTAATCCAGATATGAAGTTCCAAAGGCTGATTCCAGATTCCAGATGAGCAAACGAAGCACTTCGCCGCGGAACCGGCATGGCGGTTCTCGGCAATCTCCGGGCGAGTCTACAACATGAAAAAGAAACGATTGCACCGTGCGTGGAATCGTCTGTCCTGATGGGGTCTCTGTTTCGTTTGGCTGACTATTTTTTCGCGTCGCGAGTGGCGTCACGTGCTGCTTGTGGCCGCGTCCGGTGGTCAGATCAATGTTGGCCGGCGAGATAAACACCGTGGAATAAATGTCCGGATCAGACGTTCATCTTGTCGTATGGCTATGCGTTGGCATTGCTTACTATTCATTCATGAAATCGCGCGGCAGTGCGGACGCGCGGCTCGACGTTTGAACCCAAAACTGAACCTTGAAGGGCCTGATACATGGTGAATCCCGAAGCGGTTGAATCGAATTTTCAGTACGTGTCGATGTGGAAGGTGCTATCCGGCGACCGGCCGGGCGTGGACCTTGCCGACCGCCCCGGCATATCGGTGTGCTGGGCCGATAGTCCGTTTCCGTTCTGGAACGCGCTGTTTCTTTCCGAGCGAATCGGAAATGCGGACGAACTGGCGACGCGACTGCGCGAAGGCGCGGACTACATGCGCGCGAAGCGGCATGCGGGGCTTGTCTACGTATGCGAAGATTTTCTGAGCCCGACGGTGCGCAGCCATATCGATGCGCTTGCGAAGGACGCTGGCCTCGATTACGCGATTGATGTATTCGGCATGGTGGGCGACGTGCGTCGCGAGTCACCGATGCCCCGGACGCCGCTCGAATTCGTCCGCGTGACCGACGAGGACGCGTTGCAGGTGTACGGCGAAATTAACGCGCAAGGGTATGGTTTCCCGCTGGAGGCGGGCCGTGGCGCGCTAAGCGGGTCGACGTTCTGGAAAGCGACCGCGTATAGCTTTATCGGCTACGAAGGCGGACAGCCGGTGTCGACCGCGGCGGCAATCGTCAACGAAGGGCAGATTTACCTTGCGCTGGTCGCGACACGGCCGCATGCGCAACGGAAAGGGTACGGCCTCGCTACCGTGCGGCATGCGCTGCAGGCGGCCTACGAAGCAACCGGTTTGACGCGCACCACGCTGCATGCGACCCAGGCCGGGTTTCCGGTTTACCAGCGCGTTGGATATCACCGCACGACGCTGTTCATGACGTACAAACTCGCTGGCTGACGCATTCTGTCATGCGTGGCCCGAATCGGTGCGATTCGGCTGCGCTATGAGGGGCACAGCACTATGCATCCGCGCGGGATGTGATCAGACTATCGCGATCGCCTCCCAGGAGATGCGTGATGACACGCTTTGAACAACGGCGACGATTGCTTCGCACCGCGCTTCTTTCGCCGATTTCCGCGCCGCTTTTTGCACCGCTTTTTGCACCGTTGGCTGCACGCGGCAAGTCACCTCACGGCACTCAACCGCCGCCGATTCCCGCCGCGCAAATCGACGATGCGATCGCCCAGCTCGATCCCCTCGTGACCGCCCAGATGACGCGCACGGGCGTGCCGGGGCTGGCCGTCGCCGTGGTGCGCGATGCGCGGACCGTGTACGAAAAAGGCTTCGGCACGCGGCAGGTGGGCTCCGGTCAGCCGGTCGATGCGGATACGGTGTTCCAGCTGGCATCGTTGTCGAAACCGATCGGTGCGAGCGTCGTCGCGCGACAGGTCGGGCTCGGCAGCGTGACCTGGGACACGACAGTGCGCGCGCATTTGCCGTGGTTCACGCTGTCCGATCCCGACGTGAGCAACGAGGTCACGATTGCCGACCTGTACGCACACCGCTCCGGTCTGCCTGACCATGCGGGCGATCGGCTCGAAGACCTGGGCTATGGCCAGACCGAGATCCTGCAAAGACTGCGCTATCTGCCGCTGCACCCGTTTCGCAACGTGTACTTCTATACGAATTTCGGGCTGACCGCGGCGGCGGAATCGGTTGCCGCCGCAGCCGGCACCGACTGGGCGTCGCTATCCGAGCAGGCCATTTACCGTCCGCTCGGGATGAGCCGCACGAGTTCGCGCTATGCGGATTTCGCGTCACGCGCGAACCGCGCGGCCGGTCATGTGAAGACCGGCGACCGGTGGGTGCTCGGGCCCGGCACCAGGCCGGATGCGCAAGCGCCCGCGGGTGGCGTCAGCGCGTCGGTCAACGACATGGCCAAATGGCTCGCGATGATGCTGGGGCTTGGCATGTTCAACGGCCGGCGTATTGTCGACGCGGCTGCGCTGAATGCCGCGATATCCGCACAGATGCAGACTTCGCCGCCGGGCAATGGGCGGCCCGCCGGGCACTACGGCTATGGGTTTAACGTCGGCACGACCGCCGCCGGACGCGCAAGCTACAGCCACTCGGGCGCATTCGCCCTCGGCGCGGCGACCAACTTTGTCGCGGTGCCGTCGACCGGCGTCGCGATCGTCGTGCTGACCAACGGCTATCCGATCGGCGTGCCGGAGACGATCACCGCGCAATTTTTCGACCTCGTCCAGTTCGGCTCGATCCAGCGCGACTGGGCGGCGCTCTATGCAGCGGCGCTCTTGCCGATGCTGAAGCCGGAAGGGTCGCTGGTCGGCGCGCGGCCGCCCGCGGCGCCATTGCCTGCGCGTGCGCTGTCGACGTACATCGGCACTTACCACAATGACTACTACGGGCCGTTGCAGGTGAGTGAACAGAACGGCGCGCTTGCGCTTGCGATCGGGCCGGTGCCGACTATCCTGCCGCTTACTCATTGGGATGGCGATGTGTTCACGTTCTCGCTGGTCAACGAGAACGCCGCGCCGGGCACGATTTCGAAGGCGAGCTTCCTCAGCGATCGTGTGACGCTCGAGTACTACGACGAAGCGGGGTTGGGCACGTTCGTGCGGTAAGCCTGCGCGCGCGTATCGTCCCGGGCTCACGCTTTCAGTCGTTGTCATATCATGGCGGTTCTACGCCGCTACGCGTCCATCCGCGCATCGCCGCACGTGCATGATGAAAGCCACGCGCAACCGGGACTGGTAGCGCAGCGGCAAAACAGCCGCAAGCGCAAACGCGGCAGGCGACCCAGGAGATGATCGATATGACCGAACCAGCAAACCCGCTGTTGCAGGACTGGCAGACCCGTTACCAGCTGCCGCCGTTCGCGCAGATCCGCGCCGAACACTTCGCACCGGCATTCGCGGTACTGTTCGATCGGCATCTCGCGGAGATCGATGCGCTGGCAACCCATCCGCAGGCACCCACCTTCGACAATACGGTAGCCGCGTTCGATGCCGCCGGCGCCGACCTCGACCGTGTGCGGTTGACCTTCGAGAATCTTTGCGCGTCCGAAGCGCCACCCGAACTGCAGGCAGTGGAACGCGAGATGGCGCCGCGTCTCGCGGCGCACGATAGCAAGGTCGCGATGCACGCCGGCTTTTTCGCGAGACTCGATGCAGTGGCCCGGCAGGCGCCAACGTTGCCGCTGAGCGAAGAACAGCAGCGGCTGCTTGCGCGAATCCATACCGATTTCGTGCGCACCGGCGCCGCGCTGCAGGGCGTCGCGCGTGAGCGGTTCACGGCGATCGCCGTACAGCTTGCGAATCTGCAGACGCAGTTTGCGCAAAACGTTCTCGCCGACGAGTCCGCATACCAGTTACGGTTGATGTCCGACGCGGATCTTGCCGGGCTGCCGGAGTTCCTGCGCGCGGCCGCGCGCGGCGCCGCGCGCGAACGCGACGTCGACGGCTACGTGATCACGCTCGCCCGCTCGCTCGTGCAACCGTTCCTGACCTTTTCGGCGCGCCGCGACCTGCGCGAAACGGCGTGGCGGGCGTGGACCACGCGCGGCGAAACGGCAGGACGTGACAACCGGCCGATTGCACGCGAAATTCTCGCGCTGCGCGCCGAGCAGGCGCGCCTGCTCGGCTACGAGAGTTTCGCGGACTACGCGCTGTCCGATCGGATGGCGGGCCATGCGCGCGCCGTCTACGCGTTGCTCGACCAGGTCTGGGAACCGGCGAAAGCGAGCGTCGCGCGCGAACGCGCGGCGCTGGTCGAGCAGGCCACCGCGCTGGGCGAGCCGACCGATATCGAACCGTGGGACTGGTATTACCTCGCGGAAAAGGTGCGCATCGCCCGCTACGCGCTCGACGACGCGGAGATCAAGCCGTATTTCAGTCTCGATGCGATGGTCAATGCAATGTTCGATTGCGCTGAGCGCCTGTTCGGCGTGCAGTTCATCGAACAGACCGGCATTGCGCTGTATCACCCGGACGTCCGTATCTGGGAAGTTCAGCGCGGTGGCGCACCGGTGGGCGTATTCCTCGCCGACAATTACGCGCGGCCGAACAAGCAGGGCGGCGCGTGGATGCATATTTACCGCAGGCAGACGCGCAATGGCCGCGGCAGTGACCGTCGCATCGACAACCACACCGACGGGGATTCACGGCCGATTGTCGTGAACAACAACAACTTCGCGCGCAACAGCGACGGCCCGACGCTGCTCAGCTTCGACGACGTGCGCACGCTGTTTCACGAGTTCGGGCACGGGCTGCACGGCCTGCTGTCGGACGTCACCTATGGGCGCCTGTCCGGTACCCATGTGCCGCAAGACTATGTCGAATTGCCTTCGCAACTGATGGAGAACTGGGCGACCGTGGCCGAGGTGCTCTCGAAGCACGCGCGCCACGTGGATACCGGCGCGCCGATACCGGCTGCGCTGATCGAGCGCATCCGCGCGTCGCAGACGTTCAATCAGGGGTTCGAAACAGTGTCGTATGCGTCGTCCGCGCTGATCGATATGGCATTGCATCTGCAGAAGGAGGCCGACAGTATCGATATCGCGCGCTTCGAAGCGCAGCAACGCGAGCGTCTGGGCGTGCCGCGCGAAGTCGGGATGCGTCACCGTCTGCCGCACTTTTCGCATATTTTCAGCGGTGCTCACTATGCGGCCGGTTACTACGTCTACATGTGGGCCGAAGTGCTCGAGGCCGAAGCGTTCGAAGCGTTCGAAGAAGCCGGCGACCCGTTCGATCCGGCGCTAGCGGACAAGCTCAAACGATATGTGTACAGTGCGGGCGACAGCCGCGACGAGCGCGCCGCATTCCGCGAATTTCGCGGGCGCGATCCGCAGGCGGCGCCGATGCTGCGCAAGCGCGGCTTGCTGGCCGCCTGACATCGGCGGCCTGTTTAGCGACTGTTTGCGGTTTCAGATGTTGTGTCCGATTCAAACCAAGGAAGAGCCATGCCACGCTTTGCCGCCAATCTGACCATGATGTTCCCCGAAGTGCCGTTCCTCGATCGCTTCGCGGCCGCCGCGAAAGCGGGCTTCAAGGCCGTCGAGTTCCAGTTTCCGTATGCCTTCGATGTGCACGAAATCAAACGGCGCATCGACGAAAACCATCTGACGCCGCTGCTGCACAATCTGCCGGCGGGCGACTGGAACGCCGGCGAACGTGGACTGGCGTGTCTGCCGGCACGCGCCGACGAGTTTCGCGCAGGCGTGGCGAAGGCGATCGAGTATGCGCGCACGCTGGGTGTCGAGCGTCTGAATTGCCTTGCCGGTATCGCGCCTGTGAACGAAGACCCGGACCGGGTCTGGCGCACGCTGACCGGCAATCTGCGCTATGCCGCCGACGAAACCGCGAAGGCCGGTATTCGCCTGATGGTCGAAGCGTGCAATCGCTATGACATTCCGGGTTTCATGCTGAACACGTCCGCGGTTACGATTCGCGCGCTCGACGACGCAGGCAAGAGCAATCTCTGGCTGCAATACGACATCTACCATATGCAGCGCAGTGAAGGCGAACTGGCCGCGACCATCGAACGGCTGCTGCCGCGGATCGGGCACATTCAGGTCGCCGACAACCCGGGCCGGCATCAGCCGGGTACCGGCGAGATCAACTTTCCGTTCCTGTTCCGCACGCTCGACCGCCTCGGCTACGACGGCTGGGTGGCCGGTGAGTACAACCCGGAAGGGGCGACGGAAAGCGGCCTCGACTGGTGCCGGTGATATCGGTCGCCGCGCGATAGCCTGAGCCCGGCGAACGCGCGACGCGGTCAATCCGCTGAGGCCGCGGGTGTGTCGAGTGGAATCACGCGCCGCGCCGATGAACCGCCGCAGCGGCGCAGCAGTTCGCGCAATTCGTTGATCACCGGAAAAACCTCATGGTTCCAGTCGCCGCCCTGTGCATCGTGTGCTTCCTGTTCACGCTCGACGGCCCAGCGATCTTCCTTGAAGATGCGTTCGGTGAACCAGATCAGTAGCGGCCATACGATATCGAGCAGCACGCGCGTGCGTGGCCGCCTGATCGACACAAGGCCGTACGCGCGCGTACGGCGCTGTTCGCGATCGAGCGGCACGTAAACCGCCCACAGATCGAGCATGAGCGTCGCATCCGGATTGCGGATCTGCAGCGTTTGATACGGGTAACTCGTGCGGATCGTCATCACATCTTCGTTGGTCTCGGTGGGTTCGGTCGCCGCGCCGAGCACCACGGCCTCGCCGAGTGGCCGGCGGCCGGTCTCGCGCGCAAGTTTGTAGTCGACTTCGACCCAGTCGTCGCCATGACGCCGGCCGATTGTATGGGCCGTCATCTGTCCCATCACACGCCGATGCAGGAACTGATGGTTCATGTCCATCAGGTTTTCATGCATGAACGAGTAGTGACAGGCGACTTCGCGCGCGTAGCGGCGCGTCTTGTACGCGTCGCTCGCGACTGAGCCGAGCGATGGCAACGGGGTCGATTCGGCCAGTGCCGGATTGCCTGGAAAGACGAACACCAGGCCATCGAGCTCACGGCATGGATACGCACGCACGCCGTTGGGCAGGCGTTCGCGGCCGAGATAGGGAATGTTCACGCACTGGCCCGAGCAGTCATAGGTCCAGCCGTGGTAACAGCAGCGGATCGTTTCGCCGTCCACCACACCATCGTGCAGTGGGATCTGCCGGTGCGCGCAACGGTCTTCAAGCGCGAACACGGTGCCGGATGCGGCGCGCACCAGCACGACCGGCTCGCCCGCAAAGCGCACCCCGTGCGCGCAGCCGCGTTTCACTTCGCGAGACAACGCGAGCGGATACCAATGATCCGGATGAATCGGCACGCGACGTAAATCGCGCACAGGGGCTTCGCTCACAGCGCGGACCACGCTGCATTCGGATGAACCAGACTCTTGCATGGTGATCACCTCGACTTGCGACGTCTACCGATTATGTCCACATGTCGGCGAGTCGTGCAACGAACGGGGGAGCCCTATGCGTGCTATTGCCGCCGGCATAAGCGGCGAGTGTCGGCACGAAACCTGCGACTGGCGCGCGTCGTGCCTTCGTCGTGCTTTTTTGCAGGGCCGAAAGTGCTCGAATTTGGGGAACATTGCTTGCCGCGCAGCGTCTTTCTTCAGCATGAACACCACCCCGAGGACTTTTATAGATGCTGCCGCAAGACATGTCTCGCCGCGCGTGGGCTACCACCGCGTCACTGTGTTCCGTACTCGTCGCATCCGGTTGTATCGCGCTCGCGACCGCGCCGGTCGCTACCGCTGCACAAAGCACCGCGATCGATGCACATGCAACGGCCGACGCCGCTGCCGCCGCGCCGACGAGTCCTTCTGCAAATGGCGCTAGCGCGGTCGATGCGGCGAGCGGCACCGCTGGCCGCAGCAGTCCGTCGCCGGTGGTGCCCGTGCCGCCTTCGGAGCTCTATGGCGCGCTGTATCGCGACGCCGAGCTTGCGCATCTCTTTCCCGACAGCAAGACCTTCGCGGATATGATTCCCGACGACACGCCATCGCGCGTTGTCGTGCTGTATGCGCAACAGAAATCGCAACCGGGGTTCGATCTCAAACAGTTCGTCGAATCGCACTTCACGCTGCCCGCACGCGAAACGAAGCGCTACGTGTCCGATCCGAATCAAGGTGTCACCGCGCACATCGATACGCTATGGAACGTGCTCAAGCGCGACCCTGATCGAAGTGCGAGCCCGTGGTCGTCGCTGTTGCCGCTGCCGTACCCGTATATCGTGCCCGGCGATCGCTTCGACGAAATCTACTACTGGGATTCGTTCTTTATCATGCTCGGACTCGAGCAAAGCGGCCGCGAGGATCTGCTCGACGACGAGCTCAACAATTTTTCCACGCTGATCGATCGTTACGGGCATATTCCGAACGGAAACCGCACGTACTATCTGAGCCGCTCGCAGCCGCCGTTTTTCGCGCAGATGGTACAGCTCGCCGCCGAGCGCGAAGGCGAGCGCGTCTATCTGCGCTATCTGCCGGAGCTGCTTGCCGAATACCGTTACTGGATGGATGGCGAAGACCGTATCGCGGCGGGCAGCGCTTACCGGCACCTCGTGCGGCTGCCGGACGGTACGCTGCTCAATCGCTACTGGGACGCGCGCGATACGCCGCGCGACGAATCGTACCGGGAGGACGTTGAGACGGCCGCGCAGACACCGCAGCGTAACGCGCCCGACCTGTGGCGCAACCTGCGCGCGGGAGGCGAGACCGGCTGGGATTTCAGCTCGCGCTGGTTCGCGGATGGCAAGACGCTCGGCACGGTCGAGGTCACGTCGCTCGTTCCCGTCGATCTGAACTGCCTGTTGACCGATCTCGAACGCACGCTCGCGCATGCGTACCGGCTGAAAGGCGATGCGGCAGAGGCGCAGCGCTTCGAGCGGCGCGCGTCCACGCGCGCGGCGGCGATTCGCCGCATATTGTGGGATCCGCAGATGAATGCATTCGGCGACTATGACTTCGTTGCGCGCAGACTCACTCACCGGCTGAGCGCGGCGACCGTGTATCCGCTTTATTTCGGTCTTGCGGACAAGGCGCAGGCCACCGCGATCGGCGCGACGGTGCGCGCGCGGCTGCTGCGCAGCGGCGGGCTCGCGACGACCACGGTGCGCACGGGGCAGCAGTGGGACGAGCCGAATGGGTGGGCGCCGCTGCAATATCTCGCGGTGGCGGGCTTGCGACGTTATGGCCAGGCGGGGCTGGCAAGCGACATCGCGACACGCTGGATTCAAACGAATGTCGCGTACTACCAACGCACCGGCAAGCTGGTCGAGAAGTACGACGTCGACGCGAAGGCGGGCGCGATGGCCGCGGGTGGCGGCGAATATCCGCTGCAAGACGGGTTCGGTTGGACCAACGGCGTGCTGCGCACGTTGATGGCGATGTATCCGGCGGTGGCCGGCGGCTCGACGCGGCCTGCCGACGTGCCCGAGGGGCCGCGCGGCGTGTCCGAAGCGGCGGCGTCGGCCGCGGCCGCGCCGCAAACGACGCATCGGCTGCGCGAAACGCCGTCGAAGTAGCGCGGTATCGTCAGCGCGGTGCTATACGCCGAACCATGCCGCGACAAAGAAACCGATACCGATCAACGCGATGCCGGCGGTCACCGTCTGCAGCCATTTTTTCCTGGTCAGCAACGTGATCGCGGCAAGCGCAATCGAAATCTGGATCAGCGTCGTCGCTTGTGCCCAGCGATGATGCTGGTGCTGAAGCGACTCGCTCACGTCATTGTCTTTTTTCGATTCGTTTTCGAGCGCGTCCGCTTTGGCGCGAATCGGTTCCTTCTCCGCGTTATAGCGCACGATGTCAGCGACGAACTTCGCATGCGCGGCGGACGCCGGATCGCTTAACGCGGCGCCCAGTTCGGCGAGGTTCTGTTTCTCGCCTTTGGCCTGGTAGTACGCCCATTGGTCCGACGCTTCCGTTTTCCGGATGGCCGCTTCGTTCTTGTAGAAGAGCGCGAGATTCTCGTTCGCGCCGCTCTGGTAAGACGCGATTGCACCGATACTGGCGAGGATCGCGGTCATCACCGCGATGCGCGACGCGCTGGGGCCGGCGGAATGCGCGCCCGCGTGCTCGACCGCGTGATCGTGCGGGCCGTGTATTTCATATTCGTCGGACATCGTCACCTGTCAGGTTGAAAAGTGGGGAGAGGGCGCGAAAAACGCCGCCAGCATACCGCATCAGCCGCAATAGAAAGCAGGTTCGTATCGTTCGAAACATCCGGAACTCGCGATGCGTTACCCTTTGGGAGCACCGGCGATGCACAGTCGAAACACAGAATAATTCGCTTCGAAAATGGCAAAGGTCATTTCTCCATATTAAGGGTTTACCCTATACCTTCTGGCCGTTAGACTCTTTTCAACCACTACAGACAAGTCTGTCTGTTGCTGGGTCAACGGCTTAGGGAGGTATCCGCCATGAAATCTTTCATCAAGGCAATCGCGCTCGCCGCGGTGCTCGCCACCCCGGTTGTTTCTTTCGCGCAGTCGAATGGTCCGGTCACGCGTGCTCAGGTACGCGCTGAACTGGCTCAGTTCCAGCAGGCACAGCGAAACGAAAGCCTTTACGACCAGGGGGACGCTCATTACCCGTCAGGTATGTTGAGCACTGAGGCGATTGTGGCTGCGCAAAACAGCGCGGCTCAAAACACCGGCTATGGTCCCGCAACAAATGGCACGTCACAATCAGGCCAGGCCGCTGCGCCTGCGCATAACAACTCGGTTGACCCCGGGTACTCGCATCCGTAAGGACTTCGTGCACGTGATGATCACGAAGACCGCAAAGGCGTTAAGGTTACGGTCACTCATGTTGCGGTCTTGTTAGCCTCAGGGCCATAGCGATTCGATCGCACGCTTCAAGGCGTCGCGCAACGCGGGTTCGCTGCCGAGATGTCCCGCCGCGGCGACCCGTTCGATACGCGCTTGCGGCACTGCGCGAACCAAGCGCGCGACGTTGCCGACCGGGCACACCGGATCGCGCGTGCCGTGCGCGCCTGCGACCGGTACGCCCGCTTGCGCAACGCGCCGCGCCAGCGACATCAGCCGCGGTTCGCCCAGCCAGCATCGTCGCAACAGAAAGTGCGACTGCACCCGGTACATCGCGATCTGCCTGCGCACCGCGGCGGTCTTGTGGCGCGCCGCGCGAGTGCGGCGCCGGCGATGGGCGGAAGAGAGCACCGCATATTCGTAGCGTGACCACGCCAGCGCGACGGCCTGTTGCGACGCAATGCCACGCGACCTGAGCAGGATCGTTGCGCATGCGTCGAAGAGCCGCTGCCGATGCGTGCAGCGTGCGGCCTTCACGAGCGCCTGCCATTCGCGCGGCGCACGCTTGCGTGAAGCGAGAAAGAGGCCGTCGACTTCGCGCGCCGACGTCAGAAACATCCCGCGCAGCACGACGCCCAGCACCGACTGCGGTTGGCTGCCCGCATACGCAAGCGCGAGCGCCGCGCCCCATGAGCCGCCGAGCACCCCCCAACGCTCGATGCGCAGTCGTTCGCGCACCGCTTCGATATCGTCGATCAGACATCGTGTGTTATTGCGCCGCAGGCCGCCTGTGGGACGGGACGCGCCGGCGCCGCGCTGATCCATCATGATCACGCGAAACCGGCTCAGGTCGAACAGCTCGAGCACGCTGCGGTTCGTGCCGCCGCCGGGTCCGCCGTGCAGCACGACGACCGGCGTCCCGTTGTCCGCTCCCGCGACGGCAAAGGCGATGCGATGTCCGTCACGTGTGCGCAACGTGTGGCGTTTGATTGGCCTGGTCGGCGGGCGGAGGCGGGTCGTGCGGGCGGTCATGGCGTGGCGCGCTCGGGCAGGGTGCGTGTGCTGCATGAATACCATATCTGTGCGTGTCGCGTTGATCGGCTAGTTGTGCGTGTTGCGCGGTTGGGCCGATTGGCTTGCGCACTGTTGAACGGGGTGTTACAGCCGCGTCGTGCTCATGCGAGGTTCCGGTTCGACGAAGAGTTCGCTTGCACTCACCGGACGTTGATACAGATAGCCCTGAGCAAACGGCACGCCGACTTCGCGCAGCGCCGCATGCTGCGCCTCGGTCTCGACGCCTTCCGCGATGACTTCCATACCGTAATGCTTCGCGACCGCGGCAATCGCCTTGATCAGCGCGGCGCCGCCTTTATCGACTTGTCGCACGAACTGGCCGTCGATCTTGACGTAGTCGAAGGGAAAACGTCCCAGCAGATCGAGATTGCTGTGCTGTGTGCCGAAGTCGTCGATTGCGAATTGCACGCCGTGCGCCTTGAGCGTGTCGAAAACGGCTTGCGTGCGCGACTGCTTTTCCAGCAGAAAGCGCTCGGTGACTTCGAGCACGAGTGTGACATCGGGCGCCAGCGCGTTGTTGACGGCTAACACGTCCGCGACGAAGTCCTTACGTTGCAGATCCATCGGTGCGATATTGACCGCGACGCGGAGCGGGCGGATATCGGTACGCTGCGCGATGTCGGCAGCCGCGGTGCGCAACGCAAAACGCGTGACGCGTGACAGCAGCGGACTGCGTTCGACCTGCGCCATGAATACGGATGGGTTCACCGCGCCCCAGCGCGGGTGAGTCCAGCGAATCAGCGCTTCGACGGCGACGATTTTCCGCGTCGCCATCTCGACCACCGGCTGATAGACCACGTGCAGCTGTCCGAGCCGCAGTCCGCGCCGCACGGCGGCCAGCAATTGCCGATGGGGCGCGAGCGCAAGCAGGGTGACGGCGGCGATCAGCAGGTCGACGAGGATCGCACCGGCGGCGAACAGCAGCCCGTATTTCCAGCGCATCTCAGTGACGAGCGTGTCCGACGCGAGTACGGCAATTGAAAATGGCCATTGCGTCGAGCGCACGCGCGTACCGATATGGTCCGGCGCCTTGATCGCCGTAATGAACTCGCCGTTGTCGTTGAGCACGCCCGAACCGGGCATCAATAGAATGACCTGCTGCGCGCCATAGCGGATGCCGTGTGCGAGCGCATCCGCGACATAGACACCTTCCACCGTGTACTGCACGCCCT
Organism: Paraburkholderia humisilvae; assembly: GCF_902859855.1. GTDB lineage: Bacteria > Pseudomonadota > Gammaproteobacteria > Burkholderiales > Burkholderiaceae > Paraburkholderia > Paraburkholderia humisilvae. Next base: position 142,801 of record NZ_CADIKH010000006.1, read on the forward strand.
TGCCGATGCCCGTGGGTTCGAATATCGAAATGACGGGCGTGCCAGGCTGAAACGGCGTTCCAGCGAGCAGGTTGACCATGATGTCGCGCGTGTCGGGTGTGCCGTGCGGCGGCGCATACGCGGATAACGGCACGTCCATCGGACCGAGTGCCGACGAGCAGTAGAGCCGATCGTCGTAGACCAGGTTGATGCTGCGTACATATTGCACGTAGGTTTCCAGTTCGGAAAGCTGCAGCGCGATGCTCGTGCAGCTCTGGCCGACCAGTTCGCGTAGTGCGTCGCGGCGCTGGGTGCGCACGGTGGTCAGCATGCGGTCGAGCGACTCGACCATGTCGTGGCCGATCAGCGTTTCGCGCGCGTGAACTTCCTCGCTCGCAAACCGTTCGCCCCACAGCACGGCGACCACCGCCACAGCGATGCAGCATAGCGCGGCGATGGCCAGGGTGAGACGCGGCGCGATGCTGCGCCCCGGCGTTGCCAGATCGCGCAAAGCCGAAAATTTCCCCGCAGCGGAGTTCGACGGATCGTACATGAACGCTTGACGAGAAGGCTTACCCTCAACAATGACGACTGGTGCTGTCCGTTGAGTGGAGACGACGCGGTATTGTACTCGCGCAATCTGACGGCAACGCCGCGCGGCGCATGCCTGGCCATGTCGGGCGTTGCGGTGGGTGCGACTTTCAATGGGGTCGTTTGCGGCCTGTTCCGAGCGTGACGGTCAAAGCAAGGTCGACGACCTTGCCGAAAGGGGCTCGCAGCAGGCTGGGAAGATTCCAGCGGCCCTGAACGAAGACCCTCTTTGCGTGGCTCATCGCGCGAAAGCCTTCGATGCCTTGGTAGGCCCCCATGCCACTCGACCCGACTCCGCCGAAAGGCAGGTCGTCCTGGGCCACGTGCATCAGCGTGTTGGTAATGCCCGTATTGCCGGAGATCGTCCGCTTAAGCAGCGTCTCGCATTCGCCATCCTCATTGCCGAAGTAGTAGAGCGCAAGTGGACGAGGACGCGCGTTCACATAGTCGATGACCTCGTCCATGTGGCGATAGGTGCGTACTGCCAGGATCGGACCGAAGATCTCTTCCTGCATGATCGCGCTTTCATCGGCGGCGCCGACGACCAGCGTGGGGGCGAGCGTGCGCGCGCGGGTGGTGGCGGTCCCCGGTCTCACTCCCGCCTCGACGATGCGCGCGCCCCGGCGCCTGGCATCGTCGACGAGGGCGACCAGCCGGTCGTAATGTCGGTCGCTAACGATCGAGGTGTAGTCGTTGCTGGTCGGTCCTTCGGGATAGGAGCGGGTCACCATCGCATCGAACTGTGTGACAAAGGCGTCGAGATCGTCTTCGTGGACGAGCGCATAGACCCGTTCCATGAGGTCCATTTCGTGGTGCGAGCGATGCCCAAAATCAGCGCTGATGGCCTCTTTCAGTTCGCTACGGTAGGCCAGAACCGCGGTGCGCAGACGGGCGAGCCGTGCCTTGCGCTGAGCGAGAGCCGGTGGCCCCTCCCTGAGGAATGCACTCCGTTGTCGCGCCAGCAAATCTGCTGCGTCGATAGTTTGAATGGGTTCGGCGGGAACGGTCATCTTGCTCCTGACGAAATTATCGCAATGTCGAAACCGTCGCCTTGATGATTCGGGACGGTATCGCCATGGCAACGAGGAACTTTCCTGGAAAGGGTTTCGATTTCGCGCGTCAGACGCGCTTCGTCAAACCTTGTGCTTATTGGATCGGCCACGGGCGGCGGGAAATGTCGAGAACGACGGGGTGTCCATTGATACTCTCAACAAGAGCCTTGACCTTATCCCCTTCGTGAATCTGGCTAAGCGACGTACCGTTGGTTGCCGTGAATGTTGTTGTGATCGGCGCCATACCGACGTTTTTCGGCATGACCTGTCTGATCGAAACAAGGTCTGCCGCTCGATCAATGCTCATGGCTTGACCATAGATCTCCGCGGGGACTCTTGATGGATACGTCTCCTGCGGCATCCCTTCGAAACCAAAGGCAAGCGGAGCAAAGAGGAACGCGAACACGACAAGCAGGTCTGACAATCTGTTCATACGCTTTCCCAGTGTCTGGTTAGTCCGTTCCGCTGGAACGGGCGGTTCAGTAAAAATATTCACCACTTATGGTATTTACCGATAATCTGTTCCGACAGATTCATCGAATTAAAAAGAGCAAACGTTAGATTGATTCGAATGCCAAACAAAGCGATTTAACGTGTAGCTCAGTGCCTAGACTAGATTTAAAAAAAATGGGAAAACATTAATTCCACGATTGAGAGTTGACTGCTAGAGCCAGACTATTGTTTTTTGACAGTGTCTCTCAACAGGTTTTCGCAGGAAGAGAATGAAGTTTTCGCCCGGCTGGAAGAGCGGTTCGTCTGAATGGCGCCGCCATCGCTCAGGCATGAAGCGCTGCGTTGTCGATGTCGTTTCGCGAATTCGCGCGTTTCAGTCGCGCCTTCAAACTGCGAATGGCGCGAGCCCTGAACCGGTGCAACGCTGCGCATCGCCGTGGACGCGTATCGGGAGCCCAATACAGCCGGTGTCGACAGGATAATTTCCCCGAGTGCGCCTGCCGATTGTTATTCGGCCGCCCAGGACCATGTCGAGATGAGCCACTTGCTGTCGATTCTCACGAGCGTCGCAGTGATAACCCCCCGCACGTGTGCGGGCTTGTTGTGCTGTTTGAAACGGTAGACCGCGGGGAGAATGACATAGGCGTGGTCATCGGTCACCTGGACTTGCCTGGGTTTGAACAGGCGCATCGAGAAATCGGTCACCTGGTTTTTGTCGGCATCCGCGGAATAGGCGGTGAACCAGGCATTCAATGCGCCGGAGGCCGGGCCCTCGAAAACGAACGGGGCGAGGTCATCCACAAGCACAACGGATGGTGCGAAGTTCGCGGCTAGCGACGCGGGATCGATGTTTCTGTTTGCTGCATCAATCGTTTGCTGCATGCGATGAACGATATCTGCTTTATCGGAAGCATACGCAGGAGCGCATAAAAAAATGTTTATAAGAAGAAAAATCCGAATGATTCGATGGATCATGATAGTGGCTCGTTTTCTCGATGTTGGCGATAAATGGACAATTCCTCCCGAACATACGATCATGGTTGGAATTAATATCGTCTACAGATAACAGCTTCCGATTCGCTCTTATTCCGGCACTCCGTTTCACACGCTTTGGCTATTGGGGCCCGTCGACGCTTGTCGTCTTGTGGTTCGCCGCGTACTCACGCGGTGTCATGCCGTAGCGTTCCTTGAATGCACGGCTGAAATGGGCTGGACTGGCAAAGCCGCACTGATGTGCAATTGTCTTGATCTCGCCTTGCGTTGCGCCGGGGAGCAGTCGGGCCGCGTGCTCAAGGCGCAGCGACCACGCATAGCGCATTGCCGAGAGTCCGTCGGCTTGCAGCGCGCGCGCGAGACTACGGGGCGACATGTTCAGTTCGGCAGCAATGCGCGCAATGCACAGTTCAGGGTCGCCCAGGCTGCGCGCGATCACCTGTTTTGCGCGCAGTGCCGTCACAGCGCTCGAGCGGACCGGGCCAGAGCGGTCGCGGTGATTGACCAGCACGTCCAGCAGATCGAGGCACTGGTCGCCTAGTCGCGCAAGCAACGGCTCGCTTGCCTTGCGTGCCTGTGAGGCCATATACAGCACGAATTCACGCACTACACCGACATCCGGTGACTCGGGGTTGGGGCAAGAGACCGTCGGAAAGCGGTGCCGCAGTCCACGCTCTCGCAGGGCCGACTTGGGAATGCATAGTGCCAACACGCGGGTCCGTTCGCCGATCGACTGGTTGAACATATGCTGCGGGTCCAGCACGGCTATATCGCCGGGTCCGAACGTCGTCGTTTGCTGGCGCTGTTCGATTGACATCAAGCCACTCTGCACGATCTTCACCAGCACATGCTCGCCGTTCCATGGGGCACTGACGCGATGCAGGATCGGCGACAACGATTGCCACGCGGCACTGACGCTCGCAATCTCAGTCTGACCGGCGTGCACGATATCGATAGTGGACGGGCCGGAACGATCCGCGTCGAGCCGGCACGCCCAACCCTGCGTCGATACCGCGTTGATCCATCCGTGATTGTCTGTGGGCCTGCCATTCCATCTTTTGTCGCATAGACTGGTATTCACTCCTGTCGTGTCCTTTCTAAAGGGGTGCAGTTGTCTTCTAGATAGCGATGTTTTGCGTCGAGTTGTCGCGGACGATGCGCTTGTCCGATTCAGTCCGAGGCAGCGACGGTGAAGCGGCGCTCGCTATCCGAACAAGGAAGAGAACAACTGGCGGCAGCGGCTATTCCGGATGCGCGAGGCGAGTCACCGTGCGATCGTGTTGTCGATGCCCTTCGGTTTTGCCTGACATTGGCACGAGTTGGGTTGGGGCATCGTTGAAGAGCAGCCGCGTGGGCATGGTTCAAGTCAGGTGATACGGGCGAGGCCGATCCGGAAGTGCGATGGCATCCTGATCAAAGAGGCGGTGCCAGTCGCCGTCCGCCGCTGCTCCATTGCAAGCGGTGCGGCGAACTGCCGACGACGGCACGATTTTTCGAGAGGAGACGTACGGCGCGTGATCGAACGTTTTACCGGGCCTCTATCCGCATGCACCGATCTCGCCGCACGCCGTGCAGAAATCGCAACCGTCCTTGCGGATGACGGCATTCGCACCGCACGTTCCGCACTTGCGCCCATGCATCGTGCGCAATACGTGCGATGCGGGCTCGTCTTGCGCTGCGTCGTCGGATGCCGTGGCTTGCTGTGCGTTCAGGTTGGTGGAAATCGGCAGTGTGAGCGCGTGCGTATGCGGCAGCCGCGCGAGCATCCGCGACGGCACCTGATTGCCTTCGGCGTCGAGAAAGCCACGCCGGTGCAGGATCTGCTGTAGCGCATACGCAAGCGCCGCGACCTCGGAATCATGCCAGCGCGGCGAGCGTGTGCCGTCGAGGCGCTGCACGTCGCCCAGACGCACCTGGCCGCGGTCCCACGACACCTTGCGCAAGTCCTGCAGATTGCGTGCGACAAAGCCGCCGCGCGCGGCAAGCGACAGCGAACGCATCGTCGCGGTGATCCATTGCTGCGACTCGTCGCGTTGCCCGGCCGGGATAAAGAACTCGATCGGCCGCTCGATGGTGACGTCCTCGCCGCCGATACGTCCGGTCACCTGCATGAACGACACCGCGAGGTAAAGCGACTTCTTGCCGGCCTGCGTCAGATATTCAACCTTCTCGATGATCGCGGGCATTTCGCCGCTGGGCCGATGGTCGATCGCGATGCGCAGCGGGTCGAGATCGATGTCGGTTCCGCTCAGGGCGTCCGACGCCTGCGGCGTGTCGACGCTTAGCACGGCGCCGAGCGTCTCGTTCGGGCGATAGGTCGCGAGACCCTTCAACCCGCTTTTCCACGCGTCGAAGTACAGGCTTTCGAATGCGTCGAACGGGTAGTCGGCCGGCACGTTGACGGTTTTCGAAATCGATGTGTCGATATACGGCTGTACCGCTGCCATCATATCGAGGTGGTCGCGGGCGGACATCTCGAGCGCGCTGATGAAATAGTCGGGCAAACGCTCGACGTCGCCGCCCAGTTCGCGATAGAGCCGATACGCGTGGTCTTCGACCGCGAACGATGCGCGGCTACCGTCGGCCATCACCTTCATGCGCGAGTAGGTCCAGGAAAACGCGGGCTCGATGCCGTTCGACGCGTTGTCGGCGAACGCAAGACTCACCGTGCCGGTCGGTGCGATCGACAACAGGTGGCTATTGCGGATGCCGTGCTGGCGGATCGCATCCTGGATGTCTTCGGGCAGGCGCGAGGCGAACGTGCCCGCTTCGAGATACTGCGCCGCGTTAAAGAGCGGGAACGCGCCGCGCTCACGCGCGAGCTCGACCGATGCGCGGTACGCTTCGTCGCGCATCACGCGCGCGACCCGTGCGGCGAAGTCGCGGCCCTGCGCGTCGTTGTAGCGCAGCCCGAGCATCACGAGCGTGTCGCCGAGGCCGGTGAAACCGACCCCGATGCGCCGCTTCGCGCGCGACTCGTCATATTGCTCGGCAAGCGGCCAGAGCGTGACGTCGAGCACGTTGTCGAGGAAGCGCACCTGGGTGCGTGTGCGTGCGCCGAGCGCGTCCCAGTCGAACGACGCGGCGCCACCCTTCATCTGCGCGAAGGGGGCGATGACGAAGCGCGTCAGATTCAGCGGCCCGAGGTTGCAGCACCCATATGACGGCAGCGGCTGTTCGCCGCACGGGTTGGTCGCGCGGATGATTTCGACCGCGCGCAGATTGTTGTCTTCGTTCATGCGCGACACAAACACGATGCCGGGCTCGGCGACATCGTAGGTCGAGCGCATGATCCTGTCCCAGATGTCGCGCGCGCGGCGCTCGCTATAGACCCACAGGCCGTCGTCGCGCTGGTGCAGCCCACCTGCCGCGCGCATCGATGGTGACGGTTCGGCGCGATGCACGAGCGGCCACGGCAGATCGTTTTCGACCGCTTGCATGAATTCGTCGGTCACGGCCACCGACACGTTGAAGTTGTTCCAGCGGCCCTTCGAATGCTTCGCCTCGATGAATTCGAGCAGATCCGGATGTGTGCAGTCGAGGACGGCCATCTGCGCGCCGCGCCGCGAGCCGGCGCTTTCGACGGTGCGGCATGAAGCGTCGAATACGTCGATATAGCTGCAGGGGCCCGACGCGGACGAACTGGTGGTATGCACGCGCGCACCGTGCGGGCGGATCGCCGAAAAGTTATAGCCGACACCGCCGCCGCGCCGCATCGTTTCGGCCGCCTGCAGCAGCGCGACATAGATGCCGGGCAGTCCTTCTTCGTCGACGCCCTGAATGCTGTCGCCGACCGGTTGCACGAAACAGTTGATCAGCGTTGCCGCGATATCGGCGCCTGCTGCGCTCATGATGCGGCCCGCGCCGAGCGCGCCGTGCCGCAGGTTGTCGACGAAACGTTCCTCCACCTGCGCGCGTAGCGCTTCGGGTTCGGCCATGGCCACGCCGCGCGCGACGCGGCGATACACGTCGTCGGCGGTGCGTTCGTCGCCTTTCGCGTATTTCTCGAGCAGCACGTCGAGTGAGAACTGTTGGGGCGCAATGGCGTGCGCGAGCGGGGGGATTTCGTTGTCGGTGTCGGCCATGAGCAGTCTCCGGACGCAAATGGGCGCAAATAAGGGGAGCGGCGGGTGAGGGTACTGTTGTGGACCGCGCGCCAATGCGGCGCGCTGAGGATCACATTAACGCATGCGGCCGGCCGCCGCAATGCGGGGTGTTCGGGTAGCGCAGGGAATCGATGCCGTCAGGCATCGACGGCGAGGATTGAACGGCAGCCCGTCGGGGTGCGTCTGATACCGCCGCGAACCTGACGGGGGCGCTGGCAGGAACAGAAGCGTCCGGTGCCGTGCGCGACGCACAGGACGCTCACATCGAACGCCTAGCTGCCGAAGGAGATGTTGCAGAAGCTGACCGGCCCGACACAGCTTGAGTGCATCGACGGACCCTGCTTCATGCCGGATGCCGACGTGCCTTGCGCAACGCCGCCATACGCGCCGTCCTCCGAGGCGGCGACTTTCGCATCGGCCGCCTGGATGTCCGCGGGATAGTGGACGTCTTCGCCGACCGACGGGTGGTAACCCGCTTTCTCGACGCTGGTCAGATCGGCGCGCACATCGGCACGGGTAATCGGATCATTGGCTTGCGCGTAACACGCGATCGGACCGGCAAGCAGACCTGCGGCGAGGATCGCTGCGATAGTGAACCTGTTCATGACTTGCACTCCTTAACAGTTGAATATGAAATCGGAAGCTGGCCGTCGAGCCGGCCACAACGCTACACACTGCTCAACGCAAATGTGCTGAACCATTCAACGCCGACCATTGGACTGGCCCATCAGCGATGGCCTCGCGCTGACCTGGCGGCGCCAACGCGTTTGCGCTGGGGGAAATGTAGTTTTGCAGGGGACATGCGTAAAGACATACGATCGAACGCGCCCGCGCGACGATCGTCGAGTGTTCCGACACCTCGGTGTCAGTGAAAGGAGGGGGTTGATACGGCGGCGTGCGGCGGCCGATCCCATCGGATAACCGGCATGGCCGGAAAACTATCCTTTCGCACAAGCCGCTTGCACCACTCGACATTGCGCGAGCGATCGGTGCGGCCAGCAGCGGAAGCGAAAGAGCCCGTCAACGTGACGGGCTTACCGGAGAATTACTGGACGACGACTTCCTGATCGATGCCGAAGTGCGCCATATAGTCACGGTATCGCCCGCGCTCCTCGTCCGGCCGCAAGCCGAAGTCCGCGAAGCGGTAGACGTTTCTGCCGTAGCCGCCGGTTGGTTTGCGCGCGATATGCTCCCGCAGCCGCTCGCGGAACGACGGCGTGAATTCGAGTCCGAAGTGGTCGTAAATCTGCTGTACCGTGTCGAGCGGCGCGGCGGTGAGCGCCTTGTAGTGAACGTGGAACACATGCTTGTCTGGCCACAGATCCTGCTTGTCCGCGGCGACGATTTGCTGCGCGCCGTTCGCCCAGTCGGAACTCACCTGATGGCCGATCGCATGCTGGTCGATACGCTTCGCAAACGGCCGGCGCAGCACTTCCGTGAGCCGCGCGACCGACGGCAGCACCTTGAGCGGATCGCGATGCGTGAAGATCACGCGCGCATCCGGGTACACCTCACGCAGCGCTTCCATCGCGAACACGTGGTCAGGGCACTTCAGCACGCAACGCGTCGCGCGTGAGCCTTGCAGGTGCTGCAGGAATCGCCGGTGCGTACGGTAACCCTGCACGTGGCCGGCCTGTTGCACCCAACGCTTGTACGACGGCACGTGGTAGATCGTCTCGAAGCGCAGGCTGCGGAAGCTGTGCGCGGTGAACTCGGTGCATTCCTGCGGTGTCAGCGCATCGAACGGATGAACGTTGCGCAGATCCGGCGCAAGCCGGTGAAAGAAGTCGAACTGGCGCTGCACCTTGTTCGGGCCGGCGCGGCGCCCGGCTGCGGGATGGTCGGGATACGGGTAGATTGCCTGCCAGCACCGCGGCGTGAAACTGGCGTCGTCTTCGGCGAGCAGCGAGTGGAGAAACGACGAGCCGCTGCGCGGCATGCCGAGCACGAAGATCGGCTGGGTGATCGGCCGCTGCAGGATGGTCGGATCGTCGAGCTCACGGTCGCGCAAAATCAGCAGATTCGTCAGCAGCCGCAGGTTGTCCCAGTGTGTCGATACGCGGCCGAACAGGTTCAGGTCGGCTTCCTCATGGACCGCCGTCTGCAACTGGTTCAGCGCGTCTTCGATCGGCTCGGGACCGAAATCGTGCAGTCCGGTCCTCGCGCGTGCACTCGATAGCAGTTCGGCTGCGCAAAGCGGGGCGCTGCTGAGTGCGACTCGCGAGATGCTGTTTGCGTTGTGTATCCATTGCTTGAACAAGATACCCTCCCGCATGCTGCCGGGTTGTAGTGCGACGTGCGTCAGGACTGTTTATGCAAGTCGATTGCAAGCGTCGACGAATCGGGCTGACTCGTTTGCGATCCTGTCGATCGCAAGCCCATCCGCTGAACGGTGCAGCGCCGCGATCATTCTAATTCATCGAGTCGTTTCAACTCAGCATCGGGCGAATTCGCTTGCGCGACGCGGCATCGCGATCAACGACGCGGCGTACGCGCAGGCGGATTGCCCAGCACGCTGACCAAAGCAGTCAAACATGTGATCCATTCGGGATACCCAGGCACTATCGAACCGAGCGGTTGGGGACGATGGGTGTCGACCCACGCGCCATTCGGATAATGGGCACGGGCACTTGCATCGCGCACGAGTGCGCTGACGCATTGGCCTGCGCATGCCGCGAGCGCCGATGTGTGGAGCAAGTGAGGGGGCGATCCTTCGCCGGCGGCGAACGGCGCTGAGGTAAAAGGACACACGCGCACATCTGTGTGACCGCAAGATGACGGCCACTGACTGCGCGAACGGAAGAGAGTCGCCCGTAACGAATGGTAATAACTCGGCGCGCGTCCGGGTTGTCTCGCGCGGCGCGGCGGCAGCCTAGAGGCCGTTGATCAGATTCGTGAGGATGTCTGCGGCGATCATCGCGGCTGCGTTGAGCGGGGCGGGCCGCTCGGCCGGTTTGAACACCGCGTCGCCACGGCGAATCTTGCGGCGCGATACCGCGCACGTGCCTGAAGTGTGTGCCGAGCGGCGGCGCCAACGCTGTTCGCCATAGTGGCATTTGCCGGGTTCAACCCAGCGGATCACCAGCGTGTTTTCGGAGCGCTCGAGAATTTCGATGCGCAAACCGTTGGCACCGATCAGTGGTACGCACTCTAACGTCGTCATGGTCGGCTCCGTAAATTCGGGTGTGCCCGAATGTAGTCCCGTCGGCGCGCCAGCGCCATTGTGCGGGCGTTGAAATACTGTTGCCTGATCCGAAATAATTAGGATGAAAGCTTTTAACCGTACGGCGCTATGGGGCTGGGCGCCGCGCAGCGCCCGATCGATCCTATTACCGCAACAAGCTCTTGTACCTGGTGCGGGCCGGCACAGGCCGCCAGGCGGGGCGCTCCCGTCCTTTAAGATGTGCAGACCGGCGGACTGTCCGGCGTGCGCGGGACTTCCCGTGCGCGCCGGCAAACAGCCCTCGCCCCCCAATAACACATGAAGAGGCCATATGATTCCACGCCCACCCGCTGTTCCTCCGGGGCCCTCGCCACGCGTGCCGCCACCCGGCGCCGACATGCACAGTCGCCGCAGGATGCAGCGCTTCGCGTCGGTCGCGCTCTATACCGGACTTGTCCTGCTCGCGTTATGGGTGGTGCGCGATTTCATCCCGGCCGTCGCGTGGGCCTGCGTGATCGCGACCTCGTTGTGGCCGCTCTTTCGCAAGCTCGAGCGGCAGCCCGGGCTGAACGGCCGCACCACGATCATCGCCACGCTCCTGACGATCGTGATCGCGCTGCTGCTTGTGCTGCCGGTCGGCATCGGCATCGCGCAGGCGGCCGCCGAGGCGCACGACCTCGCCATCTGGTTGCACAGCGTCGAACAGAACGGCGTGCCGATCCCGGACTTCATTGCGAATCTGCCGTTTGGGTCAGAGCCGGTCACCCACTGGTGGAATACGAACTTAGGACAGCCGTTAAAGGCGTCGCCCGCCATGAAGGGGCTGCATGGACATGAGGTGGTCATGTTCGGCCGGAATTTCGGCATCCGGGCGGTCCACGCGTTGATGGTGTTTGCCTTCACGCTGGTTACGCTGTTCGTGATTTTTCAGGCAGGGCCGAGCCTGTCGGGTGCGGTGCTCAAGGGCATGCGCCGTGCGTTCGGCGCGGAGAGCGCGCAGCTCGCCGAGCGCATGGCCGCGGCCGTGCGCGGCACGGTGTCGGGCCTGGTCGTGGTCGGGATCGGTGAAGGGGTGTTGCTCGGCATTGCCTACGCGGTGACCGGCGTGCCGCACGCGACGCTGCTCGGGCTGATCACCGCGATTGCCGCGATGCTGCCGTTCTGCGCGCCGATCGTCTTCTGCGGCGCGGGCTTATGGCTGTTCCTGCAAGGCGGCACCGCGGGCGCGATCGGCCTCGTCGTGTTCGGCTTTGCGGTCGTATTTATCGCGGAACATTTTGTGCGCCCGGTGCTGATCGGCAATTCGACGCGGCTGCCGTTTCTGCTTGTTCTGTTCGGCATCCTGGGCGGCGCGGAAACCTTCGGATTGCTCGGCGTGTTTATCGGGCCCGCGCTGATGACCATTCTGATGGTGTTGTGGACCGATTTCGTTCGATGAGTGTAATCGAGCCAAGACCGTTCGCGGTTGAGCGGGCCTTGACGTCATCCCCCCGCTTGGGTGCACGCCAGTGCATATTTGAGTGCGGCGGGCAGTAACGCCGCCCAAACGTCCCAGTTATGCCCGCCGCCAATAATGCGCAGCGCGGCCGGGTTGCCCGCTGCGCGCAAGTGCGTGTATAGCGTCGACGCTTCGGCCTGGATCACGAGGTCGTCGTCGCCGGCGGCGATAAAGATGGGCAGGCGGTACGGCTGGCTCAGGTAGCGCTGCCACAGCGCCGGGTAGTTCAGCGCGTGCCAGACATCCGGCTCGAACTGGCGCTCGCCGAACACGCCGACGTGGCGCGCGGCGGACTGCGGCGGCGGTTCGGTCGAATAGATCGCGGGGCTCAGCAGCAGCGCACCGCAAAAGCGCTCGGGTTGCAGCATCGCGTAGCGCAGCGCGCCGAATCCACCCATCGATACGCCGCCGATCACGCGGTTCTTGCGGTCGCCGGATACCGCATAGTGCGTTTCGATGGTCGGCAGCAATTCGGTGAAGAACGCGGTTTCGATCTTTTCCTTGCGATCGACGTACCAGTCCGTGCCGCCTTGTGGCATCACGATGACCACGGGCGGAATGTCCTTGTGCGCGATCAACGTGTCGGCGGTGGTTTGCAGACGGCCCTGCGTTACCCAGTGCATGGCGTCGTCGTTGTTACCGTGCAGCAGATACAGCACCGGATAGCGCGGGCCATCCGCGCGATAACCCGGCGGCAGGTAGACCACGTACGACCAGTCGCGCTGCAGCGCATTCGAACGCAACGAGCGGCTCTGGACCATGCTGCCGCCCGCCGTGGTCACGCCCGCCGTCGCGCCATTGCCCACCGCGGCCGCCGCGCGCGGGGCGACGGCAAGCGTCGCCGCGCAATACAGGAAGGCGATCAGCGGGCGGAACAGTCTGCGCATGGACGATGAAAACGACGGGAGCCAAAGCGAAGGGCCCGCGCACGCCTAGTTCGACGAGTTGCCGAAGCGCGGCGCGAAGGCCCGCGAAATCGGCGCCGCAGCCTTTGCGACCGCGATCAGCGCGCCGATCGCCACCGCGTCCGCCACGAGGCCGAGCGGCACGTCGAGATAACCGTTGGTCGCCTTGAACAGCAGCGAATCGACGACGAGGGAAATCACCGTGCCCGCGACGAAGCATAGCAGCCCTTGACGTCCGACGTGGGCGATCCACGGTAGCCGCTGCGCGAGCGCTTTGGCCCAGCCCACGCGAACCAGGTGCGCGGCGAGCCACGCGATCGCGATGAAGTTCGATAGGCGCAGCCACGACAGATTCTGTTTGAAGCTGCCATCCAGTGGCGTGGTTTCGATGAACAGCTTGTAGTACGCGCCCGTTGCGACAACACAAACCGCGATGGCCGTGGCGAGCCAACCGAGACGATGCATGTTCACGCGTTCATACACCGGCTGGCAGCGCGCGAGCACACCGAGCACGAACATCAATTGCCACGCGCACGGGTTGAAGTCCCATTGCGCACCGTCCGCAAGGGGCAGCATGCCTTCGATTGCGGGCGCCACCGCCCACAGCGCGACGCTGCCCGCCAGCAGGCGCCACGGCTTGCTGCGTGCGAGCGGCAGAATGGCCGGCACGGACAACGCGAAGAGCGCATACATCGGCAGCACCGATGCGAGATAGGGCTGACGCCGGAACAGCAGAAGGTCGCCGAGTACCGGTGCAGGGGTGTCGAGCAGATCGTCGAGATCGGTGGTCGCGAGATTCGGCGCGTCGACGTGCAACGCGGTGAGCGCGGCGGTGACGACCAGCATCAGTACCGCGGTGACCAGAAACGCGCGATACAGCTCAAGTGCGCGGTGCAGGAAGCGTTGTCGCGCGATCGCTTCGGTGTGGCGGTCGGCGAGCGAACAATACGCGGTTGCCGTCGCGAAGCCACCAAGGAATACGAACACCTCGGCGGCATCGCACAGCGCGTACGCATGCAGCGTGAAGCGCGACAGGATGCTGCCGCCGATGTGATCAACGACGATCACGAGCAGCACGAGTCCGCGAAAAAAATCCAGTTCGACAAGACGGGGTGACTTTGGGGGCATGGTGTGCGCGGGGGACAAAGCCGCAACGAGGCTCGCGACGAGCGACCCTCGGACAGACTGCGTCGCGCCGAACGCGGTTCCCGCTACGCACCGGTTTCACGGCTGAAAAGTGTTTCACGACATTACGGGGCGTGCGCAGTGAAGGCGCGTTGCAGGCTCGCAGGGGGCACGTCGTCACCGTTGACAAAAAAGAGATGAGCGCATGGCGAAAACGGTTCGGAGATTGGCCGAACTTGATTGAATCGCGCTTTTACGATGGGCGGCTCTTCAAAACCGAGGTTTTCAGTTTTTCCTTTGCGTGGTGTCCGGTGATGCGCAGTCGAATCGATATCAGCCCGACGGACATGCAAGCAGCGAAAAGCCGGCTGAATTCATTTCATGTTGTGCAGGATATCGAAAGGTGCACGCGCAACGGCTGTGGTCCGTTGCGCACTATTGTGGGTGGCCGCGTCGGCCGTGCTGTGCGCGTGCACCGTCGCGCCGGGCATGCGTGTGGAGCGCGACGCGTCCACCGGACCGGGTGAGGCGGGCAGTGCTGCGGTGCGTGCCGATAAGGGTAGCGCGAGCAGTGCGAACGGCGTACCCATCCACGAAATCGACGCGGCGTTGCTCGCGCAGATGCGCAGCGGCGTTGCGAACACAGCGGCACTCGACCTGTTTTCGACCGCCCGTCCGTACACGCTCGGCGTCGGCGATGTGCTGCAGATCACCGTGTGGGATCACCCCGAACTCGCGGCTGCGCAAGGTGCGCAGAACCCGACCCAGGTGCGCGCCGCGGATGCGCCCGCCGGATTCGTCGTCGACGATTCGGGCTGCATTCAGTTTCCGTATGCGGGCAGCGTACGCGTCGCCGGTCTGAAGACTGACGAAGCGCGCGATCTGCTGACGCGTCGTCTCGCGAACGTCTTCCGCAATCCGCAGGTGACTGTGCGCGTCGCGTCATTCCGTTCCGCGCAAGTTTATGTCGATGGCGAAGTGCATACGCCCGGCGTGCAGCCGATCAACGATATTCCGATGACGCTTTATGAAGCAGTGAGCCGCGCCGGCGGCTTCACGGCCGCTGCCGACCAGAGCCGCATGGTACTGGTCCGTGACGGCCGTTCGTATCCGGTCGACCTGTCGCAGCTTTTCGAGCAGCAGAAGAACCCGGCGAAGATCGTGCTGCGCGACGGCGACCTGCTGCGGGTCGTTTCGCGCGATGAAAATGGCGTATTCGTGATGGGCGAGATCAACCATCCGGCGACCGCGGTTCCCATGAAGAACGGCCGGCTCACGCTGAGCGATGCGTTGTCGCAGGCAGGCAGCCTGAACCCGACCACGGCCGATGCGGCACAAATGTATGTGATTCGCGGGGCGCTGTCGGGCGCGCCAGGTGTGTATCACCTCGACGCACGTTCACCGGTCGCGATGCTGCTCGCCAACCAGTTCGAGCTGCAACCGAAGGACGTGGTCTATGTCGATAGCACCAGACTGGCGCGCTTTAGCCGCGTGCTGAGCCAGTTGCTGCCAGCGATCAATGCCGGCCTGACTGCCGCGGTGGTGAGTAAATGAGCGGCGGGGTCCTGATGGTGTGCACGGCGAACGTGTGCCGCAGCCCGGTTGCGCAAGTGCTGCTCGCGAGCCGCATGCCGGGCGTCGCGGTGGCCTCGGCTGGCGTGCGCGCGTTTGCCGGCCGCGCTGCGGACGCGCTCGCGGTGCGGCTGATGGCAACACGTGGCCTCGATTTGAGCACGCATGCGGCGACCCCGCTCGCGGAGCGGCACGTACGTGATGCCGCGCTCATTCTGACCATGACGCGCGAGCAACGCGATGCGCTGGTTCGTGCGTGGCCCCATGCGCAAGGCAAGGTTCAACGGCTGGGCGAAGCCGGCGGCTTCGATGTCGTCGATCCGTACCGGCGCAATCCGTTCATCTTCGAGCTGGCGATCGCACAGATCGAGCAAGGGCTCGCCGACTGGCGGCACGCCATCGGTCAACTGAGCCGCTGATTCATGTCAACGCAAACCCATTACAGTTCCGACGCGCACGGCGCGCCAGATGAGGTCGACCTGTCGATGGTCGCAGCGGTCGTTCGCGAGAACGCCGTGCTGATCGCGCTGATCACCGCCGCGACGCTTCTGCTCGGTGTGGCCTATGCGTTTATCGCGCCGCCGAAGTATCGCGCCGACGCAATGGTGCAGGTCGACGACAGCACGAGTCTTGTCAACGACAAACTTGGCGATCTTGCCGCGCTGTTCGACGGCAAGGCGACCACCGAAGCCGAAATCGAGCTGATCCGCTCGCGGCAAGTGGTTGACTACGCGGTGCGCACGTTACATCTGGAGATCGATGCGCGGCCGCGCTACTTCCCGCTGATCGGCGCCTGGCTCGCGCGCGGCGCGACACCGGGTCAGCCGGGCACGCCGGTGTTGGGGCTCGGACGCTTCGCATGGGGGGGCGAGGTGCTGCGCGTCAAGGAATTCGACGTGCCACCGCGCCTGTACGACACGCGCTTCACGCTGCGCGTGGGCGCGGGGCGTTCGTTCACGCTGATCGACCGGGATGGCGCGGTCATCGCGCTTGGCCAGACCGGCGAGACCGTCAACGGGCAGACGCGATACGGGCCGCTGCGCCTTTACGTCGAAGCGTTTGTGGCGCATGAGGGCACCGAGTTCACGCTGGCGCGCGCGTCACGGCAACTGACAACCGAAGCGCTGCAAGACGCACTGGACGTAAAAGAAAAGGCGCGGCAATCCGGCGTCATTTCGATCGTGCTGGAAGGCAAGGACAGCGAGCGCACCGCGCAGACGGTCAATACGATCGCGCAGCGCTACGTGCAGCGCAACGTCGACCTGAAGTCCGGCCAGGCGCAGCAGATGCTTGATTTTCTCGATCTCCAGTTGCCGCGGCTGCGTGCGGATCTGGATCGGGCCGAGCAGCGCTATAACGCGTTTCGCAATCAGCATGGCACCGTTGATCTCGCGGAAGAAACGCGGCTGCTGTTGCGTTCGATCGTCGACGGCAAGGAAAAAATCATCACGCTGCAGCAGCAGCGCGACGAACTCGCGCCACGCTTTGCACCCGGTCATCCATCGCTCGCCGCGCTCGACGCTCAGCTCGCGGGCTTGCTGCGCGAGCAGGACCAGCTCGCGCAGCAGGTGAAGGCATTGCCGGATACGCAACAGGTCGCGCTCGGTCTGCAGCGCGACGTCGAAGTGAACACGGTGCTGTACACCAAGCTGATGGACAGCGCGCAGCAATTGCGCGTGCTGCGCGCGGGGCAGCAGGGTAGCGCGCGCGTCGTCGACTACGCGGTGACGGCCGAACAGCCGGTCAAGCCGCGCAAGGCGCTCGTGATCGGCGCGGCGTCTCTGCTCGGTCTTGCGCTCGGTATCAGTGCGGCATTCACGCGGCGTTCGCTCACGCGCGGGCTCGAACACACGATCGATATCGAGCACGCGGCCGGCGTACCGGTCTACGCATCGATTTCGCACAGCACGCGCCAGGCCAAATTGCAGCGCACGCAGCGTGGGGGGCGCGACGCAATGGCGGTGCTCGCGATGAGTGCGCCGCAAGACGTCGCGGTCGAGGGCATTCGCAGCCTGCGCACCGCGCTGCAGTTCCGCATGGGTGGCGATGCGATCAACAACATCGTGATGGTCACCGGCCCGCGGCCGGGCGTCGGCAAATCGTTCCTGTCGGTGAATCTCGCCGCGGTCCTTGCGGCGGCGGGCAAGCAGGTGCTGCTGATCGATGCGGATCTGCGGCGCGGCAGCATCGAATCGTATGTCGGCGTCGCCCGCACGCCGGGACTCGCGGACCTGCTGGCAGGCGACGCCGCGCAAAGCGTCGTGCAACAGCAGGTGCTGCCGGGGCTCGACGTGCTGTCACGCGGCACGAGCACGGCGACGCCCGCGGAACTGCTGATGGGCGAGCGCTTCACGCAGGCGATCGAACGATTCTCGGGCGCATACGACGTTGTGATCGTCGATACGCCGCCGGTGCTCGCGGTGACCGATTCGATGCTGATCGGCAAGCACGCGGGCACCACGTTGCTAGCGATGCGCCATGGCCGTCATTCGGCTGCCGAACTGCGTCACGCGATGCGCCTGCTCGGCAGCGCCGGCGTCGCCGTCAGCGGCATCGTGCTGTGTGACGTACCGCAACGGGCGACGGGGTATGGCGGGTTCTCACCTTACGAGAGCGTTGCGCAATGAACGGACTGTCAATCGCGGTGGAACGGATATGAACAAGAGAATGCTGCTGGTCTTCGGCACGCGACCCGAGGCGATCAAGATGGCGCCGCTCGTGAAGCGGCTGAACGGCACGTCCGGCGTCGACTGCTTTGTCTGCGTGACTGGACAGCACCGCGAGATGCTGGATCAGGTTCTCGAACTGTTCCGCATCCGCACGCATTTCGACCTGAACGTGATGAAGCGCGGCCAAGATCTGTACGACGTCACCGCGTCGATCATGCTCGGCATGCGTGATGTGATTCGCGATTGCCGCCCGGACCTTGTGCTTGTGCACGGCGATACGACGACGACGCTCGCGGCGTCGCTCGCGGCGTTTTATCAGCGCGTGCCGGTCGGACACGTCGAGGCTGGGCTGCGCACCGGCGACCTGTTATCGCCATGGCCGGAAGAGGCGAATCGCAAGCTGACGGGCGCGCTGGCCGCGCTGCATTTCGCGCCGACCGAACGCGCGCGGCAGAACCTGCGCGCGGAAGGGGTCGACGATGCGCGCATTGTCGTGACCGGCAATACGGTGATCGACGCGTTGCTCGACGTGCGCGCGCTGCTCGCGCGGGACCCTGAGATCGCCGCCGCGGCGGACACGCATCTGCCCTGTCGCGCGCCGCTACGGCGCACGCTGCTGGTCACCGGCCACCGTCGCGAAAGCTTCGGTGCGGGCTTTGAGCGGATTTGCACGGCGCTCGCCCGCATCGCGCAAGCCCGGCGAGACGTCGACATTGTCTACCCGGTTCATCTGAACCCGGCGGTCCGCGAACCGGTGAACCGGCTGCTCGGCGGGATTGCGAACGTGCATCTGATCGAGCCGCTTCAGTACTTGCCGTTCGTACGCCTGATGGATCGCGCGGACCTGATTCTGACCGATTCCGGCGGCGTGCAGGAAGAGGCCCCGTCGTTGGGCAAACCGGTGCTCGTGATGCGCGATACCACCGAGCGCCAGGAAGCGGTCGACGCGGGCGTGGTCCGGCTGGTCGGCACGGACGACGCCGCGATCGTCGCCGGCGTGATTGCACTGCTCGACGATCCGCAAGCTTGTGCGGCGATGACGCGTATCGCGAATCCGTATGGCGACGGCCGTGCGGCGGATCGCATCGTCGAGGCGCTGCAGGCTGTCTGGCGCGGCGACGTGCATTGGTGCGCCGCGACATAGATCAACGCTCATGCCGGCTGTCATGGCTGGTCACGTAGGTCAACCACGAAAGGTACCGTATGGAATTCGAAGTCATTTCAGTCGTCGGGCTCGGCTACATTGGTTTGCCGACCGCTGCCGCGTTCGCCGCGCGGCGCAAACGCGTGATCGGCGTCGATGTGAACCCGCATGCGGTCGACACGATCAATCGCGGCGCGATTCATATCGTCGAGCCGGAACTCGACATGCTGGTGCATGCGGTGGTGTCGCAAGGCTATCTGCGTGCATCGGTGACGCCGGAGCCTGCCGATGCGTTTCTGATCGCGGTGCCGACGCCGTTCACCGAAGGACATAAGCCCGATCTGGCGTACATCGAGGCGGCGAGCCGCGCGATCGCGCCGGTGCTGAAGAAGGGCGATCTGGTGGTGCTCGAATCGACGTCGCCGGTCGGCGCAACCGAGCAGATGGCCCGCTGGATGGCGGACATGCGGCCGGACCTGAGCTTCCCGCAACAGGCCGGCGAAGCCTCCGACATTCGCGTCGGCCATTGTCCGGAACGGGTGTTGCCGGGCCACGTGATTCGCGAACTGGTCGAGAACGACCGGGTGATCGGCGGCATGACGCCGCGCTGCGGCGAAGCGGCGCGCGCGCTGTACCAGATCTTTGTCAGCGGTAACTGCATTCTTACCGACGCGCGCACCGCGGAGATGTGCAAGCTGACCGAAAACGCGTTTCGTGACGTCAATATCGCGTTTGCGAACGAACTGTCGTTGATCTGCGAGCAACTCGATATCAACGTGTGGGAACTGATCAGGCTTGCGAACCGCCACCCGCGCGTGAACATCCTGCAACCGGGGCCCGGCGTCGGTGGGCATTGCATTGCGGTCGACCCGTGGTTCATCGTCGATGCGGCGCCCGATACGGCGCGTCTGATTCGCACGGCGCGCATCGTCAACGATGACAAGCCACGCCATGTGCTCGGACGGATCGAGCGGGCCACGACGCGTTTCAAGGAGCCGGTGATCGCGTGCCTCGGGCTGTCGTTCAAGGCGGATATCGATGATTTGCGCGAAAGCCCCGCGCTCGACATCGTTCGCGAACTGGCGGAGCGTGGTATCGCGCGCGTGCTGGTGGTCGAGCCGAACATTGGCGCGCTGCCGCCCGCGCTTGCCGGCAAGGCGGAGCTGTGCGGGCTTCACGATGCGATCGCGCTAGCCGACGTCGTCGCGATTCTCGTCGATCACACGCCGTTCAGGCGTATTGATCCGGTGCGACTGCAGGCGAAGGTCGTGATTGATACACGCGGTTTGCTGTCGCATGGGTAACCCGCGGCACGGCGGCACGGCGCGCTGCGGCGCGCGTGCCGCGGCTGTCACCTGGAGCGGCGCACGCGGCGGCGCGCGCGTTAGCCGCAACGTCGCGATCATGAGCGTGTCGTTCGTGGCGAATTACCTCGCCTCGTTCGCGACGTTTCCTTATCTGACGCGCGTGCTTGGGCCGGCCCAGTTCGGCGTGCTCGCCTACGGAATGGCGCTAGCGACATACGGCACGTTGCTGACGGAATGGGGCTTCGGCCTGACCGGCCCGAAAGACGCAATCGAACGGGTTGGGCGCGCGGCCGCGCTCAATGAGCTGATCTGGTCGGTGACGGCCGCGAAGGGTTGTCTGTGCGTCGCATCGTTTGCGGCGCTGGCCGTCGTGCTCGCCTGGACGCCGCACGATCCGACCTCGCGTACCGTGATTCTGCTGGCGTGGCTCGGCGTGATCGGCAACGTATTCACGCTGTTCTGGCTTTTCCAGGGGATCGAGCGTTTTGGTCTGATTGCCGCGATGGTGATGATCAATCGTGGCGTGACGCTGCCGCTCACGTTCTGGCTGGTGAAGCGTCCGCAAGACGTCGCGCTGGCCACGGCGATCCAGTCGGCGGGGCCGGTGGTGGCGGCGATGCTGTCGATCGGTATCGCGTGGCGTCTGCGCTGGCTGCGTAGGCCCGCTCTGTCGTGGCGTGCGGTCCGTCGGCAACTGGCGGATGGTACCGACTCGTTTGTTGCGAGCGCATCGGTCAGTCTGTTCGGCGCGGCGAACACGATCCTGCTCAACGCGTCGGCGGGGCCGCTTCAGGCGGGCCTCTATGCGGCGGCCGACAAGTTGCGCACCGTCGGCAATCTGATACCCGCGCAGCTTTGCGCGGTGCTGTATCCGCGCGTGACCGCTCTGTTCGTGCGCGATCGTCTATCTGCCGCGAAGCTGACCGCGCGCGGCGCGGCGGTTACGGCGGCGCTGTCCGCGGCGGGTGCAGCGTTTTTTATCGGCTGGTCCGAACCGCTCGCGCATTTCGTACTCGGTGGCCAATTCGGTGGCGTCGCGCCAGTGCTTGCGCTGCTGTGCGGATCGACGCTGTTCGGCAATCTGGCGTATTTCCTGGGTCTTCAGGTGTTGATGCCGTTCGGCGAGGGCCGTAGCCGTTCGCGGATGATGCTCGCGACCGGGTTGCTCAATATCGCGCTCGCGTTTGTGCTGGTGCCGCGCTATGGCGCGCAAGGCGCCGCGACTGCGTTTCTGATCGCGCAAGCGGCGCTGCTGACACTTTGCGTCGGGTCGATTCTGGCCGGCGCGGAGCGGCGCGCGTATTTCGGCGCATTGTGGAGGCGCTGATGAACGAGCCGGTGGGCATGTCCGCGGAAGCGACCGGCGCACGCGACCCGATTCGCGTGCTGCATGTCGGGCCGGGCCGCGGCCAGCGGGGCGGCATCGCATCGGTGCTCGCGGAACTCGGTACGCAACGGGCGCGCTTTGCCGATACAGCGATCGAGCTGTCGTTCTTCGAGACGCGCGGCTTCAAAAGTGCCGCGGCGCTCGCCGCATTCGTGTGTGTGGATCTGCCGCGTTTTACGTTCGGCGTGCTGCAAAAAGCCGATATCGTGCATTTTCATGTGTCGGTGCGCGGGTCGTTCTATCGCAAGCTGGTGCTGTGGGCGATCGCAAAACTGCGCGGCAGGAGAACGGTTTTCCATCTCCATGCGGGCAATTTCGAGTCCTTTGCGATGCAAGCAGGCCCATTCACGCGCCATGCGATTGCATGGTTCGTGCGCGGGGTGGACGCGTCCGTCGCGGTATCCAGCCCGATTGCCGTCGAGATGCGCCAACTGGGCACGGACCGTCGCACACTGCACGTGATCGGCAATACCGCCTGCGATGCCGAAGCCGCAGCCCATCGGCACCCAGTCGTCAAGGAGCGGCCAGATCGTGCTGCACCGGCCTATGTCGCGTTCGCCGGCCGGTTAACGAAGCAGAAAGGCGTCGATGATCTGCTGACCGCCATCGCATTGCTTGCCGACGATGGCTATTGCGTGCCCGTGCGCTTTGCGGGCGTGGGCGACATGGCTCGCTGGGAACGACTCGCGCGCGATTACCGGATCGACGATCGCGTGCAGTTCGTCGGCTGGCTCGAAGGCGACGCGAAGCTCGCGTTCTATCGCGGCGCGCGCGTGTTCTGCATGCCGAGCCACTACGAGTCGTTTGGCATTGCGACGCTCGAGGCAATGTTTTCGTGCGTGCCGGTCGTGGGCACGCGTGTCGGCGGGTTTGTCGATCTGGTCGAAGACGGCGTGTCCGGTTTTCTCGTCGAGCCGTCGGACCCGCATGCGCTCGCGTTGCGTCTGAAACTGCTGATGGGCGACGCGCAGGCGGCTGCGTCCATGGGACGCGCGGCGCTTGTGAGGGCGCAGCAGCGCTATTCGTGCGAAGCGATTGTCGAGCGTTATGTTCAGTGCTATCGATCCGTGATTGCGGCGGCGGCGCGCGCGCGGCGGGGCGAATCATGAAGGCTGGCCGCCGGTGTCTGATTGCCGCATGGGCCGCAGGCGTGCTCGCATCGACCCTGACCATGCCGTTGCACGCGGTCGAAGCGACCGCGCACACCGGTGTCGATGCGGATGCATACGTGACGCTCTACGAAACCGACTGGGGGCGGGGGCTCGATCCGCACATCGGTCTCCAGGCCAATCCGGGCGGCATCGGCGTGGTGGCGGACCCGGCCGACTCCGCGCGCAAGGTGCTGCGCGCGCATATCGATCGCAGTGAACGCTTTGCAAACGTGGCGAACGGCGTGCCCCGAGCCGAACTGCTATTCCCTGCGCCGGTGCGGTTCGAGCAAGGGCGCGACTATCTGATCCGGTGGAGCACCTGGTTACCCAAGGACCTTGGTTTCGACTCGCGTCAGCTGGTGATCATCACGCAGATCAATCAGGGCAAGTGGACGGGTGCGCCGACGCTTGCGCTCGCGCTGCTCGGCCGTCGCTACGCGATATCCGTGCACGGTGGTGCGCGACACGACAAAGTGTCGGCCGGCAAATGGCTGTGTTGCGCTGAGCGCGACCGTGGGCGGTGGGTGCATTGGGTCATCCGTTACGTGCCCGATGAAACCGGGCGGCACGCGCTCACCGAACTGTACAAGGACGGCTCCAGGGTATTCGCGGCGCGGGAGGTACCGAATGCCTATCCGGGCGTTCAGGATGCGTACCTGAAGCTGGGTCTCTACAAACCCAATTGGGACGTCGCGCCGTCGGACGTCGCGACGAGTACCGTGCTCTATGGGCCGCTATCCGTGTTGCGGCGCTGATTGCGCTTCGTTCCCGCCGACCCTGGACAGATCTGCATCGTCACTCTCGCGAGCCCGCTTATGCAACGTATCGAACTCTTCGGCTGCCCGATGGATAGCGCGACGATGGCTGAAACCGTCGCGTGGATCGGGCAGCGCATTGCCGCACGGCAGTTCACACAGCACGTCGTCGTCAACGTCGCGAAGCTCGTGCATTTGCAGACCGATGTGGAGCTCGCGGCATCCGTGCGTGCGTGCGATATCGTCAATATCGACGGCATGGGTGTGGTATGGGGTGCGCGGTTGCTCGGTCATTCGGTGCCGGAGCGTGTGGCGGGGATTGATCTGTTCAATGAGCTACTTGAGCATGCGGTGGCGCGAGATTACCCGGTATTTCTGCTAGGCGGCACCGCGGACGTCGTCGAGCGCACGGCGGCCGTTTGCCGTGAGCGCCTAACGGGGCTGACGCTTGCCGGCTATCACCACGGCTACTTCTGGGACGACGAAGCGGCCGTGGTCGAAGCGATCCGCACATCGGGCGCGCGTTTGCTGTTTGTCGCAATTACATCGCCCAGCAAAGAGACTTTCATCAACCGCTGGAAGCACGAATTGGGTGTCGACTTCGTGATGGGCGTCGGCGGCACCTTCGATGTGATCGCCGGCAAGGTGCGGCGCGCGCCGCGGTGGATGCAGCGCGGCGGTCTCGAGTGGCTGTTTCGCGTGCTGCAGGAGCCGCGTCGGATGTGGCGGCGCTATCTCCGCACCAACGGCCGCTTTGCGCTGATGCTCGGCAAGGCGTGGCTGACTGCGCCTCGCGATTGAAGGGGGGCTCAGTGGAACACTGGTTGGGAGCGGGCGCGAGCGGAACATACCGCACCGCCGTGCGGCATATGAATCCGTGGACGCTCGTGTTGTGCGTCTA
The DNA here is from genome assembly GCF_902859855.1 of Paraburkholderia humisilvae. Taxonomy (GTDB): domain Bacteria; phylum Pseudomonadota; class Gammaproteobacteria; order Burkholderiales; family Burkholderiaceae; genus Paraburkholderia; species Paraburkholderia humisilvae. The sequence goes on from NZ_CADIKH010000006.1 coordinate 167,552, forward strand.
TACCGGTTACAACCTGCCCGGGTTGATCGATATGCCGTGGTCGCTGCCGGACGCGTATCGCAAGGACCTGTGCTGGAAGTTGTTCGCGATCGGCCTGCTGGGTCTGCTGCTCGGGTGTCTGCTCGCCGGTATCACGTCGCGCAACCGGGCATCCCATCGCGCGCAGTCAATTCAACCCCGCACGTCGAAGCAGTTGACCTGCCTGTTTTTCGCACTCTTTGCCGGTTGCGTCGTGTTCGAGATTGCTGCGAACCGCGGCGTTCCGCTGCTGATGGGCGAATCACGCTTCGGCAATTCAGCGCTGGTGTCGAACCTCGCTCCGCTTTACGGCTTCTGGCTGCTGATTCGCACGATCTCCGATGTCGAGACGGGCCGCAAGCCGGACCTGGTCCAACCGGTGATCTATCTCGCGGGCGTTCTGCTGCTCGGTTACCGGTCGCCTGTGCTGGCGTTCGTCACGGTCTGTTATGTCTATTTCGTTGTGTTCAGACTGTCGGGGCGCAAGGCGCTGTTGCTAAGTCTTGTCGCCGCCTGCGCACTGGTGGGGTTTGCCGCGACGTTTGCGCTGTTCCGGGTCGCGCAGAGTTACGACGTGGAACGCTTCTTCACCAATATCGACTTCCGGTTTATCGGCGAGCATCGCTATCTGCTGCCGTTTGTGCCGGTGCTATCGATGCTCGATGCGAGCCAGAATACGATCGCCACGCTCGGCGATGCGATGCGCGAACATCTGTACGGCAGCCTGCTGCTCAGCAACTTCGAAACCTTTCTGCCGGGCAAGCACTGGGGCGCGCGCAATATCATCGGCGACCTTGTGGGCGCGCGCTGGATCGCAGGAAGGCCGATGAGCATCACGCCGACCCTGCAAGGCGCGCTGTATGCCGATTTCGGTTACACGGGCGTATTCGCCGGTTTCTTCGGCATTGCGTTCTGTGTCGTGCGGCTTCATGCGTATGCATGGCGAAACGGCGTGCTCGCACGTTTCAGCTTCTGCTATTTGCTGGCGCTCGTGCTGATGTCGATTCACTCCGGGTACTGGGATGTGAACTTCGTGTTTTTCCTGCTGTTCCTGATCGTCATCCGAGTCTTCGACCATTTGAAATCGTTGTCCTACCGTTCGTGAGTGAGCCGTGCTCCCTATTTTTCGCCTGTCCCGTCTGCTGTATCGGCTGCGTATCCCGTGCCTGCCCTGGTTGCTGAAGGTGCTCAACCGCGTGCTCTTTTCCGTGTCGCTGCCACCGTCTGTGCGTGTCGGGCGCAACGTCACATTCGGTTATCAGGGGCTTGGTATCGTGGTCCATCGGCATGCCGTGATCGGCAGTAACGTAATCGTCGCGCCGAATGTCGTGATCGGCGGACGCGGGCGCGCCGGTGCGCCGGTCATCGAAGACGACGTGCTGATCGGCGCCGGCGCATGCGTGCTCGGACCGGTTACGATCGGCCGGGGGGCGCGGATCGGTGCGAATGCGGTGGTCATGGTCGATGTGCCGGCCGGGGCGACGGCGGTGGGGGTGCCCGCGCGCATCCTGCGTGCATCGCGGGCACGCAAGCCGGCGTCCGGATGAATCTCGTGGAACTGAAGAAGGAACGTGAGAAGGGCGGCCCATCTAATACGCGTTGCTGCCAACGAATCCGCGCACCAGTGTCATGCCGATAATTTTCAGATCGAAGCCCAGCGTCCAGTGCTGGATGTAGTGAATGTCGAACCTCACCCGCGCGGCCATTTTCTCGACTCTTTCGGTTTCTCCTCGATAGCCGTTGACTTGCGCCCATCCGGTGATGCCAGGCTTGATCCGATAGCGGTACATATAGTGCTGGACCAGGTTCTTGTAGTACTCGTCATGCTCGACCGCATGCGGCCGCGGGCCGACGACCGACATATCGCCCTTGAGCACATTGATGAATTGCGGCAACTCGTCGAGACTCGACCTGCGCAGAAAACGCCCGATGCGGGTGATGCGCGTATCGTTGCGACTGGCCTGGGTGATCTCGCCGGGCCGGTCCGCGCCCTGGTACATCGTGCGGAATTTGTAGATCGAAAACACCTCGCCGTTCATACCCTTGCGGTATTGGCGGAAGAACACCGGCCCCGGTGACGAACATTTCACGGTGACGGCGATTGCCGTCATCAGCGGCGCAAGCGCGATCAGCGCGCCGAGCGCGAAAAGCCGGTCGAACACCGCTTTGGGCAGTGTCCGCAGTCCCCGTGCGGGCGCCGCGACCACATTGAGCACCGGCATGCCGAGGCAATCGACGATGGCCGGTTCCGGCAGCAGGTGCCCTTTCAACGCCGGAACGATCCGGATATTGACGAAGTCGTCGCGAAACGCCTCGACGATCCGTTCGATGCAGCGACGCTCGTCGCGCGCGTCGACGATCCACAGTTCGCTGATGCGATGCGCACGCACCAGTTGCGTAAACGATTCAAGCTGTCGCACAGCGGGAATATCGGCGACCAGCGTATCGCGGTCCAGTGCGGTATCGAAGATCAATTCGAGTGAGAACGCCGCGTCGTGTTTCGATTCGAGTCGGGTGGCCAGTTCGTGTCCTTCTTCAGCAGGCGCGACGATCGCGACCGGTATGCGTCCATAACCGCGGCTGCGTAGCGCGCGCAGGGCGGCGTACAGCGAGTATCGCGTCATCAGGATCAGGCCAGCGGCGACTACGGTCCAGCTGGCGATCCAGTTGCCGCGCAGGTGCGCATTGGGATAGGCGCTCGAAATGAGACCGATCGCCAGTTGTGCGGCGAGCCAGCTGCATAACGCGCGCGAGGTCGAACGCACAGCGTTGCCGATGTCGCGCGACCGATAGACGCCAAACAGCCGGAATGCAAGCAGCGCGAGCACCAGGGCAAGCAGACCGAACAGATCGTCGATGTGCGACGGCGCCGTGGCGTCGCCGTAGACGAGCGATTGCGCGATCGACGCGCTGGCCACGATCATCAGCAGATCGGCGACTTGCAAGACAAGAGAAAACATGGGGGCGCGAAGCAAAGAGGGGTGAAGGGGGAAGGATCAGGTGGGGCGACGCGACGGCGCGATCCGGCCGAGGCATCGGTCAAGCGCGATGACGCGTGGTCACAACGCAATCACAACGCACTCACGCAAGCTCGCGGCGCACGCGGCTGCGATACTCGGTCGGCGATAACTGGATGACCTGTCGGAACAGGCGCGCAAGACACTCGCCGCTCGTCAGCCCACAACGGCGCGCGATCTTGTCGACCGGCAAGTCGCTTTGCGCGAGCAGCGACGACGCGAGTTCGACGCGCATGCGGCGCAGATGCTCGGACGGCTTGATGCCCATCTCCGCACGAAAGTGCCGCAGATACGATCGCTCGCTCATGCCGGCCTGTTGTGCGGCCGTCGTGATCGAAATGCGTTTGTCGCAGTTACGCGCGATCCACTGCGCGCTGTCGCGGATTTTCCGCCGGGTGGGTTCGTGGCTGTCCAGCACGAACGATACGGGCTTCGGCAGGCTCGCCCACGACAGCTGTGTCGCGACACCGCGTGCTGCGTCGGCACCGAGATCGCGGCGTACGGTCTCGAGTGCCGTCTGCACCGCTGACATCGTGGACGCGCAGTGCGGCGTATCGGGGTGAGGTGCGAGAGCGGCTTCAAGGATTGTGCTGCCTTCGCGGATCGCACATACGGTATCGACGGCCGCGCTCGCTTCGCGTAGCCACGCGACAAGCCGCGCATCGTGGATCGCTAGCGTCACACCGTCACCGCCGGCGATGAACAATGCGCGAAAGCGGCGCTGTCCGGCTGTCTGTTCAGGAAGCTTTTGTGTCAGCACGGCAATGCGCAGTGAACTGGTCACATGCTCGCCGTTTGTCGATAGCAAGACCGTTTTGTAGCGCGGTTCCCATGCACCGGCATTGAGCCGGTTGGCCTTTTCGAATACGTCGGCGACCTCGGCCGCCTGCCACAACGAGAACTGGTCGAACAGCACGATGCCGATCAGGTGCGGCGCAGTGCCTGGTAGCCGCCTTGCGGGCGTAAAAGCATGGTCGACCAAGCTCATCTTCGGTACATCTCCACATGGCATCAGATAGGGTGGGCTGGCCGCCGGCAGTGCGCATGCAGCGTGATGGCAGGTGCGTTACGCAGTGCGAACCGCCATCCCCAACGTCGTCGATCGTGGAGCATAAAAGAGCGCGCTACGAAGCGAATATAGGATCACTCCGATTTGATATGAAGAAAAATCTGAGTGGGATCAATCGTTGACGGGAATCAATGTGGGCGGCACCTGGTAATGCGGCTCGCGACGCGTCATCCTGGTGTGAACTCCACTTGTCGCGTCGCAAAACGCGGTGTGCGCCGACGCGTGTCAGGATCATCCGCGCGCGCGTGCCTCAGATGACCTGCTGAGCTGCTTGGGACGTTTGCGCGTACGCGGCACCGAGCAGTTCCGCGATCCAGTCGATAACGATGCGCACGCGTGGCGCGAGGTGCCGGCCTTGCGGGAATACGATCGACGCGGGCAACGGCGGCGCCTTCCACGTTTGCAGCACCTCGACCAGTTCGCCCGACGCGAGCAGCGGCTCGAGGCTCGCGCGCGGCGACTGAATCAGGCCCAGGCCGGCGAGGCAGCAGCCCAGATACGCGTGCGCACTGTTCACCGATACGGCGCTACGCATGCTGAGGGTGCGCAGTTCGCCGTCTTCGTCGAACTCCCAATCGAGATCGCGGCCAGTGCGGTTCGAAAAGAAGCCGACCGCGACATGGTCCGCGAGCTCATCGAGCGAGCGCGGTACACCGTGCCGTTCAAGATAGCGCGGCGACGCGCAGTGCAACTGCTCGAACTCGCCGACGCGCCGCGCCACCAGCGATTGATCGCGCGGCATGCCGATGCGCAGTGCGCAATCGATACCGTCGTCGATCAGGTCGACCATCCGGTCAGTCACGCTCAGCACGATGCGGATATCCGGGTAGCGCGCGAAGAAATCGGGGAGCGCGGGAATTACCGTATGCAGCGCGATCCGCTCGGGCAGGTCGACCCGCACCGCGCCACGCGGGCCAGCCGAGGCGTCGGCGAATAGCGACTCGGCATCGTCGATATCGGCGAGCACCTGCATGCAGCGTGCATGGTAGGCGGCGCCTTCTGCGGTCAGTGCGACGCGCCGCGTCGTGCGTTGCAGCAAGCGCACCCGCAGATGCGTTTCGAGATATTGAATCGCATTGCTGACCGTCGGGCGCGGTGATTGCATCTGCTCGGCGGCTTTCGTGAAGCTGCCAAGCTGCGCAACGCGCACGAACATTCGCATCGCCTGCAAGTGGTCCATCACCGGGACTCCTTTGAGTTCACAGCTTGCTTTACAGCTTGATTGTTAGCGCGCTTCGACCAGACTGGTCGAGTGCACGGCGTTTATTACCGGGCGGGCGCGCTGCAGAATTCGCTACGACACCACCGCAAGCCATTCTTTCGGAGCACACATGATGAACACCCGTCGACTCGGCCGGCAAGGCCCGCAAGTATCCACCATCGGTCTCGGCTGCATGGGCATGTCCGACCTGTACGGCCCCTCCGATCGCGACGAAAGCATCGCGACGCTGCACGCCGCGCTCGATTCCGGCGTCACCTTGCTCGACACGGGCGACTTCTACGGCATGGGCCACAACGAAATGCTGATTGGCGATGCGCTACGCGGCCGTCAACGCGAAAACGTGCTGGTCAGCGTGAAGTTCGGCGCGCTGCGCGATCCCAGCGGCAATTGGATCGGCAACGACGGCCGGCCGGCGTCGGTGCGCAATTTTCTCGCGTATTCGCTGAAGCGGTTGGGAACCGACTATATCGACATCTATCGTCCTTCGCGACTGGACCCGGCGGTGCCGATCGAGGACACCGTCGGCGCAATCGCGGATCTCGTCCAGCAGGGGTATGTGCGGCATGTCGGCTTGTCCGAAGTGGGCGAAGAGACGCTGCGCCGCGCCCACGCGGTTACACCCATCAGCGACTTGCAGATCGAGTATTCGTTGATGTCGCGCGGCATCGAGCGCGGCATCCTGCAGACCTGCCGCGAGCTCGGCATCGGCGTGACCGCGTACGGCGTGCTGTCGCGCGGGCTGCTGAGCGGCAGCTGGTCGAAGGACCGTAAGCTCGAGCGCGATTTCCGCAGTACCAGCCCGCGCTTCCAGGGCGAGAACCTCGAGCGCAATCTGCAACTGGTCGAGCAACTGCGCGAAGTGGCGCACGCGCATCGCAGCAGCCCGGCGCAGCTGGCGCTCGCATGGGTGCTCACGCGCGGCGACGATATTGTGCCGCTGATCGGCGCGCGGCGCCGCCCGCAGTTGGACGATGCGGTATCCGCGCTCAATGTCGCGCTGAGCGCCGATGAGCTCGCGCAGATCGAGGCGGCCGTGCCGGCCGGGGCGGTCGCGGGCCAGCGCTACAACGAAATCGGCATGCGGCATCTCGACAGCGAGCCGCACCCGGCTCACTAGATAGTGTGCGGCCGCCGCGCCGCGCTCGCGACCTCTGCATTGACGGCGGGCTGCACGTCGGCCTGCCGCTCCACGATCCGCCCATCCTTCTTTCCTTCCGGCGACCTGCGCCTCGCCATCGGTCCGAAACCCGCTTGCCGCTTAAGTTTTACGGCGATTTGCCGTTAGGAACGTCAAGCAGCGGCGCGGCGCCGTTGCGCCGCCGCTGCGCATCGGTCCGCCGACCGTGTTGGCGCCACCGGCGCCCAACAATACATCGATTAAACAGTTGTATCGAATTGTTCGGCAAAGGCCAGTTTGGCCGTGCGCTGCCTTTACAATTCTGCTTGAATTTTCATCGCCAATCTGGCCCTTTGACGAAGGATCGCTGCATCGCGCCGCGGCTTTGTCAAGCACGGCAGACGCCGATGGTCACGCTGGCATCGCCGCGGACGTCGCGTCGGCCGACGAACCTGGAGTAAAACATGTCGAATCGTCGTTTCGACAGAAGCGTCGCGGTCCCGGCAGCACGGGCGGGGCTGGCTGCACTGACGCTCGCCATCGCGCTCGGTGGCTGTGTGAACGTGGCCCAGCAGGGCGTCGGTGCGGATGCGCCGGCCTCGGGTGTGCCGGTCGCGTCCGCGCCGGCCGCCGCAGCCTCTGGCACTACGGTCGTCGTTGCGCAGGCCGCGTCCGCGCCAGCGGCCGCCGCGAAAGCGGCCGTGCCGCCTCAGGCCGTGAAGCCCGCTAGCTACAAGGTGCGCCGCGGCGATACAGTCAAACGGATCGCGCAGAAGCACCACATCACCGTCAAGCAACTGCTCGCGTGGAACCGGTTGAAGGCGTCGGCGCGCGTGAAGCCGGGGCAGACGCTGATCGTTTCGTCGCCCGACGCAGCACGCAATGCGACCACCGAGGCCGCGACCGCGCCGGCTGCGGATACAGCGTCTGCCGACGCGCAGCAAACGCCGACCGATGATTCAACCGTCGAGCCGCCCACGCCCGCGCAAGCGCGTGATGTGGCCACCGCGTTGTCGCGCCACGCGAACGGTGTGTCGCTCGCATGGCCGGCGCAGGGTAGCGTCGTCGAGACCTTCCAGCCCGGCGAAACGCGCGGCATCGAGATCGGCGGCAAGCCCGGCGACCCGGTGCGCGCGGCGGCCGACGGCAAGGTGATGTACGCGGGCACCGGTCTGAATGAGTACGGCAGCCTGATCATCGTGCAGCACAACAAGGACTTCCTGACCGCGTATTCGCACAACCGCAAGCTGCTGGTGAGGACGGGCGACATCGTCCGCAAAGGGCAGCAGATCGCGGAGATGGGCAGCGAAAACAACACGCGAGTGTCGGTGGGCTTCGAGGTTCGGCGCGACGGCAAGCCAGTCGACCCCATGCCTTATTTGCCTAGCGATCGGGGATAAATCGCGCCGAATAGCGGTGTGATAGTGGTGATTCGCGGTGGTTCGCGGTGGCATCTCAATTTCGAACGATTTCATTTCAGAATCGGAATCGCGCGCATAATCGAGCCCATCAGCCTGTCTGTTGCCCGCTTGCGCCTATGAACCGCCTTCCCGATCCGCATTCCCGTCCACGCGTCTGGGCCATCGGCATCAGCAAGTTGCGCGACCTGTTTCGCGACATCGTCGGTGAATACGACGGCCGCGCCGATCTGCAACTGGTGTCGCTGGGTTATGAGGACGCCGTCCGCGAGCTCCAGGCCGCCGGCCCGCAGCGGCCGGACGTGGTGGTCGCCGCTGGCTCGAACGGCACCTATCTGAAGGCGCGCGTCGACGTACCCGTGGTGCTGGTCAGCCCGACCGGCTTCGACGTGATGCATGCGCTCGCGCGCGCCCGGCGCGATGCGGCGTCGGTCGCCCTCGTGACCTACGGCGAAACGCCGCCCGAGGCGCGCCGTTTCGCCGCCGCATTTGGTCTTGACCTGCTATTCGCGTCGTACCGTTCCGCCCAGGACGCGGAAGCCTGTGTGCTCGATCTGCGCGATCGTGGCGTCGATGCGGTCGTGGGTCCCGGGCTTGTCACCGATATTGCGGCGCGCGTCGGCATGGCAGCCGTATTTCTTTACTCGCGCGCATCGGTGCGGGCCGCGGTCGATACCGCGCTCGAAGTCGCGCAGGCCACATGGAGCGAGATCTCGCGCCGGCAACGTGTTGACAACGTGCTGCAGCATTTGCGCGACGGTGTGGCGGCGCTCGATGCGCAAGGGCGCGTCGAAGCGATCAATCAGCGTCTGGCGGCGGCGCTCGGCATTGAGCCGGCCGCGGCGGTCGGCCGGCCGCTCGCGGAACTTGCGCCGGACCTCGCACAAAGCGCGCTCGATACCGAAGGCGAATCGCTCGAAAGCGTGCGCGGCGTCAGCTACGTGGTGCATCGTGGGCCGCTCGTCGAGCGCGGCGTGACAAGCGGCATGGTGTTGACGTTTCAGGAATCGCGTGCGGTCGAACGGCTCGATCGAACCTTGCGTTCGCGCCAGCGCGCGCAGCAATTTACCGCGCGTTACCGGCTCGATGATCTGATCGGCGAGTGCGACGCGATCGATCATGTGCGCAAGCTGGTGCGCCGCTATGCAAAGTCGGATGCGACCGTGCTGGTCCGCGGCGAGAGCGGCACCGGCAAGGAAATGATCGCGCAGAGTCTGCATCAGCTTAGTGCGCGGCGCGACTTTCCGTTTGTCGCGATCAACTGCGGTGCGTTTCCCGAGGCGTTGCTGGAAAGCGAACTGTTCGGCTACGAAGAGGGCGCTTTTACCGGCGCGCGGCGCGGCGGCAAGGCGGGGCTGATCGAAGCCGCGCATCGCGGCACGCTGTTCCTCGACGAGATCGGCGAGATGCCGCTGCCGCTGCAAAGCCGGCTGCTGCGCGTGTTGCAGGAGCGCGAGGTGGTGCGGCTCGGCTCAACCGAGCCCACCCGCATCGACGTGCGGATCGTCGCTGCAACGCATCGTTCGCTGACCGAAGCGGTCGACACTGCGGAATTTCGCGCGGATCTGTTCTACCGGCTCAATATCCTGAATATCGCATTGCCGCCGCTGCGCGAGCGGCAAGCGGACATCGTGCCGCTTGCCGCGGAACTGCTGTATCAGGCCGCGCGGCGCGAGCCGCGTCTGGCTGCGCATGTCGGCACGGTGGATCAGGCCGCGCGTGTGCTGGCCGGCGTGCGCGAGCCGCTTTGCCGGCACGCGTGGCCGGGCAATGTGCGTGAAGTGCAGAACGTGATCGAGCGGGTCGCGGTCGAACTGGCGGACAGCGGCGAGAGCGGCGCGCGCGGCGCACCGGTGCTGACGGTCGACGTGTTGCGGACGATCGCGCCGGAAGTGTTCGACGATGCAACGCCTGTTGCACGCGCATTGACCTTGCGTCAGCGCAGCCGCCGGGTCGAAGCCGACGAGATACGCGCGGCGCTCGAAGCCTGCGGCGGCGATCGCGACCGCGTATGCAAGATGCTCGGCATCAGCAAGACGACGCTATGGCGCAAGCTGAATGCGGCGGCGTAGTGCATCAAAGGGGGGCGAAGAAGGACGCATCGAAGGGCGCAAAAGGCATCCCGCAAAGTCTCACCTTTGAACGACACCGCATTCAATAGAAAGCATTGCCAGGTAATGGATGATGCGGCGTCACCGCGGTGCCACGGTGCGTCGCCGGTGTCCGGATGGCTTGCGCCTGCATGTTCCGCGGCGAACGCCGTTGCTCCCGAAGGTGAGGAAGTTCAGGACACGCCACAGGTAAAACGCGCATTGCCGGGTTACGTCTGGCCTTGCCGCAACACCTGCGCGACCCGTCCATGTTCGTGCAATACGTCGGCGCTCGACTGTAAAAGTTGCCGATAGCGCGGCAGGAATCCATTGTCCGGCCTGTCTTGCGAGAACAGCGCAACGACACCTTGTGCGGCGCCGATCCGCTCCTGCGGTGTCGCGTCATCGGCATCGAGCATCTCGTCGACGTTCGCGATGATTGTCGACAAGGGGGCAAGCCACCTGAAGTCCGGGCTATTGATCAACGCTTGCAAAAACGCAGCGGGCGTGACGGCGCCGAACTCCTTTTCATACGCGGCGCGCTCATGTTCAAGGATCGCCTTGTGCAACGCGAGCAGCGGTTTGCGAACATCAGCAAGGAATTGAGTGGCTTCGTGATCGTTCATCATGCGGCTCCGGTCATCCTGTCGATCAGGTGAAAGCGCGTCCGTAACAACGCGCAAAAACAAAGTCAAGGCTCGCTTGAACTGCGAAACACAAGGTCGTTCATCGCAAACACCACGCAGGCAAGATGCGCTTCGCATCGATGTTTGCATTTTTGCGCGTAGCGAACGATGCTATGCTTGCAACGCCGTTTTGGGCGTTCGCGAAAGCTGTTCAACGCCGCCTCAAGCCGGCGTCAGCCGGTGCCAGTGCAGTCAACGAAACCTGAAGAATTTTCCGGACATGCGAGACGAACACACGGCCACCTTGCTCGACTATTACACGAGACATCATGCTTCAACGCAATGGCGCGCTTTCCTGACCGCGCTCGCCGAAGAATTCGAAACGCAACTGGAAACGGCGCAATTGCGCGAGCTGATGGCGCGTATCGGTGTCAGATTTGCCGATGCGCATCCAGCGGGTGCGTGCGCGACGCTTGACGATCTCACGTCCTTCTTCAACAACACATGGTCTTCCCTCGACTGGGGCTTTGTGAATCTCGTCGAGCAGGACGACTACCTGGCAATCGAACATTTCGGTGCGCCGCTTGGCGCATTCGGCGAGGCGGCCGGAACGTGGGCGCCCGCGTTTCTCGAAGGCGCATACCGGCATTGGCTGCAGGGACTCGGGGCGGGCGCGCTGGCTTTGCAACACGTCGAAAGCGGCGATCGCCACGCATTGGAATTCCGGCTCGTCAGGACCGCGTGAGCAAAACGATCCGCGTAGTGTCCTCTGCGTGGGTCGAGATCCGGGCGACGATCAAGCCAGCCAGAATGAATGGGTGAGCAGGTCTGGCAGGACCTGGAGGTAGACGAACATGAGTGTTTCAGACGACATCGGCAATCTGTTCCAGCGATTCGGTGGCGACCCCGATCGCTATCAGGAAGTCTCACGCGACGACGACGTGAAGTATGCCGCTTCGCGCTGGCCGCTGCTGACGGCACTCGACATCGCGCACCCGGCACCGGTGCCGGGTGCGGGACAGCCGTTGTCGCGCCCATCGGCCGTGCAGGCAAAGTCCGCGCAGGCAAAGTCCTCCACGCAGCCGCTGGCCGGAGCGCCGGCCGCGAACGCGCCCACGGCGGGTGCCGTCGCGGCTAACCGTGCAACGCTCGATGCGTCGCGCGGGCCGTTCTTCGCGCGCGGTCACCTGTTTGCGACGACGCCGCCGCCGGTCGAACCCGCGCGAGCGGCATCGGCGCGTTTCAGTACAGCGCGTGACGCGCGGGCCGCCGCAAGCGGCACTGAAGCCGCGTCGGGTTCGGTGCGAGCTGGCACCGTGCCTGCGTCGATGACGAGCGCCCCGCAGGGAGGGCCTTCGCCTGCTGCACCGATTACCGACGTGCCAGCAACTGCGGCGCCGATCCGTGACGAGTCACGTCAGCTTCAACCAGGCATCCTTACCGGTCGAAAGCAAACGTTTGCCCAAGCGCCGGGTCCAGGCGCTGTGCCTGCCGCGCAGCCGCAACCGGCTCCGCGCGCGGCGGCCACGGACTCGATTCTGTCGGGCATGTTCGCGATAGCGGCGCGTGAGCCGTCCGCGCAGCCTGCGCCGCGCGAGCTCGCGAGCGTGTTCGCCAGACTGGCCGGCGTGCCGGGCGCCGACCGGAAAAAAACAGGCGGTGGGCAGCCATGAAAGTCATCGCTGTGGTGTCCGCCAAGGGCGGCGTCGGCAAGACGACGCTGGCCGCGAATCTCGCGTCGGTGCTCGGCTCGACCGGGCATCGTGTGATTGCGGTCGACTTCGATCCGCAAAATGCATTGCGCCTCCATTTCGGCGTGCCGGTCGACGATTTCGACGGCATCGCGCGCGCGACAGTCAGCGGCAACGCATGGCGCAGCGTGATGTTCGACGGTATCGATGGCGTCACCGTGCTGCCGCACGGCGCGTTGAATGAAGACGACCGCCGCGCGTTCGAAGCGCGCCTCGACAAGGACCCGCATCTCGTGCGTGAGTCGCTCGAAGCGCTGGCGCTCGGGCCGTCCGACATCGTGCTGATCGACACGCCGCCGGGCGCGACCGCGTATACGCGCGCGGCGTTGATCGCCGCCAGCTTCGTGCTCAACGTCGTGATTGCGGATGCCGCGTCGTATGCGGCGATCCCGCATATGGAAAGGCTTGTCCAGACCTACGCGACGCCGCGCGCCGATTTTCTCGGCGAAGGCTACGTGATCAATCAGGTCGACGTCGGGCGCGATCTGACCAAGGATGTGCTGAAGGTGCTGCGCGACGCGCTTGCGCCCAAGCTGTTTCCGGGTGTCGTGCATCTGGACCAGGGCGTCAGCGAGGCGCTCGCGTACGACACCACGGTGATTCACTACGACCCGCTGTCGCAGGCGTGCGCCGACCTGCGCGCGTGCGGCGACTGGCTCGACACGAGGCTGAACGGGCGGGCCACGCTGCCAAGGAGCGTCGCATGAGCACCACCCCTGAAGACCCGCTGGTCGACACCAACGCGCAAGCGCAGCGCCGTTCGCGCTTCGACCGCTTCGCGTCGCCTCTGATCGACGGTCGCATGCTCGGCACCCGGGTGGTGGCGGTCCTGCTCGGGATCTTCGCGCTCGCCGTGCTGTACTTCGTGTGGACGGTGCCGCTCGAGCCCGTCCAGCAGCTGGTGTTCGCCGTCTGCTGTTTCATCTGCGCGTTGTTGTTCCGCCGCGCGGAAGGGCACTACGTGACGCTCGTGATGATCATGCTGTCGGTGATCGCGACGGGCCGCTATATGTACTGGCGCCTGACCGAGACGACGCACTGGCAGCATCCGCTCGATGCGGCATGGGGCTTGCTGCTCGTCAGCGCCGAAGTGTATGCGGCGCTCGTGCTACTGCTTGGCTACTTCCAGACCGCGTGGCCGCTAAAGCGCAAGCCGCTGCCACTGCCCGTGGACCGCAGCGAATGGCCGACCGTCGACGTGTTTATTCCGACGTACAACGAGCCGCTGTCGGTGGTGAAGCCGACCGTCTATGCGGCGCTCGCGCTCGACTATCCGAAAGACAAGCTGTCGATCCACGTGCTCGACGACGGCCGCCGTCCCGAATTCAAGGCGTTCTGCGAAGAAGTGGGCGTGGCCTGGACCACTCGTTCGAACAACCTCCATGCGAAGGCGGGCAACATCAACGAGGCGTTGAAGATTACCGATGGCGAGTATCTTGCGATCTTCGACTGCGACCACATTCCGACGCGCTCGTTCCTGCAGATCGGACTCGGCTGGTTCCTGCGCGACAAGCGCTTGTCGATGCTGCAGACGCCGCACCATTTCTTCTCGGCGGACCCGTTCGAGAAAAATCTCGGCACCTTCCGCAAGGTGCCGAACGAAGGCGAGCTGTTCTATGGGCTCGTACAGGACGGCAACGACCTGTGGAACGCGACGTTCTTCTGCGGCTCGTGCGCGCTGTTGCGCCGCTCGATGGTCGAGGAGATCGGCGGTATCGCGGTGGAAACCGTGACCGAGGATGCACATACCGCATTGAAACTGCACCGGCGCGGCTACACCACCGCGTACCTCGCGATTCCGCAGGCCGCGGGCCTCGCAACCGAGAACCTCGGCGGTCACATCGGCCAGCGCATCCGCTGGGCGCGCGGGATGACGCAGATTTTCCGCATCGACAATCCGTTGTCCGGGCACGGGCTGTCGCTCGGGCAGCGGCTCTGTTATCTGAACGCGATGATGCACTTCTTTTACGGCGTCCCGCGGCTCGTGTTTCTGACCGCTCCGCTCGCGTATCTGTTCTTCAATGCGCACATCATCGAGGCGCTGGCCGGCACGATCGCGGTCTACGCGCTGCCGCACATGTTCCACGCGAGCATCACGAACTCGCGGATGCAGCGGCAGTTCCGCCATTCGTTCTGGTCCGAGGTGTACGAGTCGGTGCTCGCGTCTTATATCACCGCACCGACCTTGCTTGCGCTGATCAACCCGAAGCTCGGCAAGTTCAACGTGACCGCAAAAGGCGGGCGCATCGAGGAGCAGTACTTCGACTGGAGCATCTCGCGGCCTTATCTGATCCTGCTGATCCTGAACCTGCTTGGTTTTGTGGCCGGCGGCTGGCATATCGCAACGAACTGGAACTCGCACAGCGAAGTCGAAACGACCATCCTGAACCTCGCGTGGACCGGCTACAACATGCTGATTCTCGGTGCGAGCGTCGCCGCCGCGCGCGAGCAGCGGCAGGTGCGCAGCACGCCGCGCGTCGCGATGCGCTTCCCGGCATCGCTGCGTTTCGCGACCGGCCGCACGCTCGCGTGCGAGACCGTCGACTATGGGGAGGGCGGCGTCGCGTTGAAGCTGCCCAGCGAAGTCCATGTGCCGTTGCACGAGAGCGTCGTCGTGTCGCTCTTTCGCGGCAATGATGAGTTCGTGTTTCCCGCGGACGTCACGTACTCGGTGCCGGGCCGCGTCGGCTTGCAGTTCGAGCCGCTCACGCGCGCGCAGGAACTCGAATTCGTGGAGAGCACGTTTGCGCGCGCCGATGCGTGGACCGGCTGGGCGGAAGGGCGCGAAGTCGATACGCCGCTGCGCAGCCTCGGGCATGTGATGAGTGTCGGCGTAAGCGGCATTGCCGGGCTTTTCGAGCATCTCCGCGGCGACTTGCGCGCGCTGATCGCGGGCAAACACAAGACGGTGACACACGACCCCAGGACCGGAAAATAAGCCTATGAGGAACATGCGACGTGACGACGACGCGCGCAGTGACTCGTTTGAATCGATACGACATGGCTCGCGCGACAGCAGACGGTGCGGCGGGTTCGAGAGCACGGCGTCAGGCTTGCGGCGCCATGCGCCATGCCGCGTGTCGCGTGCGGCAGGCGCGTGGCGCGCGCTGCTGAGCAGCTTCGCGATACTCGGTCTGGGCGGCGCATTGTCCGTGGCGCAGGCTGCGGGTCCGGCCGCGCAGCCCGAAGCGCAGCAGGCGGCGGCCGCACCGCTCGGTGCCCAGGCGGGCGTGCGGCAAGAGGCGCCGGTCACCGCGCTGCCGACCGGTACGCCACCAGGTTCGTCGACCGGTTCGACGTCGTCCGCCACGCAATCGGCTGGCCGCTCGTCCGGGGCGGCGAGCGTGAATGCGGCGAGCGCCGCACCCGCGCCGCTTCCCGGCGCCACTGCGCAGCCGCCGCTCGCGGAACCGGTCGCGCCAAGCTTGGGCGCCGTGCGCGCCGGGCGCGACACGATGTCGACCACCGCCGATAACGGCACGCTGACGAACGGCGTGCGCCGCCAGGTGTTCACGTTCGAGCAATTGGGCGCGCTGGACCCGCTGCAACTGCACGGCGTCGACAGCCAGAACGGTGTGCCGTTCTCGGTGCGCGCCGACGAAGTGGTGACCGCCGCGACGCTGCATCTGATCTACAGCTATTCACCGTCGCTGCTCACGAACCTGTCGCATCTGAAAGTGCTGGTGAACGGCGAAGTCGCCGCGACGCTGCCGTTGCCGCGCGAGCAGGCCGGCATGCTGGTCGCGCGCGACATCCCGCTCGACCCGCGGCTGATTACCGAGTTCAACAACCTGAACGTGCAGCTGATCGCGCATTACACACAAGGCTGTGAAGACCCGGCGAGCAGCGCATTGTGGGGCACCGTCAGCAACGCGAGCACGCTCGATCTCACGTTCAGCCCGCTTGCCACGCCGCCCGACCTGGGTCTGCTACCGTTGCCGTTCTTCGACCGCCGCGATATCCGCCGGCTCGAACTGCCGTTTGTGTTCGCCGCGAAACCGAATGCGCAGACGCTCGAGGCGGCCGGCATCGTCGCGTCGTGGTTCGGCTCGCTCGCGCGCTATCGCGGCGCGCTGTTCCCCGCGCAGATCGATAATCCGCCGCAGTCGGGCAATGCGGTGGTGTTTGCCACCAGTGATGAACACCCGGCCGGCGTCACGCTGCCGACCATCGACGGCCCGATGCTCGCCATTGTCGAGCGCGCGGCGCCGGCGCGCGGCAAGCTGCTGCTTGTGCTGGGCCGCGATACGCGCGAGCTGAAGATCGCCGCGACCGCGCTGGCGCTCGGCGAAACGGCGCTGGCCGGCGCCGTGCAGACCATCACGCACATCGATGCGCCGCGCGCCCGCGAGCCGTACGACGCGCCGGCCTGGCTGCCGACCGACCGGCCCGTGAGCTTCGGCGAACTGACGCAGCCCGGCGAACTCTCGGTGTCCGGCTATAACCCGGACGTGATACGCGTGAACCTGCGCGTCGCGCCGGACCTGTTCACGTGGCGCTCGAAGGGCATTCCGATCGATCTGCGCTATCGCTTCACCGCGCGGCCGGCGCCCGACCGCTCGACGCTCAATATCAACGTCGACAACACGTTCGTGCAGTCACTGCGCATTCCGGCGCAGCCGTCGTCGATGCTCGATCTCGGCCGCTATCTGAACCGGCTGCTGCCCGATCACACCGCGCCCGCAGAGCGGGAGATCTATATCCCGTCGCATCTGCTCACCTCGCAGGCGCAGTTGCGCTTCCATTTCTACTACGACATGCCGAAGACCGGCGAATGCCAGGGACAGGTGATCGACAACGTGCGCGGCGAGATCGATCCGAACTCGACCATCGACCTGTCGTCGTTCCCGCATTTCATGGCGCTGCCGAATCTCGCCGCGTTCGCGAACAGCGGTTTCCCGTTCACACGGCTGGCGGACCTGTCGGAGACCGCGGTCATTCTGCCGGCCCAGCCGGGCCTCGCCGACGTCAGCCTGTATCTGATGGTGATGGGACGCATGGGCGCGTCCACCGGCTATCCGGTCACGGGCGTGACGGTCGGCGCACCGGACGATATTTCCCGTTTCGCGGACAAGGATCTGCTGATACTCGGCGCGCCGGCCCAGCAACCGTTGCTGACGACGTGGGAAAAGTCGATGCCGTTCTCATCCGATAAAGATGCCCGTCGCTGGCAACTGTCGAATGCGTCGTTCCGGATTGCCGACTGGTGGTACGGCAATCGCGGCGGCGTGCGGACCGCGGGCCGCGCGGACCTGTCGCTGGTCAACGCGTCGGGGGACGCGATTCTGACCGGGTTCGCGTCGCCGTTGCGCAACGGGCGCAGCGTGGTCGCGCTGATTGCCGCGCCGGGCCAGTCGGATGCCGACCTGATGAGCGCGCTGCTCGATCCGGACCTCGTTAGTCAGATTCAGGGCGGTCTGACCGTCGTGCGCGGCCGCGCGCTCGAAGTGGTGTCGAACGGCGACGTGTACTACGTCGGCCGTTTGTCGCCGATTCAATACCTGCACTGGGCGCTGTCCGAGCATCCGTTGCTGCTGCTATTCGGCGGCGTGATCGCGGCGCTGATTATCGCGGCACTCTTCTACCGGCTGCTGCGCGCGATCGCGGCGCGCCGGCTGCTGGACTGACATGCGGGCCGCCCATGACCCCAGTCTCCGCGCGGCCGCGCGACTGACGCTCCGGTTCGCGTGGGCGTCGGCGCTAAGGCTGACGCTGACCGGCGCGCTCGCGTGCATCGGGTGCGCCGCGCAGGCGGCGCAGCCCGCGCGTTGCGACGACTGGAGTGCATACCGGCAATTCATCGCGCACTTCATGCAGCAGGACGGCCGCATCGTCGATTTTTCGACGGCGGTGCAGCAAAGCACGTCCGAAGGGCAGTCATACGGGATGTTTTTCGCGCTGGTTGCCAATGACCGCGCGACCTTCGACAAGTTGCTCGCGTGGACTCGCGCGAACCTGTCCGCCGGCCGCTTCGACGCTGCCGACCTGAAGCTCCCGGCATGGCAATGGGGCCGTAAGCCGGACGGTTCCTATGGCGTGCTCGATGCGAACTCCGCGTCCGATTCGGACCTGTGGATTGCCTACGACCTGTTCGAGGCCACCCGCTTGTGGCACGAGCCGTCGTACGCGAAACTCGCCTGGGCGCTCGTGACGCAGATCGAGAAACAGGAAGTGGCGACGCTCGCCGGTTTAGGGCCGATGTTGCTGCCTGGCCCGCAAGGTTTCCAGACCGGTGGCACGACGCGTGTGAATCCGAGCTATCTGCCGTTGCCGGTGCTGCGCGCGCTTGCCGCGCAAGCGCCGTCAGGACCGTGGGCGAGCCTCGCTGCGAATGCGTACACGCTCGTGAAAACCACCGCGCCGCTCGGTTTCTCGCCCGATTGGGCGGCGTGGCGCGACGGCCGTTTTATCGTCGATCCGAAAAAAGGCGATGTCGGCAGTTACGACGCGATTCGCGTGTACCTGTGGGCCGGTCTGACCGACCCGACCGATCCACTCGCGAAACCCTGGCTCGATGCGATCGGCGGGATGCGTGAGCGGGTCGCGCAGACGGGTGTACCGCCGGAGCGCGTCGCGACCACCAGCGGCGTTGCGCAGGGCGAAGCGCCGATCGGCTTCTGGGGCGCGCTGCTGCCGTACTTTCGTGCGCTCAACGACGCGCGCGCGGCGAATCTCGCGCAAACGCACCTGGCGGCGTGGGCCGCTGCCGCACAGCAAAACGCGGCGTCCGGTTCAACGACGCCCGGCAACAGCACCCCCCCGCCTGTCTACTACGACGAGGTTCTGATGCTCTTCGGCACCGGCTCCGCCGATGGCCGCTACCGTTTCGACGCAACCGGCCAGCTCGTGCCGCGTTGGGGAAAGCTATGCGAACCTGCCCACGCGCACTCGTAGTCGGTGTTCTGCTCGCGTTTAGCGCAGCGGTTCCCGTTGCGGTCGACGCGCAAGCGCCCGCGAACGACGCGCTCAAGGTGCTGATCGAAGAGGGCAAGTACTGGCAGGCGCACCGGCGCGGCGATCTGGCCGAGCAGTCATGGCAGAAGGTGCTGCGCGTCGATCCGAAGCAGCCCGACGCGCTGTATGGGATGGGCATCGTGCTGGCCGACCGCAAGGACCGCAACGGTGCGCAGCAATATCTCGCGCGTCTGCGCGAAGTGGCGCCGAACTACCCATCGATCGGCGAACTCGCGCGCCGCCTGGGCGAGACGAGTCCGACCGATCAGGCGGTCAACCAGGCGCGGCAGCTCGCGCAAGGCGGCCAGGCCGCGTCCGCCGCGCAGGTTTACCGGCAGGCGCTCGGCTCGAAGCCGACCGACCCGCAGCTCGCGATGGAGTATTACCAGACGCTCGGCGGTACGGAGCAAGGGTGGGATGAAGCGCGCCGCGGGCTTGAGCAGCTCGCGCGCGAGCATCCGCAAGACCCCCGCTACGCGCTTGCGTACGCACAGCATCTGACTTACCGCGAAGCGAACCGGCGTGACGGCATCAACCGGCTCGCGCAACTCGCGAACGATCCGACGGTCGGCGCGCAGGCGAAGGCGAGCTGGCGGCAGGCGCTGCTATGGCTCGGCGTGCGCTCATCGGATACCGCGCTTTTCCAGGCGTATCTGAACGTCGTGCCCGACGACGCGGCGGTCAAGGCGCGCGCCGACTCGATTGCCGATCAGGACCGCCGGGCGCGCGAGCGCGCGCAGCAGAATGCGGAAGTCGATGCGCGCGGCCGAACCATCGCTGAAGGCTTTGCCGCACTCGACCGCGGCGATCTGGTCGTCGCCAAGGCGCGCTTTTCGTCGGTGCTGGCCAGTTCGCCGAACGATGCGGACGCGTTGGGCGGCATGGGCGTCGCGTATCTGAAGCAGGAGCAGTTCAAGGAAGCGCACGATTACCTGGAGCGTGCGTCGCAGGCGGGCGACGCCGCGCGCTGGCGCGAGGCGCTCAATAGCGCGACCTACTGGATGTACACGAGCGAAGGGCTCGGCGCGCAGAGCAACGGCAACTACGCGCAGGCACGCGCGTCATTCGAGCGTGCGATTACCGTGAGTCCCGGCGATGTGACCGCGCAGGCGGCGCTCGGCGATCTGCTGCTGCAAACCGGTGACCCACGTGGCGCCGAAGCGGCCTTCCGGATGGCGCTGCGGCGCCAGGCGGACAATCCGGACGCGATTCGCGGGCTGGTCGGCGCGCTGGCCGCGCAAGGGCGCGGCGACGAAGCGCTCGCCTTCGCGAACCAGTTGACCGATGAGCAGCGCGCCAAAGTGGGCGGCGCGGACAAGCTGCGCGGCGCCGCGCAGGCGGCGCAGGCGCGCGCGGCTGAAGCGCGCGGCGATCTCGGCAGCGCACGCACGCTGTTCGAAGACGCATTGCAGAACGACCCGGACGATCCGTGGCTGCGGCTCGACCTGGCGCGCATCTACGCGAAGCAGGGCGCGTACGCGACTGCGAAGAGCATGATGGACGGCCTCGTCGCGCTGCATCCGGATATGCCGGATGCCCTGTACGCCAGTGCGCTGCTGGCCGCCGACATGCAGGACTGGCGTTATGGGCTCAGCCAGCTCGACCGGATTCCCGCCGACAAACGCACGCAGCCGATGACGGTGCTGCAGCACCGGCTATGGGTGCATCAGCAGGCTGATGATGCGACCGCGCTCGCGCGCGCCGGGCGTGCCGCGCAGGGACGCGCGCTGTTACAGGCGGCTGAGCCGATCGCGGGACAGGATCCCGAACTGATCGGTGTGATCGCAACGGGCTACGTGAACACCGGCGACCCGGGCCGCGCGCTGATGATCGTGCGCAACGCGCTTGCTCGCGCACCGGGCGATGTGGGTCTGCAGCTCACGGCTGCCGGCATTCTGTTGAACACCGGCCAGGACGCGGAACTGGGCGCCGTGATGCGCCGGCTTGCGTCGACGCCTCTCTCGGCGCAGCAGAGGCAGGATTTCGAGCGGCTCAACGTGGCGATCGTCGTGAAGCGCACTGACACGTTGCGCCAGGCGGGTGATCTCGCGAGCGCCTATGACGTGCTCGGGCCGTGGCTCGCCGCGCGTCCCGACGACCCGGACATTCTCGCGGCGCTCGCGCGCCTTTATACCGCGGCGAAGGACAACGCGAACGCGCTCGCGACTTACCGTCTCGCGCTGGCGCAAAAGCCAGCCGACGTCGGTTTGCTGACCGCGGCGGCCGGCGCCGCAACGTCGACGCGCGACTTCAGTTTTGCCGAGGCGACCATCACCCAGGCGCTTGCCGCGGCGCCGAACGATCCGGACGTGCTGGCCACGGCCGGCCGGATGTATCGTGCACAAGGCAAAAACACCCTTGCCGCGCAGTACCTGCAGCGCGCGCTGTATGCGCAGAACGCGGCGCTTGCGCCCGCTGGCGCGTTGGGCCGACCGAACGCGGCGAGCGGCTGGAATGTACCGCCGCGCCCGTCGGGGCCGATTCCGCCACCCGGTATGAATCCTTTTTCGAACAAGGTAACGGGCGGCACGAGTGGTTTTCCGGCGATGCCCGTTGCGGGCTCGTTCGACCCGGCGTACCGCGCGGCGAGCAGCATGCCACGCAGTGCGCCCGTCCGTCTCGCTGTGTCTCAACCGGATCCGATGCCTGACATGCCTGCTTATCTACCGCCGATGCCGCCGGCCCAAGCGGTGCCGTATGTCGCTCCCGGGCCTGGCATGCCGATGAATTCGCTCGCGCCTGCGCTGCCGGCGGCGCCTTCGGGCGGTGCGGGCGGTGCCGCGTATGCGGACCCGCGGTACGCCGCACCCGCGGATGCCGGAGGATATGGCCCAGATCAGTACGGCTCGATACAGGCCGGCAGCGGGCTGGCGCCGGGGCAAGCGTATCCGGCGCAGCCTTATCCGGCCAGTGCGGATGCGGGGCAACCGTATCCCGTGCAGCCGGCGTATCCCACGCAGCCGGTGTATCCGCAGGGCGGTACTCCGCCGACGCAGCCCTACGCGCAGCCGCCTGCCGGGTATGCGCAGCCCTACGCGCAGCCGCCTGCCGGGTATGCGCAGGCTGGCGCTTATGCACCGCAACCGGCCGATGCGTACGTCAGCACGCCGTGGCCGATGTCGCCGCAGGCGGCTCAAGCGACGCAAGCCGCGCAAACCGGCGCCTATGCCCAGAATAACGCTGGCGCCGCGAAGCGGCGGACCTCTGGCAAGAACGCACGCGGTACGACGCAGACGACGCAGGCGCAGGACGCGTATGCGGCGGGATACGCGGCTGGCTACGCTCAGCGTAATCCGCAGCAGCAGGCCTATCCGCAACCGGCTTATCCACCGCAGCAGCAAACTTACGCACAGCAGGGCTATCCGCAGCAGCCGTATCAGCCGCAGTACGCGGCTCAAGGCTATCAACCGCAACCGTACGCGCCGCCACCGCCGGGACCGCAGGGCTATACGAACCAGGGCTACGGCCTCGTGCCATATGTGCCGCAGCCACCGGCGCCGCGCATGAGCGCGCAGAACCCGTACGCGCCGTACCAGCCGCAGGGCGCCGCGGCTCAACCGCCGTCAGCGGCCGCGCAACAGACCATGACGGTCGAGGAGGAACTGGCGCAGATCAACCGCGAGCAGACCAGCACGATCAGTGGCGGCATTCTGTTTCGCAATCGCAACGGCGAAGACGGACTGTCGAATCTGAACGACATCGAAGCGCCGCTGCAAGGACGAATTCACGCCGGCGACGGTCACGTGGTGATCACCGCGACGCCAGTGCTGCTCGATGCCGGCACGTCGGACGCGTCCCCGAACACCCTCGCGCGCTTCGGCTCCGGCGCATTCCAGCGCAACACCACGCCGTCGGGCTCGCAGCACGCGGCCGGTGTCGGCGCGTCGATCGGCTACGAGATCGGCGGCCTGACAGCGGACGTCGGCGCGACGCCATTCGGCTTTCGCGAGCAGAACGTCGTTGGCGGGCTGCAATACAGCGGCGGCTTGAGCGATAAGGTGACCTACAAGCTGACCGCCGGGCGGCGTCCGGTCACTGATAGTCTGCTGTCGTATGCCGGCACGAAGGACGACGCGACCGGGCAGGAGTGGGGGGGCGTGACATCGAATGGGGTGCGCGGCGATCTCGCGTGGGACGATGGCACGAGCGGCGTCTATCTGAATGGCGAGTTCCAGTATCTGGAAGGCACCAATGTGAAGAGCAACACCGCGGGCAAGGGCGGCGGCGGGTTCTATACGCGCGTCTACAAGGACGAAGACCAGACTTTGACCGCCGGCGTCAACACGACGCTGATGCACTATGCGAACAACCTGTCGTTCTTCACGCTCGGTCAGGGCGGCTACTTCAGTCCGCAGCAGTATGTGATTCTGAATGTGCCGATCCGCTGGACCGGCAAGAACGGCCACTTCTCATACGACCTCGGCGGTTCGCTGGGCGTGCAGCACTATCGGCAGGACAGCTCGCTGTATTACCCGACGAACGCCGGCGAGCAGGCATCGGCCGCGAGCCAGAATCTCGCGCCGGACCCGGGCGCCGTGTATCCGTCGCAAAGCCACACCGGTGTGTCGTACTCGTTCGATGCGGTCGGCGAGTATCAGCTCGCACCGCAGTTGACGGTGGGGGCGTCGGCGTCGTTCAGCAACGCGTACCAGTATCGCGAGTTCCTCGCCGCCGTCTACGTGCGCTACGCGTTCACGAAGCAGACCGGCTTCGCAACGACGTTCCCGCCGACACCATTGACGTCGCCGTATTTGCCGACGAACTACTGAGCGGCGTCGCGCTTCGCGCAACCGCGACGCGCTCAGGCGATGACGGAAACGCGTATCCTTGCGTGGCCGGGTCGCCGCGATGGCCGTTGCGATGCCGTCATGCGGTCCGGCGCCCGACCCCGCTCCCGCCACCCCTCGCTCCGCCGTCCGACCATGCGCCGACTTCCGCCGCTCAACGCGCTGCAAATTTTCGAGACCGTGGCGCGCTATCGCAGCTTCACGCGGGCCGCGGACCACCTGTGCCTCACGCAAGGCGCGGTGAGCCGGCAGATCCTCGCGCTCGAGGAGTACTACCGGTTTGCGCTCTTCAAGCGGCATGCGAAGGGGCTCACGCTGACCGCCGAGGCCGAGCAGTTGCTGCCGGCGGTCAAGGAAAGCTTTGCGCGCATCGAGGAAGTGTCGCTGCGGCTCACGCGCCAGCGAACCGACCTCGCGTTGAAAGTCCCGACCTGTGTGATGCGCTGGATGCTGCCGAAGATCATGCAGTTCCAGACCGAGTATGCGGATCTGCACGTGCAGATCACGACGACCTGGCAACACGACGTCGATTTCGAGGCCGAGCCGTTCGATGCGGCGATCGTCTACGGCATGTCGCCGGGCGCCGGCGTGCAATCGTTGCCGCTGTTCGACGAACGCTTGACGCCGGTGTGTGCCCCGCAGT
Organism: Paraburkholderia humisilvae; assembly: GCF_902859855.1. Lineage (GTDB taxonomy): Bacteria > Pseudomonadota > Gammaproteobacteria > Burkholderiales > Burkholderiaceae > Paraburkholderia > Paraburkholderia humisilvae. The sequence continues at coordinate 192,264 of NZ_CADIKH010000006.1, forward strand.
TGCTCAACGACAAGCCGCTCGCGCACGCCGCCGATCTCGCGCGGCACACGCTGCTGCATCCGACACGCGATCACCGCGACTGGACGAGGTGGCTCGAACACGTCGATGCGGCACGCGACGTCGACGCGGCGCGCGGGCCGAGCTTCGATACGCTCGATCTCGCGACCAACGCGGCACTGCAAGGTTTCGGCGTGGCGATCAGCGACCTCGTGCTGATCGAGGAAGACGTCGCGGCGCAGCGGCTCGTGCGGCCGTTCGACGCGGTCCTCACGACCGGCGCGCGCTATTACTTCGTGTTCCCGGACAGCGTCGCGCACCAGCAGAAGGTCGAACTGTTTCGCGCGTGGCTTGCAACGCATGGCGCGTCATAGCGCGGATTGGCGGCGCCGCGTTCTGGCGGACGCAGCCGCACGCGTAACCGTGTGCGGCCCGGCCTGTCGCGGCCTGGCCTGTCGTCAAGGCACGACCGACAGAAACAGATACGCGGCGAGCAGCGACAGATGCACCGCGCCTTGCAGGATCGTCGTGCGCCCGGTGCTGAGCGTCAGCGTACAGACGATCAGCGTCAGGAACAGCAGTACCGAGTCCTTGCCGTCGAGGCCGAGCATAAGCGACTGGCCCGTCCACAGAATCACGACCGCGACCGTCGGAATGGTCAGGCCGATACTGGCAAGCGCCGAACCGAGCGCGAGGTTCAGACTGGTCTGCAGGCGGTCTGCACGCGCGGCGCGTACCGCGGCAAAGCCTTCCGGCAGCAGCACGAGCGCGGCGATCACGACGCCCACCGCGGCCGGCGGCGCGCCAGCGCCGGCCACTGCGCGTTCGATCGACGGCGACATCTGCTTGGCGAGCAGCACGACCGCAACCAGCGACACGAACAGCAGCAACAGGCTCAGCAGCGCGATCGGGACGCTTGGCGGCGCCGCATGGACGTCTTCATCGTGCGTGTTCGCGAGGAAATAGTCGCGATGCCGGATGGTCTGCACGAACACGAACACGCCGTATAACACCAGCGACGAGACGCCGGCAAACGCGAGCTGCGACGTGGACAGCACCGGGCCGGGAACGGTGCGCGTGTAGTTCGGGATTACCAGCGAGAGCACCGACAGCGACGCGAGCACCGCGAGCGTCGCACTCGCGCCGCGGGTCTGGAAATCCTGCTCGCGATGCCGCAGCCCGCCCACCAGTAGACAAAGGCCGACAATGCCGTTGCAGACGAGCATCACCGCGGCGAACACGGTATCGCGCGCGAGCCCTGCTTTTTCCGGGCCGGATGACAGCATCACCGAGACGATCAGCGCCACTTCGATGACGGTCACCGCGACCGCCAGCACGAGCGTGCCGAATGGCTCACCGACCTTGTGCGCGACGACCTCCGCATGGTGGACGCCCGCGAACACGGAGCCGGCCAGCGCGATGCCGGTCAGCGCGATCAGTACCGGATGTCCGGGCAGCATCAGCCCTGCGACGAACACGACCCAGGCGGCAAACGGGGTGCCAATGGTCCAACGGGGCAGCACGGACGAAGAGGTGGCCATTCGTTCATTCCTTTTGTTATGCAGCGAGTCGGCACACGACGGTTCACATATTAGTTTAAGAATATGCTGTAACCTACTAAACTGTAAGGAAATTCTGTGGTATTGAAACGGCTTTCCAGAGGCGCCTCAAGATGATCAGAAACCAGGAAACATTGAACCTGCTGCTCGACAGCATTACACGCTTCGTTCGTGAACGGCTCGTGCCGAATGAGGAAATCGTCGCGCAGACCGATCAGATTCCGGCCGGGTTGCTGCAGGAAATGAAGGCGCTCGGGCTGTTCGGCCTGTGCCTTCCCGAAGCATACGGCGGCTTGGGCCTGACGACGGAAGAGGAAGTGCGCGTCGCATTCGAACTCGGTAAAACCTCGCCGGCGTTTCGCTCGGCGATCGGCAGCAACAATGGGATCGGCTCGACCGGCCTCGTGCTCGACGGCACGCCTACGCAGAAGCAGAAGTATTTGCCGCGTCTTGCGAGTGGCGAACTGATCGGCTCGTTCTGTCTGACCGAGCCGGAAGCGGGTTCCGATGCGGCTTCGCTGCGCACGACCGCCGTGCGTGACGGTGATCACTATGTGCTCAACGGCACCAAACGCTTTATCACGAATGCGCCTGAAGCCGGTCTCTTCACGGTGATGGCGCGCACCGATCCAGCGGCGAAAGGCGCGGGCGCGATCTCGGCGTTTGTCGTCGAGGCGGGCACGCCCGGGCTGTCGCTCGGCAAGATCGATCAGAAGATGGGACAGAAGGGCGCGCATACCTGCGATGTGATCTTCGACAATTGCCGCGTGAGCGCCGCGAATCTGATCGGCGAGCGCGAGGGGGTCGGCTTCAAGACCGCGATGAAGGTCCTCGACAAAGGGCGGTTGCACATTGCCGCGATTGCGACGGGCGCCGCCGAGCGCATGCTGGCCGACGCGCTGCGTTATGCGATCGAGCGCAAGCAGTTCGGCAAGCCGATTGTCGAGTTCCAGCTGATTCAGGCGATGCTCGCCGACAGCCGCGCGGATATCTATGCGTCGCGTTGCATGATCGTCGATGCGGCGCGGCGGCGCGATGCTGGCGATCGGGTCACGATCGAGGCGTCATGCGCGAAGATGTTCGCGACGGAGATGTGCGGCCGGGTCGCGGACCGCGCGGTACAGATTTTCGGTGGCGCGGGCTATATGGCCGAGTACGGGATCGAGCGCTTCTATCGCGACGTGCGGCTTTTTCGCATCTACGAAGGAACGACGCAGATCCAGCAGATCGTGATTGCGCGCGAGATGCGGCGGGAGTTTGAAAACTGAGGCGGGGATGAAACGGATGGCACCGGAAGAGACCGCGGACGCGGCCTATCGGTGTTGGCACCGCTCTTCCCGAAGAAGAGCGGCGCGTGCCTTGATACCGGACGCGTTACTGACCGACCGGGCGAATCGTCAAGTCGTTCTTGACGTTCTTCACGCCGGACACGCCCTGCGCAAGTTGCGTGGCCTTGTCGACCTGCGGTTGCTCCGGCACCGAACCTTCCAGCCATACGTCGCCGGTGTTTGCGTTCGCACGGACGACGATGTTCGCGGCACTGATACCCTCCGCCTTCGCAAGCTTGGCGCGCACCTTGTGAGCGAGCGCACGGTCCGCTTTCTTCATGGCCTTGTGCTGCTGCTTCGCGCTCGGCTGCGTGCTCAAATCCGCACTCGCGGCATCGCTCGCCTGGGCGTACGCATTGATCGACGCGAGCACGATAAGTGCGCCACCTACCACCTTGACTGCCTGGATCGCCTTCATTCACTTTCTCCTGTTGTCATGCTTAAGCGACGGTCAGCCCCTGAATGGGGACCACTGCACTGCCAACTTCTGTACTTCTGGGATGAAAACGCGTGGAACGGTGCTGAGGTCTTACGGTGTAAACCCCGAACGCGACCTGACGACAACCCGTGAAGGCCAGCTGTTACGGCGGCCATGCGAATGTCTGTCGGAGTGTAAAGATACCGCAATTGGTTCCACAGTGATCGCTTAAGGAAAGCGAATGAGGTTTTGGCACAACGGATTTGGCGTAGACGCGCGATCTGCCTTGCTTTCGGACGCGCCAGACGGTTCACGCGGTTCGCCTCGAGAGGCAGTCCAATGAGTGACAAACAACCCCGCATCGTTTCGCTCGCGCGCGCCGCGTTGCCCGTCGACACGATCGAACTGGCGCGCTATCTGATCGGCAAGTGTCTCGTGCACGACCTGCCGGAAGGGCGCATCAGCGGCCGTATCGTCGAGACGGAGGCCTATCCGGTCGGCGACTCGACCGGGTATGCATTTATCGGGCGTCGCCACTACAACGAATCGCTCTTTCTCGCGCGCGGGCATGCGTATGTGCGGCTTACCTATGGCCTGTCCTACATGTTGAACGTGTCGAGTGAGGCGGAAGGCACCGGCGCCGGTGTGCTGTTGCGCGCGATCGAGCCGCTTGAAGGGATCGCGCGGATGCAGGTGCGCCGGCCCGGCATCAAGCTGCGCGATCTCGCTCGTGGGCCCGGACGGCTGACGCTCGCCTTTGGCGTCGGGCCGTCGCTCAATGGCGTGGATCTATGCACCGGCAGCGGGCTTTGGCTCGGCGCGATCGCGCGCGCGAAGGCTGTGCCGGTCGCGACCACGACGCGTATCGGGCTGTCGCGCGAGATGCATCGGCCGTTGCGCTTCTACGAGCCGGATAGCGCGTTCGTCAGCGGTCCGCGCAAGCTGTTGATGCCGGGTGGGTTGGCCATCGATATCGATAGCGAAAAATAAGCGATGCGATTGATTGATCAAATGACGCGCGGCGCGCTCGTGCCGGAGTCCGTATCTTTGCAGGAACTGCAATTAAGAATCTTCCTAATAGGGGTTTTCCCTTGGGAAGCGGCTGCGTAGACTGCAATCACTGGCTCTCGCATAGGGCGAGAAGTCAAGCAAAAAAAATGTTGGAGGTACAGGTCATGAAATCGCTCATCAAGGCTGTTGCTATTGCTGCTGTGCTGGCTGCTCCGATTGTGTCGTTTGCGCAGTCGAACCAGTCGCCCGTCACGCGCGCTCAGGTTCGCGCCGAACTGGTCCAGTTGGAAAAGGCGGGTTACAACCCGGCGATGTCGAACGACGCGACGTATCCGGCTGATATCCAGGCCGCGGAACGCCGTGTGCAGGCGGAAAACGCCGCGCAAGGCGTGGCGCAGCAGGCGACTGCGGATACCGGCTACGGCGCGGTGGCGGGTGGTACTTCGCAAGCTGGCGCGCCGGTGCAGATCGACCGGTCGCAATCGGTTTATTTTGGGCACTGAGTTTGGCCACTAAGTTAGGCCACTAAGTTAGGCCACTAGGTTTGACCACTAAGTTTGACCACTAAGTTTGACCACTAAGTTTGACCACTGAGTCCGATCACCAAGCGGTCGCGCAAGAAGACAAGCCGGCCTGCGTCGTACAAGGACGCGGGCCGGCTTTCCGTTGAGAACCCGAAGGAAACCTCCGCCGCCGGATTGGCGGCTTTCGCCCAAGCCGATCGGACTGGGCTCTTTTTCGGCTTCCGCATGCGTATTGCAGGATGCCGGGGTCAACCCGCTCCTGTGATGTAGTGTTCGAGTTGCTGGATGGTGAACTGCTGCTCGGCGATGATGTTCTTCACAAGATCCCCGATCGACACCATGCCGATCAGCTTGTCGTGATCGAGCACAGGCAGGTGCCGCATGCGGCGCTCGGTCATCAACGCCATGCACTCGTCGGTCGTCTGCTCAGGGCGAACGAAGCGGACGGCCTTGCTCATGATGTCGCGCACCGGTGTCGACTTCGATGAACGATCCATCAGCACCACCTTGCGCGCATAGTCGCGCTCGGTCACGATGCCGGCGATCGCGTCCCCCTCGGTGACGAGCAATGCGCCGATCTGCTTGTCGGCCATCAGTTTGAGTGCGTTGTAGACCGAATCCGACGCAGTGATCGTATAGACCGTCTGGTCCTGTTTCGATTTGAGTACCTGTGCAACGCTGGTCATAGAGCGGCTCCTTTCGCAGTGCAGCACGCCGGGCGGCATGCCGTCGTCGGGGACTGGTCAATGCAGTATAGGCGGCGCCGGCGAACGCGGCGACGCAGGCTCGGTGCGGCACCGCGCGCAACCGTCCATCCTGATTGGGCGACAGATGGGCGATCACGTTTAGCGGTAAACTCCAGTTCCGAACTTTATCCCCGGTTGTTCACCGGCTCATGTCTGCCATCCGCTTAACGCCATGCCCACGCCTCACGATCCGTCGCTAGCCGTCGGTCAGCCCACCCGAGAATGCGTCGTGCTCGACGCGCAAGCCACGCTTCCCACCCGCTACGGCACGTTTACCGCGTATGTTTTCCGGGTGGCCGATGGCGATGCCGAACACGTCGCGCTCGTGATGGGCGATGTCGCGAACAAACAGTCGGTGCTGACCCGCTTGCATTCCGAGTGTCTGACCGGCGACGTGCTCGGTTCGTACCGCTGCGATTGCGGCGAACAGCTGGACCTGGCGTTGCGCTATATCGCTGCCGAAGGGTGTGGTGTGCTGCTTTATCTTCGGGGTCACGAAGGGCGCGGCATTGGCCTGACGAACAAGATTCGCGCGTATGCGCTGCAGGAGCAGGGGCGCGACACGGTGGAGGCGAATCTCGATCTCGGCTTGCCCGATGATTCACGGGAATACGATTCGGCCGCGGGCATTTTGCGCGTGCTGAAGGTGACGTCGGTGCGGTTGATGAGCAACAACCCGAAGAAGTTCGACTCGCTCGCCAACCATGGCATTCCGGTATGCGAACGCGTCGGGCTGGCGATTCCGATGCGTGAAGAAAACGAACGATATATCCGCACCAAGCAGTCGAAGTTTGGGCACTATTTCGACGAAAATGAGTAACCGGTCGGAAAGGGGTTGATGCTTAACTTCCGGCAAGAGTATTTAGGATGCGCGGGCGATTCAAGGTGCGTTTAAATTTGAAATAAATACGTTTTATCCTTTAATAAAGCCGGAGGCGATCGTTTCGACAGATCGTTGAAGTTGTGAATCGTCTTGATGGGATGCAATAATGGGACTGCAACTCACAGGTGTCGATTCTTCCGGCAGCTTGCGGTATTCTTTTACCGGAACGACACCACAGCTTTTCAGCTATTCGCCGTTCGGTGCAACGCTCGATCAAGGTACGTCCCTTGGCTTCAATGGTGAGCGGCCGGATCCACTGACAGCGGTATTTCATCTGGGCAATGGTTATCGAGCATTTAGTCCGGTATTGATGCGTTTTATGTGTCCCGACAGTGAAAGCCCATTTGGAGTTGGGGGAATAAATTGCTATGCATATTGTGGGAACGATCCGGTAAATTCCGTCGACCCGGATGGCCACATGTTTGGAATCAAGGCGATTGTCGGAAGCACGATTGCAGCGCGGGAGATTCGACGCACCGAAGAAGCGGCTGAGATGGAACGTGCTGCTTCCAAGGCAGCCAAGGAGGCCGAGGCGGCATCCAAAGCGTCTTCAACAACGGTAGACGATGAGGCGGGTTCCAGTTTGACCGTTTATCGCTCCGACGATCGATCCCCAAGGACAATATTTGACGCGGGGGGATTTTTCCCACGGTCGCCGACGTCTCCTGACTTTATTAAGAACATGGCGGACTCTTTCACATTTATCGAAAGCCACATTCGTTCACCGAATCGCCGTCTGGTTTCAACGGGTATAACGGAAGAAACGGGAGGATTCGTTAAAAAATTCATGTACAAAATGGTAATCCCTAATGTTCGGCAGGTTATGCCGTCTGAGGAGGTTTTGGGTGTTAAACCAAAAAAGGTCAATGCGTTTACTCCAAAACTGATCTTAAATGCTCCAACTGCATCGGAGTCGACTGTGCGTGCCGCAAAAAGCAAACTGGAGGTTACGTTTGGGACTCCAATTGAAAGGGATTACATTGTGTCCTACCGCAAAGGTGAGGGCGCGTGGTTACCCTTCCCCAAGGAGAGACCCTGACATCGGGCGACTCGCCCTTGGTGTCGAGGCGACTTTCTCCGTGCCGTGCATGCGCTGTATCTCCATGTCCACGCTGATGGATCACCCGCGCTTCTGCGCGAAACGGGCTAGCCGGAGCGGGAGCACCTAACATAATCAGGTCCGGTGGGCGCGAACATCATGTCCTGGCGACCACCAAACCCTCCCTCGCCTGTAATCGAGTCCTCGCAACGGGCTACGGACGCGGCGGGCCGCACAGATACCACTTCACCAGTACCGCACAGATGACTAATCCCAGCACTTTCCCGAACAAGGTCGGCGGGTAGAGACACAGCAACAAAAAGCAGACCAGCCAGATTAATTGTGCTGCCGATATCTTTCGCGGCTCTTTCATCTTCGTTATTCCGATGGTCTTGTCTTTACCGACGGCGGTTGAAGTGCGTCCGTGTCATGCAGCGACGTTGAGTCCAGCGAGGGCGCAGACGTTTCCCCCGACTGCCCAGCCGGCCACCGGTTTTCAAATACGCAACCTTCCAGCGGCGCGCGCGCGGCCCAACGTTCCGTTTCAAGCATCGGTTCCGGATAGTAGTCGTCGATCTGCCCCACGCAGAGTATCGCAACTGGCTGTGCGCCGTCAGGCATGTGCAGCAGCGCGCGCACCTCTGCGGGATCGAACAGCGACACCCAGCCGATGCCGATCCCTTCCGCGCGTGCCGCCAGCCACATGTTCTGGATCGCGCAGGCGACGGACGCGAGGTCCATCTCGGGCAATGTGCGGCGGCCGAAAATATGCGCTTCCCGTCCATCCATCAGCGCGACGACCAGCACCTCCGCGCAATCGCGCATCCCTTCGACCTTCAGCTTCATAAACTCGTCGCGCCGCTTGCCGAGCGCGTCGGCGGTCTGCAGCCGCTCGCGCTCGACCGCCTCATGCAACGCGGTGCGCAGCGCCGGATCGGTGATGCGCGCAATGCGCCACGGCTGCATATAGCCGACGCTCGGCGCATGATGCGCGGCGTCGAGCAGCCGTCGCAACACCGCCTCGTCGACGGGGCCGCGCACGAAATGACGCATATCGCGGCGTTCGTAAATGGCGCGGTAGACCGCCGCGCGATCGGCATCGTTAAAAGGCGTTGCCATGGAAGAGAGCCGCGGTGAAGGCCGGATTCGACGGCCAGTAACTGTGCATATAAGTCGCGACGATCGAGCCGCAACGGTAGACCGCTTCGCCGGCGGCTTCCGATTGCGCGCGCGTCGCGTGCAGCACGGGCGTGAGCGGTGTGCTCACGTGCGAGTAGTGGAACGTGTGGCCGGTCAAGGTGCCGAGCGGGCCGTCGAGCTGCTGCATGCCGAGTGCCGCGAAGCGCGTCTGCATGCGCACCTGGCCAGGCAACAGGCCCAGCATCGGCGTGGTGGTGCCGTCGGTTGTCGTCAGGCTGTCGAGCAGGTACAGCATGCCGCCGCATTCGGCGAAGACCGGCTTGCCCGCGGCCGCATGCGCGCGCACCGACGCGGCCGCGCGTGCATGGCGCGCGAGCGCCGCCGCATGCAATTCCGGATAGCCGCCCGGTAAGTAAAGCGCCGTCGCGGCATCCGGCACGGGTTCGTCCGCGAGCGGCGAGAAGAAACTGACGCGCGCGCCGAGCGCGTCGAGCAACGCGAGATTCGCCGGGTAGATGAACGAGAACGCGGCATCGCGCGCGACCGCGATGTGCGCGCCGTCAAGCAGGCGCGGCAGCGGTGCGGCGGATTTCGACGAGCTCGATGATGGCAGGAACCGTACTGTCGGCGGCAATTCGGCGAGCGGCGTCGAGGCGAGCGCGTCGGCGGCCCGCTCGAGACGCCGGTCGAGGTCCGCAATTTCCGCAGCCTGATGAAGACCGAGATGCCGGTCCGGCAATTCGATGTCCGCCGTGCTCGCAATCGAGCCCATCCACTTCAATTCCGGCGGCAGCGCTTCTTCGAGCATCCGCGCATGCCGCGTGGAACCGACGCGGTTCGCGAACACGCCTCGCACCGGCACGTCCGCACGGTAGTGCGCGAGGCCGAATGCAACCGCGCCGAACGTCTGCGCCATGGCTTTCGCGGAAATCACCGCGACCACCGGCACACCGAACGCGGCCGCGAGATCGGCGCTGCTTGGCGTACCGTCGTAGAGGCCCATCACGCCTTCGATCAGGATTAGATCCGCTTGCTGCGCGGCCTGCGCGAGCAGTTCGCGGCACGCCGACTCGCCGACCATCCACAGGTCGAGCGACAGCACCGGCGCGCCGCTCGCGCGCTCGAGAATCATCGGGTCGAGAAAGTCCGGGCCGGTCTTGAACACACGCACACGCCGGCCTTGCCGCCGGTGATGGCGCGCGAGGCCCGCGGTGATCGTGGTTTTGCCTTGTCCGGACGCGGGTGCGCTGATGAACTGGGCGGGGCAATCCGGCATCGTTCAGAACTCCACGCCGCGCTGCGCCTTCACATGCTGCTCGCGGTAAGGATGCTTGACCACGCGCATTTCGGTGACGAGATCGGCTGCATCGACGAGCGCATCGGGCGCGTGACGGCCCGTGATGACCACATGCAGCATGTCGGGCCGCGCGGTGAGCACCGACAGCACTTCGTCGAGCGGCAGGTATTCGTACTTCAGTACGGTGTTCAGTTCGTCGAGAATCACCATCTGATAGTCGCCGCTTTCGATCATCCGCTGCGCTTCGGCCCAGCCTTTGCGCGCAGTCGCGATGTCCGCGTCGCGATTCTGCGTGTTCCACGTGTAGCCGTCGCCCATCGTGACGAACTCACAGTTCGGCTGGCCGCCGAGGAAATCGCGCTCCGCCGTATGCAGCGCGCCCTTGATGAATTGCACGACGCCAAGGCGCAGGCCATGGCCCAGCACGCGTACGGCCATGCCGAACGCGGCGGTGCTCTTGCCTTTGCCGGTGCCGGTGTTGACAATCAGCAGGCCCTTTTCGAGGGTGGCTTCCGCCTGTTTTTTCTCATGGCCTTCGCGACGGCGCTGGGTCATGCGCAGATGCGATTCGGGATCGGTTTTCATTGAGGGTCCTGTTGGTGAGGTAACGGTGGTACGTGCGCGACGGTTGCAGGCGCAACGGTATCGGCGAGCGCGACAGCGACGCCGTTGAAGGTGTGTTTCGGTATCACGAGCCGGCCATCGGGCGCGGCAAGCAGCGCGCAGGGTTCGCACACGCCGTCGACGCCGAGATGCGCGCGGACGGCGGCCGAAGGCGTCGTCCGTGCGGCAATGGCGACGGCTGCTATCTGTTCGCGCGAAAAAGTGTGCAGCGGCAGCGCGTAGCGCGCGCAGAACTCGACGATGCCGGGTTCGTTCGCCTTGATGTCGATCGTGGCGACCGCGCGGACTTCGTCGATCGAATGCGGGCGGAGCGCGTCGCGTACCGCCGCGTCGATCTGTTCGACGCTCGCGCCGCGCCGGCAGCCGATGCCGACGGCGAGCCGCTTCATCGCAGGCCGCCGCGAAACGCGGGGGAAGCCGCGCCGGCGGGCGCGGAGTAAAGACGTGTCATGCGATGCCACATAGCGTGCGCGACCGCGGCAAGCTCCGCGCGTCATGCGTGGGCGCCCGTGTCCGTCCCCCGCGGAACCGGCGACTGGCGACCGTGACGTTCGCCCCCTCGCGTCCGGCCGGTATCCGGGCTGACGGCCACATGCGCTTCGCCTTCCCATCGGCGGATGGCCGACAGTGGCATCGAAAGGCATGCGCGGACAACATGCCCGCGGGCCGCTTACCGTTGGCGGGGACAGCACAGGTTGGGCGCGGGTGGCCGCGCTTCCTGTTTCCCGTTTAACCGCATGGGCATGCACAACACGCCAATGCGGCACCGGACGCGGGGGATACGATAGCATACGCGCCGGTCGTCGCCAGACGACTGGCCCATCTGTATATTTGACCGATCGCCGCCCAATGCTCACACGCCAGTGAACCCAACGCTTTCGAACCTCCTCGCCGCGATCGACCGCCAGAAGGCGCAGCTCGATGCCGCGCGACCGCTTCCGGAAGAAACCGTCGCATCATTGCGCGAGGTCCTCACGCTCGACTGGACCTACAACTCAAACGCGATCGAGGGCAACACGCTAACGTTGCAGGAGACGAAGGTGCTGCTCGAAGGCATCACCGTCGGCGGCAAGACCCTGCGCGAGCATCTGGAGGCGACGAACACCGCGATGCAATCGGATACGTCGAGGAGGTCGTCGCGACGCGGGAGCCGCTCACGGAATGGCAGATCAAGAACATCCATTCGCTTGTGCTGCGGGGAATCTCGGATAAGGACGCAGGCCGGTACCGGCAAGGAAACGTGCTGATCGGCGGCGCGAGCACCATTGCGCCGGATGCCGTTCATCTGCCGCAAGAAATGCACGCACTGATCGAATGGTACGAGCGTTCCGGCGACATGCATCCCGTCGAACGGGCGGCTGAACCGCATACGCGCTTCGTGAAAATTCTCCCGTTTATCGACGGCAATGGCCGCACCGGCCGGTTACTGTTGAACTTCGAATTAATGAAGTCCGGGTATCCGCCGGCCGTTATTCGGACGCAAGACCGGCAGACCTACTACCGTGTTCTCGACGAAGCCCGCGTAACGGGTCTATACGACGGTATCAGCATGCTGGTCGCGCAAGCCGTGCAACGCACCCTCGCGTTGTATCTCGGCCTGATCACCGGCGGCCTGGGAGGAGCGGCGCGGCCTTGACGCCCCCGCGCCCCGCGCCTACACTCGCACCCACTTCTGGTGCTCGCGCGCGCGTTCCCGCGTGCGCAGTTAAACGGGAAACAGCGGGCTCGCAAGCCCCGACATTCGGCCATTCAATGCCGCCGGATGAAGGCTTCGGGTCAACCTGTGCTGCCCCCGCAACGGAAGGCGAGCGCATCGCGGTGATCGCGATGCAGAGCCGGCTTCGAGGTCCGCGCGCAAGGCCGCGCGGGTCACTAACCACTGCACGGGAAATCGTTCACTCGTGTGGGAAGGTGAAGCGGCGCTCTCGCCAGCCCGGATACCGGCCAGAAGAGCAGGGTTGACGCCGCGGGGCGCGGCGTTCCGTCCACCACTCCTTCGCGCGCCTGATATCGCGCTCATTCGTCATGCAAACCCAGATGCGCAAGATCCCGGTGACGGTCGTCACGGGCTTTCTCGGCAGCGGCAAGACCACTCTGTTGCGCCACATTCTTCAGCACGCCGGCGGCTTGCGGGTCGCGGTGATCGTCAACGAGTTCGGTGAACTCGGCATTGACGGCGAAATCCTCAAAGGCTGCGGGATCGGCTGCGACGACGAAGGCCGCGAAACCGAAGGCCAACTGTACGAACTCTCGAACGGGTGTCTGTGCTGCACCGTGCAGGAGGAGTTCTTTCCTGTGATGGAAGCGCTGGTCGAACGGCGCGAGCAGATCGACCACGTACTGATCGAAACCTCCGGCCTTGCTTTGCCGAAGCCGCTCGTGCAGGCGTTCAACTGGCCGGCGATCAAGAACAGCTTTACCGTCGACGCGGTGGTGACCGTCGTCGATGGCCCGGCAGTCGCCAGCGGGCAGTTCGCTGAAAACCCCGTCGCGGTCGACGCGATGCGCAAGGCCGATCCCAACCTCGATCATGAGTCGCCGCTGCACGAACTGTTCGAAGATCAGCTGTCGGCGGCGGATCTCGTTATTCTGAACAAGACCGATTTGCTCGACGACGCACGTCAGGCTGCGGTCGAAGCGACAATCCGCGAAGACATTCCGGCTCAGGTGAAGGTGGTGCGTGCCCAGAATGCGCGGCTCGATCTGCACGCGCTGCTGGGCCTCGAGTCCGCGTCGGAAGAAACGATTCACCTGCGCCACGATCACCACGGCTCGGCCGAGGGTTCCGACGATCCCGACCATCACGATCACCACCACGATGATTTCGATTCCGTCGTGGTGACCGCGCAGGCGCCGTCGCGTGAAGCGATGATCGCGGCGCTGCAACGGGTGGTCGAACAGCACACGATCTATCGCGTCAAAGGCTTCGCGGCATTGCCTGACGCGCCGATGCGTCTGGTCATCCAGGGCGTAGGACGGCGCTTCGACAGCTACTTCGATCGGCGCTGGCGTGCGGACGAACAGCAGCGCGAAGCGCGGGCGAGCCGCTTCGTGATGATCGGCGAGGACCTCGAACAACCGGTTCTGCAGCGCGCGCTGGACGAAGCGCTGCGCGCGCACGCGCAACGGACCTGAAACGGCGATAGACCAGCCCGAGCACGACGCTCGAGCGCCCCCACCCAAAGGCGGCACAACCATGCATTTGCTGCGCACCACGCCGGGCGGCTTCGTCGACGATACGAAGGGCGTGATCCGGATCGACCAGCGTCCCGCGGATATCGTCGTGCTGAGCTCCGCCGATACGACGCTGTCGCTGCTCGCGAGCGTCGTGTCGCGCCTGCCTGCAGGTTTTCCGAGTGTGCGCCTTGCTAACGTCACGTATCTGCGGCAGCCCGCATCGGTCGACTTTTATATCGAAGACGTGCTGCAGCATGCACGCGTCGTCGTCGTCGATCATCTGGGTGGCGAAGCGTACTGGCCGTATGGCATCGAACAGGTGGTCGCGCTGGCGGAGCGCAAGCAGCAGACGCTCGCGATGTTCTCCGGCGACCTGCAGGAAGACCCGAACCTCACCGCGCGCAGCACCGCGGACGCGCCACTGTGCCATCAGCTGTGGCGCTATCTGCGCGAAGGCGGCCCGCAAAACGCCGAGGCATTTCTGCGCTGCATCGCGTGGCGCGCGCTCGGCTTTGGGCATGAGCCGGCGTTACCGGTGCCGCTGCCCGCCGCCGCGCTTTATCACCCGACCTGCGACACACCGACCATTGCCGACTGGCAAGCCCGCTGGCGCGCCGCTGCGCCGGTGGTCGCGATCCTGTTCTATAAGGCGCATCTGCAGGCCGCGAACACGGCGGTGTTCGATGCGCTGATCGACGCGCTCGAAGCACGGCAGATGAATCCGCTGCCGATCGCGATCACATCGTTGAAAGACGCGCTGAGTCGCGACGTCGTCGAAACGTTGTGCGAGCAACATCATGCCGCGCTGGTGCTGAACACGACCGCGTTCGCGGCCAGTGCGATCGACGACCCCGCGCCGCTCGCGGTGGCCGGCGACGCGCCGGTGCTGCAGGTGATCCTGAGCGGCGGCAACCGCGAAGACTGGCTGAAAGACAATCACGGCCTCAACTCGCGCGACATCGCGATGCACGTCGCGCTGCCGGAAGTCGACGGCCGCATCATCACGCGTGCAATCAGCTTCAAAGGGCTTGCGTATCGCTGTCCGCATACCGAAGTGGACGTGGTTCGCTATCAGCCGGACCCGGAGCGTGTCGCATTCGTCGCGGAACTGAGTGAACGCTGGTGCCGGCTGCGCCGCGTCGGCAATGCGGACAAGCGGCTCGCGCTGATTCTCGCGAATTATCCGGTCAGCGAGGGGCGTATCGGCAACGGCGTCGGGCTCGATACACCGGCGTCGGTGGTCGGCATTCTGAACATGCTGCGCGACGAAGGTTATCGTGTCGCGGCGGACTTGCCCGCCAACGGCGACGCGCTGCTGGACCTGCTCACCCAAGGTGTGACGAACGACCCGATGGTGCGCGACCTGAGGCCGGCGCTGCAAAGCCTTGCCGTCGCCGACTATGAACAGCGCTTCGCGCGCTTGCCCGCTTCATTGCGCGATGCATTGAACGCGCGCTGGGGCGCGCCTGAGCAAGACCCAACGGTGCGACGCGGCCGCTTCATGATCGCCGGCTGGCGCTGCGGCAATGTGTTCGTCGGCATTCAGCCGTCGCGCTCCCGCGAGCAGAACGACTATGCGAGCTATCACGACGCGGAACTCGTGCCGCCGCACGCGTATCTCGCGTTCTACTTCTGGCTGCGCGATCAGTTCGGTATCGATGCGGTCGTGCATGTCGGCAAGCACGGCAATCTCGAGTGGCTGCCGGGCAAGAGCGTCGCGCTCAGCGATGCCTGCTGGCCCGATGCGATCCTGGGGCCGATGCCGCATCTCTACCCGTTCATCGTCAACGATCCCGGCGAAGGCAGCCAGGCGAAGCGGCGCGCGCAGGCGGTGATCGTCGATCATCTGATGCCGCCGCTCACGCGCGCCGAAACGTATGGGCCGCTGCAAGACCTCGAGCGGCAGGTCGACGAATACTACGAAGCGCTGATGGTCGATCCACGCCGATCGAAGCTGCTAAGGCGCACGATCCTGGCGACGATCATCGAACACCGGCTGCACGACGAATTGAGCATCGCGAAGCCGGCTGGCCAGGATGCGGAAGACGCGCTGCTCACACGCGTCGATGCGTGGTTGTGCGAGTTGAAGGAAGCGCAGATTCGCGACGGATTGCACACGTTCGGCCAGTCGCCACGCGGCGTGCAGCGGCGCGATACGCTGCTTGCGCTCGGCCGCTATCCGGTCGGCGGTGGGCAGGGCGCGCATGCCGGGCTGATCGACGCGCTCGCGCGCGACCTGCGCATCGATCATCTGTTCGATCCGCTGACCGCGGATTGGTCCGCGCCGTGGCAAGGCGCACGGCCTGCGTGGTTGCAGCAGGTGAGTGATGAGCCGTGGCGGCATAACGGCGATGCGCGCGAACGTCTCGAATTGCTCGCGGGCGCGCTGATCGCCGACCTCTGCGATGTTCGCGCGGCCGCGCCGGCCATGCCGCTGCCGCGCGCCGACGAATTGCCGCAGACCGAACAGGTATTGCAGCGACTGCGTGACGACGTGTTACCGCGGCTCGATGCATGCGGCGAGCAGGAAATGCGGCAATTGCGGCGCGGCCTCGAAGGACGTTTTGTGCCGCCGGGGCCGAGCGGATCGCCGTCGCGCGGACGGCCGGACGTGCTGCCGACCGGCCGCAATTTCTACTCGATCGACACGCGCGCGATTCCGACACAAGCGGCATGGGCGCTTGGACTGAAATCGGCGCAGCAATTGCTCGAACGTCATCTGCAGGAGCACGGCGATTATCCGCGTGCGATCGGCCTGTCGGTGTGGGGCACCGCGACGATGCGCACCGGCGGCGACGATATTGCGCAGGCGCTGGCGTTAATCGGTGTGCGCCCGAAGTGGGCGCCGGGCAGTCATCGCGTGACCGACTTCGAGATCATGCCGATCGCCGCGTTCGACCGGCCGCGCATCGACGTGACGCTGCGCGTGTCGGGTTTTTTCCGCGATGCCTTTCCGAACGTGATGCATCTGTTCGATGCGGCCGTGCAGGCGGTGGCCGAGCTCGAAGACGAACCCGAGCATCTGAATCCGATCCGCGCGCGCGTGCTGCGTGAGCGCGACGCATGGATCGCGCGCGGGCTCGATGCACAGGAAGCGCGCAGGCGCGCCGGCTGGCGCGTGTTCAGCTCGCGGCCCGGCGCCTATGGCGCAGGCTTACAGGAAATGATCGATACGCGCCAATGGCAGACCGACGCCGACCTCGCGAATGCGTATCTGGCGCACGGTGGCTACGCGTACTCGCAGAAGCGCGACGGCGAGGACGCCCGCCACGCATTCGGCACGCGGCTTGCGACGCTCGACGTGGTGCTGCAGAACCAGGACAATCGCGAACACGACGTGCTCGACTCGAACGATTACTACCAGTTCCAGGGTGGCATGGCCGCGGCGGTCCGGCATCTGTCCGGCGGCCAGCCTCAGCTGTATCACGCCGATCACAGCAATCCGAACGCGCCACGCGTGCGCACGCTGAACGAAGAGATTGCGCGTGTGATCCGTTCGCGGGTGGTCAACCCGAAATGGCTCGACGGTGTGAAGCGACACGGCTACAAAGGCGCGGCCGAGATCGCCGCGACGGTTGACTATCTGTACGGCTACGATGCGACCGCGCGAGTGATTGCCGATCACCAATACGCGCTCGTTGCGGATGCGTACCTGAACGACGCGGACACGCGCGCGTTCCTGCAAGCGCACAACCCGCACGCGCTGCATGGAATCTGCGAGCGGCTGCTGGAAGCGATGCAGCGTGGCCTGTGGCAGGAGCCGGGCGGTTATCGCGAACAGATCGAGCAGCACCTGCTGGCGAGCGAACAACAGATCGAAGGAACGCGACGATGAATGCAACCCACCACGCGACGATGGATATTGCCGCAGCCGGCCGCGCTCCGGTGTTTCCGTTCGCGGCGTTGCTTGGCCAAAGCGAATTACAGCAGGCGCTATTGCTGGCCGCGGTCGATCCGGGCATCGGCGGCGTGCTGGTGAGCGGCCCGCGCGGCACCGCGAAGTCGACGGCGGCCCGCGCGCTCGCCGAACTCCTGCCGGATGGCCAGTTCGTGACGCTGCCGCTGAACGCGAGCGAAGAGCGGCTCGTCGGCACGCTCGATATCGAAACCGTGCTGCGCCACGGTGCGGTGCGCTTTTCACCGGGTCTGCTCGCAAATGCGCATCGCGGCGTGCTGTACGTCGACGAAGTGAACCTGCTGCCGGATGCGCTCGTCGATGCGTTACTCGATGCGGCGGCGAGCGGCGTCAACACGGTTGAACGCGATGGCGTGTCGCACAGCCACGCGGCCAGCTTCGTGCTGATTGGCACGATGAACCCGGAAGAGGGCGAACTGCGCCCGCAACTGACGGACCGCTTCGGCCTGATGGTCGCGCTGCAGAACTGCTTCGATCCGCAGGTGCGGCAGCAGATCGTCAAGGCACGGCTCGCGTTCGATACCGACCCGCAGGCGTTTCGCGCGAGCCATGCGCAGCAGCAGGACGACCAGATGCGTCGCATCCTCGCCGCGCGGGCTGTGGTGCCCCAGCTCGCGTTCGACGATGCGGTGCATCGGCACGTCAGCGCGCTGTGCATCGCGGCGCACGTCGATGGAATGCGTGCCGACCTCGTGATGCTGCGCGCCGCGCGAGCGCTTGCCGCTCTGGAAGCGGCGAGCGCGGTGACGATCGCGCATGTCGATCGTGTCGTGCAAGCGGTGTTGCTGCATCGGCAGCGTGATGGCGGTGCGCTCGCGCAACCCGGCGAGCAGCCGGCAAGCCACGCGCAGCCTCGCGGCGCGGCGGCTGCAGCCGCTGGCACGCAGCAACGCGAGGCGTCCAGCGAATCCGAATCCGACTGGGGTTATCTGCCGCCCGAGCCGACCGGCACCGAGCACGTGAAGGACGTGATCCGACTGCCGTCAAAAAAACGCTGAGCCATCGAAAGAACGCCGCCGCTGGCGTGTCGCGCAGCGGTTTTCGATGGCCGGCAGGCAACGGCGCGACCGCGGCCCGCGGCCAATCGGGCGCGCGCATCGAATGGCCGCGCACGCTTGCGGCTAAAGGCCCGCAACGGCTGCGTGCCGAGCATCTGCGCGTCGCGCGTGCCGCGCAGCCGCGCGGCGTACTGCACTGTTTCGTGCTGGATTGCTCCGCTTCGATGCTGGCCGGCGCGCAGCTCGCGCTGGCGAAAGGCCTGCTCGCCGCGCTGTTCGGGCGCGCGCGTGCGGACCGGCACGAGATCGCGTTGATCTGTTTCGGCGGTGTCAGCGCCGATCTGCGCTTCGGCCCGGCCATCCCGCGCGGCTGGAGCGAACGCTGGCTGCAGCCGATCGGCGGTGGCGGAGGAACGCCGTTCATACCCGCGATCGAACGCGCGACGCAGTTGCTCGCGCACGCCGCGACGCGCAAGCCGGCACAGGAGCGCTGGTTATGGGTGTTGTCGGATGGGCGCAGCGGCGGTACGCCGGCGCGGCCTGACAAGGTGGACCGCGTCGTCGTTGTCGACTTCGAAAGCCACGCAGTGCCGCTGAACCGATGCGAGCAGCTTGCCCAAACCTGGGGCGGCGAATGTGTGACGCCTGCTCAACTGATCGCGCGTTCGTAACCGGTTGGACAGAACATCGGAGCGTCGCGGAAACGGATCGCAAAGTGCGCTAAGCCTGCGCTGAAGCGGGCACCCAGCGATACAGCGTAGGGACGGACACGCCAAGGTTTCTGGCCACGTCCTTGGGCGGGACGCCGCTGGCCAGCAGCTGCTTGGCGGCAGATCGGCCGGGGTCAGTAGATCGACGTGGACGCCGAGTAGCGTCTGAACAAGGTCGCGGCCGGATCGGCGCGCGCGAGTTCAAGCCGCTACGCCCGCCGCAACCGGCTCAGCGTACTTTACGATCCGATTTTCCGGGGCGACCCCAACATGGGCAGGCGCGTTAGCGCACGCCATTCGACCAGTGCGAAATATCGTCGATCCGGTCGAACACGAACGATTTCAACGCAAGCTGCTGCGCCGCGTCGAGATGTTCGAACTCCAGCCCATGCGACGCGAGACCGTCCTCCGCCAATGCGGCCTGTGCGTTACGAACAATCGCGATGGTTTCGATCAGCGTATCGCTGTCTTTCGATTGCAGCCGGAATGACAGCCGCACCCGCTGCCCGACCTTGCCGACCAGCCACGGCGTGCCGAACGACATGCCCAGCGCGCTGATCGTCTGCATCAGACCGAGGCCCTCATACCCATTGCCGTCCGGGTTCAGCCCGAAGCGCACCGGAAACCGCGCGCGCACGCGAATCGACTTGCGTTCGCGCAGCCGCCGGATCACGCCCGGCCTGGACAGCACGACGTAATCGAACGGCAGGTGGCAGACCGCGTCGACCGTACAAACGAAACGGAACACCGCCTGGCTCGCAATCGCGACGATCTCGACGTTTTCGCCAACCGTCAGCGATAACGGGCGGCCGTCGACGAGCGGCGGCATCACGAACACCGACTGATTCGGCGCAAAGCCGATGATCCGGCTCGGCTGCATCGGGCCGCTCGCGTTTTGCGGGCGCACGCCGATCAACGCGCCGATCGACAGATGCGTGTCTTTCAGCGACAGCGGCGCATCTTCGCCATCGCCGCTGCCCGCTTCGGCCGCGGCGCACAACGCATCCGCCGCTTCGGCGAGATCGCCGCGGCGCGGCTTGAAGTGCTCGAACAGAAAGCGGCGCTCTTCGGGACCGATCACGACCGCGCCGCGCTCGAACAGCAGCGAGCCGTCGGCATCCACGATTGGCCACTCGAGCGGCGTGCCGATCGGCACGGCTTCGGCGTTCAGGATGGCGGACGGTACGGCTATAGCCGGCGCGGCGACGTGTTCGTCAGTTTGCATGGCGGCATGAATACCCAAGGATCAACGGTTATCCGTGGTTAACGTCCTTCACTGGATAAAGTTGAGGTAGGGGGAATCCCTGGCTGATTGCGCGCGCAATGGTTTTGCAGCGGGGGGCCTGCAAGGACGGCGGTCAATGCCGCGCACCGCGATCAAGCGTTATCGATACCAGCGCGGCGTATAAACCCATTCCCGCTGCGTGCCGCGTGCGGACGGGCGTGCAAAGCCACGCGTAGTCGAAGAACCGATGATCACCATCGTGCGCATATCGACATCGGCGGACCGGAGTTCGCCGAGCGTCGTTGTGACAAGCGACGCCCCGGGCCGGCCGATATCGCGTCCCAACACGACTTTCGTTTCCGGTGCCCGCGCTGTACGCACGATATCGAGCGCCTTGTCGAGCTGCCAGGGCCGCGCGCGTGACACCGGGTTATAAAAGGCCATCACCAGATCGGCCTGTGCCGCGTGCGCGATGCGTGTTTCGATGATCGACCACGGCTTCAGATTGTCCGATAGCGACAGCACGCAGAAGTCGTGACCAAGCGGCGCGCCGGCTTGCGCGGCGGTCGCCAGCGCCGCGGACACGCCTGGCACGATAGCGAGTTCGACGTCGGCCCAGTCCCGCCCGTCGGATGTCTCGAGCGCTTCGAGCACTGCGGACGCCATCGCGAACACGCCGGGGTCGCCGGACGACACCATCACCACGCGCCGCCCGCCGCTGGCGAGCTCGAACGCGTGGCGGGCGCGCTGCATCTCCTCGCGATTGTCGGTCGGATGGACCCGCTGGTCGGCGCGGAACGGGCCCGCCATCTCGACGTAGGTCGCGTAGCCGAGGATGTCGGTCGCTTGCGCCAGCGCGGCGCGCGCAGCTGGCACCATCAGGTCCGCGCTGCCGGGGCCCAGTCCGATCACGGTCAGCTGGCCGCGCGCGCGGCCGACGGTGTGCGCATCGATGGGCTGGTCCGCGATCGCCAGTGCGAGGCCCGATGCGGCATCGACGATCGCGCAGTTCGACTGCAACGCGGCACCTAGCAGCGCGCGCGGGGTTGGCCGAGCCGGGAGGTCGTCGCCGCCGGGTACGACCGGTGCAAAGCGTAACGGCGCGTCTAGCGTTTCGGCGGCGTGGGCCAACGTTTCGTCGCCTATGCAGGTGGCGGGTGCAACGATCGCCGCGAGTGCCAGGGGCGACAGCCCGTGTGCTGCGAGCGCTTCGCGCACGCGTTGCACCGTATCTTCGCCGTCGGCCAGCGCAACGACGACGCTGCGCGGATGAATCACCAGTTCATCGGTATTACCGTTCCATACGCGTGGCGTGATGCGGATCGCGCGCTGCGCATGCTCCGCACGTGGCAGTTGCGCGTCGTCGAGCCAATGGGCGTCGCCTTCGACCCGTGTGCTTTCACCGGCCAGCAGATCGGACACGAAGCGCTTGCCTTGCGCGAGACTCGCCAGCGCATAGCCTTCCGGCGGATTCAGCACACAGGTGCCAAAGCGCAGCTCGCCGCTGGTCGTGATCGCGGGCGGCACGCCGAGCGCCGCCGCGATCTCGCGGGCCATGACGTTCACGCCGGTGAGGCCGCCGAGCAGCGGCACCACCGCGCTGCCGTCCTCGGCCACCGCCAGCACCGGCGGCTCCGCGCCTTTGTTCGCGAGCAGCGGCGCGACGCAGCGGATCACGATGCCCGCCGCGCATAGCGCGATGATCGGTGTGCCGCTCGTATAGAGCTCGCGCAGATGCGCGCCAAGTTCGTCGTAGACGATGTTGCACGCTTGCGCTTCGACGCGGCCGCGCAGCCCATGCACGCGCGCATCGGGATAGCACGCCTGCAAGCGGCGCGCGGTTGCCAGCGCGCCGCTGCCGAGCATCACAAGCGCGGGCGGCGTTAGCCTTGCCATTTTTCCCCCGGCACGACGAGCAGCGAAAAATAGGGCGACGCCATCGGATCCACGTCGGCGAGCGGGACGATCCGCTGATTCGTCATCGTCGCGCGTTCGACGTAGAGCGCGCGCTTCGCGAGGCCGAGCGCGTCGAGCACGCGGCGCACCTTGTCGAAATTGCGGCCGAGCTTCATGATGACCGCGGCGTCGGCATCCGCGAGGCGCCGTTTCAATTCGGCTTCGGGCAATACGCCCGACAGCACCGACAGCGTCTGATTGCGATAGACGAGCGGGGCGCCGAGCACCGCGGCGCCGCCGAGCATCGAGCACACGCCGGGTACGACCTCGGCTTCGAAGCGCGGCGCAAGGCGGTCATGCAGATACATATACGACCCGTAGAAGAACGGGTCGCCTTCGCAGATCACCGCGACGTCGCGGCCCGCATCCAGATGGCTGGCGATGACTTCGGCCGCGGTGTCGTAGAAGTCCGCGATGATCGCTTCGTACGACAGCGGAGGCTCGAGCGCCTCGGTCGTCACCGGGTAGACCAGCGGCAGGCGCACCTGCGCGTCCGACAGATGCCCTTCAATGATGCCGAACGCGTTGCCCTTTTTCCCTTTCGCGACAAAGTACGCTACCACCGGCGCCGACTTCAGCAGGCGTAGCGCTTTCACGGTGATCAGTTCGGGGTCGCCGGGCCCGACGCCGAGACCGAGCAGCCGGCCGCGCGCAGCGGTGGGTCGATCGGCCATTTATTCTTCCTCCGAGGCGAGCGCATTGACCGCGGCGGCGGCCATCGCGCTGCCGCCGCGTCTGCCGTCGACCACCACGTACGGCACGCCGCGGCTGTCGGCGGCCAGCGCCGCTTTCGATTCCGCGGCACCGACGAAGCCGACCGGGAAGCCGAGAATCAGCGCGGGACGGGGTGCGCCCGCATCCAGCATTTCGAGCAGGTAGAACAGCGCAGTCGGCGCGTTGCCGATCGCGACCACGCTGCCCGCAAGGCGCGGTCGCCATAACTCGAGCGCAGCCGCCGAGCGCGTGTTGCGGAGTTCGCGCGCCAGCGTCGGCACAGCGGCGTCGCCGAGCGTGCAGATCACGTCGTTCGCGGCGGGCAGCCTCGCGCGCGTGATGCCTTCGGCGACCATCCGCGCGTCGCACAGAACCGGCGCGCCGTTTCTCAACGCGTCACGCCCCGCGCGGCCCGCACCGTCCGAGAAGCGCAGGCTGTCGGCGACGTCGACCATACCGGATGCGTGAATCACGCGGACCGCGAGTTTTTCCAGGTCAGCAGGGATGGACGACAAGTCGGCCTCCGCGCGAATCGTCGCGAACGACTGGCGGTAAATCTCGTTGCCGTCGCGGGTGTAGTCAAGCATCAGGGGCACTCCTCGACAGTCGATCGAGTCGATCGGCTGCGTGTTCGATGGTCAGATGTTGGGCGATGCAGTGGCCAAATCGGGGGGCGAGGTCGGCGACGGCGACGGCGTTCGCCGGGTCGTGCTGGTACAGGTCGTAGCGGCCGGGCGCAACCGCGAGCAGCGTAAACGGCACCGGATGCGCGGCCGCGCATGAGCGCGTGCAGCCGCTCAGATGGACTTCGGCATCGGCTGGCAGCCGCCGCGCAAGCTGCTGCGCATCGGCCTTCGTATCGGCGTGCGCCTTCGCGCAGCCGGGCGAACCCGCGCACGCGATCAGCCGCGCGAACGGCTGCGCGCGGTCGCAGGCGAAGCCGAGCGACGTGAGGCGCGCGAGGGCGGCCGGCGCGGCTTGCGCTGGGACGTCGGGCAACAGCACGCTTTGCCATGGGGTCATGCGCAGTATCCCCTTGCCGGCCTCTTGCGACAGCGCGGCGAGCGCGCGCAACGTCGGCGCGTCGATACGTCCGAGCGGCGGTGAGCCGCCGACATGCGACATACCGGGCTCGCGCTGCGGACGGACGCCGAAGCGCAGCGCAGGTTGCGCGCGCGGGCGGCGCCACGCACTGATTTGCGCATCGCGCAGCAGCGGAAAACCTGCACGCGCGTCGATCCGCGCGAGCACCGAGGCGGCCGATTGCCGCGCGAGCAGATCGCGCATGCGCATTTCATCCGGCGCGGCAAGATCGAGAAAGGTGTGCAATAGCGCGTCGATCAGCGCGACGACGTGCTCGGGCCGCACCGCCGCCAGCGCGGCCGGATCGTTCGGCGCGACCGGTGGACAGCCCGCCAGGCCGAACGCGAAACGCACGCCGTCGCCAACCTCGTCTTGCAGCGCGGCGAGCCAGATGTCATGCGGATGGGTCAGCATCGCCAGCTGTTCGCCGCCGTCGAGCAGCAAGGCGAATTTCGGCGAGAGCGCGGCGAAGCGCGCTTCGCTTTGCAGCAACGTGAGAATCTGTGCGGCGAGACCGCTGGTGTCGATCAGCGCGGCGGGGTCGCGGCCGGCGGTGGGACTGATCATCAGATTGCGCACGTCGTCGGCTGCCGGGTTGGCAAATCGCGCGGCGCTTGTTCCTTCCGCCGCTGGCGCATGCGGGCCCAAACCGGCCGCGAGCAGACGCTCGATCAACGCATGTTCTTCGCCCGCGCGTACACCGCGTATTTGCAGGTTCGCGCGGTTCGTCATTTCAATGACGCCGCACGCGTGCGTTTCGGCCGCATCGGCGATCGCGTGCGCGTGAGCGGCGCTCAGCGCGCCGCCCGGCAGTTTGACGCGGCAGATACCGCCATCACGAGCCGCGACGATCCGCAGCAGGCCCGGGCAGGCGGACCCGCGCGGCGGCTGGCTGGCGGAGTTCGCGGTAACGGCGGGGGCGTGGTTCAAATCGATCACCGGGTTAGCGTCGCGCGACGGCCCGGGCGTCTCTCGCCGCGGAAGCGGGAGCGAGCTCGGCATCGGTACACCCCGCCCGATGTTGGCTGGCACGAACAGTCTGGCCGGCAGGTCTCCTGGCTCGCAGGTCGCTGTCCGCATCGGCCTTCCCGGTTGATCCAGTGGCGGGTGAGATGCGGACTCGCTGCATACAGTTGCGGGGGCAGCCACGGTGTGAAGCGTGTTCCCTGTTCGGCCCCGAAGGGCACCGGCGACGCTCCGTATTATGCCCTGATTCGGTACGCGCAATCACGCCAACGGCACGGGCGGTGTAGTACGCGGATAGCGCCTGCACGACGGATGCACGACGAGAATGTGCTCATCGTCCATTCGCAAGGAGGTGCATCCACCCGGATATTCGATTGCGTCTTCAGTATCAAGTGTCTGTTCACCGAACGATTTGAACTTTGAAGGAATCGAACATGCAAACCTTTAACGCCTATAGCAATCAGCAAGTTCAGTTTTACAACTACAACAACGATGCCGGCGCAGGTCAGGTCGCGCAGGCGCCGCAGAATGGGACGACGATTGCCCGCAATCCCGTGTCCGGCGGCGTACAGCGCGATGACGGCGACCAATCCCGAATCCTCAAGGATTTTTCTTCTCCAACCCGTCTCCTGAACCGGTACAACGCGCTATCCGGGCAGATATCCGGTGTCGCGGCGGCGGTGAATGGCGTGAAAGGCGACGTCGCGAACGTGTCGGCGCAGGTCGCCGACGTACGCACCGGTGTGACCAATGTCGCAGCGGACGTGAAGGGCGTGAAGGATGACGTCGCGAATGTGTCGTCGCAGGTCGCGGACGTGCGCAACGGTGTGACCAATGTCGCGGCGGACGTGAACGGCGTGAAGGATGACGTCGCGAATGTGTCGGCGCAGGTCGCGGACGTGCGCGGCGGTGTGACCAATGTCGCGGCGGACGTGAGCGGCGTGAAGGATGA
Organism: Paraburkholderia humisilvae; assembly: GCF_902859855.1. GTDB lineage: Bacteria > Pseudomonadota > Gammaproteobacteria > Burkholderiales > Burkholderiaceae > Paraburkholderia > Paraburkholderia humisilvae. The sequence goes on from NZ_CADIKH010000006.1 coordinate 218,527, forward strand.
CGTCGCGAATGTGTCGGCGCAGGTCGCGGACGTGCGCGGCGGTGTGACCAATATCGAAGGCAAATTCGCCGGTGTGGCCAAAGACATCGGACAGATCAACAAGAACATCGATACGCTGGAGAACCAGGCCGGGCAGGGCCAGCAGGCGCTGGCCGGCATCGGCACGAGGCTCGACAAGATCGACACCGCGGTTCAGGAATGCTGCGGCAGCAGGCACAGTGCGAATCCGGGCGCTACGACAAACGCGACCCGGCCGGCACCTGTGACCGCATAACCGGCCTTTTCGACGGAAGCAACGCGCGGGCGCACGTTTGCGCCCGCAGGCGGCCGCTAGCAGCCCTTCGACCGCTGCTTGAAATCCGCGGCTTGCGCGGCCGCGCTTGCGTCGACAGCCACGGCGCCTGCCGTCGAAGCGCAACCGGCGCGTGCCGCTAGCGCTGTATCATTGCTGTTCTACAGGCGGTTTCGCTTCGTTTCGATGTCGACGAATTCATTGCAGCAACCCGATCCGGAATTGATTCCTTGCGACCCAAACGGCCGCGCGCCGGTCTGGCTCACCGTCGTGGGCATCGGCGACGATGGCTTTGCCGGCCTCACGCGCGCCGCGCGCCGCGCGCTTTTCGACGCGTCGGTAATCTACGGCGGAGCGCGTCATCTGGCCATGCTGCCGGCCCGGCTGCGCGCGCGCCGGGAGCGCTGGCCGACCCCGTTCGATATTGAACCGCTGCTGCGCGAACAAGACGCACCGGTCTGTGTGCTGGCGAGCGGCGACCCGATGCAGTTCGGCATCGGCGCAACGCTGGCACGCCATATCGGCGCGGAGCGGATGCGCGTGCTGCCCGCGCCATCTTCGCTTTCGCTTGCCGCCGCCCGGCTGGGCTGGCCGCTGCAGGACGTGGTGGCAGTGTCTGTGGTCGGCCGTCCGCTTGCCGCAATTCTCGCCTCACTGCACGATGGTGCGCGACTGCTGGTGTTGAGCAACGACGGCGCGACGCCGGCCGCGATTGCCGCGTGCGTTACCGCGCGAGGGTTCGGCGCAACGAAGATGACGGTCTTCGAGCATCTCGGTGGCTCGCTCGAACGCCGTATCGATGGGCTCGCCTATGCGTGGCATACCGCACAATGCGCCGCACTGAATCTGATCGCGCTCGATTGCAAGACGAGCGGCGACGGACCGCGCGTCGCGTTGACGCCAGGCTTACCCGACGATGCGTTCCTCCACGACGGCCAGTTGACCAAACGCGATGTGCGCGCGCTGACGCTCGCGCGGCTCGCTCCCGCGCCGCGCGAACTGTTATGGGATGTCGGCGCGGGTTGCGGCTCGATCGGCATCGAATGGATGCGCGCGCATCCATCATGTCGGGCGATTGCGATCGAAGCACACGCTGAGCGCCAGCGTTTTATCGAGCGCAATCGCGACGCGCTCGGCGTGCCCGCGTTGCAGCTCGTCGCAGGTGCGGCGCCTGCGGCGCTGGCGGGCCTGACCTTACCCGATGCGGTCTTTATCGGCGGCGGCGTGACCGTGCCGGGCGTATTCGACGCGTGCTGGAGCGCGTTGAGATGCGGCGGCCGGCTGATCGCGAATGCCGTGACGCTAGAGGGCGAGGCCGTGCTTGCCGAATGCCGCAAGCGGCATGGCGGCACACTCACACGCATCGCGCTTGCCGATGCGCAACCATTGGGCGGCTTCGAAACGTGGCGCCCGGCCTTGCCGATCACGTTGTACGAAACCGTCAAATCGTGATGCGCGACGAAACGCCCGAACGGCCGGCGCCACTGCGCAGCGGCTACACCACCGGCAGTTGCGCGACGGCAACGTCGCTGGCGGCCGCGCGGCTGCTGCTCACCGGCACGACGAGCGACGTGGTCGACATCGTGTTGCCGAAAGGACAGCGCGTCGCGATGGCGCTGACGTTCTGCCACCTGAGTGGCGAGGGTGCGCAGGCCGGCACGACCAAGGACGCAGGCGACGACCCGGACGTGACGCATGGCGCCGTCGTGTTCGCGCGCGTGACGTTGCGGGCGCAACCCGGTGTCGTTTTTCATGCGGGGCCGGGGGTCGGCACCGTCACGCGCGCGGGTTTGACACTGCCGGTCGGTGAACCGGCGATCAACCCCGTGCCGCGCCGGATGATCACCGACCACCTGGCCGCGCTCGCCGCGGAGCACGGTTATGCGGGCGGCTTCGACGTGGCCATTGGCGTCGAAGGCGGCGAGGCGCTCGCATTGAAGACGATGAACCCGCGGCTTGGCATCGTCGGCGGATTATCGATTCTCGGTACCACGGGCATCGTGCGGCCGTTTTCGTGCTCCGCCTATATCGCCTCGATTCATCAGGGCATCGACGTCGCGCGCGCAAATGGCTACCGCCATATCGCGGCCTGTACGGGCAATGCGAGCGAGGATGCGATGCGCAAACACTATGGCTTGCCGGATATCGCGCTGATCGAAATGGGTGATTTCGCCGGCGCGGTGCTCAAGCATCTACGACGCGCGCCGGTCGAACGCCTTAGCCTGTGCGGTGGTTTCGGAAAACTCAGCAAGCTGGCCGCCGGACATCTGGATCTGCATAGCCGGAATTCGAGCATCGATTTATCGCAACTCGCGAGCTGGGCGACCGGGCAGGGCGCAACACCGGCTTTGCAACAGGCGATGCGCGACGCGAACACCAGCCAGCAGGCACTCGCGCTCGCGCACGAAGCCGGCGTGCCGCTCGGCGACATCGTTTGCGCTCGTGCGCTCGGGGTGGCGCGCGAGATCGTGCCGAACGAGGTTAGCGTGGAAGTGTTCGCGATCGATCGCGTGGGACACCTCGTCGGGACCGCACGATGACGCGCATTCTGCTGCTAGGCGGGACGGGGGACGCGTTGCAGGTTGCGCGTGCGCTTCACGCCGTCGATGTATACAGTCTCGCAGGCATCGGCAAGGTGCCGGTCGATCTGACTTGTGCGGTGCGTGTCGGCGGTTTCGGCGGCGCGCAAGGGCTGCAGGCGTACCTTGCGCATCAGCGCATCGGGTTGCTGATCGACGCGACGCACCCGTTCGCGGCACGCATCAGCGCGAACGCCGCGCAGGCCTGTCGCGATGCGGCGATACCCTATTGGGCGCTGCGACGCGCGCCGTGGCAGCCGCAGGCGGACGACCGCTGGCAGATGGTCGATAGCTGGCAGCAGATCGTCGCGGCGCTGACGTTGTACCGGCGTCCGCTCTTCACGCTTGGCCGCGAGCCGCTCGCGCATCTCGACGAGATTCCCTCTGATCAATACTGGGTTGTGCGTTGCCTCGAAGCCCACGCGGGCGATGCGCGCGCATCGGTGATCGGCGCGCGCGGGCCGTTTACGATCGACGGCGAGCGCGCGTTGTTTGACAGGTATGACATCGATGTCATTGTCACGAAAAACAGCGGTGGCAGCGCGACGGCGGCCAAGCTCGACGTCGCGCGCGAACGCGGCTTGCCGGTCGTGATGACGCGGCGCCCGGAATTGCCGCCAGCCGACCGCGAATTCGACGGTCCAGCCGCGCTATTGCAGGTATTGCGGGAGCTGAAGCCGCATTACCGAGCCGCGCGCTAGTCGGCCCGAGCGTCGTTGATAGCGGACCACGCAGCGAGGCCATCGCAGTTGGAACGACACTTCTGGAGTTCAGATTCATGACAGTATTTTTTATCGGCGCGGGGCCGGGCGACCCCGAATTGATCACGGTCAAGGGGCAGCGCCTTGTGCGAACGTGCCGGGTGATTCTCTATGCGGGGTCGCTGGTGCCAGACGCGGTGCTCGAGGGAAACGTGGCTGAAGTGATCGTGAACACCGCCGAGCTCGACCTCGACGAGATCGTCGCGCTGCTCGCTGACGCACATGCGAGAGGCGAGGATGTCGCACGCGTGCATTCGGGCGATCCGTCGTTATACGGCGCGATCGGCGAGCAGATCCGGCGTCTGCGCGAGTTGGGCATTCCGTATGAGATCGTGCCCGGCGTGACGGCGACTGCCGCCTGCGCGGCCACGCTAGGCTGTGAACTGACGCTACCCGATGTTTCGCAGACGCTGATCCTGACACGCTATGCGCGCAAGACATCGATGCCGGAAGGCGAGGAACTGGCCGATCTGGCGCGGCACCGCGCGACGATGGCGATTCACCTCGGGGTGCGGCATATCGCGCGCATCGCCGAAGAACTGATTCCGCACTACGGAGCGGATTGCCCGGTGGCGGTCGTGTATCGCGCCAGTTGGCCCGACGAGGAGAAAATCGCCGGCACCCTGGCCGATATCGCCGCCAGGGTGCAGGACACCGATATCGAGCGGACCGCGCTGATTCTCGTGGGACATGTGCTGACCGCCACGCACTTCGCGGACTCGACGCTTTACGCGAAGGGGCCGGCTGCACCTGACGAGTGATCGGGTTCGGAACGGGCTGTCTCGCGATGGCCGACACCTGGCCGGCAACAGGATGCCGGCGCCTGAGTCGGATGCCGGCGACTTGCCTCTACTGCGTAGCGCCCGGAGCGATCGTGTGGCCGCAATCGATCAACGGGTTCAGTTTGAGGCGCCAGATGTCGTCCGATTTACGCCATGTGAGTGAGATCGAAACGGCCGACGTGCCCGAAGCGGGGACGGTAGTCCGCATCGCCGTCACGGGTGGAGTAACCGGTGAGGTGCCAATGCTTGCCGTCCCGATTGATGTCAACCGTGGCTCTGTTTCCGTTGATGGTGACCCGGGTGTCGTCCCGGCTATCGAAGACTTCGTTGTGTGATTTGAGCCGGATTACGTCACGCACCTTTGCCCGATCGGATGCTCCGCTCCATGTTGAATCCTCCGCGTGGAGCCGCGCTTTTTCGAGCCTGAAAGCTTCGTCGGGCGATTCGGAAATCCGCGAATTGAATAACGCGCCGGCGTCCTTGAATTGCGTACCCACCCGCATTGCATGGTTCGATTGCGAAGTCACTTGCATGTTTGCATCCTCATAGAAGGGCAATAAATCCGGATTCAGGAAACTGCGGCGATCAGAAACCGATCGATCGTCTAACGCGAGATGGGCTCTCCAGTTTATCGACGCGTTTCCATTCTTTATCCGGCAACCGCGCAACAGGTGGTATCAGGACACGCTCACTTGGGACCGTAAACCATCGTACGGCCGACGCCATTCGAGCCGGTTATGGTCGTTGCCAGTCAGAACGGAAAGAACGACTGACCCTGCACTTCACGCGTCCGCAAGCAAGCGGGCGCATGAAGCGCAAAGAAGAAGCGGGTCGGCGAAGACCGCGGAGGTTAGTGCGTTTGCGCGCCGGACTGCTCCGCGCGCAGATGCGGTTGCGTCACCGCGCTGACGATCGCCAGCACGATCACATTCAACGTGAGCGCGACAAAGCCGATATTCACATCCTTTAACGTATCCGGCAGGAACGGCAGCAACTGGCCGACACTCAGATGCATCACCGTCGTCACGGTCACGACCAGCACACCGACTGCGATCCCGCAAAACGCCCCTTGTTTCGTCACCCGGTTGCGCGGCGCGAGGCTGCACACCAGGGCCGGGAACAACTGCGTGACGAAGTTGTACCCCATCAGCAGCAGTGCGACGATCGTCTCGCCGCCGTGCAGCGTGAACAGCACCGCGACGAGCGCGACCACCGGCACCATGAACCGTGCGAGCCTGGCGACGACCGCATCCGACGCATGGCGTGCGAGCGCGCCGCGGTAGATATCGTTGGCAAGCAAAGTCGACGCGGTGGTCAGAATCATCGAGCCGGGCACGAGCGCGGTCAGCACGCCGGCCGCGCCGACCACGCCGACGAACCACGGGTCGAAGGTCTGAAGCGTCAGCCGGAACAGCGACAGGTCGATATCGCCGCCTTTGAGCCCCGGCACCCTGAGCGTCGCGGCGAAGCCGACAAAAAACACGAACAGCAGAATCAGCTGATAGATCGGCAGCACCATCGCGTTGCGCCGGAAGATCCGTTCGTTCTTCGCGGTGAATACGGAGCCGAACGTATGCGGCCACATGAAAAAGCCGAGCGCGGTGAGCAGCACGGTCGACTGGAACCACACGAGGCTCGTGCCTGCGCCCTTGTCCGCGAGCGTCAGGAAGCCGGGCCGCGCCGCATCGATCGCACGGAACATCTCGCCGAGGCCGCCGTAATGATGGATCGGCAGATAGATGCCGAGAAACAGCACCACCCCGAGAATCAGCAGATCTTTCATTACCGAGTTCCACGCGGAGCCGCGCACCCCCGATGCGATCACATAGATCGCGACGACCACCGCGCCGATCCAGATTGCGGTCGTCGACGATATCGCGCCATAGGATGTGGTCGCAACAATAATGCCGAGACCCTTTAGCTGCAGCACGAGGTACGGAATCAGCGCTGCAACGTCGACGACCGCGACCAGCACGCCGAGCGCGTGGCTATCGTATTTGCGCGCGAAAAAGTGGGGCTGCGACACGAGCCTGTGCGTTTTCGCAAAGCGCCATACAGGCGGTAGAAGCCAGTACGACAGCACATACGCGAGCGTTGCATACGCAAGGATGTAATAGACAGGCGCACCCTTGCCATACGCGAATCCGCTGCCGCCAAGGAACGTGAACGTGGTGTAGATCTCGCCGGCCATCAGCAGGAACACGAACGCGGTGCCGAAGCTGCGTCCGCCGACCGTCCACTGCTCGAGGTTCATATCGTGGCCGTGGCGTGCCCGCACGCCCAGATACAGCGCAAACAGCGTCACCGCGGCAATGATCACCAGGGCCGTGCTCATCGGCGATCCTCCGCGGCGGAGGCCGTGCCGTGCTCGACCGGCTCACGGTTGACCGGGTCGAGCCGGTAGATGATTGCCATGATCACCGCGCTTAGCACTACCCACATCACGATCCACGCCAGCACCAGCGGCATGCCGAGCACCAGCGGTTCGACACGGTTGACGAACGGAACGCCGAGCAGAATGCCGATAAACGGCAGCACAGCGAGCAGACGAAAGGACATAGGCATCTCCACGAACGATAAGTGCGTTGCGGGTCGATACGTCTTCGGAAGGCGGGCCTGCGGGTCCGACTGTATGCCGCCTTGTTCGCTTAAGCCAAGCGATCAAAAATATGAATGAAAATTGAAAGCTATGCGACGCAGATGAAGGTGCGCATACCCGATGCCTGCACCGATCGCGCGTGCGATGACGCATTCATGCGCTCGCGGGGTAACCCTGCGATGCCGCGCTGCGGGGTCGATGCGGTCCAGCTGAGGTTACACTGTGCGCGGCGCGTGCGCGCGGACCACCGGACGTGAACCGCATGCGCACTGAACACGGAGCTGAAAAAAATGATAGGCGGCCTCGTCTCCGAAATCCTGTTCGGCTTCACCGGGTTGATCAGCATCATCAATCCGTTTGCCATTGCGTTCGTGTTTCTCGACCGCACCGAGACGCTCACCGTCGAAGAGCGCGCGGCGCTCGCCAAGCGCGTGTCGATCAACGCGTTCTTCGTGCTGATCGTCGTGTTCTTTGTCGGCACGCCGGTGCTGCATTTCTTCGGCATTTCGATCGAGGCGCTGCGCATCGGCGGCGGACTCGCCGTCGCGGTGAGCGCGTGGAACATGCTGAATGCGCCCGAAACGCGCACCGACGTCACGACCGCGAAGCCGGTCGATCCGGACCATGCGACCTCCAAGGCCTTCTTTCCATTGACGATGCCGCTCACCACCGGCCCCGGCACGATCGCGACCGCGATTGCGCTCAATGCAAACCGCACGCACAAGCTGTCCGAGTTCCTGCTGTCGTCGATCGCGTCGGTGGCGATCTCCGTCCTTGTCGTGCTGGTCATCTATTTCACGTACAGTCGCTCTGCGTATATCGCGCACTTTCTCGGCAAGGAGGGCACCAAGGTTGCGCTGCGCGTGTCGGCCTTCCTGCTGCTTTGCATTGGTGTACAGATCATGTTGACCGGGTTTTCCGAGTTTCTCGCGCCGCTTGCGGGAAATACGCCTGCTCCATGAGCGGCGTGTTGCCGATATTCAATCCGCATCGTCGTTAGCGTAAACCCGGGTGTTCGAATCGCGTTCGTTTGCCGTTGTCGCGTTGGGGAGCGCAAAGATCGATGAACCGCCAGGATACCGCAGACCGGATGACCGACAGCCAGCCTGACAGCAGGTCCGACCGCGAGGCCGACTCCGCGCATGGCAACGGCGGCTATCGGCCGACCGTCGCGGCGCAGGTGCTCGAGTCGGAGCGCGCCGTGCTGCGCCTGCTTACCCGCAGCGCGCCGCTGCCCGAACTGCTGGCCGAGGTGTGCCGCCGCGCCGAGGCGTTGCTTGGCGACGGCGCGGCCTGCTCGGTGCTGGTGCTCGACGCCGACGGGCGGCACGCGAAAGTCGGCGCCGCGCCGTCGCTGCCACAGGCGTATTGCGACGCGCTCGCCGGATTTGAAATCGGCCCGCGCGCGGGGTCATGCGGCACCGCGATGTTCGAGCGGCGCATGGTGGTCGCGGAAGATATCGAAAGCGATCCGCTGTGGGCCGATTACAAGCATCTCGCCACGCCGTATGGGCTACGTGCCTGCTGGTCAATTCCGTTCGAGGACGAAACCGGCGGCGTGTTAGGGGCGTTCGCGGTTTATCACACCGTGCCGCGCCGGCCGACCGACGTCGAGGAAACCGTTCTGCGCGACATCGGCCGCTGCGTCGGGCTGGCGATTCACCAGGACCGGATTCGCCAGCGCCTTGCGCAAAGCGAGGAGCATCACCGGCTGGTCGTCGATCACCTGAATGAAGGCATCGTCGTGCAATCGCGCGACGGCGAAGTGCTCGCGTGCAATCCGAGCGCGATGCGTATGCTGCGCGCGACGCCGGGGATTATCGGCGCCAACATCTATACCGTGATGGTGCATGCACGGCGAGACGACGGTTCGGTAATCGAAACGCCGGACCGGCCGACGCTCAAGGTGCTGTCCACCGGCAAGCCGGTGCTCGGCGTCACGATGTCGGTCGAGCTGGCGATCGGCGAAACGATCTGGGTCATTGCGAACTTCGTGCCGATCTTCAAGCCCGGCGAACCCGAGCCGACCGCGGTGCTGGTCTCGTTCAACGATATCGGTCCGGTCCGTGCCGCACAGCGGCAGCTGAAGTATCTGGCGACACGCGATCCGCTGACGGGGCTGTATAACCGCGCGTATCTGTCCGACCGGATGCGCGAGCTGCTGGAACCGGCCGCGGGAGGCGGCCGCGCGCGCGAAGTGCCGCGTGTCGCGGTGCTGTTCGTCGATCTCGACGGCTTCAAGAAGGTCAACGATACGGCCGGCCACGAAGCCGGTGACGCGCTGCTGTGCAGCGTCGCGCGGCGCCTGGCCACATGCGTGCACAAGGGCGATACGCTCGCGCGCGTCGGCGGCGACGAGTTTGTGATCGTCGTGAGCGGCTATGAGAGTGCTGCGCACCTGACCGCGCTCGCGCGCCAGGTGCTGGAAACAATTGCGATGCCGTTTGCGGTCGCGGACAACGAATACTATCTGGGCGCGTCGATTGGCATCAGCGTATGCCCGGAAGACGGCCGCGATGCGACGACGCTGATGCGCAATGCGGATTCGGCGATGTATCAGGCGAAGCAGCGCGGCCGCAACGGCTTCGAATTCTTCACGAAGGAGCTGAGCCGGCAATTGCAGCGGCGCTTCTCGATCGAGCAATCGCTGCGGCGTGCATTGGCCGCCGACGAGCTGCGCCTCGTGTACCAGCCGATCGTCGATGGCGTGAGCGGCCGCACGATCGGCGCGGAAGCGCTGATGCGCTGGCACAACGAGGCGCTTGGCGATGTCTCGCCGATCGAATTCATTCCGGTCGCTGAGGATACCGGCCTGATTGTCACGCTGGGCCGCTGGCTGCTCGAGCGCGCATGCGCGCAGGCGGCCGAATGGCGCAAGACGATCGCGCCGGATCTGACGATCGCGGTGAACCTGTCGCCGCGCCAGTTCAACGATGGACTTGTGCAGGAGGTCGCGCAGTGTCTCGCGACGGCCGGGCTCGACCCTGCCGCGCTCGAACTCGAGATTACCGAGGGCCTGCTGATGAGCGAGCGCGCGCCGGTGATGCCGATGCTCAATTCATTGTCGCGGATGGGCGTGCGTATTTCCGTGGACGACTTCGGCACCGGCTACTCGTCGCTGTCGTATCTGAAGCGCTTTCCGCTGCATAACCTGAAGGTTGATCGCTCCTTCGTCGCTGGCTTGCCCGATCATCGCGACGCGGTCGCGATTACGCACGCGGTGGTCGCGATGGCGCATTCGCTTGGGATGAATGTCACGGCCGAGGGTGTTGAAACGTCGGCGCAGTCGGCGTTCCTGCGCTCGATAGGATGCGACCGGCAACAGGGCTACCTGTTCGGCCGGCCGGTGGCGCCTGGCGAATACACGCGGCGTCTGACCGAAGTGGTCGGGCGCGGTGGGAATGCCGCGCCGGTTTAGCGTTTTAGGGCGAATGTGTCCGTGGTGCTGGCGGTGTGTCGTAACATGCGTAGGGTTCGACCCACACCGGAGCGGAGCACGACATGCCGTTCAAATCGCTGGACGCCGCCGCAATCGAAGCATCGCTGAGCGGGCAGACCCGTCAGTATCTGACTGGCGCGCTGAAGCAGCCGCAGCCGCTTTCTCATATTCACGACGCGGATATCGAGGTCGGGCTATCCGATTATCCGCAAAGCGGGTTCGAACCGGCGCATCGTCATGCGCGCGCGAAAGAATACCAGTACGTGCTGCGCGGCATGACGGAATACCAGGACCTCGATACCGGCGAGATCCACCGTTTTCGCGCCGGCGACTTCTATGTGATCGACCCGGGCACCGCCTACGTTCAGCGCATCAAGCGCGACACACGTATTCTGTTTTTCAAATATCCGGGTGGCAATGACAAGGAAAGCGTGCCGATGACGCAGGCCGTCGGCACGTGGGCGCGTGAAACGCTGCACGTTACGCGACTCGATCTGAACGCACGGGAAGGGCGCGGCGCGCAGCCGGTGCCGGCCGCGAATTCGCTGAAGCCCGCGGTAGCGGTCGCGGTGTTCGATGCGGCGCACCGGCTGCTGCTCGTCAAGCGGCGCGATAGCGGCTATTGGGCCATGCCCGGCGGCACGATGGAAGTGACCGACTCACTCGAAGGCTGCGCGCGCCGCGAGGTGCGCGAGGAAACCGGCATCGAAATCATGATCGCCGGGATGGTCGGCACGTATACGGACCCGGAGACGATCATCGCGTATTCGGACGGCGAAGTGCGACGCGAATTCTCGATTCTGCTTGCGGCATCGGCGACGAGCGAAAATCTTTCGCATGACGATGAATCCACCGACGTGCAGTGGGTCGAGCTCGAAGAGGTTATGCGCTTGCCGATGGTCGCTTCACAGGTGCGCCGGATACAGGATGTGCTTGCGTGGCGCGAGAATCGGGGTGTCTTTATTCGTTGAAAGGGGCGATATCCGATGGATACGGTAATCGTCGAAGCGATCGCTGCCCTTTACATAGAGATTGCCCGAATGGGACTCGCGCATGATCTGGCGGAACACGCACAGGCCGAAGAATCGTCGATGCAGCACGGCGGCTTATCGCTCCCGTCCTGAAAGACGCTTTCTCCCATTTGTCAGGTAACCAGTCCAACCGCGCATGGGTGAGATCGTTGTCGGTCGCGTCTGAACGGTCAGCGGCAGCACGTGCACCTCATCGAGCGGGCAGTGTGTCTATTCCGCCTTAACACATTGATATCTCTTTACAACCTATTTAGATAGCATATCTAAATTAAAGATAATTTGGAAAAACCGAAGTAACATTGCGTCCTTTGTATGAGCGGCGAATGAGCCTCGGCCGTGGCTCCTAAAGCATGCCGAGGACCGATTCCGCGTTTGGCGACCAATAGCCGGTGCACGATCGGTAAGCGTTTCATCCTGGATCACGGTGTAGGAACCGTTGTCGGCGAAACCGCCGTTATCGGTGACGATTGCTACATTCTTGGCGGGGTCACGTTAGGTGCTGTGGGGATTGCGGGCAATCCGCCGGGAAAGCGCCACCCGGTCCTTGGCGATCGGGTCGAAGTGGGCGCGTTTACACGAATCCTGGGGCGTGTCGAAATCGGCGATGAAGTTTTCATTGGACCACATTGCGTTATCACCCAGGATGTTCCATCAGGAAGCATCGTGACTGTACGGACGTCCGTTCAGATCACGCGTGGCATCGAAGCCGTTGCGACGTCGGCGGAACGTTTTTGAGGATTTAAGCATGAAGCTTAATCGACGCACGACAAAGCTCTTCTACCGCGATCCCTACCTTGCTGCCTGCGAGACGGTCGTAATCAAGATCGATGGAGATTGGGTGGAGCTGGCGGACACTGTCGCGTATCCGGAAGGCGGCGGACAGGATGCGGACCACGGCCGGCTCACCTTGCAAGACGGGAGGGCGCTGAGATTCATTGACGTCAAGAAAATGTACGGACACACGGCCGGCATACCCGGCTTCCCCGATATCCAGGTAGATGGCATCGTGCTGCATCGGATTCACGCGGACGATCAGCTCCTGCTCGAGCACCTGGTACCCGAAGCGGGCGTGACTGTCTCAATCGACGTTATGCGTCGAGCGGCACTGTCTCTCAGCCATTCGGCGTCGCATCTGCTTTATCTCGCGGTCGGTTTGCACCGGCCAGATGCGGTCGCGAGCACGTTGGGCTGCCACATTAAAATCGGTGGGGCGCGATTTGACTTCGGGGTCGACCAACGCTTCACTGCGGAGGACCTGAGCAAGATCCAGGAGACAGTGAACGAACGGGTGCTGCGCGATCTCGCGATCCATCTCCGCGCCCATCCAGACGTTCCCGACGCGCGGAGTTGGCACTGCGAAGATTACGCGATTCCGTGCGGGGGTACGCATATCGAACGCACGGGCTTGATCGGCCAAGTCACGGTTCGAAGAAAGAGTCTCGGGATCGGCAAGGAACGCATTTCGTGTGATTTCCCTCACGCACACGTCCAGACAGACCTATATCACGAATAACGCCATGCGATTGGACAAAGGTAAGCTCGACAAGCTGCCGCCCAGCACATACATTCTGTCGCTCGCACAAGCGATCAACCTCACGGCAGCGGTGATATCGGTTGCGATTGCTGCATTGGTCGGGACACGCCTCGCGCGTTCACCAGCACTCGGAACCGTCCCCTATGGCGCGCAGTTCGCGTCGGTGATGTTATGCACCTATCCCGTCTCGATGCTAATGCGCAAAATCGGCCGACGGCTGGTCTTTGGCGTCGGAGGGATGATGCTGGTCGCCGCGGGTGCGTCCGGTTATCTCGCGATTTCCCGGGAAAGCTTCGGTCTGCTCATTCTTGCGCACGTGCTGCTTGGTTGCTTCGTCGCTTGTGCCAATTTCTATCGCTTTGCGGCAATCGACGGTCTACCCTCGTCCTCCAGGGCAAAGGCAATCTCGCTTGTCGTCGCGGGTGGCGTACTCGCAGCCGTATTGGGTCCCGCGGTTGCCGACGGGTTGAGGCATGTTCGAGGTTTCGCGGATTTTTCGCTTTTCTACGGCATCCTGTCTTTGCTCGGCGTCCTTACACTTTCCCTGATTGCAATCTGGCGTCCCAGGAGAACGTTCGACTCACGCGTACCGAGCGGCGTGATCGTCAATCGGTCGAACGAGCGGCTCAACTGGGCGATCCCCGCCGCGATTGCCGCGTCGGCCTGCGGCTACTTCGCAATGAATCTGTTAATGGTCCAGGCCTCACTGGTGATGGCGAGCCTTTGCAGCTTCGAGGCTTCGTCTCGGGCGATTCAGGCACACGTTCTCGCCATGTTTGCACCGTCGCTCACGAAACCGAAACTGGACCCGAGATTGTTGCGCAGTTGTCGGCGTGGCCGGACGTCAAGGAACTCGTGTTCGTTTCGTGCACGGGCACTGGCGCGACGCTCACGGGTGTGGCCAGATCGCTCCGGAAAGCGGGTTACGACGTGCGTGTGATCCTCGTGGAGCCGGAGGGATGCGACAGCCAAAATGGCGTATTTGTAAATCACCGGCTGGAAGGCATGGCGGTCGGTGTCCGCCCGCCGTTCGTCGACTGGACCACGGTCTCGGCGGTCAGGCGAGTCAGCTATGACGACGTCGTCGAATGTCAGCGCGAATTTGCCCGCAGCCATGGCCACTTCGTGGGCAATACGGCTGCCGCATGCTTGTGCGTCGGAGCGCAGATGGCAAAGGCCGGAGACGCGACGAAGATTCTCGTACTGCTATATGACCACGGCCTATGGTACTTCTCCCTCACATCGCGGCGATGACAGGAGCGACCGCGTCTAACGCCGACAGTGGGAAAGGGTCTGGGCCACCGCAAAATCCTGCGCGACAAGAGCGGGATCAGCGCAGCGGTTGCCTTCCTGAGCGAATCCAAGGCGCTTTCGGCACAACCCTGAACCCATCACCAACCCCTGATGCTCACGCTGTACAAAGTTCTTCTTAGCCCTGTTCTTCTGCTCCAGGCCCGCTGGTTAAGACGCACTGCGTTGCGTCTTCCGGAAGCGGCCGGCCCGCGCAGCGGGATAGAGGCAGGGGCGGCACAGTCTCCTCCGTTACGAATTCTTGTGGTCGGCGATTCGTCCGCGGCAGGCGTTGGGGTGGACGAGCAGAGCGAGGCACTGGCACAGCCCGTCGCACGGCTACTGGCAATGCGTACGGGCCGCCCGGTGGCCTGGCAACTGGTCGCGAAGTCGGGCATCAATACGAGTGAGGCGCTGGACCTTCTGTCCCACGCAGAGCTCGGCTCGGCTGACTTTCTGGTGACAGCGTTGGGAACCAACGACGTCACCTCCCAACGAGCACCGGCGCGGTTCCTCGCGGACTACGTCCGCCTGGTAGAGGATCTACGCCGCCGCACCGGTGCGCTCGGCCTGGTGGTCACGGGGTTGCCGCCACTGCGTATCCTGCCTGCCGCGCCTCATCCTTTGCGCTGGTATCTCGGCCGCTATGCCGCCCGCCTGGACCGCCTGCTGGAAACGTGGGTCGGTCTGGACGCGTCGGCCCGTTATGTATCGCTGGAATGGGCCGCGAAGCCCAACGAGATGGCGCGAGACCGCTTTCACCCAGGGCACGGACAATATCGCTTCTGGGCCGAGCTTGTCGCCGAACGAATCGTGGCGCTATTAGCGCGCGAGGGTGAGCGCATCTGATCGTCGTAGCAGGAAACGTCCGCCAGCCTTAACCCGACCTTTACATCGGCCTGCGAAACTCAGCACGCTTTTGACGCCGCTTTATCTACAGTACCGACAGATTTCCACCACTGAGTCTGTCGATATGCAGCCACCGTTTCCCGTCTCCGACCACTCCGCTTTTCAACGCGCCGGCGCAGCGATTGCGCAATGCGCGGTTCTCACGCGCTCGTGCCGTTCAACAACCGGAGCGCAGTCATGATCGCGCTCGCCGGTCTGCTTGCCGCCGCACTGTTCGTCTACCTGTTCTACGCGCTGATCAAGCCCGAACGGTTCTGATTCGGCGCCGCCGCGCGTTATTTTACTCACTCATCCCCATCATGAACGACCTGTTATTCGTAGTCGTATCGGTAGCCTTTTTCGCGCTTGGCGCAGGCTTCATTGTCGGACTGAACCGGATCTGACAGGGAGCCCATCATGTTCGACGATCTTGTTCAATTTGCGCTGGTACTCATCGCCATGACCGGTTTGACGGTCGCGATGGGCAAGTGGCTCGCCCACGTTTTCACCGATGAACGGCACTTGCGCATCGAGCGCTGGACCTATTCGGTGCTCGGTGCGGACCCGGCTGAACGCATGCCGTGGACCCGCTATGCGATGGTGCTCGTCCTCGGCAACGCGGCGATGATGCTGCTCGGTTATCTGCTGTTACGTGTGCAAGGGCTGCTGCCGGCGTTCGACTCGCTGCAACGTGCCGCGCAAACGCCTGACCTCGCCTTCAACACGGCGGCGTCGTTCGTCACCAATACGAACTGGCAGTCGTACTCAGGCGAATCGAGTCTGTCCAATTTCTCGCAGATGGCCGTCATCACGTTTCTGATGATGGTGAGCGCCGCGACCGGCGTGGCGGCGTGCGGCGGCTTTATCCGCGCGTTGTGCCGCAAGAGCGCGCACGACATCGGCAACTATTGGGTCGACTTTACGCGTGTGATGTATCGCGTGCTGCTGCCGCTGTCGTTCGTGATGGCGCTCGTCTACGTGTGGCAGGGCATGCCGCAGACGCTCACGAGCGAGACGGTCGCGACCACGCTCGAAGGGCTCAAGCAGCCCATCGTGCTGGGTCCGGTCGCGAGCATGGAATCGATCAAGCACCTGGGCACCAACGGCGGCGGCTTCTTCAGCATGAACGCCGCGCATCCGTACGAGAACCCGACGCCGTTCACGAACACGCTGCACATCCTGAGCATGCTGCTGATTCCCGCGGCGCTCACCTACACGGCAGGCAGCATGCTGATGCGCCGCCGCCAGGGTTGGGCGTTTTTCGCCGCGTTCCTGGTCATGTTTGTCGGCGCGCTCGCGATCGTCTACACGGCCGAGCAGCATGGCAACGTGAATTTTGCGTCGCTGCATATCGACCAGCAGCCGTCCGCACTGCAGGCGGGCGGCAATATGGAAGGTAAGGAAACGCGCTTCGGCATCGGCCAGACGAGCCTGTTTATCGCGGTGACGACCGCCGCGACCACCGGTTCGGTCGACGCGATGCACGACTCGCTGACGCCGATGGGCGGCTTCGTGCCGATCGGCGAGATGATGCTGAACAACGTGTTCGGCGGCGATGGCGTCGGCTTTATCAACCTGGTCACGTTCGCGATTCTGACCGTGTTTATCGTCGGCATGATGATTGGGCGCACGCCGGAGTTTCTCGGCAAGAAGATCGAAGCGCGTGAAATGAAATTCGTGATGCTCGCGGTGCTCGCCCATCCGCTCTGCATTCTCGGCCTGACCGCGCTGGCCGTCGCGTGGCCCGCGACGCCCGCGAGCCTCAACAATCTCGGCCCGCACGGCTTTAGCGAAGTGCTGTACGCGTACACGTCCGGCACCGCGAACAACGGCTCCGCATTCGCCGGCCTCAATGCGAACACGCCGTTCTTCAACACCACGATCGGCTTTGCGATGCTGTTCGGCCGCTTCTTCACGCTGCTACCGATGCTTGCTGCCGCGGGATCGCTCGCCGCGAAGAAAAGCGTGCCCGAAGGTCCGGGCACGCTGCCGACCGCTACGCCGCTGTTTACCGCGCTGCTGGTGTTCGTCGTGCTTCTGGTCGGCGGGCTGACCTTCTTCCCGGCGCTTGCGCTGGGCCCGATCGTCGAGCACCTGATGCTCGCGAGCGGTCAACTGTTCTAAGGATCGACAGTCATGAGCACAATCAGTCAATCCCAGCCGCACAGCGTACCGCTGCTGCATGGCGTCGCACGCTCGGCGGTCGCGTCCGCGGTGTTCTTTATGCTGGTCACCGGGCTGGTGTACCCGCTTGTCACGACGGGCGTCGCGCAACTCGCGATGCCGGCGCGAGCGAATGGCAGCATCGTCGAACGCGGCGGCGTGCCGGTCGGCTCGCTGCTGATCGGCCAGAACGTCACGCAGCCGCGGTACTTTCACCCACGCCCGAGCGCGACGACGGGCACCGACCCGGCCCATCCGGATCAAACGATCGCGCAGCCGTACAACGCGGAATCGAGTGGCGCGAGTAATCTCGGGCCGACCAGCAAGTCGCTGATCGATCAGGTGAAGGCACGCGCGATCGCGTATCGCAATGAAAACGGTCTCGCGCCGGATGCGCCTGTGCCGGTCGATGCGGTCACCGCGTCCGGCTCCGGACTCGACCCGGACATCTCGCTTGGTAACGCGCTGCTGCAAGCCGCCCGCGTCGCGCAGGCGCGTCGCATGTCGACCCATGCGATGCGCGCGTTGATCGCACAGAACACGACGCCCCGGCAGTTCGGCGTGCTCGGCGATGCGCGCGTCGATGTGCTGAAACTGAACCTCGCGCTCGATGCGGCCGCAGCCGCGGCCAACAGGCCGTCGCAGCCCGCGTCGGCGCGCGAAACTCACTGATAGCAAAGTTCTTTGCGAGAAGCTTCATGAATGTTCAAAACGAGTCGTTGACGCCCGCCGGTACCGCGGCGTCCGCCGCGCCGATGTCGCGCGCGGCGCAAGTGGTCTGGCGAATGGTGATCGCGGATGCGTTGCGCAAGCTGTCGCCGCGCGCGCAATGGCAGAACCCGGTGATGTTCGTCGTCTATATCGGCAGCATCGTGACGACCTTGTTGTGGCTGCAGGCCGTCTTTTCCCAAGGCGAGGCGCCCGCGGGTTTTATCTTCGCGATTGCAGTGTGGTTGTGGTTCACGGTGCTGTTCGCGAACGGCGCCGAAGCGCTCGCCGAAGGGCGCGGCAAGGCGCAGGCGGCGGCGCTGCGCGGTGCGCGCCGACGCGTGTTCGCGAAGGTGCTCGACGTGCCGCGGTACGGCGCCGCGGTCTACCCGCTGCCGAGCGATGAGCTGATGGCCGGCAAGTACGTGCTCGTCGAAGCCGGCGATATGATTCCGGCCGACGGCGAAGTGATCGAAGGCGTCGCGTCGGTCGACGAATCGTCGATTACCGGCGAGTCCGCGCCGGTCATCCGCGAATCGGGCGGCGATTTTTCGTCGGTGACCGGCGGCACGCGCGTGCTGTCGGACTGGCTGATCATGCGGGTCACCGCCAACCCGGGCGAAGCGTTTCTCGACCGGATGATCGCGATGATCGAAGGCGCGAAGCGCGGCAAGACGCCGAACGAAGTCGCGCTGATCATTCTGCTCGTCGCGTTGACCATCGTGTTCCTGCTTGTCTGCGTGACGCTGCTGCCGTACTCGGCCTTTAGCGTGATGCTGACCCAAAGCGGTCACGAGGTGAGTCTTACCGTACTGATCGCGCTGCTCGTCTGCCTGATTCCGACCACGATTGGCGCGTTGCTTTCCGCGATCGGCGTGGCCGGCATGAGCCGTATGCTGCGCGCGAATGTAATCGCGATGTCCGGGCGCGCGATCGAAGCGGCCGGTGACGTCGACGTCCTGCTGCTCGACAAGACCGGCACGATCACGCTCGGCAATCGCCAGGCGAGCCGCTTCGTGCCGGCCGAAGGCGTCGACGAACGCACGCTTGCCGATGTCGCGCAGCTCGCGTCGCTGGCCGACGAAACGCCGGAAGGGCGCTCGATCGTCGTGCTCGCGAAGCTACGTTTCAGTCTGCGCGGCCGCGATCTGCACCACAGCAAACCGGTGCCGTTCAGCGCGCAAACACGGATGAGCGGCGTCGATCTCGGCGCACGGCAAATCCGCAAAGGCTCCGCGCAGGCCATTCGTGCGCACGTGCGCGAACTGGGCGGCGTGTTTCCGGCCGGCACCGAGCGCGCGGTCGAAGAGATCGCGCGGCACGGTGGCACACCGCTCGTGGTCGCCGACGGCGAGCGGGTGATGGGTGTGATCGAGCTGAAGGACATTGTGAAGGGCGGCATCAACGAGCGCTTCGCGGAACTGCGCCGCATGGGCATCAAGACCGTGATGGTGACCGGCGACAACCGGCTCACGGCCGCGGCCATCGCGGCTGAAGCAGGCGTCGACGACTATCTCGCGGAAGCCACGCCCGAGGACAAGCTCACGCTGATCCGCCGTTACCAGGCGGAAGGCCGGCTCGTCGCGATGACCGGCGACGGCACCAACGATGCGCCGGCACTCGCGCAGGCCGACGTCGCGGTTGCGATGAACAGCGGCACGCAGGCGGCGAAGGAAGCCGGCAACATGGTCGATCTCGACAGCAATCCGACCAAGCTGCTGCGCGTGGTCGAAGTGGGCAAGCAGATGATCATGACGCGCGGCGCGCTGACTACGTTTAGTGTGGCGAACGATCTGGCGAAGTACTTCGCGATCATTCCCGCCGCGTTCGTCAGTACGTGGCCCGCGCTTGCCGCGCTGAACGTGATGCATCTGCATAGCCCGCAAACGGCTATCCTGTCGGCGGTGATTTTCAATGCGCTCATCATCATCGCGTTGATCCCGCTCGCGCTGAAGGGAGTGCGTTATCGCGCCGAACCGGCGTCGCGCCTCTTGTCGCGTAACTTGTTAATCTACGGGGTGGGAGGTGTGATCGCGCCATTCATTGGGATCAAGCTGATCGATCTGGTCATCACACTGCTTTTGTAGAGCTTTCGGCATGTCCTTTTTACGGTTCTGGCGAAAGTCTTTACAGCATTTTTATGGACCGTTGTGAAGGTAATGGAAACCACTTCCGAGCCCAGCGTTCAGGGAACGGAAAAGCAATATCAATCGACCGATGTTGAACGGGGCAGGCTAAAAATTTTCTTCGGCGCCTGTCCCGGCGTCGGCAAGACATGGGCGATGCTGCAGGCGGTCCGTCGGCAGCGCGACGGCGGCGTCGACGTCGCGATCGGCGAGATCGACACGCACGGCAGTGAAACGCTGCGCCGGCTAATCGAAGGATTGCCGGCGCTGCCGCCGAAGCATGTGCATCATCATGAACGGATGTTGCGCGCGTTCGATATCGACGGGGCACTCGCGGCGCGCCCGCGACTGATCGCGGTGGACGAACTGGCCTGCGCTAACGTGCCGGGCGGGCGCCACGCGAAACGCTGGCAGGATGTCGACGAACTGCTCGCGGCCGGTATCGATGTCTATGCGACGCTGGACGTCGCGCAACTCGAAAGCCTCGGTGACACGGTCAGCAATATGATCGGCCTACGCGTGCGCGAGAGCGTGCCCGACCGGTTCTTTTTCGATGCGGCCGATGTTGTGCTGATCGATCTGCCGCCCGACGATCTGCTCGCGCGGCTGCTGTCGGGTAGCGCGCGCCTCACGGCCGCCGCCGAGAGCGCGCGCAGCTACCTCGTGCGCGCGAATCTGCTCGCGTTGCGCGAACTGGCGTTGCGCTGCGTCGCCGATCGCGCGAATGCGGACGTGCATGGGCAGCGTCTGAAAGGACGTTTGCGTACCGCAGGTGCGACGCGTGAGCGGATTCTCGTCGGCATCCGCGCCGAAGCATCGCACGAACGGCTGATACACGAGGGCGCGCGTCTGGCCCAGCATCTGCGCGCGGAATGGATCGTCGTGCATGTCGACCAGTCCGCCGACGCGCGCGACCCGCATGGACGGGAGACGTTGCTCGCGCTCGCGAACCTCGCCGATAGCCTCGGCGCCGAGTTTGCGAATCTGCCCGGCGAAGACGTCGCGGCCACACTCGTCGGCTATGCGCATGAGCGCAGCGCAACCCGGCTCGTGCTGGGCAGCGATCCGCCGCGCGCGCGCTGGCGCGCACTCAGTGCCGCGTGTTGGGGAGCACGCATTGCCGAACGGGTCGTCCGGGCGCATCCGCGGCTCGGACTTGTCGTGGTCGGTACAGCCGACGTGCACGCAGCACCTGCGAAGGCGCAGGCGCAGCGCACCGCCGAAACACCGTTGAACGGCCTGATCCTCGCGGTGATCGCCTGTGCATTCACCACGCTGATCGCGAGCGTGCTGCTGCATTTCTTCGCAACCCCGAACGTCGTGATGCTGTTCATGCTGAACGTCGTCCTGCTATCGCTGCGGCTGGGGCGTCTGGCGGGCGCGTGGGCGGCGCTGCTCTCGGTCGGTAGCTTCGATTTCTTTTTCGTCGAACCACGCTTTTCGTTCGCCGTGTCCGATACGCAATATCTGTTCACGTTCGTGCTGATGCTGACGGTTGCGCTGGTCACAAGCCAGCTCGCGTCGCGGCTGCGCTACAAGGCGAGAGTCGCGACGGCCGGCGAGCGCCGCGCGACCGCGGTCGCGCGCGTCGCACGCGATCTGTCGAGCGCGATTCGCCCGGCCCAGATCGCCGCGGTGTGCCGGCAGACCATCGCGCCGCTGTTCGACGCGCAAGTCGCGCTCGTGCTACCCGATCCCAAAGAGACGACGCTGCGAGATGCGTCCGATGAATTCGTCGATACGTCGGTCGCGCAGTGGACCTACGACCACGCGGAAGCCGCGGGTGCCGGCACGCAGACGCTAAGCGGCACGCGCGCGCTGTATCTGCCGTTGAAAGGGCCGATCTGCACGCGCGGCGTGCTCGCGATCTGCGCGCAGCAGGGCGAGCTCTCGAACAACGCGGACGACCGGCGTCTGCTGGATGCGTGCTGTGTGCTGATTGCGCTTGCACTCGAACGCACGCATTTCATCGAGATCGCGCAGGACACGCAGGTCCGCATGGAAGGCGAACGGCTGCGCAATGCGCTGCTTGCCGCGGTGTCGCATGACCTGAAGACGCCGCTCACCGCGATTCGCGGCCTGGCGGAAACACTCGAGCAGGTCGGCGATCTGCCCGATACCGAGCGCACGGCCGTATCGCGCTCGATCCGTCTGCAAACCGAAGAGCTGCACCGGCTCGTGACGAATCTGCTCGATCTCGCGCGCATGCAAAGCGAAGGCGTGCGGCTCAACAAGGAATGGCACGCGTTCGGCGAGATTGCCGGCAGCGCGCTGGCGCGTCTGGGCACCACGCTTGCCGCGCATCGTGTGCGTACCGAGTTGCCGGCCGATTTGCCGCTGATCGAGATCGACGCAATCGCATTCGAGCGCGTGCTCGTCAATCTGATCGACAACGCGGTCAAATATACGCCGCCCGGTTCGACGATCCAGATACGCGCGCGTGCGGTGGGAGACACGATGCATCTGTTTATCGAGGACGATGGCCCCGGCCTGCCGAACGTGAACCCCGAGCTCATCTTTGAAGCATTCACGCGCGGCGTGCGTGAGTCCGCGATTTCCGGGGTCGGCCTCGGACTCGCGCTATGCCGCACGATTGTCGATGCGCATGAAGGCGCGATCGACGTCGAGCGGCGTCTGCCGCAGGGCACGCGTTTCGAGATCCGTCTGCCGCTCGGCGCGCCGCCTGTTATCGAAGAGGAGAGGGCCTCATGAAGAAGCCGCGCATTCTGCTGGTCGAGGACGAGTCCGACATCCGGCGTTTTATCCGGATGGCGCTCGAGCGTGACGGGATGACTGTCTTCGAAGCCAATACGGCTGCGCAGGCGCGCATCGAAAGCGCGAGCCGGCAGCCGGAATTGCTGATTGTCGATCTGGGCCTGCCGGACGAAGACGGCAAGGTGCTGATTCGCGACTTGCGTAGCTGGTCGCGTGCGCCGGTGCTGGTGTTGTCGGCGCGCGACCGTGAGACGGAAAAAGTGGAAGCGCTGAACATCGGCGCCGACGATTACCTGACCAAGCCATTCGGAGTGCCCGAACTGATCGCGCGCGTGCGCGCGCAACTGCGCCGCGCGAGTCTCGTCGCGAACGACGGGCCGACTGCGTCGACCGTGCATTTCGGCGATGTGTGCGTCGACCTCGCGACCTACGAAGTGACCCGCAACGGCACGCCGGTCCATTTGACGCCGACCGAGTTCCGGTTGCTCGCTGCGTTGATTCGGGGTTACGGCAAGGTGATCACCTACCGGCAGTTGTTGCTCGACGTGTGGGGACCCGGATACGCGGACCGTCCGCAGTATCTGCGCGTGTATATGGTGACCTTACGGCAGAAGCTCGAGGACGATCCGACGCAACCGCGGCATTTGATGACCGAACTGCAGGTCGGCTACCGTCTTGCCGGGCTCGCGACGTGAGCCTGCGCGACCCGGCCCGCCACGTATAGGCACAACCGCGTGCATTCAACGTGCGCTGCCTGTCTCGCTCGTCTCGCCAAGCACTGCGGTCCGATAGTGGCTGACCGCCTGTTCGAGATTGTGGAACATCCGCTCGCGGCCGAGCGCTTCGCCAAGCGGCGAGCGCTGCACGAGTGCGAGCACTTCCGGATTCATGGCGGCGAGCCATAGCGTGATGCCGCGCGCACGCAAACGCTGTTCGGAATCGGCGAACATCTTAAGCGCGGTGTATTCGATGTCGAATACGCCGCTCAGGTCGACAATCACTGTTTGCGGCGCGGCCGCCGCGATCAGCCTGAGTATCTTCTGTCCGATCTGCTCGACGTTCGCGAAGTAGATGCGTCCTTCCGGCAGCAGCATCAGCAGGCCCGGCCACGTTTCGTCGTTCGGATGCGCATGGGACACCGGCCGGAACACATCGGTGTTGCGCTTGCGCGCAAGCACATAGACCGGCGGATCGGACAGCTGATGCGCGAGCGCCGCGAGCGACACGACAATCGCGACCAGAATGCCTTGCAGCGTGCCGACCACGACCACGCCGGCCAGCGCGACGAGGGCCCAGACGAATTCCATGCGCCGCACGCGCG
Organism: Paraburkholderia humisilvae; assembly: GCF_902859855.1. Taxonomy (GTDB): domain Bacteria; phylum Pseudomonadota; class Gammaproteobacteria; order Burkholderiales; family Burkholderiaceae; genus Paraburkholderia; species Paraburkholderia humisilvae. Next base: position 242,755 of record NZ_CADIKH010000006.1, read on the forward strand.
CGATCGCGCGAAATTCGATCGGATCGAACAATCCAATCGAATACACGATGACGACGGCGGCCAGCACCGCTTGCGGGATCGGCCCGATCAGCGGCGACAGCAGCAGCATCGCCGCGAGCGCGACCGCCGCGGTCACGAGCGCCGCCGCCTGGCTGCACGCGCCGGCACGGCGATTCACCGCCGTCTGCGTGGTGCCGCCGCCGCCTGGCATCGCGCCGAACAGCGCGCCGACCAGATTCGCAAGGCCGGTCGCGAACAGCTCGCGGTTCGCGCGCGGCACCGGCTCGCCGTGGCGCGCGAACGCGCGGCCCGCCGCGACCGTTTCGGTGAAGCTCATCAGCGCCATGCCGAGCGCGATCGGCCACAGGGTATCCACCAGCGCCAGCACCGGCAGCCTCGGTGCGGGCAGGCCGGCTGGCACCGTGCCGACCGTATCCACGCCGAGCGCATGCAGGTCGAGCAGCTTCGACGCGACGATTGCGCAAGCCACGACGATAAGCGGCGCCGGCACACGCGGCACGAAGCGCCGCAGCAGGACCAGCGCCACGAGCGCGACCGCCGCGACGACAACGGTCGGCGGCGTCGCTCGCGGAATGCCCTCGATAATCCGCAGCACGTTGTAAAAGAACTCGCCCTTGACGACGTGAATGCCAAGCAGCTTCGGCAACTGGTCGACGAAGATCACGACCGCGATGCCAGCCTTGAAGCCGACCAGCACCGGCGCGGAAATGAAGTTCGCGACGAAGCCCAGACGCAGCAGCGACGCGATCATCAGCATGGCGCCGACCAGCACGCCGAGCGTTGCCGCGGCGGTGAGCAGCTCCGTCTGGCCGCTGCCGGGCGCGACGCGCGCGAGCGCCGACGTGGTCAGGATCGCCAGCGTGGTGGTCGTGCTGACGCTAAGCACCCGCGATGTGCCGAAGAGTGCATAGATCATCATCGGGAAGAATGCGGTATAGAGGCCGGCTTCGACGGGCAGCCCGGCGAGCGTCGCGTAGGCAAGCGCGTTCGGAATGACCACCGCCGCCGACGTCAGGCCGGCGATCAGATCGCCTTTGACCCAATGCGTACGATAGTGGAGCAGCCATTCCGGCAGGGGTATTGCGCTTTGGCGGGCGTGTCGGGGAGGCTGTGCGGAAGGCGGATCGGACGGCGGCATGGGGAGCGGGAGAAAAGAAAGCCGAGCAGCCGCGCGCCAGTCGCGCGCGCGGCACCAATGCCGGTCAGTGCAGCGCGCGGCGCTTGCTTCAGAACTTCTCGGGCACGTATTTGAAAGAATAGTCGGGCTCGCGATAGTCGCCGCGCTTCTGCCGTTTCGGCAGCGTGATTTTCGCACGCGGCATCTCTTTGTATGGGATGGTCGACAGCAGATGGCTGATCAGGTTGAGCCGCGCGCGCTTTTTGTCGTCCGAGCGAACCACGTGCCACGGCGCGACGCCGGTGTCCGTTTCGATGAACATCTCGTCGCGGGCGCGCGAATAGTCGTACCAGCGCTCATACGAGCGCAAGTCCATCGGTGACAGCTTCCACAGCTTGCGGCCGTCGTGGATGCGCGCTTCGAGCCGGCGCGTCTGCTCCTCCTCGCTGACTTCGAGCCAGTATTTCAGAAGAATCACACCGGACTGGATAATCGCGCGTTCGACGAGCGGCACGCTTTTCAGAAACTGCCGCGACTGCTCGTCAGTGCAAAAACCCATCACGCGCTCGACGCCCGCGCGGTTGTACCAGCTGCGGTCGAATATCACGATTTCGCCGGCCGCGGGTAAGTACGGCAGATAGCGCTGCAGGTACATCTGCGATTTTTCGCGATCGGTTGGCGCGGGCAGCGCGACCACGCGAAATACGCGCGGGCTCACACGCTCGGTGATGGCCTTGATCGTGCCGCCTTTGCCTGCGCCGTCGCGCCCTTCGAAGACGATGCAGATTTTCGCGCCGGTCTGCACGGCCCACTCCTGCAGCTTGACCAGTTCGATGTGCAGGCGGGCGAGCTCCTTTTCGTATTCCTTGTTCGCGAGCTTCGCGGGTGGGCTGGCGACGCTGGGGTCGCTGCTAACTTTGTCCGCCTCTTTCGCGGCCTTTTTGCTCTGAGCCATGGCTGGGTCCTCGCACGGTCATACGGACGCACAATGAAGTGCCATATCGAGTATGGTCGCGCGCCGACCGCGTCGCAACTGGACTTTGGTCCAATGCAGGCGCTTGCTGTCGCCCGCCTGGAACGGCAATGGAAAAGCCGGAAGAACACCCGTCCATGCATGCGCAACGCGTTATGCATAGGGCCGCACGGCGCTGGTGTGTGACGGCGTGGATCAGCTAAATGAAAAGCGTATTGGGCATGTACAGGGCACGCATAGCGCACGTTTGGGCCGCATACCGGGCATATAGGAAACGGTTATCGATTACTCCATTTTGAAAGCGTGACGCTTAGTTCGACTTACGTCAACGAATACCCGTTTTTCCACTATTTTTCCGGAGATTTTCGGTGCGTCATACCTTACCCCATGAAATACTGCATGCGAACGCGGAACCGCGGCGCAACCGCGGCGTCATTGCTCGCCGGTGTGAGACCTTGGTCCAATTGACGCAAGCGGCGCCGGCTCGCCAGAATGCGTAAGCACCGGACGGGCGCTGTGCGTCAACGCAGTGCGTCTCTCCCGCGCGATGCCCAATTGTTTCTCGATTGACATCGCGACGACACCCGCGTCTTATACGTTCACATATGCGGTTATGCGTGTTTCCAAACGAGGCGTCGGTCACGAGCCGGCCTCGGTTTGCCGTCGCCCACGGCCATGCCGTTCTTCGACTATGAGGTCCACGTTATGAACGCAGGTACCCAGTTCGCGCAGAGTCAACAGATTGGCGCAAAGGTCGCCCGGATTTTCCAGAAGCGCGCGCAGATCGCGCAGCAGAACTTCAACGAACGGGTGCATGAAGCACTCAACACCCAAAACGACAACAGCGCCGCGCCCGGCACGGCACCGCAGGCATCGGGCACGCCGCTTTCCGGCCCATTTACCGCCGCATGGACACCCCCCTTTACCGCGCCATTCACTGCACCTTTCTCCGGCGTTGCCAGCGCGGCGGCGTTCGACCCGCTTTCTGCCTTCCGGTATGCAACCGATCTCGCGCAGCGCACCGTGCTCTTCTGGGACACGCTGCGCCAGCGCGGCAACCAGTTCGTCGATCAGACCGCCCAGGGTCTGAAGCCGGTGCTGCATTTCGACTATGAAACGGTGCTCGATGGCCGCACGTTCGACCATCCGGTGAACTACGCGTTGTTGCGCATTCGTCCGCCGGAGGGCGTGACGATCGATGCGCGCAAGCGTCCGTACGTGGTCATCGATCCGCGCGCCGGGCACGGTCCCGGCATTGGTGGTTTCAAGGACGATTCGCAGGTCGGCGTCGCATTGCGAGCCGGAAGCCCGGTGTATTTCGTGGTGTTTTTCCGCGACCCGGAGCCGGGCCAGACGATGCTTGACGTCTGCGCGGCCGAACAGTGTTTCGTCAGGAAGGTGCGCGAACTGCACGCGGACAGTCCGAAGCCGGCGATCGTCGGCAATTGCCAGGGCGGCTGGGCCGCGATGATGCTGGCGACATCCGACCCGGACGACACCGGACCGATCGTGATCAACGGCGCACCGATGTCGTACTGGAGCGGCGCATGGAGCGAGGGCGAGGGTGACAACCCGATGCGCTATGCGGGTGGCATGCTCGGCGGCACGTGGCTCGCGTCGTTTGCGGCAGACCTCGGCAACGGCAAGTTCGACGGCGCACACCTCGTTCAGAACTTCGAGAACCTGAACCCTGCGAACAGCCTGTGGGACAAGTACTACCACGTGTTCGACAACGTCGACACCGAACCGCCGCGCTTTCTCGATTTCGAACGCTGGTGGGGTGGCTACTACCTGATGAACCGCGACGAGATCGAATGGATCACGCGCAACCTGTTTGTCGGCAACAAGCTATGGGCCGGCGAAGTGCGTGGCGCCGGCGGCGCCGCGTTCGACCTGCGCGACATCAAGTCGCCGATCATCCTGTTCGCGTCGCTCGGCGACAACATCACGCCGCCGCAGCAGGCGTTCAACTGGGTCGCGGATATCTACGGCAGCACCGCGGAAATCAAGGCGCGCGGGCAGGTGATTATCGGCCTGATGCATCAGAGCATCGGCCATCTGGGCATTTTCGTGTCGGGCAAGGTTGCGAAGAAGGAACATACGCAGATCGTCTCGGTGCTCGAAGCGATCGAAGCGTTTCCGCCGGGCCTCTATGGGATGGAAATCACCGAGCACAAGGGCGCGGACGGCAAGCCTGAATACGAGGTGAACTTTCACGAGCACCGTCTCGAAGATATCGCGGCGAAGTTCAACCGCTTCAAGCGTGTCGACGAGCTGCCGTTCAAGGCGGTCGAACAGGTGTCAGAGTTCAATCAGCGCGCGTACGAACTATTCGCACAACCGTTCGTGCAAGCATGCTCGAACGAAGCGACGGGCGGCCTGTTGCGCCAGTTTCATCCATTGCGTGCGCAGCGCTGGATGTTTTCCGATCTGAATCCGTGGCTCGCGTGGCTCGGACCGGCGGCGAGCGCGGTGAAAGCGAACCGCGTGCACGGTGACAAGGACGGCCCGAATCCGCTGCGTCAAGCGGAGCGGCGTGGCGCGGAACTGGTCAGCGCGTCGCTCGATTTTTACCGCGCGATGCGCGATGCGGCGACCGAGAGCCTCTTTTTCGGCATCTACGGCAACCTGTTTACCGCGCATTCGACGCAGAAGGTCGATCTGGACGGACCGCTGGCCGTGCCCGTCGCGGACCCGAAAGAGTTGCCGTTCGTCAAAGCGGCGCTTTCGTCGATTGCGGAAGGCGGCTATACCGAAGCGATTGCGCGCACTGCGTGCCTGCTCGCGCGTCACGGCGAGCCGCTGCCGCTTACGCGCCTCGCGATACGCAAAGAGCTCGCGGAAGAATACGCGGACTATCTGCCCGCGCTCGAACACGACCAGTGGCGCCGTATTCGCGGGGAGCAGGAAATCATCGTGCGTTATGAGCCCGAGCGCGCGCTCGCGTCGCTGCCGACGCTGCTCGCCGAACCCGGCGACCGCAAGCGTTTCCTCACGCTCGTCGAGAAACTCGCGGAAGACGAGCGCGTGCAGGGTCTCGCGCCCAGCGCCGCGCAGCTCGAGATGGTCGAGCGTATCCGCTCGCTGCTGCCGGTGAAGGCGAGTCGCGGCGCACGACCGGCGTCATCGTCGGTGCATTGAGTCAGGGCGCGAAGTCCGTGCATCGGGATTTTGACCGGATCGACATGCCGGCACGCTGCGCCGGCCGCCTGCGAGGATAGGCTTATGGAACGCCAGCACGAAAAATATGAACGGCTGATCAGCTATTGCAAATCGCTGTCGCCGACGCCGACCGCCGTCGCTCACCCATGCGATCAAAGTTCGCTGCAGGGCGCGGTCGAAGCGGCGCAGATGGGTCTGATCGCGCCCATTCTGGTCGGCCCGCGCGAGCGGATCATTGCCGTCGCCGACGAGCACGGCATCGACATCGCGGCGTATCCGATTGTCGATGCACCGTTCAGTCATGCGGCCGCAACCGCCGCGGTTCAGGTGGTGCGCGAGGGCGGTGCGCACGCGCTAATGAAGGGCAGCCTGCATACCGACGAACTGATGAGCGCGGTGGTGAGTCGCGACGCAGGGCTGCGCACCGCGCGGCGCGTAAGCCATTGCTTCATCATGGACGTGCCGGGCTACGCCGATCCGCTGATCATTACCGATGCGGCGGTCAATATTGCGCCGACCCTCGAAGCGAAAATCGACATCCTGCAGAACGCGATCGATCTAGGCCATGCGCTGAAGTTCGAGCAGGTGCGCGTGGCGATCCTGTCCGCGATGGAGACGGTCAACCCGAAGGTGCCATCGACGATCGAGGCGGCCGCGCTGTGCAAGATGGTGGACCGCCATCAGATCACCGGCGCGCTGGTCGATGGACCGCTTGCGCTCGATAACGCGATCGATCTCGAAGCCGCACGCATCAAGAAGATCGATTCACCGGTGGCGGGCCGTGCGAACGTGCTGATGGTGCCGGACCTCGAAGCGGGCAATATGCTCGCGAAGAGCCTGTCGTTTCTCGCCGGCGCGGATGCGGCAGGCGTCGTGCTGGGCGCACGCGTGCCGATCATCCTGACGAGTCGCGCCGATTCCGTGATGACGCGGCTTGCGTCGTGCGCGGTCGCGGCGCTGGTTGCCCAGGCGCGCGCTCAGACGACGAAAGTGATGGGGTAACGCAATGACCGATGTCATTCTCGTATTGAACGCCGGCTCGTCGAGCATCAAGTTCCGTGCTTACTATATCGAAGGCGGCGAACTGGGCCTCGGGTTGCATGGGCAGGTCGAAGGGCTTTTCAGTGCGCCGCACTTTATTGCCCATGACCGCCATGGCGAAGCAGCCGGCGAGAAGCGCTGGGGAGACGGCGCCAAACTGTCGCATGAAGAAGGCATTCAGTTTATCTCGCAGTTTCTGACCAGCCATCGCGGCGACAACCGTCTGGTCGCGGTCGGCCATCGTGTCGTGCATGGTGGCGAGAAGTTTGCGAAAGCGGTGCTTGCGACACCCGACGTCGTCGACGAGCTCGACAAGCTGACGCCGCTCGCGCCGCTGCATCAGCCGCACAATCTGAAGCCGATCCGGATAGTCGCGGCGATGCATCCGCATCTGCCGCAGGTCGCGTGCTTCGACACCGCGTTTCATCGCTCGCAAACCGAACTCGCGCAAGCGTTCGCGCTGCCCGAATCGATCACCGCGCGCGGCGTGCGGCGCTACGGTTTCCACGGGCTGTCGTACGAATATATCGCGCAGGCACTGCCGAACTTCTCGAAGCGCGCCGCGCAAGGACGCACGATCGTCGCGCATCTCGGCAATGGCGCGAGTCTGTGCGCGATGCACGCGGGGCGCAGCGTTGCTAGCACGATGGGCTTCACCGCGGTCGACGGCTTGCCGATGGGCACCCGCTGCGGCAGTCTCGATCCGGGCGTGATCCTCTATCTGCTCGAAGAGCTGAAGATGACCCCACAGGCAATCGAAGACCTGATCTACAAGGAATCGGGGTTGCTCGGCGTGTCCGGTGTGTCGGGCGATATGCGCAAGCTGCTGGCGAGCGCCGCGCCGCGCGCACGTTTCGCGATCGATCTGTACACGTACCGGATCGGACGCGAGATCGGTTCGCTCGCGGCCTCGTTGCAGGGCCTCGATGCGCTCGTGTTGACGGCGGGCATCGGCGAGAACTCTGCCGAAATCCGTCGGCGTGCGGCTGAACAGGCCGCGTGGCTCGGCATCGAGCTGGACGCGGCCGCGAACGAGGCCGGCGGGCCGTGCATCAGCACGCCGTCGAGCAAGGTCGAAGTGTGGACCATTCCCACCGATGAAGAACTGATGATCGCGCGTCACACGCGCGCGGTCGTCGATGCATTGTGACCTCGCGGACAAAAGGAGCTCGACCATGACGCAAGACGCTTCACGCCCGATCCTGAAGGACATGAAGGCGCTCGTCACCGGCATCGCCAACGAGCATTCGATCGCATATGGATGCGCAAAAGCGTTTCGCGAATTGGGCGCCGAACTTGCGATCACCTATCCGGACGACAAGGCCAAGCCCTATGTCGAGCCGGTTGCGCGCGAATTGGAGGCGCCGATTTTCATGCCGCTCAACGCCACCAAAGAGGACGATTTCGACGCGGTTTTCTCGCGCATTCGATCTGAATGGGGCAAGCTCGACATCCTCGTGCATTCGATCGCATGGGCGCCGAAGGACGATCTGCAGGGCGGCCTGCTCAACTGTTCCGCGGAGGGCTTTTCGGCCGCCATGAATATCTCGTGCCATTCGTTTATCCGGATGGCCCGCCTTGCGGCACCGTTGATGAAAGACGGCGGCTCGATATTCACGATGAGCTACTACGGTGCGAACAAGGTCGTGCCGAACTACAACGTGATGGGCCCGGTCAAGGCCGCGCTCGAGGCGAGCGCACGATATCTCGCCTACGAACTGGGTCCGCAGCGCATTCGCGTGCATCCGATTTCGCCGGGGCCGCTCAAGACGCGTGCGGCGTCGGGCCTCAAGGACTTCGATCTGCTGCTGACCGAAGCCGCCGAGCGCGCGCCGCTTGGCGAGCTCGTCGACATCATGGACGTCGGCTTCACGTGCGCGTTTCTTGCGACGCCGTATGCGCGGCGCCTGTCGGGCGAGACAGTGTACGTCGACGGCGGCGTGCACATCATGGGTTAGTGGGGCGAGCGTCGTTGTTTTAAAGAAGGAGATCGGCAATGGCTGACATGGTGATTGGCAATATCGAAGACGGCACGTCGGATGAAGAAATTCAGGCGTTGCTCGTCAAATATGGCTTTCCGGTCTATGACCAGATTCAACATGTGCCCGGCGACGGCTCGCGCCCGGCGGTGCTGCTGAGTTTCGAAGGGACCGAACCGGCTGCTTTGCGGATGCTGCAACCGCGGATTCACAATCTGTTCTGGAAAAATCGCCGGATCAACGTTGTGATCATGCAGGAACGCAGCGATAACTGAGCGACAAATGAGCGACAAATGAGCTCGACGGGCGGGGAGGCCGACATGGGCTTTTTAAGCCGGCTCTGGCGCCGCGCCAGCGGGACCGAGCGCGGCGATTCACAGAAATCGAAACATAGCGCAGCCGAAGTGACGCAAACGATCGCGCGCATCACAGGCGCGATTCCGCAACTGCAACTCGCGCGGCAATACGAGTCGCGTCTTGCACCGGCGGTGCGCCGCACGCTCGACTACGCGAGCGATATCGTCGCGGCGCTGCCTGCGCCGCGCGATGCGGCCGCGAGCACGTGGTCGAGCGACCCATATATTCACGCATTCTTCGCGACCTCCGACGATGTATGCGTCGCGTTCGGCCGTTCGCACGAATTGCGCGAATGGTTCGACGATCATATCGATTGCGGCGAAGTGTACGCGGTGCTCGGCATGGACATGACTGAGCGCAGTGTGCTCGGAGTTGCTCAGCAGGACGGCAAAACGCGCACCGACGTGCGGCAGATAACCATCAGCTTTAGCGATCATCGGGTGCGAATCTGCGGGCGCAGCGAAGCGGATCTGCACGACGAGATCGTGCGGCGTCTGGTCGATCAACTGGCGCTTGAAGCGCTCGAGCAGATCGCGGACGACAAGTCGCGCCGGGACGCACTCGAACAGGAGCGTGCGTTGCTGAAGACGCGGCTCCAGTTGTTTCAGCGCCAGGGCGCCGGGATGCACGCGGTGGCCGGGTCCGCGCCGGTCGAACTGGCCGAGGTCGCCCGCCTTCAGCGGGAGATCGAGGAAAACGAACGCAATCTGGCTGAACTGGGCTTTAAGACCGAGGCGATCGAACGTCAGTTCGATAAGGTTCAGGGCATCTACGCAGACCCGGCGGCGCACACCTACGTGACGGTCAAACAGTTGCGACTCGACCGCATGAATGTGGTCGTCGACGCGCCGTCCGCGCGGCCGGCCGCGGATCTCGAACTGCGTATCGCGCGCATTCCCGCGAGCCCGTCCGAAATGCGTGCGTTCGCGATCGTGCGCTTCAAGCGCGCGGACCTGCCGCCCGCAGGCGGTCTGTTCGGCGATACGAACCGGGTGATCGTCTGACGCGTCGATTGGCGCGAAGCCTGCAACGCGACGCACGCGTGGCCGAATCGATTCGATGAACGTAAACAGGCCAAACCGCGCAAGCCGGGAACGCTTTTCGCTAATCGTTCCGCATAGGCTTACGATTTGAAGAAAGGTCGCAGGCTTAGGTAATATCGCTTCCCTGGCTTGCCTTCCTTCATTTCCGGAGACCTCATCATGACTTCATCCACGACGCCTGTCTGGTTCATCACCGGTTGTTCAACCGGGTTCGGCCGCGAACTGGCGCGCGCGGTGCTCGCGCGTGGCTGGCGTTGCGTGGCGACTGCGCGTAACAAGGCTTCGCTTGCGGATCTTGCGGACGATGCGAGCGACAGGCTGTTGACGCTCGATCTCGACGTAACCGACGCGATGCAGATTGGCGCCAGTGTCGACGCGGCGCTCAAGCGGTTTGGCGCGATCGACGTGCTGGTCAACAGTGCGGGCTATGGGTATCAGACGGCTATCGAGGAGGGCGTCGAGGCCGAGATTCGCGCGCAGTTCGACGTGAACGTGTTCGGCCTGTTCGCGATGACGCGGGCCGTGTTGCCGACGATGCGCGCGCGCCGCAAGGGCCATGTGCTGAATATCACGTCGCTCGCGGGCCTGGCGGGCTACGCGGGGTCCGGTTATTACGCGGCGAGCAAGCACGCGGTCGAAGGCTGGTCGGATTCGCTGGCGGTGGAAGTCGGGCCGCTCGGCATCAAGGTCATCTGCATCGAGCCGGGGCCGTTCCGCACCGACTGGGCCGGCCGCTCGCTCAAGCAGACGCCGAACCGGATCGCGGACTACGCGGAAACAGCCGGCAAGCGGATGCAGTCCACCGCGCAAAGCAGCGGTGGGCAACAGGGCGACCCAGTGCGCGCCGCGCAGGCGATGCTGAAGATTACCGAAGTGAGCGATCCGCCGCGCAATCTGGTGCTGGGTGCGGCAGCGCTCAATGGCGGCACCGAACGGCTGCGCGCGTTGCTGGCCGATATGGAAAAGTGGCGCGACGTGACCCTCGGGGCGGATTTTCCGGCGAGCGGGAAATAGCGCGAACGGCTGCCGGGGCCTCGTTTAGCCAACCGTGACGACGATCTTGCCGACTTGCTCGTTGGATTCGAGAAAGCGCGTGGCTTCCTGAATCTGATCGAATTCGAAAGTCCGCGAGATAAGCGGCACAAGCGCACCCGATTCGAGACCTTCGTTAATGAACGCCTTGGCGCGTTCGAGAAGTGCGTCGTTGTCCGTGATCTCGATGTAGAGATAACCTTTGAAGGTCAGGCACTTACCGAGTAGCGCAAACTGCGGGAATGTCCCTTCGTCCGGGCTGAGCGCGCCATACTCGAGCAGGATGCCGCCAAACGACATGCACTGGGCGAGTTGCGCGATGGCAGGCCCGCCGATGGGATCGAACACCACGCGAGCCCCGTTGCCTTGCGTGATCGCCTTCACCCGGGCCGCGAGGTCGTCTTCGGCCGTGGCGATCACATGATGGGCGCCGGCATCGCGCAGCGGTTGGGCCTTCGCGCTTGTGCGGGTGGTTGCGATAACGGTCGCGCCGACGCTTCGTGCAATTTGAATCGCGGCGATGCCAACACTGCTCGAGGCCGCTGAAACGATCACACAATCGTCGGCGCTGAGCTTCGCCTGCGCGATCAGCGCACCCCACGCGGTCACATATTGCATCCACGCTGCGGCGGCCTGTTCGAACGTCAGCCGCTTCGGGTGCTTGACGACGTATCGGGCGGGAATGTTGATGAGTTCGCCGTAAGTGGGCCAACGCGCCATGTCCAGGGTCGGAATGACGCTAACCGCATCGTTTTCAGCGAAGCCCGTCACGTTTGCGCCCAGCGTCCTGACAAGGCCCGCGGCCTCATAACCAAGCTGCGAAGGGAATACCGCTTCCTGAAGATAGCGGCCCGTGCGAAACATCACCTCGGCGCGATTCAGGCCAATTGCCTTCACAGCGATTTGCACTTCGTCCGCGGCAGGTGCCGGAACAACCACGTTTTCGATACGCAGCACGTTCGCGTCGCCATATTCATGAAAGCGCACAACACGGGTCATATAACCTTCCTGGGAGGGGCTCAGGCCGTATGGCCGAGCATTGGCGCCATTGTCTGTGCCAACGCTACGTCGCGCAATACCAGGTGTTTCTTCATTCTTCAGATAGTTCATCGGCTTTCCTCCGACGCAGCACTGCGCCGATCCGGAATTAACGCTGCCTTAATGGCACACAGCGCGGCATGCCCCGCGATAGGCGACGCGCCGCGCACGTTCGCCCGACTGACGTTGGAACCGCGCGCCGACGCCTGACTGTACGCGACAAAATTAATGGGATTTATATATCTCGACGCCGATATTTTGCTGTGCGTTGACGCGCCAGTTGCTCAAATACAGTTGTAGGTTTTTCACTGTCGAACGGATGTCCCATGCTACGGCTGCTGATTCCTGTGATCCATCACGATGGCGCGCTGCAAGCGGCGCGCCACGCGGCGTTTCTGCACGCGGAGCGTTGCGTGTCCGAAGTCGAGATTGTCGAAGTGCTCGAGCCGCTGGACTGGGGACGCACTGCTGCCTTCCATTCGCAGAGCGCGCTGCGGCTGCACGAAAAGCGTGTGATGCTGAGTGCGCTGATGAATACGCGCGCGATTCTGGACGACGCGGGCGTGCCGTACCGCTGGAGCCGCGCATTCGGCCCGGTCGCGGAGACAATCGCCGCGCGTGCGGCATTGCAGCAGTCCGATGCGGTGATCGTCGACGCAAGCCAGCTCGGGTTCCTGACCCGCTGGTGGATCATCGCGAGGCTATGGCGGCTCACCCGAGCGCCCGTCACGATGCTGCACTAACGGCGCGACGCCCACGCATACCCTGATTCTTTACGATCTCCTTTTTATGCCCGTGAAAGCGGCTTTTACGCGGCTTTTGCACGGCGTCGGATATCCTTTCAGCAAGCAACGAACCGTGAGGGCGACATGGCGCACCCATTGGCGGGCCTGCGAGCGCTGATCAAGCGCAGCAGGGCGGAAAACCGCGCGGAACATCTCACACGATCGGGCCGGGAGCCCGGGCGCAATGTGATGCTGCATGTGACCGTCGATGCGCAGCATACGACGCCATTTCGCGAAGCACTGATTCGCGATTGCGGCAACCAGCAATGGACACTGCGTGTCGCGCCGCTACGCGATAGCGGACGCGTGCGACTGTCGCTCTACCTGCCGAAAGCGGATGTCGGTGACGCGATGCACCGTCTGTCGCAACTGACGCCTGACGCCGAAGTGGGGCAGGTGGTCGAGATTCCCGATGCGCCGAGCGACGCGTGGCGCAGCCTGATGCAAGCGGACGCGCAAGGCAATGGGTCCCGGCCGAAGCAGGCGGCCACACGTCGCGCCGATGCGCCCGCAGGTCAACGCAACGGTGGCTCGCGCGTAACCGCTGCGCAAGCCGGCGCGGCGGCCGAACCCTCGATCGAAACCCTCATCCCCGCACAGCCGAGTCTCGCGCAACTCCTGCCGGCGAGCCACGTGCTGCTCAGCTTGCGTGTCGACGACCGCGAGCAGTTATTCACCCAATTGAGTCATACATTTGAAACGCTGTGCGACGTGCCGGCGGGCACCGTGACCGCCGGGCTTACGTCGCGCGAAGCGCTTGGGTCGACCGGACTGGGGCAAGGCGTGGCGGTGCCGCACGGACACATCGAAGACCTTGCACGGCCCGTCGCGATCTATGCGCGCCTCGCCGAACCGATCGCGTTCGACGCGCCCGACGGGCAGCCGGTTAGCGACATCGTCGCGCTGCTGGTGCCGCAATGGGCCGATAGTGCGCATCTGCATCTGCTCGCGGAGGTCGCGGAATGCTTCTGCGACCATCAGTTCCGCGACCGCCTGCACGAGTGCGCGGACGCCGACGCCGTGTGCCGGCTGTTCAACGGCCGCGCAACGCTGGAGCACGCTGCACGGGGTGACCGGCGCCTGACCTGAGCGCGCGGTCGCAGTGGCGCATCGTATAAACGCGTTGGCCGCGCAAACTCCTTTATTGGGGCAAGTGCCGCAGTTCCTGCTCGACGGACTGAAGCAGATGGCGGACGTGCCGCAGTTCATTTTCGGCGATGTTCCGCAAATACACGTGCGCCACGGGCGGATGCTGCGCGTCCAATGCCGGCTGAGGAAACTGATTTATCCGCTGCAGCAGTTCACTTTCACGTGAGCGTAATGAGTTGCGCTTGCCCTCCAGTTCGCGCCGCCGATCTGCCTGCAGTTCACGTACATTGCCGCTCGCTCCCGCATCTCCGCCGCCGCCCCTCAGACCGATGAGGCTCCGCGCGCCGGAGCGCGGCAGACCGTCTCGTATCACCGCGCCGGCGTGTTGGACTGGTTGATCGTGTTCGGGTCGCGGCACGTCGGCTGGCGTGAACGGCGTCGTGCGCTCCGGCGTGAAATGTCCGGGTTCCGTGTGAAACCCTCCCCATCGAATGACCGAGGGATTCGGCGCGACGAAGGTAGAAACGTGTGCAGAGCGAGCAAACATGTCGGTTCTCCCAGTGAATGAAAGACGGCGCAGCGCTCGAACACGATGGTTCGGTCTGCGCGTCAATTTCACTGTCTGCCGGCCGAGGCAGGGTGGTGCAGGGTTACCTCGTCGCACGCAATACCACCTGTTCGGGTGGTGCACGCATGCGTTGCCTCTGTCATGCTGAGTTCGAATTCGAACCGCGGGAGGCGACGCAGATGGAACTCTCAACTTCAAATGGACAGCCGTTGCAGGCGCTGTCCGATCAGATGGCGCAGATCGTCGGGCAGATCGCGCAGAGCGTGGTCGCGGTGCACGGGCGGCAACGCGTCGCGTCGAGTGGCGTGATATGGCGTGATGGCGTGGTGGTGACGGCCGCGCATACGCTGCGGCGCGACGACGGCATCGATGTGACCTTGCCGGATGGCAGCACAGTCGCGGCAAACTTCGCGGGCCGCGATCCGGGGACCGACGTCGCGGTGCTCAAGCTCGACGGCGCGTCACTCCCCGCAGTCGCCACCGGCGACGCAAGCGCACTGAAGCCGGGCCACCTGGTGCTCGCGGTCGCGCGGCTCGACAGCCTCGGCGCCAGTGCGGATTTCGGCGTTATCGGTGGCGTCGGCGGACCTTGGCGCACGTGGCGGGGCGGCCAGCTCGACGCGTTCGTGCGGCTCGACGGCGGCCTGTATCCGGGCTTCTCGGGCGCGCCGCTCGCCGATATGCGCGGCACGGTCGTCGGCCTATGCACGTCGGCGCTCGCGCGCGGCGCCGGGATGGTGATTCCCGCATCGACCGTCACGCGTGTCGCCGACGAGTTGCTGGCGAAAGGACGCGTGTCGCGTGCGTACGTCGGTATCGGCACGCAACAGGTGAGCTTGCGCGACACCTGGATCGACGCACTGAAGCTTTCGACGGATCGCGGGCTGCTCGTCGTGTCGCTCGCGCGCGGCGGGCCGGCCGAACAGGCGGGCGTGTTCGTCGGCGATATCGTGACCGCGCTGGATGGCCAGCCTTGCCGCGACGTGGACGATCTGCACGCGGCACTCAGCACGGCGCGCGTCGGACAGCCGCTCAAGCTCGACCTGATCCGCGGCGGCGCGCGCAGCGAATGCACGGTGGTCGTCGCTGAGCGGCCGCAGCAGCATGGGTGCCGCTGAACAGCCCCGCGCGTTGCCGCCAGGCGCCACGGCGGCCGCCATGTGCGCGACGGACGGCATCGGCATCGCGGTCGCGGTGATCGCCGATCAGCCGGATGTGCGTGCGAGCCTGCAAGCGATCGTCGATGCGCATCCGACATGGCGGTTCGCCGGCAGCGCGGCCGATGCCGACGCGCTCGCCGATAGCTGCGCCGACGACGCACCGGACGTGATCGTCGCCGATATCGCACCGGATGCGGCCCGCGAGGTGCTCGCGAGTCTGGCGGAAGGGTTTGCGCCGCCGCTGGTGTTGCTGGTCGACGATGCGGACGGCGAACGTGTCGCGGGTGCGCTGGGAGACTTTGCTACGGCGGTTGCGATTGCACTGCTGCCGCACGATGCCCCTGCGCAGCAGATTGCCGCGGCAGTCGAAGCCGTCGCGGCGGGATTGTGCGTGCTCGCGCCGGAATGGGCTGCACGGACACCGGATGGACGGTCCACACCGCACCCGCGCGCATCGGGACTCGCGTCGAGAGCGGACGATGCGCACCCTCCGCGCAATCCGCCCGATGCGCTCACGTCCCGTGAAATCGACGTGCTGTCGATGCTTGCCGAAGGCCTCGGCAACAAGGACATCGCGCGCCGGCTCGACATCTCGGACAACACCGTGAAGTTTCACCTGTCGTCGATTTTCGGCAAGCTTGGCGCGACGAGCCGCACCGAGGCGGTGATGCTGGGCATGCGGCGCGGCTACGTGATGGTATGACAGGGTGTGACGGGCCCGCATTAACCGGCATTAACAGGCATCAACGGACCTCGGCGGGACTTAACGGGACCCAGCGGGCCTCGGCGGCTATCGTCATCGATCGGTTAGCTTGCCGCGCCGCCTCGCGCGACCGCCTCTCGCAACGCGACGCAGTACGCCACCAGGTGCGGCCGCGACACGACGAACTGCTTGAGCGGCGTATCGATGTCATAGAAATAGATGTTCGCGACAAAGCCGTACACGGCTGCATCGATACTCGACGGCCGCTCGCCGAACAGAAAACCGTCGTCGTGAATCAGATTCGTGATCACCTGCAGGTCCGCCATCCCGCGCGCATAGACCTGGTCCGGCTCATAGCGGCCGATGCCCTGAAAGTGATAACGGTTGAAGTTGTACTCGCGCGCGGCTTCCAGCGCTTCTGCGTTCAGCTCCGGATGCTGCGCGAGCAGCGCCGCGCGAAAGGTCGGCCAGAAGCGTTCGTCGCGCCAGCGCGAATACGACATCACCCAGTACAGGTCGTCGAGCGTACGCCGCAGCATCAGATCGAGATCGCGCTGCGCATCGGTCAGCGCGGCATCGATCGGCAGCGCGTATTGGCGTTTCAGGTAACACAGAATCGCGTCGCTATCGCCGATTGTTTGCCCATCGTCGACTAAATACGGTAGCTGACCGCGCGGCGCGGCTTTCGTATCGAGCACGTGCCGATGGTCGAACGACAGTCCGCATAGCCGCAGGAACGCGAACACTTTCAGCCCGTAGGGGTTGTTGTCTTCGAGGCCGTACAGCTGCGGATACGAATACAGGGTGATCATCCGTGTGCTCCTCACGCCTGGAGGCAGCACGACCGGTCGTGCTGCGGCAAACAGAATTCTATGCCGCGCAGGCTCGTATTCGGCACCTCACGGCGGTGCGCACGCGTCCCGCACACCGCCCGCTCGCCGGCAAACGGGTGAGCATTGTTCAGTTTTGGTTCAAGCGGTATGAAGCGCTGACCAATGGCCTAGTGAAAACCACTATGGCAATGTCTGGCTCGATGATGACGCACGATAAGCCATCGGATGGTTTGTCAGGTCCTCACTGAATCTCTGATCCATCAGCAACCGGGGAATGCAAATGACAGCGTATAACGAGGACGCCACGCATCGCGATCCGCTTTCGGGCGAGGCGGGCAGCGGTGCGCCAGGTCCTGCCGGCGTGACACGCCGCGGCTTTCTGAAATCGGTCGGCGCATCGGGTCTCGCCGCCGCGGGCACGTCGATGGTCTCGGTCGCGGTGCTCGCCGACGAAGCCCCCGCTGCTGTGCCGGCGCCGGCCACGGGACCCGACGGCGGTCCGTACACGGTGCAGTTCACGGTGAACGGCGTCGCGCACCAGCTGAACGTCGAATCGAACGCCGTGCTGCTCGACGTGCTGCGCGACCGGCTGCAGTTGACCGGCACGAAGAAGGGCTGCGATCACGGTCAATGCGGCGCGTGCACGGTGCATGTGAACGGCGTGTCGGTCAACTCGTGCCTGTCGCTCGCGGTGATGCACGACGGCGATCAGATCACGACCGTCGAAGGCATCGCGAAGAACGGCACACTGCATCCGGTGCAGCAGGCGTTCTGGGATCACGATGCGTATCAATGCGGTTACTGCACGTCGGGGCAGATGATGAGCGCGGTCGCGCTGCTGCACGACGCACGCGTGCCGGCCGACGATCATTCGCTGCGTGAAGCGATGAGCGGCAATATCTGCCGCTGCGGCGCCTACAAGAACATCGTCGCCGCGATCCAGGACGCGCGCGGCAAGCTGCGGAGGGCCTGAGATGCGCTCATTCGACTACACCCGCGCTGCGAATGTCGACGATGCGATTGCGGCACGCGCGCAGACGAATACCGTCTTTCTCGCCGGCGGCACGACGCTGCTCGATCTGATGAAGCTCGATGTGATGCGCCCGGCGCGCGTCGTCGATATTCACAAGCTTGCGCTGACGCAGATCGACGTGCTGGACGACGGTCGCGTGCGCGTCGGCGCAATGGTCAGCAACACCGATCTCGCGCGCCATGAGGTGATCCGTACGCGCTACCCGGTGCTGTCGCAGGCCCTGTTGTCGGGCGCGAGCACGCAACTGCGTAACAAGGCGACCACCGCCGGCAACGTGATGCAGCGCGTGCGCTGCGGGTATTTCCGCGACGGCGTGTCCGCGTGCAACAAGCGCGAACCGGGGTCGGGCTGCGCGGCGATCGCCGGCAACAACCGTAATGTGCATGCGGTGCTGGGCGGCAGTGACCAGTGCATCGCCGCGCATCCGTCCGACATGTGCGTCGCGATGGCTGCGATCGGCGCAACGGTCCACGTGCAGGGGCCCAACGGCGCGCGCGACATCGACTTCGTCGATTTTCATCTGCTGCCGGGCGACACGCCGTGGAAAGAACATGCGCTCAACGACGGCGAAATGATCACGCACGTGACGCTCGATGCGCCGCTGCCGCACAGCCGCTCCGCGTATCTGAAACTGCGCGATCGCGCGTCGTATCAGTTCGCGCTCGCGTCGAGCGCGGTGATCGTCGTGCTCGACGGTCATACGATTCGCGACGCGCGGATTGCGCTGGGCGGCGTCGGCACGAAGCCGTGGCGCGCACAGCACGCGGAAACCCTGCTCAAGGGGCAGCCCGCGACGCTGGCAACCTTTCAGCAAGCGGCGGCCGCCGCGATGCAGGGCGCGCGCTCATATGGGCAGAACGGCTTCAAGATCATGCTCGGTCAGCAGGCGATCGTCCGTAATCTGAGCACCCTCGTCGCATAAAGCGCGGCTTGCCTATCCGATTGTGAGGAACGAATGAACAATGACATCATCGGCGACTCGATGCGCCGGGTGGACGGGCGCCTGAAAGTGACCGGCGCCGCGCATTACACGGCCGATCAGAGCCTGCCGGGCATGGTCTACGCGTACGGCGTCTTCAGTACGATTTCGAGCGGTCGCGTGCTGCGCATCGACACCGCCGATGCGCGCCGCACGCCGGGCGTGCTCGAGATCTTCAGTCACGAGCAGTTTCCGCGTCTGTACCGCGCGCCGCGCACGATCAGCTCGTTCAACGACATCCTGAGCGCGTCGGTGACTGACGAACGCCGTCTGCCGTTCGAAGACGCGACCGTGAACTACGCGGGGCAATTCGTCGCGCTGGTCGTGGCCGACACGTTCGAGCATGCGCGTGAAGCCGCGTACAAGGTCAACGTGACGTATGCGACCAACAAGCCGATCGCGAGCCTTGAGCAGGGCGTCGCCGCCGGCGGCACGCACGACGGCGGCCGCGGCCATACGCGCGGCGACGCGGCGGCGGCGTTCGAGCGCGCGCCGCATCAGATCGACGCGGTGTATCGCACGCCGGTCGAGACGCATAACCCGATGGAAATGCACGCCACGGTCGCGCATTGGGAGGGCGATGAGTTGCATCTGTTCGAGGCGTCGCAGGGCGTCACCGTGCATCGGAACACGATTGCACGTGTGTTCGGGCTGTCGCCGGACCAGGTGACAGTCGAAGCGCCGTTTATCGGTTCGGGCTTTGGCAGCAAGTTGTGGATGTGGCCGCATTCGGTTGCGGCAAGTGCCGCGTCGCGCGCGGTCGGGCGGCCGGTCAAGCTGGTCGTGCCGCGCGCGCAGATGTTCACGACCACCGGCCATCGGCCGGAAACACGGCAGCACGTGCGTCTTGCCGCGGACGCAAGCGGACAGCTGATGTCGCTGCGGCACGAATCGGTGAATACGACGTCGTTGACCGATCAGTACGTCGAGAACTGCGGCGGCGTGTCGAAGAGTCTTTACTCGTGTCCGAACGTGCTCGTGAGTCACGCGGTGACACGCGTGAATCAAGGCTCACCGACGTCGATGCGCGCGCCCGGTGCGGCGCCCGGCCTGTTCGCGCTCGAATCGGCGATCGACGAACTCGCGCTGCAAGCGAATATGGACCCGCGCGAATTCCGTCTGCGCAATCTTTCGACGCGTGATGAAAGCGTGGACTTGCCGTGGTCGAGCAATCACCTGCGTGAGGCGATCCTCAAGGCGGGCGACCGCTTCGGCTGGCAGCAACGCACGCCGGGCGTCGGCTCGATGCGCGACGGGCACGAGATCATCGGCTACGGGATGGCCGCCTGCAACTGGGACGCTTACCGCACGCCCGCGCAGGCGCGCGTCGAGCTGCGCGCGGACGGCTCCGTGTGCGTGATTTGCGCGGTGCAGGATATCGGCACCGGCACGTATACGATTGCCGCGCAGACGGTCAGCAGCATCACCGGCGTGCCGGTCGAGCGTATCGACGTGAAGCTCGGCGACTCGTCTTTCCCGGATGCGCCGGTGTCGGGCGGCTCGTGGGCGACCGCGAGCGTGATGCCGGCGATCGCCGAAGCGACGCGCAATGCGATCGCGCAGCTGAAGGGGTTCGCGACACAGAACGGCGCGATTTTCGACGGCGCCAAGCCCGATGCGCTGAAGTTCGAGAACGGCAAGCTGGTGAACGGCGAGCGCTCGGTCGACTTCGCGACGGTGCTCAAGGCGCAGCGCCTCGCGAGCGCGGAAGGGCAGGCGCATACGCCGGGCGCGCCGTCCGGCAAGTTCTCGTTCCGTTCGTTTGGCGTGCATTACGTCGAAGTGCGCTGGGACCCGGGCATTTCGCATCTGCGCGTCGCGCGTGTGGTCAGCGCGATCGACGTCGGCCGCGTGGTCAATCCGATGACCGCGCGCAACCAGGTGGAAGGCGCGATTGTGATGGGCATCGGCATGGCGCTCTTCGAAGGGACCGAGTACGACGCGCGCAGCGGCTTGCCGTCGAACAACAACTACGCGGAGTACGTGGTGCCCGTGCATGCGGACCAGCCGCAGATCGACGTGATCCTGCTCGACTACCCGGACTATGAGCTCAATGAGTTCGGCGTGCGCGGGATTGGCGAAATCGGTGTGACGGGGCTCGCGGCGGCGGTGGCGAACGCGACGTATCACGCGATCGGCAAGCGGGTGCGCGAGTTGCCGATCACGATGGACAAGTTGATGGAGCCGTCCACCTCGCCGTCGGCGCCACTCAACGCGTAATGGACGGTAGCCGGCGCCGCGGCGCCTAGCGCAAAATCGCGTCGGTCCGCGGCGCCGGCATGCCGGCTGCCTGCTCTTCCTTCAGGAAATCGATCAGCGCGCGCAGCTTCGGCGGCACGCGCTTGCGGTCGGTGTAGTAGAGCGCGAAACCCGGCAGCGCGGGGCTCCAGTCGGCGAGCACACGCACCAGGCGGCCGGACTCGAGCAGCGGGTCGATAAAGCCGTTGATCATGTATACGATGCCGATGCCGTCGAGCGCCGCCTGCACCGCGGCAGACGAGTCGTTGACAATCAACCGGCCGTTGACCGCGAGTTCCAGCGTTTCCCCGCCTTTGGAAAACAGCCATCGCTCGATCTGCCCGCTGGTCGGGCGCCGGAAGCACACGCAAGCATGTGACAGCAGATCGCGCGGATGCTGCGGGCTGCCATGCATCGCAAGGTAATCCGCCGATGCGACAATCTGCGCGGTGATCGGCGGACCGATGTTCACCGCGACCATATCCCGCTCGACCATATCGCCGAAGCGGATGCCCGCGTCGTAACGCTCGCCGACGATATCGGTGAGCCCCGGTTCGATCGACACGTCGAGCCGGATATCCGGGTAAGCGTCGAGAAAGCGGCGCATGATCGGCTGCAGCACCGTCAGGTAGCCCGCGCGCGCGACGCTGATGCGCAGCACGCCAGCCGGCCGGTCGAGCGCCGCGCCCAGTTCTTCCGATGCGGCCGTTAACTCGCGCACCGCCGGCAGCACGCGGTCGAAATAGGTCGCGCCCGCTTCGGTGAGGCTCACGCCACGCGTGTTGCGGTTGAAAAGCGCGAGGCCGACGCGGGCCTCGAGATTGCGGATCGTCTGGCTGACCGCCGATGGCGAGACGCCCAGCCGCACCGCAGCCGCGGAAAAGCCCTGTTCCTCCGCGACGATGATGAACGTGACGATGCCGTCCAGTTGGTCCTGACGCAAGCGTTGATTCCTCCAGGCATGCGGCAGCGCGCGCGGGGTGCGACACCGCTATTCCACTGCCAAGGACGGATCATACCAGGCTGGGCATGAAATGGCTCGCGGCGTCCTGACCAGCGCCGCCGGTCGATCCATCGAACGCAGGGATGACGCGTGGCACCCCGTCTGCCATGGGTGACCGCATGCGGCGGTCAGTTCGGGTCGTTCCTGCGCAGCAGCGGGACGGGTTCGGCGACGGCGAGATCAGTTGGCGGCAGCGTGTCAGCAGCCGTCGCATGCAACATCGCCAGCTCGGAGGGTGCGCGAAAGCCCATGTCAGGATTCTTTTGCAGCAGTGCGTCAAAGCGCGTGTAGCCCCACGCGACGGCGCCGAACTTCACGCCGACGCGTTGCGCGGCTTCTGCGTCACGCAACTCGTCGCCGATGTAGATCGCATGCTCGGGGGCGATCGAGGTCTGATTGAGGATACGGCGCAAGCGGTGCGACTTGCCGAACAGCGTCGACCCGCATTCGAGCGCCGCAAACCGCTCGACCCGTTCGTGGCCGAGCACCGCGTGCACGTTATCGGCCGTATTGGATGTGGCGACCGCGAGCGCGACGCCGTTATCGAGCAGCGCTTCCAGCTGCGTGACGATGCCGGGGAACGGCTGGACCTCATCGATACGCTTGCGCATCATCTTCCGGTAGTCGGACAGGACCGCAGGCACGCGCCACAACGGCAGGCGGAGCTCGCGCAATATTTCCGCCGCGCTCATCGAGCGCATGCGCGATTCGTCTTCCGGCATGACCTGGCGAAACCGGTGTTTGAGCGCGAGCGTATTCAGCGACTCGCCGAATACCGCAAATGTATTGGCCAGCGTTCCGTCGAAATCGAAGATTGCGAGTTTGATCGTCATCGTTCTGTGCGGGTCATGCCGGGCGCCAAGGGAGCAAGGTCCGCCATTATGACGGGGTCGGAGCGAGGCCATCCGGTATCGCGCGACCAGTGAACCGGCGCGTGAACCGGAGGAAGCCGGCGACCGCTGCTGGCGCGGTGCCGGCGCATCGTTCAGACGCCCGAGCGCATCTTTCGCGCGATGCAGGACGCCTGTTCCGCATCGAGCCGGCCCTCGATGCGCATTTGCGCCCCAACGCGCGCGATCTCGAGTTCGCCGAACTGAAGCGCGGCGGCGTTCGTGTGCACGGAGTAGTAGCCCTCGACGACGTCGAACGGGCTGCGTTGCGCCGATCCGAGCATAAACCCGCAGTTGTCGTCGGCGACAAAGTCGACGCCGTGTTCCGATGCGCTAAAGACGATCATTTCGCCCGCTTCAACGCGTTCGCCGGCGTGGAGCGCGCCCGAATAGACCGCGATCCACAGCACGTCATGCCCTTGCGGCGGATCGTAACGCCAGTGTTCGCCGGCGTTCAACTCGACGTGCAGATAGGTCATCGGCATCGAGATGGGTAGCGGGCTTTCGACGCCGTTGTATTGCCCGAGCAGCACGCGCGCGGGACCTTCGAGCGGTATCTGGTCAGCGGGCAAAAACGTCTCATACGGTTCAGACAGCTCCAGCTCCGGCGGCAGCGCGATCCACAGCTGGTAGCCGCGCACAACGCCCGTCGGCGTGACCGGCCCGCCGTGCCAGGTGCCGCGGCCCGCCTGCATCCATTCGATCGCGCCGGGCGTCAACATCTGCGGTTTGCCTTTGCTGTTTACGATTTGCAGACCGCCGTCGAGCAGCGCGGTCAACGTAGCGATGCCCGAATGCGGATGCGGCTGGAAATTGAGCGGCGTCAGCGAGTTCAGCTCGATGCGATCGACCAGCACGAATGGCTTGATTGACTGGCCGATGTCGGATGGACTCGCGAGCCGCGTCGACGGGCCGTCGGTCCGACCTTTCGTCCGCAGAAAGATCGTGCGGGCCGCTTGTCGGCCGGTTGTTGTTGTTGTTGTCTGCGCATCCATCATGGCCCTTTTGGGTGTTGCCCCCATAAGCCCTCCAGTTCGAAACGTTTAACGAATGGTTCCGCGGCGAGGTCCTTGGAGAATCGCGCGGCACGACGGACCCATGTGAGAGTCAGTTGAGAATCAAAACACTTGATCGGAGCGTTCTATTCTGTGAAAAACACGATGAATCTCGTCGGATTGGCTTGAATCGCATTCGATAAGCGTAGCGCGGGATCATTCACAGATCGTGCTGAATGCCCGGCCGCAAGCGGCCAAGGCTTCGCGCCTTGCGTACGAAGGCGTTGGCGGTCACGCAAAGCAGGAAATGGGGCGCGGCGCCCAATCGGCGCGAGCCGCGCCGGGCTTCACCATGCGTCAAGCCGATGCTTCCTGACGACCGTGTCAGGCAATAAAACGTCGCTTACAGGCAAATAAACGCGGGCGGGCGGAGGGTTTCGATCTGCGCAATGATGCCATGTGCGCTGTTTCGGTATGCAGAAGGTAGAACGGGGAGGACGCGAAACCGGCGTCTGCACGCCGGTTTCTTGTCAAGCGTGGCAATCAATGATGCTGATAGATGCCGTTGTTCTGCACTGAGATCGGCATTGCGCGGTTGCCGCTTGCCGCGGTGCCGCCCACGCCCGGGCCGTAGTCGCTGCTGATGTTCGCGTCTTGAGGATGCAGCCTGTTTTCCGCAGCCTCTATGTCCGCCGGATAGTTCGGGCCGACTTTGTGCGGATCGTAGCCGGCCTGTTCCACGCGGACGAGGTCGGCTTGCACTTCTGCACGCGTCACCGGTGCATTGGACGATTGCGCTTGCGCCGCAAGCGGCGCACAAACGGCGAAAAGGGCGGCAACAAGGGCAGTTGAGCGAGCGAACTTCATGGTGGTGTTCTCCTGATTGGGATGCGTCGAATCAAAATGATGCAGCGTCACCTTGTGAATCAGACTACTCGCCACAGACACGTTGATCGATGACATCGATGTCATTGCATTGTTGACGCGCGGGCATCGATGACCGTGCGGATCGCAATGTATTCGATTACTAGAACACCTGATAATTTCTACCTATTCCTGTGAATCTCTATTATTGAAACTGCAATAGTCCGTTGCGGACGCGCAATCGGTTCGAGTCGGGCCACTTGCATCAAAGGCAGTTGCGCGCTTGCCGTCATCCATCAAATCGTTGCATGCGCAACAGGTGGCGGGGCCGTAACGGTTTCTTGTGCGCCCGCCGGTTCCGCTGAGGGCGGCGCGGCCGGCGCGGCGCAACGGGCGTTTACGGCTTGTCGATCTGGCTCACGTGCGCGGCGACGATGCGCCATCCGCCGTGCAGGCCGGCTTCCGGCTGCGAATCGGGGCCGACCTTCGCCCAGGTTTGCATCTGGCGGCCGATCTGATCGGTCTCCATGCTGATGAATTCAGTGCTGACAGTCGCGAAATCCGTGCCGAACGTCGTGATCACCGTGCGTTGCAGCCGGCGCGATTGCGGCACCGGCGGACAGGTTTTGCGAAAAGCGCGGATCTGGTCGCAACCGTGCTGGATGTCGCCAACGCCATAACGCACGGTCTCGGGACGCTGCCAGAACAGCGCGTTGATCATGAAGTTGTCGTGATCGGCAAGCGCGCGTTCATACGCGCTAAAAGCAGCGGAAACCTCTGCTACGACATGGGGGAGATTGAGTTGCATCGCGAAGGGTCCTCACGGATTGAAGGGCATACCGGCGTACCGCGCAGCGCGCTGGCGGTTGATCGTGATGACAGTTGGTGAAGGTTGTTTATTCCGGATCCGGGTGTCCCGTCGCCCTGCAATCGGCGCAAACGGCCATTTGACCGATGCGAAGCGAGTTCGCGTTTTGCGAAGACGGCGCGCCGGTCGATCCCGATAGCGCATAACAGCTATGAACCACGCTTGATGGCTTGAGCACACCAGGTTGCCAATACTTCCAGTAACCCCACGCGATGCGCGACCCGTTGTATGTCGAGTCAGTGCAGCGCTTACGCCAGCGTGGGTTGTTCATTGGAAATGGAGGCTAAGATGAAGTTGCGAGCCAGGCAATATTTCGACGATCGCGCCACGCGGGAAATGCAGGAAAATCTGAAGCCGAAGGAGCGGACGCTACGCGAAACGCTTGCGTATGCATGCCGGATTCTCGCGATGACCGGCCAGGAGGCAGGGCTTGCGGGGCAGATCAGCGCACGTTCGGACAAGCCGGGGTGCTACTGGACGTTGCGATTTGGATTGGGCTTCGACGAAGCGACACCGGACGACCTTATCGAGGTCGACGCAGACCTGAATACGATCAGCGGGCAGGGGATGGCGAATCCCGCCACGCGTTTCCACCTTTGGGTGTATAACGCGCGCCCACAGAGCCACGCGATTATCCACACTCATTCGCCGTACGTATCGGCGCTGGTCGCGGCCCGTCAGCCGCTGATCATTTCACAGATGGACATGACGCCGCTTCACGACGACTGTGCCTTTCTCGCGGATTGGCCCGGGGTACCGATTGCGGACCAGGAAGGCGAGATCATCGCCCAAGCGCTGGGCGACAGGCGAGCGATTCTGCTCGCGCATCACGGTCAGTTGACCACGGGCGAATATGTCGAGGAGGCGGCTTATCTGGCGGTGTACCTCGAACGTGCAGCCCGGATGCAAGTGCGGGCAAGAGCGTTTGGGCCGATGATTCCCGTGTCGGACGCGCTCGCGGCGCAGGCGCATGATTATCTGCTCAAGCCATCTATTGTAAGGGCTACGTTCGATTATTGGTGTCGTCAGGCTGATCGGCTTTGAGCGCCGGAGGCTACTGTCCATGTCATTTCACGACCCGATCACGGCCCGATTGCAGCCCAATCGGCGTCGATCTCGACGTGACCGATGAAATATTCCGAACTTCCGCACGCATGTCCTGGTAGACTCTTCAAAAACATTGACTTACAAATAGACGAATTATTCGGTCTTCGAAGTCCGGCAGCATCCGCGGTACGTGTGGCACCTATGGCCAATCGAATGGCGAAGCGAAATCATGTCTTTCGACCTTCTGATTACCGTTGCCTGCCTGGCCTGCGCGGTGGCGATGTTTCTGATCGGGCGACCTCGCGCGGACGCGGTCGCGCTCATCATGATCGTTGCGCTGCCGTTGTCGGGTGTCATCACCGTCAAGGAAGCGTTGGCCGGCTTCTCGGACGCAAATATCATTCTCATCGCGGCGTTGTTCGTACTCGGCGATGGGCTCGCGCGCACGGGGGTCGCGCAGCGCGTCGGCGACTATCTGATTGCGCGCGGCGGCTCGAGCGAGCGCCGCCTTCTCACGTTGGTCATGTCCGTTGTCGGCATGATGGGGGCGTGGATGAGTTCGACCGCCGTGGTCGCGATCTTCATTCCGATCGTGATCCGCATCGCGCGCCAATCCGACATCCCTCGTGCGCGCCTGCTTATGCCGATGAGCATGGCGGCACTGACGAGCGGCATGCTGACGCTGGTCGCCACATCATCGAATCTCGTGATCAACAGCGCGCTGATCTACCGCGGTTTCCGAGGCCTGCCATTTTTTTCGTTTACGCCGATTGGCGTGCCGATCCTCGCAATGGTCATTGTCTACATGACTTTCGCGAGCCGCTTCCTGAAGGGCTCGGGGCGCAGCGAGGCATCGAACCGGCCTTCAGTGAACGATTGGGTCGCGCGATATTCGCTGCAGGGCCGCGCGTTCCGCCTGCGGGTCGCGGGCCATTCTCCGCTCGTGGGAAAGACGCTCGGACGCGGCGGACTCGGTGACCACCCCGACGCACACGTGGTCGCGATCGAACGGCGCGCGGGTATGGGGACGACGCTGCTGCTGGCGACATCGGAAAGCAACATTGCGCCCGACGATGTGTTGCTGCTCGACGCGGACGTCACCGCCTTCAATGTGCAATCGTTTTGCGAGCGCTTCTCGCTCATTGTGCTCAGAATGTCGGGGGCTTACTTCACCGATCAGCGACACGATGTGGGCATGGCTGAGGTGATCGTGCCGCCGGACTCGAGTCTGATCGGCAACGTCGCGCGCAGCTCGGTGACGTTGAGACGCCACGGCGTCACGGTAGTGGGCTTGCGTCGTGCGGACGCCGCTGTCGAGCACGATTTGCAGAACACGCGCCTCAAAGTGGGCGATACGCTGCTCGTAGTCGGTCCATGGATCAATATCTTCACGATGCAGTCGGTGGAGCACGACATCGTTTGCCTCGCGATGCCGATCGAAAGTGAAGCTTACGTGCCTGTTCCGCATAAGGCTGTATACGCGATCGGCTGCATGGCGCTTGTCATTATTCTGATGCTTATCCCGCAAGTGCCGAACGTGCTCGCGGGCCTGATTGGCTGTCTCTTGATGGGCCTGCTTGGTTGTGTGAGCCTCGATAGCGGATACCGGGCCATTCATTGGCGCAGTCTCGTGCTGATCGTCGGGATGCTGCCTTTCTCGATCGCGCTGCGGCGTACGGGTGGCATCGACATCGTTGCCGATGCGGTGCTTCGCCTCGCAGGCGATTGGGGACCGCACGGCTTGCTAGCCGCCGTGTTCGCGATGACACTGGTCGTCGGGCTCGTTATTTCCAGCACGGCGACGGCGGTACTGATGGCGCCGGTGGTGATCGCGATTGCCGAACATCTGCACGCGTCGCCTTATCCGTTTGCGATGACGACCGCAATCGCGGCATCCGCGGCTTATATGTCGCCGATCTCGACGGCCGTGAATGCGCTGGTCAACACCGCGGGCGGCTATCGATTCCAGGAGTTCTTCAAGATCGGCTTGCCGGCAGCGATGGCGGCGCTTGTGATCACCATCGTGCTCGTGCCGTGGTTTTGGCCGGCCTATCTCCACTAGCTTCCCGCCTGGCGGGTGAACCGTTCGCGAGGCAACGACCGGACATGACAAACATCACGATGAAAGCATGGGTTGTACGCTGGATCAAGCGGCTGTCGATTGTCATGCTGCTGATCGTTGCGAGCGTGGTCGGCGTGCGGATGGTGGACACGCAGCGCAAGCCGCCTTTGTCCTTGTGGCACACCTACGTGCCGGAGGAAATGCACGCGCACGAGCTGGATCGCGCGAGCTGGGATGATTACATCGCTCACGAGAACCGGCTGTTCGATGCGGTCAGAAAAAACGTTACCGACCAGTTGCCGCCTAACGAGCAAGTCCCCGCGAATCGCTATTTTGCCGGGAGTCCGGTCTTTCCGGAGCGCTTCAGGACGGACTGGAACCGGTCGTACACGCTCACGCCAGAAGGGCCGCCGCGTGGCGTGGCCGTGATGCTCCATGGTTTGACCGATTCCCCGTTCAGCTTGCGCCACCTCGCACTGCGCTATCAGCGCGCCGGCTTTGTCGTGCTGGCGATCCGTCTGCCGGGACATGGCACCGTCCCGTCAAGCCTGACCGATGTCACCGCGGACGACTGGGAGGCCGCCACGCGGCTCGCCGTGCGCGAAGCGCGCCGCCGCGTGCCGGCGCCTGCGCCGCTGCATCTCGTGGGCTTTTCCAACGGTGGCGCGCTCGCGCTCGAATACTCGCTCGAAGCGCTGCAGGACCCGCGCCTGCCGCAGGCGAACCGTCTTATCCTGCTCTCACCGATGATCGGTATTACGCAGTTCGCGCGTTTTGCGGGCGTGGCCGCATGGCCCGCGGTGCTGCCGTCGTTCGCGAAAGCCGCGTGGCTCGATATCGTGCCTGAATTCAATCCGTTCAAGTACAACTCGTTCCCGGTGAATGGCGCGCGGCAGTCGTGGCGCTTGACTCAAACGATCCGCCAGGAAGTGGCACAAGCGAGCGCCCGCGGACAACTCGCATCGTTGCCGCCGATATTGACGTTTCAGTCCGTGATCGATTTCACCGTCAGCACCAGCGCGATCATCAGTTCGCTGTATGCGCAACTGCCGCCCAACGGCAGCGAGCTCGTTCTGTTCGACATCAACCGGACCGCGCAATGGAGCCCGCTGCTGCGCGCGGCGATGCGCGATGCGTTGCGCCGTCTCACGCCGTCGCCGCCGCTGCGCTATCGGTTTACGGTGCTCACCAATGCATCGACCACGTCACCGCAGGTCGTCGAGCGGTCGATCGAAGCGAACGCGACGACAGCCACCGTGGCACCGACGGGTCTTGATTATCCGACCGACGTTTACTCGCTGTCGCATGTGGCGCTGCCGTTTCCTGAGACCGATTCGTTGTACGGCCGCACGCCGGACCCCAGTGATGACCTCGGCGTGCACCTCGGCGCGCAATCGATACGGGGCGAAACGGGTGCGCTTATCGTGGGGGCAGGCGTCTTGACGCGACTGTCGTGGAACCCGTTCTATCCGTATATCGCTGCGCGCATCGACCAGTTGACGGGTGCACCGCAGTAATCGACACACGGGTCACTTGGCGGCGCCGACCAGCGCGAACGCATCCCACTTCGGATCGGCCGGCGTGTGCGGGTTGTGCGTCAGCGCTTCTTCGACCAGCGGCTCACACGCGCCATAGTCGGAACCGACGCTGTCGCTATGCGCTTGCGGGAAGTTCACGGCCAGCACCTTGCCGCCCCAGCGTTCGACCGTCGCCGTCATGCTGCATTTGCCCGCGCCGCCTATTTTCACGTCGAGCACCAGTGCGTTCATATCCAGCGCGGCATCGGAATTGGAAAAATTCCATTGCGCTTCCATGCGGTCATTCGGACCGCCGGTGTCGACAAGCTTCATGGTTTTGTCGGGAATGCCAACGGACTGCACCAGATCGAGAATGTTCGAGCCGATCAACGCGCCTTGCGGATCACGCGCTTCGTGAGTTCTGAACTCGCCACAGGCTGTTAACGTTGTTAAAAGAAGGACAAAGGGAAACGTCAGGCGTCGCATGCATGCTCCCGCGGGCGATGAGCGCATTTTCATTGCAGGTGGATAAACGGGCCGGTGTCTCGTGAATGCGTCATGCGCGAAACGCGAAACGACCTGCGCAGGCGTTTAGTGCGACACGTGCGCGCGGATCGGGTTCCGTCCATCAGCGCTTTCGGCGGCCCGCACGGTCACGCGCTAGAAAGGAATTCCGATCCTCGTTAACACGGCTGGAAAGATTTGCCGACATCAACCATCGAAATTCGCGTATCGCGTAAAGGTATTCGTTCTTCACGCAAATCGGCCTGCAAAAACGACAAGCACGAAAAAGTAGAATAACGCAGTGCGGCCTGTGTTCTCCATCGATGACATTTGGCGCGCCGCGGGACGCCTTCGGGTGTTCCACCTAACCATGAAACAAATGACCCAAGGGTATGACCTCAGTTCAACAAGATGGCTTCACAGCCTTCGAGCATGAAGCATGGGAGAGAATCGTCTCCTCCTACAAAGCGAAGTTCGGTGAACTAACGCAGCAGTCCAATGACGCGTTGCTCGATGTGCTCGGAGTTGGTGCAGGCACACGATTTCTCGATGTGGCGACCGGCCCCGGCTATGTCGCGGCCGTTGCCGCGCGTCGCGGCGCACACTCAGCAGGGATTGATTTTGCGCAAGGTATGGTCGACGAGGCCAGGCGCACCTATTCCGACATCGAGTTCCACCACGGCAGCGCGGAAGCGTTGCCATTTCCGGATGGGAGCTTCGACGCGGTAGGCATCAGCTTTGGAATCCTGCATTTCGCGCAGCCGGAAAAGGCATTGGCCGAAGTATTTCGCGTGCTGCGAAGCGGCGGAAAGGTCGCTTTCACTGTGTGGGCGACGCCTGAGCGAGCGGTGGGTTTCGGCATCGTTCTGAAGGCTGTCGAGACCTATGGACGCATGGACGTACCGCTGCCGCCCGGCCCACCGTTTACGCGCTTTAGCGACTGGAGCGAGTGCGAACGTACGTTGCGCGCGGCCGGATTCATTGAACCTCAAGTCGTCGAGGTCGGGCAGACGCTTCATACACGCGCGCCAGAAACGTCCTTCCACGTGATGTTGCACGGCGCGGTGCGAATTAGCGCATTGTTGCGGGCACAGACGCCGCAGGCTCGGGACTCGATCGAGAAGTCGGTGCTCGCGGATTGTGCGCCGTATCGGGATGGGGATGAGATTCGGGTGCCAATGCCTTGTGTGCTGGCGTCTGCTATAAAGCCGTGAGGTATCGATCTTTGTTAGCAGCGTAGTGCGGGCACTGGGTCGGGTAGTGACGCGGTCCTGGTACTAGCCTGTTTGCGCGGATCCGCCTGGATGGGCTTCTGAAGAGACTAAAAAACCGGTAGCGGAATTTGACCCGCTACCGGTTGACTTCCGAACTTACTGCAGAAGCTTCAGCACTTGCTGGGGTTGCGAGTTCGCTTGTGCGATCACCGAGATACCCGCTTGTTGCAGCACTTGCGCGTTGCTCAGGTTCGCCGTTTCCGCGGCAAAATCAGCGTCCGTGATTTGCGATTGCGCGGCCGTCAGGTTGGTCGACTCGTTCTGCTGCGACTGCACGATTCCCGTGAAGCGGTTTTGCGCGGCGCCGAGCGTAGCCTGGATGCTGGAGATCTTGCTTAGCGCGATGTCGATCGATTCCATCGCGTTGTTCGCGCCTTGCGTCGTGCTGATATCGATCTGTGCAACCGAGGTCGGCTGGTTCAGCGTGTTGATGCTTGCCAGCGCGCTGCCTGCCGGCTGCGTGCCTGCGGCGCTCGAACCAATCGTGCTGGCCGGTGCGGCGCCGGCGAACGTGGCCGGTACCGTGGTGTTGCTCGCCGCGCCGAACAACGCCGTTTGCGCAGTTGCGCTGAGCGCGACGTTGTTCTGGTCGACGTACTGCACACCGCCCTTGCCGTCCGCTTCGATCCTGATCGACGTAACTGTGTTCGGGGTGCCCGCGGTAGCGTCCACGCCCGTCGCGCTATCAACGTTGATGCCCGAGATCACGCCGAACACCGTACCGGCGGCCGCGCCAGTGCTAAATGCGCCCGCAATCGCAGCCAGTTGGTTCGCCGGGTCCAGCGCGCTGTTTCCGCTGCTGCTCAGCGACAGCGACGAGACACCATTGGTCGTCGTGATCGAGAAGAGGGCAGACGATGCGGCCGTTGAGATCGCGATGCCGTTCTGGTCGGTGAACGTGAAGCCACCGGTGCCGTTCGAGACGACGTTGATCTGCTTGATCGCGCCGTTTGCCGTGGTCGCTTCGGTGCCGTCCGCATTCAGGTTCAGGCCCGTGATCGTGCCAAGCGTATTACCTGCCTGAACGAAGCCGCTGCCAAGCGAAGCCGCCGAAACGCCCTGGCTCAGATCGAGTGAAACGGTCTGACCGACGTTTGCGCCAACCTGAACGTTGATCATCCCAGCCGAACCATCCAGCAGGTTGAGGCCGTTGAACTGTGTCTGCGAAGCAATACGGTTCACTTCCTGAATTCGCTGCGCCACTTCCTGTTGCAGTGCCGCCTGGTTTTCCGGCGTCAGCGTGCCGCCGGCCGCCTGGCCAGCCAACTGGCGAATACGCTGCAGGTTGTTCGTGATCTGCGACAGGGCCGAGCCGGCCGTTTGCACCAGCGACACGCCGTCGTTGGCGTTCGCAACACCTTGAGTCAGGCCGGTGATCTGCGTTTGCAGGGTGGTCGAGACGGCGAGACCGGCTGCGTCGTCGGCCGCGCTGTTGATGCGCTTACCCGACGACAGACGGGTGATTGCCTGCGACAGCGCATTGCTGGATTGAAGCAGGTTGTCTTGAGCGATCTGTGACGCAAGATTGGTGTTAATGCTGAGCATGAGGTTCTCCGTAGACGCGTTAAGCTCGGAACATCGAAGTGTAGAGATCGGCGTGACACTCGTTCATTGCTGGCCGCCTCAGCCACGTTGACGGCAGTGACGGGAATTGATTAAGGCACGAATGACCTGTTGGCCCGCCAGGACAAGAGAATGTGGAGTGGCAGTCAAGCGGCGTCCAATACGTTGGCACAAGATACCGTCGCCACACCTTGCAGAGGTATTGGATGAATGACGGCGCCCAAACTCTTCTTCAAATGTCGTCCCCGGAATATCGCAACGCACCTACTGGTATAGCCCGAGAATCGCTAACGCATCGCGGGTCGGGTGTGTTTCGCCGCGATTTGGAAGTGTTCCTAACGGCATTTACTCGCCTTAGCGCCGAAAACGGCCTCCCGCACGACGCCCAGGTCTTTGTTAAGGAACTCGCGCTCGATAAGACGCTATGCGATGCACTGAAACGCCAGCAGGTAACGGACTGTCTGAACGTACTGGCGAAATACGACAAGGACGAAGCTTGTCGGAATGCCGCACTTGCTCTGGCCGCGCGACTTGCGAACGACGAACAGTTGGTCGAGTCGCTCGATGCCCAACACATCGGTATCTGTTTAACTGCGCTGTCGAAGTGGGATAGAGAACCCTTGTGCCGGGCCGCAGGCATACGCCTTGCGAACAGAATCGCGAGTGACCCGGTACTGACGGATGAACTGAATAGCGAAGTCATTCCGGGCTGTCTGAACGCGCTAGGCAGATGGCATGAAGAGAGTGAATGCGCAAAAGCGGGCATGCAATTGGCGCGACGGCTCGTTGCCGATCAGAATTTGCTTTACGGCCTCAACGGGCACGCGGTTGCACATTGTCTGAGTGCACTCGGAAAATGGAGTCATGCACCCATATGTTCAGATGCGGGAAGGCGCCTGTCGAGTCGCATCGCAACAGATGACATGCTCGTGAAGCAGCTGAATGGCGTGCGTGTCGCGAACTGTCTTGGTGCATTAGGACAATGGAGCGCTGACGAGTCATGTCGCGCCGCAGCCTTAAGGCTCGCGAAGCGAATTTCGGACGACGGCCCGTTACGACATCATCTCAATGGACGGCACGTGGCTGTCTGCCTCGATGCTTTAGCCAATTGGCATACGAATGAAATGTGCAGAAAAGCGGCCGCTCATTTGGCCAGGCGACTCGCGTCAGATTCGTCGATTTGCGATCGACTTACCGCAAAGCACGTTGCAAACTGCCTTGAAGCGTTGAGCAAGCTAACCGGTGAAAGTGCCTGTCGGCCCGCGGTGATACGGATTTCACAGCGAATTCTCACGGACAAGGCACTATGCGACAGTCTCGATGATCAGCAGGTCATTAAATGTTCAACGGCTCTCTCTGCGTGGGGTTCGCAGCATGTCTGCGACCGTGCGAGGGCGAGTCTTGACCAGCTATTGCAAGACCGTCGGAGCGTCCTTGGTCACGTCAATGTGAAGACACCCGTTTCATTGACGGCTTGAGCGCACGTCAAAGAAGCCCAATGAAATTCAGGTCCGTTGTCACGCGTTTGATGCAATCTCGCCAACGCAATCTCAAGCTTGTCATTCGTCTGTTGTTTTCCATTGTGCAAAAAGTGCGCGTGAACATCGGGCGCCAGCACGACGGACGAACGCGCGTTGGAGAAAGCGAAGGGTTGCAGACGCGTCCGTTTATAAACGGCCATCAGCGGGTGCATCATCTAGGATTGCATAGCACTTCCACGGGGATGTCCTTGCAAACAACCTTTAGCCTGATATCTGTTCCGTGTTATGTGAGGGATACGCCAGCCGTTATCAAAACTTATGCATTTCGCCACGTACGCTCTCAGACTTAAGAACGCCAGAACCGAGGAGGAATGGCGCGAACTGGTAAGAAGTAACTGGAGTATGGAATGCGAATTCGCCGGCGGCGATGGGCGCGAGCTTCTCACGACTTCGTGGTTCATGGGCGATCTGAGGTTTGAAACCACGGATCTTTCTCGACAGCGATGGACCTGGCGTCCCGGCCCAGGACTCGACAATTGGCGGAAGAACACACTCGTCATTTTTATGATCGAGAGCGGCGCCATTGAGATAGAGCAGGAGGGCGCGAGCGTGCGGCTTAACGAAGCTTCAATGCTTCTTTTCGACGCTAGCATTCCCTATACGCAGACGTCGGCTGAACATGCCCGAGGGATGATCTTACGTGTGCCGAAGTCTTCCCTTGAGGGGAGAGCGAAGGCGTTGTCGGGTCGCGAGATGTTCGTTCTGGATTCGACTTCGCCTGACGTCGCGTTGCTGAGATCGCTGCTGGCTGCTGCGGCAGCCAATGGCGAGCGGTGCAGTTCATACGGCGCCACGCTCGTGGCCGAGCATCTGACTGACCTGATGGAGATCATCACCGACGATCTGACGGCACCGAAACGCGTGCTGAGTTCCGATGTGACGCTGAGAAAAGTCAAACGCTTCATCGAGCGTAACGTTGGGAATGAGGATCTCGGCCCCGACATGATCGCTAGCGCGATGGGGATTTCAAGGCGCTATCTGACGAGGTTGTTTGAACGTGATGGGTCGTCAGTGATGCGCTATCTGTTGCAAAAGCGGCTCGAAAGGGCGAAGAAGATGTTGACGGGCGGCGGCGATCGCATTCGGGTAAGCGATGTCGCGTGGCAATGCGGGTTTGTCAGCGCGGCGCACTTCAGTCGGGCCTTCAAGAAGCAATACGGCAGAAGCCCGACGATTTTTCAGAATGGCGGCACGGGCGATACTGACGAGGGAATGGATCGTCAAACATCCCCCGCGGAGGAACGTGAGACCTGTCTCTATCCGGCGACGGGGGGAGCAGGGCACGTTGAGCCGGTCGACGGCAGGCAGAATCGATGAGTGCGCCGGCGCAAATGAAGCCCAGCTTCGTTACCGGTTGGGTATGAGCGGGCTCTACCTGCGCTCGCGCCACTCCCACAACAGTTCGCCGGTAGTAATCCCGAGCCGCATGATCCCCCCGGACACCAATGACACTCAAGTGCGTGACCGGGGGAGCCGGACTTCACGATAAGTTGCCTTAAAAATCATTTAGTCCCTTGCGCCCACACCACCTGCTTCACACGTGCCTGCCACGCTGAAGACAGGCCTTAGCGGCGAGCGGCTTAAACGGGCGTCACGGATCACGCCTCTTGCAGAATGGCTGCCGGCAAGAAGCCGTTACGGACATAAACGATTCCACATGAGCAAACGCAAGTACGCCAACCTGGATGCAATTCGGGGCATAGCAGCGATTTTGATTTTTTTTCGTCACGCTCCGGTTCTGTTTATTTCGCCGCAATTCGCGCAGAGTTATCTTGCCGTTGACCTTTTTTTTACGATGAGCGGCTTCGTGGTGGCGAATGCTTATGAAGAGAGGCTGTTATCCGGGGCGCTTTCCTTCTGGTCTTTCCTGAAACTCAGGCTAATTCGGCTGTTCCCTCTGTACCTGTTGGGGGCTCTCGTTGGCATCTTTGAACATTTCGTGTTAGAAGCCGCCTCCGACCACGAGAACCTGCGATCAGCCATCGGCACGGCATCATTTGCGCTGCTGCCACTGCTGATGTTGCCGTCGAGAGCCAAACCTTTGTATCCGGTCAACAACCCCGCATGGTCTCTGTTCTACGAGATCATTGCCAATTCCGTGTACGCGAAAGCCGTTAAAAACAGGTCTATCGGCTGTTGGGTCGCAGCTATTTCCATCTCGGCCGTTGTCATTACCCTATACTCAGTGACTCACAACGGTATAGACGCCGGCTGGAACCTTTCCGTCTGGTATGTTGCACTTGGACGCGTGACGTTTTCTTTTTCCATCGGTATCCTTCTTTATCGTGCAAGGGTGTCGGCCCGACGTGAAAGTGCCGCGCGGTCCGTCTTGACGTTGACTGCCGTCATCCTCCTGCTTTGCGTTCAGGTCCCCGTCGGCTGGGCGGGCATCGTCACTGCCGTAGAGGTTATCCTGGTCGTTCCGTCAGTCGTCTACTTGGCGACTTCATTTGAACCTCCGTCCTTCATCGCACCCGCATTCGAGCAGCTCGGGCGGATTTCCTACGGGCTTTACATCATCCATGTGCCGGTTTTGTTGACGATCGCCAAATTGCCCATCAATGCAGGACATGTACATGGAGCTGTCGCTCTCTTGATCTTTCTCGCTGCGATGCTGGTCTTTGTGTCAATTCTTGACAGGTACTACGACGAACCAGCTAGACGGGTTCTTTCAAACCTGCTTGCAGGATTGAAGAACAGAACGACGAGAACAGGACTCT
Source organism: Paraburkholderia humisilvae (assembly GCF_902859855.1). GTDB lineage: Bacteria > Pseudomonadota > Gammaproteobacteria > Burkholderiales > Burkholderiaceae > Paraburkholderia > Paraburkholderia humisilvae. The sequence continues at coordinate 280,754 of NZ_CADIKH010000006.1, forward strand.
CGTCCGGTACATAATTTGCGTGCGTGACGTCGCATTATTGACCTTTCCATAAATCATGACGTCACCACAAGGTTGCCTGAATCCAGCACGCGGCGATGATCGAAGGTCGGTGCTGAGCGCTTTTGAGCTTGTTGCGAGCGACGGT
>NZ_CADIKH010000007.1 GCF_902859855.1 Paraburkholderia humisilvae
GAAGAAGAAGGCCACAAGCAGTGGCACCCGGTCGGCTGCGAGAAGTGCGGGCATTCGGGTTATGCGGGACGACGCGGCGTCTACGAACTGCTACTGGTTGACGACGCAATCCGCGCGCTCATCCACCGCAATGCGGCCGACGCCGAAATTCTCGATATCGGGCGCAAGCAAGGGATGCGCACGCTGCGCGAGGACGGCAATCGCTGGCTCGCGAGCGGCCTCACGTCGCTCGAAGAAGTGATTCGCGTGACGGGCGGAGCGTAAGCGCATGCCTGCTTTCCGGTTCGAAGCGATCGACGCTGCGGGCAAAGCACAAAAAGGCGTGCTCGATGCGGACAGCGCGCGCGGCGCGCGCACGCAACTGCGCACCCAGGGGTTGACGCCACTCGTCGTCGAGCCTGCCGCGACCCGTACGCGCGGCGAACGCAGCCAGCGCCTGTCGCTCGGCCGCAAGCTGTCGCAGCGCGAGCAGGCAATTCTGACGCGCCAGCTCGCAAGCCTGCTGATCGCGGGTCTGCCGCTCGACGAAGCGCTGGCGGTGCTCACCGAGCAATCGGAGCGCGACTACATCCGCGAACTGATGGCCTCGATCCGCGCCGAAGTGCTCGGAGGCCATTCGCTGGCGAACGCGCTGTCGCAGCATCCGAAGGATTTTCCGGACATTTACCGCGCGCTGGTCGCGGCCGGCGAGCACACCGGCAAGCTTGGACTGGTGCTGTCGCGCCTGGCGGACTATATCGAGCAACGCAATGCACTGAAGCAGAAAATCGTGCTCGCGTTCACGTACCCGACGATCGTCACGATTATCGCGTTCGGCATCGTCACGTTTCTGCTCAGCTACGTGGTGCCGCAGGTCGTCAACGTGTTCGCGAGCACGAAGCAGCAATTGCCGATTCTGACGGTCATCATGATGGCGTTGTCCGGCTTCGTCCGAAGTTACTGGTGGGCGATGCTGATCGCAGTGGTGGTAGTCGTGTACGTGGTGCGCACGATTCTCAAACGACCTGGTCCACGGCTCGCGTTCGACCGGTGGGTGCTGACCGCGCCGCTGCTCGGCAAGCTGGTGCGCGGCTATAACACCGTGCGCTTTGCGAGCACGCTCGGCATTCTGACCGCGGCCGGCGTGCCGATTCTGCGCGCCTTGCAGGCGGCCGGCGAAACGCTCAGCAATCGCGCGATGCGCATCAATATCGACGACGCCATCGTGCGTGTGCGTGAAGGCACGTCGCTGTCGCGCGCGCTCGGCAATACGAAGACGTTTCCGCCGGTGCTCGTCCACCTGATCCGCTCAGGCGAGGCGACCGGCGACGTGACGACGATGCTCGACCGCGCATCCGAAGGCGAATCGCGCGAACTCGAGCGCCGCACGATGTTCCTGACGAGCCTGCTCGAACCGCTGCTGATTCTCGCGATGGGCGGCGTGGTGCTGGTGATCGTGCTGGCGGTGATGATGCCGATCATCGAGCTGAACAACCTGGTGCAATAAGTCGTGCAGTGAGCACGCGGCGTTCAGCGGGATGGTGGGAATGGTTAGCGCACGTAGATGGTAGGACCGGGCGCGTTGGCCGGCAGGAACACTTCCGAATGCGCGCCATTGCGATCGATGATGATCGAGCGTGCACGCACTTCGGAGAGTTTCGCGCCTTGCATGATCGCGCTGCCCAGCGATACCGCATGGGGCGGTTCGCCGCCGACGCTGACGATCGCGGCGGCGCCTTCGCGCAGCGCGAGGATGCCGTAAAGCCGCACGTCCTGATTGATGGAGCGCGTGAGCTGGCCGCCGAACAGCGTCGCCGCCTGATCGACCGACACCGGCGCGCGCGCGGCAGCGGCGGGCACGGTGTCACCTCGGTGTGACGTCAGCGTGACGAACCAGTAAGTGGCCGTCGCGCAGAATGCGGCGAAGCACACGAGGGACAGAAGGCGAACTTGAAGGGCAGTCATGCGCGACATTGTACGGATAAATGTGAAAGTTGCGATGGATCGAAACCATACGACGGCATGACATTAGAATGACCGGCCGCGCTATCTGAACGTGTGCCGGAAGCGAAGCGCGAAAATGCGTCGCTCCGCGCATGAGGCGCAAGATGCACAAAGGTTGCCGAGCGCGACCGATCGACAATTTATCGAAATGAGGTAGCAAATGATGCAAATGTGGACGAATCGCCGCACGGAAATCGCGGGTGCCCGCGCCCGTCGTCAACGGGGATTCACGCTGATCGAAATCATGGTGGTGATCGCGATTCTCGGCATTCTCGCCGCGCTGATCGTGCCGAAAATCATGAGCCGGCCTGACGAAGCGCGGCGCGTCGCCGCGAAGCAGGACATCGGCACGATGATGCAGGCGTTGAAGCTCTATCGTCTCGACAACGGCCGCTACCCGACGCAGGAGCAGGGCCTGCGCGCGCTGATCGAAAAGCCGTCGACCGATCCGGTGCCGAATAACTGGAAGGATGGTGGCTATCTCGAGCGTCTGCCGAACGATCCGTGGGGCAATCAGTATCAGTACCTGAACCCCGGCGTGCACGGTGAAATCGATGTCTTCAGCTATGGCGCCGACGGCAAACCGGGTGGCGAAGGCAACGATGCCGACGTCGGCTCGTGGCAATGACACGCGCGGGTCGGTCACCTGTCGGTAGTTAAGGTTTTTTCGCACGATGCGCTCGCTCCCCTGCCCGCCCTTCGAGCTTCGCCGCGCGCTCGCGCGGCGTCAGCGCGGCTTTACGCTGCTCGAGATGATGGTCGTGCTGGTGATCGCGGGTTTGCTGGTGTCGCTCGCGTCGCTGTCGCTTTCGCGCAATCCGCGTACCGATCTGAACGAGGAAGCGCAGCGTCTGGCGCTGCTGTTCGAGTCGGCCGGCGACGAAGCGCAGGTGCGCGCACGGCCGATCGCCTGGATGCCGGCCGAAAACGGCTTTCGTTTCGATATCCGAACCGAAGACGGGTGGCGGCCGCTGCGCGACGATCTGCTGGGCCCGCGAAACTGGGAAGGCGGTGTGACGGGGGTGTCGATTGTTTATCCGGGGTCGTCGGGGTCCGATACGCAGCGCGACCGCGTGCTGTTCGGTACCGAGAGCATCGATGCGCCGGTGAGCGTGACGCTCTACTCGGGTGCGGGCAGCGCGACCATCGTCAGCACCGGCAACGGCCGCTACGAGGTGCGCTGATGACGCGGCGCGCGGGGTTTCGCAGCAGGACTTCGGCACGTGCGCCAGGGTCGCGCGGCCCATCACGCAATCGACGCCATCGGGCGCAGGGTTTCACGATGATCGAAGTGCTGGTCGCGCTCGCGATCATCGCGGTCGCGCTCGCTGCATCGCTGCGTGCGGTCGGCAGCCTCGCGAATGGCGAAGCGGATCTGCACCGACGCTTGCTCGCCGGCTGGAGTGCCGACAATACGCTGGCGCAGCTGCGGCTGACGCATTCGTGGCCCGAGGTCGGTTCGCAGAGTTTCGATTGTTCGCAGGGCAACCTGCAGCTGATTTGCACCGAGCGCGTGACGGCGACGCCGAATCCGGTGTTTCGCCGCGTCGAGGTGTCGGTGACGATGCCGGGGCAGCCCGGCGCACTTGCGCAAATGGTGACGGTGGTCCCGAATGAAACCAGCCGGCCGCTTTGAACGCGGCGCGAGGCGTGATGTTGCGTGCGGCGCTCAGCGTCGCACGCGGCGCCGGCGGTCCGCGCGCGGTTTCACGCTGATCGAGCTGCTGGTCGCAATTGCCATTCTCGCGGTGATCGCGGTGCTGTCGTGGCGTGGGCTCGATGAGATCATCCGCGGCCGGCAGACCATCACGAACGCGATGGAAGACGAGCGCGTTTTCGCGCAGCTGTTCGATCAGATGCGCATCGACGCGCGCCAGGCGGCGACTGAGGACGAAGTGGGTCAGCCGTCGGTGTCGGTCGCGACGAGCGGGCTGCAGATCGTGCGCGAACTGGATGCGCCGGGCGTGGCGCCGCGGCTGCAGGTGGTGCGGTATCGCGTGTTCGAAGGGCACGTGACGCGCTATGCTTCGCCGCCGCTCAGGAACCTCGGCGAGGTGCGGAGCGCGCTATCCGGCGACGAGAACAGCAACTGGAGCGCGGTGCCGCTGATGACCGGCGTCGGCACGATTACCGCGCGTGTGTATGTGCCGAAGGTCGGTTGGACGACGCAGATGAAGGACGTGGAATCCTCGATGAGCGAGAACCTGAACAACCTGAAAGTGCCGCAGCTCGGCAACGCGCCGATTCCACGCGTCGTGACCGGGCTCGAGCTGAGCATCGGCGCGGCTACCTTGAAGCGGCCGGTGACGCGGGTGTTCCTGGTCGGGGAGTGATGCTCGTGAAAGCCTGCCGGCCGCCTTTGCGCGGCGCACGCCAGAAGCCACTGCCGATGCCGCGCCGGCTGCGTCAACACCCGGCGCGGCGGTCGCTGCCCGATGCGCATCGAGCGCGCGAATCCGGCGCCGCCATCATCAGCGCGCTGCTGGTGGTCGCGCTGTCGGCCATTCTCGTGTCGGGCATTCTATGGCGGCAGCAGGTCCAGGTGCGCCGCATCGAGAATCAGCGGCTGCTTGCGCAAGCGCAGTGGGTCGGCCGCGGCGCGCTGGACTGGACGCGGCTGATTCTGCGTTCGGAAGGCGATACGTCAGCGGGGATCACGTATCTCGGCGGCGTCTGGGGTGTGCCGATTGCGAAAACACGCTTGTCCGATTTTCTAGGGCAGATCGGCGCAACGCGCGGCTCGGAAGGCGCGGAAACCTATCTGTCGGGATCGATCGAAGACGCGCAGGCGAAGTTCAACCTGCGTAATCTCGTGACGTCGGCGGCGCCTGGCGCGCTGCAGCTGAATGTGCAGGCCATCGCCTCGTACCAGCGGCTGCTCAGCATTCTCGGCCTGAATAGTCAGCTTGCGAAGAACACGGCGCTGCAGGTTCGCGCGAGCCTCGCGCATTCGGCCACGCGTTTCCAGACGTCGAACCCGGTGAACGCGCCGATCGCGGCCAGCGGACCGGTCGTGGGTGGAGGCGTTGCCGGCGGCAGCGACTTCACCGATAACCCCGGGCTGTCGGATTCGAACGAGAACACCGGTAGCGGGCCGCTGCAAATGACCAGCGTCGATTCGCTACTCGACGTGCCGGGCTACACGCCCGAGATGGTCCAGCGGTTGCGCCCGTTCGTCACGGTCCTGCCGACTGTCACCGCCATCAACATGAACACCGCTCCCGCCGAAGTGATCGCCGCGATCGTGCCGGGTATGAGCGTGTCGAGCGCGCAGGCGCTCGTCGCACGCCGCGAAACGGTGTTCTTTCACAACGTCGCCGATGTGCAACTGGCGCTAGGCGGCGCCGGTGTGCAGAACCTCGTGTTCGATCCGAGCCAGATGGACGTCAATTCGAGCTATTTCGTCGTGCACGGACGTGTGCAGCACGAACGCGCCGAAGTGGACCGCACGACGCTCGTCTATCGCGACGCGCTGACTCATACGACGCGTATCGTACGGGAGCGGGACCAACTATGAATAACGCCTTTCCCAAAGAGAGTGGGCTTTGAGCACGCTGATCGTTCTATTGCCGCCGCGTGATCCGGCGGTGTCGTCGCAGGAATGGCAACTGCCGGAGATGCCGTTTCTGCTGCTCGACAAGTCGGGGCACACGATGCGCGCCGGCCAGGCTTCGCTGGCGCTGCTGCCGCGCGCATCGTCGACGGTGCTGATGGTCGCCGCGCGCGACCTGCTGATGATGGCGGCCACCGTGCCCGCGCTGAAAGGGCCGCGGCTGCGCCAGGCATTGCCGAATGTCGTCGAAGATCAATTGATCCAGGACCCGCAGACCTGCCATATCGCGATCGACACGCAACCGCTCGCGGACGGGCGGCGGCTGCTCGCGATTATCGACCGCGGTTGGTTCCGTTTTATCCATGAAGCGTTCGTGGCCGCCGGGCACCGGAATCTGCGCGCGGTGCCGGTGACGTCGTGTCTGCCGCGGCCGGAGGCCGAAGCGGTGCCGCTCGATGTGCTTAGCGAAGCGATGTCCGATGCGGTCGCCGAAGTGGGTGCCGCAGGTGCGTCAGGCGCGCGCGCTGACGCCGGGACGGCCGGCGAAGCAGCGTCGTCGGCCAGTACTGAAGCGTCTTTGCTATTGGCGTCGCGCGAGCCGATCGTGGCCGCATTGCTGGGGGAGGCGATTCAGTCCGCGCCCGCGGTATTGCTGGGTGACGTGCCGCAGGAAGCGCCGTCGCCTCGCGTCGAACTGGCGATCGCGCGCGGGCGCATCGGCGAGGGCCTCGCCGTGCCCGCGGCCGCGGTCGGCGCGACGCTTGCTGCGCTCACGGGCGACGCGCCGCTTACGTTCTACGCGCTCACCGGCCTGCCCGGCAGCGAGCCGCACGGGAAGGCCAACGCGCCGGCAGCGCAAGCCGACGCGCAGCCGTTGACGTTCGAGATGCTTGCGCAGCGCGCGCTCCAGTGCCGCTTCGATTTGTGCCAGTTCGAGTTCATGTCGCAGCCGTGGCGTCTCGACCGCGCAACGCTGCGGCGCTTGCGTGCGCCGATCGCGCTGATCGCCGCCGCAGCGCTCGTCGCGATTGTCGGCGCCAATGTGCAGTGGCTGATGCTCGCGCGCCAACGCGACGCGCTGAGCTCGCAAATGACCGAAGCGCTGCTCAACGCGTTCCCGAAGACGACCGTCGTGCTCGACGCGTCCGGCCAGATGACGCGGCAATTGCAGCAGCTGCGCGTCGCGGCGGGCGAACTGTCGCCGGACGACTTTCTATCGCTGGCGGACGGCCTGGCGCGATCGCTTGGACCGCTGCCGGTCAACGGATTTGCCGCGCTCGATTACCAGAACCACCGTCTCGATGTGACGTTCAAGCCGCAAGTGAAGGTCGACCCGGACTTCCCGCAGCGTCTTGCGCGCAACGGTTTGAATGGCGCGGTGGACAGCAATACCGGCAAGTGGACCATCAGGAGCGGACAATGAAAGAACAACTGCTCGAGGCATGGGCCAGCTTCTGGGGCGCGCGCAACCCACGCGAAAAAGCACTGCTGACATGGGGCAGCGTGGTGCTGGCGATGGTGATCGCGTGGTCGGTGCTGTGGTCGCCGGCGCAGGAAGGCCGCGCGCATCTGCTCGAACAGCTGCCGGGCATGCAGCGGGAACTCGCGCAAATGACCGCGCAGGCGAACGAAGCGCGGGCGCTGACGGGTGTCGCGCAAGGGGTCGCGCCGACGGGCGGCGCGTTGAAAGATGCGCTCACCGCATCGTTGAGCGATCACGGACTGAACCCGATTCAGGTGCAGGTCATCGGCAGCGCGGTGCAGATCCAGCTGAAAAATGCGTCGTTTCCCGCGTGGACCGCGTGGCTCGACGATGTGCGTCGCCAGTTCAAGGTGCAGGTGTCCGAAGCGCATGTGACCGCGCTGAAAGAAGATGGCCAGGTCGACCTGACCGCGTCGCTACAGCCGGCGACGATCAAGTGATCCCACGCGGACGGGACCTGTGATGAATGTCTGGATGCGGCGCATCGGCGCCGCGTTGCCGTGGGTGATCGTCGCCGTTGTTTCATGCGGGGCGGTGCTGCTCGTCATGCTGCCGGCCGCGTGGATCACGCCGCAGTTCGCGAAGGCGACGCAAGGGCATGTGAACCTCGTCGAGCCTAATGGATCGCTGTGGCAGGGCTCCGCCGTGCTGATGCTGGCGGCCGGTCCTGACGGCGGCGGGGCGACACTGCTGCCTGGGCGCATCGAATGGCGCACGTCGTTCTGGCCGCTTTTCACGGGCCGCGTGCGAATGCAGATGCGCCAGACCGACGCGATGCCGGATGCGATTCAGGTCGACGTAACGCGCCGCGGCGCGCTGATGACGGCTGGTCAGATCGCGGTGCCGGCGTCGTTGCTCGCGGGGCTTGGCGCGCCGTTCAATACGCTGAATCTGCAAGGCGACGTGCGGCTGGCGTGGACCGACTGGCGCAGCTTCGGCCGCGAAGCGTTCGGGCAACTCTCCGTGCGGCTGAACGACATGAGTTCGAGCGTGTCGCGCGTGAAGCCGCTCGGGTCGTATCGCGTGGTGATTCAGGCGGAAGGCGCGGCTGCGATGGTCGATCTGTCGACGCTGAAGGGGCCGTTGCTGCTCAACGGCCATGGGTCGTTGGGTGGAGGGTCGACGTCATTCCAGGGCACCGCGAGTGCGACGCCGGAAGCACTCGAGAATCTCGCGGGTTTGTTGAATCTGCTCGGCGCGCCGACCGGCCAGGGCACCGTGGCGCTGAATTTTGCGCATTGAAGCGGCGCCGACGATGACTAGTCGTTGCGCGTGCCGTCAGGCGTAGCGGGCTTCTGCGCGACTGGCTGAACGTTTTTTGTCGCTGCGCCCGCGCGTGCCGCCGCCGTCGTTCCAGCGACGGGTGCCGCATCTGCCGCTGCCTGCGGCGCTGACGCAGGCGTGGCGGGCGCCGGTGCCGCCATCCCGCCGTTTTCGCGATCTATTTGCGCGACGTCCCAGCCGCCGCCGAGCGCCTTCACGAGCCCAACCGACGACACCATGCGCTGCCCCGCGATCGTCGCGAGCTTCTGTTCCGCGGTGAAGGCGGTGGTTTGCGCGGTCAGCACGGTCAGAAAGTCGACGGTGCCGGACTTGTACTGGTTCGTCACGATATCGAGCGCCTGCTGCGCCGACTGCACCGCCTGCTGTTGAATGACGATTTCGTTGCCGAGGATGCGTAGCGACGCGAGATTGTCTTCAACGTCCTGGAACGCGGCGAGCACCGTCTGGCGATAAGCCGCGACGTTCTGGTCATAGGTAGCCCGCGCCGCGTCGGTCTGTGCGCTGCGCAAGCCGAAGTCGAACAGCGTTGCCGCGAGTTGCGGGCCCACGGTCCAGAAGCGCGACGGCGCCGTCAGCAACTGCGAGAAGACCGAGCTTTCGAAACCGCCGCTCGCGGAAAGCGTGAGCGTCGGGAAGTACGCGGCAATCGCGACGCCGATCTGCTCGTTCGCGGCCGCTGCCTTGCGCTCGGCGGACGCGATGTCGGGCCTGCGCTCAAGCAGTGCCGATGGCAGTTGCGCCGGCACATCGGGCGGCGTCGCATCGAGCGGCGCCGGCGCCAGCGAGAACGTCGACGCAGGTTCGCCGATCAGCACGGCGATCGCGTGCTCGTTCTGCGCGCGTGCGACGCCATTGTCGATTGCCGCGGCTTGCGCCGACTGCAGCTGCGTTTGCGCCTGGATCACATCGGAGCGCGCGGCGACGCCCTGCGCATAGCGGTTTTGCGTCAGCTGCAGCGACTTCTCGAACGATACGACGGTGTCGTCGAGCAGCTTTTGCTGTGCATCGAGCGAGCGCAGCGTGAAGTAGGTTTGCGCGAGCGTCCCCTGTGCGGACAGGCGTGCGTTCGCGAGATCGGCGGCGGCGCCCTGCTGCCCGGCTTTTTCCGCCGCGACAGTGCGGCTCACCTGACCCCACAGGTCCGGTTCCCATGTCGCGTCGGCAGACAGGCGGAAGCTATTGGTAATCGCGCCCGACGAGCCGACCGAACCGGTGCCGGTGACAAAGCCGCCGCTGCGCGCCGGCGACTGTTGCCGCTCGCCGCTGCCATTGAGCGTGACCACCGGGAAATACGCGGAGCGCGCTTCGGCGACGAGCGCGCGCGCCTGCCGGTAGGCGGCGGCGAACTGGGCGATGGTCTGGTTTGACGCGTTGAGCTTGTCTTCGAGTGCGTTCAGTTGCGGGTCGTTATAGATGGTCCACCACGCGCCGCGATCCTGCTGGTCGGACGGTTGCGCGACTTTCCAGCCCTCCGCCGCTTCCTTGTAGGACGCCGGAATATCGGTTGTCGGCCGCTTGTAGTCGGGGCCGACCGCGCAGCCGGCCAGCATCGCGCACAGCGCCGCGGCGACGGCGATCGTCATGGCGCGGGGCGTGGCGGCGCGGCGGCGCGAGGTGAAATCAGACTGCATGCAATTGAATTCCTGTCGATTCGGCCGGCGGATGACGCAAAACACCCGGCGGCGCTCGCGTGGTCGCTGTGTGAGGGTGAACAAACGCATGGAATGGTGCCGCGGCACGAACGAAGCTGCCACGTGAACCAGGCTGCAGCACGAACGAGATTGCGTGCGCGACCGGTAGCTTACTGCGCCTCGCGCGCGGAAAACAGAAGAGTAATGCGACGCGCCTTGCAGGTGTGTTACGGAGGGTTTCCGCACGGTTACGTGCCGTTACTGCGGCGGACGGGCCGAAAGCGCCGATGCGTTGCTGGGGGACGGGATGAGGCGATGGGCCGGAAGCCGGCCGGCATCGCATCGTCGGTTAGCGCAGAACCGCGGTTCACTGTGCCGAACCGTCGACGCGTTGCCGAAAAAAACGCTCAGACGCGAGAGTCCGCAGAGATTTGACGAGCCTGCTTGCCGGCAGCCGCACGGCAGGCGGGCGCATCAGAACGCGTCTGGCAGATGGCCGCACCCGGCGCAATGCTCTTGATCGCAGACGGCGCTTTCGCTTTCACGGATGTCGCGACCAGCAATGCGACCGGCTTGACCGATGCGGCCTTCGCACCGCGACGCATACGCCGATGATCGATCCACGCGAGCAACAACACCCCTAGCGATCCGCCCGGCAGCACAAACACGACGGCGAACAGCGCAAGCTTCCACCAGCGATACGGCTTCTGAAAATTAAGCAGCGCGGAATCGATCAGGGAGCGGCTTAAGCCGCCAAGGGTGTTTTTCAGGTACAGCATCGCGGGATTTCCTCTGCGGCCGGCTGTGGCGGGCGCGCGGCGAATCGGTCAGAACATAGCCTCGGGTGGCGCGAATCGCGCGTAACTCGTTGACTGACATAATATTGCCTATGCAATTAAGTTTCAACATACTTCGCGCGAGTCCCTAGGGCTTGTGTTGTTTTTCGGCGAGGTGGTCCCGAAGAATCCCATTTTTGTCATACAAATTTGGTCGCATTGCTACGCTTATCGTTGCGTTGTATGCAGAGCAGGGTCAGTTTGATGTCATACCCTGCAATGTGTCAGGGGTCGGCCAGGCGCCTGAAGCGGGCGTGATGCGGCACTGCTGCGGTCGATTGAGCGGTAAAGACTACTCAGAAATGGACAGCGTCCGCGTCACATTTTAGTTGCCTAGGCATGGAAGACTATCACCCGGATACGCGCAGCCTATCGATACATGAGCCTGCGTTCCGGGCCGTTTCCTGTTGAAGATGGCCGCGATGCGCGGCCACCGGGCCGTACGGACGAAAAAAAACGGCATCGGCTTGATGCCGATGCCGCCGCGCAATGCGAGACCGGGGAACGACGGCCCGCGTCTTAGGGCGGAAAAGGAAACCGCGGAATCGCTTTATTGGCCGTCGACCTGGATTTCGACTCGCCGGTTCTTGGCCCGGCCCGCCGCCGTCGCATTCGAAGCGACCGGCGATGCGCTGCCGTAGCCGTTGACGCTGTGCTTCGCGGCGCGCAGGCCGTGCGAACCGAGATACGCCTGAACGGCACGGGCACGTGCGGCAGACAGCCGATCATTCAGCGCAGCCGAGCCGGTCGAATCGGTATAGCCGGCGATGGTCAGTTGCTGGATATCGACGCCGCGATTGGCAGCGATCAAATCGTCGAGATTCGCTTTCGCGGCGGGCGTGAGCGACGCGCTGTTCAGGTCAAAGTTTGCGTCGCCCTGCAATGTGACCTTGCGGACCGGTGCGGGCGCAGCCGGAGGCGCGACCGGCCGCGGCGCCGCCTGCGGCACCGGCTGCTGAACGACGGGCGTCGCGCAGGTGAAGAGGATTTCACGCGGGTCGTTGTCGGGTTTGAAGCCGGACGCCGCACGATCGACTGCGGAGACGCGCAACGCCTGCTTGTCGCCGCACACCTTCTTCACCTGGTCCATACAGCTTTCGGTGCTCTCCGCGAGGCCCTGACACTGCACGCGATGCGCTTGCGTGCCATTGGCCAGGGTAATCACGTCGTTGTTGTAGGTCAGACCGGATGAAGTGGTGCAACCAGCCGCGAATGCGATGCACGCGGCGGCGACGGAGAGTCGAAGGGTCATGGGGGCTTCCCGATGGAATTGAAGGTGCTCGAACGATAAATTCGGCCCTCTTCAACACCAATCGGAGAAGTCTTAAAGCATTCTTCAGTCGCGCGGTGATGCGTTTGGCTGATTACTGCGATACGGGTTCGCCGGTCGGCGATGACGTCGTCTGGCCGGGCATCGCGTCCGCCGGGTGCCCAGCGGACGGAGTCGGCATGCGGTCCGGTGCGTTCTCATTGGTGTTGCCGCCGCGCACGAACTGCTTGAAGTCCGCGCCCGCTTCCCACGGGTTGGGTTTGCAGCCGAGCGGGCTATCGCAATGCGCGGAGAAGCCGATCGTGAACGTGCCGTCGTTGTTGCCCGTCATTGTGATCTGATAGGCAAGCGCGCGCTTGCCGCCGTCGGGCCCGGCAGTCTGGATCAGCGAATCGGTGCTGGTCGTCACTTCATAGCGCGAATGATCGGTGACCCAGGTCTTTGCACGTTGCCACCACGTATCGCATTCGGCCTTCGCTGTGCAGGTGAGCGGCGCGGTCGCCAGCTGCATCACGTCGGGGTTAACCTGCCCGCGCGTCGAGCATCCGGCGGCCAGCACGCACAACATCGCCAATAGACCTCTTTTCATCGCACTTCTTCCTCCCTGAACGAAGCACGCCGGCCGCGCATGTTTTTGCGTCGCGCGCCGGTCGGTCTGCAATATGAGTTGGACCCGTACGCGTCGTGTGTGTTTCATCGGTGTGAAGACGTTCGCGACGGCGGCGGAATTCTTGCTGATCAGCGCGCGAACGCTCAACGAAAACGGGTAGACGTTACCTTGCGGCACGCTCGCACGCGGAACGCGCAATGTTTCACAAGCGCGTCAAACACTGAAGCGGTTCAGCGTATAGGCACGATAGGCGGCGACAAACGCATCGAACGAGCCGACCTCTTCCCGCTCGAGTTTTTCTTGTGCCGCGAGCGACTCCGTCGCGAGTCTCATCAATTCGTTCGTCGACCCGGCATCGAGCGGCCGCGTGCGGAAGTGCGCCGCGTGTGCTTCGCTTTGTTCGAGGCCAAATGCGAGAAAGCCTTGCTGTCGGTCCCGCATGGTTTGCAGCACGCGCGCTGACGGCGTCAATGACGGGTCCGCGAGTTTCGCGCGTTGCGTGGCGACCGCGCGCGCGTGAACGTCGCCGCCCTGAATGGCGTCGAGCGTGGCCGCGGCAATCGCGATGCGGTCGAGCAATTCATTTGCCCAGGCGGCCATCGCGATCGGCTGGCCGTCGCGCATCAATTCGAGGCCGGGCTTGCGCCCTTCCATCGTGACGAGGCAGAAGTTCCTGTTCGCTTCCGCGTAGGCGGGCGGCGGCAGCGTCGCGCTGTCTTCGAGCGCGCAGACAAGCAGATACGCATCGAGGAAACGCGCGGTTTCCAGCGAGATGCCGATCGGCTCGAATGGATCGATGTCCATGCAGCGTACTTCGACGTATTGCACGCCGCGCGCCGCAAGCGCATGCAGCGGACGTTCGCCTGAATAGGTGACGCGTTTGGGGCGGATCGTCGAGTAGAACTCGTTTTCGATCTGCAGCACGTTGGTGTTGATCTGTACCCACTCGCCGTTGCGTTTCGTGCCGATCGCTTCGTACGGCGGATACGGCTGGCTGACTGCTTCGGCCAGTGCGTCGAGATAACCGGGAAGCGTGTCATAGTCCGCGTGCAGCGCGGATTGGCCCGTCGTATTTGAGTAGCCGAGGTCGCTCATCCGCAAGCTCGTTGCATACGGACGGTAGAACGTGTTGGCGTCGAATACGTCGAGCGTGTGGGCGCGGTTGCGCAGGAAGTGCCGGTCGAGCGCGGGTGATGCGCCGAACAGATACATCAGCAGCCAGTTCGTGCGGCGGAAGTTGCGAATCAGCGCGAGGTAGCGTTCCGACTGGAAGTCGACCGCGTTGGCGGTGGATTGCTGATCGGCATGCAGCAGCCGCCACACTTCTTCGTTGAGCGAATAGTTGTAGTGGATGCCGGCAATGCATTGCATCGTGCGCCCATAGCGTAGCGCAAGGCCGACCCGGTACACGTACTTCAGCTTGCCGATGTTCGACGTGCCGTAGTGCGCGATCGGAATCTGATCGTCTTCAGGCAGGAGGCCGGGCATCGAGTTGTTCCACAACATCTCGTCGCCGAGCTGCGAGTAGACAAAACGATGCAACGTGTCGAGCTGCTCGAGCACGAGCGACGCGTCGTGTTCGGCGGGCGTGATCAGTTCGAGCAGTGCCTCCGAATAGTCGGTGGTCAGCGAAGGATGGGTGAGTGCGGCGCCGAGCGCGCGAGGATGCGGCGTCATCGCGAGGACACCGTCATGTGTCACACGCAGACTTTCTTTTTCGATGCCGCGCAGGCCCGCGGTCAGCGCGTCGCGCTGCGGGCCGGAAGTCAGCACGGACAGGCGATGCAGCAGCGCGTCGGTCGTGCGGGATGATTTCGTGTTGGGCATTGAACGGATATCGCACGTTGCCGGTAGTGTCCGGCTACCGCATGCTTGGTGCGGTCGACCTCGTGCGGCGCAATTTTCAGTAGCGGGCACTTTAACATCTCGCCACGACGGCTGCTTGACGCGATTTTGCGAGCTTGCAACGCGAGTCGACAGCAGCACGATTCGCGATGAATCCGATGTCGCGCGGTGCGTCTACTGTACGCTGCGCGCGGGCGTTTTACATGGCGCGCAATCGTTTGGATACTTGACGGTGGTGCTGCTGCCCGCTGCGTTCAAGCACCGTCGTTGGCCGGCGCGGTTGCCGCATCCGTTAGTGATGGAAACGATCAGCCGCCGCGTGCCGCGCCCATCCGATCGGTGACTTCATTCCACAGATGCATCGCCGCATAGGCACGCCATGGCCGCCAGGCGTCTGTGCGTGCGCGCTGCTGCGTCGGGCGGACGAGCGCCGGATCGCGCGCGGCGATCGACTGCATCAGCACGAGATCCCACGCGGGCCATGCGTCGGGGTCGCGCCACGCCCGCATCGCGACATATTCGACCGTCCACGGGCCAATGCCAGGCAGCGCCAGCAGCGTTGTGCGCAGCGTCGTCGTGTCGGCGGCGGGATCATCGAGCGGCACGGAGCCGGTCGCGACGGCTTGCGCGAAGCCCTGCAGCGCGGCGACGCGTTTGCCTGGCATACCGATTTGCGCGAGATCGGCGCAGGCGAGCGCGGCCGGCGTCGGAAAGCGCCATGCGGTGCGCTCGTGCGGGTGGTCTTCGATGCGCTTGCCAGCGCGCTCGACCAGTCGGCCGATGATCGTCGTCGCGGCCTTTACGCTGACCTGCTGACCGACGATCGCGCGCACCACGAGCTCGAAACCGGACCATGCACCCGGCACGCGCAGACCCGGCGCCGCGGCGACGAGCGGCGCGAGCCACGGATCGGCGGCAAGGAATGCACCGATCGCGCGCGGGTCCGCGTGCAGGTCGAACATCCGCGAAATCGGCGCGGTGAGCGCGTCCGCGTGACGTGCTGCGGCGCCGTCGAGTGTCGCGACAAGGCAGTGCTTGCGCGGATGCCGCGTGACCTGCAGCGTGCCGCTGTCGCCCGCCCATTCGATCGCGCGGCGGTACGCACCGTCTTCGATGGCTTCGACGCCCGGTGTCGCCCGGCCCGCGAAGAAGCGCAGCGTGCGTGGCCAGTCGAACGGCGCTTTGAACGGCAGTTCGAGTTTGACGTTGATTGGCGTACTCAAGGGGCGTGATCCAGGTCGGCGGTCGTAGCGTTTGAGATGGCGTTACCGCTGACGGAGGCGCCACTGGCCGATGACGCGGCACGCGGCGCGCCGTCGCGGCGTTGCCGTTCCGCATCGAGCAACGCCGCCTTGCGCTGCGCGCCCCAGCGGTAACCGCTCAGCGAGCCGTCCTTGTGCAACACGCGATGGCATGGAATCGCGAGCGCAACCGGGTTCGACGCACATGCGCCGGCGACCGCCCGCACCGCCTGCGGCGAGCCGACCGCCTCGGCGATCTCCGCATAGCTGCGTGTCTCGCCGTATGGAATCCGGCGCAACGCATCCCACACGCGCTGCTGGAACGCCGTCGGCGCGATATCGAGCGGCAAGTCGATGCGCTGCCGGGACCCGCTCAGGTAGGCATCGATCTGCGCGACGAACGGTGCGAGCTTCGCCGCATCTTCGACGAGTTCCGCATTGGCGAATTCGTCGCGCAGTCCCGCGACGAGCTCCGCCTCGTCGTCGCCGAACGCGATCTTGCAGATGCCACGGCCGGTGGCCGCGACGAGCACGACACCCAGCGCCGTGAACGCGCCCGTATAGTGCACGACAAGGCCCGCGCCCTTGCGGCGATACGCGGACGGCGCCATGCCGAGCTCGGCGGGCGCGGTATCGTACATCCGCGACGGGGAGCCAAAACCGGCGTCGACGGTCGCGCGTGTCACATTCGCGCCTCGCTGCAGCGCGTCGCGCAATGCCGCGCCGCGTTGCGCCGCCTGATATTGCCTTGGCGAAACGCCAACGACACGCTTGAACAACCGTTGCAGATGGAACGCGCTGACATGCACCGCATCGCTCAACTGCGCGAGCGTCAGACGCTGCTGCGGATCCGCATCGAGCACCGCGCACGCGCGATTCACGATCTCCATTTCGCGCGGCAGACCGCCTGGCTGGCAGCGCTTGCAATCGCGGTAACCGGCGGCGCGCGCGTCGTCCGGCGTCGCGAAGAACTCGACGTTCTCCCGGCGCGGCTGTCGCGACGCGCACGATGGGCGGCAGAATACGCCGGTCGTCTTGACCGCGTAGAAGAAGGCGCCGTCCGCTTGCGCGTCGTGACGCGCGACAGCGGCCCAGCGGTCGGAATCGGTTGAATATGCGGTTTTCATCGTCAGCGCTCGTGGATAAGGTTTCGACGGTTTCCAATGTACGGCGCACGTCGACACACTACGCTCCGGTTCTTGCGCTGTCATCGCCGTTCGTGGCGTGTAGGGGCCGGCACTCCCACATATTGGGGGCGGAGCGCAAATCCTTCTGCTGATGCGGCAAAACGACACGACATCGGGTTTTCCCTTAAAAAAATATTGCGTCGCGGTAAGCCGTTGTGTATAGTGATTCCTGTCTCCTCCATGTCTCCTCCTGATATGGATTCAGCCCGCTCAATTCAGCGGGCTTTTTTTCGTCCATACGTTTCGTCTGCGTTCCGGGCCGCGGCGCCACAGCCTATGCGGCTGCGATGGGCGCCGGCAACTGGCTGGCTCACCAGACCTTTCCTTTCAGTTTTGCCGCGCTGCGCCCGGCTGCTCCACCTTTCCCCTACACTCTTCATCACGGCTGGAATCAACGAAGAGGCGGCAACCATGAAGTTTCACATCCGCGAGATTGACCACGTCGTTATCCGGGTCGCAGACGCCGACGCGATGACCCGCTTCTACTGCGATGCGTTGGGCTGCAGCGTCGAGAAGGAGCAGCGGGACATCGGATTGATCCAGCTGCGGGCGGGGCGTTCGTTGATCGATCTGCTGCAGATTGGCGCGAAGATCGACCGTCCGGATAGCGGCTCCCCAAGCGCCGGCCGCAATATGGATCACTTGTGCCTGCGCATCGAACCGTTCGATGAAGCCGCGCTCGAAGCGCATCTGATCGAGCGCGGTGCGCGCGTCGGGGAGAAAGCCGTTCGCTATGGCGCGGATGGGTTTGGCCGGTCGCTTTACCTGTTCGATCCCGAAGGCAATATGGTCGAACTCAAGGGGCCGCCAGAGGCCGCACGCGCCACCTCGCTTTGAGTGGCTCATCGTCCGGGTGTTGCCCGGCTATCGCTCGGTCCGCACGCGATTGAAATTGTCAGTGGGCGCTCGCTTTCGTCGCCACTCGCACCACCCGGCGGCTTTGCTCACTTGACGCCGTGCATCACCGGGTTGGCATCCGGCGCCACTTTCAGCACCGTCCATTCGATTGGCACCGCGTCCGAGTCAGCGCTGCCGAGCCACGCGGCACCGTCCTGCACGGTGCACTGCAGACGCATCGTCCGTTGCGCGAGCGCGCCCAGTGCGTCCGCGACGTCGTCACCGAGCGACCAGACCGTCACGTTGCGCAGCCGTTCGACCTTGTTGCGCACGCCTTGCCACCAGATGTCGGATGTTCGCCCGCCGTATGCCATCACGACGACGTTTTTCGCGCGCCCGCTCGCCTTTGCGATGCGCCGCTCATCTGGCTGGCCGACGTCGATCCACGTTTCGATCGCACCCGTGAGATCCTTTTCCCAGAGATCCGGCTCGTCCATATCGGAGAGGCCCTTGCAGAACTCCAGCCGCTCCTGCGCAAACAGCGCGAATGCGGCGACGCGGACCATCATCCGCTCGGCGGTCTCGGACGGATGCAACGCGATGGTCAACGAATGGTCGGCGTAGTAGTGCCGATCCATATCGGCTATCTGAAGTTCGGCCTTGTAGATTGTCGATTTGAGCGCCATGGAAAGTCCCGGTCCCGCAAACGCGGATCGGATCGTAAAGAGTGATTCGGGGCCGTAATACCGTGCCATTTTCGTACCGCCTCTGCCGCGCGCATCGCGTCTCGCCGATGAAACAGTTTTGCCGAGGCGCGGCGGTCACGGACGTTTCCCGCTTACCGCTGCAGCCGTTCAGCTTCCTATGATCTGAAACGAAGCAACGAGCGTGCCGCGATACAACTGCACATCATCGGCATCAGGAGAGGCAGGAGGAACGTGATGATACCGAATCTGCCGATCCGGTATGACAACGCGATGGCGGAAGGACGTTGCCGCGCCTGGATGTGCAGTGTTACCCGCATGTCCATGCGCAAAGCATGCAATCAAGGCGGACAGGTTTCGGAATTCGCGAGCGGGACGAGCAAAAGCAAAACGGCTGGGCAATTATCGCCCAGCCGTTTTGCTGGCGTACGAGGACTTGTTCGGTCTTCTAAAGACTGACGGCGTCTGACTTTTCCCGACTGTGCGTCGGGTGAAAACCCACTATTGCTTGATAAACCGGTCGTTGGTCCAAAGACCTTCGGTGTCGCTATTCGCCGCGTTCACGAATTCAACTTCGTGTCCGACGACGCGCACCACGCGGAAATTCGCGTTTTCAGGGGTCGAGAGGCACTGGAAGCCGGAGAAGTACTCCTGCATTTTCTGCTGCTCGCCTGCCTGCTCATGCTGATTCACGGCGTCGAGCTTATCCTTGGACAGACAGCCATACGAATTCGGTTTGAATTGCACAGTCTGCTGCGGTTTGACGACGATGTCCTGAGCCTGAGCGGCAGACGCCGCTGCTAAACCGGCCATAACGAAGAGAACCGCGATGCGCATCTTCATGGAAACCTCCGTGCGGGTTAATACTCAGGTTAGCTATGTATTTAACTTCAGGGGGAGACCCGCATCTCTCACTTTAGAAGATGCTTGAATTACGACAAGCACATGTTGTGTGCGACCGCAATAGTGGCGGATTGTCGCACCGTCGCGAAGGTATATCGGTGGGCGTTATCCCGCATAGAGGCGATGCATAGTTAATTTCCCGAACGATAGCGCTCGCGTTCAGACGCTTTGTCTGACAATCCTTTCCGGCGAGCATTCTCGTTTACGAGAATCATTTATTAAGTGAACGGCTAAACGATTTAACGCGGCTTGATGCATTGCACACAAAGTCACCAAACGGATTGGCGGAAAAGCACGGAACGATGTGGCAAACGAAGAATAAAAATAATGCCTGAACGACAACGCCCTACCCGCCGATGTGCGACGCTGTCGCCTCGTCTTGCGCTTCGCGAAAGTTCGTGGATAAATCGAGCGACTTTCCAGGGAGATTCTCGCTATGACGCTGGCCCATTGGCTTCCGTTTGCTATCGCATCAGCCATTCTCGTCGCTATTCCAGGCCCGACCGTGTTGCTGGTCGTGTCGTACGCGCTCGGCCACGGGCGCCGCTATGCGCTCGCCACCACCGCCGGCGTCGCGCTGGGTGACCTGACGTCGATGACTGCGTCGATGCTCGGCCTCGGCGTAATACTCGCCGCATCCGCGACACTTTTTACCGCGCTGAAATGGGTCGGCGCGGCATACCTGATCTATCTGGGCGTGAAATTGTGGCGTGCGCCGGTCGTATCCGGCGACGCGGCGCTTGCGACCCGTGCTGAGACGCGTACCAGCCGTATCTTTGGTCACGCGTACGCAGTGACGGCGCTAAATCCGAAGAGCATCGTCTTTTTCGTCGCATTCGTGCCGCAGTTTATTGATACACAAGTGGCGACCTGGTCGCAGATTGCCGTGTTCGAGGCGACGTTCGTCGCGCTTGGCACGATCAATGCGCTGGGTTATGCACTGCTCGCGTCGGCGGCGCGGCGGGCGATCCGTCGTCCGGGCGTGCAGCTTGCTGTGAACCGAACGGGTGGGAGCTTACTGATCGGGGCCGGCGTGCTCGCAGCGGCCTGGAGAAAGGCCTGCGCCTAGCGTGGGGCAAGCTCAGCAAAGATTGTGCGTGCTCACCGACATGAATTGCCTGCAGCGGTAGGCAGGACGCCTACAATGAAATTGCGAGTCAACATCGATCCACAGGAGGCAAATGTGATCGAGCATCTGGTTTTGGGCGCATTTCTGATTGTTCCGCTTTTGATCGTCGCTTTCCTGTTTTCCGATGAGCTTTGGCAGGAACACCGCCATCAGCTCGAGGAAGAGTTCGAGGCGGCGCACCGGATGGATTGGCGGCATCCGATCCGTAGCCTGTTGCATCACTGAGCGCCCCAAAAGTCGGGTTCCCTCCGCGATGCGGGGAGGTGTCCGTGGTCGTCTATTCGTTTTCCTGGATGGCGTACTTCGTGTCGGTGTTGGCTCTGATGTTGCTGAGTCTCGCGCTTACCACGTTGTGCAGTTTGGGATCACAACCGAGCGGCGGGACAGCGGACGATGATCCGTTGTGAATGAGTCTGTTTGCGTGCGTCGCGTAACGGGCAAGCGGTCCGCTGGCGCGGCGTGACGGTTCTGTGCGGCCGGATTGTCGTGCGCCGCAAAATACCCCCGAAAGACCACACTGTTTGCGCAATTGCGATTGCCACCGCGCGCGTACGCTTTGTACAGCAGATCGATTCGCTCATGCGCATTAAATGCAACCAGGCTGTTTCCGAGGGTGGCGCGTACAGGGAAACGAAGCTAGAGTATTCATCAGAACATCAGAAGTAAACGAACGTACTGACCTGACAATTGCACCGGGGGGCGCATATGAACGGTTTGATTGACCGCGATATTGCACATATCGCGCGCGTGATGCGTCCATCACTCACCGGGGATCTCGGTGGTCCCATTCTGTCGTCGGGTTATTGGCGAAAGCGCCTGCATCGGTTGCTTGAATCGCCGATGCTCACCAAGGCTCAGCTGTGCGCAATCGATAGTCTGCTGCTCGAACTCGATGAGTTCGATGCCGGCGGCTTCGGCGTGACGTTTCCGCATCCGATCGACGGAACCGGCGATGGGACGTGGGAAACGCATGACGCGGTGCAGTCGGCGTAACGGGTCGGGTTGACCGGCGCGTCGGATGACACGGCTTGGACGACAGATCGTCGCGTCTACACCTGCCTGCTTAGCTGATTCGGCCGCCAACCACGCGCCCCACACCAGTCGTTCGGAAACGTGTGCGCCGTGTGTGGGCTTTCGCACGTCCAGCGCGAACTCCTGTTGAACTGCGTCCCCCTCGGGCTACGGTAGGAGAATCGTCCGATCAGACGTGGAGCGCGCGTGCCCATGGACACCCCAAGCCTTGAAGGTTCAACCGCCAGCGCAACCAGGGCAATGCCCCCACCCGCGGTCGCGCCACCGGTTACGCCGGCCGTCCGGGCTCGCGCGTGCCGCCGCAAGCGCGTGCATATCGCCATCGTGGTGGCGTTCGGCGCGCTCGTTCCGGCCTTCCTTATCGGACTGGCGGTCTATGGACTCTGGGACCTTCAGCGCGACTTTGGGCCCGGCGGGGAGAGCGTTGTGCACACGATCGCGGGCGTACAGAAAGTCGTCACGGACAGCAAGGATGTGAACGCCTACGCGCTGGCCTCGTTCGTCTTCGCGGAGCACTCGAACTACGGGGTGGTGCACGACAAGCAGCGCATGAAGATCGTCGTGATGCAAATCGGCTTCGCTGTGTCGAGCATCGGAATCATGTTCATCCTGCTGGGGGTCAACGACGGTGGCGCGGAGGTTACTGCAGAAACCGCCGGCACAAAGATCGACCTGAAGACCGCCTCGACCGGGCTCGTCGCGTTCCTGATCGGAGCCGGCATGGCCTATGGCGCGGGCATCATACCCAATGAATATTCAACGGTTGGCGTGCCGACCTATGGGACCGGGGGAGAGGCGGATGACTCTGCCGACACGGCTCTGCGCGCCTTTCTGGTGCAGGTGGTCAAGACGTGCTCGGCTGATCCCGAACAGACTCAGGGGGCGTGCTTTGTTCAGTCACTCGCTCGACCGGGTGCGCTCGGCGATGAAAAGGCGGCGCCATGAACCAGATCCTGCGGGCGATCCCGGCGCTCGCGCTTGCAGCGACGTCCGGCCTGCTGCTGGCTCGAGCTGACGCGGCCGGGCCCGCTTCAGCGTGGACCTGTGGTAACGGCGAAACCCCACACCAGGTGGACCAAACGTGGCGCTGTCCGGGTGGCAAATTGGCGACCTCCGGAGCCAGCGTGGCCAGCACGTCCGATCAGCCGCACGTAAAGATCGGCGGCGGCGGACATGGTCATAGTAAAGCTCACGCGCCACGAAATCCGGACGTGGCGAAGGCGCCTGAACCAGATCATTAGAGGGCGAACCTGCTGACCCGGAAGATGTTTCCGCCGGTTCGCGCTTCGGCGCTCGGAGGACTAGCCATGTCTATCGTTTTTTGGGTGGCGTCGATGCTTACCCTTGTGGTGCCCTGCGTGGTGCTGGCGGCGCCGACCGACCTCTTCTGTGTCCACGGGGGCACCCCGCAGCGGGACGGGCAGACCTGGCGGTGCCCGGACAAAAGCCTTGCGATATCGAAGGCGACGTTAGGCGGACAGCCGGGTCGTTACGTGGGGGGCGGTACTCACGGCCGAAGTAATCGCGCGAACGTTGATTCCGCAACCAGCGACCGACCGGCGCCCAGCGGCGACGTGTCTCGCCAGCAGGGTGATCACACGAGCCCGGAACCATGACGCCTGCACCTCAAGACGCATTTGAGGCTACCTGATTCCAGGTATTGTTGGTTTGCAGCAGGCGCTTATAAGCTATGCCGATCGGAAAGATCCATCGGGCAAGGCGGGGCGTATGAGCAGGCTGACCGATAACATCGGCAATTTTCAGACAGGCGATCTGGTCTTCACGCGCTACCCACCCGACCCAAAAAGTAAGCAGCCTTGTCATGTGACCTTGTTCCTCGATGACCCTGACCGGTACGTGCACGCGGGCGCCGTTAAGCTGGAGATTGCCGATGCGTCGACGTATGCGACAGATGCGGGCGTCAGAGGGTATCTGCATGCCCATCCCACCGACGAAAGGCTACGCTTGCGCGCGGCAGAGGTTGCGCAGACCTTTGCCAGGACGTTGACTCCAACGCCCTATGGGGACTACCCGAGTACCAAGCTAATCGAGAAGCTCAATCCCAAACTCAAGTTACCCGAAGGCGGACCTCAGGCAAGCCGGTTCCAAGGCATGATCCGTTACGATAACTTTGGTGGGATTCCATTCGAGTTCGCTTCACTGCTACGCGTGCTGAAATGGACTTCCCGAGCAATCAAGGGCAACGTTGCGCTAAGCGAAAACCGCGGCTTTACCTGTGCCGCGTTCATCTCGATTTGCCATCAGGTGGCGCGCATGCTGATATTTTTCGATGAAGCGCGCACCAGTCCCGAGACCATTCACGAATGCGCGTTAAAGCTCGGCGGATATGCCGTGCCCAAGGCCGAGCTGCGACGCAACCTCCAGGTAATCGCCGAGCATCCGAAGACCCACAAGCCTATCTATCAGGGGCACGCTCTGCGCGAGAATTCGAATCGCCCTCTATTGGACTCGCGGAAGGAAGAGCTGGATAGCAAAGCGGCGAGCTTTTATGAGGACGATTGGCAATCCTATGACATCAAGTACGAACCCTCGTCAGAGTTTGAGTGGCATTGGGTCATCATTCAACGAGACTGGCTGAAAATTCATCCGGCCAAGATGAAGTCGCTGCAGGCCATCTTCGGTGAATTCCTTTTTGACGCGAAGTATGTGAATTCCCGCATTCTTCCGGGAGTTGTCCTAACCGGAGGTTGGGAGGCAACCGAATACACGGCCTACTGATCCGTCAGGACTCGACCGCAGACTGCAGACCGCAGGCGGCCGACAGACTATTTGCCAATACAGAACCGGCTAAAGATCACGCCCAACAGATCGTCGGATGTGAACTCACCGGTAATCGAATTCAGTTGATCCTGCGCCAGCCGCAATTCCTCGGCGAACAGGTCCAGTGCCTGTGCGTTCTGGTCGGCGTGCTGCGCGGCGAGCGTCAGGTGCTCGGCGGCGGCGCGCAGTGCAATCAGATGCCGCTCTCGCGCAAGATAGACACTCTCCGCGCCCGCTTGCCACCCGGCGATTCGTAAGAGTTCGGCGCGTAGCAACGCGATTCCGTCACCGTGTTTTGCCGAAAGCCGCACCTCGCGCGACTCGGCGTCGCGAGCATCATCAAGTACGCGCACGGCGGCTGCGAATTCTGTCAGATCGGTCTTGTTCAACACGCGTACCACCGGCACGCCTTTCGGAAAGCGCTCGGCGATCCGTTCGTCTTCGGCGGTCATGCTTTCGCGCGCGTCGAGCAAGTGCAGCACCACGTCCGCCTTTTCAATCTCGTTCCACGTGCGCGCGATGCCGATCTTTTCGACCTCGTCTTCGGTGTCTCGCAAGCCGGCGGTGTCGATCACGTGCAAAGGAATCCCTTCGATCTGGATCGTCTGGGCGACTTTGTCGCGCGTGGTGCCGGCAATCGGCGTGACGATCGCCAGTTCAGCGCCCGCGAGGGCATTCAGCAGCGACGATTTGCCGACGTTCGGCTGCCCCGCCAGCACGACCGACAAACCCTCACGCAGCAACGCGCCCTGCCGCGCGTCGCTGAGCACGGCCGCAAGGCGCTCGCGCATTCGCGAGAGCTTGCCGCGCGCGTCCGCGGCTTCGAGGAAATCGATCTCCTCTTCCGGGAAATCGAGCGTCGCTTCGACCAGCATCCGCAGCGTGATCACGTCTTCGACCAGCGCATGGATGTCGCGCGAGAACGCGCCTTCGAGCGATCGCCCGGCCGAGCGCGCCGCGGCTTCGGTGCTGGCTTCGATCAGATCCGCGACGGCTTCCGCCTGCGCGAGGTCGAGCTTGTCGTTGAGGAACGCGCGCCGCGTGAATTCGCCCGGCTCCGCGAGACGCAGCGCAAAGGCGCGGCCTACGTCGATGCAGCGTTGCAGCACCAGTTGCAGCACGATCGGACCGCCGTGCCCTTGCAGTTCGAGCACGTGCTCGCCGGTGTATGAATTCGGTGCCGGAAAGTACAGCGCGATCCCGCGATCGAGCGGCTTGCCGGTGTCGTCCAGGAACCCGACGTAGCTCGCGTGACGCGGCTTCAGCAACTGCCCGGTCAGCGCGCGCATCATCGACCCGGCCGCGGCTTCCCCTGCCCGTCCAAACGAAATCCGCACGACGCCGATCCCGCCGCGACCGGGTGCGGTGGCGATGGCGACGATCGGATCGGAATCGGTTGAGAGCATGGCAAATCGACAATCTGAAAAGTCGCAAACTGCGCCGCGCGACGGGGGTTTTCAAGCGCCGAGCATTGTAACGCGCCGGTTCGGCGCGCCTTGGACCCGGTGCAGTGTCCTAATTTTCTGGCTGTGTATGCAGACTTATCTTAATTGAGATAGGGTAAACAACAGATAAATTCAGATCACTCCGCGAGAGTCTCGTGCGCGTTCGCCTTCATCACTTTGGTTTGCGCGCCTCAGAGCCACGCCGATGACTTGTCTGATTCGCCTCTTAGTTGAGTTACTCATATCTCAATTAAGTTAATCCTAGCGCGTCTGGTTGGCTACGGGCGGCGGATCGAATTGCACAATCTGCGCATGCCTACTACCGACGAAAAACAGGCCTTTGCCGATCGCCTGAAGCTCGCATTAAGACGCGTTCCGGAAAAGCCGGAAGGTCCGACCGACCTCGCGCGGTTTTTCAACTTGCGCTATCAAGGCGAGCCCGTCTCCACGCAGACCGTGGACAAATGGCTCAAAGGCCGAACGATCCCGAAACACGACAAGCTCGAAACGCTTGCGAAAGCGCTCGGCGTCGATTTGCACTGGCTGCACTATGGTCCTTCGCCGAAGGTGACCACCGCGAAGAAGAAGCCCAAGGCCGCGCCGCCCCCGCCGTCCGACGACAAATATCCGGCCTCAGCGGAATCGCTCGAGATGGCGAACAAGATCGCCTCGCTTGCGCCGCATCATCGCTATCTGGTGCAGGAACTGATCGCGCAATTCTACGGTGACGTCGAAGACGAGTGATCAACCGGGCGCGTCGGGCGACAACAAGACACAACAACAGTCAGGCAACAAAAAAGCCGTCCCGAGGGACGGCTTCTTATTGGTGCGCGGCACTCGTCAGGCAGGTTTCTTCTTCTTGCTCGCACCCATCATGCGTGTGATGTAGTACTGCTGCGCGATCGACAGCACGTTGTTCACGACGTAGTACAGCACGAGACCCGCCGGGAAGAAGAAGAACATCACCGAGAACGCGATCGGCATGAACATCATCATCTTGGCCTGAACCGGGTCCGGTGGCGTCGGGTTCAGTCGCGTCTGGATGAACATCGACACGGCCATCAGCACCGGCAGAATGTAGTACGGGTCCTGTTGCGACAGATCGTGAATCCAGAGAATCCACGGCGCGCCGCGCATTTCCACCGACGACAGCAGCACCCAGTACAGCGAGATAAACACCGGAATCTGGATCACGACCGGCAGACAGCCGCCGAACGGATTCACCTTCTCGGTCTTATAGAGCTCCATCAACGCCTGGTTCATCTTCTGCGGATCGCCCTTGAAGCGTTCGCGCAGCGCCTGCATGCGCGGCGTGATTTCCTTCATGCGCGCCATCGACTTGTAGCTCGCCGCGGACAGCGGGAAGAACACCGCCTTGATCAGCACCGTGAGCAGCACGATCGCCCAGCCCCAGTTGCCGACATAGCTGTGGATCTTTTCGAGCAGCCAGAACAGCGGCTTCGCGATGATCGTCACCCAGCCGTAGTCCTTCACGAGCTCGAGGCCCGGCGCGATGCCTTCGAGCATCCGCTCTTCTTCCGGACCGGCGAACAGGCGCGCCGACACGGTGTACGACTGGCCCGGCTCAATGGTCGGCAGCTGCTGCGTGACGCCGACGCGATACAACTGCGGGTCGATCTTGTTGATATAGATGTCGCGCTTCACGCCCTCCTTCGGAATCCACGCAGTGGCGAAGTAGTGCTGGACCATCGCCACCCAGCCGTTGTCGGCGGAGGTCGCGTAGTCGTCCTTGTTCTTGTCGACGTCGCTGAACGACAGCTTCTGGAAGTGATGCTCGTTCGTGTAGACCGCCGGCCCGATAAACGTGTGCGAGAAGCGCGGCGTTTCGACCGCCTGGCTGTCGCGCACCAGTTCCATATACGCGGTCGGTGCGACCGGCTTGGTGCCGACGTTCTCGACCTTCGTATCGACGTTGATCACATAGCTGCCGCGCGTGAACGTGTAGGTCTTGATAGTCCTCACGCCCCCCATTTCCGGCGACGCGAGGCTGATCTTCATCGTGTTCGCGTCGGCCGCGAGCTCGTGCGTCTGGTCTGGCAGTGGCGTGAAGATGGTGTTGTGGTTCGGGAAATCGCCGCCGAAGAGGCCGGTGCGCGCGAGGTAGGTGTGATCCTTCGTGTGATCGAACAGCGTGATCACGAGGTCCGGTTCTTTACCGTTGTCGCCTTGCTTGATCAGCGTCAGCTTCGACAGCGTGCCGCCGCGCGTATCGATTACACCGCGAAAGACGTCGGTGCTGAACGGCACCAGCGCGGCCTGCTGCTCGGCCGGGGCGGTGGCGCCGGGCGCGATGCCGGCGTTAGCGGCCTGCGGCAGATCCGACGGCTGCGTGCCGGGCGTCTCCGTGCCGGACGCCGCGGTGGTCGCGGTGTGCGTCTGCGTGGCGCTCGGGAAGAACATCGACGGATGCCCATGGAACCGCTGCCAGTTGTCGAACAGCATGACAACCGATACGAAGAAGATGACCCATAGGACCGTGCGTTTGATATCCATGCGTTGTCTCAGTGTCGAGGCGAGAGCGCCTCAGCGCTTTTCAGATTTGGGTGGCGGGACAAGATCGACGCCGCCGGCCGAAAACGGATGGCAGCGACACAGACGCCTGACGGCGAGGTACGTTCCACGCGCGGCGCCATGATACTGGATTGCTTCGCGCGCGTAATCAGAACAGGAAGGATAAAAACGGCACCGGCTGCCGAGCAGGGGGCTCACGGCAACTTTGTAAAACCGCAGTAAAGCGAACAGAACCGTTTGCATCGCTAGGGCGGCCGGACCCGCGCCGCGCATCAGGAAAAGCCGGCTGCCGCTGGCTCGTCAGCCCGTCAAATGAAGGCGAAGGCGCGCAACGCAAGCGCCGGCTTCATCGCGTTGGTGGTGACCCTGCGCCAGCAGGTGTCGAAGCAGCGGGCGGTGCGGCCGAGGGTGCGACTTCTCGCCGCGCGATTTCACGCGCCGCCTTATCGAGCAACGTGTCGATCTCGCCGCGGCACAACACCTTCAACGGCACCGACGTGGCGCTCGGAAAAGCTTGCTTGTTGACCTTGGTGTGAAGCCGGATCAACACGTCCCACCCGCCGAACTCCCCGCGACGCACCCGGAACGCTTCACGCGCGAGCCGGCGGATCAGATTCCGCGTGGCGGCGCGCGGCGCGAACTTCTTGCCGATAACCAACCCGAGCCGCGCCTCATTTCCGGTTGGCCGCGCATAGACGACGAAGTGCGCGGTTCGCCGCCACGGGCGCAAACGAAAAACGGATGAGAACTCATCCGTTTTGAGCAGCCGGGCGGCTTTGGGAAAGGCGGCTGGCGCGGCGTGCAACTGAGCGGTGAGACCCGGTTGCGACGCCACTGCTGCCGTTCCCGCCACATCGCGGGGATCAGCCACAACGCGGGGCACTCCAGATGAAGACGCGCAAAGACCGCTGATGACGACGACCGGGCGCTAACCTTAGACGGCGAGACGCTTACGGCCCTTCGCGCGGCGAGCGTTGATGACCTTACGGCCGCCGGCGGTCTTCATGCGCACGCGAAAGCCATGGGTGCGCTTGCGGCGGGTAACGGAAGGCTGGTAAGTACGTTTCATGTTGCTCTCACTTTCTCTTGTGTGAAATGTCCACTTCGGGACCGCTCATGACCGCTCGCGGACTGTGCGGCGCGCGCTTGGAACGGCTTGGAACGGGCGCTTGACGACCCGGCACCTGCATCGACCGGATGGCTCAGGAAATTGGTTTCTGCGGAACCCGCTATTTAAACCGGTTTTCTTTTGGTCGTCAATAGTTTAGGTAAGCGTTCGGTGGGCGAACGCCGGACAAACGCCAGGTAAAGTACGGCATGCAGGCCATGAGCGGTATCGCGCGCGCAGTTGATCGTGCCCTGTGGATAACTCAACTTTCGGGGGCGATTTGGGTTTAGAATCTCGCCTTACATCCCAAGAATCCTGCCTGCCGCTCCACGGCGCTCGCAGCCGCAAACCCTTGTGGCGCAAGCGTCTGGGGCTGTTTCGTCCGGCTACTTCGGGCCTCGTCGCGAGATAAGTGACAAGAGCAGCGGCGAATGCGCGGTGCACCATAACGACAGCGACTTGATGAACGAATTCTGGCAACACTGTTCCGCACTGCTGGAGCGTGAATTGACGCCCCAGCAGTACGTGACGTGGATCAAACCGTTGGCCCCGGTTTCCTTCGACGCCGACGCGCACACGTTGAGCATTGCGGCGCCGAACCGGTTCAAGCTCGACTGGGTCAAGAGCCAGTTTTCCGGACGCATCACCGACCTCGCGCGCGATTTCTGGCATACGCCGGTCGACGTG
The DNA here is from genome assembly GCF_902859855.1 of Paraburkholderia humisilvae. GTDB lineage: Bacteria > Pseudomonadota > Gammaproteobacteria > Burkholderiales > Burkholderiaceae > Paraburkholderia > Paraburkholderia humisilvae. The sequence continues at coordinate 30,082 of NZ_CADIKH010000007.1, forward strand.
CAGTTCGTTCTCGATCCCAAGGCTTCGATGCGTGGCGCGCCGCCGGCGCAGGCCCAAGCGCGTCCGTCGTCGATGAATGGCGGCGCGGCCGCGGTCGACGCGGCCGTGAGCGCCGTGCAAGCGGCGCAGGCCGCGCGCATCGGCGGCGGCTTTGGCGGAGGGGCGGGCGCATCCGCGTCGGGTGGCGCGATGGGCGCCGCACAGTATGCGCACGGCCATTCGTCACAACAAAGCGCGGCAGACGACGCCGCCGACCTCGATCTTCCCAGCCTCGACGCAAACGAAGCCGCCGCGGCACGCCGCACCTGGCGCCCGGCGCAGGGCGCCGCGTCGGCGAACGGCGGCGAAGCGGACTCGATGTACGAGCGTTCGAAGCTGAACCCGGTACTGACCTTCGACAATTTCGTCACCGGCAAGGCGAACCAGCTCGCGCGCGCCGCGGCGATTCAGGTCGCGGACAATCCGGGCGTGTCGTACAACCCGCTGTTTCTGTACGGCGGCGTGGGCCTCGGCAAGACGCACCTGATCCATGCGATCGGCAATCAGCTGCTGATGGACAAAGCCGGCGCGCGCATCCGCTACATCCATGCGGAACAGTACGTATCGGACGTCGTGAAGGCGTACCAGCGCAAAGCGTTCGACGACTTCAAGCGCTACTACCACTCGCTCGACCTGCTGCTGATCGACGATATCCAGTTCTTCTCCGGCAAATCGCGCACGCAGGAAGAGTTTTTCTATGCGTTCGAGGCGTTGGTCGCGAACAAGGCGCAGGTGATCATCACCAGCGATACGTATCCGAAAGAAATCTCGGGTATCGACGACCGTTTGATCTCGCGCTTCGACTCGGGGCTAACGGTCGCGATCGAACCGCCCGAACTTGAAATGCGCGTCGCGATTCTGATGCGCAAGGCGCAATCGGAAGGCGTGAGCCTGAGCGAGGACGTCGCGTTTTTCGTTGCGAAGCACCTTCGGTCGAACGTGCGTGAACTGGAAGGTGCGCTTCGGAAGATTCTCGCGTACTCCAAGTTCCATGGCCGCGAGATCACGATTGAATTGACGAAGGAAGCGCTAAAAGATTTGCTGACGGTTCAGAACCGCCAGATTTCTGTCGAAAACATTCAGAAGACCGTCGCTGACTTCTACAGCATCAAGGTCGCGGACATGTATTCGAAGAAGCGGCCTGCGAACATCGCGCGCCCACGGCAGATCGCGATGTACCTCGCGAAGGAATTGACGCAGAAGAGCCTGCCGGAAATCGGCGAACTCTTTGGCGGCCGCGACCATACGACCGTGTTGCATGCGGTGCGAAAGATTGCGGATGAACGGGGCAAGGACGCGCAGCTGAACCACGAGCTGCACGTGCTCGAGCAGACGCTCAAGGGCTGACGCTCAGAGACGGTGGGGCGGCGCGGCGGGCGAATCCGTGCACAGCCTGGGGGCTTGTCAAGGCGATGCGGGCGGATCGGCGGAATCCGATCTGTTTATTTCGCCGGGCGCCCCCAAATTAAGGAAGCGCTACCGTTTTCAGGCACAATATAGGTTTAACCGCCCGGCCGGGCGACCTTTGGGTCGACTAAGGCGAGCGGGGTAAGACGAATGACGCCGGACGGCGCGCGGGACAGGCGCCGGCGGGGGGCCGGGGCCAATTTGCGTCAATGGACGAGTCGAAGCGGTATCGAAGCGGACAGGTGGCGCAAGCAGGCCGACACATCAACGAAGGAACTCTATGCAACTGGTCAAGACCGAACGAGATAACCTCCTCAGGCCGCTGCAAACCGTGAGTGGCATTGTTGAACGCCGCCATACGTTGCCGATCCTCGCCAATTTGCTGATTACCAAGAACGGCCCCGATGTGTCGTTCCTATCAACGGACCTCGAGCTACAGATCACGACGCATGGCGACTTTGGCGTCGGTGGCGAATCGGTCGCGACGACGGTTGCAGCAAGAAAACTCCTCGACATTCTGCGCGCGATGCCCGACGGGCAAGTCACGCTGACGCTGAACGACAAGCGTCTGACGGTGCAGTCCGGCAAGAGCCGCTTCGCGCTGCAGACCCTGGCCGCGGATGAGTTCCCGACGGTCTCGCAAGCGAAGGACTTCGGCGCGAACCTCGCGGTTCCGCAGAAGACGTTCCGCCAGCTGCTCGGCATGGTGTACTTCGCGATGGCGCAGCAGGATATCCGCTACTACCTGAACGGGATGCTGCTGGTGGTGGACGGGAATCAATTGATGGCGGTCGCGACGGACGGCCACCGCCTGGCTTTTTCATCGATGAAGATCGAGGGGTCGTTTGCGCGCCAGGAAGTGATTATCCCGCGCAAGACGATTCTCGAACTGCAGCGCTTGCTGGAAGATATCGACGATGTGTTGAAGATCGACATTGCGCCGACGCAAGTGAAGTTCAGCTTCGGGCAGGTGGAGCTGGTGTCGAAGCTGGTGGAAGGCAAATTCCCCGATTTCCAGCGTGTGATTCCGAAGGCGCACAAGAATTCGTTTGTGATTGGCCGTGAAGAGTTGCAGCGCTCGCTGCAGCGCGCGGCCATTTTGACGTCGGATAAATTCAAGGGCGTGCGCTGCATTATCGAGCCGGGCCAGTTGAAGATCATGTCGACGAACGCGGATCAGGAAGAAGCGCAGGAAGAACTGGAGATCGCATACCAGGGCGACGCCGTGGATATCGGCTTTAACGTCACGTATCTGTTGGATGTACTGGCGAACCTGAAGGTGGACATGTTGCAGGTGAGCCTCGGCGACGCGAGCTCGAGCGCGCTGATCACGATACCCGAAAACGACGAGTTCAAATACGTGGTGATGCCAATGCGCATTTAACGCGCCCAAACAATAAGAACAGACCAAGGGGCGCATCGCCCCTTTGGCGTTTTTATGGTGTTTTAAAAATACCCTCTTGCAGTATCGAAGCACTACGCAGAACCGGAAGGAACCCCATGAGTGAACTGAACCATACCCAACCCGATAACAGCTACGGCGCCTCGTCGATTCAGATCCTGGAGGGTCTGGAGGCGGTGCGCAAGCGACCGGGTATGTACATCGGCGACACATCGGATGGGACCGGTCTGCATCACCTTGTGTTCGAGGTGCTGGACAATTCGATCGACGAAGCTCTGGCGGGATACTGTGACGATATTCAGGTGATTATTCACGCCGACAATTCGATTTCGGTGACCGATAACGGCCGTGGGATTCCGACGGGGATCAAGCACGACGATAAGCATGATCCGCGGCGCAGTGCGGCTGAGATTGTGATGACGGAGCTGCATGCGGGCGGGAAGTTCGATCAGAACAGCTATAAGGTGTCGGGCGGGCTGCACGGCGTGGGTGTGTCGTGCGTGAACGGGCTTTCGTCGTGGCTAAGGTTGACGGTGCGGCGCGATGGGAAGAAGCACTTTATGGAGTTTCATCGCGGGGTGCCGCAGAACCGTATCGTCGAGGAAATGGACGGTGAGCGGGTTTCGCCGATTCCTGTGGTTGGGGATACGGAGAATCGCGGGACGGAAGTGCATTTTATGGCTGATGAGACGATCTTCGGTCATGTTGAATACCACTATGACATTCTCGCCAAGCGGATTCGGGAGTTGTCTTTCCTGAATAACGGTGTGCGGATCAAGTTGACGGATCAGCGCTCGGGTAAGGAAGAGGATTTTGCGTTCTCCGGCGGTGTGAAGGGGTTTGTTGAGTACATCAACAAGACCAAGACCGTGCTGCATCCGACGATTTTTCATATCGTCGGGGAGAAGGATGGTATCGGCGTTGAAGTGGCTATGCAGTGGAACGATAGCTACAACGAGAATGTGCTTTGCTTTACTAACAATATTCCGCAGCGGGATGGTGGTACGCATATGACTGGCTTGCGTGCTGCGATGACGCGGGTGATGAATAAGTACATCACCGATCAGGAGATTGCTAAGAAGGCTAAGGTTGAAACCTCCGGTGATGATATGCGGGAGGGGCTTTCTTGCGTGCTTTCTGTGAAGGTGCCGGAGCCTAAGTTTAGTTCGCAGACTAAGGATAAGCTGGTTTCTTCTGAAGTGCGGGCGCCGGTTGAAGATGTGGTTGCCAAGGCGCTTGAGGAGTTTCTCCTCGAGACCCCGCTTGATGCGAAGATTATTTGTGGGAAGATTGTGGATGCTGCCCGCGCGCGGGATGCTGCGCGGAAGGCGCGGGAGATGACGCGGCGGAAGGGTGTGCTTGATGGGGTTGGGCTGCCTGGGAAGCTGGCTGATTGCCAGGAGAAGGATCCGGCTAAGTCAGAAATCTATATCGTTGAGGGCGACTCCGCTGGCGGTTCGGCGAAGCAAGGTCGTGATCGCAAGTTCCAAGCGATTCTTCCGTTGCGCGGGAAGGTGCTTAACGTTGAGAAGGCTCGGTATGACAAGCTGCTGTCGTCTGAGCAGATCGTTACGCTGATTACGGCGCTTGGCTGCGGTATCGGGAAGGAAGATTACAACCTCGATAAGCTTCGGTATCACCGCATCATTATCATGACCGACGCTGACGTCGACGGTGCGCACATCCGGACGCTGCTGCTGACGTTCTTCTATCGGCAAATGCCGGAGATGATTGAGCGGGGGTATATCTATATCGCGCAGCCGCCGCTTTATAAGGTTAAGGCTGGCAAAGACGAGCGGTATCTGAAGGACGCTGCTGAACTCAACTCGCACATGCTTCGACTTGCCTTGAATGGTTCGGAGTTGATCGCGGCGGAAGGCGCGACGCCGATCGCCGGCGACGCGCTTGGTGAACTCGCTCGATCCTATTTGCTCGCGCAAGGAGTGGTTGACCGTCTAAGCAGGCTCTATGACGCGAACGCGCTTGAAGCTGTGATGGACGGCGTGACGATTGACCTTTCTAGTGAGGCTTCAACGGAGGCGTCGGCTAAGTCGCTTGAAGCAAAGCTGCGCGACGACGCATTAAAGCCCGAAGTCAGCGTGTATCCGATGTATGACCCGGTGCGGGAACTGCGTTCGCTGCGTGTTGAGCGGCGTCATCACGGCAACGTGAAGGTTTCCGTCATAGACGAGGAGTTCCAGTTGACCGCGGATTATCAGCAGCTCGTCAATACTGCGAATACGTTCAAGGGCTTGATTGGAGTTGGCGCAGTGATTAAGCGGGGGGAGCGCAGTATGGCAGTCGGAGATTTCAAGAGCGCCATGAAATGGCTGATAGCGGACGCCGAACGTAATATTTCGAAGCAACGCTATAAGGGTTTGGGTGAGATGAATCCGGAGCAGCTTTGGGAAACGACGATGGACCCTAACGTACGCCGACTTCTTCGAGTACAGATCGAAGACGCCATTGCCGCTGACGGAATTTTCACTACTCTAATGGGAGATGAAGTGGAGCCGCGTCGGGCGTTTATCGAATCGAATGCGCTCAGGGCAGGAAACATCGATGTTTAACGGCCCTGTAGATAGCCTCATAACCTAAGAAAAACGGACCCATAAGTTGATAAATTTATGGGTCATTTTCTTTAATTGTCACTGTTTATCGATGGGGTCTATGTACCGCCTAATTGGTCGGCGCGTGTCTGAGGCGAATAAGCGCGCGGTACACTCTCCGCTTTTCCGCCCCTAGATTCCTACTTCTGTCCGCTCAGGCCAAAATGTCTTTGATTGCAGTTGACCGACAACGTAAGCTGGATGCTCACTGTCGAACCTATGTTATTGGTAACGGGAAGAGAACTGGGTTTGAATACCTGTCTGGATACTGCTGTCACACCGGGAAGATGCTCGGCAGAACAACGGACAAATCAACCAATTCGGTATCCATACCAAAGAAGTTTGTAACGATTTTGCGCGACAAACGCAGTCGATGTGTCCTACACCACAATCATCCCGGAGGCTCAAGTCTATCCAGGGAAGATTTGTGGAACATTAGTAAGCTGCCGGGAACAATGTTGAAGTACGCGCATGGCCACGCAAAACAGTGGTTTCGCGCGGAGAATCTTAGAGTCAAGCGCCTGGACGACTGCTTGCTTGAATGTGACGTTACGTTCATGAGGTGCCTTAAGTCCACACCCGGCCTCGAGGCACGAGTGCACACGTTACTGAGAAACCACATTTTCAATCTAGGTTTGAACGAAGCAAGAGTGATACGCTATACGTATCAGCTTGACGAGGCGACTAGAAGGCTTTACGATTCGCTGCGTAGCGATGATGTCGCTGCGCTTGTTGGAGCCGTGTGCGCTGCTGCGTCAAATTTCCGGAGAACCTTACGATGAAATTTCTTGAGAGTCCCGACCTTGGCGACCCCAAGGAAGTTTGGGTCGAATGGTTGTCACAATTGAAAGCAATGAACCGACGCGACGAGTCGGTAAAATTTGCAATTCGCCGCGCGGAAACAGTTATCGCGGAGCTTGAGAGCTTGTCCGTTGCGTAACGGACTGGCAAGTACATTGCAATAAGGGCCGCTGATGCGGCCCTTATTATTTCCCCCTCAGCCGCAAAGATATATGCACAGTGCTTCAGCCCGCCTCTGACGCGCTGCCATTGCATTCGGCTGGCGTCGCACGGGCGTAGTCGTGTGGCTAGTTCTCTGTGAACACGCGCATCGGCTTCGCTCACCGGGGATTTCGCCGCGACCTCCGCGTCACTCTTTTCCCCGCAAATGCAGCAGCTTCGGCGCGAGCCTCAGCTGCAAGGCATGACGAATGCGATTCGGCTTGCCTTGCCGGTCGGAGTCGTTTCTGGCCCAACACAGCTAAGTTATTTGCCCGTGTGCTCCCACATCACCATCGTCGGAGTTAGTACCGGTACTAGACGATTTGCTACCTCGATAGATGACTAACAAACTGAACCACATTATCCGTCTCTACCAGTACGCCATGGGCTCGTCGCGGCGACTCTCCCTGCAGTTTTATCAGCATATCTCCTTGCCCCAACAAGCTTTCCGCGCCCTTCTCATCGAGAATGATAGTTGACTCCGTCCCCTTTTGAACAGTAAGAGCGACGCGGCACGGGACGTTGCCTCGAATGAGCCCTGAAAAGGTATCTGCATCTGGCCGTTGAGTGGCCAAAACCAGATGTATTCCGGCGGCCCGCGCCTTCTGAGCTAGTCTTTCAAGCAAAGGCTCAATATTTTTGTCCACCATCACTAAATCTGCTAACTCTTCGATAAAGACGACAATAGACGGAATCTTTTGTCCTTTCTTCCGTGCTTCAGGAATGTTTGCTACGCCGATGCGATTAAACAAAGAGTAACGCGCTTCCATTTCTGTGACTAGCTCGGCTAGCATTTCCTTGGCGGTCGCAGCTTCAGTCGCAACCTCTCCTCTGTATAAATTCCGAAGTTTTTCGTAAGGCTTGAATTCGACTTGTTTCGGGTCAATTAACGCAAGTTGAAGCGAGTCAGGCCCATGCAAAGACAGCAGCGATAAGATAAAGGAGTGAAGACAGACGCTTTTCCCCGAGCCCGTCGTTCCCCCAACGAGTAAATGTGGGGCAGCCGACAGGTCAAACGAGACGTCTTCTCCGGTGACAGAAACACCTGCATACAGGAAAAGCTTATTCGCATCTGCCGGCATCTTCTGTGACCACTCGCGCAACCGCTCCATTCCTACTGTCTTCCAAGTGGAGCGCGGGCGAGGTAGGTCTATAAAGACGGTTTTCGGTTCGTCCCCATTCGATACCGTCGCCTCTGCTCGACCGAGATTCATTGCCAAACCAAGCTGAGGAATACTTCGATTCAATTTCCCCAAATCGCCTAGCTTAACGAGCAATACTCGATACCGAGTAAGACGTGGGCCGTGGACAACCTCTTTAATTTGGATTTTTATACCCAATTCATCAAGTGCTTTCGTGAGTTGGGTGGATGAGTCAACTGGTCGAATTGAATCCGAGGGCGAATCGATTTTCAAGCTTGCGCTATTCGGGCGTTTTTCAGCGAAATCTGGCATTTCTGAGCGGCGAACCAGTGTTGCGATAAAACCATCATAGTCGTCCGCCGTTGTCCAATCGTTCCAAAGCGCAACTGCCCCTCGGTGCCAATGCGCACGAATCGCACTGCGAAGTGCGTCCTGCGATACCACGATTTCACCGTTGGTCGAACGAGCGTGAGTTACTAGGAGGCCCACCCAAGCACCAATATTCTCGGGAGTAAATAATGACTGGGCCGGAATATCCATACCTTTCGAATCAACTTGACCACTAGGCAACGCGCCCATAGAAAGAGACCGACCTATGGCAAGACGCGCGACTTGTGCTTTCGTCGCCAACGCCAGATTCTGGCGTAGTTTGTCCGTATAGCCGTCTGCCTCTTGGCTGGTTCGGTAACGTGAACTCAAAACCTGGTTGAGGTCTAAATCGCTCATCGAGTAACTCCAAAATACTTACCACGCGTCACCGTCGTCCGACCAATTCCGTCGCCGACATCGACATGCTCAAGAAGAAATGTCTCCGCCACATTATCTTTGATGCCTTTGTAAAAACCGGCGTCGATTTCTTTGTCTTGAGAAAGCAAAATAACCTGACGCGAGGAATTACCAGTCCAAAATCGAAAGATATTTTCTCTATGCTTGCTATCCAACCGACCCAGCGGCGTATCCACGACCATTGGCGCCTTGACGCCCGACACTTCTGCGAGACCCGCAATCAGCGCCGTCGCAAAAATCTGATTTTCGCCTGCGGAGCGGTCAAACACAATTTCTTGCCCGGTCTTGCCCAGAATTCGCGTTGCACCGGCATTGTCGATTACGATTTTTGCCACTTGGTCTTTGTGCGCCAGCTGCTTATAAACTCGCGTCATTGCGGACGCCAACGCTTGTACCTTTAGTGGAAAAAGGAGCGGAACAACTTCTTCAATTACCGAGCGAACGCGATTTGATTTGTCCAGCAAATTTCGAGTCGGACTTGCGTCATCGAGTCTTTTCTTTTCCTGCAAGTATCGTGATTTGGTGTTGTTAACGGTACTTTCAAGCTCGTAACCTCTCGGTCTTCCGAACGGATATGCTCTTCAAGATACTCAATCTCATCCGAGACACGTTTCAACTCCTGTTTTAAGCCAGCAAGTGTACCGTCGCGGTCGATACCCTCAACACGGGAAATCTTCTTCCCTATTTCATCGCATTGCTCTGTCAAATTGCGCTGCTGCGCCAATAGGTCGTGCACATCTTGCTGCCCGACAGCAATAGTACTTAAAAAAGACAACGCTTTCTCTCGAAGCCCTTCATGCAGATACGTATGTACGACTTCGTCCGCACAATTGCTTGGCGCGGGGTGAAAGAGCGATGCCCAAGCCGACTCTATACGAGCCTTGACGACCCCAAGTTGCTCAGTCGTCAATCCTGGTTGGAACGCGGGAGTTTCTGCACCAAGGAATGCCCATTCAAATTTATCGCGTTTGGGTTGCAGCGTCCGACATTCGGATTGCCATTCCGCCAATGCAAGTTCACTCTCAACTTGTTTTTTAAAGTCTTCGAGCAACGCCTTTGGCATCAGATGAAACGGTAACTGGTCCGCCAAAATTCGTTCTAACTGCTTTTGAACATCACGCAACTCGGCACGAAGACCTTCCCTATCCTCAACAAGGTCCTTGACTGTAGCGATGTCGCCGCCGCCACCACCGGAAGCAGTAATGCGCTCAATAAAAGACTCCCGCTCGGCCTTGCGCTGCACCAGCTTTTCTTCGCTCTCGGAAGCATCTTTTCTCAACTCCGTCAGCCGTGCCTCGCCCGTCGTGAGTGATTCCAACATTCTTTGAATATTTTCTTCGTCGACGCTTGAAACCGAGGAGCGTTTCGATGTTTCAAAATCTCGCAAACGCTCCGCCAGTTGCCGTAATAGTACAATGCCGAGTAGACCCTCCAAACCCTGCTTTACCTGTTCAATACGAGATTGGTCAGCGAGCTTTTTCACTTCTTCGCCGTCGAAGAAAAAGAATGGAGCAATATGGGCCGGCACAAATTGGTCATCGAGTATGTCGGATAGAGAGAAGCCGTTCTTTCCATCTTTCATCGGCGCGCCTGGCACCCCTCGCAATTCCTCACGTACGACAACTTCTTCGTCGCGAGTCCACATTCCAGACTGTTTAAAAAACCACTGCCGACGTATATTGATAGCCTTAGTCTTCGTCCGGTTAATCACGACTCGGATGGACATTACATCCTGCCCATCTCGCTTAGCCTCACCGTTAAAGGCACGTTCGAGAAACGTCGGGTATCCCTTGCTTTCGTCTGTCTTCAAGCCAGCGCGAGCCAAGTGGATAATCGCATCCTTGCCGTAAAGTGCGAGGTACAGCGCCTCTAAAATCGATGTTTTTCCGTATCCATTCATGCCACCGACCAGAACAATATTTCTACCGTTCGACGGCTCAGGAAATTCAAGCTCCGCGTGCTGATAACTTTTAAAGTTAGTTAATTCAATTTTTGAAATCCACACGTGGCAGCCCCTTAATCCATTCTTCCGAGAATTTCTTCAAAACGTAAAAAAATCCCATGCGCCCGCTCTTGATGTTGTCGCTCTCGCTGAAGAGAAACCAATTCCGTCAACACATCAATCGGTACTTTGAATTTTTCGCACACCTCGAGCAACCGAGTATTAGCCTCTTCGTCGCACCACAGCGGCAAATCTGCAACGTTGGTCTCGTCGTTATTTATTTCAGACATTTGCAAGCCCCTCTTGTTGTTGCAAGTCCATAGCCCAGAACTTGTGGATGAGATTGACCTCATCGTCCGTAATTAATTGCCCGCCGAATTCGCTTTGAACCTGAAGCAAGCGCTCTAAAATCTCCCGCCGAGCCTGAATCGTAAAAGGACCCGGAATGTGCTTTCCGGAAAGGTCAAAGGTCAATCGCCCATTCCTTCGAATCGCGCTTCTTCGCGCTGGGTCGTTGCGAATATCTACCAGCCAATCACGAAAGGCGACTAGGGGTTTGTACGCATGTTGTCCCGAGTCGATAAATCCCTGCAGGCTTTTATCTTTTTCAACTACCGTGCACGTCCAGCAGCCGAACCGACTATTTTTAGTGCCGCATCCCGGAGCTTCGTCTTTGCTGAGTACGACGGGACACTCTCCCCCTTCGGCATCGCGGTATAGCTGAAACAATTTGGTGTGTGTGCCTCCCCACGGCGCTGGAAACGAACCAAGTAATTCCCAGACATCATCCGTGCTCAGCTCTAGGATGGGACGAAAAATGTACGCGCCAGCGATGCTAGAGTGCTCGTTCAAGTTTGAGCCCCGCAGGTTCTCGTACTTATTAACGGTCTGCATCCGTCGAATGCTTTCTGTTCGACGCACACCCAGCACTACAATCGCCGCTCCGTGTGCTGAGATGTTGTCTTTAATGTAGGTGCTAGTCGGCTGAATTTTAAGACGGTCCGTACACCAACGCATCTGCGAGTTTGGACTTGGGTATCCCTTTCCGATTAACAGAACCCAAAAAGTTTTATCCAAATCTGGCTTGGTGCGCGCTACCGTCATCGGAAGACCTAGCCCCTCCACGGCTCCCTCAATCAAAGTCGTAACGCTATCGAGGTGCGCCATTACGAGCGGACTCTCGACCATCGTGTCGTTCGATACGATGTGCACGGGTCGATTGCGACGCGAAGGCGGGATGGAGAGCAGAGCCTCGAATACGGCGTGTGCCACGACTGTCGAATCCTTTCCGCCAGAAAACCCGACAATCCAAGGGTATGCCTGAGTTTCTGAAAGATACTCTTCCTTCACGTGTTGGACGATGTCCTGCCATCGGTCTGCAATTGGCCTATCGTCCATGTGGTCTGGTAGAGAGTGCACGTCCATTTGAAATCGCTTGTTTGCCAACATCAGCCAAATACATGAGAAACTGCCTCACCGGTCGCGGGTGCTGCAGAAGGAAATCTATTTGGACACAAATAGATTTCTACGATTTTATCCGACGTGGCGCTCGCACGCGCGCCCTTTCGCCGAATTCAGTGGGTTCCGGCCGCTGACACCGCGTGACTGCAGACGCGGGAGCTTCGCTGATTGCAACGCCGAACGGCCCGAGGGCGTCCTGTCTCACTGCGCAATAGAACATTGCTCAGGCACATCGCAAGAACACGCGCACGGCTCGCGAGAGACGGGAACCCCGTTGCCGCCTAGCCCCCAGTATCGCGGGCCGGCGTAAACACCGGCCCCGCGCGCTGACTGGGCGCGCGAGCGAACCGCGAATACGCGCTCGCGTGCATCTAATAATGACAACGCCGCGCACTAGCTAGAAATTGTGCCGAGGATGGTCGAGTGACTGCACGATGCTGAACAGAATCGTCGCTCCATCCACGTTTCACGAACTCTCGCCAAACAACTGCGTCGCGGCTCGCCACTGGAGCAAGGTGCGCCGCTATCGCTTGCTATGAGCGGAGGTGCGCAATGAGCAACGCATATGCATTCACCAAGTGTCATCACGTTTCTCCTCACCTGTTTGTTGCGGTGATGGCATCACGGTACAAGCCCGCTTCCTGCGAGACGCGCGCCAGTCCTCGCAGTGCCCTGCGTGCAACCTTCTTGCGTTTTGCGCAATAGGCCTCCGCTTTCGTGCGCGATGCATACTTGCGGCCGCGCCGTATTGTGACTGGGCGTAAGACGTGCTTGCGCAGAAGCTTCTTTCGCACATAAGAAGCCGTCACATTCAGCAGCTGTGCGAGTTCGCCCACTGACATCAGGTCGTTTGCTTTAGCGGTGGCCATTCAGAAAGGCTTGCCAGTCGCGCGTGTATCCTTGTATACAAGACTTCGGCGCAGTCGCCTGCTGACTCGCGCGACGTCGGCATCCCACCTTGTATTGCCCTATCATCATCGGTGCACCATCGCGGTTAGCTTCGTCCGCAACTCCTCGAGAACCTCTGGTGCGGAGATGCCGAGAATCTCGTCAGTTTGCACGAGCTTGTCGCGGCACCATGCAGGCCACTGTGCACCATCATCGTCCAGCGCGAGCCAATCCAATGGTTTGCGGCGCACAACGTCAGCCCATATTTGAACGCCTCGCGGTGCCGCTGCGAACTCTCTCTCATCCATTCTGGAGTGGAATGTCGCTCCAATGACGCGTTCCTGCAAGCTAGGCGTCAGCCGGCGGGAGACCCTCGCAATGCTGCCGTGATATCTGCGTACCCAGGATGTACTAAGGACAATCTGGACGTCTGGGTAGGGAGCCAGTTCCTGTTCGAGAAGCCAGACGTGTTCGAACAACTCGTGGCCGGGCGCGTTGACCAGCACCGGCCCGAGACGGGGATAGAAATAGACGCTCTCGGGCTGGACCACCCCATCGAAATCGACATAGAGAACCAGTCCACCGCGGCGTCTCGGCGGTGGCAGTAGATACGCGGCAGAAAGTTGCGTATGCATCTAGCGCGGGCCTTTGAGAAAATCCGCCCTGTCGATGGTCCACGCGTAGTCCATCGGCGCTACAAGACCGGGGTGCGTGCGGCATCCGGGGCTGGGGTCTCCGCAAGAGAGCACTTTGACCGTGACTCGTGGCATGGCAGTGACCTAATTCAGGGCATCGTGACATTTGAAAGCGCGGGCCCCGCGCTTAGCGTTTCATGAGGTGAGCGATGACCCGTTGGGCTACCTCAACGACGGATAGACGCTTCCCTGCAGGCAAGGTTTGTGGTGGCAGAGCCGGCGCGTCCTTATGGACGACGCGTACACGGAGTGATTCGCCGTCAACGCTTATCTGCACAAGGGCCTCTGAAATCGGTTCGGGATTTCCTGCTATCTGTCGCTCAACAAAAAGCGTGAACGGCGCTAGTTTGGGGTATGGGCCCAAAGGCCATTCGTATCCGGGCGCGTGCAACGCTTCAGAGGCGCGTTCCCACAGCGGTCGGCGCGGGTCGATTTCTACTACCGCTGTGTACAGCGGCTCGACATCCGTCGGCACGGCTTGGTGTTCGCCCTCGTACATTTTGACGGCAGTGCGCGACCACTCTGCGGCCCAAGCCGCAGCTAGGCGACTCAGCGATTTGAAATCATCGTCGTTCTCGAGCATGTCGAGCGGGCTGCGGTCACCAAGGCTTCCACGCCGCGAGGATAAAAACCCCAGCCGGGAGTCAGCTGGTGCAGATGCAATGATTCGGCATATTGCCTGTAGCCGACTTCGATTGTGTGTTTGGTCCGCAAGCTGTGCTGGGTAGTACACCGCTCCGTCGACCTCCAGTGTGAAGAGGCTCCCGTCTGCTAACAAGCTGCTCAGACGCCCCTCAGTCACGCCGAGGCGTTGGCGGAAATCGGCTTCGGAAATCAGCTCCCCATTTGCAACCATATCGCGCCGCGCGCGAAGCGCTTGCTGCCAAAGGTGCTCACGCAGGATGTCGCCGCCCACATCTTCGCCGGCCTCAAGGTACGCCTCGCAAACAATTTGTTCTATGCGAGCAATGACGTCATCAGGCAGCTCGTGAAACGTGTCTCGCTCGGCTGCCAGTAGTTGGAATTTGTTTGCAGCGATTTTGCGCACAAGCGCCGACGCCAAAAATTGCGCTATATCGAATTCGTCGCCGATGCGCCGCATCGCGATGGCCCACCCGGTGCGCCTCATTTGGTCTCGCTGAACTCTAGCAGATGACATCAAGGTTCGACCCAATTCGGCCTTGGCTGTGAGAGTACCGAAGCAGCAATGTGATGGATGCGCTCGGCGAGACTGCAAGCAGCTTCGATTGGTACGCTAGGCAGGTACGGGCTCGCCTCGGCATTCCACGTTGCTAGCAACTTGACCGCATGGTCGTCCGACGCTGACGCGTTCATTGCTGACAGCCCAAGTTGCATGACTTCGCTATTCGGATGCTTCATTCCATCGATGCACTGGCCTTGGCTTTCGGCAAGCTCACAGCAACAAAAATAGACAGATTCAAACGCACATCGCATCCGAGTATGTACCGATACCCTCTTGTTATGGGCATCGCGCAGGTAAGCCGTACTGGCCGCAATACGAGGCGCCTCCTGCGATTTACTATCAGGTTGTAACCAGAGGCTGGGGAGCATGGAGGCAGATACGGCCATGTCAGCGTCCAGCGGGTAGTGACGCAGGAGACCAAGCGCAACAGACTGAACCAGGCCGGGGATGGAAATTTCCTTCGCTGTCGCAAGGGTCTGTAAGAAGTCGCGAGTACTGATGACCGCACGCGTTCGTTGCTCCGGCGTTGTCACGTTGCCTCCTGTGCTAGTCACGGATATTGATGCCCCGAGCGCTCGCAACGAAGGCGGAGGAGCCTTTGCTCGCCGTCGCCAGAATATCGGCTGTCACGTCACGTGACGATGCAACGCGATACATCTTGCACCACGATTGCCACACATCCGCCGAGTCGGTATTCCATCCAGGTTCGCCCTGCAGCCGATACATCCGGCCGGTACTCGTTTCGGCGGTCCGAGTGTGTGCGTCGAAACTCGCAATCGCAGATGAGACGCGACCGGTCAGTGTGTCGACCCGCATGCCCACGAGGTGGCATTCGCCGCGCTCGGTGCGCCGGACGGACCAGTTGATGAGCACAATTTCGGGTTCTTCTTGAACTGACTGGGGGCGCCAGAGGGGCATAGTTCGACTCCGGGTGAGTCCGTGCCGCACTGCTTACCGGTCTTGGGGCAACATCCATTCCGACGGCTGCTTCCTATGCGAAGAACCTGTTTCTCGCAGAAACTAAACGCTCACAAAAAAGTGAAACAAAAATCTCACTTAAATTTTAGGTCGGCGGGTGAAGAACCGCAAGAGAGAAATGCCGCGGTTACGGCGAGCGAATTTCGGATGCGCTGGCCAATGCAGCGTCCACCAGGTCGTCGGCATCGATGTATTGGTCGAGGCTCGTGCTACCTAACGCGGTTAAGCACTGCAGCGCAACAGCGAGAGACAGCGAGCCATCTGAGATATGGGCCATAAGAGCCCTTTCCGAGATGTTGTTGCCGAATCGGCGAAGGCGCTGAATCAGCTCGTCTGAGGTAACCCACGGTTGTCTTGCCAGTTCGGCCGACAGAACGGCGGCTGCACGCTGCCCCCAGTCCCCCTGTGAGCGCATTGCTGCCGACCAGACGGCGGGCGGTCGGGCGGAGGAGATGTCGATGACTTGTAGGAGCAACTCGAGCTTCGCGGTACCCCGCGTCACCTTAAGAATAAGTGAGCGCTCGGTCTCGGTGTACCCGAGGTCGACCAATGCCACTGCAAGTCGCGCGTAGGTCAAATCCTTCCGTGCAAGTGCAACACGCAGCACGCGCGTTGCGAGGCGGGTCCACGGGGTTGATGCCTCCACGAACGGTCCTTGAATTCTATGCCAGATGGACTAGGATGAAATCGAAACAAAAGTCTCAATTTCCTGCGGGCTTAGGGAACAAAAAAGTAAAACATTCGTGGCAACGAGCCCCTTGTAGGCAAAGCACTCATTGGATTGTACGGGAGCAAGAGCTCCCAGCTCTCAAGCAGGGTGCTTGAAGATTTTAGATGATGAAGTTGCGACAGGTGATTGTGTGTCGCGCGGCCCGATTGCGACCACTGTTCTATGCGTCACTTCCTATGACGGGCGCACATCAAGCCTCGCGAGTGCAGCACGGCGCGGCTGACTCGCGTACCGCACGCTAAGCGAGACACGTCGAGTTCGCATCTCAAAATGTTTTGCCGCGTAGAAATTTTAGCTACGAGGCACTGTGCCTACACGCCTCGCGAACTCAATTTTCTCGCGAGGACAATATGACTAACCATGCAGGTACTAACGCACGCCCTTGCTTCACCCTTTGGTCGGTTGAAGGGCTAGCCACTAAAAGCAACTCCGTCTGGACAGGAGGTGCGCAATGACCCGCGCGTCCGTGGCTTATGGCCGTCGCGGTCGCGTGAGTGCAGCCAACACCGGTATCCGTCACACGGCGTCGACATACGGCAAGGCGAAATTCGGTACGTACAGCGAGAAAGCAGGTGGCCACCTCAACGTCGAATCCGACGCCGAGCGATTCGTTACGCATCTTCTGGCGATTGACCCGCGCGTCAGAGCTTTTCGGCCACAGCCATTTTGTGTCGACCTGATTGACCAGCGCCTCCTGTTTTCGAGAGATGCCTTGCGCGAAGCCTCGCACAAGCATCGCGATGTGCCAGGTCCGAAGTTCTACACGGTCGATTTCAGCATCGACTGGCAAGACGGACTGCATCATGCGGTCGAAGTCAAAGCCGAAGGCTTCGAAGGAGACGACGTCTATTGGGAAAAAGTTGCGCGGGCCCGCCCGATTCTGGCTGCCAATAGCTACCCGCTCCGAACCGTGGTGGCGCCGGCAAGCTCCGGACATCCAATCCGGATGAATTCGAGGGTGCTCAAGCAGGCTACCCATCAAATCCAGGCGCATCTGACCGACGAACTCGTCGAGAGCGTCACACGTCGCTGTGAAGGTGGGCCTGTCTCGGTGCGCGCGTTGTGCTCAGACCTTCAACTACTGCCCGGTCTGATTCCTGTCTTGCTGGTCAGCGGCGTGCTCGAAGGCGACCTTGCCCATCACCCTATCTGCGGCACGCTTGAATTGTCCCTGGCGTATGGGGACCTGGCCCATCTCTGCCTGTTTGAGGGAGTAGAAAAATGAAGCCCATCCTGCTCCGGCGTGACCGGCTTGCTCCGCCCGGCAATCGCGACGCTTATCTGGAAGTACTTGACCCACACCCTCGCGGTGGATGCATCAAGGTATTCGATGCCGAGAAGCGTGAGGAAAGGTACATCGAAATAGAGGACATTGCGGCAGACATCCACGCTGGCAAGAAGACCTTGCTTCGCGCAGGCAAACCTCGCTTCAGTCATGCCGCGCAACCCGGCGACAAAGCACTGGACGAACGTAGCCTCTTCGCCTATGAGGTCATACGGCGCATCCAGAACATCCAGACGCAGCGAGGCATCAGTTGTCTGCAGGCATATCAACTTGCCGCAGAAGAGTACGGTCATGATGCCTCGCCGCTATCGCGACCCTTTCCGCGGCTGTCAACGATATATCGGTATCGAAGGCACGACATGGCCGGCCTGCCGGTTCTTCGCGGAAACAAAAACAAGGGTAACCGCGTGCCGCGGTATCCGCAGGAAGTCGTTGATACGATTTGTACTGTCGCTGAGCGACTTTATCTGGTGCCCATGTCCCGCTGGTCGTTGAGGAAAGTGACCGACTACGTCAACCGCAACGTGCTCGGCGCTCTTCTGCCCGCAACCCACCCTCCGATAAGCATCAGGTATGTGAAAGAGACCATCCTGCGCTTCGCCAGCGCCGACCCAGAGCACAACCGTATGCTTCCGAGGGACGCCGTGGCAGGGAAGTCATTCGCGAAGAGGCGCATCCGTGCTGAAGTGCCCTTCGAGCGGGTGGAGCAGGATGCACTGCACCTGCCATACGTCGTCGAGACACCGAGCGGCGTGAGCAGCCAGCTCTACCTCGTGCATGCCATCGACTGTTGCACAAGCTATCCAGTCGGTTGGCACTTTGTCGTTGGCGCGCCGAGAGATACCGATACGCTCGCGTGCGCAGAGATGTATATGGCGCCCATCAAGAAGAAACGATTCGAGGAATTGGGCATCGACCACGAGATGAATGTGTGTGGCACACCGGGCCAGCTCATCTTCGATAACGGGCCGGAGGCCAAAACCAGCCGTATCGAGAACCTCCAAAAGCTCGGCGTTGACGTCAAGCACTGTAAATCCAGAGCTCCGCAGCAAAAGCCTTTTATCGAACGTTTTAATCGTTCTCTCAAGGAGGCCCTCGAAGGACTGCCTGGCTGCACGCGCATGGACGGCGAGGATGGAAAGCGTGACCCGGTTGCGCTTGGCGACAAGCTCCTGACAATCGATGAACTTGAGCGCTGGGTTGTCCGTTGGTACTACGAAAAGTGGATTCACACTCCACTCGAGCGTTTGCGGTGGGATGTCGTCCTCACGGACTCTCTGACGGGCGACTCTCCTGCAGAGCGCTGGAAGCATTTCGAGGCGTCATGCATCGCGGTCTCGCTTCCACCATCGCGAGCGGAGTGGCTAGCTGCGCTTTGCGAGCACACGGAGAACAAGCTGAGCCGGAAGACGGGCATCACGGTAGACGGGCTGCATTACAAGGATGACGAAATTGAAACCCTGATTGGTAGGTATGGCGAAAAGCAGTTTCTGCACGTGCTGTTCAACCCGGATGACTTCCGACATGTCTATATCTATGAAGGCGATGATGTTCCACTCGTCCCACTGCCATATGAGCACTTGCGACCCGAGACACCGGCCTGGTCGTTCAAGGAGGCAAAGGAGCGGTTTAAAAGGCACAAAACCAGCTTTAAGCCAGCTCCGCAGGCCGAGAAATTCGACGGAGATATGCATGAAACGGTCGTGGCCGAATCTCTTGCACCCAAAAGCAAAAAATCGGGCAAGCACGAGAGAAACCGCGAGACCGCACGCCTGGAGAAAGTGGCCAAGGCCATCGAGCGCGCGACGAAGCACCCGGGTCCGCTGCTACCGCCGCCGCTGCTGAAGGGCGGGCCCAATACAGCATCGGAAGCGCCACCTGCCGCCGTGCGGCGTATCAGTCCGATGCCCGACGACGTGGCCCTGCTTCCCGTGCTGGACCGTGACAGCGGAGATTTACTGTAATGACACCCGCAAAGCAATTACGCGTAGCTATCGAGACCTGCGAACTCCCGCATCCGCTTTTCCTTGAGCAACTCAAGCCGCTCAGGCAGCGCATCGAGGACGCCATTGATGGAGGCGCGAGTCGTATCGAGCGCGTCATGGGACCGTCGCGTGTCGGCAAGTCGATGCTCATCAATGCGCTAAGACGGACGTTTCCGGAAACGAAGGTCGACGGACGGCGTCACGTGCCTCTGCTCGTTGTGCCGGTGCCCACGCCCGTGTCGCCACTGCTATTGCCTTCGAGCGTGCTCACAGCGCTTGGCCTGCCGGTTCAGCGCAGCATCACCTCTGGTGCCATGGGTAACCGCATGCTGGACCAGTTGACGCTCGCCGGTACGCGCGTCGCGATTTTTGAGGAAGCGAGCCACCTCGTCGAACCGGGTGCGCGGGTGCCGCCACGCTCGGCTGGAGACTGGTTCAAGACATTGGCGGATTCGCGCCTGACGGTCTTTCTGTTCGGCGTGCCACGTCTCGAGCGTCTGTTCGAGCACAACGAGCAGTTGCGTATGCGCACGTCGGCTCGGCGCCTCCTTTTACCTTACGATTCCCGAATTCCCGAGAACATGAAGGCATTCCATACGTGTGTTGCGACCTATGCAAATCTTTTTCGCGAATCTGGCTATCCGATAGACCTGCCGATACCTGCACTCACCTACCAGTGCTACCTGCTGACCGGCGGGCTGATTGGCGTGTTGAGCCGGTTCATGCAGGAGCTGGCCAGTCAGATGGCGTATGAGTTGCCACGGCCTCTCACGTTCAACGACTGCCAGGCAGCAGCAGATGCAATCGAAGCCGCCGGTTCCCACCACTTCCGAGCGTTCCAGAATCACGCTGCCATGCAGTCGGATGTCGCATCCGCAGCCCTTCACCAGTCCTTCGTGCAGGTGATGAACGACAACGACCTCCCGGTTCCTGTTATCCGCGAACAATCCGGAGGTGGCAAATGAGTCTGCTCATAACGTATGCGCCACGGGACGACGAATCCGGGCATGGGTATTACCGCAGGCTCGCTGCCGATAACGTGCTGTCTAGCTGGCGCGAGCTGGCAGGCCTCGCTGGCGTACAACGCAATCGCAGCGCACTGCTCGGTCATGCCGATTTTGTCGCGGGACAGCTTGGTCTCGAAAATTCATGGGCGCATTTTGCGAGCAACCAGGAAGTGGCATGCCGCAGATGGGGCCGCCTGCATCGCGCCCAGTCC
The DNA here is from genome assembly GCF_902859855.1 of Paraburkholderia humisilvae. Classification (GTDB taxonomy): domain Bacteria; phylum Pseudomonadota; class Gammaproteobacteria; order Burkholderiales; family Burkholderiaceae; genus Paraburkholderia; species Paraburkholderia humisilvae. Next base: position 50,856 of record NZ_CADIKH010000007.1, read on the forward strand.
GACGCTGTCTGTCCGGGGTGCCTGGCCGAAGAAGGCCACCTGCGTCACTATTGGGAGCACACGTACGCCACCGCGTGCCCTCACCACCGTTTCCGGCTTGTCGACAGGTGCGACGCTTGTGGAGAGATGCTGTCGCCCCATCGCTATCTCATTGACCGATGTGATTGCGGTCACGACCTTCGCATGCTTCCTCGCACAGCTTCAAGCCATGCACAGCATTGGCTGTCCACGCTCATTGCCAGCACTGGGCAACAGTCGGGCGGCGTGGACATCGATAAGTTGGGTAAGGTCGTGCGCACGCTTTGCCTGTACGCCGACCCAACGCTGCCATCACCTCCTCGAGGGGCCGCATTGCCGAACTCTATTGCTGAAGCCATCGACTTACTCGAGCCTCTAGAAACGATGCTGGCTGATTGGCCTGCGGGCTTCCAGTCGCATGTCGAGAAACGCATTGCCGCAGGTAAGCCCGGCGCCCGAACACTTAACACGTTGCTTGGCGCCTGGTACATTAGCCTGCGCAAACTCTGTCTGGGCGGCGCACTCCAGCCGTTCCTCAAAATCGTCATCGAAGTCGCTGCTGCGCGATTCGACGGCACGCTCGGGCTGGACTCGGCGAAAGCCATGGCGGAGGAGGTGACCAAGTACATGCGTGCGCCCGACGCGGCAAAAGCTATTGGCGTCAGTGCTTCACGCCTGCACAAAGCCATCCAGGCCGGAGAGTGCGATTACCGCACGCGCCTCCCGGGTAAGCGCGGGCAGGTCAATGAAATCCCGCACGCCGAAGTCGCACGCATCCAGCAACGGCGCAGTGAATGGATGACCGGCGCGCAAGCTTGCGAGCTGTCGGGTGTGCCGCCATCCGTGCTTCAGCACATGATGGCGGCAGGCGTGATTCGGTCCGATGTGAGCTGGCGCGAAGACATACTGAAGGGCGGTCTGGTTGAGCGCCAATCCGTACTAGATGTGGTCGCGCGCATCAGCGAAGCTGCAGAACCTGCTGCAGCCCCAGATGACGAAAAACTCACGTGGGCAGGACTGACCAGCAGACGTATGGGCGACCGGCAAGCCATCCAGTCCCTGATGCAGGCAATTGCTGAAGGCAAGGTAAAGGCCGTCGTGCGCGGTCACAGACTCGGCGAGATGGCCTTCCTGCGAGCCGACGTTACCCCATACTTTTCGACGCCATTGCTAGAAGCCGGCATGTCTATTCAGCAGTTGTCGAAGTTGACCGGCTGGAAATGGGAAAGCATCTCACATTGGATTGATTCCGGCGTGTTAGCGTCCGAAGAAATCCGGTTACGTGGTCAGCCTTGTAGGGTTGTGCTGCCGCACCATTTGCTCTCATTCCGCCAGAGTTATGTACCGCTCGCAGACCTCGCGAAGGCTATGGGAACAAAGTCGTCCGCACTTGCGAGACTACTGTCACCAATAGAGATAGTTGGTGCGCACACGTTGCCCAATGGTGCGCAGCGTGGCGCACTGGTAAAGACTGCTGACCTGGGACGGCTGGCCATCGTCGGAGCGAAAAGTCTTGAGTTTGACTTGCAAAGACGACCAGTCCCTGGCAGCAAGATACATCTGGCTCTCGTCCGTGCTGCATCAGTTCCCCCGGTATCGACGACGACTTGAAGTATCCGCCGCACATTAGTCGAACAGCGGCCGCGGACAACAACAATTAGCCACTATGACGGTCTGAGCTGATTAGTCACGGTTGCAAGCGTAGCCTAGTGTCTAAGAATTTCGGCTTGAGATTGATAGCCGTTTCTCAAAAAACTAAAGAAGCGTCACCAACTTGCCGTTATGAGGTTGCTAATTTCCCGATTTTATCGAAGAAAATACACATGCCTATCAAGTGGCAAGCCCTCAGCAATCTTCAGCGCTGGATGTACATGGATGCACAATCCCGTGCGCTGTTTGACTTGACGAAAGTACATATCTATATCAACCCCTCCGTCAGGCAGGCTTTCGATTGGAGTGAAAGCGACTGGAAGCTACTCTCTGGTGCGCCATCGGGTAGCACAGTGTCCGTGGATTGCGTCGGTGGAGTTGTTTCTATGCTTATTGCAAATGACGAAATGTTGGTCAATCCGTTCATGTTGCCTCTCACGTTTGACGAGGCGCGTAGACCGCATCGAATTTTTCCGCAGAAGCTAGAGGTGAGTTCTAGGCACCAAGTTAAAGGAGTCGCTACTCGTATGGTTGCTCTCTGTGCCAACACAGCGACGGCCTTAGGATTTCGCCAGATTGAACTGCAGGCTATTCAGAGCGCCGAGTCGACTACGGCCATGCGGCATAACGGTGCCTATACGTTTGCAAGACTGGGCTTTGACGGCGCGATTTCGGATGAGGTTGTTCGAAAGCTCCCTTCTGAATTGAAAGGATGTAGAAGATTGCTAGACCTAGTCGAGACGCCTTCGGGAGTAAAGTTTTGGCGAGAACACGCCGATTCCACAGCGATGAGCTTCGACCTTTCTCCGGGCAGTCGCAATTGGGCAGCCCTTCGAAGGTACCTGAATGAAAAACGAATCCGAGTAATAAAATGAAACAGAAATTCTCTTTCTCGAGTGATGCCGAAATGCAGGCACTTGTTCAAAGCATCGCAGAAGCTCAGCAGGCGCTCGCGGAGATACGCGAGCAAATACCCGAGTTGTTTTCTGAGGAGCGACTCGCCGAGCAGTTGCGTCGGGCAAATATCGCGATAGCGCAGCAAATTGAGGCACGGAAGCAAAAGCGGCGCGCTTGGGGCGGAACACTAATCCGTACTTTCTGGCTCTGCCTCAGGAGTTTCGGGTCGGTCGGTATCAGTAACGAATTCCCTGCCCCGAGTGGAGTACGACTCGAAGCTCGGAGTAAAGCAGCGGTCGTAGAACTGGGACGCAGCTAAGCAAAAGCGAAGCGAAGACGACAACATTGCCATTGCGTTGCGCAGAGCGCAAACGCCGTCGCTCATCTCGGAGCGCGTCGCCCGCGATGCGGACCGCCACTATGTGAGAGTGCGGCTAGATAGCTGCGCTGAATTGCTGCTGGTCGAGAGAAATCGTCGCGATGATGGACTCGAATTCCACCATCAAATCCGGATGGCGTTGGGCAACGTATTGACGTGCAGATTCGTTTTCGAGGAGCTTGGCGAGATATCCTTTCGCAAGCACCAGATTCAACACGTCCTGACCGTAAGTCTGTTCCACGAGCTTGTACTGCCCCTGCAGATTGCTCATTTCCCGCTCCATTTTCGCCATCTGCTCCGGGCTAACGCCAGTCAGTTTGCGCGGCTTCTTGCCATCCACAAGACGTGCCGCAGGCGTGGCTACCAACAATGCCTCGGCGTAGGCGACTGACACGTTGTTCGCGGCCGCCATCAGCTCAACGCATTCGACCTGCCGCGTGGGCTTCATTTTGCGAATCGCGCGAACAAGGTCCGGCGAGAACTGCCGGTCTCCGAGCAGTTCAGCCGCCTCCGGGCAAATGCCGTCGAGCAGCGACATCTTCTTTATGATTTGCGATACGTCCACGGAGAGCGCTTTCGCCAATCGTTCGGGCGAAACGCCTCTGTCGATAACGCGCCGTATCATATAGTGCTCCTGGACTGTAGAGAGGCGATTGACACGGTTGTTATAGGTGTAGCTCTCGTCATCGGTCGCGACAAGACAGGCAGCGTGCTCGTGCCCCAGGTCCTGGATGGCAAGCAGGCGTAGATGCCCATCGAGCAGAACATGTTGTCCGGAGGACTGGTTCGCAGGCGTTACGGAGAGTGGTTCAATGAGGCCTACCTCCTCAATGGACGTCCTAATCTGTTTGAACTTACGCGACTCAATCACGGGCGTCGGTATTCTGCGCGATGGCAGGATGCTCGAGACCGGCACCGACAGCGGCTCAGGGATGAATCCAAGGGTTACGCCAGTCATGTGGCACTCCCGCCTGACCAGACGCGTTCGGCAAGATACTTCGGCAAGCTCGCCAGGCCCTCCGCGCGCAACAGGTTGACAAAGTTCTCATCGGCAAACAGTTGCCTCAATGCGCCGACCACAAATAGCAAACGCTGTTGCGTGAATTCGGCCTTTCTCACCATGGACTTCTGACGTTCTACCTCGTGCTCATACGTGCGTACGAGACTCGATGTCGTGACGCCGGCAGTCCTGCTCGTCATGTTGCGCGCCGTGCTTCGCCCGAGTGCTTTTCTGCGCTCGATGACACGGCGTGCGTTCATCAATTGCTTGCCCCGCAATTTGCCCGACTCATACGCCTCCTGGAGTGCTGCCTGTATTTCGGCGTCGTCATCGCCGGCGCCGACAATCGTGAGAGCCGCATTCAGGGGAACAAGCCCTTTCTCCACCGCAACGACAAGTCTCTCCTCTCCCTGGTGCAGCAGCGTGAGGATGCCGTGAACGTAAGCCGGCGTAAGACCAGTCTTCTCGGCAATGACCTTCGGCGCATATCCCTGCTCCTGCAATTGCCGGATGCCGGCAAGCCGCTCGAGTGGGCGACACTGTCTGCGCGCGATGTTTTCAGTCAGGCTCATGACGAACGCGTCTTCGTCGCTCACGCTCACAACGAGTGCCGGAATGGTCGCTTCCCCAAGCGAGCGGAACGCCTTCAGTCGCCCCTCGCCACACACGAGCAGGTATTTTTCTATGCCGCCAGCCGTTGCTCGCGGCGTGACCAGGATTGGCTTTTTGAGACCGATGGCCTTGATGTTGTCGACGATTTCACTGAAAACCCGACCATTGCGCTCCCGCGGATTGATGACTTCAATCTGATTGACGGGGACCATCCGGATTTCTCCGAGCTGCTGCCGCGCGTTCACGCTACTCTCCTCAGACGGGCGCGCGCTGCCATGCCATAGAGGTAGTCCAGCGTGTCGAAGCGATAACTCTCAAATTCGATTGGATTCTGGTCGGCGAGATGAATGCGAGGCTGTCCGAAATCCAGACGCGGCAACAGGTAGTAGTCCAGCGCCGAAGCATTCGCGTGGTCGAGCCGCACCGCGACCGTGATATCCGGCAGGAGGCTCGTATCGAAGCGCACCTTCCAGTGATTGCGGCCATTGTCATGCGCCTGGCAGCGCGCGAGCACGATGCACGCCGTGAACTCGTCGTTCACCGTCAGCAGGTCGGTCGCCGGGTCGCGCACTACCGTGCCGCCCAGGTCCGCGATTTTCTTCTCCGTCTGCGCAACGATTTCCGGATGCAGTTGCCGCAGGAAGCGGTTGGTCTCAACGTATCGATAATCCCGGCCGGGAGTAAAACCCACGGTCTGGTAGGCACGAATCAAACTGCCGAAGCGGTACACATAGACAGAGGTTGAAGGCATGCCATCGGTTTCGTCAATCACGACGCCAGACAGAAACCCGCGACTGCGGTACAGGTTGCGCAGTCGCTCGATAAGCTCCTCATTCGAGTAATGACGCGCTCTCGCTCTCATGATGCCCTGAGCGGTGTAGAACGTTTCGCTCGGCACAATTGCCTGAAATGCTGCCTCCTTTCGAATCCACATGTCCGGCGTGTTGGTCACGCGCATCTTCTTCAGCTTGAACGACACGCGGTTGTAGACGTTGTTGCCGATGTATTTTTCGTTGGTCAGTACCTCCCGTACGGTTGCCCGTGTCCACTCGCGGTCAAGGTCAGTCCGCACATGCATGCCATTCAGGCGAGCTGCGATTGCGTATTCATCGAGCGACTCATCGATAAACCAGTTATAGATGAGATTGACGGTTCGCACCTCGCTTTCAGGGCCCGGCATGAGGATGACCCGGTCGGTCTGCAGGCTCTTGTGTTCGCCGCGGCACAGTTCCGCCTTCATGAGGCCGTGCTGGTCGACCAGTACGCGCCGCAACCCATAGCCCGCTGGACCCCCTTGCCGGAAGCCCATCTCAATCAGACGGCACTGCCCGGCGAACACCTTCGCGGACAACTCGCGGCTGTATTCACCGGCCATTGCACGCTTTACGCCTTTAACGATGGTCGAGACAGGTGACCCATCGTTCTCGAACTGCTCGGCGCAGTACGCAACCTGGATGCCGGCGCGCCGGCAGATGTATTCGTAGTACGCACTTTCATCCGCATCCTGAAATCGCCCCCATCGACTCACGTCATAAACGAGGATGACGCAGAAATCGGCATGGCCATTGGCAACGTCGGAGATGAGACGTTGAAGTGCGTGGCGACCATCGATTCGAAGACCACTTTTACCCTCATCGGCATAGGTGCGAACGATTTGGAATCCGCGACGGGTTGCGTAGTCCCGAATCCGGTCGCGCTGATTCTCGGTCGAATACTGCTGATGCTCGGTCGACATCCGCACATACTCTGCTGCCCGTCCCGCCAGGGAGCCGGCTACGACTGCTGCACCCGCGCCATTGGATGACATTTTCCGCTCCGCAACTCAGACATAGACACGCGGCAGACACCGAGCGCAAAGGGAGCCCCAAAATGCGAACGCCGCGGCTTCACATCAGGTCGTGGCGGTCAAATGCGGACGGTGACAAGGCAAAGGTAGCAGGCCAGACGCCAATGCGCATCACGTCATCTCTTTGCAATCATATGGGTGGCGCCGCCGGCGCAGACAGTACGGCGATGTGGACGGTCCACGCATCCATCTTTGCAACGCCGGCCGCATCCGCATCACACAGCATGTAGAAGCCAGACCCCAGCGGTTGACGGGACCGGATGACGTCCATCTTTGCAATCGCCTCAAAATTCCGCCGTGCGTTGCGTACGCGCTGCATGCCGCGGTTGCGCTCTCGATACGCCGGATGCGCTGCTCGATATTCGCGCCAGTAGCTCGAGTGGCCCGCGCGCCATTTCGCCTGCGCCCGAGCCTGGTTGTCGCGATAGTCGTCGTCGACACGAAGCCGTCGGTTCTGCCAGTCACGCCGACGCGCGCGCTGGCACGCTTTGGTCGAGCAGTAACGCTGACGCGGAACGTGCAGCAGCGGCACGAACGCGTTGCCGCAGGCGAGACAAAGGCGGGTCGATTTCATGGGTCCCCTCCAGGTCGGGTTGCGACGGGCGGGTGCGGAGGGCTCGACCAGCCCTCGAAATCACTGGTCTGAGACGGAATGGAGAACGGCTTGTCCCGGCGACCGCCGCGTTAAGCAGCCATCTGAGTTTGCTTGATGCGGTAGTAGGTCGGTCTCAGAAACCTGGACACTTCTTGACCGCCGGCGTGCATCGAGATGGTTCGCTCAAGAGCGCGAATTGCTAAAATTAGCTTATATGACGCGCAGTTTTTTGCGACTCGAAGTACAAACCTGAGTGACAGCTGCTGATGGGATAGGGTGATTTATATCGCGTGCTTCATACACGGGTTGAAATGACCGGGGATGGATTTTCTCAGCTTATGCGTCCGATTTTCTCGCATTATGTGCTTGCATTGACCGGAGGTCCTTGCCCGGCAAGGGCGACTTTCTCGGGTTTTGCATCCTTCTACAGGCCCGTGGTTGGGTTCCACAGAAACTAAAAAGTGCAACCGGAGTTAGTGAATAGGTCCGGCCGAGCTTGAAAAGGCGCCCTGCGTGATTGGGCGCTTTTCTTCTGAAGCCGTAATGGCATGGCGGTTCAACGATAGCGGCTAGCAGAGGGAAGATCTCGTTCAAAAGCGTGAAGTGTACGCATGCGTTTCACATGGCGCATGGCTCATCCACGTACGTGCGCCGCATGCCCTCATTGTCCTGCTGGCGGCAGTGTCCCGAAATCCCTGAGGTGACCCGATATAAAACCTCTGCATCCTCTCGCAATGCTCGACGAGCTCTTGCCGCCGGGTCATCCTGGCGACCGTCGTCAGATTCTTATAGATATCGCTAACCGGCGATTCAAACCGCAAATGCACTTTCGACAGCTTCACAAGAATATGCTCCGCATCATCCTTGTCATTAAAAGACGTCGACAGCAGCGCCAGGTAATCCTGCAAATCCTCCGGCTCGAGCCTCGTCCGCGCAACCAGCGCAGGTTCAATCGCTTCATCGCGAATCGAATGGTCCTTGAAGATCATCGAATAATGCGGATTCGCTACATCAGCATACTGAAAATCCAGACTCAAAATCCGCCGGTTATCGGAAGTGAGGTTAAGCGCCCCATGCGGCAGCGTGGACTCCAGAATCCAGACGTCCCCCTTCCGCATCCGGAAGACGCCAAAATGTTCCTCCGTGTGATACGAGTCGATACAGGTTTCAAGCGGAATCAGAATGCGAACATACCGATCCTTCTCTTCGGACAGTTCGAGGAAGTCGGTATGTGGAATGACCAGCCCGTTGACGAGATTGCGCACGCGCGCCATGCGCAGATGCTCGACATCAAAACAGTCCTCGATGATCTTGCTGAGGTACGGCGTCGCGGCCCCGACCTGCGTGCGGATGGCCGGATAGTCATAGTCGAAATACTGCGTATCGGTCCATTCACCGCTTCTGTTCCACAGCGAATGATTGATCCACGTTCCTGAGCCAAACTCGTCGTACTGTTCCCTCAGACGCGGCAGTTTGGATAGCACCTCCAGGTCGTTGCTTAGCAGCGCGTCATCGAATTTGATGCGTCCTATGAGGCGAGTCGCCGTCACCATGGTTATGTTCTCCCGTTGTCAATGTGTTTTACGACGCGAATCGATCACGTGCGCTCTTTTTCAACTGTCGCGGTAGCCGCTGCCGCAGCGTCCGCACTCGATTGCTTCGCAGTAGCCGCAACCCGCTTCCTCGAAAGCACAACCGAGAAGACGACACCCGCAACGAGTCCCCACAGCGCGGACCCCAAACCGAAGAACGACATCCCGGACACCGTGACCACAAAAGTGATGACCGACGATTCCCGATGCGTTTCATTCGCGAGCGCAGAGGCGAGGCTGGATACGAGCGTACCGAGCAGCGCCAGACCTGCGAGCGTGCTGGTGAGCCCGCCAGGCAAACGCGCAAAGAGCGCGACAATCGATGCACCAAACGCACCGATGCAGAGGTAGCCAATACCGCAGACGACGCCCGAGATATATCGGCGTTGCGGGTCCTCATGACATTCGGGGCTTGCGCACATCGCACCGACAATGGCCGCCGGGTTGATTCCGGAGTTACCGAACAGCGACAGTGGAACCGACATCAGCCCACTCGCACCGACCACCGATCGCGGCGAGATCGCGAATCCCGCGCTACGCAGAACATGGATCGACGTCGCATATTGGGTGAGCGCGAGCAGTAGCAAAGGCAAGCCCAAGCCAATCAGCGACTCCGCGGAAAAGCCAGGAATCGTGAGCTCAGGCCTCACGATACTGAGATCCAGCCCATGCCCACTGAGATCCGCGTCCGGAAGCGCGACCACAATTCCAGCCAGCAACGCCAGCGCAACCGCATAACGCGGAATGACGCGCCGACAGACGACGTACACAACGACGACAGGCAAGACAACGAAGGGCGTCGCTTCGAGCGACCGAAATATGCCCGCGCAGAATTCGAAAAGCACACCGGCGATCATCGCGGAGAGCAAATGGGCCGGCAGATGCTGGATCAGCCGCGTAAACAGACCCGACAGACCCAACACCGCAACGATAATCGACACAGCGAGATAGCAACCGATCACCTCGCTGAACGGATAGTGAGCAAGCCCGGTAATCAACAGCGCGACGCCGGGTGTAGACCAGGCCCCGATCACCGGCATTCTGTGCCGCAGGCTAAGCCAAAGACCGAGGGCGCCGGCGCCGATGGAGACCGCCCAGATCCAGGTAGACAGCAGGTCGTGCGACAGATGCCCGGCCTGCGCGGCCTGCACGACGATGAGTACCGGACCGCTATACGTTGCGACAAGGGCGATCAGTCCCGCGATGGCGGCGGACATGGAAAAGTCTGCGCGTATCCTGGCGAACATCGTATTTCTCTCCGACAGGGCGAAGTGGCCGAGCCGTCAGCACCCGGCCGATCGAAGCCCTGCTTATTGGTGTGGAAGCAAACGATTCGACGCCAGGACGATGGGTTTGGCAGGTTCCCGATCTGGCGCCGACATCCTCAACACAACATGGAATTCTTATAGGATTCCGTATTGTTTGAGATAGGAATTCCTATTCAACCTTCGTCAATCGTGACAAAGTTGCATGCCGATGTTGAGGCTGCGAGGGATTAAACCTGAGATGTAATTCGAGATACATGGGGCAATCGGGTAGCTTGTAAAGAGATATCGCTGTGATAGCGAAGCCACCCGATGCATTGTGCAAGAACAATTAAAGTTACCGCGGCGAGGAACTAAGCCCCCTCATCACCCGCCCCGAATGCCGCGAGCAGCCCACTCGCCCGCTGCACCTTCGCGGTCACGGCTTCCTCCAGCACAGGCTTGCCTTCAGGCACGGCAAGCGTCAAAAACGCCCTTGCCCGCGTCACCCCGGTGTACACAAGCTCACGCGTGAGAATCGGACTAAACGAGTCCGGCAACACGAGCGCCGCATGCACAAACTCCGACCCTTGCGACTTGTGCACCGTGAGTGCAAACACCGTCTCCACGGCCTGGAGTCGGCTCGGCAACACCCACTTGATTTCACCCGACCCGTCGCTCGAAGGAAACGCAACACGCAACGCGCCACGCCCATCGATCCCACCCGGCACCGCGAGGGTGATTCCGATGTCACCGTTCATCAGCCCGAGTTCGTAGTCGTTCCGCGTAACCAGCACCGGCCGGCCCGGATACCATTCGCCGCGTGCGTCGATCAAGCCTTCTTCATGCAGAAGACGCGCGATCCGCTTATTGAGCCCGTCGACGCCCCACGGGCCACGGCGCACCGCACACAGCATCTGGAACGCGTCGTGAGCCTCGAGCACTTCGCCCGCCCATTTAATGAACACAGCAGGATCAGCATCGCGAGCAGGTTCACCTGTGCGCATCGTCTCGAGGTAGTGCCGATAGCCATGCCGCTGCGCGCCTTCACCTTCACCCACCTGTCCATCGATAACCAGCGCCTTAAACGCCGCATCGTTACCCGCCGAGCAGGACAGCAAGCCAAGATCCGCACGCGCGTCACTCAACACTCGCTCGACGCCCGCCGCGTCCCCTTCGTTCACGCGCTGCGCCAACTCGCCAATCCCGCTCGCCGCGGAAAACCGATGGCTTTGCCGCAGCATTGCAATCGCCTGGTCCAGCGCGGTCCCGTGCTCGTCGATCATCGCGTCATCGATGCGCTCGCCGGTTGCCGTCTGTAACCAGTCGCGCGTCTGTGGCGAGTAGTGGCCGCGCGCCGCACGTTCGCACAACTCGCCCAGCACGGCGCCCGCTTCAACGGACGCCAACTGATCCTTATCTCCAAGCAGCACCAATCGCGCCTGTGACGGCAACGCGTCGAGCACTGCGGCCATCATCTCGAGATCGACCATCGATGCTTCGTCGATCACCAGCACGTCGACCGGCAGCGGATTGCTCGCGTCATGGCGAAAGCGCCGGCTATCCGGGCGCGTCCCCAACACGCGATGCAGTGTCATCACGACGGTTGGAATCGCGGCGCGCACGTCCGCGCCGTGAGCCAGGCGATCGACCGGCAAGCTCGCAACGGCGCCCGCGATCGATTCATTCAGGCGCGCAGCGGCTTTCCCGGTCGGCGCAGCAAGCTTGATCCGCAACGGCCGCGCGCGGCGTGCGGCGGCATTGACACCGGAGCCCGAGCCCGCGCGTACGCCATCAGTGTCACCGAGCGCAATCGCCTGCAACAGCGCAAGCAATCGCACGACGGTGGTCGTCTTCCCCGTCCCCGGCCCGCCGGTAACGATGCTGAACGCGCTGCGCGCAGCGAGCGCGCACGCGAGCTTCTGCCAGTTCGCACCTTTGCTTTCCGTGCCCTGTTGCGAGGGAAACAGCACATCGAGCGTAGCCTTCACCACATCGGTATCCAGCGACGCAGCCTGTTCGCGCGACGCACGCAATCGTCGTTCGATCCCGGCGCATACATCCTGCTCGTATTGCCAATATCGTCGCAGGTACAGACGTGTCCCGACGAGCACGAGCGGCGTGTTGCCCGCGCCCGGCCCGACGAGCGCCGCATGATCAAGCGCTACCAGCCATGCTTTGAGCGTCACGCCGGCCAGCAGGTCGGCGGGCGAACGCGTCGGCGCATCGGTGATCCGCTCGATCACATCATCGGGCGGCAGCGACAGCACAAACGCAGGATCGTCGAGCGCCGCTTGCAGATCGAGACACGCATGTCCGCGCCCAAGCTGATGGCTCGCCAGCGCCGCGGCGAGAATCAGCAACGGCGCGACGTTCGATGTTTCCCGCGAAAGAAACCGCGCAAATGCCGCGTCGAGCGGCCGCAGCCAACCGCGCTCCACCCATTCGTCGAGCACGCCGAGCATGGCTGGCGCATCAACCGCCACGTGCGTGCGGCGCGTTGGCGTGTCATCAAGTGCGGCAAACAGGTCGCCGGTGGCATCGTCACGGTTTCTTCGGGACGACGTGACACGTGTCCTCGTCATGCGATCTCTCCCGCCAATTCATTCCCATCCACACGTTTCGCAAAGAGCGTATCCAGTTGTTCGATCAACGCGCGCGGCGGCCGGTCGATATGCAGCCCCTGGCTTTCCGCATGACTGCCACGCAGAAACAGATATACCGCGCCGCCGATATGCCGGTCGTAGTCGTAATCCGGCAGACGCGCTTTCAACAGCCGATGCAGCGCGAACAGATACAGCACGTACTGCAATTCGTACCGCGAATGCAGGATCTGCGCGCGCATCCTCGACGGTGTGTAGGCGGCGTTATCGGGGCCGAGCCAGTTCGATTTGTAATCCGCGACATAGAAGCGGCCGTCGTGCTCGAATACGAGATCGATGAAGCCTTTAAGCATGCCGTTCAACTGCGCGGGCTCCAAGGCAGGACGTGCCGCACCGTCGAGCGTCATCTCGCAGACCACGCGATCGAGCGCCTGCGCATCGACGTCATGCGTGGCGACCCAGAATTCCATTTCAGGCACGTACGTCGTCAATGCGCGCAGCGTGACGGGCGCGACCGGCTTGCCACCGGCGATCGAAGGCGAAGCCATCCGCAGCGGTTCTTTCAGTAGCCGCAGCAGCCATGCGGTCAACGGCTCGATCCATCGTTCCCAGCCCCGCACGCTGCAGCGACGCGCGATCGTGTCGCGCGCTTTCTTCTCGTCACGGACGATTTCCGCAAAGCCTTCAGTCGCGGCCCACTCCATCAACTCATGGATAAAGGTGCCGGCATCCGCGCCGCGAGGAAGTCCGTGCAGCGTTGTCTGATCGACGTGTGCGCTCGCGTCTCCGCTCGACGCCTGCACACGCGGCCACGCAGCTTCAGGGGAGTCGTCTGGCGTTTCAGTGTCCGCAAGTTCCTGATACACATCCTGACCACGCGTATCGGGCGCCGGGTACGGCTCACCCGTGCCGACTGCGGCGAGCGGGCTCGCGACAGACTCCGCAGCGGACACACCACCGATCACACCATCGACCTTGCGCAAGCTCGAATAGCTGGCAATCCACCAATGTTCGCGCACGACGCGCGACAACGTCCGTGCCGCGCCGCGTGCCGCGCGCGCGTCGCGCGACACGAACGTTTCGCTGTTCGGAGGCGGTGGCTCAGCCACGCTGATATCCGCATGGCCTTCGCGCAATTGTTCGAGCAACATGCCCAGTGTGTCCGGTACGATCGCTTTGCCGCCGGACAGCAGATACCCAAGCGCGCCCAGCTCAATACCCGCGATCGGCGCAATGCCCACCCATGTCACGTATCGCGCACGCGTGAGCGCGACATAAAGCTTGCGCAAATCCTCACCGAGCCGCTCGCGATCGACCTGCGGCAACACGTTCAGGTCATCAAGCGTCACATGCAGTTGACCCGCGTCGTCGTGCCATTTGAGCGGCATATCTTTAGCGTTCGCCGGCCGGTAATTCCCGGCGAACGGCAGGAACACGAGCGGGTACTCGAGTCCTTTCGATTTGTGAATCGTCACCACCTGCACGAGGCCTGCATCGCTTTCAAGCCTGATTTGCCGCGCGTCACCGCCTGCGCCGCCGGCTTGATCCGCGAGTTCCTCATCGATGTGGCGAATCAGCGCATGCTCGCCGTCGAGTTGCGCGCTGGCCTGCTGCAATAGCTCCGCCAGATGAAGCAGATTCGTCAGTACGCGCTCGCCGTTCACCGGTGCGCCCGCCGTGCGTCCGATCAGCCGCTGCGGCACCTGAAAATCGTGCAGCAACTGCCGCAGCATCGGCAGCACACCCTTATTGCGCCAACTATCGCGATAGCCACGGAATTGCAGCACACGCGTTTCCCATGCGATTTCATCGTGCGTCAATGCGTCGAGGTCCTCCCAGTCGAGCCCGAGCGTCACGGTCGCGAGCGCGGCGCGCACGAGGCGGCCGTCATCGGGTTCCGCGCATGCGGCGAGCCAGTGACGCAATTCGACTGCCTGGTCGGTCTGGAACACCGAATCGCGGTCCGACAGATAGACGCTGCGCACGCCTCGCTCGGCGAGCGCCGTGCGAATCGCGCGTGCCTCTTCGCCGTTGTTGACGAGCACCGCCATGTGCGCCGGTTGAAGCGGCGTGAAGCCGCGCGCGCCGGCAAAGCCAGCGTCGCCGGCCTGGCCCGCGCTCAACAGACGCACCATCTCCGTTGCACAACTCGCGGCCATGCCGCGCATATACGCGTCCTTGCTCAACGAGACGCCGCTTTGAACCGGCGGCATCCACCAGGCGGTCAGCGCGGGCAATGCGCGGCCTGCCACTTGAAGCGCGTCATCGCGGCCTTGCGCGTCGGCCGCGACGAACGGCAGCGGATTCTCTCCATCAGCGGGATTGCGGAACAGGAACGCGCCCGGCGCATCCGGTCGCGCCTCGGCCGCTTCAAAACAACGATTGACCGCGCCGACCATCGCAACCGTCGAGCGGAAGTTCTTCTTCAGCGTAAATAGCCGGCCCGTACATGCACGACGCGCCGCGAGGTACGTGTAGATGTCCGCGCCGCGAAACGCGTAAATTGCCTGCTTCGGGTCGCCGATCAGGATGATCGCGGTGTCGGCGTTGTTCTCTTCGATTCGATAGACGGCGTCGAAGATTTCATACTGCACCGGGTCCGTGTCCTGGAACTCGTCGATCAACGCAACCGGGTACTGCTTGCGGATGATGTCGGCGAGGCGCTCGCCGTTTGGCGAACGCAGCGCGTCGCGAAGACGCGTCAGCAAATCGTCGAAGCCCATTTGCGAGCGCTTTTTCTCCTCGGTGGAGAAGCGCTGCGCGACCCAGTGCGCCGCGTGGCACAGCAGATCGTAGTAAGCGGTGGGCTGCGCCGCGAGTGCCGCAGGCAGGGCTTCCATCGCCGTCAATGCGGGGTGTGTCGGTGGATTGCCGACCTTCCAGATTTCCGCGAGCCCGGCGTGGGTCAGACGGGTCCACACCGCTGCTTTGTCTTCGAACGCGGGGCGGACCATCAGCGGATCGTCGGCCCACGCGCGCAGCTTATCGAGCCACGCCTGGCAGTTCGCCCGATTCAGCCGCTGCGCGTTGAACTGCTTTTTCTCGCGCGCTTCATCAAGGATCGTTTGAAGCTCATCGCACCATGACGGCCAGTTTTCCTTCAGCGCGGCAAGGTGTGTGCGTTGTTTGTCGCGCGTTTCCTTCAACGCGAACTCAGGCGCCAACGATTGCGGCAACAGGTCCGCGTGGACAATCAGCCGAGCGACCTTCGACTGCAACTCATGCGGGCCCGCAAACCACTGACGCACGTCGCGAGCCGACTGTGCATCGAGCGGTGTCAGAAACGTTCGCCAGTAATCGCGCACGACTTCCGCATGCAGCGCGCTTTGGTCCGTTTCGAGCGTTTGCGAAAACAGACTGTCGCTATCGAAAGCATGCTCGCTGAGCATCCGGTTGCACCAGCCGTGAATCGTCGACACGGCGGCTTCGTCCATCCACTCGGCCGCGAGTTGCAGCCGGCGTGCGCATCCGGGCCAGTCTGCGGGCGCATATTCGGCGCGCAGGTCGTGCAGCAGATCTTCGCCAGCGGGGCGCTCAGCAACGACATCGTCCTCTTCCGCGCGGAAATACTCGGCGGCTTCGACGAGACGCGCGCGTATCCGTTCGCGCAATTCCTTCGTCGCCGCATCGGTGAACGTGACGACGAGGATTTCCGGCGGCGTCAACGCGCGCACTGCATGGTCGACATCGCCGCCGTGCCCGAGCACAAGGCGCACGTACAGCATCGCGATAGTGAAGGTCTTGCCGGTGCCCGCGCTTGCCTCGATGAGGCTGCTGCCGCGCAGCGGAAAGCGTAGCGGATCAAGTGGTGCGGCGGCGGTCGCGGCCGATTTCGTCAGGTCCGCGGTCATTGAGCGTCTCCGTTGTCGTTCGCGCTGCTTTTCTGCCGCGTCGTGGCAGGAATCGCAAGGTGCAGCGGCAGCAGCAGTTCGACTGCGAACCGCTCGAATGCGCCGCTTGCGACAAGCGCATCGAAGTCCGGGTACACACGACGCAAATATGCATTCATATCGCGCTCGCCGGGCTGCCACGATGTGCCGTCGTAGGCTGCGCGCGCGGCGTCACGTGCCTCCGGTTGATCGGCGGTAGCGTCGGGCGACCGCTTTCCAAGCCATGCGAACGCAGTATTGACCGCGAGCGGCAACGGCCGCCGCATACCGTCGTCCCACGCACGTAGCAGCGCAAGCAGATGCGTGCGCGCGTCTTCCTCCGCCAGCGGCGCCAGTTCGACGCTGCCGATCTTGCTGACGACGAACGTCGTCAAAGGACCCACCGCGAGTTGCGCGGCCAGATGCGTGACCCAGTGCGCAATCACCTTGTCACGTCGATACTTGTTGTCCTTGATCAGCGCGCTGGCTTCGAGAATCACGCGGCCTGACGCGCCGTCCGCATCCGTACGCACATCGCCGATCCAGTCATCGATCGAGCGCATGCGTCCGTCTATCGTGGCTTCGATACGCAACTCGTGCGGCTGGTCGTCGAGCGCTTTCGGCCAACGCGCGAGCGCCGCCCGGTAACGCTCGAACAGGTCCGGCATCGGCTCCATCAGTTCGTTGCCGAGCAACTCGCCGAAGCCGCCGGTCGCGAGATCGCCGCTGCGGTGCATGCGTGTGAGCCTGGCTTGCGCCGCCGCGGACAGATCTTCGTCGCCGCGCTCGAGCGCCGCAATTTGCGCGCGAATCAGCTCGCTCTGCAACTGCCAGGACTTGAGGCCATCGAGGTCGAACGGTTCATCGTTTTCGCTTGCCATCACATCGGTTTCGAACGCGACACGCAGACGCTGGCGAAAGAAGCTCTTGACCGGGTCCCTCAAAAAGTCAGCGAGTTCGCGTATCGTTAGCGGCTCTTCGCGCTCAAGCGGCGGCAACACGATGCCTTCAGCGCCACGCTTTGTTGTACCCGCAACGGTTGTGGCTCGCCATTCGTCCGCGAACGTGAACAGCCTCGACGCATCCGGATCAGCAGGGAAGTAATCGGCACTGAACGGCTGCAACCGGTGCACGACCGTCAGTTCATCAATCAGCGCATGCGGTTTCACACTGTCGTCACCGGCAAGACGCCAACCGCCTGACAGGTGCTCGCGCAACTGCCCGACCAGCACCGACGGAGGTCGAGGCGTGTTATCCGTGACGCTGCGCCCAACCCACGACACATGCAGATGCTCGCGCGCCGACAGCAGCGCTTCGAGGAACAGGTAACGATCGTCCTCGCGGCGCGACCGGTCGCCGGGCCGGTAGTTTTGCCGCATCAGATCGAAGTCGAGCGGTGTGCGCGTGCGCGGATAGTCGCCGTCGTTCATACCGAGCAGACAGACGCAGCGAAACGGGATGGCGCGCATCGGCATCAGTGTCGCGAACGTGACCGCGCCTGCGAAAAAACGCTGCGACAGGCTGCCTTCTTCAAGTTGCGACAGCCAGTAATCGGCGACGATCGACAGCGGCAGTTCACCGGTCAACGCCGCGTCGTCACAGGCATCGCGCCACGCTTCGAGGGCGCTGTCGAGACGGCCGAGCGTGTACGCATCGTCGCTGTCGACGGGGGCGAAGAACGTATTCTTGAGCTCGCGCAAACGCCTGCACCATTCGTCGACAGTCGCCGGCGTGCGCAGCGTTTTCCACGTGTCGTCGAGTGCATCGATCAGGCGCGTCAACGGACCGAGCAGCGCCGCGTCGAGCCCGCCGATTTCGGCGTATGGCTCGATTTCGCACCAGGCCTCCGATTTGTCGCCGACGGCGTAGCCGAGCATCATCCGGCGCAAGCCGAACGCCCAGGTATTCGGGGCATCGTCATTGCCGGCTTTCGGCAAGTCGAGGCTTGCGCGCTGCTCGCCGTGCAGCCCCCAGCGGATATTCGCGCCGCCGATCCAGTTATGCAGCTTAGGCAAATCGTCTTCGGCGATCTCGAAGCGCGCGCGCAAGGCCGGCACTTCGAGCAGATCGAGCACATCGCTGACGGTCACGCGCGATTGCGGCAGTGCGAGCAGCGTCTCGACCGCGCCGAGCAACGGGTCGAAGTCGCGCTGCCCACGGTCCGCGACGCTAAACGGGATGTAACGCGGATCGTTGGCGTCGAGCAGACCGAACACCGCTTGAATATGCGGCGCGTACGCTTCGATGTCCGGCACCATCACGATCACATCGCGCGGGCGCAGTGTCGGATCATCCGCAAAGGCCGCGAGCAACTGATCGTGCAGTATCTCGACTTCACGCTGCGCGCTGTGCGCGATGTGAAAGCGGATCGAGTGGTCCGCGTGCGGATCCACGTCGGGCCACAATTCGCGTGTCTCTTTGCGCGGCCGCAGGTCGCGGATATCGTCCTGCAACTGCTGCAGCATTGTCGACGTGTCCTCAGCTTCGAACAGATCGATGCGCTGGCCGATATTCGCGAAACGCGACGCATAGGTGTCGCGCGCGGAGTCGCTGTCGAATTCGTCGAGCAGGCCGATAAAGTCACGGCCCTGCTTGCCCCATGCGGCGAGCAGCGGGTGCGCGTACAGATGCAACTCCGCCTCGTTCACGATCGCCGGCGCGCCGGCGCGGCGGCGCTGGCGCGTGCGCTCAGCACGCAGCAGATCCTGATCGGCGACGATGTCCGCCCAATAGTGCGCGCAAGGGTTGTGCACGCACATCAGCACCTGCGTGAAGCGGGCGAGCGCGGCCAGCACTTCCAGCGATTGCCGCGGCAGACTCGAAATGCCGAACACGATGACCCGATGCGGCAGATTTTTCGGCCGCTTGCCGTCGAGTAGCGTGGCGGCGCGCTGCAGGAATGCTTCATGCACTGCGGCGCGGCCGGCCGTTGCTGCGTCGACGCCGGCGCGACCGTGTGTCGCGACATCGTCGAGCAGCGCGCGCCACAACGCGGCCTGCCAGCGATGCTCATCGGGCAGCGCAGTGCGGCCGTCGCGCGCATCGATCAGCACGTCGTCGCCTGCGGCCCATTTCGCGAGCCAGTCCGCGCGATAGACCTGATACTGGTCGAACAGATCCGCGACGCGCTGCGCGAGCTGGAATCGCTTGCGCTGATCGTCGTCGTGCGCCATGAAGCGCTTGAGCGGCGCGTAATCCGGCTGATCGAGAAGTTCCGGCAGCAGACGCGTGAGCCGCCAGACGAGGCGCGACTTGTCGAACGGTGAGACGGCCGGCACCGCATCGTTACCGAGCACCGCGCGATAAACCTGCCACAGAAAACGCGCAGGCAACGACAGATCGAGCGCCGCGGAAATGCCACAACCGCCATCGACCGGGTCCGCCGCGAACGCGAGCTTCAGCCACTGCGCGATGCCATTGCTCTGCACGAGGATCACTTCGTTTTCCAACGGCGCCAGCGGGTACTGCTTGATCCATTGGATCATCAGGTCGCGCAGGCGCTCGGGCTGGTTGCCGTGCACCAGCATCAGCCCGGCGGGAAGCGGTTGTGTCGTCAAGCGAAGCTCCATCGAGGACGCAGAAATTGGGGCATTGCGAATCGGTTCGGTGAAAGGGTTCGGAACGCTCGCAGCACTGGGAAAAAGCGGGCATCAAGCGCGTCCGATTGCATGTTGTCAATGATACAAGCCGCTCCTCAATTTTTTCCAATCCTTCGGCTCGGTTGCGCGGGATCATCGTGTCCCGTATCGATACCCAACATTCGTCTCGCAGCATGAACCCTACAACAAACGGTTTCCTTCTCTCGCTGTCCCTTTGCCTGGACATCGGCATCGTCAACCTCGCGATGATGACCGCCGCGATGCAACGCGGTTATTGGACGGGCTTCTGGCTCGGCATGGGTTCGTGCATCGGCGATCTGATCTACGCGATCCTCGCGCTGGCGGGCATGACCGCGTTGCTGCAATTTGCCACCGTCAGATGGGGAATGTGGCTCGGCGGGGCCGTGGTACTGGTCGTGCTTGCGGCGAAAATGGCGATCAGTGCGTTCCGGTCCATTCGCTCGACGGAGCGCGGCCACACGGATATCGGCGGCACGCATGTTCAACAACTGCTCAAGGGCGCGTTGCTCGCGCTATCGTCACCGTCGGCGATCGTCTGGTTCGCTGCAGTCGGCGGTGCGTTGATTGCACAGTCGGGCGTGAAAGGATGGGAAGCGACAGGCCGCTTCCTCGCCGGTTTCTTTATCGCAGGCGTCGCGTGGACGTGCGCGGTGTGCCTGGCTGCCAGGCTCGGCGGCAAAGTATTCGGCACGAGAGCGTTGTCATTCTGCTATTTCGCGTCCGCCACGCTCTTCGCATTTTTCGCGTGGCAAGTCGTCTGGTCCGGCTATCGAAGTCTTATTCTCGGACTCCCGGCCTGATGAACCGCTGCGGCTCCGCAAACCGCAATGGGCTCACGCCGAGCACCTTCCTGAACGCGTTGATAAGGTGGCTCTGATCGTAAAAGCCCAGGTCGAACGCGACGTCCTGTACGGTGAACCCGCGACGCAGCCGGCTACGCGCTTCGATCAAACGAAGCTGCATGTGATACCTGGCCGGCGTCATCCCCACCACGGCCTTGAAACTGCGGATCAGTTGGTATTTGTTCACGTTCGCTACTGCGGACAGAACGTCCAGCGTAATCGGCGCGGAAAGTTGCGTGCGCATGGACTCAAGCACCGGGCCGAGCTCGTGACGCGACAGCGCAGGGCGAATGGTGTCGATGGCGCGATCACGATGCGTCAGCAGGGTTGCCGTCAGTTCGATGATCGCGGTTTCAAAGTCTGCGTCGCGGCTGTCATCTGCTGCCGCGCGATAAGCGGTCAAAACGCCTTGATACAGATTCGGACTCGAAAACACGCCCTGGTCTAGCGCCGGCGGTAGTGAGTGGGACAACCACCCGTTGGAGCGTCCGATTCTGACGAGCTTATCGGGGTCGATGTAAAGGGAAATGAATTCCGAATCGCCCGCGCTGGCATCGAAAGTCGAGGACTGCATCGCTTCGGGGTTGTAGACCGTCACCCTACGCTCAGTTACACGGAGTTTCTTCCCGTCGACGCAGACATGCTCGCAGCCCGCCAGATTCGCACTGACAACGTACTCGGCGTGAGTGTGCAGCGGAAAGGAAGCGTGGCGGCTGGCACGAATTCGTGCGAGTTCGATACCGTCAAAGCGATAGAACTCATTGACTTCAGGCGTCATGCGGTCACTCCAATCCGTTTGAACGTTAAGGGGGCGGCAGCGGAAAGTAGACCCTAATAGCCTCCCAATCCGCATAATTCTCATTCATCCCGGTTAAAATCATCTCACGCGACCGGCCACGATCATTAGCCCTCTGAAGTGATCGCGTAATCAGACCGATCCTTATCGCGCAGTGGCTATCGCAGCCAATCCGCTAGACGACACATGTCCTGCAAAGATCAGTTCGCGTCCGCGAGGTGTCACTGATGGCCATCCACTATGAGATTGACGAGCGACTGAGGCGCCGTGGCGGCGCCGCACTCTATCGGGGAAAGGTCGGCGAAAGCGAAGGGATGCTGATCGCAGTGGGCGGCGCGGGCGCGTATCCGACGATGCAGCTCGAAGCCCTTAGACATGAGTACGCGCTGCGCGCCGATCTGGATAACGAGTGGGCCGCGGTGCCGGTCGCGTCAGCGCGTTACGACGACCAGCCGTCTTTGCTGCTGAAGGACCCCGGCGGCCAACTGCTGAGAGACCTGTGTGGCAAGCCTCTACCGCTTGACCTGTTCCTGCCGCTCGCGGCCGCCGTAGCGGCAGCGGTTGAACACATGCATATGGGCGGACTGATTCATCTGAGAATTGGTCCGGACAATCTGCTCGTCGAAACCGGGACCGAATCCGCATCCGAATCCGAATCCGAATCCGAATCCGAATCCGCCTCCCGATCCGCAGCCGCTGAATCATCCGGCCGTTGCCACGCGTGGCTAACCGGTTTTGGCTTCGCGCAGCGCACGCGCGGCGGCACGCCATCCCCGTGCGGATCCATTACACCGGAAGCGGAGTCTTTCGCGTACCTGTCTCCGGAGCAAATCGGCATGCCGCATCAGCCTGCCGACGCTCGTACCGATCTCTACGCATTGGGCTGCACGTTCTACGAGCTGCTGACAGGTGCACCGCCCATCACAGCGACAGACCCATTGGAATGGGCGCACGCGCACACCGCGCGTCAGCCGCCCCATGTCAGAACCCATCGACCCTCGCTTCCGGAGCCCATCTGCGCGATCGTGATGAAGTTGCTGGAGAAGGCGCCCAGCGAGCGATATCAATCCGCCGCCAGCCTGCGCGCCGACCTCGAACGTTCCCTGAACATGTGGCGGCAGCATGGCACGCTCGAAGCGTTTCCGCTCAATCTGCACGACATCGCGGACCGTCTCGCCCGCTCCACCAAACTGTATGCGCGCCAGTGCGACCTCAAGCACCTCGACTCCGCGTTCGGGCAGTCGAGGCAGGGCGCAGCGCGATGCGTGTTCGTATGCGGCACCGCCGGCTCCGGAAAGTCCGCGCTCGTGCACGAACATCTTTCTGGGCTGAGTGCGGACATGTGCTGGTCGGCGGCATCCAAATGCGAGCCGGCGACCCAAGGCGTGCCGTATGCAAGCCTCACGCAAGCGCTGGACAATCTCGTGCGTCCGTTGCTGGGCGCCACCGACGCCGAATTCGATCGATGGCGGGCGCGCCTGCAATCCGCATTGCGCGACCAGGGCCGTGCATTGCTGCCGCTGATGCCGGACCTCGAGCGCATCGTCGGTCCGCAGCCTGCGTTGCCCCCACTACCGCCGCAGGCGGAAAAAGACCGCTTCCTGCGTGTAGTCGGCGATCTGCTTCGCGCGTTCGCGTCTGCGGAACGTCCGGTCGTGCTGTTTATCGACGATCTTCAATGGAGCGACGACGGCACGCTCTCCGTGCTCGAATACCTGGCATTGCGCGCGCCGCTGCCTTATCTGCTCGTCATCGGCAGTTTCCGCGACGACGAAATCGCCCCATCGCATCCGCTGCACGCACTCGCTCACGACGAAAAAGCGGAGCTCATTGCGCTACAGCCGCTCACCGTCGATGCTGTCGCCGCGCTGCTGGCCGATTTGCTGAATGACAGGCAGGACCGTGTGCTCGTGCTTGCGCGGCTGATCGTCGACAGGACATACGGCAACCCGTTCTTCACGATCCAGTTCATCAGTACGCTCGCGCAGGAGGGGCTCATCACCTTTCAGCTCGACGGGCGGTGCACGTGGGACCCGACGCGTATCGAGGCAAAGGGCTATACCAACAATGTGGTCGACCTGCTGCTGCGGCAGATCGACCTGCTCCCGGCGCCGACCCGCGATCTGATGGTGATCTTCTCGTGTCTGGGCGGAAGCGCACCCGCCAACACGATCGCCGTCGCGGCAGACGTATCGGTTCAAACTGTCCACGACACGCTGAGCGCTGCCCGTGACGCCAAGCTGATCCAGTGCACCGATGATGCGTACGCCTTCACCCACGACCGCATCCTCGAGACGACCTACCTGACGCTCTCCGACCCCCTCCGGCGCACCGCGATGCACCTGCGGATCGGCCGTCGATTGCGCAGTCGTATCGCGGCGGACCCCCACAGCCATTCCGTATTCGAAGTGGTGAATCACCTGAATCGCGGCGTGGATTTGATCGATCGTGCCGAGGAGCGCGACGATCTCGCGGCACTGAATCTGCAAGCGGGCCTGCAGGCGAAAAGCGCGATGGCCTATGCCGATGCGCTCGCGTATCTGCGTCACGTGGCCAAAATCCGGTCGCACGACCCGGACCATCCGATGTTGCAAACGGCCGCGTTTCACCTCGCCGAGTGTGAATTCATCACCGGCCATCTGGACGAAGCCGAGACGCGCCTCTGCGCGCTCGCCCAGCAGCCGGTGGACTTGCCCTTTGCCGCCGAAATCACAGCGCTGCGCGCAGCGCTTTACGTCGTACGTGATCGGCCGGATCTCGCGGTTCAAGTCGGGCTGCAGTATCTGCATACGGCGGGCGTCGACTTGCCTGCATGCCCGAGCGAAGCCGAAATCGAAGTCGAATATCAACGTCTGACCGAACGCTTGCGCGGTCGCACGTTCGACGAGTTCAAGGTTCAGCCGACGATGAGCGACCCGGTGTGGCGCGGCGTGTTACAAGTACTCGCCGATCTGATCCCGCCGGCAGCGTTCACGACGGTTAACCTGTCCGCACTGATTGCGTTGCACATGGCTCGCATCAGCTTCGAGCATGGTGTGACCGACGCATCGTGCTACGGCTACGTTTGCGTGAGCGAGGTTTTCCGGCGCTTTAACGACTACCAGGCCTGCCATGCACTCGGCGAACTGGCGATGCATCTCGTCGACGCGCGCGGCTTCGAGCGCTACAAGGCGCGTGTGCATCTGACCTTCGGCGTGATGCAGTCGTGGACGCGTCCGGTGCGGGACGCGCTGCCGCACATTCGCGGTGCGTTCGAAGAAGCGACGCAAGCCGGCGATCTGACGTTTGCCGCCTATTGCCGCCGCCATCTGATTTCGCCAATGCTGGTCTATGGCGCGCCGCTCGCGGAAATGCAGCAGCTGGCCTACGAATCGCTCGCCTATGCGCGCGGCACGAAAATCGATCTTATGATCGACGCGATTCGCGCGCAGATCACCTATATCGACACCCTGCGCGGCGCGCCGCCGAATGACGCGTGGAGCACCGACGACGAGGCGAGCCGGTACACGAACCGGCCCAAGTCCGCATTTGCCCACTGGACACACCGGATGCAGTGCCACTTCCTGTTCGGCGACCTCGCCGCGGCGCTGGACGCGGAAGCGCGCGCGTCTGCGCTGCTCTGGTCGTCGGGCGCCCATTTCGAGGCAGCCCTTTTCGTGCTGTTCAGCGCGCTCGTGCATGCCGCGGCCGGCCGGACGCAGCACGGCGACGACCGCGAGCGGCATCTCGGCACGCTTAAGTTGCACCAGCAACAACTGGACATCTGGGCGCGCAACGCACCGAGCAACTATCGCGACGGCGCAACACTCGTGGCCGCCGAAATCGCCCGCATCGAACATCGTGTGCCCGACGCGATGCGCCTCTATGAAGACGCAATCGACTGTGCCCGCGAGCAGCGCTTCCTGCACAACGAGGCGCTCGCGAACGAACTGGCGGCGCAGTTCCATGCCGCGCTCGGCGCGAAAACGGCTTCGCGATCGTACCTGCGTCACGCGCGACAGGCCTACGTCGCGTGGGGCGCCGATGCGAAAGTCGCACAACTCGACGCGGCGTATCCCGAGCTCGCGACACCACGGCAGCGCGACGCGCCCGTGGGGCTGGAAAGCCAGCTCGACGTGCGCGCGGTCATCATGGCGACCCATGCGCTGTCGCGTGAAATCGTGCTGACACGGCTGGTCAAAACGCTGATGCGCTGCACGCTCGAACACGCGGGAGGCCAGCGCTGCGTGCTGGTGATGATGCATGGCGATGCAATGGAAATCGAGGCTGAGGCGAAGGTCAGCGGCGCAACCGTCGACGTCGACCTGCGCTCCGGCGCGGCGGGTCCGATGGATTTGCCGCTGTCGCTCGCACGCACCGTGATCCGCACGGGCGAAATGCGGGTGCTCGACGACGCGCGAGCGGCCCGCGAATGGTCGGGCGACGCATACGTGCGTGCGATCCGGCCGCGCTCCGTGCTGTGTTTGCCGCTGCTGAACCAGTCGCGCATGGTCGGCCTTCTATACATCGAGAACAACCTCGCGCCAGGCGCGTTCACCCAGGAGCGCACGTCGGTGCTGGCCGTGCTTTCCACGCATGCGGCCATTTCGCTCGAGAACGCGCGGCTGTATGCGCAGTTGATCGAAGAAAGCGCGCAGCGCGAGCAGGTTGCCGAGCGATTGCGGACCACGCAGGCCGAACTCGCGCGCACCATTCGGCTCACGACGATGGGTGAACTCGTCGCGTCGATCGTGCACGAGGTCAACCAGCCGCTCAGTGCCGCGAAGACCGGGGCCGAGGCCGCGCTTCGCTGGTTGAACCGCGCCGAGCCGGAGGTGGGCGAGGCCCGCTGCACGCTCGATCGCGTCGCGGCCGACACGACGCGGGCGGCGATGATCGTGCGCGGGCTGCTGTCGCTTGCGAAGAAGTCTCCGCCTGAAATGAAACGGTTCGACCTGAACGAATCGATGCGCGAAGTGCTACAGCTTCTGCATCGCGAGATCGCGCATCACGACGTCGAGATTGACGCTCGCGCTATCGCGGGTGAACTCGCTGTCCTTGGCGATCGCGTCCAGTTGCAGCAGGTGGTGCTCAATCTCGTGGTCAATGCGATGGAGGCGATGACCCACTCGCCGCCGGAGTCGCGCACCCTGCGGCTATCGGCGCAACCGGCCCGCAATGGGCGAATACGCGTTTGCGTTGTCGACACCGGGCCGGGCGTCGATCCCACCGTGCAGGAAAAAGTGTTCGAGCCGTTTGTGACCACCAAAAATACCGGCATGGGGATGGGGCTATCGATCTGCCGGTCGATCATCGAGGCGCACGGTGGCGAGCTCACCGTTTCGGCGAATGTGCCGTATGGCGCCTGCTTCGAGTTCACCGTCGCAGCCGCGGACTGATTGGCGCTCGCCAGCGGTGCATGCGCAGCCACGTATGCTGCGCGAGCACAAAGATGAATACGCCTGCACTAAAAGCGGTCACGCCACCCGAAGCGAATGGTCAATCAATTTTATCAATATATTTTAATGCAATTTAAATAAAGCCATTCCGGATTGGATAAATTTAATCGGCATATTTAAAAGAAACGCGTGAAATATTTGTAACCGTAGATTGACATGCTAACGTTTGCCCAACTAATCTAGCGCCATCGTAAGCTGACAGTTATCAGAAGAAAGGGTGTTTGTACCCCCCGGCGCCCTTAGCCAGCCTGCGAGTCTGTTCGCGCGCAGCGCCTGCTGCGCGCTGCGTTGTCACGCCGTTGCAATTCTTTGATTCACGCATTTAAGGCCTCAGTATCGGCAATTCTGGCTGAGGTCTGAGCTCGTCTTTTAATTGATATTTTTAATTCGCCTTCTGGCGCATGGGGAAGATTTTTTATTCAAAAACAACGAGAGAACCATAACTGCACATTTTTCAAGGCTGCCTTATCCGACAAGGACGAACAATGAGTAGATATTCCCGGTTAAAGATGCAGTGCCTGTTATTAGCCGGCGCGCTGGCATTGAGCGCATGTGGCGGAGGTGACGACGCGGGCATCGCTTCGAACAAGTCATCACAGGTAGGCGCTGCGGCGCCTGCGGCGGGCGCGTCGCAACCGGCGCTGCCGGCGCCGGCAGCGCCGCTGGTCGCGGACAAATCGATCAACAAAACCGTGAAGCCCGTCGAGCTGCCCGACACCGTGCAGCCGATCAATTACCGGTTATGGTTCCGCCCGAATCCCGAACTGTCCGCCTTCGATGGCCGCGCGGACGTCGAGATCCAGGTCAAGAAGAGCGTCAACCATATCGAAATCGCCGGGCATCGGATCCAGTTCCTGAGCGGCAAGACCGTGCTGCAGCCCGGCAACATTCAACTGATCGCGACGCCGCAGGACGACGGCGACTTTTATCAGCTGCGTCCGTCGAGCGGCCAGATTCCGGCTGGCAACTACTCGCTGCATATGGAGTGGACCGGCATCATCAACTTCAAGACCTACGACGACCCCGCGACCCAAACCGGCGGCAGCTGCGGCGACGACCCGTATCCGGGCTGCTCCGCGGCGGAAGGCGTGTTCCGCGTCGACCTGAAAGCGACCGACGGCGCGACGAGCGGCGCGATCCTCACGCAAGGCGAGAGCAATCTTGCGCGGCAATGGTTCCCGGGCTGGGACGAACCCGCCTTCCGGCCGACGTACGAAGTGACGGCGGAAGTGCCGCAGAACTGGCGCGTCGTGTCGAATGCGGCCGAACTGCCGCCTGTCACCGTCGATAGCGGCTATAAGCGCGTGTCGTTCGAAAAGACGCCGCCGATGCCGTCGTATCTGCTGTTCTTCGGCGGCGGCCAGTTCGATGTGCTCGAAGACGACTTCGTCAGCCCGCTGAAGGACAGCAAGAACCTGCATCTGCGCATTTTCGCGCCGCCTGGCATGCGCGACTGGGCCGTGCCCGCGATGCAGCAGACCAAGCAGGCGCTCGACTACTACTATCGCTACACTGGCATCGCACTGCCGTTGACCAAGTTCGATACCATCGCCGCGAACGATGCGTTCAAGGCGCAGAAGGACCTGAACTTCGGCGGCATGGAGAACTGGGGCGCCATTCTCGAATTCGCCGACGATATTCTTCCGCCTCCCGGCACGACGATGTCCGACTACGGCGTGACCGTGCTCACGCACGAAGCCGCGCACCAGTGGTTCGGCGATCTCGTGACGCTCGACTGGTGGGACGACGTGTGGATGAACGAATCGTTCGCGACGTTCTTCGAGAACAAGACGAAGATTCTGTTCTTCCCGGACCGCTTCAACTGGGTCGACGAAGTGAAGACCAAGTACTCGGTGATGACGCGTGATTTGCGCAGCACGTCGTTCCCGGTGCAGCCGAACTTCAACGACTGGGCATCGAACGACTTCGTGCTGAGCGCCAGTGCGTTCACGTACGACAAGGGCGGCATCGTGCTGAAGATGATCGAGAATTATCTCGGCGAAGACGTGATGCGCAAGGGCCTGCGGTCGTATCTGACCGACTACTCGTTCGGCAACGTGACGCCTAAGCGCCTGTGGAAAGAACTGTCGAAGGCGAGCGGCGAACCGATGGAGGCAATCGGCGACAGTTATGTGCGTCAAACCGGTGTACCGCTCATTTCGCTCGACACGCAATGCGACCTGACGTCCAACCAGACGATCGTCACGCTTAAGCAACAGCCGTATCCGAGCCAGAACACGTACCCGGGTATTCAGTGGACGGTGCCGCTGACGCTCGCGTATGGCGACGGCCTGACCCGGCGCAAGACGGTGGCGCTGAAGGACACGCAAATGCAGGTGCGGTTGAATGGCTGCACGGGCGTGGTAGCGGATCCGAGCGGGCTCGACTACTACGTGGTCAACTATGGCGACAACGCGTGGAGCCAGCTGCTTGCGCAAAGCCGCTCGTTCACCGACCCGGTACTGCTGACCAACCTGCAGATGGAAGCGAAGATGCTCGTGAACTCGGGCCTCGCCAATCCATCGCGCGCAACGACGATCGGCTCGATCATGCCGCCGACCGTCACCGCGCGTCAGTTGATGACGGTGACGCCGCAAGCGCAGACGGTTCATCCGGTGCTGCGCTTCCAGGGCAAGCTGAAGCCGCGTAGCCAGACGGAGTAAGTGGGGTGGGGGCGCCGTCCCGATCGCGCATGGACTTGCCGATCGGGACGACGGTCATTGCATATCGTCAACCGTCGTTGCGTCGGCGCGCCGCGGCCTGGCCGCGCCGACCTCGTTTCTGCGCACGGCCCTGAGCCTGTGTCTTCGCTTGCGCAAACACCGGCAACCTCTCCTCGATCCACCTGATCAACTCCAAAGGCCCTGCCGCAAGCGGTCGCCCTTCCTTCACGATCAGCCTTGCGTGCGTCCCTTCAAACAACGGATGTTTGATCGGCAAGGTGGTCAGCTTACTACTCAGTATCTCCCGATACGCACCGAATTGGCCGATCAGCGTGACGAAGTCGCCGCTCATCACCATACGCTTTAGCGCGGTTAGTGAATTCGTCGCCAACGTCGGCCGGAACTCGATGTTCTCGGCCAATTCGAGCATCCTCACGAGGTGTCCGATCCCGAACGTGGACGGCATCGCCGCAAGCGGCCATGCGCACAAATCGTCGATGGTGGCCGCGCGCTTTTGCAACGCAAGCGGATGATCGCTGCGTAACAGCAACACCACCGGCTGTGCCGAACTGGCTCGATACGCGATCTGCGGATGGGGCGGCGGGTTAAACGCAAGCCCGATATGCGCGCGGCTCGCCGCGACTTCTTCCAGAATCGCGTCGACCGCGAGCATGTTCATGCCGATATCGAGCTTCGGATAACGCGCGCAAAACGGTCCCAGCACTTCGTCCACCAGCGTATCGACGAACCCTTCGCTAACGACGATTTCGATATGCCCGGTCTGTAACCCCTTTAACGCGTGCAGCTGGTCTTCGAGCTTCTCCTGTTGAGCCCGGTATCCATGCCAGAACTCGAGCAGATGAGCGGCGGCTTCGGTCGGCCGCACGCCTCTCGCTTGCCGTTCGAACAGCAGCGTACCGAGTTCCTCCTCAAGCAGCCTGATTTGCCGTGTGATGACCGATGGCGACGTGTTCAGATGATCCGCGGCGCCGCGAATCGTGCCGGCTGTCAGCACCTCGTGGAAATAGCGCAGCCGCTGCTGGTTGATCTCACGCATCGAATGTCTCCGTAACGGTATTGTGTTGCGCCGCGTTGCTCAAAACACAACAATATGTGAACTTTGTTGCTCTTGCTAGTGCGATCTGCGCCTGCCAATATGAAATCACCTCAACGACAGGCACCTGAAATGAACATCCTGATTGCCGGCTTCCAGCACGAAACCAATACGTTCGCGCCGACCCGTGCGTCCTACCAGAGCTTTATCCAGGGCGAAGGCTACCCGCCGATGGCGCGCGGCGCCGAGGTGATGAAGCTGCGCGACGTCAACGTGCCGATCGGCGGCTTTATTCAGGTTGCGCAAGCACGCGGTCATCAATTGCTGCCGGTGATCTGGGCCGGCGCCAGTGCGTCGGCGCATGTGACGACCGATGCGTTCGAACGGATCGGCGGCGAGATCATCGACGCGGTGAAGGCCGGCGGCTTCGACGCGATTTATCTCGATCTGCACGGCGCAATGGTCACCGAGCGGATCGACGATGGCGAAGGCGAACTCCTCGAGCGCGTGCGAAAGATTGTCGGCGACACGATGCCGGTGGTGGTGTCGCTCGATCTGCACGCGAACGTCACCGCGCGAATGGCGCGGCACGCCAGCGCACTGGTCGCGTACCGCACGTATCCGCACGTCGATATGGCGGCAACCGGCACGCGCGCCGCGCAGATTCTCGAGCGCCTCGTTGCCGAGGGGCGGCCGTTGCACTGCGCGCTGCGCCGTGTGCCGTTCCTGCTGCCGGTGAACAGCATGTGTACGCTGGTTGACCCGGCCCGCGACACGTATCGATTGCTCGAACAACTTGAAACCGGCGATGTCGTGTCGATGTCGTTCGCGCCTGGCTTTCCGGCGTCCGACTTTCCGGAGTGCGGCCCGACGGTCTGGGCGCACGCGTTCGACAAAGAAGCCGCTGAGCACGCCGCGGACACGCTGCTGGCGAAACTCGTCGACGAGGAATCACGTTGGGATGTGGCGTTCCTGACGCCTGACGACGCGGCAGCCGAAGCGATCCGGTTGAGCCGTGCCGCGACGAAGCCCGTGATCATCGCCGACACACAGGACAACCCGGGCGCGGGCGGCGATGCGAACACGATGGGCATGGTGCGGGCCTTGCTGCGCCAGGGTGCTCAACAGGCGGCAGTCGGGGTGATCTGGGACCCCGAGGCCGCCGTGGCGGCCCATCGCGCGGGCGTGGGCGCACGCATACGGTTGCGCGTCGGCGGCAGCCCCAGCGTGCCCGGCGACGCGCCGCTCGAAGGCGAATTCGAAGTCGAGCATCTGTCGGACGGGCAGTTCCGCTTCGATGGTCCGATGCTCAACGGGATGCGAGGCGAACTCGGGCCGGTCGCGTGTTTGCGGATCGAGGGCGTGAGGATCGCGGTCAGTACGATCAAGATGCAGGTATTCGACCGCAACCTGTTCCGCGTCGCGGGCATTGAGCCCGAACGGATGAAGATTCTCGTCAACAAGAGTTCGGTGCACTTTCGCGCGGACTTCGAACCGATTGCGCACGCAATCCTGGTGGCCAAATCGCCCGGACCGATGGCCGCCGACCCGGCGGACCTCCCATGGACGCGCCTCGATCCGGACCTGCGCGTGCGGCCGACCGGTCCGGCGTTCGGGTCGCTGCGCGAGACGACGCTTTAATACGCTGTGTGTCGGCGTGTTGTGTAGATACAGTGCGACATAAGCCGAGCGATTCCCTAAGCTATAACGACAACATCTCCGGACGCGCCGATCGCGGCGCTTCTCTAACAACTTAACAAAGGAATGGTTATGTCGGATACCGTGAATGTGCGCCGCCGTCGGCTGCTTGGCACGACGCTGGCAGGGCTCAGCCTGCTGGACCTGAGTCTGAGCGATCTGGCTCAGGCCGCACAGCCTGCAGAGGGCGCCGCGAAATCGAAGCACGTGGTCGCGAGCCATGCGTCGTTCGATACGATCCAGCAGATCGACGCCGGTACGCTCAACATCGGCTATGCGGAAGCGGGTCCGAAGCAGGGGCCGGTCGTTATTCTTCTGCACGGCTGGCCTTACGACATTTACAGCTACGTCGATGTCGCGCCGATCCTCGCGTCCAAAGGCTATCGCGTGATCATTCCGTATCTGCGCGGCTATGGCACGACGCGCTTCCTGTCGGCGGATACGCTGCGCAACGGTCAGCAGGCGGTCGTCGCGGTCGACATCATCGCGCTGATGGATGCGTTGAAGATCGATCAGGCGGTGTTCGGTGGTTACGACTGGGGTGGACGCACCGCGAACATCATCGCGGCGCTATGGCCGGAACGCTGCAAGGCGCTCGTGTCGGTAAGCGGTTATCTGATCGGCAGCCAGGAAGCGAACCATAAGCCGCTTCCGCCGAAGGCCGAACTGCAGTGGTGGTATCAGTTCTACTTCACGACTGAACGTGGTGTCGCGGGCTATACGGCGAACACGAAGGACTTCAACAAGCTGATCTGGCAACTCGCGTCACCGAAATGGCAATTCAGCGACGCCACCTATGACCGAACGGCGAAGGCGTTCGACAATCCGGACCACGTGGCGGTCGTGATTCACAACTACCGCTGGCGTTTGGGGCTGGCGCAGGGCGAGTCGAAATACGACGATATTGAAAAGCGCCTCGCGACCTTCCCGACTATATCCGTGCCGACCATCACGATGGAAGGCGACGCGAACGGCGCACCGCATCCGGAACCGGCTGCGTACGCGAAGAAATTCACCGGGAAGTATCAGCATCGCACGGTCACCGGTGGGATCGGGCACAACCTGCCGCAAGAGGCACCGAAGGCGTTTGCCGAAGCGATCTTGCAGGTTCAGCAGCTGTGACGCGGGGAGGGTGAAGGTAGCGGCGGGCGACGCGCGATGTCACGCATCATCCGCCACTGCGTTTCCCGCACCGCTGACCAGATACGACGGCGGAAATCCCAACGCATTCCTGAACATCGTCGTAAATGCGGACGGATTCGCATAGCCAACCTGTGTTGCCACATCGGTTAGCGGCACGCCTCGCCCAATCAGATCGATTGCGCGGGCGAGCCGCAATTGCCTGCGCCATGTGCCGAAGCTGGTCTGCAGTTCGGTTTGAAAAAGCCGGGCAAGCGTACGCGCGCTTGCGCCGACGAGCGGCGCCCATTCGACGAGCGTTTTCTCCGAACCTGGGTCCTCCATCATCGCGACGCACAGGCCTCTGAGCCGCCGCTCGGTGGGCAGAGGCAAACCAAGCGGCAATGAAGGCGCCGCGCGGATCTCTTCGACGAGCAACGTCATCGCGGCATGCCTTCTTTTTTCCTGATGGACCGAGTCGTCCGCGAGCGTATTGACGAGCTCGCGCATCAGCGGGCTGACTTCGATCACCGTGCAAGCATCGAGCGGCAACGATAGCGCACGGGGTTCCACATACATCACGTGAAACTCCACTTCGCCGAGCATTGCCACTTCATGTTCGATGCCAGGTGGAATCCAGACGGCGCGGTAGCGTGGCACGATCCACATCATGCCCGGCACGCTGACGCGGATGCTGCCTTTGCGCGGACACGCCAGTTGTCCCCACGCGTGCGTATGCCAGCGGATCACGCCGTCCGCCGGAGGAACGCGCAGATGCACCATCACCGGTTCGACGGGCGTCGGCGTGTACTTCGGATACGGATCGTAGGCAGTTCGCTGGCGTGGCATAAAAACGTAAGTTTTTGACCCTTAAACGATTTGATGCCATTGTAAATCGGTCTACGATTCGCAGAACACACATCAAAACGGAGACCTCCATGAGCGACACGCCGAAGGCTGTCATCGAGACCCCGCGCTGGAGCGCCGAGCAGGTCGGTACAGGCGCGCTGCTGCTCTTGCTGATCGCCGCGCTGGCGGCGTCGCGGCACGTGTCTCCGGTGCATGGCTTTACGCCCGCTACTTTTCGCGCCGCGCTGCTGGTGGTCTTCACCGTGGTCAGTTGGGCGCTTGGCCTGTTCAAGGAACCGGTCACGACACTGCTGTTCTTTCTGTTCGGCGTGCTATTCACGGTCGCTCCGCCCGACACGCTATTCAGCGGCTTTACGTCGCCCGCGTGGTGGCTCGTGTTTGGCGGCAGCATCACCGGTGTCGCCGTGCGCACGACGGGACTCGCGCAACGCTTAAGCGACAAGCTGTTATCGATGCGCGCCGATACGTACCGGCACTACGTCGCGATGGTCGTGATCGCTTCGGTGGGCCTCGCGTTCGTGATGCCGTCCACGACCGGGCGCATCCTGATCCTGACGCCGATCGTGCTGGTATTGGCTGACCGCCTCGGATTGAGCGCTGGACGTCGCGGCCGCACGGGCATCGTGATGGCCGTGGCCGCGGGAAGCTACATGCCCTCGACGTCCGTTCTTCCCGCTAATGTGCCGAACTCGGTCTTGCTTGGCGCGGCGGAGCAACTCTATGGCGTCAAGCTTCACTATGCGCCGTATTTGCTGCTCCATTTTCCGCTGCTCGGTGCGGTCAAAACCGTGTTGATCATTGTGCTGATCTGCTGGCTTTATCCGGACAAGATCGACAAGACGACACTCGCGGAACGATCGGCGAAGCCGCTGTCGTCTTCAGAGAAAATGCTGGCCGCGGTGCTCGCGCTGTCATTGCTGTTCTATGCAACCGACTTCTGGCACGGCGTGTCGCCTGCATGGGTCAGTTTAGCGGCGGGTGTCGTGTGTCTGCTGCCGCAAGCCCGGATCATGTCGATCCAGGACTTCAATGAACGGCTGCACATTGCGCCGCTGATCTACGTCGCCGGTTTTCTGGGCCTGGGCGCGTTGATCACGCAAAGCGGGTTAGGGCAGTGGGCCGCGCATTGGCTGCTCGACGCGACCCATATGCAACCCGGGCGTCCGATGACCAACGTCGCGCTGATCGTCGCGATCGGCATCGCGATCTCGATGCTCACCACCTTGCCGGCCCTGCCCGCGGTGCTTACACCGCTAGCCGGTCAATTGGCCCATGCGAGCGGCCTGTCGCTGTACACCGTGCTGATGCTGCAAGTGCCCGCATTCTCGACCGTGATCCTGCCGTACCAGTCGCCGCCGATGATGATCGCGATGCATATGGGCGGCGTATCGATGAAGGATGGCACCCGCCTCTGTCTGACACTTGCCGCGATCACGATCGTCGCGGTTCTTCCGCTCGATCTTCTGTGGTGGCGCGTGCTCGGCGCGCTCCCGTAACGCGCAACGGGGTCCCTTTCAGATTGAAAGTGCGTGTGCGCCAGGTGCATGCACGATTTATGCTGCACGGATTGCGCTCACGTTTTCCCGTATGAAGTCCTCACTCGCACTTCTAACGTAAGCATTCGAGTGTAGTCTCCTGCTTAATACACCGCACTCGCATCCCCACTCGATCCCAATTCGGAGGAGACACCGATGGATCTTGAAGCTCGCACCATGAAGCGCGTGATGTCCCGGCTCGTGCCGTTTCTGATCGTGTGTTATTTCGTTGCGTATCTGGACCGGGTCAATGTCGGGTTTGCCGCATTGCAGATGAATCAGGAGCTGGGTTTTACCGCGTCGCAGTTCGGCTTTGGCGCAGGCATTTTTTTCATCGCTTACTTTTTCTTCGAAGTCCCATCGAATCTGCTGCTCGAGCGTTTCGGCGCGCGGCGGTGGATTGCGCGGATCATGTTCACGTGGGGCATCGTCGCGGCTGCGATGGCCTTTATTCCGAACATCTCCCAATACACAGGCATTTCACATACCGGCGTCTTTTATGGGCTGCGCGTTTTACTGGGCATCGCTGAAGCGGGCTTCTTTCCCGGCATCATTTTCCTGCTGACGCTGTGGTTTCCTGCTGTCTATCGTGGTCGCGTAGTCGGCTACTTTATGGCGGCCATTCCGCTTTCGACGGTGATCGGCGCGCCGATCTCCGGTGCGTTGCTGTCGCTGGACGGACGCGCCGGTCTCGCCGGCTGGCAATGGTTGTATCTGCTTGAAGCGCTGCCCGCGCTGGTGCTCGCCTTTGTCGTCTACTTCTATCTGACCGACAAGCCTGCCGACGCGCACTGGCTCGCGGCAGAGGAACGGGAATGGCTGGTCGCGCGCCAGGCCGACGAACGCAGGCATCGCGAAGCGGTGCGCGCGTTCAGCGTAAAGGAAGCGCTCTTCAACCCACGCGTGCTGGCGATCGCGCTGATCTATTTCGGTGCCAATGCAACCAACTACGGCTTGAGCTTCTTCCTGCCGCAGATCGTCAAGTCGTTCGGTCTGAGTAATCTGCAGACCGGCTTTGTGACCTCGCTGCCGTATATCGTCGGCGTCATCAGCATGATCGTGTGGGGGCGCCATTCGGACCGTAAGCTCGAGCGCAAGCGTCATGTGGGCTTTGCGCTGCTGGTCGCATCGGCCGGCATCGCGGCGTCCGCAGGGCTCGACAATCCGGTGCTCAAGATGGTCGCGCTGTCGATTGCCGGTTTCGGCATCTTCGGCTGTCTGCCGGTCATCTGGACTTTGCCTGCGGCATTTCTGTCCGGCGCGGCTGCGGCGGGAGGCATTGCCGCGATCAATTCATTGGGCAATCTGGCCGGGTTCTTCGGGCCGTATGCCATGGGCTGGATCAAGGACAGCACCGGCGGATTCGGTGCGGGCCTGCTGTGTCTCGCAGGCGCGGGGCTGATCGGTATGGCGGCGGCGTTGCTGCTGCATCACGATCGCGCGCTGGAGATCGCATCGAACCGCGATCTGCCGACGAACGGGGAAGGCAGCGTCGTGCGTTCCTGACTTCCTGACGGATGGCGGCTCGGGGTCAGCTGTTGCGCTTGCGTTCGAGCCGCAGCGTGTAATGCAGATAGTCGGTGCGCACGAACAGGTACTCGAAGTCGACCGGCTCGTTCTGCGCGTTATGCGTCAGCCGCTCGATTTTTAGCAGGGGGCTGTCGTCAGGCATCTGGAGGATCTCGCGCATTGCCGCGTCCGGGGAAATCGCGGCGATGTCGAGGTCCGCAAAGCGCAGACGGATTTTCATGTCCTCTTCGAGGATCGAAAACAGGTCGCGTTTCACGAGCGCTTCGGAACCCCGCAGCGCTTCTCCGATTTCGACTGACAGATAGGTCACGTCCAGCGACACCGGACGGCTGTCCAGATAGCGGACGCGCCGGATTTCACTCACATAGCTACCCGGTTCGATGCCAAGCTTCGCGGCGACCACGTCGTTGCAGCGGATCACCGTGTGCGACAGTACGCGGTTGGTGGTGCCGCGTCCTTGCCGCCCCATCGCCTCGGCGAACCCTTCCAGGTGGTTGATTTCCTGCGTCGCCTTCGGATGGCTGACGAAAGTCCCTTTGCCGGGCACCTTGAACACGAGACCATCCGACTGCAAATGCGCGAGTGCCTGCCGCACGGTAATGCGGCTCACGCGGAACTGCTGCATCAACGCGCTTTCCGGCGGCAACTGCGCGCCGGGCTTCAGCGTTTGCCGCTCGATCTCAGCGCGCAGCGTCTCGCGGATTTGCGAATAAAGCGGCACCGGGCCGTCCGGTTGGAGTGCGGGTCGTTGCTTGACTTTCGTGGGTCGGGTTTGTCGCAAGGCGGAAGTTGGGCAGGGGTTGTCGCTAACGCATGATATAGCAACCTGGCTTCGTTGCCTTCGCACTTGTCCAGTAGCCTGTCCTGTGTTGATATAACATGTTATACTAACTTGCCAGTCGCGCAATGGACCGCACTGCGTTGCGCGTGCGTTCCCGTCAACCAACCGTGGCACACGATGAGTCTTACCTTCACCATCTGGCTATTTTTCGCGGGTCTTGGGTCCAGCGCGCTGGGCGGTATGCTTGGTATGGCAAGCGGCCTATTCATCGTACCGATGCTCGTCGTGTTGTTTCACCTGGACCTGCATGTCGCAATCGGCGCGAGCATCGTGTCGGTCATCGCCTGCTCCTGCGGCGGCGCCGCCGATTTTTTGCGGCACGGTTTAACCAACGCGCGGCTCGCGCTGGTGCTTGAAACAGGTACGACGCTCGGTGCGTTGACCGGCGTGCTGGTCGCGGGGCTGATTCCGGTTGCCGCGCTCGATTTTCTGTTCGCTGCTGTTTTGCTGATATCGGCGTGGCAGATGTACCTGCGCCGCGTCGATCCGGTGAGCAGCGCGGCGCCCGCAACGCGCGGCGGGCTGGCTACCGCGCTGGATCTCCATTCGAGTTACCGCGACCCGCGTTTGAGCCGCGACGTGGCCTACGAAGTGCGGCGCGTGCCAGCCGGTCTTTCGTTGATGTATGTCGCAGGCCTCGTGTCCGCGTTGCTGGGCATCGGCAGCGGCATCCTCAAGATTCCTGCGATGGATCATGCATTGCGGCTACCGATCAAGGTGTCCACCGCGACGTCGAACTTTATGATCGGCGTCACTGCCGCCGCGAGTGCCGGCGCGTACTTTTTGCGTGGCGAAATTGTCAGTGCGGTTGCGGCGCCGGTTGCGCTCGGATCGGTGATCGGCGCGGTGGTCGGTGCGCGCGTGCTGATGAAAGTCTCGAACGAAAGCCTTCGACTGCTGTTTCTGAGCGCCCTTGTACTTGTCGCGTGCGCGATGCTGCTGCAAGGATTCGGTATCGACCTCACGGCTCTGATTCATCGATGAATCCGCAGAAATACACTCCGCCGCTGCTCGACCGCCGGTTGGCTGTGTTGCTTCAGTACGGTACGTGGGTCGCGTGTACGGTCATCGCCGCCGGCCTCATGCTTGACGCGGCGGCGCGCACCGGCATGCTGGACGCGATACACGCGCGATGGTCGGCATATGTGGTGACGGCAGGCGTCGGGCTGTTCGTTCTACTGCCGATCCTGCGCGTCACGTTGATGCTCGCGATCTTCGCTCAGCAGCGCAACCGTCGGTATGTGATGATTGCGGCGACAGTCCTGGCGATTATCGCGGTTGGGTGCGTGCTGGGCATTCGCCTTGGGCCAGTCGGCGGATGATCGCTTCAGCGCAGCGGCACACAAATCTCGGTCAGCCATTCGGCCGGCGCCGTATGCTTCGGATCGTTCAGATATTCCTCGAACACTGGCGCATCCGCCGCTTCGTGCCCCGACTTGACGAGCCATTCGCCGAATAGCCATTCGTAGGCCGCATGC
Organism: Paraburkholderia humisilvae; assembly: GCF_902859855.1. GTDB lineage: Bacteria > Pseudomonadota > Gammaproteobacteria > Burkholderiales > Burkholderiaceae > Paraburkholderia > Paraburkholderia humisilvae. The sequence continues at coordinate 90,645 of NZ_CADIKH010000007.1, forward strand.
ATGTCACTATACGGGCCTTTATGCCGCAACACCGCATATCGGCCGCCGCGTACCGGCGTGATAGCGAATGGCGCGGAAACGTCGACCTGCTGTGGCAGCAACACACCCGCCTTCGCGCGCAACTGCTCCTTCGCGACAACGCCTGGGTCGTCATAGTAAATCCCGATCATCCGCAGCTCGTCGCTCAACAGATTGCGCGCGGCGAGCCAGCCCATCAGCGTATCGAACGCCTTGCCAATCTGCATATAGTCGCCGACGTGCTCAACCGACACGACTTCCATCGCGGGCACGTGACGTATCTCCACCTCTCGGTGTTCCATTTCTGCGCCTCCTGAAATGACCGGCCGGAACCGGCGATGACTCCCTTCCTTCCGATACCGCGCAGGCGGCATCCCATACACCGCGCGAAACGTCCGCGTGAATGACTGCAAGCTGCTGTAGCCGGACAGCGTCGCGATTTCGGCGATCGGTTGCGTGCCGTTCGCCAGCAAGCCCGCGGCCCGATGAAGCCGCAGACGCCGCACCGTCGTCGCGATCGTTTCGCCGTACAGGCCCTGATAGATACGGTGCCAGTGGTACGACGACATGCAGGCGATCTCCGCAAGCCGGTCGATATCGAGCGGCTCGTCGAGATGGTCGTAGATGTAGTCCAGCACGCGTTGCAGCCGCGCGAGGTAGCGGGACCGATGGCTCGGGTCGTTCATGGGAGCGTCCGTGAGCGGTAATCAGGTTGAACGCAAGGTAGCACGTCTGGATTTAACAAATCCTGCGGACTTTGCTGCGCATGGCAATGTCGTATTGCGCAATTCATCTCCGGAATAACCGGTTACCCAAGATGTTGAGGGTTGGAGACCGCTTGGTCTCTAACCGATCGACTCGGGCGTAACGCACGCATATCGTGTTCGACGGTCACGCGGATGTCGAACAGCGATCATGCTTTCCGCGCGGGCGAATTGGAAACGAAGACTTACTGGCGTATCGGTCGCACATGGTGAGCTCCCTGCAATTTGAAGGGGACAAGAAACGACAAAGCCCGCGGTGCGCTGACTTGTGGATATTGGCGGCGAGATTTGACCATCAGAATAACTTGCGGCATTGGACAGCAATTGTCGGATGCCAAGACAGGACGCACGCGCTATGCGCGTTGGATTTATTCGAAAAATTTTCAGAGTTTACTGATTGCGCGCCTTTCCATACTCCATCGAGGATTGCGATTCGCGCGGCTCAAGCCGCCGTCGCATAGCCGGTCGCATCGCTGGCCGGCGGTTTCCAACTACTCACTGGAGAACTGGAAATGTCGGAGCAGCAGCAACGCAAAGGCAGGTTTTATCCCTTCGCAACGATCGGCGCGCGTACCGAGCGCGGCGGCCGGGTCACAAGTGGCAGCGTGCTCGACAACGGCGACGTGATTACAGATGGCCCGCATCGTGAGCCACGCACGTCAACAATCTTCGTTCCCGTCGATGAACACGGCGTCGCTCTCACACGCCAGTAAGGGGACATCATGCTACGTCGTATTGCGGTCGTTGGCGACACGCTGACGAGTGGCGGGGTCATCCTGCCATATGGAAACCAGATGGACTTCATGTTTCACGGCCACCAGGTCGCGCTGATTGGTGGCGAGGCGTACTGCGGAACGTGCAAAAGTACCGGGATTATCATCAAGGCGGGTGGCCCTGCCCGCCTCAACTACATGAACGCACGTGAGGTGGCGCTCGATCGCGATATTGTGCTTTGCAAGTGCCAACAGCATCCGCAGATCATCGCTATCCATGCGGGCGATTCGACTGTCGATGATGAAGCGGAAAAGTATTCGGCGATGGCCAACGCAACGAGTGCGAGCACGAGCAGCGCACGCGACGTTCGCACGCAATCCGAAGTGAAACACGACGAACAGTTCACCTTATACGACGCTACCGGCAAACCGATGCCCGAAACTTTCTACACGGTTCGCCTCTCTTCGGGTGAACTGGCCCACGGCGTAACCGATTCATCGGGTCGCACAGAGCGCCACGCAACGAGCAACGCGCAGAATATCCGCCTCTATCTGGGGCACCGCGAAGTAGCGTAATACCGCGCGATAACATATTACAGAGATACCAATGACTGACGCTATCTGTAGTGCAACAACAAACACAACGCCTGGCTCAAACGTCAACGTTTATACATCGCGGCTGTGCAAGCCTTGGAAAATATCTGACGACGCCGTCAAGTTTCTAAAAGGATGGGAGCAATACGCAGAAAAAATGTATGACAATGATGGAAGCAAGAGCGGTAACGCTACCATCGGCTATGGGCATCTCGTTCACTCAGGAAAGATAACAGGGACGACTTTTGAGAAATCTTTCGAAAAAGGTATCTCCCAAGCTGAAGCGGAGAAGCTTCTTCGGCATGACGTAGAAATACCGGAGCGCATTGTCAACGACAAAATAAAGATTCCACTTTATCAATTTGAATACGATGCTCTCGTATGTTTTACTTACAATCTTCAGAGACACGCGGTATCACTCCTGGATTTTGTAAACAAAGGCGACTACAGCAAAGTCGGTGATAGGATGCGTGAGTATAGTCACAGCGGCAAGCAGCTTGTTATGGGACTAAAGCGACGACGCCATCGTGAAGCCGAAATGTTCGAGGCGGGGGTCTATGATTCGTCACACTAACATTCTTCTACCCCTATTACTTGTACCTGTGCTCGCGGTGGCGCAAAGCAGGTACTCTGGTGACTTCGACTTTCAGGATTTTCAGTCTTCGAAAATGTATTTTTCAAACTTTACCGCTGCACAGGTCGAACACCTATGCATGACTGGAGAGCACGCTTCCAATGAGGACCTGGAGCAATGCGAACACCGGAAATTTGAGCGCGCAGACTTAAAGCTGAATACTCAACTCAGGGCGATGAAATCGCTAGTTGATAATAGTGATAAATTCGTCAAGGAATATGGTGAAAAGCCTCTCTCTGCTCCGTATTTCTTGAAGGCCCAGAGGTCATGGATCGAGTACCGAAACAACGAGTGCTACACAGAGACGTATATGATGGGACAAGCCGTCGAGCGATATATCAGGTTCTGGAATTGCATGGCGACAATGACGAATAACCGCATCAACGAGATCAAGCAATATATAAAAGACTGGGGCGGATCGTGACCCAACGGCCCCGCTAAGGCGGGGTTTTTTACGCTCGCGTCAAACATGTGTGTTCCATTCGATCCGGGATGTCAGTCAGATGTCGTTTTCAGCACGAAGTATCTCGGCCTGCTACTAGCGAGCGCACAGAGACACGGAGAGGCCGCCGCGGTGGCGAAGGCCTGCATCAAATATCGAGATGTTATAAACGGGATTTACTACAGAAAGATCAAAGCATGTGCCGACAGACTGGAAGGTGATCCTGAAAGCATGCAGATTCTCAGGGATAGGGTCGAATGAAGCGACGGGTCAGAATCATGTTCCTTCCGCTTGCGTTTGTCTTATTTCACCAAGCGGTGTTGAGCATGGAAGCCGTAGCTGAATGTCGGCTTGGAAAAGGCGGAACTCGCAAGGTTCAGCTATGGCGCGATCAGCCCATAGATGCGACGGCAATTTACTACCTTAGCGAAAACGGAAGCTCTCCAAGGCGCATCTATGCCGGCGAAGAAAACCAGTCTCGCGGCGGCTCTGTTCAGGCCTCAATGAGGAACTCGCCGCAGCTTATGGCCTCCCCGCGCTCGGCGGGGCTCTTTCTGGAGCACGAACGACGACAACGAGAGCCTCTCGATTTGCGTGTTCCATCCAATTATTGTCTACCCGCGAAAGTAACCGGTTCTATCCTTTGGATTACAGAGCGATCAAAACCTGTGGCGATAGACAAGTGAGTCGAATCGCGGCCGGTCTTGCCGGGTTCGTCTATGGGATCGCACTAACATGGTCTTGCATGATCGTGCTAAGCCACTTCGACTGGTTCCACAATCCACATGAAGTCACCACGGGATGCCATGAACTCGGAAAATGCGCGACCCCTTGGTGGGTCGTTCTCTTTCTGAGCGGATACTTGTTGGGTCCAGCTGCCTTGTTCATGACTATGAATGCTTGCGCGTGGCGTAGATGGAGCCTAAGACGTTGGCTTTGCCGTGCCGCTGGACTCACTCTGTTAGTGATAGCGCTCTATATTTCGGACGTGCTTATCTGACTTTTGGTGCTTCAGCGGCCCCGCTTCCGCGCAGTTTTTTGCTGGAAAGAACCGATAGGACCGCGGCGCGTGACGTAACATCGAGCGTGCATCATCGAAGTCGTTGCTATTGCACGTCATGCGCCCTTCTTCCCTTACGAACCGCATTCGACCCATGAGCCCAGATACCGTCCGTTCAACTTTCGCGCCGCAAGGAAAATTGCGCGCGTCGATCAACCTCGGCAATCCGATCCTCGCCAATCGCAACCCGCAAACGGGCGCGCCCGGCGGAGTCTCCGTCGACCTCGCTCACGCGCTCGCGCAGCGGCTTGGTGTCGAACTCGAACTTGTCGTCTTCGACACGGCCGGCAAGTCAGTCGAAGCGGTGTCCGACGAGCGCGCCGACGTCGGCTTTTTCGCGATCGACCCGCTGCGCGGCGCGAGCATCGCATTCACCGCGCCGTATGTGCTGATCGAAGGCTTCTACCTCGTACGCGACGATTCGCCGGTTCGCCGCAACGAGGACGTCGATGTGTCGACCCATCGCGTCGCAGTCGGTCTCGGCAGCGCGTACGACCTGTTCCTTACGCGCGAGCTACGCCACGCGACGATCGTGCGCGCGCCGAGCTCGCCGGCCGTTGTGCAGACTTTCCTCGATCAAGGGCTCGAAGTGGCGGCCGGCGTCAAGCAGCAACTCGAGGCGGATGCCGCACGCACGCGAGGACTCCGTTTGCTCAACGAACGTTTTATGGTGATCCAGCAGGCGATGGGCGTGCCAAAGAGTCGCGGCGACGCCGCTGCCGATTTTCTGCGCGCGTTTGTCGAAGACCAGAAGCGCACCGGATTCGTCGCGGCGGCGCTCTCGCGTCATGGCATTAACGGCGCATCGGTGGCGCCTGCGGCATAGAGGTGAACTGCGCGCCGAACGACAACGCAGAACTGCAGAATTGCCGATTTTCGATAACACCCGGATTTGTGGCTGCCTAGCATCCGCTGATACGTGTCCGTTAGCGGTTCGCCGATCGAACCGCGACGGGCGCCTATTCCAGGGAGCCCATGATGAATTCCGAATCGAAGGCGCAGCCTGTCGGCACCGTCAAGCATCACACGCACCACGAGCTGAAGCAGACCTTAGGCACATGGCAGTTATGGGGCATCGCGGTCGGCCTCGTGATCTCCGGTGAATACTTCGGCTGGAGCTACGGCTGGGCAAGCGCCGGTACGCTGGGCTTTGTGATTACCGCGATCTTTATCGCGGCGATGTACACGACGTTCATCTTCAGCTTTACCGAACTGACCACATCCATTCCGCATGCCGGCGGTCCTTTTGCGTATGCGCGTCATGCATTCGGCCCGACCGGCGGCTATCTCGCGGGCGCGGCGACGCTCGTCGAATTCGTCTTTGCGCCGCCGGCCATCGCGCTCGCCATCGGCGCCTATCTGCATGTGCAGTTTCCTGGCCTCGAGCCGAAGCATGCGGCGATGGGCGCGTATCTGGTGTTTATGGCGCTGAACATCGTCGGTGTGCAGGTCGCGGCGATGTTTGAACTATGCGTGACGCTGCTCGCGATCTTCGAGCTGCTGGTGTTTATGGGCGTCGTGTCGCCGGGCTTCCAGTGGTCGAACTTCGCGAAGGGTGGCTGGGCGGGCGCCGACCACTTTTCGCTGGGCGCTTTCCACGGCATGTTCGCGGCGATTCCGTTTGCGATCTGGTTTTTCCTCGCGATCGAAGGCGTTGCGATGGCCGCGGAAGAAGCGAAAAACCCGAAACGGTCGATTCCGATTGCGTATGTGACCGGCATTCTGACGCTGGTCGCGTTAGCGGTCGGCGTGATGGTTTTCGCAGGCGCGGCCGGCGACTGGAGCAAGCTCGCCAACATCAACGACCCGCTGCCGCAAGCGATGAAATACATCGTCGGCGAGCATAGCGGATGGCTGCATATGCTCGTGTGGCTCGGACTGTTCGGGCTGGTCGCGTCGTTTCACGGAATCATCATCGGCTATTCGCGGCAGATCTTCGCGCTGGCGCGCGCCGGCTATTTGCCGGAATGGCTGGCGAAAGTGCACCCGCGTTTCAGAACGCCGCATCGCGCGATTCTCGCGGGCGGTGTGGTCGGCATCGCGGCGATCTATAGCGATGAGCTGATCCAGTTCGGCGGCCAGACACTGACGGCGAACATCGTGACGATGTCGGTGTTCGGTGCGATTGTGATGTACATCATCAGCATGCTGGCACTGTTCAAGCTGCGTCGCTCCGATCCGCATCTCGAGCGGCCGTTCCGCGCGCCGCTGTTTCCGTATTTCCCCGCGTTCGCGCTTATCGCCGCGGTTATTTCACTGGCGACGATGGTGTACTTCAATGGTCTCGTCGCGGCGGTGTTCGCGGGTTTTCTTCTGATTGGCTACGGGTACTTCCTCGTGACTCGGGATCAGCGCGAGGCCGCGCCGGTGGATGCGTTGCTGGAGGAGTGATTGAGCCCACGAAACTGCCGCAGCAACCCGCTAAAGTACCCACCACCGTCAATCATCGTGCTTGCATCGTCCGCATCCTGAGCATTCGCCGCGAGCCGTGGCAACGCGGACCACGGCAGCGTCGGATGCAGATGATGCAGGCAGTGCAGATGATGGTTCATCACCACCGTCCGCCACGCGGGCGCGAGCGTGAAATTGCGCGCGCGGCCCGGCTGATCGAGCTCGACGCCGTAGTGCGGCATATTGTCGGCAAGCGAGATCCACACGCCGCGCAAATAACAGGTCAGCAGCAGCACAGGCCACCAGCGGCCATACAGCGCGAACGCCGCGCCATAGATCACGACAGTCGCGGCGAAATCCCGCCGTATCTGCTTGCGCCGCCGCTCGGACGCGGCGAAATCGATAAAGCGCCGGTGAATCTCGTCGCTGTACTCACCGCCCGCATTGAAACTGTCGCCTAACAGGCGCTGCGTCAGCCTGACCGGCAAGAACGCGGCGCAATGCGTGAGCACCTCTGTTAGATAAAACCCGCCGCACAGCATGACGAAGTACCGCAGCCGCATCAGCCAACGCCGTTTGCCGGGTTGATGAACGTCCGGCTGATCATACGGTTCGCGCGTGAACCGGTGATGCATCAGATGTCCGAACCGTACCGCATCGAAAGGCAGTGCAAGCAAAATGGAGAGCGCCCGTCCAGTGTTCTCGTTGGCCGCGCGCGCCGGCAGCAACTGGCCATGAATCGCCTCGTGAATCAGGCCCCAGTGCGTCGGCGTTAGCAGCACGATCGGCACGATCAGCGCGAGCGCCGCGGTGCACGTATGCCGAAGCAGCAACGCGATGCCGACGAGTTCAATCGCCGCCACCAGCACCACGAGCGCGATCAGCGCGACGTTCACCGGCACGCCGATGTCGATCCCCGCTCGTGCGTCGCCCTGCAACCGGTCCGGTGCGCGTCCGGATACTGGATTGGCTCGATTCATATCCCGCGTTCCTTGTAAATCGTGCGTTACGTCGAGGTCAAATAGTTGGCCTATGGACGCGCTCGTCCATCAACCGGTTAGGCCGTCGAACCTGAAGCTCCCGTACCCTGGCACATTTCAAGGGCAAGAAAATGAATAATCCAGGTCAGCGCGCCACGGAGCCCGGTTCGGTCCTGGAAACGCTCACCCGAAGATTTGCCGATTTTCGATAACGCCGATATTTCAGCGCCCGTAGTATCCCTTTCATCGGCCGGGCGCGCGCAATGGCGCGCCGAAGGCGGTGCGGCACCGGCTACTGGCACGCCGCCGCGTGACGATCCGGGCATTTGGCGCTATCGTGACCGCATAGCCGGCATGCATGGAGCGCATGGGCCACATAGGCCGCACAACGCCGGCCGAGGCCAGAAAGGGAGTCCAGCCATGAGCTACACGGAGACGATCGGCCCCCGCACCTACCGATTCGCGGACCTGAAGTCGCTGCTGGCGAAAGCCAGCCCGTTGCGTTCCGGCGACCAGCTGGCCGGCGTGGCCGCTGCTAGCGAAGAAGAGCGCGTTGCCGCGAAAATGGCGCTGGCCGACGTGCCGCTGCGCACGTTCCTGAATGAAGCGCTGGTTCCGTACGAAGACGACGAAGTCACCCGCCTGGTCGTCGATACCCATTCGCCGGACGCGTTTGCCGAGATCTCGCATCTGACCGTCGGCGATTTCCGGAACTGGCTGCTCGCGACGAGCACCGATACGGCCGCGCTCGAGCGCGTGACCGCAGGCCTGACGCCGGAAATGGTCGCTGCCGTGTCGAAGCTGATGCGCAATCAGGATCTGATCGTCGCCGCGCGCAAACGGCCGGTTGTCACGCGCTTTCGCAACACGATCGGCTTGCCGGGCCATATGTCGGTGCGCCTGCAGCCGAACCATCCGACCGACGACGTCAAGGGCATCGCCGCTTCGATGCTCGACGGCCTGATGTACGGCTGCGGCGATGCGGTAATCGGCATCAATCCGGCATCGGACAGCCTCGCGGCGATCACGAAACTGCTGCAGATGATCGACGACTTCCGCCGGCGCTACCAGGTGCCGACGCAATCGTGCGTGCTGACGCATGTGACGAACACCATCGCCGCAATTGAAAAGGGCGCGCCGGTCGACCTTGTTTTCCAATCGATTGCGGGCACGGAAAAAGCCAATGCGAGTTTTGGCATCTCGCTGGCGCTGCTGCGGGAAGCGCACGAAGCGGCGCTATCGCTCAAGCGCGGCACGGTCGGCGACAACGTGATGTATTTCGAAACCGGGCAGGGCAGTGCGCTATCGGCCAATGCGCATCATGGCATCGATCAGCAGACCTGCGAGGTGCGAGCGTATGCGGTCGCACGCCATTACAACCCGCTGTTGACGAACACCGTGGTCGGCTTTATCGGACCGGAGTATCTGTACGACGGCAAACAGATCACGCGCGCGGGCCTCGAAGATCACTTCTGCGGCAAGCTGCTCGGCGTGCCGATGGGCTGCGACATCTGTTATACGAACCACGCGGAAGCGGATCAGGATGACATGGACAACCTGCTGACGCTGCTTGGCGCCGCAGGCATTAACTTCGTCATGGGCATTCCCGGTGCGGACGATGTGATGCTGAACTACCAGAGCACATCGTTTCACGATTCGCTCTATTTGCGCGAGGTGCTCGGCTTGCGGCGCGCGCCCGAGTTTGAAGAGTGGCTGGAGTCGATGCACATTACCGACGTACGCGGGATATTGCTGAACAGCGCAGCCGCACGGCAGCCGCTGCTCGAAAGCGCGCGCGAATGGGTAGGAGCGGCATCGTGAGCGAATCCGTCGAGAAAAATCCGTGGGACGGATTGCGTGCATTCACGAATGCACGCATCGCACTCGGCCGTGCCGGCAACAGTTTGCCGACCGCGCCATTGCTTGCGTTCAACCTGTCGCACGCGCAGGCTCGCGACGCGGTGCATCATCCGCTGGATGCCGATGCGCTGCACGAGCAATTGCATGTCCATGGATTCGCAACGACGCTCGATGTCCATAGCGCGGCGCCGGACCGCGAGCACTATTTGCGTAGGCCCGATCTCGGGCGCAGGTTATCGGACGCGAGTCGCAGCCTGTTGTCGAACGCGGCGCGCGGTGAACCGGATGTCGTATTCGCGATTGCCGACGGCTTGTCCGCGTTCGCCGCCTCACGGCAATCGATCCCGATGCTGCAAGCGATTCACGCGAATCTGCACGACTGGCAGATCGGTCCGATCGTCGTCGCGCGGCAGTCCAGAGTGGCGCTGGGCGACGAGATCGGCGAAATCCTGCGCGCGCGGATGGTCGTGATGCTGATCGGCGAGCGGCCCGGACTCAGTTCGCCGGATAGTCTCGGCATCTATCTGACGTACGCGCCAAAGGTCGGTTGCAGCGATGCCCAACGCAATTGCATCTCCAACGTGCGACCCGAAGGCTTGAGCTTCGCAGCGGCCGCGCACAAACTGCACTATCTGTTGACCCATGCACGCCGCCTGGGGTTGACCGGCGTCGGCCTCAAAGACGAAAGCGACGCGCTGCTGGAAGCCGCGCCATCGGCGGCCCCTTCAACACTCACCGCCAGCACACCCGACACGCGATAAGCGAATCAGGCGTCCGCGCGCTCGACCGGATGCGCGGCAAGCCATTCATTTTCCGCATCGTCGAAAAGCCGCGAACGGGTCAAAAAACGCAGGCCCGTGGGCCGCTCGAGAGAAAACATCCCGCCATTACCGCGCACGACATCGATGATCAACTGCGTGTGCTGCCAATATTCGAATTGCGATTCGCTCATATAGAACGGCACACCGGCAATCATGCCGAGTTTGACATCCGACGCGCCGACCATAAACTCGCCAGACGGAAAACACATCGGCGCACTGCCATCGCAGCATCCCCCCGATTGATGAAACAGAATCGAGCCATGCTCGGCAGCAAGTTGCTGAATGAGCGAAACGGCGGCATCCGTCGCGACTACGCGTTCAACGGCCATGCGTTTCTCCTCTGCAAAAAAGGGCGGACCGCAGCGGCGGCCCGCCCAACTGGAGGCCCTGCGCCTAGAAGAAGCCGAGCGGCTTTTCGCTATAGCTGACCAGCAGATTCTTGGTCTGCTGATAGTGATCAAGCATCATCTTGTGCGTCTCGCGGCCGATGCCCGATTGCTTGTAGCCGCCAAACGCCGCATGCGCCGGATACGCGTGATAGCAATTGGTCCATACGCGGCCCGCCTGAATTTGCCGGCCGAAGCGATAGGCGCGTGTGCCGTCGCGCGTCCACACGCCGGCACCGAGGCCGTACAGGGTGTCGTTCGCAATGTCCAGCGCTTCATCTTCGTTCCTGAATGTCGTGACGGATACAACCGGCCCGAAAATCTCTTCCTGGAAGATGCGCATCCGGTTGTTGCCGCGAAATACCGTCGGCTTCACGTAGTAGCCCCTCTTCAATTCGCCGTCGAGCGCATTGCGCTCGCCACCGATCAGGCATTGCGCGCCTTCCTGCTTGCCGAGGTCGATATACGACAAAATCTTCTCGAGCTGCTCCTGCGACGCCTGTGCACCGATCATCGTCTTCGTATCGAGCGGGTGCCCTTGCGAAATCGCCGCGACGCGCTTGAGCGCGCGCTCGATAAACTTGTCGTAGATTTTCTCGTCGATCAGTACGCGCGACGGGCACGTGCAGACCTCGCCCTGGTTGAGCGCGAACATCGCGAAGCCTTCGAGCGCTTTATCGAAGTAGCTGTCGTCGTGATCCATCACATCGGCGAAGAAGATATTCGGGCTCTTGCCACCGAGTTCGAGCGTGACCGGAATGATGTTCTGGCTCGCGTACTGCATGATCAGGCGGCCCGTCGTCGTCTCGCCGGTGAACGCGATCTTCGCGATGCGTTTGTTCGACGCAAGCGGCTTGCCCGCTTCGAGGCCGAAGCCGTTCACCACATTCACCACGCCGGGCGGCAGCAAGTCCCGAATCAGTTCCATCAGTACCAGCACGGAGGCCGGCGTTTGCTCGGCGGGCTTCAGCACCACGCAATTGCCGGCCGCGAGCGCGGGCGCGAGCTTCCATACCGCCATCAGAATCGGGAAATTCCATGGGATGATCTGCCCGACCACGCCGAGCGGCTCGTGGAAGTGATACGCGACGGTGTCTTCGTCGATCTGCGAGATCGAGCCTTCCTGTGCGCGAATACAGCTTGCGAAATAGCGGAAGTGATCGATTGCCAATGGAATATCGGCCGCGGTCGATTCGCGTAGCGGCTTGCCATTGTCGATAGTCTCCGCGACCGCGAGGCGCGTCAGGTTCGCTTCCATCCGGTCGGCGATCTTGCTGAGGATGTTCGCGCGGTCTGCCGCGGAAGTCTTTCCCCAAGCTGTCTTCGCGCGATGCGCGGCGTCCAGCGCCAGTTCGATATCGGCTTCCCGCGAACGCGGAATAGAAGTGAACGCCTCGCCGGTGATCGGCGAGATGTTGTCGAAGTACTCGCCGCCGGCCGGCTTCACCCATTCGCCGCCAATGAAGTTCGCATACTGTTTCTTGTACGGGTATTCCGTGCTCAGGAACTGCATCTCCGCGTGATTCATCTGATTGCTCCTCACAGGGTTCGGTTCGTTTAGGTCGGCGCAGTACTACGTTAGCCGCGCGTCCGTTACGCCAGAACCATGCCAATCAGCACGAACGGTGCTTGATGTCGGTGCACCGGGCACTATCGCGATGCATAAGCGCTTCGCATACCTGAACTGCGCATCGCAAGCGCATCGATACTGAACAGTGTGTCAGCGGGAGTGTTCATCAATTGAACAGTGCTGTGCACGTGCAAACTGCGCGGCCACAGCGGCTTTTTGAATCGCTAAAGTGTTGGACACATTCACGCGCCACATTCTGTTTCGGGCGACCTTTTCATGATGACCGACTGCGACTCTCCTGACGCCGCCGACAGCACCGTGCTGACGCGCTCGCAACTGCACGAGCCCTATCGCGTGCAGACCTGCATCGCGCACGATGCAGACGAACAGGCGCGCAATCTGCACGGCTGGCGGCAGACCTACGATCAGCTCACGTCCGGCTGCTTTATCGGCGAACTGACCGGGCTGCATGTCGACGACATGCACGTGTTCCGCGAATCGACGAGTCAGACGTTACGGCAAACCTGCGAGGTGCAATCGGATGCGTACTGGTTTGGGATACCGGTACGAGGCGGCGTGGCGGGACATATCGACGGAAACATGATTCACGCCGACGCTTTTGCACTGAAACCGGGTGGCGTTGAGTTTGAACTGATCACGCCCGCGGCATACGAAATCTTCGGCGTGGTCGTGAGCGGCGATGTGTTGCGGCAGCATGCGGCATTGGCCGGCCACGGCGGTGCGTTGAACGATCACGCGCCGCCAACGGGCGTCATGCCGATCGATCCTGCAAGCAGGGCACAGCTTTGTTCCCGTCTGATGCAGATTCTTGGCGAACGCGGCGCGGCGCTCGACAGGCGCGCGCGGCGTCAGCTCCATGCGTCGGTGCTCGATTTGCTGCTCGATGCGTGCGGTGACAGTTGCGCGCGGAGTGAGCGCACAGCGATATTAAAGCGGCCGCGCCGGCGCTGGATTGTCAGCGAGGCACACGACTACGTGCTTGCGAACCGCGATCGCCCGGTGAGCGTGCCCGAACTTTGCGAGCACCTGCACGTGAGCCGACGCACGTTACAGTATTGCTTTGAAGATGTACTCGGCATGGCGCCCACCCGCTATTTGCGCGTGATCCGCCTGAACGGCGCGCGCCGCGAGCTGTGCGATGCGTCGCGCAGTGGTGTGGCGCGTTCGGTGCAGGAGGTGGCGGCCGCCTGGGGATTCTGGCATCTGAGCCAGTTTGCGACCGACTATCGGAAGTTGTTTGGCATGCGCCCGTCGGACACCCTGAGAGCGGTGCGGTCGAGGTTTTCCTGATTGATGAGGACCGATGTGGCTGCAAGGGTCGCCTGCGGTCACAATCATTGCGCGAGGCCGCATCAGCTAAAATGGCGGGATGTTGCGACCGCGTCGCGACCCTCACCTGACCCCACCAAGAGAATCCATGTCGTTCACCTGCCGAAACCAGTCCTGCGGCGCACAGTGGGAGCTATCCGACGTCGTCATCAAGAACGAAGGACAAGGGCTGCTGTTCCGCTGTCCGATGTGCGGCGCGCGCAACTATGTCGAGCGCTTCGAGTCGGACGACGGTACGGTCGTCTACGAACAGCTCGATGGGCGTCCGTTCCTGTGAACCGCCCTCTCCCGACCGACATGAATAGCCCGACACCGGCCAAGTCATTCAGCACGCTGCCGCTCTCGCCCGCCGCCCTCGCGAACCTCACGCAACTCGGTTACGTCGACATGACGCCGATTCAGGCGGCGAGCTTACCGCTCACGCTCGCCGGCCATGATCTGATCGCGCAGGCGAAGACCGGCAGCGGCAAAACGGCGGCGTTTTCACTGCCGCTGCTCGCCAGACTCGACGCGCGCAAATTCGACGTGCAGGCGATGGTGCTGTGCCCGACGCGCGAACTGGCCGATCAGGTCACGCAGGAAATCCGGCGCCTTGCGCGCGCCGAAGAAAACATCAAGGTGCTGACGCTGTGCGGCGGCACGCCGATGCGGCCGCAAACCGCGAGCCTCGAGCATGGCGCGCATATCGTCGTCGGCACGCCGGGGCGCATCATGGACCACCTCGAGCGCGGCAGCCTGCAATTGCAGGCGCTCAATACACTCGTGCTCGACGAAGCGGACCGCATGCTCGACATGGGCTTCTTCGACGATATCGCGACCGTCGCGCGCCAATGCCCGAAGGAACGTCAAACGCTGTTGTTTTCGGCGACCTTCCCCGATGGCATCGCGAAGCTGAGCCAGCAGTTTCTGCGTAACCCGAAGCAGGTGACGCTCGACGAGCGTCACGACGACAGCAAGATCCGCCAGCGTTTCTACGAAGTCGCCGAAGACGAGCGGCTGCACGCCGTCGGCTTGCTGCTCGATCATTACCGGCCGGTCAGTACGCTCGCGTTCTGCAATACGAAGCAGCAGTGCCGCGATCTGCTCGATGTGCTGCGCGCGCAGGGGTTTCATGCGCTCGCGTTGCACGGCGAGCTCGATCAGCGTGAACGCGATCAGGTGCTGATCCAGTTTGCGAATCGCAGCTGCTCGGTGCTCGTCGCCACCGATGTCGCCGCGCGCGGGCTCGATATCGCGCAACTCGAGGCGGTGATCAACGTCGATGTGACGCCCGACCCGGAAGTGCACGTGCACCGGATCGGCCGCACGGGCCGTGCGGACCAGGATGGCTGGGCGCTGAGCCTCGCGAGCATGGACGAAATGGGCCGGGTCGGCAGCATCGAACAGGCGCAGGGGCGCGAAGTCGAATGGCGGCCCCTGGCGGAGCTCACGCCGACCGGCGGCGCCCACCTGTTGCCGCCCATGGAAACATTGCAGATTCTCGGCGGCCGCAAGGAGAAGATCCGCCCCGGCGACGTGCTCGGCGCATTGACCGGCGACGCGGGCTTCGACGGCGCGCAGATCGGCAAAATCAATGTGACCGAGTTTTCGACGTATGTCGCAGTCGAGCGTGGCGTCGCACGGGAAGCATTGCGCAGACTGAATGCGGGCAAGGTGAAGGGCAAGAAGGTCAAGGTCCGGTTGATGGACGAATAGGCGGGACACGAACAGGCGGGACGAACAGGCGGGGCGAATAAGCGCGACGATCCGGCGGGACACCGGCGCCCCATGATAAAAACGCATGCGTCGCATGACAAACTTTCGATTGTCGCCGCATGCGGCTTGATGCCTAATCGCTAAACCCGGGCGGGACCGTGTGCTGATCGCGGCCAACGCCGACCGCCCGCCGCGAACCGGAGGACCCCCATGCAGAGCGCGATGCAAACCCGCTCGAAGCTGCCCGATGTCGGCACGACCATTTTTACCGTGATCGGCCAGCTGGCCGCCCAACACAATGCACTGAACCTGTCGCAGGGCGCGCCGAACTTTATGCCGGACGCCGCGCTGGTCGAAGACGTCGCGCAGGCGATGCGCGACGGCCACAATCAGTACGCGCCGATGGCCGGCATCGGCGCATTGCGCGAAGCGCTCGCGCACAAAGTCGAGACACTCTACGGCGCGCGGTATGACGCAGCGTCGGAAGTCACCGTGATGGCAAGCGCAAGCGAAGGCCTTTACTCGACGATCAGCGCACTCGTGCATCCCGGCGATGAAGTGATCTACTTCGAACCGTCGTTCGATAGCTACGCGCCGATTGTCCGCCTGCAAGGCGCGCAGCCGGTTCCGATCAAGCTGTCGCTGCCCGACTTTCGCGTGAACTGGGACGAGGTGTCCGCGGCGATCACGCCGAAGACGCGCATGATCATCGTCAACACGCCGCACAATCCGACTGCGACCGTCTTTAGCGAACACGACATCGAACGGCTCAAGGCCGTCACCCGCAATACGAATATCCTGATCCTGTCGGACGAGGTGTATGAGCACGTCGTGTTCGACGGTGCGAAGCATCACAGCATGGCGTGCCATCAGGAACTGGCGGAACGCAGCGTGGTCGTGTCGTCATTCGGCAAGTCGTATCACGTGACCGGCTGGCGCGTCGGCTATTGCCTCGCGCCCGCCGCGCTGATGGACGAAATCCGCAAGGTGCACCAGTTCATGGTGTTTTCCGCCGATACGCCGATGCAAGTGGCGTTTGCGACCGCGCTCGCACAGCCCGCCAGTTATCTTGGCCTGTCCGCGTTCTACCAGAAAAAGCGCGACCTGTTCGCGCACGCGCTGCGCGAATCGCGTTTCGAACTGCTGCCGAGCGAAGGCAGTTTCTTTATGCTCGCGCGCTTTCGCGGCTTTTCCGACGAAAGCGACAGCGATTTCGTGCTGCGCCTGATTCGCGATGCGCAGGTCGCGACGATTCCGTTGTCCGCGTTCTACACGGACGGCACCGATTCAGGCCTGATCCGCCTGAGCTTCTCGAAGGACGACGCGACGTTGCTCGAAGGCGCGCGTCGGTTGTGCTCGATCTGACAAGAGGAAGACGCAATGAGCCCGATGCAGCAACCGTTGATGGCCGCGGCCGTGCAGATGAGCAGCACACCGGACGTCGCGCAGAATCTCGGCGAAGCGCGCCGCTGGGTTCATGAAGCGGCCCGTGCGGGCGCGACGCTGATCAGCCTGCCCGAATACTTCTGCTGGATCGGCGATGACGAAAAGGAGCGGGTCGCGCTCGCGGAGCCGTTCGGCGATGGCCCGATCCAGCACGCGTTGGCCGCGCTTGCGCGCGACACCGGCGCATGGCTGATCGGTGGCACGGTGCCGATCAAGCCGTCACAAGGGCCGCAGTCCGGCACGCATGCGTACAACACGGCGCTGCTGTTCGACCCGAGCGGTCAATGCACCGCGCGCTACGACAAGATTCATCTGTTCAGCTTCAATCAGGGAGCCGAACAACACGCGGAAGGCGACACGATGGTCGGCGGCGATAGCGTCGGGACGGCGCATGGCCCGTTCGGCACGCTGCGTCTGTCAGTCTGCTACGACCTGCGCTTTCCCGAACTCTATCGCGCCGGCCCCGCGGCCGATGTGCTTGCCGTGCCGGCCGCGTTTACGCACACCACCGGTCTCGCGCATTGGGAACTGCTGCTGCGTGCCCGCGCGGTCGAAAACCAGGCATTCGTGCTCGCGGCCGGACAGTGCGGTATGCATTCGAATGGTTGGCGGACTTTTGGCCACAGTATGATCGTCGGGCCTTGGGGTGACGTGCTCGCGCGTCATGACGACGGTCCGGGCATCGCGCTCGCGACGCTCGACCCGGCGCGGCTCGACGAAGCGCGCGGACGCTTGCCAGTGCTCGAGCACCGGCGCATCGCGACGCCGTCGACGGTGACGCCGCTGTGACCCATGCGGCCGACGGGGCCGCCGTGACCGTTGGCCGCGCAGGAGCAAGCACAGGCTCACCGAATAAATCGCGGGACCACAGGTACCCGTTTAGACCAGGTCATACCAATAGGGAAGGAGATCGACATGCAGCTGCTCAGGAATGGATTGATGCTTGCGTGCGCATGGGCATCGCTGGCGGTGCTCGCGCCGCTTCCGGCACATGCCGCCGACGCGACCACGCTGCGCTACGGCCTTGAAGCACAATATCCGCCGTTCGAATCGAAGGGCCCGAGCGGCGACCTGCAGGGCTTCGATATCGACATCGGCAATGCGATCTGCAAGACCGCGAATCTCAAATGCAGCTGGGTCGAGACGTCGTTCGACGGGCTGATTCCGGCGTTGCAGGGCCGCAAGTTCGATGCGATCAATTCGGCGATGAACGCGACCGACAAGCGCCGCGAGGCGATCGACTTCACCCATGTGATTTATCGCGTGCCGACTCAGCTGATCGCGCGCAAGGACAGCGGCTTGCTGCCGACGCCCGAATCGCTGAAGGGCAAGCGGGTCGGCGTGCTGCAGGCGTCGATCCAGGAGACCTTCGCGAAAGCGCATTGGGAGAACGCCGGCGTCACGATCGTGCCGTATCAGGATCAGAACCAGGTCTACGCGGACCTCGGTTCGGGGCGCCTCGATGCGACACTGGTCCTCGCGCCGGCCGGGCAGACCGGCTTCCTGTCGCGACCTGAAGGCAAGGATTTCGCGTTCGTCGGTCAGCCGGTTCGCGACGACAAGATTCTCGGCAGCGGTATTGCGTTCGGCATCCGTAAAGGCGACACCGCGCTGCGCGACCAGTTGAACACCGCGATCGCGAAAGTGCAGGCGGACGGCACGGTCAAGACGCTTGCGCAGAAGTACTTCGGCAATATCGACGTTTCCGCGAAGTAAGCTGCACCGAGGCGCAAACCGGACAGGTTCGCCGCACTGCCCGGCGGACGTCGCGCGCGCCGTCTGTCACAGATAGCAAACGGCGTGCGCCGACCGTCAGGATCGGGAATAAAGCGGGGCGCGACGCTGTTTGCGACGGGAAGAGGCACTTTTCCCTTGCAGACAACATGGCGCACAGTGATTCCACCATCGACCCGCCGCTCACCGAAGCGGACATCCAGGCCTTCGCCGATGGGTCGCTGTCGCCTGAGCGCGCGGCCCGTGTGCAGCGCTACCTCGGCGCGATGCCGGGAGAGGCGAGTCGGATCGCGTTCTATCGCCGGCTGAACGGGCAGATGCGGCGCTCGTTCGTGCCGCATACGGCCCCCGCCGTCGACAATTCGAGGTTTATCCGGAGCGGCGCACGACGAGGCTGGCAGGCGCATCTGCACCGTGCGCGGCGCGCGCTGTTCGGGTCCGTTGCGCAGCGCATCCTGCTGCTGGTGCTCGCGCTAATCGGCTGGGCGGCCACCGCGTTTGTTTCCGATCATCAGTTGAATGCCGCAGCCGTGATGAGCTATGCGCAGTGGGCCGCTGTGCCCGAGCAAACGGCCGCCACGCCGGTCCCGGCGAGCCGCGATCCGTTCTCGACCGAGTTCGCGCAGTTGGGCTGGAAGCTGGTGTCGGTGAAAACCCTGCGGATGGGCCTGATCGAGGCGGCGCAGGAGTTCGACTACCGGAATGCGGACGGTCAGCCGGTCGTGCTGCTGACGACGGGTGCGCCGTTCGTGATCGAACGGCCGCGCTGGATGGGCCACCGCGTCGGCGAACTGAGGCTCCTCACGTGGTCTGAAAACGGCACGCGCTACGTGCTGGCCGGCCGTGCCGACGCGCATGGTCTGATGAAAGCGGCCGACGCGGCGACCTTTCATTGAGCTGCGTATCATCGCGGCTGCGGCGTGGCGGCCGCCGGCGGCCTTTGCGAAAGTTGGATCATCGCGGAATAAAATCACGTAATTATTGTTCGCAGTGTTAGATACCGTCGTGCGCCGGCTGGTGCGCGGCCCCGCAATACCTGACGGGTACAAAAATGGACATCCGTGATGAACTGATGGAACACGTACCGCGATTGCGTCGCTACGCACGCGCGCTGGTCAATAATCGGGACTTATCGGACGACCTCGTGCAGGACACGCTCGAACGGGCGCTGTCGCGTACCGAGAAGTTCAAGGAGGGCAGCGACTTGCGCGCATGGCTCTTCACGATCATGCACAACGTGTTTATCAATCAGGTCCGCAAGGCGTCGACGCGGGCGGTGCATGTGTCGGTCGATGACGAAAGCGTGTTCGAAAGCGAGTTCGCGGTGTCGGCGAATCCGACGCAATCGCTCGAGGTGCGTGACCTCGACTATGCGCTGCAAAGGTTGCCGACGGACCAGCGTGAGGTTGTGCTGCTGGTCGGTCTGGAGGAGATGAGTTATACGGAGGTCGCGCTCGCGCTGGACATTCCGGTCGGCACCGTGATGTCGCGTTTGTCGCGCGGCCGCGAGCGGCTCAGGGCATTGATGGCGGGTGCGCAGCCCGGCGCGAAATTACAGGTGGTGCGATGAGCGAACAACAAACTCCAATCAGCGAAGAAGATCTCCACGCTTATGTCGACGGCGCGCTTTCCGAAGAGCGTCGCGAGCAGGTGGAGCGCGCGCTCGAACAGAATCCGGCGCTCGCGTCGAAGGTGAGTGACTACTTCTCGCTCAACAGCATGTTCCACGATCGCTATGATCGCGTGCTCAGTGAGCCGGTGCCGGCGCGTTTGCGTCCGCGCAAGACGCGCAATTGGCGCGAAGCGATGAACTGGCCGCAATTCGCGGGCATGGCTGCGGCGCTGGTGCTTGGCATTGGCATCGGCGTCGGCACGGACATGGGCAAGAGCGTATCCGGCGGCAGCTGGATCGGCGCGTCGTCTTCGGATACGCGGCCGGTCAGTGCGGACAGCACGGAAATGTTCGCGCGCAAGGCGGCATTCGCGCATGTCGTGTACATGCCCGCGGTGACGCGTCCGTCGGACATGGGCAAAGGTCACGAAGAAGAGTTCGTTCAGCTTCTGGCAAACAAACTCGGCACCGACGTGCATCCGCCGATGCTGACAAAAAGCGGCTTCATGCTTGATGGCGGCCGGATGCTGCCCGGCAAGGATGGCCCGATGGCGCAGTTCATGTACCGCAACGCGGAGGGCGAGCGGCTCACGCTCGTGATCTCGCATCGGAACCAGAGTTCGAACACGACCGCGTTCCGGCTGTATCAGGATGGGCCGGTCAATGTGTTTTACTGGGTCGACGGCAATTATGGTTACGCAGTGTCGGGCGGGATGGATCGCAATGTGATGCTGCAGCTCGCGCATGATGTGTATGCGCAATTGACGGGGTCGACTGCGGGTTGAACTGGCTTCATCAGGAAATGGCCGAATTATGAAGTTTTATGGAATTCGGCCATTTTTTGTTTACCCGACAGTGGATTATTCGGGGTTCGGGCTTTCTTGATAAAGCATTCGCTTTCCCGCGGAAACAAAGGCCGGTCGACGGATGACGACCGGCCTTTTCTGTTTTTTCTGTTTGCCATATTCAAGATTCGCGCCGCTGTGACCGATATTAGTCTCGACATATCTGATAACAGGCGTAATGCCCGGTGGTTCAAAACCGATGCGGTTCCCGCCATTCCACAGATCTGAATCCGGGTTTCTGAATAACCGGAGCCAAAGGGAGGTTTGTCATGTCGGTTTCACTAATCAATAGCACGGTCACCGATTTGCTTCATCAATCTCGCGACCGCAATGCCGCGAATACTGCCGATACAAACGGCTCCTCCGACGCGGCCGTTGCTTCCGGCGCGGCGGGTGCGCAAGCCGGCTTGCCGAATGGCTCGCAAACCACCGCGAACACATCGGGCACGAACTCGCCGTCGTCGATCGAGACATTCAGTCCGGCCGCACAGATGCTGTCTCAGTGGGCTTCGGAAGGCCTGACTATAGCGAGGTTCTCGCTCTTAGGCTTCGGCCTGACACCCAGCGACGTCAACAATGCGGAGCAATCGAAGCAGGGACTGCTCGCGTTGATGAACAAGCTCGAAGTGGGGGTGCAGAACCTCGCCGACTTCAACGCCAACGGCGGCAAGGGAACAATGGGCGGACTGGCATTCGCGGCCCAATTCCTGGGTCTGACAACCGACTCGATCGAGGAGGCCAAACAGTCACCGGACAAAATGACGGCGCTGTTGAACAGGATCACGAATCTCGTGCCGAACTGGCAGTACGAGACTCCGACTAATCCTTTTGGAACGCCACCCGCCAATAGCCCGGTGTCGGCTCCTGGCGCGGACGCCGCGGCGCCGCGTGCAAGTTCGACGGCGGGCGCGCCGTCGCAGTCCGGTTCGGGTGATGGGCCGGTCGTGGGCGGCACCGTGTCCGCACAAGATTTCACGAGGCTTGTCGAGCAATTCGGCGGCAGCGCCGACGAGGCGAAACAGCTCTTCGCCGCGATGGACACGGATCAGAACGGCTCGCTCTCCAATCTCGAAGTGGTGAATGAGCTAGGCCGTCTATCGACCGACAGCACGAGCGCCGTGTCTCAAATGGTGATGGCGCTGATGGACACGGACCATAACGGCAACGTGAGCGGCGACGAGTTCTTCAACTTCCAGAGAGCGCTTCAAGGCAGCGAAAAGGCACCGACCTGAGCGTCAATGTGCTGCGAAGACAGGTAAGGCCGGTGCCGGCGTTCAGCTGGCGCCGGCCTTTTTCGTCTGACGATGCGGCCGGCGCGGTGCGCCGCTGAATGGCGTTTAAAAAACGATTGTCGGGGAAATAAAATAATGCGGCGATTCCCGAATCGAGAAAATATTATTGCAAGAAAAAGAAAATATTCTCACGGTACACTCGCTCGCCCTCCGCTTTATTTGATTCACCACACTCCCCCAAAAAGGCTTACGGATCGCCCATGGAAACCACTCAGTCCACTGATATCTCTCTGCAAAATAGCCGCATCGTCATCGCGGGCGGCACGTCGGGCATCGGCTTTGCGGTTGCGCAGGCCGCGGCGCGCGCCGGCGCCGCAGTGACCATTGCGTCGAGCAGCCTGCGGCGCGTGCAGGAAGCGCTCGAGCATTTGCCGAAGGGCACCCGCGGCGAAGCGGTCGACTTCACCGACGAGGCCCGTGTCAGCACGTTCTTCGAGCGGGTCGGCGCGTTCGATCATTTGGTCTATACCGCGGGCGAGTCGCTGTTTCTGCAGACGCTGGCCGAGCTCAGCATCGCTGAAGCGCGCAACGCATTCGACGTGCGCTACTGGGGCGCGGTGACCGCGGTCAAGCACGCGGCGCCGTACCTGCGCTCGGGCGGGTCGATTACGCTGACGAGCGGTGTCGCGTCGTCGCGGCCGTTGCCCACATGGGCGATTCCGTCGAGCATCCTTGGCGCGATGGAGTCGCTCACGCGCGCGCTTGCTGTCGAACTCGCGCCGCTGCGCGTCAACGCGGTCAAGCCGGGCGTGTTGCGCACGAACCTGTGGAGCAATATGAGCGAAGAGGATCGCAACGGCCTCTATGAAGCGGTCGGGAACAAGCTGCCGGTACAGCGGGTCGGTGAAGCGAGCGAGGTTGCGAACGCGTATCTGTACTTGATGCAGCAGGGGTATAGCACGGGGCAGGTGATCGTCGTGGATGGCGGTCATATGCTGGTGTAGCCCACGAGAGCCGAGTGGCGAACGTCCCGCGGCAGACCTTCAGCGGCTGATCCTTTTCGGAGTCAGTCTTGGACGGGCTGAACTCATCGCCCTACACTGCGAGTCACCGACAACACTGATTGGAGCAAGCCATGAGTATCAAGGACAAACTGCCGGCCGGCACGAAGCTCGGCTTCGGGACCGCGCCGCTCGGCAACATGTTCCGTGCGATTCCCGAGGCCGAAGCGGCCGCGACGGTCGAAGCGGCGTGGCAGCACGGCATCCGCTATTTCGACACCGCGCCGTTTTATGGAGCGGGCCTCGCGGAGATTCGCCTCGGCGATACCCTCGCGACGCACAAGCGCAGCGAGTATGTGCTGAGTTCGAAGGTCGGCCGCGTGATTCTCGACGAAGTCGAAGACGTTAGCGCGCGGGATCTCGGCGAGAAAGGCGGCGTGTTCGCGCACGGACGGCCGAACAAGATCATCAACGACTACTCGGCCGACGGCACGATGCGTTCGATCGAAGACAGCCTCAAGCGGTTGAAGACCGATCACATCGAAATCCTCTGGGTGCACGACATCGCGCAGGATTTCTACGGCGAAGAATGGCTGTCGGTATTCGAAACCGCGCGTAAAGGCGCGTTTCGTGCGCTGATGCGGTTGCGCGAGGAAGGCGTGATCAAGGCGTGGGGCATCGGTGTGAACCGCGTCGAGGCTTGCGAGCTTGCGCTCGATCTGAGCGACCCCGATGGCTTCCTGCTTGCGGGGCGCTACACGCTGCTTGATCACGAGCGCGCGTTGCAGCGTCTGATTCCGGCATCGGCGGCGCGCAATGTGGAAATCGTGGTTGGCGGTCCGTATAGCTCCGGCATTCTCGCGGGCGGCGCGCACTTCGAATATCAGAAGGCGTCGCCGGAGATTATCGCGAAGGTCGACAAGATCAAGGCGATTGCGCAACGCCATGGTGTGAGCGTGAAGGCGGCTGCGCTGCAGTTTGCGTTGGCTAATCCGGTGGTGGCCGCCGTGATTCCGGGTGCGAGCAAGCCGGAGCGGATCGCGGAAGACCAGGCTGCGGTGTCCCAAGTTATCCCGGCGGATTTCTGGCGGGAAATGCAGCAGCAGAAGCTGGTGGCGGAGAATGCGCCGCTGCCGATTGATTGATAAGGCTGGTTTGAGACGCGAGCGGTGGGTGGTCGGCGGGCGGCGTGCTTGCTGATGATGCGCGATCTAAATCGCGGGCGGGTCGTCCTGCCGAGTTTAGCGCTGCGTTCGGTTCGGGCCGCCGCCGATTGCGAGCGTTATTGATTGCCGCACGTCGTATCGCCTTCTGCACAGTGCAACTGGCTATTGAGCAGCTTGGTCTGTGCTTGCGTGAGTTCATCAAGACACGACGCCTGAGCCATCGCGTGAATGCTGCCGCCATTTGAGCCCGACGTGTTGAAGTCACACTGCGCGTCACGCCATGTGATCCATGCACGTTGGGCTTTTTGCAGTTTCTCTTTGCCCGGCTTGCTCACCTTCGCTTGCAATGCGCGGAAAGTTTGATTGAGCTTGGTGTCGGAGGCTTTCAGGCCGTTGTTCGCGCATTGCGTTAGCGTGGTTTGGTCGGTGGCGTTCGCACAATCGGGTTGCGCGGCGAGGGTGGCGTTGCAGGCGAGCAATAACGTCACGGCACAGGGGAATAGAGCGCGCATTGGCTTGTCCTCTTTTGGGGTGCTTCGGGGGAGTTCGACAGGCATTTGTTACTTTCGACGACACGAACGTTACCCGGTTTTGCGTTTGATTGGCGATGTCTCAGTTGTATTTGAAGCTTTGGTGGTGCAAGTGAGTTTCGCGCTGCGGCGCAGTGTCCTTTGTGAATGGCCGAATTGGTCGATTCTCACTTTTTAGGACTGGCGAAGGCAGTTTGGGTCGCCCGCGTAGTAATACCTTCGCGCACTTTCCAGTTCATCAAAATAATATGGTCTCGGAACGCTGTTTTTAGATCGAAGCTCTAATTTGGTTTTATTTTTTGTTAATTATTTAGGAGTGTAGATGATGTGGAGCGCAGAGAAGAAAGCGGTCTCACGATGATTACCGTCCCGATGCAACACGACGGTTCAGCAAGGGCGGGGCCAGATTCTTACCGCCGTGAAGCTGACTTTTAGCTATTGAAATGATTCATCGATGATCTAAAACTATTGGCGCCATACTCGTCGGTATGCGGGTTCAAGATTGTGGGAGCGCCTCCGCTACGTACTGCGTCGGACCGGCTTTTCCTGTAGATTTCCAAAATTTGGCTACACGATGGACTCAAACCGTATGCCTTGGTCGAAATCGGTCACGCGTCTCGTAACTTGCCTGGATGCAAGGGACTTTGACCTACTGTCACCCGTGCGTGTAGTCAATTCTCTAATGTGCCCCTTTTTAAACCAACCGGAGCACCTGTCGGAGAACGACGCGAGGTGGTTCCTGTGAAGAAGGAAAGTGCAGTAATTGCGCGGGGAGGCAATGTTGGGGCATCTCGCTGGGCGGATTCAATGGGAGCGGCGGCGAATTTAGAACTCCCATTTAGTGAACCCGATTCCGAGTCGGTCATTTGCCTTGAACCGGAATCAGGGGGGGCGCGCGCTATTGAGGACGAAAACTTCCCATTCGAAGCGCTGAGCGTGATCGCAGAGATGGAAAGTTGGCGTAAAGAGATCAACCGTCCTACCACCCACATTCATAAGTGGTGGGCGCAAAGGCTTGGTACGGTCTTTCGCGCTATGACGTTAGGCGCGTTCGCTCCAACTGGCACGGATATTTTTGATCTTTTCTATAAGCCGGTTCGTATTTCGTACGGGACTGTATTTGACCCGTTTATGGGTAGCGGCACAACGCTCGCAGAGGTGACAAAGGTAGGGGCCCGAGCGATTGGACGGGACATCAACCCTGTAGCTCACTTGCTCGTCAAGTGCGCGCTTTCCATTCACGACCGAAAGGCGATCTTTTCAACGTTCAAAGCTATCGAGCGGGACGTAGCCGAGCAGCTCAAAGCGTACTACCGAACTACGTTGGCGGACGGAAGCAGCGCTGACGTTTTGTACTATTTCTGGGTCAAGGTTGCGGATTGTCCGTCGTGCGAATCAACCGTCGATCTGTTCTCGTCGGCAATATTTGCGCGTCACGCATACTCAAAGAAGTTTCCGCAAGCACAAGCAGTTTGCCCACATTGCGGCGGCATTAACGAAGTACATATCGAATCCAAGGAAGCGTGCTGTCATTCCTGCTGCAATACATTTGACCCATCAAGCGGACCGGCGAAGGGGGCGAATGCTACGTGTCCAAAATGCGGCCATACGTTCGCTATTGCGAAGACTGTCCGTGCGAAGGGCACGCCGCCGGAACACCGGATGTACGCGAAATTGGTGCTCACAGCCGGCGGCGAGAAGATCTATCTAAAGGCGACGGAAGAGGACTTCGCGCTCTATGAGAGCGCACAACGGGTGCTTGCAACTCGCGTCAATCCCTATCCCATTGTCGCAATTAAACCCGGCTATAACACCAATCAAGTGCTTGGCTATAGTTACAATTACTGGCATGAAATGTTCAATGCCCGCCAGCTTTTGTGTCTATCTATTCTCGCTGACCGGATTCGAGTAATTACCGACCCCTTACTACGTGAACTGTTCACTTGCCTGTTTTCTGGTGCGCTCGAATTCAACAATATGTTTGCGTCGTATAAGGGAGAAGGTACCGGTGCTGTTCGTCACATGTTTTCCCATCATATATTGAAGCCTGAGCGGGTGCCGCTTGAAGCGAACCTTTGGGGAACCTCGAAAAGTTCGGGCTCGTTCTCTACGATGTTCGAGGGTCGCATTCGGCGTGCGCTTGATTATGCGGATCGTCCCTTCGAGCTACGCCGTACGAAGGACGGCAAAGGCAGCGAGAAGGTATTCGATCTTTCGGAGTCCATCGGATCGAACGTCGCAGAAAACTACACCGCATTTGAAAACGGTAAGCAGATATACCTTTCATGTGGCGATTCAGGCGCGACGGATTTAGCGGACAAATGCGTTGACGCGGTTCTGACGGACCCGCCGTTTTTCGATAACGTTCACTACTCGCAGTTGGCGGACTTCTTTCATGTGTGGCAACGCCATATCCTTGGTGAAGCCGAAACGCGAATAAAGGATACGACCCGATCGGACTTCGAGGTGCAAAACGCGGATCAGGGCGATTTCACGGCGCGCCTCGCGGCAGTGTGGAAAGAGGCGCACCGCGTTTTGAAGGATGATGGGCTTTTGGCATTCACTTACCATCACTCTCGTTCCGAAGGGTGGCGAAGTGTCTTGCAAGCGCTGATGGATGCTGGCTTTGGAATCACTGCGGCGCACCCTATCAAGGCCGAAATGTCGGTGGCGAAGCCCAAGCAACAGGCCAAGGAACCTATCGACATCGATATTATTCTGGTCTGTCGTAAGCGTTCTCGGCTTGTTACGCATCACTGGAACGGTGATCTTTGGGCTGCCGTTGTTCCGGTTGCTAATAGCCAGGCTCGCCGGCTACAGGAGATGGCACGGAAACTGAGCCGCAACGACGTACGCGTTATAGTAATGGCGCAATTGTTGCGGCAACTGTCGCATGCTGTATCGACTCAAGATGCTCTGCTAGCGCTAGATGCCGCGACTGGCGACGTGGATGACCTCATCGAAGAGATTCATAAGTCGCAACCCCATTTCCATAAACAACAAGGAGAATAGTAAGGGTGTCGAACACGTCAGCGGTTTTCAAAGCCTGCGTAGGGGCGATCAAGGGAAGTCAGCTTATCGAACGAGAAGGCCGCAACGATAAGGAATTCCATTTTCAAAACTGGTTCCGAAGTCGTCTGGAAACACTACAAGTTAATTTTGACAGTCCCGGCAGAAACACATACCCGGATTTTCGCCTTGTTCGATTTGCCGAGGGCTTCGAGGTCAAGGGCCTAGCCTACCCCGGCCGGGAAGCTGACTACGACTGTAATAGCCAAGTCCCATGCGGTGAGCACAATGGGCGGCAAGTCTATTACGTCTTTGGCCGCTACCCTGCCAATCCGGACGGAAGTCGTTACCCCGTGCTCGACTTGGTGTTGTGCCATGGGAGCTTTCTGAACGCCGACGACACGTATGTTCATAAAAATAGAAGCTTTCGAGGTTTCGGAAGCTACGGGGACATACTCGTGCGCGATCGCAAGATGTACGTCGCCCCGACACCATTTGCGCTCGCCGAAGGAACGGCTCATCACCGCACGCTTATTGTTCCCGATGGGCACCAGGTCGATGCGGATCTGGTGGAAGTTGGAAGGCTGGTACGTAGGGAAGCAGATCAATTCGTCGTTGCGTACAGTTTCGATTTGCGAACCAACGAACTCGCGACCGCGCACGTTCGGAATCCAAATGCTGGCCGGGAACATGTCTTCAAGGCATATCGCGCTGAGGGCGATCCAACGGATGCGGTGACCTTGCGCAGCAAAGCCCAAGTCCTTTTGGGCCTGGACGCGACCGAAGCCGGGCGAGACGATGACGACTAGGCTTTGGCTTATTGGGGAGGGCGTATGCGCGGAAGAGAGAGGCGTTGACCGGATTCGCCTACCGGAGTCCCAATGTAAATAGCCCGGCCAATGACCGGGCTATTTACTTGAATTCACTGGTGGGGCGTGAGTGGCTCGAACACTCGACCTACGGATTAAGAGTCAAACCAAGCGCCTTGCAGTGTACCGGGCGTCACTGGAAGTAGCAAGCCGATACGTCACTTCGGCGCCCCTGAGATCACTCGATGTCACAGTGCATTTCCGGCAAATTTCCGGCAGCACTTCGACATCAACCGTTCAGTCGGAATCTGAGTGTGCGCGCCCACTTGTGAAGTGGGAGGACCTCGAGTCCCAGCGGTGAGGGACCGGCGAGGTTGGAGCCGAATATCTCGCTTCGCGTCCAGTGGTACTCTTGGCCCACCAACGCGTACAGCGATTGAGGGTCCCTTCGTGCGGCTTCGATTATCCAATCCACCGTGTCACCGATAGGATCGGCAGCGCCTAGTCCATAAGCAGTTCTGGAAAGCGCCGGAAAGCCTTTGTCCCAAAGAATGCCCCATTGCCACCAATATAGGTAATGAGTCGCATCTCTCGACCTATCCTCGTCCGTTAGTTCGCGAAACGTCGGCCATCCATCGGCGTATACAAGCATAAGTCTTGATCCGTCGAATTTTCGCGGTAGCTTATTGTTTGTTGGTGTACCAACGATCTCGCCAGTGACCTTATCTTTCACAATCACTGTATGCGCGCGGCGTCCAAGAAAATTGGCGACTCGATTTTCGATCGATTGCACTGACGCCGCTAAGGGCGCACGCGCCTTCTCTTCCCAAGACGACAAGGTATAGCGGTAGGCGGTTGTCGACGATAACCCAGGAACCCTCCCAACTCGATTGCAGTCTAGGTTGCCGACGACCCGCGCTTCCTCGATGAGGCCTCCCGCAAATTCGTGCAGTGCGTGCCACAAGCGCGGCGTTCGCATCTCGATCCGGTTTGTCATTTCGGCTCCGAATTGTTTATGTGTCGTTTAACGCTTGTTTATGCAGCGTAAAAATTGGCTGTTGGTTCATTGGTGTTAGTCATTCTATGCTTTCCTAAACGTCACAGTAAAGCACTGGAGAACACGCCAATGGCAATAAGTAACGTCGATTTTAGAGTGCGGTTCAGCAGAATGGACCGCCAAGCAATCGTAACGAAGGACGAATTGGCGGCTCTTCTTGCCGTTTCAGCAAGAGCGGTTCAGCAGATGGCATACAGAGGTGAACTTCCCGAGGTTGCGTTCCCTAACAAACGCAAGTCATGCTGGTTCGTGGGGGATATACGTGCGTGGCTCGATGAAGCCGCTATGAAACGCGCTAACGCGCAGGCGACCACCAGGCAGGAGGGGGTGAAACCTCGCATCGGCCGCCCACGTCACGCGGTAGTTGATTGACGATGCCCAGACATCCGATGCAGGGCGAACTGTTCAAGGCTGAGACAGGCTGGTTTCACGTATTCCGATCTTTGGTCAACAGCGACGCGTTCGCGTCAATGGACGGAAAGACGGTGAAAGTCTATCTCGTCATCAAGACGCAAACCAATATTGACACCGGTCTCGCTGGTCCCATCGAGTACGAGACCATTGCAGCTAGGGCGGGTATCTCTGTCTCCTCCGTCAAACGAGCGATCCCTCAGCTTGAATCGTTGGGCTACGTCTCACGGTCTCCCTGCGGTCGCTCGTACGTCTACCGGTTCCAAGAGAAATGGCGGATACATGACGAGTCTGGGAAACATACTGCTATG
The DNA here is from genome assembly GCF_902859855.1 of Paraburkholderia humisilvae. Classification (GTDB taxonomy): domain Bacteria; phylum Pseudomonadota; class Gammaproteobacteria; order Burkholderiales; family Burkholderiaceae; genus Paraburkholderia; species Paraburkholderia humisilvae. Next base: position 121,086 of record NZ_CADIKH010000007.1, read on the forward strand.
GCGTCGTGGCCGTATATCCCCGCCCTCGTTAAGTCAACAGCGGACGACCTGAGGGCGGGTCGCGTACCGCCAAACGTCCACATTGAGCGCTTGCAACTCAATATCAATCACGTTGGGGCGGGGGGCGTTGTCATCAATGTTCAAGATGCTCTCAACCAGATGCACCCGAATATGCGGCAAAAATTGATTTCATTACTTGAGCGTGCAGGCGCTATAGACATTGGAAGTTATACACAGGTCAGCGACGACCCGGATCACGGGTGACCTATGTTGCTGCTCGACACAGCTCACGGGTGACCTATTTCGCGAGCAAAAGAGGTCACCCGTGAGCCACTAATAAGAGAGATGTTTACTTCAGAGAGAGGCACCGACGTGAAGAACAGAAATAACACCGTGCTCAGCGTTCATTTGGGGGCGCTTAAGCCTCGATGGGAGAGCTACTGCCGGTCTCACGGAGTGTCGCTCAGCGATGCCACGAGGCAGGTCATTCGGAAGCTGGTCGGTCAAGAACTCCCTGCTGAGATCGCCGTTAGCGCGGTTTCGCTGAACACTCCCTCCATTAAAACTCGTGTCGAAATCCGTTTGACATGCGAGGAACATCGGGCAGTTGCAGAGGCGGCAACGCGTGCAGGTTTTTCCGTCAACACCTGGATCGTTGCGGTTCTCCGAGCCCAATTAACCCATCTACCTCAGCTAGGTCAGTACGAGCTTGAGCAGCTTGCGGCGTCGAATTCCCGGCTTCTCGCGATAGGCCGCAACCTCAACCAAATGGCCCGCGCGCTAAATGCCAGCGCGTGCGACATGACGTGCTATCGCCCCGAGATCATTGAAACGCTGATCGGCGCCATCAAGTCGCATACAGCCGAAGTCGGTGCACTTGTTCAATCGAATATTCAACGCTGGTCCCGTTAGCTCAGGAGGTTCATATGCGATCAAAGCTTCACTTCGGATGGTCTGAACTCAAAACGCTTGTGCCCTGGAAAGATCATCCTTTTTCAAGAACAGGCGTGACACGCGACCATGTTGGACTAATCCCGACGCTCTTGCTCCGAGCGAATAGGTATCGGGGGTTCGGCCTATATGTCATGACCGTTTCTGGACCGGTTCCTGTTTTGCGTGAGGGTACAGCCGCGTGGTTCAAATCCATCGAAGAATGTGCCGACGTCTTGCTGGACCTGGATGTTGATCTCGATTTCGAAAATGTTCTGCTGGACCTCGGTATGTGGGACTGCCACTTAATGCCGCCGCGAACCGATGAGCCTCGCCCTGCGAGGCCTCAATGCAGTCGCTTTGCAAGATCGGGCCGGCGGCCGTTGCGCCCCCTGGGCGCTCAATGAAAGGAGGGAGGTGCCATGTTTTCGCTTTGGTTCTTGATATTGGCAACGACAAGTTTTTTGTTTTTTATTCATTGTCTCGACTGGGCGTTCCTGATCCGAAATCGCCAACTCCTCGGCTACTTCGTCCATACCCCCACTCACTTTGTCGGTGATCTGGCGTCGATGGTCGCCTACTTCGTGCTGCTGGCCTTGTGTGCACGACAGGCCCTCGGCATTGCTCATGCCGAGGGGTTATACGTAATGGCAGCTCTCACAGTTGTATTTATCGTCGGCCATCGTCGCGCGAATGCAGGGCTGCGTGCGGCAGGGGAGGAATATCAATGAAGACGCTCTTCATATGTGCCGTGATTATGGCTCTCGTCGCGTGCAACAAGGACGACGATGTTTCCAAAAAAGCCCGTGCGCAGGACAACCTAGCACCGATGTCGGCAAGCCAGTTTCGCGGGAACAAATAGATAGGGCGCACCATGCCAAAAACCGGGATATTCCAGTTTATTTCGGGCTCGATTGACAGTGCGCTATCGGTGTTCGTCACGGGCCTCTCGTCATCCATTGCAAGCGCGATTGAACCGCTGGTCTTCGCCGCCGTCACCATCTGGATCATCATGTTCGGGTGGGCGACGCTCCGGGGAGAGGTTCAGGAGCCCGTTAGTCAGTTCGCCATTCGCGCGTTTAAGGTGTCTGCACTGCTGACGCTGGCATTGAACGCGGCTATCTACCAGGCCAACGTTGTTGTGTTTGTAAACGGATTGACTTCGGGGTTGGTGCAGACCACGATGCCCGGCTCGAATGCAAACATATTCTCCGCGATCGATCTGGTCGATACCAAAGCGTACAACTACATGCATATGCTTTGGGAGCGGGGCACCAACCTTTTCCCGATTGGCGGGTATGCGGATCTCTTTTCTGCGGCGATAGTATTGTTTTCGGCGGGCGCCATTGAGATTGTAATGGGTGGTCTGCTGTCTCTAGCGAAAGTCGCAATTTCTCTCATGCTGGCAGTGGGCCCATTGTTTCTCGCGTGCATGGCGTTCGGGCCGACCAAGCGATTCGGAGAGGGATGGTTTGCGAAGGTAGCAAACTACGTGCTGCTCATTTTCTTTCTCGCGACGGCGGCGGCCATGTGCCTATCGATCTATTCAACGTTTGTCGACAGGATGACCGCTGCGTCCGCGAACGACAACGCACTGGGCGATGCAATGAGTTTCCTGATTCTGTGTGGCACTCTCGTTCTCGTGATAGTGCAACTGCCCGGCATGGCGGCAGGTATAGCGGGTGGTGCAGCAATTTCCGGCGGAACTGCCATCACGTTCGTTTCCCTCATGAGTCGCATGCTCCGGGGAAACGGCGGCGGCAAGCAGAATGAACCGTTTCCGAAGAACGGAGCAGAGGGTGGCTCCGTCACGCGAGACAGACCTGGAAATTCAGAACGGCCCTCCGGCGGCGGTAGCGCGCCGACTCCGGCGTACCAACGGGCCACGATCGATCGTCTGTTGGGAGGCAAGCGTTGAGCGACTATGGAAGTCCTATCGATTCGTTGCCAGGGATGAGATACGTGCGCGCAGAGAGGTAACGCATGACGCTACCCAAGATTTACGTCAACGGAATCCTGCAGACGTGGGGGGACGAGCTGTTTGGCAGCACTGCACGTGTCGTCAGGCCGCGTACAGCTAGCACGGGGGTAATGCTTGCTCCTCGAACGCCTTCACCTAGCAGGCGCGCACGGCCCTCTGGCGTCGTAAGGATTCGGCAAACGCTCGCGGCAACCACCAAGAAAGCGCCGGAGGTGGTCGTCAAGATAAGCGGCGGCGGCAGGGGGATGAAGGCTATTCGAGCCCATCTCGATTACATTTCGCGTAACGGTAAGGTGGCATTAGAGAATCAAGACGGTGATGCCCTTGTCGGGCGTAATGATATTCGAGACCTCAAGACCGAACTTCAGTTTGGCGGCTTCGGCATCCCGGAGGAGAGTACGGTTCGCGAAGCGTTCAACATTGTCCTCTCGATGCCGCCGGGAACCGACAGGACCGCGGTTCACGATTCGGTCCGAAGCTTCGCAGCCAAAGAGTTCGGGGAGAGTTTTCGCTATGTGTTCGCGTGCCACACGGATGAGGCACATCCCCATGTTCACCTTTGCGTCATCGCTCGGTCGAACGACGGTACCAGGCTCAATCCGCGCAAGGCGGACCTACAGGACTGGCGCGAGTCGTTCGCGGCCCACCTGCGCGAACACGGTATCGATGCCAATGCCACGCGACGCCTAGCGCGTGGGGTGACGAAAGTCCCGGTACCGCAACCGGTCGTGAACATGCAGAAGAAACGCGGTACGGCGCCCGAGCGTCAGCAGGCCACTCCAGATCTGGATGCAAGGCACACCCAGGCAGGAGGCCGTTCAAGCACCGGGCAGAAGGTCCTGCGTGCATACGGCGCGATGGCGAAGGCTATGGCGGAGTCGGAGGATGTGGAAGACCGGAAGATGGCTGTCGAAATCGTCAAACTGGTAAAGCAGATGCCATCCATCCAACACGCACGTATGCCACGCGAACCAGATCGACCGGATAGATCGGGCTCACCTCGCCTCGATGCGCCGAAACGAACGGTTCAGAATCGGGAGCCAAACGGGGGATCTGACGAACCCTCCAGATAGGAGTGCATGCGACGAAAAATTGCGACAGCGCAAGAAATTTGCGCTGTCGCAATTCAGTGGTCTGGCTCGCTCGTATCTCACCAGCCGGTAGTTCTTCAGCGCGGCGGCGTTTCCAGCCCGGTATGTTCCTGCCCGACGGACCACGACCATCCGTCAAACGTCGCCACAAACCCGCCCGCATTGTGAACGGGGGAGTGCTGATCGACAATCCTGAATGAGCGCATGGCGTCAGCGTCGATTACTCCGTCGCCATTCTGGATCAGCCACCGCATCGCCTGGAGGAACTGACCATGCCCGAACATCGCCGCTGTAGCGTCTGACGCGTTGTGGAGCATCCTCAAGCGGTTCAGAGCGGCGCGCACGCGCTCGATGAAGTCGGAGAACGACTCGGCCCCCGGTCCATCCAAAAGCGTCGGATCGAACGCGTTCCAGTACGCATCGACCCACTGCCGACGCTGCTGCGCCGATGTGCCTACGCATCTTGCCGGTGCAAGGTACGTGAATTCCTGAACAGGCCATATCTCACTTGGCACGGCGGGGAATCTGGTCAACGTCGGAGCAGCCGTCTGTCGCGCGCGGAGAAAGGGCGAGCAGATCACGATGGCCGGGGACTCGGCAAGACGCTTGCTGATCGCGTGGGCCTGCTGTTCGCCCAATTCAGTCAGTGGAATCGACGCCGGGTCGCTGGTCGCACGGCCAGCGTTAGCGGCACTCTCACCATGCCGGAAGCATAGAACTCGAAGTTGGGGCATGTCTGGAGATGCTCCGGTAGTTCTTCAGCGCAGAGCGTTGTCCACGCTCGGAGCTTAAAAGTTGCGATGTCGAAAATGACGTTCATAGGCTTCTATTTGTATTGTGCAATACAAACTTAGCCGCCGGCCCCCGTGCCCTGATCGCGTCCGGCAGTCGCGCAGGGCGCGCATGGAAGGCGGAAGCCTTCCTCCTTTTGCCAAGCTGATTTTAGGGTGCCCGGCAGGGTCGGGCAATGCAGTGCCGAAATCAAAGACATCCGCAAAAAATTGCGACAGCGCAAGAAATACGACGGTTTGGTTCTAAGGCAGGATAGGCTTTCGCCGGTTTTCGTCACATGCTTCAGATGACTGTCGATCGGTTTCTGTCGTCGAGCCGGTAGAGCGAGGTCGTGTTCGCGGCAATTGAATTGAGGTTATTCTTTGGAGAATCCGTTGCGCACGCCATCGTTCCTCCGACCCACTTACCCGATGCAAAACACGATGCCCATGCCCGTTTTGCGGGCGCTACTGAATCGAACCCGGAGCTGGCTGCAGCATCACACGCGTGCCTTCAGGCGCTCGGACTTTTGGCCCGGTCGCATGCTGTGGCAAGCCGCCATTGTCCCTGTGGCTTGGGCGCTGCCTGCGATAGTAGGGGTCATCGTGACCGATTGGCTCGGCAGCCACCGGTCAGTCAATTATCTTCAAACGGCAATCCAGGAGGGCATTGGGCCGCATATCTGGAATGTCTTCGCGATGCTCGGGGTGATGCTTGTCGGCTTGCTGATCGCGGCTCCTCGGCAAAGATGGCTCGCAGTCGCCGCACATCAGATGCTGCAGAATACCTACTCGCTCGGTGCGTTGATGTTCGGGCTTCTGCTCGGCGAATGGATCTGCCTTTCCGCCTCGCAGCATACCTTCGTGTTCATCATCGCTGCGGGACTGATGTTCGCGTTTGCGTTTTGCCTAAATCTGACCGTCTGGTACGTGGCCTTTCTCGTGTCGCCGGCGCGCTTGAATACCGGCTTCATGCACTCAGTCGCGCAGCTCGCGCCGCAGTTCCGTTTGCCGCTTGCGGCGGCGATCCTCGCGGTCGCGCTCGATTCGATTTATGTCTACTTGGGCAAGTAGGTACACGTATGGCTTACATATAATTGGTGAAATCCAAAGAGCGAGCACTGTTGGGGAAAAGATAAACAATAATGACGAACATTGACGCAGACATCGATACCGTCCGCGCATCTCGCGCAGGTCACACTTTCCACGAGCGATGGGCCGCAAGGCGAGCGTTGCAGCTGGTCTTCCCGAATGACGATCTATTTGCGATCGCCGTAGAGGGGATTTCATCGACCGAGACTGCGAGCCCCGGGGCGCGGGCCGAAGAGGTAGCTGACCTCGTCCTCTATTATGGCCGCGGAGACAGTTTTCAGACCTGCGAGCGGCTCGAGACCGTTCAATTCAAATACAAGCTTCGCGAAGAGGCTGTCACAGCAGCTTATCTAAAAAAGACGGTCGAGAAGTTCTCCGACACGATCCTTGGCTACGAGAAGGATTTTTCAGCAGCCGACGTCGACAACAAGGTGTCGTTCATTTTTGTCACGAATTCAGAATTCACGGAGAGTCTTTGGGACGCGATAAAGTCCCTTATTGAGGGAACGACGCCTTCAGCTCCGAGCTCAGCCACTCAGGCTCGAAACCTCAAGAAGTGGTGTGCCGATCGCGGCCTATCTGACGCAAGCCGCCTCTTCTCGAGGATAGTTTTTCGAGCTGGAGAGAAGAGCCTTGCGGGTCAAGACAACGCGCTCAGGCGAACACTCACCGACTGGTCTGCCGGCTCGGATTCAGAGGCCAGGCTCCGGCTTCACGGGCTCCAGGATCTCGTCCTGAAGAAGGCAGGCCCAAGCGGTCAGGGCAAGAACCTGATTCGCCGCGAAGATGTCTTGGATGCGCTCGATTGCGAGCCGGAGGATCTTTTCCCGGCCGACACCCGCTTCATCGACGTGGGTGCCGTCGTTGAGCGAGCTGAACTTTCGACAGTCAGGGATTTGGTCAAAGCGTCGGAGCTACCCGTCCTCGTCCATGCCGAGGGTGGGGTGGGCAAAACCGTGTTTATCCAAAGCCTCGCTGAGAGGATGGTGGACGAATTTGAGGTCGTCGTTTTTGACTGCTTCGGTGGTGGTTCATACCGCTCGGATAATCATTCTCGGCACCTCCCGAGAATTGGGCTGGTGCAGATCGTCAACGAGCTCGCATCGCGAACACTATGTGACCCGATGTTGCCGGGCGGCGATGACATTCGCAAAATTATCAAAGCGGCGCGTAGACGACTTGCACAAGCTGCGGCAGCGATCCGAACTCAATCGAAAAAGCTTGATTTGCTGATCATTGTCGATGCTGCGGATAACGCCCAGCTCGAAGCCGACTACCGCCACGAAGCAGCATTTCCGAAGCTTCTTCTATCGGCTATCGACGAAGATCCGATCGACGGCGTGAAGTTGCTGCTTACGGCACGCACGCACCGCAAAGACAAGGTTATTTGCCACGCCACGGTGAATGAGATCGAGCTAGGACCATTCACCGATTCGGAGGCACGTGAATTTCTGAAAGATCGCAAGCTAAGTGCTTCCGGCGTGGAGATCGCTACCGCCTTGGCGCGCTCTGGTCGGAACGCGCGTGTACTCGACTACCTTGTTCAGACTTGGGACACAAATATCCTCGGCAAAACTTCGGCTACCCCTATCACTGTCCGCGAAATCATCGCTCAGCGTTGCACCAAGATTGTCTCGGATCTTCATGTTGCAGGATGGCCGGATTCAGAGGTAACCGAGTTCTTCGTTGCGCTGTCACTCCTTCCTCCGCCGATTCCGCTAGAGGAACTGGCAAACGCACTCGGGTGGCCTGCGGCTCAGGTGAATACCGCCGCATCGGATTTGGCTCCAATGCTCGAGATCACGTCACACGGCGCGATTTTTAGAGACGAGCCCACGGAAACATATGTTCGGGAGACATACTCTGATCGACCAGCGGCTCAAAGAGCCATTGCCGACCGCCTTTTGTCTTCGCAGACGACATCGACCTATGCCGCCGAAGCACTGCCGCACTTTCTAGTCGTTATCAAAGATAGCGATCGAGCATTCGCGCTCGCCGATTCAGCCAGCTTTCCAACAACGGTGCAGTCGGAGTTCGGTCGCCGCAGGCTAACGCTTGCACGACTTCGTGCGGCCTTTCGATTGGCGGTAGCAGAAGATGACTTCGATCGGGTACTTGCCCTCAGCATGCGGCTATCTCAGGCCGCGACAGCCAACATGCGAGGAGACGAGTTTATTCGAAGCTGGCCTGCTCTGGCGATCGTACTCGGTGACGCTGACTCCTATCGCCGCCTTGTCTCGGATCGTTCAGGGTGGCGTGGTGCAAGAAGTGCGCGACTGACGGTCGCGCATCGATTTGCAGGGGACGCCGAAGAAGCACAAATTCAGTGCGAGAGCACAGTTCGGTGGATCAACTGGCATACCGCGCAGCCGCGCGACGAGATACATCGCGACCGCGCCGGTCCCGGGGTTGACGACTACGCAGCGGTGCTATTCCAGCATGCTGCCGAAGGCGAGTTCGGCATCGTCGATCGCAATCTCGCTCGCTGGAGTGATCGCTTCTCGCTGTCCGCCAGTTGTGAACTTTTGAAATTGCTAGAGCTGTTTGACCAAGCAAACGGCACAGCGGCGCTCTCGGATTTGGTGTCGTTCGTGGTAAGCGACCACTGCGCATCTCAAGCGCTCAAGCTGCGGCTTCTCTCGCACTCTCGCTATCTCAGTAAAAAGCAGGTGAAGATACTCGCGAAGGCGATTGCGAAGCCCGCACCCGACGAAGATGATGAGGATGAAAGCCTCTCCTCCGACGCCGAGCGTGGGAGCAACGATGCCGTTGAGTTGGCAGCATTGACAACGCTCTTCTACAGCTCGCGAGCTGCTGCCGCTGCGATCATCCGCCGTGTGCCGCTTGCCCGTCCGTCGGCTTATGATTACGGCGAGCGTTACGGTCCCTCGAGAGCTTGGTCTCCAATCCTCCGAGCCTGTATTCGCGCCTGGTCCGCTGGAAGGCCGGTCGCCTATCATGACCTACTCCCGAACGGAGTAAAGCTTACCAAGCAGGCAAAGGCTGTCACGACCCAGGCAGCGCTTGTGACGTTTCTGAAGGAACTGCGCGAACCCGCGTCCGGCGGCAATGCCAAGGGGGGAGGCAAAAAGCAGCTCAGGGCGAAATTCAATGACCGAGAACGTAAGGACATCAGCGAAGGCATCGAGCTTGCGCGCGAGCTTATCAAGCCAATCGAAGATGCTGTCCTCTCTGGTAACTCTCTCTCGGGTGCGACTGTCACTGACTTCCTAATCGTCTGGAGCGGACATTTGCGCGAGGGCGTGCACTGGAGAGCTGAAAGCGCAGCGGACTCTCTGGTCCGTTCCGTTGGGTTCGGTTGTGTCTGCATTCTGCTGAACTACGCGCCTAATATATCGGCCGACCAGGCCAAGACATTGATAGGGCTGATTTCCTCCGGACGATTCTTCGTCCCGCAGAAGATTGAGGTGTTGGCGTTGCTTGCTGAGCGACCGGCCCTCCATGAGCTTGCGGGCGAATTCGCACGCCACGTCGCGGGACAAATCCGTCAGGATGACAACATCGGAGGACGCGGCGACTCCTACGTAAAACTCGCTGCTTCTCTTGTGCCCATGAGTATCGATGAGGCCCGTGAGTATTATCGGCAAGGTCTGGCCGAGCTGGACCAGATAGGTGGAGAAAGCTACGAGCAGATCTACTCACTGCTTCGTTTTGCAAGCGCCCAGCAAGGTGGCTTTTTAAGGCCCGCCCTGGCGCAACGGCTAATGAACCTTTGCCAAACCATCGTGCGAAACGAACCAAGGAAGTTCGGATGGACGTTGTTCGCACATGCCGCAGCCAACTCTATTGGTTTTCCGGCAATAGCCAAGCTCGTGCGTTGGTACGATCAGGACGTCGCAGACCTGTCCTACGGATTGCCGCAGCTTGCATGCTTTCTGGCCAAGAATGGAAATCTCGATCCACGCCGCGCTGCCTTTGTTCTCACAATTTGTGAGGAGCACGGCTGGTGGGACTGGCGTACCGGCGATGGGGTCGCCGACTTGCTGAAACTGTCCGGGCCCGCGGACCAGAGGCGGATCTTCTTGGCGATCATCGCAAAACTGCGCGCTGAGCACCCGTTCGGTGCGTGGCCGTCTCTTTGGGACGGCTTCCTGGAGACGGGCAAGCAGTACCCAAACGCAATCACCACCGAAGAGCGGGAGGAGATCGAACGGCTCAGGGCGGAGGCTAAGCGCAAGCAGGATGAGTCTAATAGTCGCAACAACTCGTCGCCGAACTTCCTGACTACTCAAACCCCAAAGCCAAGCAAAGAGGATATTGACAGTGCCATCGCCGCGTTAGTCTCGGCATGCGATCTGGCCTCGGCAAGTTCAATCGACGAAAGTCTGAAGACCATCGCTGCAGACGACAATCTTCGCTACTCTGCTCGACAGCAATTTATCACCGGATTGCGTGCTGCGTGCCCGTACCCTAAGCGTTTGACCTTTTTGTCCGCGATCTGCGATGCGTCCGAGCTGAGCCTCACTCAGTCATTGGAAATTCTAGCCGAGTGTTTCGCTGCTTGGAACAACTCATCCACGCACCTAAACTCCAAGGCAAAAATGCTGGTTGAGCGACTGTTTGAGTGCAAGAGTGCCGAACTGTTCGAAGGTCAATTCTCCGATATCGCGCGCGACATCCGCCGACTGTCGGACCTCTGCAATGACAAGGACTTCGTGCTACAGCTCGTCCTCTGCAAGGTCGCCGCGGATGAAGTCGAACTCGACGGTGATGAGTGGCTTCAACTGGCCACCGTATTATGCGACATAACCTCGGGACGAGCCGGTCTCGACGCGTTGGAGTTGCTACTTTCCGGCCCGGCGGCTCGCATTGCCGACGAGATCGGAGAGGGAGCATTCCGCCCTGAACAGGAAATCGCGGGGAACGACGCGGAGTTCATTTCCGACGTCACGTGGCACCTCCTCGGCGAGGACGATGCCTATGTCCGCTGGACGGTCGCGAGGGGACTGAAGACGCTTGTCGAGCTAGGGCTCAACGACGACTTAGCCCTATTGCTTGACCGTTTTGATCAAACAGAAGTCGCAGCCCTAGCATCGGCGGATAAGACGCTTTCGTTCCAAAATTCCCGGCAGTGGTTGCTGATGGGGTTGGCGCGAGCCGCGTTGCACCATGGGCAGACCATGGGTGCGCTTCGGCCCAAGCTGCTTGCTCTCGCTCGACGAGGCGACCTGCACGTCATAGAAAAAGTCCATATCGCTAGGTGTCTGGGTCACATTAGCAGCGGGGAACGGCGCGACGCAGAGTTAGAGGCGTTGCTTGATGAGATCAACCAGCCTCAGTGCGGCATTGTCATCAGCGACGTCTACCCGAGTGCGGCGAAACCGACATCGGATTTTCGCTTCGATTATGAGTTTGCAAAAATCGAGATCAGCACCGTGGCTCATCTGTTCAATGTCGCACAGGCAACGGTCGAAGACGCGATCGCGGCAGAGATTACGCGTCGATGGCCGGATGCCACCTCGCTAGATTATTTTCCCGGCCGCGAGCGCTACCAGCGGGACCAGAGCGATCGATACGAATCCTACCGGGAGCATATTCAAAGACACGCATTGATTAGCGCTGCCACTAGCCTTTCAAAGGCACTGCCCGTGGTCGTTCGAAGCTATGAAACCCGAGGCGACTCACCTTGGCTGGAATGGCGTGATCGCTACGACATCACGTTCGATGATGGTTCGTGGTTGTCTGACCGGAAGGATGCCCTTCCTCAGCAGGCGAAAGAAAACCTGTTAGGTGAAAGAATCGGCCAGCAGGAAACGCTGCAGGATCAAGATACAGTGCTGCGCAAATTGGGCTTTGTGGTGACCGCCGCTGACGCACTGCTTCCGCTATATGGATGCTGGTCATCACCTGACGGCGTGAGTGTAAGGATCACGTCGGCGGTGACGGAGCGAAAGGGCGCCATAGGTCGCTGTACGGCATTCGCCAAGCGGCCCAGTCATGATCTTTGGTTACCGGAGTTTTGGGACGCGGGGTATTACGACCACCGCCATCGCCAAGAAAGCCCTTTCGCTCCATTGGTATGGGCTCCGGAGACCCACAGTCTCGGTATAGACGTGGGTGACGAGATCGCGGCGAAGGGACCGGGTGGGCGACCGCGTCTTGGAATCGCCCTCACGAAGAGCTTGGAGTTGGTTAATGAGCCAAACTACGGTGATTGGCGTGAGACAGATGGACGTCTCGCTCTGAGAAGCCAGGTTTGGGGTAGTTGGAGGCCCGATCCCGATCACAGCCGACATCGCCATCAGGATGATGGCGAGATTCTATGGGCTTCGCCCGATTGGCTGGACGCAACATTGTCCGCCCTCGACCGGCGACTTGTTTTCACGGTGACGCTACGGAAGTACCGATCGTCGCGTGACTACGACCCCTCAAGCGGCGTCAAATCCGTTCTTGTTGTGCTAAGGGGTGGTGACGGAACGCTGAAGCTTTGGCAGGCAAAGAAAGCTTCGAAGCAAGACTAGACGCGCTCGAATTTTGCCATCTCTGGTTGTGAAAAGGTCCGAGAGCATCGATAGGGTCTGGCGCCAGTCGCTTTCTTATCGCAGTGGCCGCTCTGCGTTTCCACGAGTTGCCTCTCGTTAGATGCCTCAGTCATATGTCAGATTCCAAATTAAGTGTGATGATGCAACGCCGTGTTTTCAAAGGATAATTTATAATTTGCTTAGTGTGGCGTCAGTGGTTACGCTGATGTATCTGAGCGGTTTGTCCGGAATAATGAGACCAAAATTCAACAAGAAAACGGGGGGCTTAGGCTGAAGTGATACCAACGTTCAACGCGTCAATGGTGTTGCCGCCGTACACCGGGGATACCCCCGGGGTAAGGGCGTCGATGTCGCCCTATGTAGCAACAATGCACGAGTTTGCAGTGCGTTTCGCGACATCCCCGCCTCGCGCAGAAATTTTGCAGGGTTTACTCAATTATCGAGATGCCCTACGTAATATAGGGGTCGGAACTGGGTTTCAGTGGCTGGACGGTAGCTTCGTTGAGGATGTGGAGCAAATACGGGGTAGGCCGCCGCAGGATATCGATGTCGTAACCTTCGGCTACTCGCCATCGCTTGCAGACATCAATGCGTACAAGCAGTGGTTTGCGGCAAACATCGCTTTGTTTGACCGCAACCAGACGAAACCGGCATATGACTGTGACGCTTTCTACGTTGATTTGCGAAAGCGCCCAGACTTCTTGGTCGATGACGCGAGATATTGGTTCGGATTGTTTGCGCATCAGCGGGATACCGCACTTTGGAAGGGGATGGTTCAAGTTCCACTTCAGTCGGATGATGCCGCAGCACTGGCTTATGTGGCCCAAGTGATAGCGAACTCGTGAGGCCAGCCTATGTTGAAGAAACTTGAAATAGATGCATTGATGGCTGACTTAGCCTCAGTCGAAGCAATGCTCGCATCGCGTACTGAAGAGGAAGACCCAAGCGGGTACTACCAATTCAGCGCTCGTAAGGCGCAGCTTGAGGATTCCATTGCTCGCGCAGGGGAGCGCCCTGAGACTCACGCCGAACTTGGAATTTTCTTTGGTGGTGGCCCAGTGCAAGGCTCTCGCGGTATCAACGCAGACTTTGCGGGGAAAGCGTTGGATGACCTTCAAGCGCTGGTTTCGAAGAAATATTCCTCGCGGGAAGTGGGCCGCTTGGGTGCGCGCGGCCCTGTTCCGCGCGCCGATACCTCTCAACTCCTCATTACGGGCGTGGCTCGGGGTTCGTTTGGGTTTGTGCTCGAAGAGTCGGGCGTTGATGGGGAGATCGTCAATACGCCTCTTAAAGAGACTGTTGATGAGATTACAGACATCTTGTCGCGGGTCGGGGTCGCTGACGAGGCGGTGTTCGACGAGGCCGCTGCTGAGTTGGACGCGCGCACTTTGGTTACCCTGAAACAATTTTTTCAGAGGTTGGACGAAAGTGGTGCGACGATGCGGGTAGTGGACGGTTCGCGCGACTTCTTGCTAGATCGCAATGCGGTTTCGCTTGCGCGGCAACGTACTCAAGCGATGGAAATTGAAGAGCGTGGGGGGGAATTCATCGGCACTCTCTTCTTGCTTCCCAACTCGCATCGATTTGAGTTCAATCCAACGGATGGCGGCCAAGCTGTTCTGAAGGGGACGTTCGGCCCTAACGTTGTGCGACAACTCGAAGGCCAAGCTGAGCTAGGGCAGGTGGCTATTGACCCGAGGGAAATACCTCGTAGACCGTGGCGCGTCGAGATTCGTACACGGGAGATCCGCGAGCGAAATCGTGCTCCTCGGCAAGTCTTTACGCTTACTCGACTCATCGCCCCAGTCTAGGCTGAAAATTGTATCCCATCGAGACAAACGAGCCGTAGCCACAGACGCCTGGTGTGAGGACACGACCTAATCGTAGTGAGCGCTGAACTCTTTACTGGCGCTGGTGAGTTCGTGGGTGCACTGTGCTGACCGGCACGTCGCCGGCCAGCTGAGCGCCTATCATTTTCTGAATGAGCAAGTAGGGCTTAGGTGACCAGCGTTATCCCAGTTTTTGTAGAAGACTCTCCGGGCGAAGGTGCGTGTACCTTTTTAGCATCTGCATGGACTTGTGGCCGGTAAGGCTAGCGACCTCCATCGGATGCAGCCCTTTTTCGAAGAAGCGACTTGCTGCTTCGTGGCGTAGGTCATGCCATCGCAGGGTGTTCACCTCTGGATCGTCGAAAGCCGCCACCTTGAGCGTTCGCTTCCAAATGCAGATCACTGCGTTGACACTCGTCCCGAAGATCCGTCCCGTCAGCTTCTCAGGGACTGCGTCGGCAGGGCCGCATCGCGAACGGTCGGCGCGTTCTTCAGGGCCTTCCGCAATGGCGGCAAGGCGGCGAAATACCGCGACGGCTCGAAGGGATAGCGGCAGAACTGCTGGCACCCCCTTGTTTTCGGCGCCGCGAGCGTCGGGCGGGAAGCGAAGGAGACGACTTTCAAGATCGAGCCATTCCCATTGCACACTGAATAGCGCGCCTTGTCGCAGACTGGTTTCGATCGCCAGCTCGAAGGCGAGCGCCGCCCAGGGGTTACTACTGGCCGAGAGGAGCGAGTGCAGTTTTTCGAATTCACCGGGGCGTAGGCGTCGATCTCTTGCCGCGCTGCCGGACGGTTTGCGGATGTTCTTCAAAGGGTTCATCAACGCTTCCATGCCCCATTCCTTGCGGGCGATTTCGAAGAGATGGCTGATGACCTGGAGCTCGAGCCGAATGGTGTTTTCTGCGCGTCCGGCTGCTCTGCGTTCGTCCCGATACTTTGCGAAATCTACACCGCGCAAGTTGGCTAGCGTTCGATGCGACAGGTGATTGTCGATCCAGCGTTGGATGCGTCGGTTTTCCTGATAGGGGTGGCGCTTCTCTGGGACGATTTCGCGACGGTACCGCTCCAGTGCCTCGCGGAGTGTGGTCCGCTCGGCTTCCGTGCGATCGACGAATGCCCCGCTATCTATCTCCGACTCCACCCTTCGAGCCCATTGCTGCGCCTGCTGTTTGGTGTCGAACGATCGATAGACGGGCTTGTAACCGCGTCGGCGGACTTCGGCGCGCCAGTAAGCGCCGCGCTGGCTGATGTAGGCCATTTCCAGACTCCATACGAAAGATTGAGATCGCTTGGTCTGGATTCTTCCGTTCCGGCAATTTTCCGGCAAAGGCCAGTTTTTGACGCCCGCCCCCCGCGGCTACAGACGAAAAAAAAGCACCGCGATCGCTCGCAAGTGCTTGATTTTCTACAGCCAAATTCGGTGGTGGGGCGTGAGTGACTCGAACACTCGACCTACGGATTAAGAGTCCGCTGCTCTACCAACTGAGCTAACGCCCCAACGAAGAGCGAAAGTATGCACGATTTTTCCGCTTTTGCCTAGCCCCTTTTCGTACGCGGCGCGAGAAAATCTGCCCAAACTACCGCTTTCCACCTCAACCCCCGCCAAAAGCCAGCCCGACGCTCAAAACCGCGCGCCCCGAATCGTCCAGGTATCATGTCTGCCACGGTGCGGCGACGCACGCACCACGCGGCCCGAACGAGGAGAGAAGATGGACGAAAGCGCTGTTCAGGATTTGCTCAACCGCGTGCTCGCGCCCTGGGTGCGCTCGCTCGGACTCTCCCCGGTGAAAGCCGACGACGAAAGCGCGACACTGCGATTGCCGTTTTCCGGCGAATTACGTCACAGCGGCGGTGTCATTTGCGGACAGGTATTCATGGCCGCCGCCGATACCGCGATGATTGTCGCGATTTCGGCGGCGCTCGGCGGCTTCAAGCCGATGACAACGGTGTCCCTCAACATCAATTTCATGCGCGCCGTGCGCAAGGGTGACGTCCTCGTGACCGCGCGCGTCCTCAGGCTCGGCCGCAATCTCGTCTTTGGCGAAGTCGAACTCATCGACGAAGAAGGCAAAATGGCCGTCCACGCGACGACGACCTACACGTTGCTCGATTAATCGACCCGGTTTTCGCGGCAGGACCCACCTACGCGGCACACAGAAAGCACACAGCAGGCACAAAACCACACCGATGTTCGATCAAGTCGTATTCGCAGGCGGCGGCAACCGCTGCTGGTGGCAAGCCGGATTCTGGGACATTGTCCAGCCCGAACTGAATATTCATCCGCGCGTGATCGCGGGCATTTCGGCGGGCGCAGCCACAGCCTGCATGCTGTACACGCGCGACGCGGACTGGGTCATGCGCTATTACGAAAACGCGCTGCGCAACAACACGAAAAACGCGTACTGGGGCAATCTGCTGCGCGGCGAATCGGTGTTCCCGCGCACTACCGCATCTATCGGCAAGCGTTGCTCGACATCTACGGCGAAAAATTCGGCAAGCTTGCGCATGCGCCGGAGATTCGCGTCGGCGTCTCGCACCTGCCGCGTTGGCTCGGCGCGCACAGTGCCGTGGTAGCGGGGCTTATCGCGTACAACATCGAAAAATATCTGCGCAAAACGTTGCACCCGACGCTCGGTCAGACGCTCGGGTTTCATCCGGAATTCGTCCGTGCGCAGGATTGTGCGACCGTGGAAGACCTCGCCGATCTGATTTTGCAATCGTCGTGCACGCCCCCGTTTACGCCGGTTTTGCAGCGCAATGGCCGCCCGGTACTCGATGGCGGGATGGTCGACAACGTGCCGGTCGGTGCGCTCGATTCGACGCCGGGCGACGTACTCGTGATGGTCACGCGTCTGTATCCGCGACCGCAGATGTTCGTCGTGCCGCACGGCAATCAGCGACTGCTCTACGTGCAGCCGTCGCGCAAGGTGCCGATTTCGAGCTGGGATTACACAAGCCCTTCACAGATGCAGCACGCGTACAACCTCGGACGCGCGGATGGCGAGCAATTTCTGCAACGGATGCCAGACTTGCTTGCCGCCGCGGCGCACGACTGACATCACGCTGCGCACGCGTTGTCGAACTAAGGCGTTTGCCATTCTTCGTTGCACTTACTTGCGTCGCCCCAGTTGCAGCGCTTCCGGATTCGCGACGCTCGACGTGTCGCCCTGATCGAACGCGAGAATGTTCTTGAAGGCCGCGCTGAAATACAGCTCATAGCTTTCGCGTTCGACATATCCGATGTGCGGCGAGCAGATCACGTTCTCCATCCGCAACAAGCTATAGCCCTGCAGAATCGGCTCGCTTTCGTAAACGTCGATAGCGACCATCCCCGGCCGGTTGCGCGCGAGCGCGCCGACGAGCGCATTCTCTTCGAGCAGTTCCGAGCGGCTCGTATTGACGAGCAGCGAGGTCGGCTTCATCCGCATCAGATCTTCCTGCTTGACGATGCCGCGTGTGTCGTCATGCAGACGCAGATGCAGCGACAGCACATCGCTCTGCTCGAATAGCGCTTCGCGGCTTTCCGCGACGTTGTAGCCATCCGCCTGCGCCGCCTCGCGCGTATGGTCACGGCCCCAGACCAGCACGTTCATGCCGAACGCCTTGCCGTAACCGGCGACAAGCCGCCCGATTTTTCCATAGCCCCAGATGCCGAGCGTCTGGCCGCGTAGCACCTGGCCTAGCCCGAAGTTCGGCGGCAGCGCCGATGTTTTCAGGCCCGATTGCTGCCACGCGCCCTGCTTCAGGTTCGCGACGTATTGCGGAATGCGTCGTTGCGCAGCCATGATCAGCGCCCACGTCAGTTCGGCCGGTGCGATTGGCGAACCGACGCCCTCGAGCACCGCGATGCCGCGTTCGGTACAGGCGTCGACATCGATATGATTCGACACCTTTCCCGTCTGGCTGATCATGCGCAGATTCGGCAGCTTGTCGAGCAGTTGCGAGTTGATGCGCGTGCGTTCGCGAATCAGCACGAGCGCGTCGACTTCCGCGAGACGGCTCGCAAGTTGGCCGAGACCACGCACGGTGTTGTTGAAGACCTTCACATCGTGGTCCGCTAGCAATTGAAAACAATCGAGTTTGCGGACGGCGTCCTGGTAATCGTCGAGGATGGCAATCTTCATGGGCGAGAGTGTTTTGCGGCGCACCATCGGGGTGCGGAACATAAACCTTGGCTTGCGTGTCCCACATGTGATGTAGGGAACACGCCGGGCTTGATAGATGCTTTACCGTACAAGTGCCGCCCTTGCAGGAAACCAGGGTTCGTCCGCATCGCCGCGGCACACGACGGAAAACACAACTGACCTCGTTTTTAACAGTTTGTTGCATGTCCGCGCAAGCCGCTTTACACACCGTTTCACAGCGGCGCAGCGAGCGGTGATCATCGATGATCACGCGCGGCGTAACAGGCTGATGGCCTTCGCGACCTGCGAGATCGCATGCCGCGCGCGCCGCGCTCATCGCGTGCGATGAGCCTGGGTTGCGCACGTGATCGGACAGGGTGGCATGCCGTGTCGCTGGGCTTGTACTGTTTTCAATTACTTTTCTAAAACGGAGACAGCTCGATGAATCATCCCGCGTTCAAAGCAGGCACGCTCGTCGATATCGACGTGCAAGCGCCTGGCTGGGTCAAAAACCGAAAACTGATCGATTGGGTGCAGCACATCGCTGCGTTGACGAAGCCCGCGCGCGTCGTGTGGTGTGATGGCTCGCAGGAGGAGTACGACCGGCTGTGCGCGCAAATGGTCGATGCGGGCATGCTGCGCAAGCTCAACGCGTCAAAGCGCCCGAATTCGTATCTGGCCTGGTCCGATCCGTCGGATGTCGCGCGTGTCGAAGATCGCACTTTCATCTGTTCGAAGCGACGCGAAGATGCGGGCCCGACGAACAACTGGATCGAGCCCGGCGAGATGCGCGCGACGCTCGATGACCTGTTCGATGGCGCCATGCGCGGCCGCACGATGTACGTCGTGCCGTTTTCGATGGGACCGCTCGGTTCGCCGATCGCACACATCGGTGTCGAGCTGAGCGATAGCCCGTATGTGGTGACCAACATGCGCATCATGACGCGCATGGGCCGCAAGGTGTACGACGTGCTCGGCGAGGACGGTGAGTTCGTGCCGTGCGTGCACTCGGTCGGCAAGCCGCTTGCGGACGGCGAGCAGGACGTGCGCTGGCCGTGCAACGACACGAAGTACATTGTCCATTTCCCTGAAGCGCGCGAGATCTGGAGCTACGGTTCCGGTTACGGCGGCAACGCGTTGCTCGGCAAAAAATGTTTTGCATTGCGCATCGCCTCGACGATGGGCCGTGACGAAGGCTGGCTCGCCGAACATATGCTGATTCTCGGCGTGACGTCACCGCAAGGGCGCAAGCATTACGTCGCGGCCGCGTTTCCGTCGGCGTGCGGCAAGACCAACTTCGCGATGCTGATTCCGCCGGAAGGGCTGAACGGCTGGACGATCTCGACGATCGGCGACGACATCGCCTGGATCAAACCGGGCCGCGACGGACGCCTGTATGCGATCAATCCGGAAGCGGGCTACTTTGGCGTCGCGCCGGGCACCAGTGAGAAAACCAACTTCAACGCGATGGCGACGCTCAAGGAGAACGTGATTTTCACGAACGTCGCGTTGACCGATGATGGCGACGTCTGGTGGGAAGGGATGACCGACGCGCCGCCCGCGCATTTGATCGATTGGCAGGGCAAGGACTGGACGCCGGCCATCGGCAAGGAAACCGGCCGCAAGGCCGCGCATCCGAATGCACGATTCACCGCGCCGGCCGCGCAGTGTCCGTCAGTCGACGCGGATTGGGAGAATCCGGCAGGTGTGCCGATCGACGCGTTTGTGTTCGGCGGCCGGCGTTCGACGACCGTGCCGCTCGTGACCGAAGCGCGCGACTGGGTTGAAGGCGTCTATATGGCCGCGACCATGGGCTCCGAGACGACCGCCGCCGCGGCTGGCCAGCAAGGCGTCGTACGGCGCGATCCGTTCGCGATGCTGCCGTTCTGCGGTTACAACATGAGCGACTACTTCGGCCACTGGCTGAAGACGGGCGCGCGCCTCGCGAGGATGAACACGCCGATGCCGAAGATTTTCTGCGTGAACTGGTTCCGCAAGGGGCCGGATGGCAAGTTCGTCTGGCCGGGTTTCGGTGAAAACATGCGCGTGTTGCAATGGATGGTCGGCCGCATCGACGGCAGCGCGGCCGGAACTGAGCATGCATTCGGTTTCTCGCCGCGCTACGAGGATCTCGATTGGAGTGGGCTCAATTTCACCCGCGAACAGTTCGAACAGGTGATCTCCGTCGACGATCAAGCGTGGCGAGCCGAGCTCGCGCTGCACGCCGATCTGTTTGACACACTGCAACATGGCTTGCCGGCGGCATTGAAGGACACCCGATCGGCGCTCGAACGCAAACTCGCCGCGTAGCCTGCGGAAGACTCAAACCCGTGCCGGCGCATGCCGGCGCCTGTCCAAAAGCCGTCCGCGCGGGCGGCTTCTTTTTTGCCTGTGCGAGTCACGTCTGTTTTCTTTGCGCTTTCTTGGAACAAAGTGACCGCTTTCGCTGTTCACCTGTATACAGCAGGTTTGGCTGCATCGCAGCACATTGTTTCGGTTTGTGGAACAATGTGTGAGCCTGCATTCCGCTTACGAATAAGATAGTGCAAATTTTCATGAAAATTGGTCGAAGTTGGGCAACTTCTGCACGTTTTCCCTAGTCGTAGGAGAATTCCAGATGTGCTTCCGGCCTCACCTTCGGATGGAAGCGGCAACACAGCAGGAGAGTCGTCAATGGATCATTTGCAGTCGATGAGAGTATTCGTCAGAGTGGCGGATCTCGGCAGTTTCGCCCGCGCGGCTAGCGCGATGGATATTTCGAACGCAGTCGCCACCCGTCACGTCGCGGATCTCGAAGGCCGTCTAGGCACCCGGCTGCTCAACCGCACGACACGCAGTCTGTCACTGACCGAGTCCGGCCAAGTCTATCTGGAGCGCGCACGCCAGATTCTGGACGAGCTGGAAGACGTCGAGCAGATGGTTGTCGCGCGTAACCACGAGCCGGTCGGCACACTGCGCATCGTCGCGCCGGTTGTATTTGGGCTACACAATCTCGCGCCGGTGCTGCAAACCTATGCGGAACGGTATCCGAAAGTCATTCCGGACGTGACGCTAGTCGATCGCCAGGTCGATCTGGTCGAGGAAGGGTTCGATGTCGGCGTCGTCATTGCGCGTCATATGCGCAGCGCGAGCATCGTGACGCGGCGGCTGACCACCGGCTGTATGACCGTTTGCGCGACGCCTGCGTATCTGGAAAAGCACGGTATGCCGACACGTCCGGAGCAGTTGCTCGAGCATCCGTGTCTGTCGCTGCCGTCCGAGTACTGGGGTGACGAGCGCGTATTTACCGGTCCGGACGGCGAGGTGCGCGTGCGGCCGACCAACGTGATCGTCGCGAACAACACCGAAATGCTGCGCCAGTTCGCGCTGCTCGGCATGGGTATCGCCATTCTCCCGAGCTATCTGATCGGCCGCGATACGACGCGCGGCAAGCTGGTGCGCCTGCTGAGCGACTATCGGTTGCCGCAGGTCGAGATCAACATCGCTTATCCGAGCCGACGCCATCTGCCGGCGAAGGTGCGTACGTTCATCGATCACCTCGTCGAGCATTTCAGCCAGACGCCGAACAGCCTGCTTGGCGAGCAGTGGATCAAGGACGGCCTTGAGCCGGTGCCGCTGTCATCGATGCATGACGCCGGCGCAACGGTTGTGCCTCCGGAAGCATTCGACGGCGCTGAGCCGTTGTCGGCTCTGCTCGACGGTGAGCTCGCGCCGCAGAAACAGCCGCCGGGTGTGCATCACCGTCGTGGGCCGTTGCCGTCGCGGCTCGTGCGGTAAGTGCGCCGATGCGGGCGTCAGGGTGCCGGGGTGCCGGGGTGCCGTTGCGTTGGGTGCGGCACATTGACGCACCTGGCAGACACATAGCAGGCACACTTTAGTAGGAAGTTTGTAAGAAACAGGAAGCGCAGCCGACATCAGCGGCTGCGCTTTTTTGTTGCGGGAAGATCATGACGGTCGCGTTTGCGTGCAGGCTCGGGCGTTTGCTTGCGGGCCGATTGCGTCGGGGTTTGCCGCTGACGTTGCCTTCGCGAAGTGCCGTGCGACCGTGCTTCGTTACGATCCTGTCTTCCGGGCAGTTGATTTCGCTGCCGGTTTGGTTGCGGTTTTCTTTGCCGGCGCCTTCTTCGCCGCGGCTGCCTTGACCGCCGCTCCCTTCGACGCGGTCTTTACCGGTGCTTTCTCCGCAGTCAGTACGTCGGTATCGGCCGCCTCGTCGTTCGCCGCTTCGGCCGCGCTGCTTCTCGCGGCGGCGGCCTTACCGGCGGCCGACTTCGCCGCGGATTTCGCCGAAGGCTCTTTCTTCTCGAACTCGAAGCCGATCTTGCCGTCGCTCTGCTTGACGAGGAACGCCTTGAAATTCCGGCCGGTGCGCGACGACTTGAAGTTCGTCAGCAGATCCGTGCGGCCTGCTTCGAGCAGCTTCGCCATCTGTTCGCGCGCGATTTCCTGCTGCAGGATCACCTTGCCCGAGCGGAAGTCGCAGGTCTTCGGATTCGCGACCGAGTTCTCGCAGACATAGCTCATGCCGTGCTCGAACACGCGCGCGTGGCATTTCGGGCAAGCGCCAACCGGCTCCTGGCCGGAGAAGTCCGGCGCTTCGCCGTCTTCGCCGCCCTGGTCCTGGCCGAAGTCGAACTCGAGCTTGTAGTTCTTGATCTCGTCATCGAACGAAAGCTTCAGAATGGCCGAGAACGGGCGGCCCATCTTGCTGCGGAACCCCGACAGCGGCCCGATCTCCTTCTTCTGCAGCAGTTCCTCGACTTCCGGAATTTCGAATTGCCGGCCGCCTGGAATCTTTGAGATCGAAAACTCGCACTTCGTACACGCGAAGCGGCGATAGTTCTCCTTCACCTGGCCGCCGCAATTCGGGCAACGCGTTTCGAGCGTCGCGTAGTCGCCCGGGATCGTGTCCGAGTCGTATTCCTTCGCGCGCTTGACGATGGTTTGCGTCATGCGGGCGATTTCCTGCATGAACGCGTCACGCTGAAGATTGCCGCGCTCCATTTGCGACAGCTTGTATTCCCATTCGCCGGTCAGCTCGGGCGCGGTCAGTTCCTTTACGTCAAGCCCGCGCAGCAGCGTCATCAACTGGAATGCCTTCGCCGTCGGAATCAGTTCGCGGCCTTCGCGGACCAGGTACTTTTCGCCTAGCAGACCTTCGATGATCGCGGCTCGCGTGGCTGGCGTACCGAGGCCCTTCGCGGCCATTGCCTCGCGCAGCTCGTCGTCTTCGACGAGCTTGCCCGCGCCTTCCATCGCCGACAGCAGCGTCGCTTCGTTGTAGCGCGCCGGCGGCTTCGTCACGAGTTGTTGCGCGGCGATCTTGTCGGTCTTCACCTTCTCGTTCTTCTGCACCGGGACGAGACTCGCATCTTCGCCAGTCGTTTCGCGGCCGTAGACCTGCAGCCAGCCCGGTTCGACGAGCACCTTGCCTTCCGTCTTGAAGTGATGGCCGACGACTTCGGTGAGACGCGTCGTAATCTTGTACTCGGCGGCCGGGAAGAACACCGCGAGGAAGCGCTTGACGACGAGGTCGTACAGCTTCTGCTCCGGCTCCGACAGCGACTTCGGCGCCTGCAACGTCGGGATGATGGCGAAGTGGTCGCTGATCTTCGAGTTGTCGAAGATGCGCTTGTTCGGCTTCACCCAGCCCTTGTCAAGCACCTGTTTCGCGAACGGCAGATAGTTGTTGCTCTCCTTGAGCATATCGAGCGTGCTCTTGACGGTCTCCAGATAGTCTTCGGGCAGCGCGCGTGCGTCGGTACGCGGATAGGTCAGCACCTTGTGCCGCTCGTACAGTGCTTGCGCGAGCCCTAGCGTGTTCTTCGCCGAGAAGCCGAAGCGGCCGTTGGCCTCACGCTGCAGGCTCGTCAAATCGAACAGCGCGGGCGAAAGCTGGGTCGACGGTTTCGATTCCTCGCTGACCGTGCCGATCTGTCCGCGACACGCGGCAACGATCGTTTCCGCGGCCGGCAGACTCCACAGCCGCGAGTCGCGCTTCTCCGGGTCGAATTCGTCGCGCTTGAACTTCGGGTCGAACCAGCGGCCCTCGTAGAAGCCCGCCGCGCAGACGAACTCCGCCTTCACCTCCCAGTAATCGCGCGGCACGAAGCGACGGATTTTCTCCTCGCGCTCGACAACGATCGACAACGTGGGCGTTTGCACGCGGCCGACCGTGGTCAGGAAGAAACCGCCGCCCTTGCTGTTGAACGCGGTCATCGCGCGCGTGCCGTTGATGCCCACCAGCCAGTCGGCTTCCGAGCGGCAACGCGCGGCGTCGGCAAGCGGCTGCATGTCGTGGTCGCTGCGCAGATGCGCAAAGCCATCGCGGATCGCGGCGGGCGTCATCGATTGCAGCCACAGGCGCTGCACCGGCTGCTTCGCTTTCGCGTACTGCGTGATCAGGCGGAAAATCAGTTCGCCTTCGCGTCCCGCGTCGCATGCATTGATCAGCCGCTCGATGTCTTTGCGCTTGAGCAGCTTCGTCAGGACCTTGAGCCGCGACTCGCTCTTTACAATCGGGTTGAGGTCGAAATGTGGCGGGATGACCGGCAGATGAGCGAAGCTCCATTTGCCTCGCTTCACTTCGTATTCTTCGGGCGCGGCGATTTCGACCAGATGGCCGACCGCCGACGAGATGACGTAGTCGTCACTCTCGAAGTACTCGTCATGCTTGGTAAAGCCGCCCAAAGCGCGCGCGATGTCGTTCGCGACGGAAGGCTTTTCGGCGATGATCAGTGCTTTGGACATGACTATTGTGAGTGGGTGAATTCGGGTGCCACCGGCGCGGATCGCGCCCTTATCTGACGCTCGTTCGCTTTTCCGGTCGCGTACCTATTAACGACCGCTTTATAGCACACGCCGCCGTGGCGGCAACCAGTACGGAAAAAGCGGCCCATCTTAATTGCGTGCCAGTGCATTCAGCAAGCGTGGCACAACCGGCTCTCGCGTATTTCGCAATTCGCATGCCGCCGTGCCGACCTCCGCGAGCCCGCCGGCGCCTTCGATGTACGTCACACCGCGGCGAGCGCGGGCCTCAGTTTCGGCGCGCCGGTGACCCCCGGCAGCGCAGTCAGATCGACCAGCATACGTTCGACGATCCCCGGTTGCGGCAACACGGTGCCGAAGAAGCGGGTGGTCACTGCGTCTTCAATCAGGATGGTTGGGAAATTTTCCACGTCAAGGTCGTCGAAGCGATCGGCATGCGTTTCGATGTCGATCCATGCGAAACAGATGTCCGGATGCCTGTCCGCGATGGCGTCGAATGCTTCCCGGTACTCCCGGCAGGTTCCACACCACTGCGCACACAGACACGCAACGAATAGCGTGTCGCGGTCGTTGACGCGCTCTGCGATTCGGTCCTGGTCAGTGTCGAGATTCAGCGCGGGCATGGGAATTCCTTGAGACTCGTATTTTCGTAAGCGATTTGGCGCGAATGTAGCACGGCGCGTTACCGGCTGTGACCGGCGCGGACGTAGCGCCCCCCGTGCAGCGCGGTCAGCTGGCCCGATAGCTCGAGCCGCAGCAGCGCGCCCTGGAGCGCCGTCGGGTCCATTTCGGTGCGTGCGGCGAGAATTTCAAGCGTCGCGGGTGCGTGGCCGAGCGCGTCGAGCAGCCGTCGGGCGTCGGGCGGCAACGCATGGGCAGCCGCGTCGTGTTGCGCCAGCAGCGGCAACTGGGCGCTGGAGTCGCTCGCGTCACCGGGCTGCGGCGGCGGCACGCCCAGTTCCTCGAGAACGTCTTCTGGTGTTTCGATCAGCTTTGCGCCCTGTTTAATCATTCGATGGCAACCGCGCGACAGCGGCGCGTGAATCGAGCCCGGCAGCGCAAAGACATCCCGCCCCATTTCGTTTGCCAGTCGCGCGGTGATCAGCGAACCCGACCGCATCGCCGCTTCGACGATCAACACGCCGCTGACCAGCCCTGCGATCAGACGATTGCGTTGCGGAAAATGCGCGGGACGCGCCGGCGTGCCGAGCGGCCATTCGGAGAGAATCGCGCCATTTGACGCGATTTCCCGCACAAGCCCGTGGTGGGCAGGCGGATAGACGATATCCGCGCCCGTACCGACAATGGCGACCGTGCCGGCCCGGCCGGCCAGTGCACCGCGATGCGCGGCTGCATCGATACCGAGCGCGAGTCCGGACACGACCGCCACGCCTGCATCGGAAAACACACGGGAGAAACGATGCGCGTCTTCTGCGCCCTGTGGTGTCGCGTTGCGACTGCCGACCACCGCGACGCTGCGCGCATGCAGCGGCGCGAGGTGTCCCTTTACATATAGCAGCGGTGGCGGATCGGACGTTGTCAGCAGCATTGGCGGATAGGCCGGGTCGTCGAGTGTGAGCAGTGTGTTGCCCGACACGTCGCGCCATGCAAGCACCGCGTCAAATTGCGCCGCGAAAGCCGCGCCGGGGGCGCCAAGTATGGCGCGGGCTGACGCTTCGTCCGTCACGCGGGCAAGCGACTCGAAAGATTGGCCAAGTACCGCGTCTGGCAGACCGAAGTTCGCGAGCAAGGTGCGTAACGCGGCTGGTTTCAGGCCCGGCGCCATCGTAAGCCGCAGCCAGGCGGCGATTTCCCGATCGGTTTTCGCTATGGATTGCATTGAAACGTCAAACCTCCAGCGCGGCCCCCGTGAGCGGGGGCCATGCTAAAATTTTCATGATCCGAAATAATTCGACCCAAAACATACGGTGACGCCGCGTTTTCGCGCATGAACCTGTCGATCCGGGGCCGCTGTTCGCGCCTCTCGCGCCCTCGGGCGTTGAATCGAAAGGCTTCTGTCGCTATCTATCCTGTGCGCGTGCCGCCAGGCTGACAAGCTGGCCGAACGGCCTATTGCGCGACTGTCGTATCCGTGGCGGCGCTTCACTGAACCTGATGACCATGGCTTTACTGAATATCCTCAATTACCCGGACAAACGCTTGCACAAGGTCGCCAAGCCTGTCGAGGTCGTCAACGACCGCATTCGCAAGCTGGTCGCCGATATGGCCGAAACGATGTACGCCGCGCCCGGCGTCGGCCTCGCGGCGACGCAAGTCGACGTGCACGAGCGCGTCATCGTGATCGACGTGTCGGATACCCACGACGAACTGCGTGTGTTTATCAACCCGGAAATCGTCTGGTCGAGCAACGAGAAGAAGATTTCCGAGGAAGGCTGCCTGTCGGTGCCGGGTATTTACGACAACGTCGAGCGCGCCGAAAAAGTGCGCGTACGCGCACTCAACGAAAAGGGCGAAACGTACGAGATCGACTGCGAAGATCTGCTTGCGGTCTGCATCCAGCACGAGATGGATCACCTGATGGGCCACGTATTCGTCGAGTATCTGTCGCCGCTCAAGCAAACCCGCATCAAGAGCAAGATGAAGAAGCTCGCGCACGCGATGTGACGCTCTCGCTGAGCGTCACTTTGGCCCGTGCTTCATCGCTGCTGTTTCGTTGCTTCCGTATCAGGCGTTTCTGCTTATGAGCCATTCGTTGCGCGTTATTTTTGCCGGCACGCCTGAATTCGCGGCGGCTGCGCTCGCCGCGATCCATCAAGCCGGGTTTGCGGTGCCGCTCGTGCTGACGCAACCGGATCGGCCTGCCGGGCGCGGCATGAAATTGCAGGCGAGCCCGGTCAAGCGCTACGCGCAGGAGCAAGGCATCGCGGTCGCGCAACCGCCGTCGCTGCGCCGTCATGGCAAGTTTCCCGCCGAAGCGGCAGCGGCGATCGATCTGCTGCGCACCACGCGTCACGACGTGATGGTGGTCGCCGCGTACGGGCTGCTGTTGCCGCAGGAAGTGCTCGATATTGCGCCGCACGGCTGCATCAACATCCACGCATCGTTGTTGCCGCGCTGGCGCGGCGCCGCGCCGATTCACCGCGCGATCGAAGCCGGTGATACGGAAACCGGCATCACGCTGATGCAAATGGATGCGGGCCTCGACACCGGCCCGATGATCGCCGACACGCGCACGGCGATTCGCGATGACGACACCACGGCGACCCTGCATGACCGGCTTGCCGCGCTGGGCGCCCAACAGATTGTCAAAGCACTCGCGACGCTCGAGCGCGATGGCCGACTACCGTCTACGCCGCAGCCGGAAGACGGTGCGACCTACGCGGAAAAGATCGGCAAGCAGGAGGCCGCGCTCGATTGGCGGCGCGCCGCCGTCGAGCTGGCGCGCCAGGTGCGCGCGTTCGATCCATTCCCGGGCGGCGCGGCCACGCTCGACGGCACGTCGCTCAAGATCTGGTCTGCGACTGCCGTTGCTGCATTGCGCACCGCGCAGCCGGGCACGATCGTCGAGGTCTCCGCGGATGGCGTGGTCGTCGCGTGCGGCGACGGCGCGCTGCGCGTGACGCAACTACAAAAGCCAGGCGGCAAGCGACTAGCCGCGCGCGAATTTCTCACCGGTTCGACGCTCGCGGTCGGCCAGCGCTTCGAACAACCCGGCGAACAACCCGGCGAATAACCGGGCAAACAGCAGGGCGAATCGCGCGGCCAACATTAACAGCCGGTGACCGCAGCCGCCATCGTCCGTTCGGCCGACTCGCTTCGCCGCTTTACCGCGCGTTAGAATCTTCAATGCGATCTTCGTCGCGATTGCGCCAACTTTCGAGACCTTCATGTTCGGCATTACCCATTTCGGATTTTTTCTCGTCGCCGTGTTTCTGTTGAATGTCACGCCGGGTCCCGATACCGCGTACATCGTCGGCCGCAGCGTCGCGCAGGGTCGCTCAGCCGGGCTGATGTCGGCGCTGGGAATTTCTGCCGGTTGCTGCGTGCATTCGCTCGCGTGCGCGTTCGGTCTGACCGCTTTGCTTGCCGCATCGGCCACCGCGTTCACGGTGATCAAGTTCGTTGGCGCGATCTATCTGATCTACCTCGGCGTGCGACTGGTCTTGGCGAAGCCCGCAGGCAGCGCGCCGGCGACCGCTAGCGCGCAGCAGCCCGCATTGGCGGCGCCGAAATCGATGCGCCAGCTGTTTTTGCAAGGGTTCTGGACCAACGTGCTGAACCCGAAGGTCGTGCTGTTCTTCGTGTCGTTTTTCCCGCAGTTCGTCAACGCCGGCACGGATCACAAGGCTTTGGCGTTTCTCGCACTCGGCGTCGTCTTCGTGGTGATGAGCACCGTGTGGAACAGCTTCGTCGCGTGGGTCGCCGGAAGCGTCACGCGCCGCTTCTCCGGCCAACCCGCCGTGAAGAAGTGGCTCGACCGCGTTGTCGGCAGCGCATTTGTCGGGCTCGGTCTGAAGCTCGCAACCGCATCGCGCTGATTGAATTTTTCCGGTATGCCCATATCTAACAAATTGCTTACAATCACTCGCCGTCCGTGACGGCACGACACAGGGTTCCCGGGCAAGGAGTACTGGACATGTTCAACTGGGTTAAAACCGCGATGTTGATGGCCGCGATCACGGCCCTCTTCATCGTGATCGGCGGCATGATCGGCGGGCAACGCGGCATGTTCATCGCGCTGCTGTTCGCGCTCGGCATGAATTTCTTTTCGTACTGGTTCTCGGACAAAATGGTTCTGCGCATGTACAACGCGCACGAAGTGGACGAAACCAGCGCGCCGCAGTTCTACCGGATGGTGCGCGAGCTCGCCACGCGCGCCAACCTGCCGATGCCGCGTGTCTACCTGATCGACGAAGACCAGCCCAACGCGTTCGCGACCGGCCGCAATCCGGAGCACGCGGCCGTCGCCGCGACCACCGGCATTCTCCGCGTGCTGTCCGAGCGTGAAATGCGCGGCGTCATGGCGCACGAACTGTCGCACGTGAAGCACCGCGACATTCTTATCTCGACCATCTCCGCAACGATGGCCGGCGCAATCTCCGCGCTGGCGAACTTCGCGTTGTTCTTTGGCGGCCGTGACGAAAATGGCCGGCCGGCGAATCCGATCGCAGGAATCGCGATCGCGCTGCTGGCGCCTATTGCCGGCGCGTTGATCCAGATGGCGATATCGCGCGCCCGCGAATTCGAAGCGGACCGTGGTGGTGCGCAGATTTCCGGCGACCCGCAAGCGCTTGCGTCGGCGCTCGACAAGATCCATCGCTACGCGAGTGGCATCCCGTTCCCGACTGCGGAGGCGCATCCGTCAACCGCGCAGATGATGATCATGAATCCGCTGTCAGGTGGCGGCATCGCGAATCTGTTTTCGACCCACCCGGCCACCGAGGAGCGTATTGCTCGCCTGATGGAGATGGCGCGGACCGGCCGATTCGACTAAGCGCACATCCTCAGGAACGCAACTGCACCACCATGCCGGTTTGAAAACGGGCGAGTCCGCAAGGCTCGCCCGTTTTGTGTGTGATGCGCACTATCTCCGCTGTCGCGCGACTGTTGGCAACCGTGGCCAACGTGGCAAGCACGTGCGCGCTACAAAACGTCGTCCCAACCTGCAAACGCCGCGAGCCGGCACTGTTGCTGATCATGCACACGTGCACGGTCACCGGTCTGTCCGACATCCGCACCACGCTACAATGTGCCGTTTAGACCGCTCGCACTCACGGTGCCCGCCCTGTCCCTTTTCATGACCCGAAAGCCGTCCCCACGCGCCGTCGCGCCGTCAACGCGCGCTCGCGAACCCCGCCTTTCCACGCCGCAACTTGCCCCGGAGTCCCTCGGCTTCGCGCTCGATTGCGCGGCACAGGCGGTCGGCGCGGTGCGCCTCGGCGCCGCGTTGCCTGCCGCGCTCGGTACGGTCTTCGCATCGTTGCCTGAAGCCAGCGCGACTGCGTCGCATGGGGCCGTGCAGGACATCGCGTATCGGACGATGCGGCGCCTCGGACTCGCCGAGTGGTTAGTCGCGAAACTGGTCCACAAGGCGCCTGTGCCGCACGTCGCGCATCTGCTTGCGTGTGCCTTCGCGCTGCTGATCGATGACGAAGCGTCCGCCGCCTATACGCCGTTCACCGTGGTCGACCAGGCAGTCGAAGCGGTCGGCGCGCGCCGCGAATTCGCGTTCGCGAAGGGGTTGGCCAACGCGGTCCTGCGCAACTTCCTGCGCGAGCGCAACGCATTGATTGCCGAATCGCAGCGTGACGAAGTCGCGCGCTGGAACTATCCGCGCTGGTGGATCGACGCCGTGCGCAACGCGTGGCCCGACGCATGGCAGGACATTCTCGAAGCGGGCAACACGCAAGGTCCATTGACGTTACGCGTGAATATCCGCCGTTCGAGCGTCGATGATTATCTGCAAACGTTGCGTGACCGTCAGATCGCGGCGACGCAGGTCGGCTCGCAGGCCGTTCGCCTCGCTGTACCGATGCCCGTCGACCGCATTCCCGGCTTTCGCGAAGGCGTCGTCTCCGTGCAGGACGCCGGCGCGCAGCTCGCCGCGCAATCGCTCGCGGTGCGCAACGGCATGCGCGTGCTCGACGCGTGCGCGGCGCCCGGCGGTAAGACCGGTCATCTGCTCGAACTCGCCGATCTCGATCTGGTCGCGCTGGAGAGCGATCAGTCGCGTGCCCAACGTATCGGCGAAAATCTACGACGCCTGGGTCTCGCGGCAGACGTTCGTATCGGCGACGCGGGCGATCCATCCGCGTGGCATGATCCGGCCGGGCCGAGCTTCGATCGCATCCTGGCCGATGTGCCGTGTTCCGCATCGGGTATCGTGCGCCGTCATCCGGACATTCGCTGGCTGCGCCGTGCGGCGGATATTCCAGCGCTCGTGGCCGAGCAGCGGCGCATCCTCGCCGCGCTGTGGCCGCTTGTGAAACCAGGCGGTGAGTTGCTGTATGTCACGTGCTCGATCCTGCCCGATGAGGGCGAGATGCAGGCACTGTGGTTTGGAAACAACCATCAGGATGCGGTACGATTGGACGCGCCGGGGCAACTGCTGCCCGCAGTTGCTCGCGCGCCCGCCGACACATCGGCCGGTTCTCGCGCCGGATGGACCACCGGCTCGAACCCAGACCACGACGGATTCTTCTACGCGCGCTTTCAGAAACGGTGATCACCCAACGCCTTTTTCCGCTACGGCTCGCGGTCGCGCTCTGGATGGCGCTGGCCCTTTGCCTGACCGCAGCCGGGCCGGCGCGCGCCGATTCGATCGCGGTTCAGCGGGCGTCGCTGCAATCGGACAGCAATGGATGGAGCCTCGATGCGCGGTTCGAGTTCGATCTGAACAGCAACCTCGAGGACGCAGTCAATAAAGGCATTCCGCTTTACTTCACGACCGACTTCGAGTTGAGCCGCCCGCGCTGGTACTGGTTCGACGAGCAGCCGGTCAGTGTGTCGCAGAGCATTCGCCTGTCGTTCCAGCCGCTTACGCGCGAATACCGCGTATCGACAGGTGGCCTGCAACTCGGTTTCAGTACGCTGAACGAGGCGCTATCGGTGATCAAGCACGTGACGTCATGGCATGTGATCGACCGCAACCAGGTTCGCGCGGGGGAGACCTACACGGCATCGGTGCGGATGCAGCTCGATATCGCACTGATGCCCAAGCCGTTCCAGATCGACGCGGTCAACAATCGCGACTGGAACCTTGCTTCCGACTGGAAGCGTTTTACCTTCACGGTGAGCGATCGTGCTAAATAGAGTGCGCCGCGCCACCAGTGTCAGCAGCATCGTCGTGCGTTTGCTGGTGTCGACGGTGGCGGTCACGGCCGTCCTGCTGCTCGTGCTGCTTGCAGCGGCGAGCGCAAATACTGAATTCTTCGACCGCTACTATCAGTGGCTCTATACGGCCAATATCGCGGTTGCGCTGATCTTCATGGTGGTCGTGGCGGTGCTGGTCGTCGTGATCATCTCGCGCTTGCGCAAGGGCAAGTTCGGCACACGGCTGCTCGCGAAGCTCGCCTTCTTCTTCGCGCTCGTCGGCGTCGTGCCGGGCGGCATTATCTACATCGTGTCGTATCAGTTTGTGTCGCGCAGTATCGAATCGTGGTTCGACGTGAATGTCGAGACCGCGCTGACGTCGGGCCTGAGCCTCGGTCGCGGCATGCTCGACGCGTCGTTGTCCGATCTGCAGACGAAGGGCCGCCTGATGGCCGAGCAGCTCGCGAATTCCGATTCGGCGGGCACCACGCTTACGCTTTTGCGCCTGCGCGATCAGTTCGGCGTGCAGGATGCGACGATCGTCGAACCGGTGCGCAGCATGTCGGGCGCATCGCCGGACATGCATGTCGTTGCGCAGGCAACCGGCAACTACGCGTCGCTGGTGCCGAACGATCTGCCGACGCCGCTGATGATCGAACAGGCGCGGGGCCGCGGCTTCGCGGCGATCGAAGGCGAAGTGGATGGCGATCCTAACGCGCTGGGCAGCAAGGGCGTTCTGCGTTTGCGCATCGTGCAGCGCATTCCGGATACGAACGCCGCGCAGTTGCAACCGACCGACCGCTTCCTGCAGCTGACGCAGCCGGTGTCGGCGTCGCTCGCGCGCAATGCGGATGCGGTGCAGCGCGCCTACCGCGAGTATCAGGAGAAGGCGCTGGGCCGTACCGGCTTGCGCAAGATGTACATCGGCACGCTGACGCTCGCGCTGTTCCTCGCGACCTTTATCGCGATGATGCTCGCGCTCGCGCTCGGCAACCAGCTCGCGCGGCCGCTGTTCCTGCTTGCCCAGGGTACGAAGGAAGTGACCGAAGGCGACTACACGCCCAAGCGCGAGATCAAGTCGCGCGACGAACTCGGCTTCCTGACGCAGTCGTTCAACGCGATGACGCGGCAGCTGTCCGAAGCGCGCGCGGCGGTCGAAAACAACCGGATCGCGCTCGAACATTCGAAGGCGTACCTCGAGAGTATTCTGGCGAACCTGACCGCCGGCGTTTTCGTGTTCGACCGGCAATTCAGACTCACGACCGCTAACCGCGGCGCCGAGCGTATTTTCCGCCAGCCGTTCCAGAAGGCGCTCGGCTCGCCGCTCGATCGGATCACCGTGCTGAGCGAGTTCGGCACGATGATGCGCAAGGCATTCGCGGATCGCGAGGCGGCGGGCGGCAATGGCCAGCACGATGACGGCCACTGGCAGCAGCAGATCTCGATACCGGTGCCGGGCGAGTCGGACCCGCTCACCTTGCTCGTGCGAGGCGCGCGGCTACTGTCCGCGACGTCGGCCGATGAGGCCGACGACCTGCAAACCTCGGGCTACGTGGTGGTGTTCGACGATATCTCCGACGTGATCTCCGCGCAGCGTTCGATCGCATGGGGCGAAGTCGCACGGCGTCTCGCGCATGAGATCAAGAATCCGCTCACGCCCA
The DNA here is from genome assembly GCF_902859855.1 of Paraburkholderia humisilvae. GTDB lineage: Bacteria > Pseudomonadota > Gammaproteobacteria > Burkholderiales > Burkholderiaceae > Paraburkholderia > Paraburkholderia humisilvae. The sequence continues at coordinate 155,611 of NZ_CADIKH010000007.1, forward strand.
TTCAGCTTTCCGCCGAGCGCCTGCAGATGAAGCTTGCCGACAAGCTCGCGCCGCACGATGCGGATGTGTTGAAGCGCGGTGCGACAACCATCGTGAACCAGGTCGCCGCGATGAAGCAGATGGTCGACGATTTCCGCGACTACGCACGCACGCCGCCTGCGGTGCTCGCCAATTTGCAGCTTAATGAACTCGTAAGCGAAGTGCTGACGCTGTACGGCATCGAGGAAGGCAAGAGCCCGATCGCCGTGGAGATGGCCGACTTGCCGGTGATCCGTGGCGATGCAACGCAACTTCGCCAGGTGATCCACAACCTGCTGCAGAATGCGCAGGACGCGGTGTCGGAAGTCGAGCATCCACGTGTAACGCTCGAGACGCGGACAGTAGAATATGGCGATCCCGATGCGGACGGCAAAACCCGCATCGCTGTGCGCCTTACGATATCGGACAATGGCTCGGGCTTCCCCGCGCGCATCCTGACCCGTGCGTTCGAACCTTATGTGACGACCAAAGCCAAAGGAACTGGACTAGGGCTGGCGATGGTCAAGAAGATCGTCGACGAACACGGCGCGCGCATCGACATCCGCAATCGTCTCAGGTCAGGCGATGTGATCGAAGGCGCGCAGATCTCGATTCTCTTCCTTCAACTCGCGGACAATGCGGCGCCGGGCAATGGACCTCAAGCAGGAGGACCATCGACCGGGTCGCAGACGGTGCGCAGCGGCGCGTCGCAGGGAACGACAAAAGCAACAGTGCAGACAAGGGCAGCGTAAATGGCAACCATCCTGGTGGTAGATGATGAAATGGGCATCCGGGAATTGCTCTCGGAGATCCTCAGCGACGAAGGGCACGTCGTCGAAGTCGCGGAGAACGCGCAGGACGCGCGTGAGTACCGGCTGCGCCAGGCACCCGACCTGGTGCTGCTCGACATCTGGATGCCTGACACCGATGGCGTCACATTGCTGAAAGAATGGGCGGCGCAAGGGCTGCTGACGATGCCGGTGATCATGATGTCGGGCCACGCGACTATCGACACAGCCGTCGAAGCGACGAAGATCGGCGCGCTGAACTTCCTCGAAAAGCCGATTGCGCTGCAGAAGTTACTGAAGGCCGTCGAGCAGGGACTCGCGCGTGGCAGTTCGAGTGCCGCGGCGGGCGGCGCAGCGGCGAAGCCGGCGTTGTCGGCGAATGCGTCGGCGGTGGCATCGGCCGCCGCATTGCCGATGCTCGCGGCGGATAGCGCGGGCGTGGGCGCGCTGCCTGCGCAGACCACGTCGATATCGTTCGACATCCCACTGCGCGATGCGCGCGATGCGTTCGAACGCGCGTACTTCGAGTATCACCTCGCGCGCGAGAACGGCAGCATGACGCGCGTCGCGGAAAAGACCGGGCTCGAGCGCACGCACCTGTATCGCAAGCTCAAGCAGCTCGGTGTGGATCTCGGCAAGAACAAGAGCGAATGAGCGTTGCCGTGACGCGATTTCCCTGCCGGTCTTCCTGCTGCGCTCCCCCGTCTGCTTTGCGCGCCACCCACCGGCGGACAAATTGCCGGAAGGGGCTTGAGGCAGGCGGCGCGCTTTGTTATACTCTCGCTTCTTCGTTGGCCCGGTAGCTCAGTTGGTAGAGCAGCGGATTGAAAATCCGCGTGTCGGTGGTTCGATTCCGCCCCAGGCCACCAGAATTCGGCCCCAGGACATCGCAAGATTCCTGGGGCTTTTCGTATATGGCGTGCGTTGGGTTTTCGATATCTGGCGGCCCACGTGAAGCGCGATCTGTGCCGCGCGCCGCGCAGGCGCCGTCGGCAGGGCCCGGTGCGGCGTGATAAAATCTTAAAAATTCAAGGGCTTGCACTGTCCGGTCGCAAGCCCTTTTGTGTTTCGGGGCCACCGGTCATCGGCATCAGTCAGTCCGCTTCACGCAGCGAGGCCCATGTCTATACTGCTTGAGCCGGCATCGATGCCGGCGCGACCATGACCCTTTGAGCCTTCACGGAGTATCACGGTGACTCGCAACGATGCGAAGCGCAGTGCGCTGGTGCTGTTTTCCGGCGGCCAGGATTCGGCCACGTGCCTCGCCTGGGCGCTCGACCGCTATGAAACGGTCGAAACGCTCGGTTTCGACTACGGGCAGCGGCATCGTGTCGAACTCGAATGTCGTGGCAGCTTTCGGGCGGCGATTGCCGACGCGTTTCCCGAATGGGCCGCGCGGCTCGGCGAAGATCATTTGATCGATCTGTCGGTGCTTGGCTCGATCAGCGACACCGCCATGACGCGCGAAATCGAGATCGAGACCGCCGCGAGCGGCCTGCCTAATACGTTCGTGCCGGGCCGCAATCTGATGTTCGTGACGATCGCCGCGGCGATCGCTTATCGGCGCGGTTTGCAGGTACTGGTCGGCGGTATGTGCGAGACGGACTTCTCCGGTTACCCCGATTGCCGCGACGACACATTGAAGGCGCTGCAGGTTGCGTTGAATCTCGGCATGGACAGCCGCTTCGTCGTCGAAACGCCGCTGATGTGGCTCGACAAGGCCGATACGTGGCGGCTGGCGCATCAGCTAGGCGGCGACGCGCTGGTCGGCTTGATTCGCCTCGAGACGCACACCTGCTACGTCGGCGAGCGTGCCGAGCTGCACGATTGGGGCTTCGGCTGCGGCGAGTGCCCCGCGTGCCGGTTGCGCAAACGCGGCTACGAAGCGTATCTGGCCGGCGAACAGGTCAGCGCGCCGGTGTGACACGCTGACGGACCGTCGACTGACGCCACCACGCGGTGCAATGGCGGAAATGGCGCAAGCAGCGGCTCAAATGGAACAAGCGGCACAAGCCGCGTAAGCGGCCAGCAGGCCAACCCAACGGTTACCACGATCGATCAGGTAATCCACACGGACATCGTTCATCACAGTGCATTTGGCAGAACCAGCATGACGTACGCGGTCAAGGAAATCTTCTACACGCTGCAAGGCGAAGGCGCGAACGCCGGTCGTCCCGCTGTGTTCTGCCGGTTTGCCGGTTGCAACCTGTGGTCGGGCCGTGAAGAAGATCGCGCGGATGCCGTCTGCCGTTTCTGCGATACCGACTTCGTCGGCACCGATGGCGAAAACGGCGGCAAATACCGCGACGCCGTTGAACTCGTCGCGAAGATCGCGTCGCTGTGGCCTGCCGGCGAAGGCGAGCGCTTCGTCGTGTGTACGGGCGGCGAGCCGATGCTGCAGATCGATCCGCCGTTCGTCGATGCGTTGCATGCCGCGGGCTTCGAGATCGCGATCGAAACGAACGGTTCGCTGCCGGTACTCGATACGATCGACTGGATCTGCGTGAGTCCGAAGGCCGATGCGCCGCTCGTCGTGACGAAGGGCAATGAGCTGAAGGTCGTGATCCCGCAGGATAATCAGCGTCTGTCCGACTACGAAAAGCTCGATTTCGATTACTTCCTCGTCCAGCCGATGGACGGCCCGTCGCGCGATATCAATACGAAACTCGCGATCGACTGGTGCAAGCGCCACCCGCGTTGGCGCTTGTCGATGCAAACCCACAAGTACCTGAACATCCCCTGATCGCCGTGCTGACCATTACCCGAAAACTCGAATTCGACGCGGGCCACCGCATTCCCGACCACCGCAGCCAGTGCCGCAATCTGCATGGGCATCGCTATGTGCTCGAGATCACGCTGCAGGGTGACGTGGTGGAAACGGAAGGCGCGCCCGATTGCGGCATGGTGATGGATTTCGCGGACGTGAAGTCGCTCGCGATGGAGCACCTTGTCGATCGGTGGGACCATGCGTTCATCGTCTATGAAGGCGACACCCAGGTGCGCCGTTTTCTCGATTCGATGCCCGGCCACAAGACGGTGGTGCTCGACCGCATTCCGACCGTAGAAAATCTCGCGGCGGTTGCGTTCGGCATTCTCGCCAACGTCTACGACGCGCATTACGGTGTGAATCTGCGGCTGCAGCGCGTGCGTTTGTACGAAACGCCGAATTGCTGGGCGGATTTTGTGCGCGAATAAGGTGCGTTCGGTCGGTCGCCGTTAAAGGCGTTATTGTCACGGTATGATCGTTCCGATAACCACCCGGAGCGAGACCATGCCGGCCAACACGACACCCAACGCTGTGTCCGTCACAGTATTCACCACCGCGCAGCAGAACCCCAGCGGCGCGCGCCGCGCGTGCCGTACCGGCGCGCTTTCCGGGCCATTTTGCGGCGCAACGTGTGACGCGGAGGCGCGGCGATGAGCACGTTTACGAATCCGCTGAAGCTGCGTCTGAAGGATCCCGATCCGCTGTACGGGCTGTGGTTGTCATTGGGCAGCGCCAATGTCGCGGAGGCGCTTGCGCATGCCGGTTTCGACTGGCTGCTGATCGACATGGAGCATGCGCCGAACGATAGCGTCGACGTGACCGAGCAGCTGCGCGCGATTGCCGCCGCACACCTGCCGAGCGAGCCGGTCGTGCGCGTGCCGGTGGCCGAGCCCTGGGTCGTCAAGCGCGTACTGGATGCGGGCGCACGCACCTTGATGTTCCCGAATATCGAATCCGCCGATGAAGCCGCTTACGCGGTGCGCCTCACGCAATACCCGGGCGCGGAAACGTCGGATGGACTGCGCGGCGTCGCCGGCGCGGTGCGTGCCGCCGCGTACGGAATGCGCCGCGATTATTTGCAGAACGCCAATGCGCAGATCGCGACGATTGCGCAGATCGAGTCTGCGCGCGCGCTTGAGCAGGTCGAGCAGATTGCGGCGACGCCGGGCATCGATTGCCTGTTTGTCGGACCCGCGGACCTCGCGGCAAGCCTTGGGCACCTTGGAGATTCCAGACATCCGGACGTACAGCAAGCGATGGCACATATTGTGCAAGTTGCAAAGAACGCGCATATCGCTTCGGGAATCTTTGCGACGGACGTCGTGAGTGCACGGCACTATCGCGACGCGGGTTTTCGCTTCATCTCGCTCGCTGCCGACGTGATGTGGCTGTTACGTATGACGCGGCAGTCGTTGCAGGAGGTCAGGTCATGAATAAGATTTCGCGCCAGTGGGCGCACGCGGCGGCACGTACCGGCGCAGTGGTTGCGCTGAGCGTATCGGCGACGCTGATGGCAGCCAGTGCGTGGGCAGCCGACGCGCAGGCATTCAACCCAAGGCCAGCGGACGCCGAAACGCAGACTGCGGTCGCCGATTACAACGCCGGCAATCTGACCTCGGCGCTCGCGGAATTCCGCAAGGCCGCGCAGCGCGGCAACCGCCTCGCCGAGTTCAACTACGCGATGATGTTGCTGAACGGCGAGGGCGGCCCGGCGAACGTCGATGAAGGGAAGAAATGGCTGCGCAAGGCTGCGGACGCAAACATGTCGCACGCGCAGTATGTGTACGGGAAGATGTATGACGACGGCGAGTTTGTGAGCCGCGATCCGGCGCAGGCGCATCAGTGGTTCCTGAAGGCCGCGAAGCAAGGGCATGTTCAGGCCGAACTCGCGCTTGCGAACCAGTTTCTCGACGGTCGCGGCACCACGCGCGATAACCAGCAGGCGTTCCTGTGGTACAAGAAGGCCGCCGAAGGCGGCGACATGACCGCGCAATATGTGACCGGCTCCTTCTATGAGCGCGGCGGCGACGGCGTCCCGCAGAACCTTAACGTCGCGCGCGCGTACTATGCGGCCGCGGCGGCGCAGGGCGACCCGGCTGCGCGACTCAAGTATGAGCAGTTGAGTGCGCAGTTGCGCGAGTCGCACGAGGCGAAGCCGCAATAGCCTTTCCTTTCCGGCGACGGCCGCCCGTGCACCTCATCCCGTGCGAACATGCGGGCCGCCTCAAAGCAAGTGCACAAAGCGAAAGAGAGACGCACACGCGTCTCTCTTTGCGCTGTTCCCTGCCTGACTCGTCGCCTCGCTAGCTTTGCATCAACCGCTTTTGCCGCGACACGCTCATGATCAGGCCGATTGCGACGCCGAGCGTCGTCAGCGCAGTGCCGCCATAGCTCATGAACGGCAGTGGCACGCCGACCACCGGCAGAATCCCGCTCACCATCCCGATGTTGACGAATGCGTAGGTGAAGAATGCCATCGTCAGCGAGCCGGCCAGCAAACGTCCAAAGAGCGTCGCGCCGTTCGCCGCGATATAGAGCCCTCGCGCGATGAGCGCCATGTAGAGCGTGAGCAGCACGAGCCCGCCGGCGAGGCCGAATTCTTCGGCGAATACCGCGAAGATAAAGTCGGTGTGCTTCTCCGGAATGAACTCGAGGTGCGCCTGCGTTCCCTTCAGCCAGCCCTTGCCGAGCGGGCCGCCCGAGCCGATCGCAATGACCGCCTGAATGGTGTGGAAGCCCTTGCCGAGCGGATCGGATGTCGGGTCGAGCAGTGTGCAGATCCGGTGTTTCTGATAGTCGTGCATCAGCGGCCACTGCACTTCAGGCTGACAGATCTTGTCCTGAAACGTCGCGATCGACGCGACCGCGATCACGCCGGCGATCAGCACCGGCACGATCAGCTTGAAGCTCAAGCCGGCGAAGTAGATCACGAAGAGACCCGCGGCGAACACCAGCACCGCGGTGCCGAGATCCGGCTGCTTCGCGATCAGCGCGACGGGAATCGCGAGAATCACGAGCCCGACGAGGTAGTCGTACCAGCGCATGACCCCTTCACGCCGCTGGTAATACCACGCAAGCATCAGCGGTGTCGCGATCTTCAGAATCTCGGACGGCTGGATCACGACGCCCACATTGATCCAGCGTTTCGCGCCCTTGCGCGTGAGCCCGAATAGCGCAACCGCAATCAGCAGCGCGACGCCGAATGTATAGGCGGGCACCGCGAAGCGCATCAGCGTATTCGGTGGCACGTTCGCGAGAATCCACATCAGCACGAACGTCAGCATGATGTTGCGCAACTGGTCCTCGACACGTCCCGGCATATCGAGGCTCGCGCTATAGAGCGTGACGATGCCCACGCACAGCAACAGGAACACGATCAATGCGAGCGGCTTGTCGAAGCCCGCGAACATCCGTTTGATGCGGTCGAGCCAGGCGCGCTTGTCGAATTGCATGCCTTTCTCCTTATTCGTCGATGCCGCCGGTGGCGGGCGCGGCAGGCGGCGCGGGTTGCGCGCTCTCGTCGCGCTGCGGAATCGCGGCGGTGGGGGCGGCGTCGCTGGCCGGACGCCGCGGGTGCGGTCCGGACGGCCGGGGTTGCGTTTTGACCGGCGTGGAGGCACCCAGCTCGGCCGCCGCGGATGATGCGTTGGCTTGATCCGCGCTCGCCGGCGTGGCGCGGCGGCGTGCGCCGACGGCGGAAGCCGCGGCTCCAGCCCAGGCGCCCGAGGCGGCAGCAGCGCCACGCACGCCCGACGCGCCCGCAGGCGCTGACGCCGGTGTCGCCGGTGTCACGGCCGAGGCGGCGTCCACTGCGGCATCCACACCTGATGCCGATAGCGGCGCAGCCCGCCGTGCGGCGCCGGGCGGCGGCGGCAACGGCGTATAGCCGGCTGCGACGTTCACCGGCTGCGCGGTCGCGGCTTCCTGTGCGACCGGCGCTGGCGCAGTGCTGATCACCGGCGCTGATGCATCCTCGGTGGCGGATGCCGCGGCGCTGACCGCTGCCTGTTCGACGCCGGGCTTCAAGCGGTCGATCAGATAGTAGTCGATCACGCGCCGCGCGATCGGGCCCGCGGCCTGTGCGCCCCAGCCGCCATTTTCGACGACCAGCGCGACGGCGATCTTCGGGTCGTCGGCTGGCGCGAACGCGATGAACAGCGCATGATCGCGCAGATGCTCGGCGAGTGCATGTCCATGGTACTTCTGGCCCTGCAGCGAAAACACCTGCGCGGTGCCGGTCTTGCCCGCGACCACAAACGGCTCGTTACGGAATACCTGATACGCGGTGCCCGACGGGTTCGTCGTGACGTTTTCCATCCCGCGCTTGACCACGTCGATGTCCGCCTGCGACACGTTGGTGCGACCTTCGTCGCTTGGCACGGTGAGGCGCGTCTGGTGTGTGATCGGGTTCTCGATTTCCTTCACAAGGTGCGGCTTCATCAACACGCCGTTGTTGGCGAGCGTCGCGGTCGCGTGCGCGAGCTGCAGGATCGTGAACGAGTTATAGCCCTGGCCGATGCCCAGGCTGATCGTCTCGCCTTCGTACCATTTCTGCTGCTCGGGCCTGCGATACGCCTTGCGTTTCCATTCGGTCGACGGCAGGATGCCCCGGGCCTCGCCGGCGATATCGATGCCGGTTATCTGGCCGAAGCCCCACGGCTTCATGAAGTTCGCGATCGCATTGACGCCGAGATCGTGCGCGAGCATGTAGAAGTAGGTGTCGTTCGACACCATGATCGCGCGGTTCATGTCGATCCAGCCCTGACCCTGCGGCACGTCGTTGCGGAACGTGTGACCGCCGAACGTATACGAGCCGGGGTCCTGAAAGCCCCATTGCGGCGTACGTTTGTGCAGCGTCAGCGCGGCAAGCGCCATAAACGGCTTGTATGTCGAGCCCGGCGGATAGGTGCCGTGCAGCGGCCGGTTCAGCAGCGGGTGATCGGGCGAGTTGTTGAGCTCGTCCCACGTCGGCTGGTCGATGCCGTCGACGAACGCATTCGGATCGAAGCTCGGTGCGGACACGAACGCGAGCACGTCGCCGGTCGACGGTTCGATTGCAACCAGCGCACCGCGCTTGCCCGCGAAGGCCTGCTCCGCAACCTGCTGCAAGCCGATATCGATCGACAACACGAGGTTGTTGCCGGGCGTCGCCTGGGTGCGCGACAACGTGCGCACCGGCCGCCCGCCGGCCGTCACTTCGACTTCCTCGAAACCGGTCAGGCCATGCAGTTCGGTTTCGTAGCTCTGTTCGACGCCGATCTTGCCGATGTAGTCGGTGCCCTTGTAGTTATTCGCATCCAGACGCGGATCGTAGTGATCGGGGTCGCTGTCGTTCTGGTCGCTGATATCGTCGATTTGTTCCTGGTCGCGCTGCGAAATCCGGCCGATATAGCCGATCACGTGCGCGGCGGTCGGCCCGAGCGGATACTGGCGAAACAGCCGCGCACGCACTTCGACGCCCGGAAAGCGGAAGCGCTGCGCGGTGAAGCGCGCGACTTCATCGTCAGTGAGCCGCGTGCGGATCGGCAGACTCTCGAAGTTCTTCGAGTCTTCCTGCAGCTTCTTGAAGCGGCGCCGGTCGCGCGCGTCGATGGTGATGACCGTCGAGAGCTTGTCGATCACGTTTTCCAGCGTGTCGTTCAGCTTCGACGGCGTGATTTCGAGCGTGTACGCCGAGTAGTTTTTCGCGAGCACCACGCCGTTGCGATCGGTGATGATGCCGCGGTTCGGGACGATCGGTGCGACCGAGATGCGGTTCTCGTCCGCCTGCAGCGAATACTTGCTGTAGTGCCACACCTGCAGGAACAGGAAGCGGAACGCGATCAGCCCGAAGCACACGAACACGAACAGCCCCGCGGCGGCGACGCGCAAACGGAACTTGTTGAGTTGCTGCTGGGTGTCTTTGAATTCGGTCATGCGGTTTCGCGTCGGCCCCGCGATCGGGTTCTGTTGGGTCCGGGTTGGGTTACCAGGTCCGTGAGTCCACGAGGGGGCCGCAACATCAGATGGGCCGGGTGTCGTCCGGATCGGCCGGACGGCGCTGCGGCATCAACAGCAGCACGCTCGCAAGCGGCCACAGCGCGGCTTCGACGAAACCGTCGATCAGATAGCTCCAGCCAGGGAAGGCCGCGCCGGTCAGCAGCCGGATCACGAACGGCACGACCTGCGCGATGACCAGCAGCGGCATCACCGCGAAGATCTGCACGGGCAGCGTCATCCACAGCACGCGGCGGTGGATCGTGATCGCGCCGTATGACAGCAGCGTATAGGCCAGCGCATGCTCGCCGAGCAGACTCGCATTGTGCACGTCCATCAACAGGCCAAGCATGAACGCGATACCCATGCCGACCTTGCGCGGCTGGTGCACATTCCAGAACAGCAACACCAGCGCGACGAAGTCCGGCACGCCGGCCAGACGCCCCCACGGCATCATGTTCAACAGGAACGCGGCGGCAAGGCTAAACGCAATGAAGTACGGATTGACCGGCTGCAGAATGTATTGCGGACGGTTCACTGTTGAGTCCCCTGAGCCGCCGGTTGCGGCTTTGCGGTCGGCTTGATCGCTGGTTTTGTCGCCGGCCTGGTCGTGGCTTCAGCCGCCGGCTTCTTTTCGGCCGGTTTCTTTTCGGGCGACGCCTGCTTCGCGACCGCTGCGCTGGAGGGTGTCGCCGGTGCGGCGGCACCGGATGCGGCGGCGGGCCTGTCGTCCGCTTTGGTGGCTTTCTCGGTCGTCTTTGCGCTCTTCTTCCTCGCGTCTTTCGCCGCGCTGGCCGGATCGGGCTCGTCGGCGGGCCGCGGCGGCACCTCGTTCAGATAGTGCAGCACCAGAAGCTGGCGCTCGCCCCGTACCTGAGCGATCGGCAGGCAGACCACGCGCGCGAACGCGGTATCGGCCTGCTTGTCGACGCGCGCCACCTTCGCGACCGGTAGCCCCGGCGGATAGACGCCGTCGAGCCCGCTCGTCACGAGCTCGTCGCCGGCCATCACATCGGCGCTGATCGGCACGAAGCGCAAGTCGAGCGAATCGCCCTTCGGCGTACCGTAGATCACGCTGCGCAGACCGGTTCGGACGATCTGGACCGGCACCGCCTGATCCTTGTCGGTGAGCAGCGTGACCTCGGCCTGCATCGGGAAGACGCGCGTGACCTGGCCGATCACGCCGTCTTCGTTGACGACCGGCGACCCGTCCTGGATACCTTGCTGCGAGCCACGCCCGATCACGACCTTTTGCGTGAACGGATCGCGCGTGTCGTACTGGATTTCGGCGGGCGTCGATTGAATGGGCGAGCGTTGCGATAGCTGCAGCAGTGCGCGCAGGTGCGCATTCTCCGCGCCGAGTTGCGCGGCTTCGTTCGCCTGCTGCGAAAGCCGCAAGTTGCGCGCGTGCAGTTGGGCGTTCTCGTTGCGCAGCGTCGCGCTGGTGACAGCGAGATCGGCAGCGCCCATAAACATGTCGCGCGGCACAAGGGCTGCGCGTTGCAGCGGATAGAGCCCGGCGCCGAGGACGCCGCGAACGATTTCAAGCGTCCTGAAGCGCGCATCGGAAATCAGCAGGGCCAGCGCGAGCACGACGAAGAAGATCAGCCGTGCAAGTGCCGACGGGCCTTGCTTGAACAGGGGCGGCGGACTGTATTCCATGGTCGGCGCCGTGGGCGTGAGCGGTTAGATGAGACGCTGACGCGCGAAGTGGCGCGCGTTGCTACGGGAAAACGGGCGACGGACGCTTTGCCGGCTCGCGATGCTGCGGCTCGCGACAGCGTGGTTCGCGAGCCGGCCGCTAGCGGTCGTGCCGCCAGCGATCGGGCATCCAGCCACCGTGCGATGGGCGCGGCGATCAATCCGCGGGCAAGTCATTGCGCAACAAGCCGAAGCACAACGAGCGAGGCCCGCGCACGTCAACTGGCGCGCCCAGCACGCAGCGGCTGGTGAGGCCAGCCGTACGATCCGCGCCGCTGACATGAAATTGACCCGCTTACTCGTAGGAGAAGATGCTGCCGAGCTTGTCCATGCGCTCGAGCGCCATGCCCGACCCGCGCACGACGCACGTGAGCGGGTCTTCGGCGACGAGCACCGGCAGGCCGGTTTCTTCCGCGAGCAGGCGATCGAGGTCGCGCAGCAGCGCGCCGCCGCCGGTCAGCATCATCCCGCGTTCAGCGATGTCCGCGCCGAGTTCCGGCGGCGTCTGCTCCAGCGCGATCTTCACCGACGACACGATCTGGTTCAGCGGATCGGTGAGCGCTTCGAGGATTTCATTGCTGGAGATCGTGAAGCTACGCGGAATCCCCTCCGACAGGTTCCGGCCCTTCACTTCCATTTCCTTGACTTCGGAGCCCGGAAACGCGGAGCCGATTTCTTTCTTGATGGCTTCGGCGGTTTGCTCGCCGATCAGCATGCCGTAGTTGCGGCGGATATAGTTGACGATCGCTTCATCGAACTTGTCGCCGCCAACGCGTACCGAGCCCTTGTACACGATGCCGCCCAGCGAGATCACGCCGACTTCGGTCGTACCGCCGCCGATATCGACGACCATCGAGCCGGTTGCTTCCGACACCGGCAAACCGGCGCCGATTGCGGCGGCCATTGGTTCTTCGATCAGGTACACCTGCGACGCGCCGGCGCCGTGCGCCGCTTCCTTGATCGCGCGGCGCTCGACCTGGGTCGAGCCGCACGGCACGCAGATGATGATGCGCGGCGACGGCGAGAACATCCGCGATTCGTGTGCAGTCTTGATGAACTGCTTGATCATCTGCTCGGTAACGGTGAAGTCGGCGATCACGCCGTCCTTCATCGGGCGGATCGCTTCGATGTTGCCTGGCACCTTGCCGAGCATCTGCTTTGCTTCGCGGCCGACGGCCTGGATGGTTTTCTTGCCGTTCGGACCGCCTTCCTGGCGGATCGAGACAACGGAGGGTTCGTCGAGAACGATGCCCTTGCCACGCATATAGATGAGCGTGTTGGCAGTGCCGAGGTCAATGGCAAGGTCGTTGGAGAAATAGCTGCGCAAAAAACCAAACATTCAAAATCCTGTCTCGCTTGGGGCCGGCCTCGCGTCGTACGCGCAGTGCGGCAGCGGAAAAATTAACAGCTTCAGAGTCTGGGCGACACAATCGGGCCTCACGTTGACGCCCGATAGACACGGACGTACGGAAACCACCTGAAAACGCGCGGAAAACCTGAAGCTGCTGGGGTATCTACCGGAAACGGATTGCAAGGCCGCTCTATTGTGCGCGACGTGCGCTACGACGCTTCGCCGCGAGCGTGCCCAGAAAGGCCTTGGTAAGTCGGTCCGGGTTTGGGTCGAACGCGTAATGATACCTTATAATTTTGCTGTATTTGAAGGAAACGAGCGGCACTTTTTGCTGCTGCGCGCCCCTTTTTCGAGGGGCCGCTCCCATGACTTAACCTGCTGTCGCAGCATCGTTTTTCCTCGTTGCGGCAGTGCGCGTCCATTTCCGGTGAAACGCATGGCTTTGACCCTGACCGATGTGAAACGCATCGCCCATCTTGCACGGCTCGAATTACCCGACGCCGATGCCGAACATACGCTCGCGCAACTCAATGAATTTTTTGGTCTCGTCGAGCAGATGCAGGCAGTCGACACCACGGGCATCGCACCGCTCGCGCACCCGATCGAGCAGATCGAAGACGTCGCGTTGCGTTTGCGCGCAGACGCGGTGACGGAAACGGTGCGCCGCGAAGACTTCCAGCGTCCCGCGCCGGCGGTGCAGGACGGCCTGTATCTGGTGCCGAAAGTTATCGAGTAATTGTCCGTACAGGAACCCCGCAATGCATGAGAAAAGCCTGACTGAACTGCGTGCCGCACTCGCCGCGAAGCAATGCTCCGCGGTCGAACTCGTGGGCCTGTACCTGAAGCGGATTGCGCAGCACGAAGCGCTGAACGCGTTCGTGCATGTCGACGAAGCGCGCACACTGACTGAAGCGAAGGCTGCCGATGCGCGCCTCGCAAGCGGCAACGCCGGCCCGCTGACGGGCCTGCCGATTGCGCACAAGGACGTGTTCGTCACGCGCGGCTGGCGCTCGACCGCCGGCTCGAAGATGCTCGAGAACTATACGAGCCCGTTCGATGCGACGGTGGTCGAACGTTTGTCGCGCGCGGGCATGGTGTGCGTCGGCAAGACCAACATGGACGAGTTCGCGATGGGTTCGTCCAACGAGAACTCCCATTTCGGCCCGGTGCACAACCCGTGGGATATCGCGGCGGTGCCCGGCGGGTCGTCGGGCGGTTCGGCGGCGGCGGTCGCCGCACGTCTTGCGCCGGCTGCGACCGGCACCGATACCGGCGGCTCGATCCGGCAGCCGGCGTCGTTTTCCGGCATCACCGGCATCAAGCCGACGTACGGCCGCGTGTCGCGCTACGGGATGATCGCGTTTGCTTCTTCGCTCGACCAGGGTGGTCCATTTGCGCAAAGCGCCGCGGATTGCGCGCTGCTGCTCAACGCGATGGCCGGTTTCGACGAACGCGATTCGACGAGTCTCACGCGCGACGACGAAGACTTCACGCGCTATCTCGGACAAACGTGGCAAGGTGGCGCGGGCGCCGCGGACAAGCCGCTCGCCGGTCTGCGCATCGGTTTGCCGAAGGAATACTTCGGCGCGGGTCTTGCCGATGACGTGCGCGCGGCGATCGACGCCGCGCTCAAACAGATCGAAGCGCTCGGCGCGACGCTCGTCGATGTATCGCTGCCGAAAACGGAACTGTCGATTCCGGTCTATTACGTGATCGCGCCGGCCGAAGCGTCGTCGAACCTGTCGCGTTTCGACGGCGTGCGTTACGGCCATCGCGCGTCTGACTACCGCGATCTGCTCGACATGTACAAGAAATCGCGCGCCGAAGGCTTCGGACCCGAAGTGAAGCGCCGCATTCTGGTCGGCACGTATGTGCTGTCGCATGGCTATTACGACGCGTACTACCTGCAGGCGCAGAAAATCCGCCGCATCATCGCGCAAGACTTCCAGCAAGCGTTCAAACAGTGCGATGTGATCATGGGGCCGGTTTCGCCGTCGGTCGCGTGGGACATCGGCGCGAAGGGCGACGATCCGGTGCAGATGTATCTGGCCGATATCTATACGTTGTCGGTGAGCCTCGCGGGCCTGCCCGGCATGAGCGTGCCGTGCGGGTTCGGCGCGGGTGCGAACGCGAAGCGGCCGGTCGGTTTGCAGATCGTCGGCAACTATTTCAACGAAGCACGCATGCTGCAGGTTGCGGACGCGTTTCAGCGCGTGACCGACTGGCATCGCAAGTCGCCAGCGGGGGGGGCTGAAGAGCCCCCACGCTCACTTCGTTCGCTGTCCCCCGGGGGGGCGCATGCCTCCCTTGAGGCGGCTCGGCGGGAGGCATGAAAATGAGCAAAGAGTGGGAAGTGGTAATTGGTCTGGAGACGCACGCGCAACTGTCGACGGTCTCCAAGATATTCTCCGGCGCCGCCACGCAGTTCGGCGCCGAACCGAACACGCAGGCCTGCCCCGTCGATCTCGCGTTGCCGGGCGTGCTGCCGGTGGCGAATCGCGGCGCCGTCGAGCGGGCGATCCGCTTTGGCCTTGCGATCGGTGCGACGATCGCGC
The DNA here is from genome assembly GCF_902859855.1 of Paraburkholderia humisilvae. Classification (GTDB taxonomy): domain Bacteria; phylum Pseudomonadota; class Gammaproteobacteria; order Burkholderiales; family Burkholderiaceae; genus Paraburkholderia; species Paraburkholderia humisilvae. The sequence continues at coordinate 170,767 of NZ_CADIKH010000007.1, forward strand.
CGCGCAGCATCTTCGCGCGCAAAAACTACTTTTATCCGGATCTGCCGAAGGGCTATCAGATCAGCCAGTACGAGATTCCGGTCGTGCAGGGCGGCAAGGTCACGATTCAGGTGCCCGCCAATGAAAAGGCCGGCAGTCAAGCCTACGAAAAGACGATCAACCTGACACGCGCGCACCTCGAGGAAGATGCGGGCAAATCGCTGCACGAAGATTTCGCGGGCATGACCGGCATCGATCTGAACCGCGCCGGCACGCCGCTGCTCGAAATCGTCACCGAGCCGGAAATGCGCAGCGCCGCCGAAGCGGTCGCGTATGCGAAGACGCTGCACGCGCTTGTCATGTGGCTCGGAATCTGCGACGGCAACATGCAGGAAGGGTCGTTTCGTTGCGACGCGAACGTGTCGGTGCGGCCCGTCGGGCAGAAGGAATTCGGCACGCGCGCCGAAATCAAGAACCTGAATTCGTTCCGCTTTCTCGAAGAAGCGATCCAGTACGAAGTGCGCCGCCAGATCGAACTGATCGAGGACGGCGGCACGGTCGTGCAGGAAACACGTCTGTACGATCCGGACAAGCGGGAAACGCGGTCGATGCGCAGCAAGGAAGACGCGCATGACTATCGCTATTTCCCGGACCCGGATCTGATGCCGCTTGTGATCGATTCTGCCTGGGTCGAGCGCGTGAAAGGCGAACTGCCGGAACTGCCCGAGACGATGCAGCAGCGCTTCGCCGATCAGTACGGGCTGACGCGCTACGATGCGGGCGTCGTGGCCTCGAGCAAGGCGATGGCCGCGTACTATGAAGCGGTGGTCGCGAAAGCGGGCGCCGCGCAGGCAAAGGTCGCCGCGAACTGGCTGATGGGTGAAGTGTCGTCGCAATTGAACCGCGAAGACCTCGAGATCGATGCATGTCCGGTGAGCGCCGCACAGCTTGCGCTGATCCTGCAACGCATCGCCGACGGCACGATCTCGAACAAGATCGCCAAGGAAATCTTCCAGGTGATCTGGGATGAAAAGGCCACCGACGAAGCGGCTGCGGATCGCCTTATCGAAGCGAAGGGCCTGAAGCAGATCTCGGACACCGGCGCATTGGAAGCGATCATCGACGAAGTGCTCGCGGCCAACCCGAAATCGGTCGACGAGTACCGCGCCGGCAAGGAGAAAGCGTTTAACGCGCTGATTGGTCAGGCCATGAAAGCGACCAAGGGTAAGGCGAATCCGCAGCAGGTCAACGAGCTGCTGAAGAAAAAGCTATCCTGAAGCGCGTTACGCGCGCGAGCGGCGCCAATGCGGCGCGCGTCGGCCATGATGGGCTGTTGCCGGAACGAACCCTGGGCAACGGCCCTTTTCGTTGGTGCAGGCCGCGGCGTCCGTTTAGCAGCGTCGTTCAGATGCGGCGTGTCGCGCGCTCGCAATCCATATCAAAGGGGGACAGGCACGATGTCAAAGAAGCCGGAACTCGACGATTTCCGCGTACCGTTCTTCGACGAAGGCAAGAAGGGCGCCGCGTTTAACCTTGCCGCTTTCGATGCGGGCGCGAAGCCGTTCTCAAGCGGCTCGAAGGAGTCCGATCGCGAGCGTCTGCTCGAACTCGGCACGAAACTCGATGCGCAGCAGGAACGGCTGCATGCGCAACGCCTGCAACGTGTACTGCTGGTGTTGCAGGGGATGGATACGAGCGGCAAGGACGGCACGATTCGCGCGGTCTTTCACGAGGTCGATCCACTCGGGCTGCGCATCGTGCCATTCAAGGCGCCGACGCCCGCCGAAGCCGCACACGATTTCCTGTGGCGCGTGCACGCGCAAGCGCCGGCCGCGGGCGAATTGACCATCTTCAATCGCAGCCACTATGAGGATGTACTGGTGCCGGTCGTGCTCGGCGAACTGAACAGAACGCAACGCGAGCGCCGCTATCGCCATATCCGCGACTTCGAAGCGATGCTGGCTGACAATGGCACGACGATCATCAAGTGCATGCTGCACATCTCGAAGGACGCGCAGCGCGAGCGGTTGCAGTCGCGCATCGACGATCCGACCAAGCACTGGAAGTTCGACGTGTCCGACCTCGACGCCCGCAAGCTGTGGGACAAGTACCAGGACGCGTACTGCGACGCGCTGGCCGCGACATCGACCGACTACGCGCCGTGGTACGTGATTCCCGCCGATTCGAAAACGCATCGCAACGTGATGATCGGCGAACTGCTGGTGCGTGCGATGGAGTCGCTGAAGCTTGAATTTCCGCCGCCGAAGGCATCGTTGAAGGGCGTGATCATCGAATGATCGCGCTAGCCGGTTAGCCGCCTGCGGCATGAAAAACACCCATTGAATCGACAATAAAGGAACGACATGTTGCGCGTGATCACCGCCAATCTGAACGGCATCCGCTCCGCGGCAAGCAAAGGCTTTTTCAACTGGTTCGGCGAGCAGCATGCCGACGTGCTGTGCGTGCAGGAAATCAAATGCTCGCAGGACGACATGACACCGGAATTCCTCGCGCCGCACGATTTCACCGGCTATTTCCAGCATGCGGTGAAGAAAGGCTACAGCGGTGCGGGCGTCTACACGCGGCATGAGCCCGACGAAGTCGTGATCGGTTTCGGCAGCGAAGAGTTCGACGCGGAAGGGCGTTATGTCGAATTGCGCTTCGGCAAACTGTCGGTGGTGTCGGTGTATGTGCCGTCGGGTTCGAGCGGCGAAGACCGACAGCAGGCGAAGTATCGCTTCATGGACCTTTTCATGCCGCATCTCGCCGCGCTGCGCAAGAAACGTGAAGTGATCCTGTGCGGTGACGTGAACATCGTGCACAAGGAGATCGACATCAAGAACTGGAAGAGCAATCAGAAAAACTCCGGTTGTCTGCCGGAGGAACGCGCGTGGCTGACGAAGCTCTTCGACGAAGTCGGTTATGTCGACGTGTTCCGCACACTCGACCAGCGGCCCGAGCAGTACACGTGGTGGAGCAATCGCGGGCAGGCGTATGCGAAGAATGTCGGGTGGCGGATCGATTATCAGATCGCGACACCGGGCATCGCGGCCAAGGCGAAGCGGGTCGGGATTTTCCGCGATATCAAGTTCAGCGATCACGCACCACTAACGATCGACTACGATCACACGCTCGCGAGCTGACCGGCAATCGGCGCGTCGGTCTACTGTCCCGCCGCGTGCGGACCTGAGTGGGGTCCGCCGCGTTATTCGCGCGCCGATTCCGTGCGGCGCGCGCGCCCCGCTCCCTGATAATCGGGCAACGTATCGACAGTCTTGCCGATCGCCTTCGCGTACAGCGGCAACATGTCGGAGAGCCGCTTCATGATGTCCTGGCGACGCGCGGCCGTGTACGGGTGCACGTAGATAAAGCCCTGATCGCGGTTGCTGCGCGTCGCGACCGCAAGCTTGTCCCATAACGTGATCGCCGCGCGGGGATCGTATCCGCCGCGTGACGCGATTTCACTGCCGATCACGTCCGCTTCGGTTTCATCCGCAGCTTCGTATTTCATCTCGAGCAGTTGCGAGCCGATACCAAGCGGCGATGCGCCGAGATCCGCAAGGCCGAACAGCTGCGGAATCTGGCCCGAGCCCAGTTGCACGGCCTGCTGTTCGCCCAGACGTTCGCGCGCATGCTCGCGCAGCGCGTGGGCAATTTCATGGCCGATCAGCATGCCGAGCTCGTTGTCGTTGAGTTTGACGCGATCGAGTATCCCGCTGTAGACGACGATCTTCCCGCCCGGCAGGCAGTACATGCGGATGTCCGGCGAACGGATCACCGCGACATCCCATTTCCAGTGCTTCGTGCGATCGCTCCACTTCAGCGAGTACGGGATCAGCTTGTCGGTAATCGTCCGTACGCGTATCACGCGGGTGTCGGTGGGCGGATACAGACGGTGCGCGTGCTCGGCGCCTTGCGCGATCTGATCGAACTCTTCCGCCGCCTGGCCCTCGAGCATCGACGACGGAATCAGATTGCGGAATACCCCGAGGTCGCCATAGCGCAGTTGCGGGCTTGGCTGGAAAGGCGTCGAGATTGCACTCGTGCTGGACGCGGCGGGTGCGGAGCCAGCATTGGCAGCGGACGCACCCGAGGCCACGGCGGCTTCGGACCTGGGTACGGCGGGCGCGCTTGTGCCGTTCGCCGGGCTCGTGGGTGCGTTCGCGGCCGGGGCCGTGGAGGCACTAGGGGCGCTGCCGGGTGCGTTGCTGGCGGCGCTGTTTGCGGTGCTGTTAGCCGCACCGGGCGCCTTTGCCGCAGGACTGGATGCTGCATTGGGTGCTGATCCAGTCGCGGTGTTAGGTGTTGCGTTGGGTGATGCGTTCGGTGTCGTGTTCGGTGCGGGAGCTACGCCCGTACTCGCAGCGGGCCCAGCGGACGCATCCGCCGCAAGCGCAGCGGGCGATGCGGCATATAGGCCACCCGCGCACAGCAGAACCCACATCACATGCATCAGATGAAAACGGCTTTGGCGCACATCCGTGTGCAGCCTGACGGAGACGTGCGGCCAATACGGCCGATGCAGTCGGCCTTTCGCACGTCGCCGAACGACGTTCGTCACGACGGTCTCCTCCACGGAGCAATCCGGAACAGAAGTAGCATACCGGGCACAGCGAGGAGCGTGCAGGCAATGAAGTAATGGAACCAGCCGAACTGCGCGACGACAAAGCCGCTCGCGGCCGACGCAAGTGTGCGTGGCACCGACGCGAGACTCGTGAAGAGAGCGAACTGCGTGGCCGTATAACGCGGGTCCGTCGTGCTGGCGATGTACGCGGTGAACGCGGCCAACGTCAGACCGGTTGCGAATGTCTCGAACCCGTACACCAGTGCGAGTGCAAACAGCTTCGGATCGAGCTGCATCGTCCAGTTGAACCCGAGCGACGACATCAGCTGTGTGACGTTCTGGTTGATCGATGCGACGACGTGATAGGTCGGTGCAAGTTCTGGCGCAGCCTGGCCGAAATGGGCGAGCCACGCAAAGCCGAGCGTCGACATCATCTGTAGGAATCCGAAGATCCACAGCCCGCGGCCGATGCCGATTCTCATCAGCCAGATACCGCCGATAATGCCGCCTGCGAGACTCGCGCCGAATGCCGTGGTCTTCGCGATCACGCCAATATCGGTGCGCGAGAAACCGATGTCCAGAAAGAACGACGTCGACAGGGTGGTTGCCATCACGTCGCCGAGCTTGTACAGGAAGATAAAGCCCAGCACGAAGAGCGCGCCGCGCCAGCCGTCGCGCACAATGAACTCGCGAAACGGTTCGACGACCGCCTCGCGCAGGTTCTTTGGCGGCGCGCCGTGCACTTCGGGTTCGCGCACGACGAGCGTCATCACCATGCCCGGCACCATGAACGCCGCGGTGAACGCGAACACGGTCGCCCATGGCAAATGGTCCGACAGGATCAGCGCCAGCGACCCGGGTATCAGCGCGGCGATCTTGTATGCGTTCACGTGCACCGCGTTGCCGAGTCCTTGCTCGGTGTCGTGCAGCAGTTCGCGCCGGTACGCATCGATCGCGATGTCCTGACTCGCGCCGAAGAACGCAACGAGCGCAGTGAGCGCGGCGACGGTCCAGATCGATTCGCGTGGCGAGACGATGCCGAGCGATGCGATCGCGCCAGCCACCAGAATTTGTGTGACGAGCATCCAGCCGCGGCGCCGCCCTGGTCGCCAGCCGGGCAGACGCGGCACGAAGCGGTCCATCAGCGGCGCCCAGACGAATTTCCACGTATAGGGAAACTGGATGAGCGCGAAGAGACCGATTTCCTTCAGGTTGACGCCTTCGGAACGAAGCCACGCCTGCACGAGATAGACGAGCGTGAAAAGCGGCAGGCCCGACGTGAAACCGAGAAAGACGCAGATCAGCATGCGCGCGTTCAGGAACGCGCGCCAGCCGGGATGTTCTTCGTGAGCGTTAAGTGCGGGCGCCTCGTGTGGCGGGTTCGACATGTGCGGATGGCGTTAGATTTTCTTGACGCGATAGACCGCAAGACTACCACGCCAGTTCACGCCCCAACGCACCGTCTGGCCGTCGTGCAGCACGACGCGATCGAGAATTTCGATGCCCACTTCGGGGGCGAGCGCTTCGAAGTCTTTGATCGTCAGCACGCGCACGTTCGGTGTGTTGTGCCATTGATAAGGCAGCGACTTCGACACGGGCATCCGACCCTGTACCACCGACAGACGATGCGGCCAGTAGCCGAAGTTCGGGAACGACACGATGCACTGCCTGCCGACCCGCACCGTCTCGCGCAGAATCGCCGCGGTCTGATGAATTGTCTGCAGCGTCTGCGACAGGATCGCGAAATCGAAGCTGCCGTCTTCGAACAGACGCAGTCCGTCTTCGAGATTCTGCTGAATGACGTTGACGCCGTTCTTCGTCGCGGCAAGGACGCCCGCGTCGTTGATCTCGATGCCGTAGCCCTGCACTTCGAGTTCTTCGGTCAGCAACGACAGCAGCGAGCCGTCGCCGCAGCCGAGGTCCAGCACCGTCGCGCGCGGCTCGACCCAGCGGGCGATCGCGCGGAAGTCCGCGCGTGTCGAGAGGATGTCGAAGGCTTGCTGGTTCATGCGTTCACCTCGAGCGCGATGCGTTCATAGTAGGCGCGCATCAGGTTGTGATAGCGCGCGTCGTCGAGCAGGAACGCATCGTGACCGTGCGGCGCGTCGATTTCGCCATAGGTCACATGGCGCTTGTGATCGAGCAGCGCCTTGACGAGCTCGCGCGAGCGCGCAGGCGCGAAGCGCCAGTCGGTCGTGAAGCTTGCGATCAGGTATTTCGCTTTCGTGTGCGCGAGTGCCGCGGTGAGGTCGCCGTCGAACGCTTTGGCCGGATCGAAGTAGTCGAGCGCGCGGGTAATCAGCAGATAGGTGTTCGCGTCGAAGTAGTCCGCGAACTTGTCGCCCTGGTAGCGCAGGTAGGATTCCACTTCGAATTCGACGTCGAAACTGAAGTTGTATGCGTCGAGCGCGCCTTCCGCGCGTCGCAGCGCACGGCCGAATTTCTCGGCCATGTCGTCATCGGACAGATACGTGATGTGGCCGATCATTCGCGCGACGCGCAAACCGCGCTTCGGCTTTACGCCGTGCGCGTAGTAGTCGCCGCCGTGGAAGTCCGGGTCCGACAGAATCGCCGAACGCGCGACTTCGTTGAACGCAATATTCTGCGCGGACAGTTTGGGTGTGGACGCAACGACAATGCAGTGCGCGACGCGTTCCGGATACATCGTGCTCCATGCGAGCGCCTGCATGCCGCCGAGGCTGCCGCCCATCACCGCAGCGAAGCATTCGATGCCGAACACGTCCGCGACGCGCGCCTGGGCGTTCACCCAGTCTTCGACGGTCAGCACCGGAAACCGCGCGCCATAGGGCCGGCCGGTCGATGCATCGATGCTCATCGGTCCGGTCGAGCCGAAGCACGAGCCGAGGTTGTTCACGCCGATCACAAAGAAGCGGTTCGTATCGAGCGGCTTGCCGGGGCCGACCATGTTGTCCCACCAGCCGACGTCCTGCGGATTGTCCGCGTACACGCCCGCGACATGATGCGACGCGTTCAGCGCATGGCAGACGAGCACGGCGTTGCTGCGTGCGCGGTTGAGCGTGCCGTAGGTTTCGACCATCAGGTCGTAGTCGGCGAGCGAGCTGCCGTTCTGCAGCGGCAGCGGCTCGGTGAAATGCATTTTTTGTGGAGCGACGATCCCGATCGATTCCATTTATTCCGCCTGTGGCAACGACTGGGCGGCTAAACGGTGTCGGCGATGCGCAAAAGAAGCGACGTTCGCGCTGACGACCTCTTTAGCCGCATTTATGTGAACCGCGGACGGGCATGTCCGCCAGGTTCGCGCGCCCGCAATCGAGTCAGCAAATCGGCGCGTTACTACGTGTTTTACAGCGAGGCTCAGCTTTCGAGTTGCAACGCCGATACTTCGTTCGCTGCAACAATCAGGCGAAGAGTATAGCGGAAAATCCGCCGCGGCTGCGTCGGCGGGGTAGTGGGCGCCGCCGTGTTATTGCAGGATCAGCAGCAACTGCGCGTCCGCATGCTCGCCGGGTGCACGCGCGAAGCCGCTTCGCACATAGCGATGCCAGCGCCCGATGATGTAGCTCAGCAGCAGATTCGCGCGGACCGCAGGATCGTAGTCGGCGGGCAGCGGCACTGCGAGGTCGGCTGCCGCCGCGGTGCTCAGACCGGCCGGCCGCGGCATCGGGGCCGCGTCTTTGCCATCCGCTACGTCATCGACGAGGCTGACTGTGCTTGCCGGGTGAACCGCACTCGCGGCGTTTCCGTTCTGCCCGTTCGCTTCGGTGATGCCCACACGCAGGCATTGCTTCAGCGACGTTTCGATCCGTTCCAGTATCTGGTTCACGCGCTCGGTCAGCCGTTCATGCTCGCCGACCAGCGCCTCGCACGTCAGCACGCGGGTCATGCCGGGGTTTTTCGCGGAGAAATTCAGCAGTGTCAGCGCGATCGCGCGTGCCTGCAGCACACCGTTCGGCTCTTTCGTGACGATCTGGTTGATCAGGCCGAACAGCGTCTGCTCAATAAACTCGATCAGCCCCTCGAACATTTGCGCCTTGCTCGCAAAGTGCCGGTACAGCGCGGCCTCGGAGACCCCGAGGCGCGCGGCCAACGCCGCCGTCGTGATCTTTTCGTTTTTCGGCGCTTCGAGCATCGCCGCGAGCGTTTGCAGAATGTGGACGCGGCGCTCGCCCGGCTTCAGGCGGGCCGCGCGGCCGCCGTTGCCGTTCGCGTCGGCGGCGCTGTTGCGCTCGCCAGATTGGTCCGGCTGGTCTTCGGTTACGGCCTCGTCATGCTTGCGGATCGGCTGCATGTCTGTCGTCCCTTCAGTCGCGCCGAGCGGTTGCCCAGTCGTAGCGATTTTAACGAACGAATGCGCCAGTCGACATAATGCGGGCGCCCGGTGCCCGGCAACTGCGCGGGGCGGCCGTCCGCGCGCGCCCGGCGCGGCAGGTGGCCGACGATCCACACGGTGCGCAGGCCAAGCCGCTTATAGCTTTTCAGGTGCCCGCGCGTGTCTTCGACAAGGATCGCGTCGGCGAGGCGTACGTTCGCATCGCGCATCGCCTTGCGCAGCATCGCCGGGTCGGGCTTCGCGCGCCAGCCGCGGCGATCGCGCATATGCTCGACCGCAATCACGCGCTCGAACAGCCGCTCGATGCGCAACTCCGCGAGCACTGCGTGCGCGTAGGCCTGCGGACCGTTCGTCAGCACCATCTTGCGGCCCGGCAGCGCGGCGATCAGGCGGGCGAGGCCGCGCTCGCAACGCAGCATCGTGCGCAGATCGGGGAACGTGTGGACGACTTTCAGAAAATCGTGAGGATCGACCGGATGATGACGCGCAAGGCCGAGCAGCGTCGCACCGTAGCGTTGCGTATAGCTGACGCGCAACCAGTCGGCTTCTTCGTGTTCGACTTGCAGCGCGTCGATGATGTACTGCGTCATCGCGCTGTTGATCGCGGGGAAAATCGCGTGCGATGCACGGTGTAGCGTGTTGTCGAGATCGAACAGCCAGACCGGGCTGCCGGCCTCGATCGGCGGGCGGCGTTTCTTGCGTTCAGGGCGCATGGTTTGAATAGGTGTACCGGGCGGTCAGCGTTGGCCGGGCGCAGCGGTATGCGGTTCGGTCGCCGGCTTGCGCGGCAGACGAACACGCGAACGACTGCGTAGTTGCGCGAATTCATCAGTATGCCCCGTATCTTGCGCGTTGCGGCGTCGGGCTTCGTGTCCAGAATTGCGCTTCTGGCGACGCCGGACTGGCGCGTCATAAACGGGAAGGGAGGGCGAAGGGGGTAGAGCCTGGCCTCGACATACAGCCGGATGAGGGCGCGCCGGCCGATCGGAACGCCAGCATGCGAGGAAGGCGCGCAATGGCCTGGATGCTCGACGGGTGGAACGCTGTGGCCGGTGCGCGGGCCGGCTTGGTCGCTGGACGCGGCTCAGTGCGAGCGGATCATCGTGCCGAACGGCTGCTCAGTCAGAATTTCCAGCAGCACTGAATGCTCGATGCGTCCGTCGATGATGTGCACCGAGCGCACGCCGCTCTTCGCCGCGTCGAGCGCCGACGAGATTTTCGGCAGCATGCCGCCGGAGATGGTGCCGTCGGCGAACAGTGCGTCGATTTCGCGCGCGGAGAGATCGGTCAGCAGCGTGCCTTCCTTGTCCATCACGCCGGGGATATTCGTCATCATCACAAGCTTCTCGGCATTGAGCACCACCGCCAGTTTGCCCGCGACGAGATCCGCATTGATGTTGTACGACAGGCCGTCTTCGCCGAAGCCGATCGGCGAAATGACCGGGATGAACGCGTCGTCCTGCAAGGCCTTGACGACTGCCGGATTGATCGATTCCACTTCGCCGACCTGGCCGATGTCGATGTACTGACCCGGGTTGTCCCGATCCGGCATCATCAGCTTGCGCGCGTGGATGAGTCCGCCGTCCTTGCCGGTCAGGCCCACCGCGTGGCCGCCGAAGTGATTGATCAGCGTGACGATGTCCTGCTGCACTTCACCGCCCAGTACCCACTCGACGACTTCCATCGTTTCTTCGTCGGTGACGCGCATGCCCTGGATAAAGGTGCCCTGTTTGCCGATTTTCTTCAGCGCCTGATCGATCTGCGGGCCGCCGCCGTGCACGATCACCGGGTTGATGCCGACCAGCTTCAGCAGAATCACGTCGCGCGCGAAGCCTTGCTTCAGACGCTCTTCCGTCATCGCATTGCCGCCGTATTTGATGACCACGGTCTTGCCGTGGTACTGGCGGATATACGGTAGTGCTTCGGCCAGAATTTCGGCCTTCAGCGTAGGCGCGATCTGGGACAGGTCGGAAAGCTCGGACATGGCGGCGGCTCGGCGGGGACAAGTGAAAACAAGGGCGAATTGTACAGGACTGGCGCGCTGCAACAGCGATTTTGGCGTGCACCGTTGCGGCGCGCGCAGCCTCCGTTGCGCACTGCGCAATCGGGGATTTGCGCGTTTGGCCACTGCGCCGCCGGGTTCTGTCCGGCGCACAGACGTGGCATCATTTCGTCGTCCCCTGACCGGTTTCATCGTGCCGAAATGAATCCGACTGCTACCCGATCGGCCGCCACGTCCCACGGGCCATCATCGCGCGAGTCCAAATGCGGGCGTTGTCCGCGCTGCGGCCGCTCGTTCGACTGCGGTAAAGAGGCGCGCGCAACCGACTGCTGGTGCCGGGCGATGCCGCCCTTGCCCGCCGAAAGGCTGAAAGCGGGCAGCCGCTGCCTGTGTCCGGAGTGCCTCGCAGAAGAAATCGCCCGCGCGCAGGACGATCCGGCGGCTACTGCCGCAACGGACGGTTAACAATCCGGCAGGCCGCACCGTCGCCGTCGACCGGCGTCACCTGTTGCGCCAGTGACACAATGACGCGGCGCACCTTCAGGGGCCCGAACGGGTGCTTTCAGCGGTTAAACTGGCACGATGCATCGCATCACGGTCACCGGCCGGGTCAATCTCGGACATCTTTTCTGGCTGCGCAGCCTCGCCATCATCGGCCAGTTGCTGACCATCGCGTTCGTCCAGATTTTCGTCGGCGTGACGCTACCGCTGTCCGCCATGCTGCTCGTCATCGGGCTCGAGGTCGTTTTCAACGGCTTTACGTGGCTGCGTGTCGCGCAGCAGCGGCCCGAATCCAGCATCGAACTGTTCGGGCAGATCTGGGTCGATCTGGGCGCGCTGTCGGCGTTGCTCTTTCTGTCCGGCGGCACGACCAACCCATTCGTGTCGCTGTATCTGCCATCGCTTGCGATCGCCGCGGCCGTGCTGCCGTGGCACTTGATGATATGGCTCGCCGCGTTCGCGGTCGCATGCTATGCGGTGCTCGGTTTCGAGTCGGTGCCGCTGAACCTGGACAACCCCGCGAACCTGTTCGACTACTACCGCGCCGGCATGTGGGTGAACTTCACGGTCAGCGTCGGACTGATCGCGTGGTTCGTGGCGCGCATGTCGCAGGCGCTGCGCCAGCGCGATGCGGCGCTCGGCGACGCGCAGCAGCGGCTGTTGCGCGACGAGCGTGCGGTCGCGCTCGGCGTGCAGGCGGCGACCGTCGCGCACGAGATCGGCACGCCGCTTTCGACGATTGCGATGCTCACCGAAGAATTGCGTGACGCGGCGCGTACCGACGCGGGACTGAAACCGTATGCGGCCGACCTCGACCTGCTCGAGCAGCAGATGTCAATGTGCACGTCCGCACTCGCCCGGCTTCGCAGCCGCGCGTCGACGCCGGGTACACGCCTGGCGGTCGGCGAGTGGCTCGATTCGTTCGTCCAGCAATGGCGGCTGCGCCACCCGCATGTCGAGCTCGATACGCTCGCGGTAGCGCCGGCTGGCGCCGTGCTCGACGACACGGTCGCGGTCGGCCAGATCCTGACAATTCTTCTCGACAATGCCGCGCGTGCAAGCCGCGATCACGTCACACTGAAAGCGTCGCTGGTCGAGCCCGAAGGCGTGATCGAATTCGAAGTGTGCGACGCCGGGCCCGGTATTCCCGCATCACTGCGCGGCTCGCTCGGCTCGGCGCCGGTCGATAGCACGCAGGGCGGCCACGGCGTCGGCCTTTATCTCGCGTTTTCGGCGGCAGCGCGCCTCGGCGGCCTGATCGAGCTGACCGACGTGCAGGAAAAAAGGCCGCGCGGCACGCGCGCGGTGCTGCGGTTGCCGGTGGCGGCTTTCGATTCATCCGGCGCGGGCTTCGCGTCGTCCAACAAGGAGAAGCAGGCATGAGCGATATGAATTTCCTCGTGATCGACGATGATGAGGTGTTCTCCGGCATCCTCGCGCGCGGTCTCACGCGGCGCGGCTACACGGTGGCCGAGGCGCACAACGCCGACGACGCGATCCGCCTTGCGAACCAGCAGAAGTTCGGCCAGATCACAGTGGATCTGCATCTGGGCAAGGACTCCGGGCTCAATCTCGTTGCACCGCTGCGTGAGTTGCAGCCGAACGCACGCATGCTGGTGCTGACCGGCTACGCGAGCATCGCAACCGCGGTGCAGGCCGTGAAGGACGGGGCGGACAACTATCTGGCGAAGCCGGCCAATGTCGAGACGATTCTCGCGGCGCTGCAGAGCGAGGCGAGCGCGGTGCAAGCGGAGGACGCGCTCGAGCATCCGACGCCGCTGTCGGTCGCACGCCTCGAGTGGGAGCATATCCAGCGCGTACTGGCGGAAAACGGCGGCAATATCTCGGCGACCGCCCGCGCGTTAAACATGCATCGGCGCACGTTGCAGCGCAAGCTGGCCAAGCGGCCGGTCAAACAATAGCGGCGCGCGCACGAAGCGTTCATAGCGTTCACAGCGGTCGAATCCGCGGACAGCAACGAAAAACGGGCGGCTTCGCGTGAAGCCGCCCGTTCTGTTTACTACCGGTGCCCGTTGCTGGGCGCATGGCCGGCGCAAGCTGCCGGACCGCGCCGATTACAGTACGTAGCGCGAAAGATCTTCGTCGTCCGCGACCTCGTTCAGTGCGCGATCGACATACGTGGCATCGATCATCACGCTTTTGCCTGCATGATTGCCGGCTGCGAACGACACTTCTTCGAGCAGCTTCTCGATGACGGTATAGAGCCGCCGCGCACCGATGTTCTCAGTTTTCTCATTGACCGAGAACGCAATTTCCGCGAGGCGCCGGATGCCGTCATCGGCGAATTCGAGGTGCACGTCTTCGGTTTCGAGCAGCGCCTGGTATTGCTTGACGAGGCTTGCATCAGTGGCGACCAGAATCGCTTCGAAGTCTTTCACCGACAGCGAATCGAGCTCGACGCGAATCGGGAAACGCCCTTGCAGCTCAGGAATCAGATCGCTCGGCTTGGCCAGATGGAACGCGCCGCTCGCGATGAACAGGATGTGATCGGTCTTCACCATCCCGTACTTCGTATTGATCGTGGTGCCTTCGACAAGCGGCAGCAAGTCGCGCTGCACGCCCTGGCGCGACACTTCACCGCCGCCGGCTTCGTTGCGCGACGCGATCTTGTCGATTTCGTCGAGGAAGACGATGCCGTTCTGCTCGACGTTCTGCACCGAGCGCGTCTTGACTTCCTCGTCGTTGAGCATCTTCGACGCTTCCTCGTCGGTCAGCAGCTTGAGCGCTTCTTTCACCTTCAGCTTGCGGCGCGTCTTCTTGCCACCGCCCAGATTCGCGAACATCGAGCGGATCTGCTCGGTCATGTCTTCCATGCCCGGCGGCCCCATGATGTCCATGCCGGTCGCGGGCGCCTCGATGTCCAGTTCGATTTCCTTATCGTCGAGCTGACCTTCGCGCAGCCGCTTGCGGAATGTCTGACGTGTCGAATTCGGTTCGTCGTGGTGATCGGTGCCGCCCGAACCGAAGCCGACCGGGCGCGCGCCCGGCAACAGGATATCGAGGATGCGGTCTTCGGCCTGATCCTGCGCCTTCGTACGCACCTTGCGCATTTCGGTTTCGCGCGTCTGCTTGACCGAAATCTCCATCAGGTCGCGCACGATGCTGTCGACATCGCGGCCCACGTAACCCACTTCGGTGAACTTGGTCGCTTCGATCTTGATAAACGGCGCATCCGCGAGCTTCGCGAGACGCCGCGCGATTTCCGTCTTGCCGACGCCGGTCGGTCCGATCATCAGAATGTTCTTGGGCGTAATTTCTTGCCGCAACGGGTCGGCGACTTGCTGGCGTCGCCAGCGATTGCGCAGCGCGACCGCGACGGCCCTTTTCGCGCGGTCCTGGCCGATGATGTGCTTGTCGAGTTCCGAGACGATCTCGGCGGGAGTCATGGTGCTCATCGTGGGTCCTTACTCGATCGTTTCGATGACGCGATTGTGGTTCGTGTAGATGCACATGTCGCCGGCAATCTCCAGCGATTTTTCGACGATTTCACGCGCCGACAATGCCGTGTTGTCCACGAGCGCCTTGGCCGCGGCTTGCGCGTACGCGCCGCCCGAGCCGATTGCGCAGATGCCGCCTTCCGGGTCGAGCACATCGCCGTTACCGGTGATGACAAGCGTCGATTGCGCGTCGGCAGCGATCAGCATCGCCTCGAGCCGGCGCAGCATGCGGTCGGTGCGCCAGTCTTTCGCGAGCTCGACGGCGGCGCGCGTCAGGTTGCCCTGATGCTTTTCCAGCTTCGCTTCGAAGCGATCGAGCAGTGAAAAGGCGTCGGCCGTGCCGCCGGCGAACCCGACCAGCACCTTGCCGCTGTAGATGCGGCGGACCTTCTTGGCGCCGCCTTTCATGACGATGTTGCCGAGTGTCACCTGGCCATCGCCGCCTAGCGCGACCTGGTCATCGCGGCGCACGGAGACGATTGTCGTGCCGTGAAATTGCTCCATATGCGTTCCTTTTGCAAAACTGATAAGACGCGGTGCCGGCGCTGCGTCACCGCGAAAATCCGTGACAGCGGACGGCGCGCGACCGCTTCGCGGTGCGCGCGTGCAACGCATTCGGTTTATTTTAGGGCTTGCGAGCCCATATCAAGGGCTGCCGCGGCAGGCGCTCTGGAAAACTCTGTGCGCAATATCCGAGAGTTTCGACAGAAGAATCTGAATGGTCCGGTAAATCGTGCGTGATATCACGAACCGGTACGGGCGAAGCTTACCGGCTGACATGCGCGCCGCGCTTTCGCCGCGCGGCGCGACCACCAGGGACTCAACTGAGGACCATTGCGGGACCACTGCAGGACCACAAAACAAAAGAGGCGCACGAACCCGTGCGCCTCCTGAAGAAGCAGCGATAAGGACGCGGGCCCCGGGCCGCGCCTTGCCGACGGTCAGTCGCCGAACAGCTTCTGGCGCAGCTCGCGGCGCTCCTGCGCTTCGAGCGACAGCGTGGCGGTCGGCCGCGCGATCAGACGCGGGATGCCGATCGGCTCGCCGGTTTCTTCGCACCAGCCGTACTCGCCCGATTCGATCCGCGCGAGTGACTGCTGCACCTTCTTCAGCAGCTTGCGCTCGCGGTCGCGCGTGCGCAGTTCGAGCGCATGCTCTTCCTCGATCGTTGCGCGGTCCGCCGGGTCCGGCACGATCACGGTTTCGCGCAGATTTTCGGTGGTCTGGCCGGCATTGCGGAGAATTTCCGCCTGCAGCTGTTCGAGCCGGTTCTTGAAGAAAGCGAGCTGATCCTCGTTCATGTAATCCTTGTCGCTCATCTTCAGGATTTCGGCTTCAGTCAAGAGTCGTTTCGTCGTCATCTGGCTTGCTTCTTCAATGTGAGGCAAACGGTGAGATTTGCCCGCACTTTCCTGTTGCCCGCATAGGCGCGTCAAAGACGCTCAATCTGCGCCGACGAACACGGACGGTGGGCTGTCGTGACGCCGAAGCGCCGATGCGGGGCCGAACTCCTCTGGAAACCGATCCACAGATACAGATACTCCCGAGGCAATGCTCCCTTGCAGCGCGCGTTATGAGCCGGCGTGCCTGCCGGCATATCGGCGTGTTGCCCGGATAAGGTTTTCCGGCGCCGTTGCTTGCCCGGCACGTTTGCGCGCTGACCGGGCGATTCGTTCTGTTTCTCCAGCGGGGCTGTATTGTAACTGAATCACAGTACGGCCCCGCAATCCGTGGCAATCTCTGTCACGACCCCGGATATCGTCAAAATATAACGCGGCAGTCGTCAAAAAGCGATGGTCCTGCGTACGTTAGACCGCAGGATCTTCGCGCGATTCGGGCCACCGCTTTCTTCGCACCCGCGCCGCACTTCAGACACGGCAAACGGGTGCAACCGCGCACAACCTCGCGCAGAGTCAAGCAAGACATCCGTCGAGGCCATCGGTGATCAGGTCCTGCGGCAGCTCGATACCGATAAAGACCATCTTGTTGGTCTTCTTCTCGGCCGGTTGCCATTTCGCCGCGAGATCGCTGCCCATCATCTGATGCACGCCCTGGAATACCACCTTGCGATCGACGCCCTTCATATACAGCACGCCCTTGTAGCGCAACAGCCGCTCACCGTAAATTTGCAGAATACCGCCAAGGAAGTCTTCCAGCTTGTTCGGATCGAACGGCCTGTCGCTGCGATACACGAACGATTTGATCTTGTCGTCGTGATGCGCGTGATGATGGTGAGCGTGACCGTGATCGTGGCCTTCGTGATCGCAATGACCGTGCTCGTGATCGCAGTTCGCGTGGTCGTGGTCGTGGTGCGCGTGGTCGTGGTCGTCTTCGGCGAGGAAGTCCGGGTCGATCTCGAGCTTCGCGTTCAGGTTAAAGCCGCGCAGATCGAAAATTTCCTTGATGTCCGCATCGCCGAAATTCACGACCTTGATCGCCGCCTTCGGGTTCATATGCAGCAGCCGATGCCGCAGATCGCCGAGCACCCCCTCATCGACCAGATCGGACTTCGTGACGAACAGCCGGTCCGCGAAGCCGACCTGGCGTTGCACGACCTCGTGCTCGTCCAGCTGATGATTCGCATGCTTCGCGTCGACGAGCGTGATGATCGCGTCGAGCAGGAATTCGTCGGCGATGCTGTCATCCATGAAGAACGTCTGCGCGACCGGGCCCGGGTTCGCGAGTCCGGTGGTCTCGATCACGACGCGATCGAAATCGAGCTTGCCTGCCTGCTTTTGCGCGGCGAGATCCGCGAGCACGCGCGCCAGGTCACCGCGGATCGTGCAGCAGATGCAACCGTTGCTCATCTGGATGATCTGCTCATTGGACTCCTGCACGAGGATCTCGTTGTCGATGTTCTCTTCGCCGAACTCGTTTTCGATCACGGCGATTTTCATGCCGTGCGGCTCGTTCAGGATGCGTTTGAGCAGCGTGGTTTTGCCGCTGCCCAGAAAGCCGGTGAGGATTGTGACGGGAATCATGTTGGTCGCCATATCGTTTCGCCTGTCCTGTTTGTGCGTGGATTCATCGGATTGAAATGAGGCCCACACGTGAAATCGGGGGCGGGAACCGCCGGGCGCAGCCGGGCGGAACAAGCCGAATATTGAAGCATATCTGCAGGCACGCTGCCAGGCGCGCCAGTCTGAGCCGAATCCTGCCCGGCGCCGGGATCGGCTGGAACCCGGCCCGCAATCTACCCGACCCGACCGAACCCGAGCCGGCGCCGCCCCAGCCCGCCGCCCCTGCCTGCGCCAGGCCACCTGCGGTCGCCCGCCGGAAATACTGCCACCTATGGGCGATCACGCGATTTGCAACAACAGGCCCTTCAGGTATTCCCCCTCCGGGAAAGCCGTGAGCAGCGGATGGTCGACGCCGGCGCCCAGCCGTTTCAGGATGCGCGCGTCGACGCGCGCGTCGGCAGCGGCGCCGGCGACGATCTTCTGGAACAGATCAGCATCGATCGCGCCTGAGCACGAGTACGTGAACAGCAGCCCGCCCGGGCGCAGCAGCCGGAAGCCGCTCAGATTGATGTCCTTGTACGCGCGCGCCGCACGGTCGACGTGTTCGCGCGACGGGGCGAACTTCGGCGGATCCAGCACGATCAGGTCGAAGCGCTCGGCGTCGTCGGCAAGGCGCCGCAGTGTCTTGAACGCATCCGCGTCGAGCCACGCGGCGCGGCCCGCATCGAAGCCATTCGCGATGACATTGTCCCGCGCGAGCGCCAGTGCTTCGCCCGACGAATCGATCGAAACGACCCGCTGCGCGCCGCCTTTTAGCGCGGCTAGCGAAAAGCCGCCCGTGTAGCAGAAGCAGTTCAGCACGTGCCGCTGATGGGCGAACTGCTGCACGAGCGCGCGGTTATCGCGCTGGTCGATATAGAAGCCCGTTTTGTGGCCGTTGCGCACATCCACGTGGTACCGGACGCCGTTTTCGCTCGCAATCAGCGTATCGGGCGGCGCGTCGCCGGCCAGCACGCCGGTGATCGGCTCGAGCCCTTCCTTCTCGCGGATCGACACGTCGGAGCGTTCGTAGACGTTCGGGCAACCGGTTGCACCCGTCAGCGCGGCGACGATCGCGTCCTTCCACGCTTCGACGCCGGCCGCCATGAACTGGCAGACCAACTGGCCGCGCGCCGTTTGATCGTCGGCGACGTAGTAGTCGACGATCAGGCCCGGTAACCCGTCCGCTTCGCCGAAAATCAGCCGTACCGCGCCGGTGTCGCGCACCATCGCCTGCCGGTGCGCGAGCGCGCGCTGCACGCGGCGCTTGAAGAACGCATGATCGATCGGTTCCGCTTCGTCGAAGCTCCACACGCGTGCGCGAATCTGCGAATGCGGGCTCCATGCGGCGCGCGCGAGAAAGCGCCCATCGTGGGCGCGCACGAGCACGGTGGCGCCGCCGCCCGGCTTGCCGTCGACCCGGTCGATCGCGTTCGCGTAGACCCACGGGTGACGGCGCAACAGCGATTTTTCCTTCGACGGTTTCAGCGTGACGGTATTCATTAAGAGAAGTATTCAGCAGAACAATGTTCTTTTTGGAGCGCGTGTCATCGCGGAGCCTGGTCAGGGATTGCCAGCGTGGCGGGCACGGTACAGACCGAGTCCGGTTGGCGCGGGCGATGCGGCCCATTGCACGTGCCCGGTTCCGATGCGCGCTGTTTGACTGGCGGTTGGCATCGCCGCTATCCCCGCTTCTTTGCGCGCGGGTGCGCCTGATCGTAAACCTGTGCGAGATGCTGGAAATCGAGCGCCGTATAGACTTGCGTCGCCGTAATGCTTGCGTGGCCGAGCAGCTCCTGCACCGCGCGCAAGTCGCCGCTCGACTGCAGCACATGCGTCGCGAACGAGTGGCGCAGCACGTGCGGATGCACGTTGGCCGGGATGCCGGCGATAAGCGCCGCGCGCTTGACGCGCTCGCGCACCACATTGGGCGACATCCGCTTGCCTCGCGCGGACAGGAACAGCGGGTGCGGATCAAGCCTGACGAACTCGCCGCGCACCGCAAGCCATGCGCGCAGCGCATCGAGCGCCTTGCTGCCGACCGGCACGATGCGCCGGCGGTTGCCCTTGCCCAGCACTTCGACTTCCGCCGCATCGAGCTTGAGCCATCCCGCGGAGCGATAGCCGTCGCCCTCGGCGAACTGGACGTCGAGGCCGACCAGTTCCGCGAGGCGCAAGCCCGACGAGTAGAACAGTTCGAGCATCGCGTGATCGCGCAGGCCTTCGGTGTTCGCCGCAGCCGGCGTTTCCATCAGCTTGTGCGTATCGTCGACTGACAGCGCCTTCGGCAAGGTTTTCGCCTGCTTCGGTGCACGGACGGTCGCGACCGGGTTCGCCGGCAACGCGACGCGCCCCGCGAGCCAGCGATAGAACGCGCGCCAGGCCGACAGCCGGTGTGCGATCGAGCGCGCGGTCAGCCCGCCGGCATGTGCGCGCGCAACGGCGCCGCGAATATCGATAGCGGTCAGGCTTTCGAGCGGGCGGCCGTTCGCGAGCTTTTTCAGTTCGTCGAGCTCGTGCGTGTAGCCGCGCAACGTATGCGCGGACAGCCGCCGCTCGTGGTCGAGATTCGACAGATAAACGGCGACCGGGTCAGTCAGCGTCACGATGAACTCCTTGCGTCAGCGCGCGATCGGCGTGTCATCGGCGCAGACGAACGCATGGCCGGCACACGATCAGCGCGGCAGCAGCCGGCTTAACGCCGCGCTGGCGAGTGTGCCGATCTGCGTCAGGAAGTCGGTCGCCATCCCGTCGTGAAAGCGCCGGGGGTCGGTCGAGCCCATCACGAGCAGGCCGAACACACTGCCGGTTTCGTCCCGTTCCGGGTCGCGCAGTGCGATCAGCGAGATCGATTCGATCGTGTCGCCACTTGCTGCGCTTGTTCCGTTTGCGCCGTTCGCCGCTTCGACCGTGTCCGATGCTTCGCCCGGCGCGCCGGCTACCACGGGACCGAGCCACTGCGCGGCCTCGAACCCGGTGTTTGTGCCGCAGTACGGCGTCGCGAGGCTGTTGGCGAAGATGCGCACTTCTTCGCCGACCTGGCGCGTGAAGTCCGCTTGCAGATATTGCTCTGCGACATCCCAGACGCGCAGCGCGGTCTGCGGCACGTCGAACACCTCGCGCAAGCCATATGAGATCGTGCGCGGCAGCGCGTACGGATCGCGCTCGGCCATCACACGCGCGGTCCAGCGGTTGAACTTCGCCGAGATGCTGTCGTTTTCATGGCCGTAGCGAAGCAGTTCGGCGAGGCGCCGCTCGAGCAGCTTGTTCTTCTCGCGCAGCATTTCCATTTGCCGCTCCTGCAACGACACTGCGGCCTTGCCGTGCGGGTTCGCAAGACGGATGGTGGCGAGCAGTTCCGCGTGATCCGCGAAGAATTCGGGGTTGGCGAGCAGGTAGTCGGCGACTTCGCGATCGTTCATGGTTTCAGCCAAAAAGCCGCGCAAGCCTCGTTGCCGCGCGGCGGTCAGGGTAATCAGTCGGCGAGCTCGATTTCGCCGTCGAACACGGTCGCGGCCGGGCCCGCCATCAGCAACGGCGTGTTGCCACCCGCCCACGAGATGGTCAATACGCCGCCGTGAGTGTGCACGGTGACAGGCGTTTCCAGCAAGCCGCGCCGGATGCCCGCGGCCACCGCTGCACACGCGCCGGTGCCGCACGCGAGCGTTTCGCCGGCGCCCCGCTCGTAGACGCGCAGTTTGAGTTCGTGGCGCGACACGATCTGCATGAAGCCCACGTTCACTCGCTGTGGAAAGCGCGCATGCGATTCGATCACGGGGCCGTCAGCGGCAACCGGAAATGCGTCGACATCGTCGACGACCTGCACCGCATGCGGATTGCCCATCGATACCACCGATACCCAGCGTGTCGCGCCGTTCACGTCGATCGGCCACAGCGTGTCGGCGCCCTCGCGGCGGCCTTCGAGGCCACCACCGGGGCGACCGTCAAGGCCGTTCGTATCGAACGGCACCCGTGCCGGCTCGAACACCGGTGTCCCCATGTCGACGATCACCTCGCCGTTTTCCTGCATCGTCAGCGTAATGACACCGTTTTGCACCTGCACGCGCACGCTGCGCTGATCGGTGAGGCCGGTGTCGCGTACGAACTTGACGAAGCAGCGCGCGCCGTTGCCGCAGTGTTCGACCTCGCCGCCGTCGCAATTGAAGATGCGATAGCGGAAGTCGACACCGTCGACGGTCGGCTTTTCGACCAGCAGCAGCTGATCCGCACCGATGCCGAAATGGCGGTTCGCGAGTGCGCGCACCTGTTCCGCGCTCAGCTTGAGCGGACGCGTATAGCCGTCGAGCACGACGAAATCGTTGCCCGCTCCATGCATTTTGGTGAATTTCAGTTTCATGCCGCTATTGTAAGTGACTGCGGAACCATCGCTGTATGCGATGTGGCGCCGTTGACCGGTGCGCCTCCGGGCCCGGGCAGGCGATTGCGCGGACGGTTGGCGCACGGCTCGGCTTACCCTGCCCGCCACGACCGCCGTTCAAACGCTTGCTCAGTAAAAGCTGGGTTCACCGGGCGGACGGGTCTTGAAGCGCTTGTGCACCCAGTAATACTGCTCGGGGATGCGAGGAATCTGCTCTTCGAGAAACGCATTCATGCGGCGCGCGTCGAGCGCGTCGTCGCCCGTCGGATAGTTGTCCCACGGCTTGAACACCCGGAGCCGGTAGCCTTTATAGTCCGGCAGCACTTCGCCGATAAACGGCACGACCTGCGCGCGCCCGACCTTCGCCAGACGCCCGACCGCGGTCAGTGTGCAGGTCGGCACGCCGAAAAAGGGCACGAACGCCGAATTGCGCATGCCGTAGTCCATGTCGGCGCCGAGCATTACGGGCTTGCGCTCGCGCAACCACCGCAGCACGATGCGCGCGCTGTCGGCGCGGCTGGCCATTTCCGCGTCAAAACGGCCACGTGCCGCTTTCGCGACCGCTTCGAGTTCCGGATTCGACATCGGCTGATACAGCGACCCGCACGGCCGCCGCAGCGAGTAGTTGAGGAAGATCGAGCCCGCCTCGATGCCGACGAAATGAAAGCCGAGAAAGAGCGTCGGCGGCAGGTTGGGGTCGGTCAGGTCGATTTCGCTATCGAGTTGCACCAGCTTTTCGAGCTTTTTCGCGGAGCCGAACCACTGGACGCTACGTTCCAGGTAGCTGCGAATCGCGTGCCGGAAGTGCTTTTGCGCGATGTCTTCGCGCACCTCGTCGCTCCATTCGGGAAAGCACAATTTCAAGTTGATATGGACGATGCGGCGGCGCCGGCTCGGAATCTGGTAGAGCAGCCAGCCAAGGCCGTCGCCGAGCCGCGCGACGAGCCCGTAAGGCAACAGCGCGAAGAACTTCAGCAGCCCGATGGCCAGTTTCGGCCCAAGGCGGCTCAGCATGCAGTTCCTCGACGCAGACCTGCAGTGGAACGCGCGCGGCGCGGGTGGGCGGAAAGCGGATAGGAATGCAGCACGCGTGGTTACTCTGTGACGATTGGAAGAAGTCGCTATAATAAGGGCTTCGCCGAGTTAATAGACAACTTGCGGGGCGAAGCCGGAGCGTTTTATTTCAAAGCGCGACCGGAAGGGAAATCCGCTAAAGCGTCGCCGCTTCAGACTCAAGAAGTTGGCTACGTGAAACTCAACCGTAACCACATAACAAGGAGTCTGCAACGTGGCAAACGACTTTCTTTTCACCTCGGAATCGGTTTCCGAAGGCCATCCCGACAAGGTCGCGGATCAAATCTCCGACGCGATTCTCGATGCGATTCTCGCGCAGGACAAATACTCGCGCGTAGCCGCGGAAACGCTGTGCAACACGGGTCTCGTCGTGCTGGCGGGTGAAATCACGACGACCGCCAACGTCGACTACATCCAGGTGGCGCGCCAGACCATCAAGCGCATCGGCTACGACAACACCGACTACGGTATCGACTACAAGGGCTGCGCGGTGCTCGTCGCGTACGACAAGCAGTCGCCGGACATTGCGCAAGGTGTGGATCGCGCGCACGACAACAACCTCGATCAGGGCGCAGGCGACCAGGGCCTGATGTTCGGCTATGCGTGCAGCGAAACGCCGGAACTGATGCCGTTGCCGATCTACCTGTCGCACCGCCTCGTCGAGCGTCAGGCGAATCTGCGCCGCGACGGCCGTCTGCCCTGGCTGCGTCCGGATGCGAAATCGCAGGTCACGGTCCGTTACGTCGACGGCAAGCCGCATTCGATCGACACCGTCGTGCTGTCCACCCAGCACGCGCCGGAAATCGAACTGTCGACGCTGCGTGAAGCCGTGATCGAAGAAGTCATCAAGCCGACGCTGCCGGCCGATCTGATCAAGGGCGATATCAAGTTCCTCGTGAACCCGACTGGTCGCTTCGTGATCGGCGGTCCGCAGGGCGATTGCGGTCTGACGGGCCGCAAGATCATCGTCGATACGTACGGCGGCGCGGCGCCCCACGGCGGCGGCGCGTTCTCGGGCAAGGACCCGTCAAAGGTCGACCGCTCGGCCGCGTACGCGGGCCGTTATGTCGCGAAGAACATCGTGGCGGCAGGCCTGGCGTCGCGTGCACTGATTCAGGTTTCCTATGCGATCGGCGTCGCTCAGCCCACGTCGGTGATGGTCAACACGTTCGGCACGGGCCGTGTGTCGGATGCGACGATCCAGCGTCTCGTGCTGGAGCATTTCGACCTGCGTCCGAAGGGCATCATCCAGATGCTCGACCTGCTGCGTCCGATCTACGAAAAGACGGCTGCGTATGGCCACTTCGGCCGTGAAGAGCCGGAATTCTCGTGGGAGGCGACCGACAAGGCGCTTGTGCTGGCCGAAGCCGCCGGCACGGAGCCGGTTGTCGCGATCGCGTAACGGAGCGGGACGGCTCGATGGTTTCGCGTTGCGTTGGTGCGTAACGCGAAACCATTCGGCGCGGTTCAAGGTTTGCTGTTCAAGGTTGTTCTACACCCTGCGGACGTTGCGTTTGCAGGGTGTTTTCGTTTGCGGCCCGGCCGCGTCAAACGAATCGAAGTAAGCGGGCGCGAACGAGTAGCGAGCTAGCCGGAGCTAGCGGGCGAACGCGAACCAGCCGGTGCTGGTCGTCGACGTGCGCCGAGGCTTGCGGCTCATGCCGCGCGCGACGTTCAGTCCACGCACGAGGTTGAGCCCGCCTGCCATACCCGCGACGCGCAATGGCGTCGGCCGGCGCAGCAGCAGCGTGCGCAGCGAGAAACGACGCGATGCGCCCTGCATTCTCAACGTCGAAAAGAAAGTGCGAAACCACGTGCGGACGCTATCGACGGGACGAGCATCGCGCCATTGTTCGGTGAGCGCGCGTGTGCGCGCTGAGTGGTGGCGCAGCGCGCGCACGACACGGCGGCGCGCCGGACGCGCGGCCGTCAATGCTGCTCGAGTGAGTCGAGTGCTCAGAAGTGTGTGCATGGCGTGTGTTTTTCAGGCGGTGTTGTGCGCGCACGGGAAATGCAGCAACCGTGCCAGCGTTTTTGTGTAAAAGCGGGCACGTGCATCCCGGTCGCAAAAGCCTGACGAATGACAAAAGACTGCGCAGACAGCCATTTTAAGCCGCGTGCGCAACAGGACATCGATGATCGCAATCGACATGCCTGCAGGCTACACGCGATCGATGACGCTCGGAAGTCGGGTTTTTACCCTTGCGGGTATCGCTTGCACGATGCGAAAAAGGCCGTCCGCACGTTTCACATTGCGCGCGGATCGCGCCCTTTCCCTTCCTTCCCGCCTTTTACGTTTGCCAGGTTCGAACCCTGTGCATGATTGCATCCGCAACGTGCGGCGTGCCCTGATCCGATACTGCCCCGCACGATCCGGCGCGCTTTACAATCGAACTTCGGCCGTCGAACGCTATCGGAAACATCCATGTCCGTCCAATCGAAGAAAGAACAGATAGAGGTACTGCGCAATCAGGGTTTCGTCATCGTGCCGGGGCTTCTGTCGCCCGAACGTTGCGGCGAATTGAAGCAGATCGCGCAACAGCAGTTACGGGAAGCGGCGGCGCCAATCGAGTTCGAGGCGGATTTGCGCTATCCCGGTGCGCCGGATTCGAAGCACGCCCCCGGCGGTCACACGGTGCGCCGGTTACTCGATGCCTACGCGCGCCATGAGCGCTTCCGGGAATCGGCGACGTCACCGGATATTCGCGGCTGGATGGAGTTGTACTTCGGCGAAGAGCCGCGTCTTTCGCGCGCGCATCACAACTGCATGATGACGAAGCACCCTGCGTACGGCAGCCTGACCGGCTGGCATCGCGACGCGCGTTACTGGTCGTTCGAGCGCGACGATCTGGTGTCGGTGTGGTTTGCACTCGGCCGGGAGAGCGCCGACAACGGCGCGCTGTGGTTCGTGCCGGGTTCGCACACGGCGGCGCTCACGTCCGGGCGTTTCGACGACGCGAAATTTTTTCGCTCGGATCTGCCTGAAAACCAGGCGTTGATCCAGACCGCGGTGTCGCCCGAATTGAATCCCGGAGACGTGGTGTTCTTCCACTGCAATACGCTGCATTCGGCTGGCAAGAACGTGACAAACGATGTGAAGTTCTCGCTCGTGTTCACGTATCACGGTGCGAGCAATGTGCCGTTGCCCGGCTCGCGCTCGGCATCCAAGCCCGAAGTGGCGTTTTGAGCCGGTGGCGGCACGCGCGGGAACCGTTGCGCATCATGTGCGAACGTTACGCTGACGGCCGAGCGCCGGCAAAGCCGTGACCGGGCGACCGACGATCGTTTCTAGCGTCTGCCTGACAGCGTGAGCCCGATCAGCCCGGCAATGGTCGCGACCACGCCGCCTGCCAGCAGGAAGATTGTCTTGTTGGTCGGCGCGCCGGTGAACACGCGCGAGACGTCGTTACTGAACGAGTGAAACGACTGTCCGCCAAAATACAGCAACACGATGCCACCGACGAGCAACGCGACTGAAACCGCCTTGGTCATTGCAGAATCCTCCCGGATGTTATTTGCCGCCGCAGTGTAGGGGAGCGGCGCTGGCGCGTCCAATTCCGCGTGGTCCCGCAGTGTGGGCCGCCGCGGAACCGGTGTGCAGCGCTCTCGCCGATTCGCTAACATAACGTATTCGTCGTACGAACTTTCGTACGAATACCGGCAGCGCGTCGCAAACGCGATGCTGCGCTCTGTTCCCAGAGGTTTCCCCGGCGGGTTTCATCGAGAATCAAGGATTCGAGCCATGGCTTACGAAGCAGCTTCAGCACGCTATTCCGACATGCAGTACCGTTTTTGCGGCAAATCCGGCCTCAAGCTGCCGGCGTTGTCGCTCG
Source organism: Paraburkholderia humisilvae (assembly GCF_902859855.1). Classification (GTDB taxonomy): domain Bacteria; phylum Pseudomonadota; class Gammaproteobacteria; order Burkholderiales; family Burkholderiaceae; genus Paraburkholderia; species Paraburkholderia humisilvae. The sequence goes on from NZ_CADIKH010000007.1 coordinate 197,867, forward strand.
GTCTGTGGCACAACTTCGGCGACACGACGCCGCTTTCGACGCAACGTGAAATTCTCCGTACCGCGTTCGACCTCGGCATCACGCACTTCGACCTTGCGAATAACTACGGGCCGCCGTACGGCAGCGCGGAAATCAACTTCGGGCGCCTGCTGAAGGAAGACTTCAAACCTTACCGCGATGAACTGCTGATCTCGTCGAAGGCCGGTTGGGATATGTGGCCGGGTCCGTACGGCCAGGGCGGCGGCTCGCGCAAGTATGTGCTCGCGAGTCTGGACCAGAGTCTGCAGCGCATGGGGCTCGACTACGTCGACATCTTCTACTCGCATCGATTCGATGCTGACACGCCGCTCGAAGAAACGGCCGGCGCGCTCGCTAGCGCCGTGCAGCAGGGCAAGGCGCTCTATATCGGCATTTCGTCGTACTCGGCCGCAAAGACGCGTGAGATGGTGAAGCTGTTGCGCGAGTACAAGGTGCCGCTGCTGATCCATCAGCCGGCGTACAACATGCTGAACCGCTGGATCGAGCACGAACTGCTCGACACGCTCGAAGAAGCCGGCGCCGGCACCATCGCGTTCACGCCGCTCGCGCAAGGTTTGCTGACCGGCAAGTACCTGAACGGCGTACCGGCGGACGCGCGCGTCAACAAGGCGGGCGGCGGATCATTCAGCCAGGAGCATCTGAGCGCGCAAAACACCGAACATGTGCGCAAGCTGAACGAGATTGCGCGGCGACGCGGTCAGAGCCTCGCGCAAATGGCGCTTGCATGGGCGCTGCGTGACCCGCGCGTGACCTCCGTGCTGATCGGCGCGAGTAAACCCGAGCAGGTGCGCGAGAATGTCGGCGCGCTTGCCAACCTGTCGTTCACGAAGGAAGAACTGGCGGAAATCGATCGGCACGCGATCGAGGGCGGGGTCAATCTGTGGGAAAAACCGTCGACGGATCAGCGAGTCTGAGCGCGATACGCTCAGCCCGTCGATCACCCGAGCCGCCGTAAGGCGGCTTTTTACTTTCCGAACACCCGGTGTGCGCCGCTATACCAACGCAGGCAAACCTTCGACTAGCACCACCGCAAACACGACGCCGAGCAGCGCGCCCAGTACGCGTAGCGAGTTATGCTTGAGGGCCGAGTTGCATGGCATGGCGCCAAGAAAAAGCGCGCCGGCGAGCGCCATCGGGATGACCAAAATAAAATCACTGATCGTGAAATAGGCCATGTTCGTCTCCTTCTCTATTACTTGTCGAGCGGCCGCGTGGTCGTTCTAGCACATATCTTGCGGCAGTAGCGCTCGATTTGAGTATAGGTGACGTTGCGGATGCCGGAAGGTCGTGCAGGCGTACGAAGCACCTATCGGCATCGACGCCAAAGTGAAGCTGGACAGGGCTGAGCGACATTCTTCAGCGGTCTTCGCAGGGTCACGAAAACCGCGGCGCCCGCTTGCAACCACCTTTCGGAATATGCGGGTTGACGTGGTTGCGCGCGCAGTAGAGCAGGGAAAACGCTGCGTAGCCCCAGCGAAAAGTAACGTGAGGCTCGCTCGCCAGTAAGCGCGTGTGTCGCGTTCGGCGAACGGAATGCCGGGTGTCGAGGCGGATGACGCTGACGAGCAAGGAGCAGGTGAACTCGCGCCTCGCATGCATTCCGGCAGTGCGGTCACGAACGGAGTCGACACGTGCGGCGAGCAGCCGGTTGCGCCGCACATGTCTATCGTCAGCCGCGCGGTGCTTGCGTTACGCTCGCAGGTTTGTCGTCTGCGTCGGGAGGATGGACGATCTGCTCGTCGGTGGGCAACTGCGACACGTCCCAGCCGCCACCGAGCGCCTTGATCAGCGCGACGCTCGCGGCCATCTGGCGGCGCGCGATCGTGACCGCCTGCACTTCGTTCGTCAGCGCGGTGGTTTGCGCAACGACCACGTCGAGATAGGTGATCGCGCCGTTCTTGTAGCGGTCGTTGAGGATCGCGAGCGAGCGCTGCGCCGCGGATACCGCTTCATCCTGCGCCTTCGCTTCCCGTTCAAGCACGCGCAACGCGGCGAGGTTGTCTTCGACCTGGCCGAACGCGTTCAGTACCGTTTGCCGATATTGCGCGACGCTCTCGTCGTAGTTCGCTTGCGCCTGTGCCTTTTGGGCCGAGCGTGCGCCAAAGTCGAGCAGCGTGCCCGCGATCGTCGGCCCGAGCGACCAGAAGCGGCTCGGCGCAAGCAGCCACTGGCTGTAGTTGGTGGCTTCGAGGCCGCCCGTCACCGATAGCAGCAGATTCGGGAAGAACGCCGCGGTCGCGACGCCGATCTGCGCATTGGTGTTGACCATCTGCCGTTCGGCCGATGCGATATCCGGGCGCCGCTCGAGCAACGCCGACGGCACGCCGGTCGGCGCGACCACCGGCACGGCGGCGAGCGGGGCGACCGGCAGCGAGAACGTGGCCGGCGGCTGGCCGGTCAGAATCGCGATCGCGTGTTCGAGTTGCGCGCGTTGCACGCCGAGGTCGATTTGCTGCGCCTCGGTGGTGCGCAACTGCGTTTGCGCCTGCGCGACGTCTGCGTCGGTCGCGATGCCGCCGTTCAGCCGATTCTGCGTGAGTTCGACGGCGTCCTTGTACGCAAGGATCGTATCGTCGAGCAGTTGCTGTTCGCGATCGATCCCGCGCAGCTCGAAGTAGTCGGTCGCGAGCTCGGCCTGCATCGACAACAGGATGCTCTGCACGTCAGCGGCGCTCGCCTGCGCATTGGCTTTCGCACCTTCGACGCTGCGCGATACGCGGCCCCATAGATCCGGCTCCCACGTCGCGTCGGCGCCGACCAGGTAGTCGTTCAGCGTGCGTCCCGCAGTCGACTTGAATTCGATGTTTTCGGACGATCTCGTGCGCGAGTAGTCGGCCGAGTACGTCACGACCGGGAAGAATTGCGAGCGGAATCCCGCGACGGCCGCACGAGCCGAACGGAAGCTCGCTTCGGCCGCCTTCACGTTCTGGTTAGCTTTGGCGACCTGCTCTTCGAGCGCGTTCAGTGCGGGATCCTGATAAACCTCCCACCACGCGCCGCGCAATTGGGTATCGGCGGGCTCGGCAGGCTTCCAGCCGGTGCCTTCGAGCTCCTTGTAAGTCGCGGGCGTTGGCGCGGCAGGGCGCACGTAGTCGGGGCCGACCGCGCACGCGGTCAGCAGCGCGGCCGCCGCGATGGCGGCCGCGGCACTCGCCGGCCCCGCACCGGCGACCGATCGGATGACCGAGCCGACGCCGGCGCCCGCACGAACGGCGGCAGCGGCAAGCGTTACGAGTGCGGGCGGGCACGGACGAACAGGACGCATGCGCACTACCCCGCTGCCGCCGCTTGTGCGCTGGCGGTGCCGCTTGCTTCACCGCCCGCCGCGCCACTCGCGGGCTTCGCGCGACCAGCCTTCGTTTGCACGATACGCACCGGCGCGCCGTCGACGATCGAGTCCTGCGGATTCAGAATGACCTGCTCGTTGCCCGACAGACCGGACGCGATCGCGACGCGCGTGCCGTAGTCGGTACCGAGCGACACCGTCACAAGCTTCACGCGCTGCTGATCGTCGACGATGGCGACTTTCACGCCGTCCGGACGGAACAGCAGCGCGTTGCCGGGCAGCGTGTATGGCGTGGCCTGCGAGTTCAGTGCGAAATGGACCTGCGCATACGCACCCGGCAACAGCTCGGCGTTGCGGTTGTCGACGGCGACTTCGACGAGCATCGTCCGCTGCGTCGGGTCCACGGCGCCCGACGTGCGCGCGACGGTGCCCGGATAATGTTTGCCCGGCGTTTCCGTGAGCGTCAGATAAGCGGCCTGATTCGCACGGATTTGCTGCGAATACGCCTGCGGCACATTCACATACACACGCAGCCGGTCCGCCTGCGCGACGTGGAACAGTTCCTTCGCCGGTCCGCCCGCGCTGCCCGCGTCGATCAGCGCGCCGACGTCGACATTGCGCGCCGTCACGATGCCGTCGAACGGTGCATAGACTTTCTGGAACGATTGCGTCTTCTCGAGCCGCGCGACGTTAAAGCGCGCCGCATCGAGCGTGCCCTTCTTCGCGAGCATGTCGCCGACTTTCTCATCGGTTTCCTGCTTCGACACCGACTTGGTCTTCAGCATGTCGGTCCAACGGTCGGCGGTTGTCTTCGCGAGCTCGTAGTTCGCCTGTGCATTGGTGACGTCCGCGCGCGCGGCCCGCAACTGATCGTCGACCTCCGGCGTATCGATTTCGGCAAGCAGTTGCCCTGCCTTCACGTGGGCGCCGATGTCGGCGTACCACTTCCTCAGATAGCCATTCGTGCGTGCGTAGATGGGGGTGTCGAGATAGGCCTGGACGTTGCCGGGCAGCACGAGATCGAGCGCCGCATTCGACTTCTGCGGATGCACGACCTCGACCGGCAGCTTCGCCGCATGCTCGGCGTCACGCTCGAGCGTCGCATGCGCGTCGCGGCGCGACCAGATGCCCTGCACCGCCAGCGCCAGCACGACGATGACCGCGAGCACGGCGATCCAGCGCCCGCGCTTCGTTGCCGCCGCGGGCGTGGCGCCGCGGCTGACCGCGGATTCATCAAGAGGCTTTCCTTCCATCAACGCTCCATTATCAACGGCCAGGCGCTCGCGCGCATCAGGGTTTCTGGACGACATGCCCGGCGGCCCGATGCCGCCGGTCGGCCAGCCGCCGGTAAATCATCGAGAACACGACCGGCACGAATACCAGCGTCGCGAGCGTGCCGATCGTCAGACCGCCGATCACCGCGCGGCCGAGCGGCGCGTTCTGTTCACCGCCTTCGCCAAGACCAATCGCCATCGGCACCATGCCGATCACCATCGCAAGCGCGGTCATCAACACCGGACGAAAGCGCGTGAAACCGGCTTCGATGGCCGCCCGCGCCGCATCGCCGTGCAGGAGGAGTTGCTCACGCGCGAAGCTGACCACCAGAATCGAGTTCGCAGTCGCGATGCCGATACACATGATGGCGCCGGTCAGCGCCGGAATCGACAGCGTCGTATGCGTCAGGAATAGCACCCAGACGATGCCCGCCAATGCGCCGGGCAGCGCGGTAATGATGATGAACGGATCGAGCCACGACTGGAAGTTCACGACAATCAACAGATACACAAGCACGATTGCAAACACCAGTCCCGCGAACAGACCGCTGAACGACGCATTCATCGTTTGCACCTGGCCCCGCACCTCAATCGTTGATGCCTGAGGCAGATCGGCTTTCGATGCCTTGATGATCTTGTTGATGTCATCGGAGACGGCGCCGAGGTCGCGGCCGTCGGCGGTGCCGTAAATGTCGATAGTGGTTTGCGCGTTGTAGTGCGTGAGCACGGCGTTGCCGGCCTCGCGCCGCATGGTCGACAGCGCGCCGAGAATGTTCGTGTGGCCGTTCGCGTTGAGCGGAATATTGGCCAGCGACTGCAGCGAGTCCATTGTGTACTGCGGCGCTTCGGTAATCACGTTGTAGCTCACGCCATTGCGCGGATTGAGCCAGAACGTCGGCGTCGTTTGCTGGCTGCCGGATAGTGTGATCAGCAGGTTGCGCGCAACGTCGTTCTGCGTGAAGCCGGCCTGCTGCGCGCGCGTGCGGTCGACGTCGATAAAGATGCGCGGCAGGTCCGCCGGCTGCTGGATGCGCGCATCGGCAAGACCGGGCACGCTGCGCAGTTTGTTCAGCAGATTGGCCGCGAACGCGCGATTAGCGTCCACGTTGCGCCCGACAATCTGGATATCGATCGGCGACGGCATCCCGAAGTTCAGCGTCTGGCTGACAATATCCGCGGGCAGGAACGAGAACTGGACACCAGGAAACTCGTCAGTCAGCGTGTGTCGCAGTGTGCGCACGTAGTCGGCGGTCGGATGATGGTCTTCGTTCAGCGTGATCAGCACGTCCGCGTCCGACGTGCCGATCGTGCCGGTGTTGCTGTACGACAGGTTGATACCTGAAACCGGCAAGCCGATATTGTCGATGATCGAGTGCAGTTCGTTCGGCGGAATCAGCTGGCGAATGCGCGCATCGACCTGGTCGGTGACAGCGGCGGCTTCTTCGACCCGCATCCCTGTTTTCGCACGCAGATGCAGCGCGATCGTACCCGCGTCGACCGATGGGAAGAAGTCACGACCGAGGAACGGGATCAGCAGCAACGACAGGCCACAGCAAACGAGAAACCCGGCGGTGAACACGCCGGGTTTCGCTACGCGCGCGACCAGAAACCGCCGGTAGCGTTCGCGCAGGTTCGCAAAGCCGCGCTCGAACGCGAGGTGCACGCGCATGAACGGATTGCGCGTCGGTGCGCGAGCGTGATGAGGGTCGGCAGATTGATGCTGATGGCGCAGCAGATACTTCGCGAGCGTCGGCACGAGTGTGCGCGAGAAGAAATATGACGCGAGCATCGCGAACACGACCGCTTCGGCAAGCGGAATGAACAGATAGTGCGCGACGCCCGACAGCAGGAACATCGGCACGAACACGATACAGATCGATAACGTCGACACCAGCGTCGGCACCGCGATCTGCTGTGCGCCGTCGAGAATCGCCTGTTCGAGATTTTTCCCCTGCTCGAGCTGGTGGCTGATGTTTTCGATCGCGACCGTCGCATCGTCGACCAGGATCCCGACCGCGAGCGCGAGGCCGCCGAGCGTCATGATGTTGATCGTCTCGCCGAGCGCCGACAGCGCGATGATCGACGTGATCATCGACAGCGGAATCGAGACCGCGATGATCAGCGTCGCACGCCAGTTGCCGAGAAAGAGCAGGATCATCAGGCCGGTCAGGCACGCGGCGATCAACGCTTCGCGCAGCACACCCTGCACCGACGCGCGCACGAACAGCGACTGGTCTGCGACCGGATCGATTTTCAGCGACGCGGGCACGAGGTTGCGCAGCGTCGGCATCATGTCCTTGATGTCGTTGACAATCTCCAGCGTCGACGTATTGCCGCTCTTGTTGACGGTCAGCAGCGATGCGCGCTGGCCGTTCACACGCACGATATTGGTTTGCGGCTGGTAGCCGTCGCGGACGTGCGCGACGTCGCGAATATAGATGGTGCCGTTCGCGGTCGTCTTGATCGGAATGTTGTTCAGGCCAGCCAGCGAATCGGGGCTCGCGTTCAGTTGGACCGAATATTCGGTTGAGCCGATCTTCGCGGTGCCGGTCGGCACGATCAGGTTCTGCGCGCTGATCGCGTTCACCACATCCATCGGCGACAGATTGCGCTCCTGCAGCTTGCGCGAATCGATATCGACCATGATCTGGCGCTGCTTGCCGCCGTACGGCAGCGGCACCGAAGCGCCGGGCACGGTGGCGAGCTGCGTCTTCAGGAAGTTGTTACCGAAGTCGTACAGCTCCTGCTCGGTGAGCGACGGCGACGACAGCGCGAGCCGCAGAATCGGCACGGTCGACGCGTTGTAGCGCAGAATGTTCGGCGGCGTGATGCTGGGCGGCAGCGAACGCAGTTGCGATTGCGACAGTGCCGTGACTTGCGCGAGCGCTTCCTGGATGTTCGCGTGCGGCTGGAAAAAGATCTTCACGACCGCAACGCCGTATAGCGAAGTCGATTCGATGTGCTCGATATCGTTGACCGTCGTCGCGAGCCCGCGCTCGTAGTTGAGCACGATGCGCTTTTCCATCTCGTCGGCGGGCAGACCCTGGAATGTCCAGATAACCGACAGCACCGGAATGTCGATGTTCGGGAAGATATCGGTAGGCGTGCGCAGGATCGTCAGCGGCCCGACGATTAGCAGCAGCAGGGCGAGAACGACAAACGTATACGGGCGCCGCAGCGCAAGGCGAACAATCCACATGTACGGTGCGGTCCGTTGGGGCCGAAAGGACGGCGCCGCCGAGGGCGGCGGGCGTGTGCGCAAGTGTGGCTGCAGACCACCGCGCGCGACAGGAATATAACGCGTATCGTAGTGTACATGTCCAATTTTGAGAGTTGCCGCGCGAACGGTTTATGATGGGCCGTTTACAGCACGTTACAGTTAGCGTTTCGTAAGTTGATTCGATCGAAACAGCGGTACATATGCCTCTTTTTTCGGCTTTTGGCGGTGCGGGTAAAGTGGTAACAATGGATTCGCCCCGCGACGAAGATCAGGTGCATGCACAACTTTTTGACCGGGGCGGCGTTTTTCATTGTCACATTGACCGGCGCAATCCTCCGAAGCCGGCAGATGCAGAACGGGGAAATATCATGCAAGTCGGTTCTATTGTCCGATCCGTGCATATCGCTGTGCCTGCGGGCGCACGCGGGATTGTCATGCGCATTCTGGGCGACATGGCCATGGTGGCGTGGTACGCGGGTGAGCCCGGCACGTCGCCGCAATTGAGCACGGAACCCTTTTTCCTTGAAGATCTGATCGACACGGGTGAGCTGGTGCGTCCGGCTGGCGCCGCGCTGCACTGAGCGCGAGCGACGCTTTTCCGTTGCGCTTCGCGGGCGCGGTTCGCGCGCGCGCTTCATAGCCGTGTCTCATGACCGTGTCTCATAGCCGCGTGCCAGAGCCGTGTCTCACCACGGTGCTTCACAACGCACGTTACGGACGCGCGTCGCGGCTCACCTGTTGAGCGTCGTCACCCCTGCCTTCACGCCCGTGTCCGCGTAGGCGCGGCAAACGCTCGTCTTTGACGGCGGCGCGGCGCACAATGCGGGCATGAACGAACACACTCCCGACCTCGGGGACGGCGCCGCCGTTCCGTTTACCCGGCTGACGCCGGAATGCGTGCTCGACGCGATCGACAGCGTGCTTGCGAGCACCGGCGCGCGTACCGACGGGCGCATGCTGCCGCTCAACAGCTACGAAAACCGCGTCTACCAGCTCGGCATCGAGGATGGTGCACCGCTGGTCGCGAAGTTCTATCGGCCGCAACGCTGGTCCGACGCCGCGATCCTCGAAGAACACGCGTTCGTCGCCGAGCTTGCCGCACGCGAGATTCCCGCCGTGCCGGCGCGCGCATTCGAAGGCCGCACGCTACACACATTCGACGGCTTTCGTTTCGCGCTTTTCGAGCGGCGCGGTGGCCGTGCGCCTGAACTCGAGCAGCGCGACACGCTTGAGTGGCTCGGCCGCTTTATCGGACGGATTCACGCCGTCGGTCGTACGCAGCGCTACGCGGAGCGGCCCACGCTCGACATCGGCACGTTCGGCTACGAGTCGCGCGATTTTCTATTGACGCAACGCTTCGTACCAGAAGACCTGCGCGAAGCGTGGCTCACTGTCGTGAACCTGGCGCTCGAGGGTGTCGAACGCGCGTTCGAACGTGCGGGCGATATCGCGCCGCTGCGCATGCACGGCGATTGCCATCCGAGCAACGTGCTGTGGACCGACGCCGGCCCGCATTTCGTCGATTTCGATGACAGCCGGATGGGACCCGCCGTGCAGGACCTATGGCTGTTGCTGCCGGGCGACCGCGGCGACGCATCGCGCGCGTTGACCGATCTGCTGGGCGGCTATGAGGACTTCTGCGAGTTCGAGCCGCGCGAATTGCATCTGATCGAGGCGCTTCGTACGCTGCGGCTGATTCACTATTCGGCGTGGCTCGCGCGGCGCTGGAACGACCCGGCGTTTCCGGTCGCGTTCCCATGGTTCAACACGCAGCGTTACTGGGAAGACCGCATTCTCGAACTGCGCGAGCAGATCGGCGCGATGCAGGAAGGGCCATTGTGGCCGGTTTGATCCGCGTCGCGCGAGCCCGCACCGCGCGGTGCGTTCACGGCGCTTCGGCGACGACTTTTTTCGCGGCCTGAGACACCCGGCCGCGCGCGCCTGCGGCGCCGGCAGCACTGGCGGCGCCTGCCTGCGCGATGCCGGGCAGCGTCGATTTGACGATCACCTCTGCGCGTACGTCGCGGCCGATCGTCTCGATGCCCGCGCGCATCTGCGCAAACTCGTCCGGTGAGCACACTTCGCTGCTAAAGCGCGTGCTGCCGTCGCGCGTCATCGTGACGACGTTCGTTTTCGGATCGTACTGATAGGTCGAATGGAACTCGACGAAACGGTCTTCGGTGTGCGCGGCCTCCGGCATGTCGAGCACGCGAAAATTCGCGGGCAGTGCAATGCGTGCACGCTCGTGAAGTTCGACGTTGCGGCAGACGAACGGCTGCGTGCGCTGCCGCTCGCCGAGCCAGTAGCGGGCGTCCGATTGAAAGCCGCCGACGAAGCTCGTCAGAGCGGGAATCGACGCGGCCGCGCCGGGCACGACGAAGTCGTCGAGCGAGCCCTTCATCGTGACGATCAGCGGGCCGCTGGCGGCATCAAGCGCGTTGGTCGACAACGTTGCGTTGCCGTTCAGGTTGGTCGCGCGCAACTCGCCCTGAATCGCTTCTTCGCGCTGCGCGGGTGTTTGCAGACGCAGCATCGTACGCCCCTGCTCGGCTGCCCAGCCGGTCGCTTGCAGGCGATAGACGAAATTGGCCGAGCCGTCCGGCGCGACGGTAATCGTGAGGTCGGTGTCGCGCACCATCGACGCGGTCGTCGGCGTGTGGCCGAGTGTGCCCTGATCGACGAGCACGGTGGGCCGGTCCATATCGGTTGACGGCAGATAGCCGAATTCGACGTTCGGCGCGGTCGAGTCCGCATAGAGCCGCAGGTCCGGCAGCCACGTGATCACGTGATTCAGTACGCCGAAACCGGGCACCGAAGGCAGCGTATAGACGGTGCCGCTATTGATCAGCGCCGGCTCGTTGCGAATGCCGACGACGCTGAGCAGCGCGCCGTAAAGGGCGACGTGATCCTTGCAGTCGCCATAGCGCAGCGTGAGGATATCGGCGGCGCGATGCGGCACGACCGCACCCCGCCCGACGTTGACGGCGACATAGCGGATGTTCTTGCGCACCCAGTCGTAAAGCGATTTCGCTTTGGCTTGCGGTGTGCTGTCCGCCTCGGTTAGCGTGCGTGCGAGACCGACGATGGCCGGGTCCGATGCGGTTGGGTCGACCGCTGACGCTTTATAGGTGGCCGCAAAGGCCGCGTAGTCGCGGTAGGTCGACACCATCAGCCGGTCGCCGTAGCTCACGTATGAAATCGAACCGTATTCGAGGCGTCCAAAGCGCGCCTTGTCATAACGGAACTCGTAGCGCGTGCGTCCAGCCTGGGTGCGCGGCGGCTCTGTGACGAAGCCGCGCGCGTCCGCGTAAAGCGGCACGTCGGCGGGCAAGTCGTAGATCAGGCGAAAGTTGTGGGTCGGCGCGAGATCGGGCGGTGTGAAATCGCTGAAATAGCCAGGCACGATCGGTACCTGCTGCGTTTTCCGGTACGTCAGGTGAATCTGGGCGCCGGCTTCCACAGCAGGGAACACGATGACCTTTTCGAGGATGTCCTGAAACATCGGCGCGTCGAACGAACGCTCTTCCTGCACGTCGTGAATCTGCTCGGGCTGCACGTCGTGGCGCACGCCGTCGGCGCCGATCGTGTAAGCGTCGATCACGTCGACGCTCGCCATGTTGCGGTTGTACCAGATGTAGTGCTGCGCCACGCGCGCGACGCCGGCCTCGGTGTTCACGCGCAGCGTCAGGTCGTCGAGCTTCACATACGAGCCGTCGGCGTTGACGGTGAAGGTTTGGGTCTCCTGCTCGTTCGTGTACGGTTCGACAGGATTGGCCGGGCCGACGGCGGAGCGCAACGCCGGGTCGTTCGCGATGCCTTGGGTTATGCCGACGCCTGGGCGCAGACCGTCAGTGTTGCTGCTGGCGCCGGCTGCCGACGCGCCGGCAGTCCAGACGGAGGCCACGATGAAGACGAGCACGAGAGGGCGCATGGGATCGTACGTGACCGCGATGACGGTTTGCGGGATGAGCGGACTTCACACTTAAAAGGCCCACAAATCGGTTGTCAAGCCGGGAACGTACGTAATGGCGACGACAAGGATCGTGGCGATGCTCGATGCATGCCGACGGTCGCGCGACCCGCGGCGTTGGCTATGCCTTGCCGCTCAACACGCCGAAGTTGCTGATCTTCACTTCCCCTTCGGGAAAGCGCGCGATGATTTCCAGTTCACCGCCGAGCCCACGAATGTGCTCGCGCAATGTCGAGATATACATGTCCGTGCGCTGCTCGACCTTCGCAATGCTCGGCTGCTTCACGTGCAGCACGATTGCCAGTTCTTCCTGTGACATGCCTCGCGCCCGGCGCAGTTCGTTCAATGCCATTTCCGCCATCAGACGGTGCGCCTTGTCATTCGAGCGGACTTGAGATTCGGGCGACATTTTCGCCCGCAGTTCAGCAAACTTCCTGGCCATGATCGGCTTCCTCCTGTTTCAATTGCGCGAGATGTTCGCGATACAGCGCGTCGGCGCGCGGGATGTTCCGGTCGTACCAGCGCCCGTCGCCGGTCTTATCACCCCCCATCAGCAAAATGGCGACGCGGGCGGGATCGAACGCGTACAGCACGCGCAGCGGCCTGCCGTCATGCTGGATGCGCAATTCACGCATGTTTCCGTAACCCGAGCCGTTGACCTGACTCGAATGCGGATGTCGCAAATACGGACCGTATTCTTCGAGCAACTGCACTGACGCCGCGACCGACTCCTGTTCCGATTCGCTCAAATCGCTCCACCAGTCACCGAAAGTATCGGTGTATTCAACGTCCCAGTTCATAGACAAATATAGCCTCCAAAGAATATTCCGTCAACGGAATTACTATGCCGGGATGCCTGCGTGCGGCAGTCCCGATGCACAGAGGCTCATGCTATGGAGGTTGCGAGGAAAGAGGCAGTCAGCCGAATGGCTAACGTTGAAGGGAAGAACAACAGGACACGGAACAGAAGATATCCGGCCGCGGCGTGGCGCGCGGCCGGATTGAACTGCGCGTTACGCGTGGCGCTCGCCAAATTCGGCAGGCAGGCCGCAAACGGTAGCGCCGTTTGCCGCGATTTCGCGCGCGGCCTTTGCACCTTCGACTTGCAGCAACGTGGGCAGTGACACGCCATTCTTCGCCGCCGTGACTTCGGCCAGAATCGACACCGCGATTTCAGGCGGCGTGCGGCTGCCGATGTAGATGCCGACCGGACCATGCAAGCGCGCGAGTTCGGTTTCGGTCAGATCGAATTCTTTTAGCCGTTCGCGGCGCGCGGCATTATTGCGCCGCGACCCGAGCGCGCCGACGTAGAACGCCGGGGTCTTGAGCGCTTCCATCAACGCGAGATCGTCGAGCTTCGGGTCGTGTGTCAGCGCAATGACCGCGCAGCGCTCGTCGAGCTTCATCTCCAGCACGGTATCGTCCGGCATCGTGCGCACGATTTTCGTACCCGGCACGTTCCACTCGTCGGTGTACTCTTCGCGCGGATCGCAAACCGTGACCTGATAGTCGAGCCCGACCGCGATGTTGCACAGATAGCGCGACAGCTGACCGGCGCCGATTACCAGCATCCGGTAGCGCGGCCCATGAATGGTGAGCAGGCGCCGGTCGTTGAAGTCGACCCCATCGGTGGCTTGCGCCGCGCTGTAGCGAACCGCGCCGGTCGTCATGTCGAGCGTGCGCGCGACCAGCCGCCCTTCCTCAACCGCGTGGCACAGTTCGGCGATGCCGCTTTGCTGGTCGAGCGGTTCGAGCACCAGCTGGATCGTGCCACCGCATGGCAGACCGAAGCGGTGCGCTTCTTCGGCGGTGATGCCGTACTTCACCGCTTCCGGATGCGTCTGCTCGATGCCCTGGCGGCGCACGCGGTCGATCAGATCATCTTCGATGCAGCCACCCGACACCGACCCGACCACCAGCCCGTCGTCGCGCACGGCGAGCATCGCGCCTTCCGGGCGTGGCGATGAGCCCCACGTCTTGACGACCGTGACCAGCAGCGCACGGTGACCTTCGTCGAGCCAGCGTGCACTGGATTTCAGGACTTCGAGATCCACGCTGTCCATGATTTCTTCCTCTTCGGTTCGGCGCCGTCCGATGTGGCTTGCGTGACGCCGGTTGGTTCATCCGCCTGCTTGTCAGCTTCCGGTGCGGCACCGTTCTCAGCCGCTGCGGCGTCTGCGCCGCCCCCCGTCACCTGCGCGCTGAAGCGCTTGAAAAATTCGCCGGCGATCTTGCGCGCGGCGCCATCGACGAGCCGCGAGCCGATCTGCGCGAGCTTGCCGCCCACCTGCGCGCTCGCCGTATAGGTAAGCGTGGTTGCGTCATCGCCGTCCGGCTCGAGCTTGACATGCGTGTTACCTTTGCCGAAACCCGCGGCGCCGCCCTGGCCTTCGAACACGATCGTATACGTATGCGGCGCGTCGATATCGGTCAGCAGCATACGCCCTTTGAAGCGCGCCTTAACGGGACCGACGGACGCACTCATCGATACCGCGTACGCGTTTTCGCCGTCCGCGTCGATACTCTCGCAGCCAGGAATCGACGCACGCAGGACTTCGGTATCGTTCAACGCTTCCCACGCGCGTTGTTGCGAGATGGGCAGCTTATAAGTTTCGGTCAATTCCATCGCGTGCCTCCTGCGGATATCGTCGGGTGCGAGGCGCTGCGGGTCATCGGCGCCGCCGTGTCGCCCAGGTGCGACATTTGCGCCAGATCGCGGCCAAATGCGCACAGACTGTCGAGATTATGAACCGGCCGGTGCGCGTCCACATGCGGCAGGATCGCCTGCACGCCGCGGGCTTTGGGCGCGAACTCGCTATAGCGCAGTAGCGGATTGAGCCAGACGATGCGATGTGCGAAGCGCCGCAGGCGGCTCATTTCAGCGGCCAGCAGATCGATTGCCTCGTGATCGAGCCCATCGGTGACGAACAGCACCGTGGCCCTGCCGGTCAGCACGCGGCGCGCCCAGCGCCGGTTGAATTCGGCGAGCGCCGCGCCGATCCGCGTGCCGCCGGACCAGTCGACCACCTGATCCGCGAGCGTCGCGATTGCCACGTCCGGGTCGCGCTCGCGCAATGCGCGGGTCGCATTGGTCAGACGGGTGCCGAACAGGAACACCTGCAGCCGTTCGCGCGATTGCAGCAGCGCATGGCAGAAGTACAGTACCGCGCGCGAGTAACTGCTCATCGAGCCGGAAATGTCGAGCAGCAGCACGAGCGGCGGTTTGCGCTCCACCGCGGCGCGATATTTCCATATCGTCCAGTCGCCCCCCGCGCGCACGGCGTGGCGCGCGCTCGCGCGCAGGTCCGCGTGCGCGCCGCGCGACGCGGCCTTGAGCCGGCGTGTGCGTTCCATCGCGAGCGGCAGCCTGTGGCTGCGGATCACGTGGCGCAGCGTGCGCCACTCGTCCGCGGTGAGCGTATCGAAGTCGCGGTGGCGCAGCCGTTCCTCGGCGCTGAACGTCACGTGCGCATGCAACTCGTGCTGTTCCATCGTGGGTGGGTGACGATCGCCGTGCTGCGCAGGTGGACGCGCTGCGAGCGCGTCGGCGAGGCGGTTGTTGCGTTTGGGTGGCGGAATCGCATTGCCCACTTTCGGCAGCAGGAGGGAGCGCATCTTGCCGGCCCAGTCGGGGTCGCGCCAGAACAGCTCGAAAGCGGCGTCGAACAGCTCCCGTTCGTCAGGCGCCCGCACGAGCAGCGTGGCTAAGGCCGCCCGCACGTCGTCGCGACGTGCGAGGCCGACCCAGTGCAACGCGTCGAGCGCATCGACCGCCTGTGCCGGCGACATCGGCAGGCCCGCGGCGCGCAACAGGCGCACGAAGTGCACGACGTTGCGGGCGAGCATCGGGAATCCCTCGATGCGGCACAGGTTCGTTGTCGTGGACGGTTCGGTCTGCGATGGGTCTTGCGCTGCGCCGCGCGTGGACCGCGCGGGGTTCGAAGCGGCATCCGTGTCCGGCGTGGCGTCCATCGGCGTCACTCCGCTGCGGCAAGGCATTGGGCGATCTGCTGCGGGTCCATTCGCGCCAGATCGTCCTGATACTTCAGCAGGACCCCCAGCGTATCCTGCACCGATTGCGGATCGAGTTCGACGACACTCAGTGCAGCAAGTGCGCGGCACCAGTCGATCGTTTCGGCGATGCCCGGCGCCTTGAACAGGTCCATGCCGCGCAACTGATGCACGAAGCCCACTGCGTGCCGTTGCAGCGCGTAGCTGGTTTCCGGCGCTCGCGCGGCGACGATCGCAAGTTCACGCTCGCGCTCCGGATAGCCAATCCACTGATACAGGCAGCGGCGCTTCAACGCATCGTGCACTTCGCGTGTGCGATTCGACGTCATCACGACGAGCGGCCGCTGTTGCGCGCACACGGTGCCGTACTCCGGAATCGACACCTGAAAGTCGGACAGCAGCTCGAGCAGGAACGCTTCGAATGGTTCGTCGGCGCGGTCGATTTCATCGATCAGCAGCACGCGGCGCGCGCCGGGGTGCCGCTCATCGGGCATCAGTGCTTGCAGCAGCGGACGCTTCAACAGAAACTCGCTGCGATACAGCGTGTCGTTGCCGGGTTTCTCGCCGGCCGCTTCGGCAAGACGCAGCGCCATGATCTGCCGCGGGTAGTCCCATTCGTACAATGCGCTCGCGCTATCGAGGCCTTCGTAACACTGCAGCCTTAGCATCGACGTGCCGAGCATGCCGGCCGCGGCCTTCGCAAGCTCGGTCTTGCCCACGCCGGGCTCGCCTTCGACGAAGAGCGGCCGCTCCATCCGCAGCGCGAGAAACAGCGCGGTCGCGAGCTCGCGGCTCGCAAAATAGCCTTGGTCCGTGAGTTGCGCGAGGGTGTCGTCGATCGAAGCGGGTTGCATGGTTTTCTCGGGCGCGCGGCGCGCGGCGCTGAAACGGAACGGCCCGGACGCGCCGGGCCACGAACCGCCAGGCGGTCACGCGCGAGCGCGTCTAACCCTTGGCCCGCTCGACCGCGCGCGCAGCCAGGATCGGAATCAGATGTGCACGATATTCTGCGCTCGCGTGCAGATCCGTGTTGAGACCATCCGCCGAAACCGTCACCGTGCGGGCCGCCGCCGGTGAGAAGTCAGCCGACAGCGCCCGCTCGAGCTCGGGCATACGAAACACCGACGGCGCCGCGCCGGTCACCGCCACGCGCACGCCATTCGCCTGTTTCGCGACGAACACACCGACGAGCGCGAAGTGCGACGCCGGGTTCCTGAACTTTTCATAGGCGGCACGTTCCGCCAGCGGAAACTCGACCGCTACGATCAGCTCGTCGGGCGCGAGCGCGGTCTCGTACATGCCGACAAAAAAGTCTTCGGCGCTAATTCGCCGGCGATCGGTGACGACGGTCGCGCCGAGCCCGAGCACTGCCGCGGGATAGCACGCAGCCGGATCGTCGTTCGCGAGCGAGCCGCCGATCGTGCCGAGCGCGCGCACCTGGCGGTCGCCGATATGCGCGGCGAGGTCGGCGAGCGCAGGCAGCATGCGGCGCACGTCCGCATGGCTTGCAACGTCCGCGTGACAGACCGCGGCGCCGATCGACAGCGTCGTGCCGTCCGCGCGGATTTCCTTCAGCGCCGGAATGCGCGTGACGTCGATTAGCTTCGAAGGCTGTGCGAGGCGTAGGCGCATCGTCGGCAGCAGGCTCTGGCCGCCGGCCAGGTATTTGGCTTCGCTGTCCGCCGCGAGCGCCGACACCGCGGCTTTCGGATCAGCCGCGCGTTGGTAGTCGAACGTATACATGTGGGCTCCTTCGCTCAGGCGCGTTGTGATGGATGGGCCGCTCGCAGCGCGGACCAGATCCGATGCGGCGTCGCCGGCATCTGCAGGTCGGTGACGCCAAGCGGCGCGAGCGCATCGATGATCGCGTTGATCACGGCCGGCGGCGAGCCGATCGCGCCCGCTTCGCCACAACCTTTGACGCCGAGCGGATTGTGCGTGCAGGGCGTGCCCTTCGCGGTCTCCACCGTGAAGTCCGGCAGATCGGACGCGTGAGGCATCGCGTAGTCCATATACGAGCCGGACAGCAGCTGCCCGGTTTCGTTGTCGTACACGCAGCGCTCGAGCATCGCCTGGCCGATCCCCTGGCCGAGCCCGCCGTGCACCTGCCCTTCGACGATCATCGGATTGATCACGTTGCCGAAATCGTCGACCGCGGTGAAGCGTTCGATCCGCGTCTCACCCGTGTCGATGTCGACCTCGACCTCGCAGATGTACGCGCCGGCCGGATACGTGAAGTTCGTCGGGTCGTAGAACGCGCTTTCGTCGAGGCCCGGCTCGAGCTTGTCGAGCGGATAGTTGTGCGGCACATACGCGGCGAGCGACACGTCGGTGAAGCTCTTCGTGCGGTCGGTGCCGGCGACGCGAAACGTGCCGTCCCTGAACTCGATATCGTCGGGCGATGCTTCGAGCAGATGCGCGGCGATCTTTTTCGCTTTGGCTTCGACCTTGTCGAGCGCCTTCATGATCGCCGAGCCGCCGACCGCGATCGAGCGCGACCCGTAGGTGCCCATGCCGAACGGAATCCGGCCGGTGTCGCCGTGTACGACTTCGACGTTGTCGATCGACATGCCGAGCCGGTCGGCGACCACCTGCGCGAAGGTCGTCTCATGACCCTGGCCGTGGCTGTGCGAGCCGGTAAACACGGTGACCGAGCCCGTCGGATGCACGCGGATTTCGCCGGCTTCGAAGAGGCCCGCGCGCGCGCCGAGCGCGCCGGCGACGTTCGAAGGCGCGAGTCCGCACGCCTCGATATAGCACGAATAGCCGAGGCCGCGCCGCTTGCCTTTCTGCTCCGACGCCTGTCTGCGCGCGGCGAAGCCTTCGACATCCGCGAGCTGGATGGCGCGCGCAAGAATCGGTTCGTAGTCGCCGGTGTCGTAGGTGAGGCCGACCGGCGTCGCATACGGGAACGAGCGGATAAAGTTGCGACGGCGCAGGTCGGCCGGATTGATATTCAGTTCGCGTGCCGCCGTTTCGACGAGGCGTTCCACCACATACGTCGCTTCCGGACGCCCCGCACCGCGATAGGCGTCGACCGGCACGGTATTCGTGAACACCGCTTTCACTTCCGCGTAGATCGCCGGCGTCGCATACTGACCGGCGAGCAGCGTGGCGTACAGCACGGTCGGCACACTCGACGCGAACGTCGACAGATACGCGCCCATATTGGCGATCGTATGGACGCGCATCGCGAGGAACGTGCCGTCCTTGTTGATGGCGAGTTCGGCTTTCGTCACATGGTCGCGGCCGTGCGCGTCGGAGAGGAAGGCTTCGGAACGCTCGGCCGTCCATTTGACCGGGCGCCGCACTTTCTTTGACGCCCATGTCACCGCGACGTCTTCCGCATACAGAAAGATTTTCGAGCCGAAGCCGCCACCGACGTCGGGCGCGATCACGCGCACCTTCGATTCGGGCAGCGCGAGCACGAACGCGGCCATCAGCAGCCGTTCGACGTGCGGATTCTGGTTCGCGACGTACACGGTATAGCTGTCGTCGTGCGGCGACCATGCGGCATTGACCGCGCGCGGCTCGATCGCATTCGGCACGAGCCGGTTGTTGACGATGTCGAGCGTTGTCACGTGCGCGGCCTTCGCAAACGCGGCGTCGGTCGCGGCCTTGTCGCCGTGGCCCCACGTAAAGCAGGTGTTATCGGGCACTTCGTCGTGCACCGCCGGTTGGCCTGGGTCGGCTGCGTGCGCGGTATCGACGTTCGCCGGCAGCTCGTCGTAGTCGACTTCGATCAGTTCGAGCGCGTCTTTGGCCGCATTGACCGAATCGGCGATCACCAGCGCCACCTGGTCGCCGACATGGCGCACCTTCGTATGCGCGATCACCGGATGCGGCGGTTCGTTCATCGGCTTGCCGTCGACGCTATGAATCAGCCATCCGCACGGCAGCCCGCCGACCTTGTCCGCCGCGAGGTCCGCGCCGGTGAAGATCGCGACGACGCCGGGCGACTGCTTCGCGGCGGTCGTATCGATGCTTTTGATGCGCGCGTGCGCGTGAGGCGAGCGCAGAAACACCGCATACGACTGTTGCGGCAGGATCAGGTCGTCCGTGTATTGGCCGTTGCCGGTCAGAAAGCGGGCGTCTTCCTTGCGTTTGACGGAGGCGCCGATCATGCGATGGGTTTCGGGTGCGTTCATGGTCGGGCTCCTCAGGCGGTGGCCTTGGCGGCGTTTTGCGTGGAACCCGCACCGGACTGCATCGCGGCCGCGCCTTCTACGATCGCTTTGACGATGTTGTGATAGCCCGTACAGCGGCACAGATTGCCGTCGAGCTGGGCGCGGACATCGGCCTCGCTCAACTGCGGGTGGGTCGCGACCAGCGCGGTGGCGCTCATCACCATGCCGGGCGTGCAGAAACCGCATTGCAGCCCGTGACAGTCCTTGAACGCGGCCTGCATCGGATGCAGTTCGCCGTTCTTCGACAGCCCTTCGATGGTCGTGATGTCCGCGCTATCGGCCTGCGCCGCGAGCATGTTGCACGACTTGATCGCGCGGCCATTCAGATGAACCGTGCACGCGCCGCACTGCGCGGTATCACAGCCGATGTGCGTGCCCGTCAGCCGCAGCTGATCGCGCAGAAACTGAACAAGTAGCGTGTTGGGCTCGACGTTCGCGGTAACGGGTGCGCCGTTCACCGTCAGACTGATGCTGATCGCCATGAACTGTCTCCTAGGTGGACCGGTTGGCGCTTTAGCGCTGACTCCGGTCCCGTGCACTTTCGCGGGCCAGGCAAGATGCTTGCTGGTGGGGATTGAGACCGGCACGGGCCCACGTTCACTACCTACCGCCTACCTGCTGTGAGGGTCCGGTTCGGTTGGTGCTATCTACGATTTGTGACGAAAAGTAAAGCACAAATCGTCGGGGGCGGCTATCGGGGGAAATCGTCGCGGCCGCGACAATGGCGCGGCTGATGTGATCGAACGGGCGACGGGCGCGGCGTGCGACGGCACGCTGCTGCAAGCCTGCATGCCGTTTGCGCTGGGCGGAATCGATTGAAAGGGGCGGGTAGGTGTGCGGCTCGCTTTAGTGCGGTTGCACACCATGCGCGAGCTTCGAGCGGCGGCGCGAGTAACCAAAGTAGATTGCGATGCCAAGCGTGACCCAGGCCACGAAGGCGATCCATGTGACGCCGGCAAGGTTCACCATCAGGAACAGGCACGATGCGACCGCGAGCACCGGCACGACCGGCACGCCAGGACAGCGGAACGCGCGCGGCAGTTCGGGGTGCGTACGGCGCAGGATCAACACGGCGATCGACACCATCGAAAATGCCGCAAGCGTGCCGATATTGATCAGCTCCGCGAGCACATCGAGCGGCACCAGCGCACCGATCAGCCCGAAGAAAAGCCCGCACAGCCAGGTGGTCAGAAACGGCGTCGCGAAACGCGGATGCACGCGCGACAGCGCGGCAGGCAGCAGGCCGTCGCGTGACATCGCGAAGATCACGCGTGTCTGACCGTAGGCCATCACGAGAATCACGGTCAGCATGCCGAGCACCGCGCCGAGGTCGATCAGGCCCGCGACCCAGTTCTGACCGGCCGCCTGCAACGCATACGACACCGGATGCGAGATATGCGCGAACTTCGCGGACGGCACGATGCCGGTGACGACCCCGGCCACCGCGACGTACAGCACCGCACATACGGCCAGTGACGCAATGATGCCGACCGGCAGATCGCGCTTCGGATCCTTCACTTCCTCGGCCGCCGACGATACCGAGTCGAAGCCGATAAACGCAAAGAACATTACCGCCGCGGCGCCAAACACGCCTCGCCAGCCATTGGGCATGAACGGATGCCAGTTCGCCGGCGTCACATGAAACACGCCGACCGCGATGACGAGCAGCACGACGATCACCTTGATCGCAACCATCAGATTATTCACACGCGTCGATTCACGCACGCCGACCGACAGCAGCGTGGTGATTGCCATCATCACGAGGAACGCGGGCAGATTGAACAGCGTGAGGTGGCCGGGCAGCGCACCCGGCGCCGCGGTGAGCGCGACCGGCAGCGCAATGCCAAAGCCTTCGAGCAGCGACTGCAGATAGCCGGACCAGCCGACCGACACCGCCGACGTCGCCAGCCCGTATTCGAGCATCAGGTCCCAGCCGATGATCCAGGCGGCCAGCTCGCCGAGCGTCGCATAAGAGTAGGTATAGATAGAACCGGCGACCGGAATGGTCGATGCGAACTCCGCATAGGCAAGCGCCGCGAAGCCGCATGCGATCGCGGCGATCAGGAAGGAGATCATCAGCGCGGGGCCCGCCTGAACCGCACCGGTCCCGGTCAAGACAAAAATGCCGGTGCCGATGATGGCGCCGACGCCGAGAAACGTCAGATCGAGCGCGCCGAGCGCCTTCTTCAGCCCGGCGCTTTGCGCGCCTGCGATCATATGCTCGACGTTTTTCTTGCGGAATACAGACATTAATCAAGGTCTCCTGTGCAGCGAGTCGGCCGGAGTTGGCGCGTTGGCGCTTGCCCCAGTCCCATGCGAGGCAAAGCACGCGCTCCACGCGCCGAATGCCGGGGAACCTTTAATTTTAGCCGATGCGGATTGGGTGACTTCCAGAGGCTTAGGAGAACTTTAGGAATGGCATGCGGTGCGATGCGCCGCGCCGGCTTGGCGGGCGACGTGAAACCTCAGGCGGTCATCGCCGGATTCAGATCGACGAGCCGGTTCGTCATCACGTAGAACGTCAGCTCCGCGTTGTTGCGCAGCTTCATTTTTTCGAGCAGCCGCGTGCGGTACACACTGACCGTCTTCACCGATAGCGACAGCGCGATCGCGATATCGGTGAGGCGCTTGCCCGACGCGAGCATGCACAGTGTCTGGTATTCGCGGTCGGAAAGTTTCTCGTGCGGCATCTGCTCGCCGTCGAACGACACGTAGTTCGCGAGCGCTTCGGCCATCGCCGGGCTCACGTACTTGCGGCCGGCGGCGACCTGCTGGATCGCGGCGATCATCTGCGCGGCGTCGATCGTCTTCGACAGATAGCCGGCCGCGCCGGCCTTCAGCGCGCGCACCGCGTACTGGTCCTCGCGATACATCGAAAACATCAGCACCGGCACGCGCGGCACCTTGCGTTTCAGGCGTTTCAGTACCTCGACGCCGTTCAGGTCGGGTAACGAGATGTCGAGCAGGATCACGTCGTATGGGTGCCGGCTGGCTTGCATCAGCACTTCGGCGCCCGTCTGGGCCTCCGCGACTTCATGTGCGACGCCACGGTCGAGCAGCAGCTGGCGCACGCCCTGGCGAACCACGGCGTGATCTTCGGCGAGGAGAATGCGCAGGTTCATCGTCGCTTTCGACTGTCAGGTCATCGGAGTGCGGCGCGGCGCCGCACGTTGGGTTCGGGGGTGGCCAGCAACGCGCGCCACGCGAACCGCGCGTGAATCGCGGTGCCGGGTCGTGCGCTGCGCACGTGCTGCTTCGGCCGGGACGCGTTTGCGAGGCTGAACTCACCATCAAATGCTTCGCAGCGCGCCCGCATGCCCGACAGACCGAAGCGCCGGTCACGCTCACGGACTGCGCGCTTAAGGCCAATCCCGTCGTCGGCGACGACAAGAATCAGATGTTCGGCGTCGGTCTCGATCCGCACGTCCGCGCCCGACGCGCGCGCGTGCTTGGCGACGTTGTTCAGTGCCTCTTGCGCGACACGGAAAATCGCGAGCGCGGCATCGCCTGGCAGGCGCGTCAAACGTGCATCGGCGGCGCACACAAAGCTCGTGCGCAGGCCGGTGCGCGCCGCGAAACTGCCGGTCCATTGCGACAGTGTGTGCACGATTCCGCTTTCGAGCGACGGCGCGTGAAGTTCGTCGATCACATCGCGTGTCGCGCTAGAGACCGCATCGAGTGAGCGGGCGGCGACCGCGAGCGACGCCGCGCATTGCGGTGTCGCATCGGCGGGCAGCCAGGTTTCGATATTGGCGAGCGCAAAGCGCGCAGCGGTCAGTTCGGCGCCGGCGTTGTCGTGCAGTTCCTGCGCGAGAAGGCAGCGCGCGGCTTCCTGCGCGTGCACGACTTCGCTTGCCAGTTCGCGCACGCGGGCGCGCAGACGGGCAATCTCGGCTTGTTCGGCTGACGGGAGGGCGCGGTCCGACTCGCCGCAGAGGGTGGCATCTGTGCCGCCGGCACCGGATTGCGTGTCGGCAAGGTTTCGCGAGGCGGCAAGCGCTTCGTCAGCATCGCGTGCGATCGAGTTCGGCGTGTGTGCGCCGATCGGTACCACGGTCGACGTATCCATGCTTTCCCTGTCAGAAAATTGCCTGGCCGGCTAGCCGGCTGTGCGTCGACAGTGCAAATCCAGAACAACGCATGCGAACCCTCAGCCTCCCAGACGTGTCCGCCGCGGTATCGCCGTGACGGACAATCGCTACGCGAAGGCGTAACGAAATTTACATTCGGTAACAAGTCGACGGCCTACAAATCGTAGGTGCCGTGTAGGGGTACTGCGCCGCGATGATATCCTAAAAAGAGAAAAATATGCAGGCAGAGCAAGGCTCCGCGCGTAAATTTCACCTCGCGCATCCCATTTATCGGGGCGGGATTTGTAGGAAAAATGCTTACAAGACGACGGCGTTAGCGTGTGTCAAATTGTAACGTTTGCCCGCGCGACGCCACGTAGCGGGACATCATGCGATTTGGCTTAACCAGATCGCATGATGCAGAAGGTGAATTGAAGGGAAAAGCGTCGACGCAAAAAAAGACCGGGAATGTCCCGGTCTTGTTGTTTTTACGCTGAGTGTCGCGCGGCCGATGCGTTTGCGGCTTGACGAACGTCAGCCGACGAACGCCTTTTCGACCACGTAGTGGCCCGGTGCATTGTTGCTGCCTTCTTCGAAGCCCATGTCGTCGAGCAACTCGCGCGTGTCGCGCAGCATGTGCGGGCTGCCGCACAGCATCACGCGGTCGTCGTCCTTCGAGAAGTGCGGCAGATCGAGGTCGGCGAACAGCTTTTGCGTTTCGATCAGCTCGGTGATCCGGCCGCGGTTCTGGAATGCCTCTCGGGTGACCGTCGGGTAGTACACGAGCTTGTCGCGAATCAGTTCGCCGATGTGCTCATGCTCCGGCAGATGGTCAGTGATGTACTCCTTGTACGCGAGTTCGTCGACGAAGCGGCACGTATGCGTGAGCACGACTTTTTCGTAGCGGTCGTAGATGTCCGGGTCCTTGATGATCGACATGAACGGCGCGAGGCCGGTGCCGGTCGACAGCAGCCACAGCGTCTTGCCGGGCAGCAGGTTGTCGGCCATCAGCGTGCCGGTCGGCTTCTTGCCGATCAGGACCTGGTCGCCGACCTTCAGATGCTGCAAGCGCGACGTTAGCGGGCCATCCTGCACCTTGATGCTGAGGAATTCGAGGTTCTCTTCGTAGTTCGCGCTTGCCATGCTGTAAGCGCGAATCAGCGGTTTGCCGTCCACCTCGAGGCCGACCATCGTGAACTGGCCGTTTTCGAAGCGGAACGACGCGTCGCGCGTGCAGGTGAAGCTGAAAAGCGTATCGGTCCAATGATGGACGCTCAGGACGGTTTGTGTGTTCAGGTTGCTCATGGCTTCTTGGATGAGGCGAAAACTGCGACGGCCTGGTCGAACTTAACGGCCGACACGTCGGCGCGCGACCCCCTGATAGACCTAACGGGGACATGCCGCGCAAAAAAATGCTGCGTAATCCGCTATTTTACCGCGATACCGATTCGCAGGCCGCTGGCGGGTCACAAGGACGCGCAGCGACCGGTGCGGTCGCGTCGATACGGCTGCAGCCGGCTACCGCACTCATGGTGCGATCGCGTGGGCTGTGCGTGGGGACCACGGCGATGCAGTGACGCATGAGACGCAAAAACCGGTACGCGCAATGATGGTCGCGGCACAGGCTTGCGGACATGCGGCACACGCGCGACGGTACGCGCTGCCGCTCGGGTTCAAAGACGGGTTCAAACTCAGGTTGAAACGGCAGACCGCGTTCGAAGCCGCGGCGCTGACTGCATGGGCGCCGGCGCGGCCAACGGGTCACGCGATGATACCGAAACCGGCCACGCGCCGCAGTATTGACCCTGCTCGCGAAACTGGAACCCGCTTCAACGGAGGAAACGGCAGCGACGTGCGCGGGCCGACCGCCTGTGCGGCTCGTTGCCGCCTGTCGCCTAGCGCTCGGCCGCGAGCTTCGCGCCGAGGCCGATCAGCGCCGCGCCGCACAGCGCGTCGAACGGCCTGCGCAGCTTGCGGTAACCGCGCTGCGTGCGCTCGGTGCCAAACATCAGGGCGACGCTGCCGTACCACCCGGCCGACAGCAACGAAATCATCGCGATCACGATGCCGCAGAACCAGACTGGCGCGTGCGCCGGCATCATCGTCGCGAACACGCTGGTCCAGTATGCGCAGGACTTCGGATTGGTCAGGCAGGTGACGAGCCCGGTGCGCCATGCGCGAAAGTGAGCGCCGGCATCGTCCGCGGGCAGTGGCGTGTCCGGTGTGTCGGCTGTGGCCGCTGTGGCGCCATCACCGTTGCGCGTCATGCTCGAGCGCAACAGCTTGAACCCGAACCAGACCAGATACAGCGCGCCAGCGATGCGAATCCCGTTGTACACCCAGTCGATTCTTTGCAGCACTGTCGCGAATCCGAGCATCGCGAGCGTCGCCCAGATCGTCGACGCGGTTCCGACGCCGAGCGCGGACGCCGCGCCGAGCCGGCGCCGGCCCGCCAGCGACAGCTGCGTGATCATGAAGAAGTTGGGGCCGGGGCTCATGGCCGCGAGCATGTAGACGACTGCAATTTGCAGCAGCACAGGAAGATACGGATGGCTATCCATTTTGATGAGGGGGGGGCGACAGGAGGATCGACGAACCGCGATCTTACCTGTCGCCGCGCGTCCCGTCGTCCCGTCGATCAGTCGATACGCAGGCGCGCCATATAAGGCAAGTGATCGGAAAGCCACGCGGTTTCCTGCGCCGGCTGGATCCATTCGACCGGTCTCATTCCGCGTACGAACATTTTGTCCAGCGCAAGCGCGGGCGAAAACGCCGGAAACGTGCGCCCGGATTCGCCGAGCAAGGTCGCGACCTCGTTCAGGCCGAGTTCGCCGAAAAGCGGCACCGAGTCGTTGCGCCAGTCGTTGAAGTCGCCAGCGAGCACGAGCGGCCCGTCGGGGGCTTCCTTGACGATCCAATGCGCGATCCAGTTCATCTGCCGTAGACGCGCCTGGCGGGTCAGCGCGAGGTGCGCGCACAGCAGCGTGACCGAGTGCCCGGCGAAGGTCGCGCGCGCGACCAGCAGGCCGCGCCGCTCGAACCGGTGCGCGGAGATATCCCAGCGTCCGCCGAGATCCAGCGGATGCGGCGACAGGATCGCATTGCCGTGCCGCCACGACGGTTTGAACACATTCGGCCCGAGTGCGATCTGCATCTCGAGCGCGCGTGCGATTTCGGTCGCCTGGCAATGCCAGATGTCGTCGGCGGGCTCGCCGAGCGGCGCACCGAAGTTGCTGGTCAGCACGGGCGCCGGCATCCGGCGCGCCATCGCTTCCTGCAGGAAATAGGCGTCGGCGTGCGTCGACTGCACCCAGCGCTGCATCGCTTGCCACGCCTGGAATCCGAGCGGCGAGCGGCCTTTGTGCAGGTTCCAGCTCACCGCGATGAAGTCGCGGCTGGGTAGCGCGATTTGCGGTCCGGGTGCTTCCCGCTTGTCATCCTGCTGCGCGTCGGTCCGTTCGGAATCGGCTTGTCGCGCAGTGTCGCGTATCAATTCTTCGGGGTTTCGCATGCCGCGTTGTCCACATTGTTCATTGCTGTGCCGGGTTGCTCGCGACGCTTGCGCGTACGCGATAGACGAGTTGTGGATCCTTGTCCACAATCTGCCAGCTCCCCCAATCGCCGGGCGGCACCTTGAGGCCAGGATGGCTCGCGCTCAGTTGACGTGGTTGCGGCGGCAGCTTGCAACCGCTTGGCGACGCCTGCTGCGCACCGGTATCTTCGAGCGTGTCCTGCACATCGATCGCCAGCGTCACGCCGCTCGCATCCGCCGCGATCGGCGTGACGCTCACCGTTCGCTGCAAGTCGATGCTGCCGGCCGGCTGGTCCTTGCACCCTACGTCGTGCTGGACGACATGATGGTGCGTGTCGGTGCGCGCCTGGCCGACCGCCGTGGTGCCCTCGAAGGCATCGATCTGCTGGCCGTTTTCCATCACCTGCAACTGCCATTGCACGACGGGTGCGGGCGTACCGGGCCCGGGCTCCTGCGCGAACGTCAACAGCGGCATGAATGCCAGTACGGCGGCGATGCGGGCTTTCCACATGAGCGAAGTCTCCGGAATCGTGCGGCCGCGTTGCTCCGACAGCCAATCATCTTA
The DNA here is from genome assembly GCF_902859855.1 of Paraburkholderia humisilvae. Lineage (GTDB taxonomy): Bacteria > Pseudomonadota > Gammaproteobacteria > Burkholderiales > Burkholderiaceae > Paraburkholderia > Paraburkholderia humisilvae. The sequence continues at coordinate 226,021 of NZ_CADIKH010000007.1, forward strand.
CGCCGGATGGCGGGAACTTCTCTGACCCCCGATCCCGTCTCGGGGTTCAGCAACGGTGTGCTGCACATTGTGACGCAGTCGCCCGCAATCAAGCAGTATTAGCAGCAACCCCGTGTCGCTGCTGGCTTGCAAGCCCGTTGCACATCGTTACACTGAAATCGGAACGGCGCCGGCGGGCGCCGTGCGCAACAACGAGCAACACTTGCACGACGGGGTGAGCGATGACAACGGCGATGGTCAAACAGGAGATCGCGGTAGCGTCTTTCAGCAAGGTCTACGACCTGGATCAGGTCGAAACCGCGCTCAACGACCTCGGCGATGGCGCAAACGAAGCACTGCGCGCGACCTACGAAAAGATGCTGAAGATCGGCAACCTGCGGTTTTGCGTGAAGCCGAACCGGATGCCGTCGGTCGACGATCTGATCGGCACCTTGCCCAATTTCGCGGAACCGCTCGATGACGTGCGCAAGCAGGTCGCGCTATGCATCGAAACCGACGACCGGCTCGAGTTGATGCCGATCCTGCTGCTCGGCGACCCTGGCATCGGCAAGACGCATTTCGCGAAGCAACTTGCGCGCTTGCTGGGCACCTCTTACCACTACGTCTCGATGGGCGCGCTCACGGCGGGGTGGATTCTGTCGGGCGCGTCGTCGCAATGGAAGAACGCGAAGCCGGGCAAGGTGTTCGATGCGCTCGTGCACGGCAGCTATGCGAACCCGGTGATCGCGGTCGATGAAATTGACAAGGCGAGCGGCGATTCGCAGTACGACCCACTCGGCGCGCTGTACGCATTGCTCGAACACGATACCGCGCAGACGTTTATCGACGAGTTCGCCGAGATTCCGATCAACGCCGGCCATGTGATCTGGATTGCGACCGCGAATGACGCGCGCGCGATTCCGGAGCCGATTCTGAACCGGATGAACGTCTACGAAATCCCCGCGCCGGACCGCGACGGCGCGCGCTGCATCGCGCAGTCGATCTACCACGAGATCCGCGGTGCGCATGGCTGGGGCCAGCGCTTTCCGGCGCGTCTGTGCGAGTCGGCGCTGGAGCAGTTGCAGCGCGCGTCGCCTCGCGAGATGCGTCGCGCGATTCTGAATGGATTCGGCGCGGCGCGTATTGATGGGCGCGACGAAATCGAAGCGGGCGACATCCGGCTTGATTACCAGACGCGGCGCAAGCCGATCGGATTCTAAACCCGTCACGTACGATCTTCCGCGCAAGCGGGAACACGCGAAACATCGGTCGGAAAAGCGAATGAAAGACTGCCCATCAACGGTAAATTCCGTTTATTGACGCCAAATCGCGATAGTGATGCGATGCGTTTGTGCACAAACGCGTGGCTGCGCAAACGATTGACGCCAGCCGTGATGCCGGTCATGTGGATCGACGCGCGTCGTAAATGATCGGATTGGTCCGCTTTCCCACACAGCGAGCGCTTCGACGGCGTACACTCCAGCGACGCGGTACGCGTTGAAGATCGCCATGCCCGCAGCCGTTCCGGCTTCGGGCATTTGCGTCTCTGGAGCCGTCGTACAATTTTGCAGTGTCCCTATGATGCGTGCGACGGCGAAGGATATCGGCAAGTATCGGCAATACCCGGTCGACCGTGCGCGATCTTCATCTTCACCGGGTGGACGAGACAGAACGCGGCGCGGCGCAGGCCGTGTCAACGGATATGGATCAAATCGAATGTGTGGTGGTCGGCGCGGGCGTGATCGGTCTGGCTGTGGCGCGCGCGCTGGCGGCGCGCGGGCGCGAAGTGATCGTGCTCGAAGCGGCCGAGGCGATCGGCGTCGGAACGAGCTCGCGCAATAGCGAGGTCATTCACGCCGGCATCTACTATCCGCGCGGCTCGCAAAAGGCCGCGCTATGTGTGCGTGGCCGCGAGCTGCTGTACGAATACTGCGCGGCGCGCGGCGTGCCGCATCAGCGCTGCGGAAAGCTTCTCGTTGCGACCGCGCGCAACCAGGTTCCGCAACTCGAGAGCATTCTCGCGCGCGGCAGGGAAAACGGTGTGCTCGACCTGATGCGGATCACCGGCGCGGAAGCGCAGGAACTCGAGCCCGCGCTCCAATGTGTCGACGCGGTGTTTTCACCGCAAACCGGCATCGTCGATAGCCATCAATTGATGCTCGCGCTGCAAGGCGATGCCGAGCGCGACGGCGCGGTCATCGCGTTTCATGCGCCAGTCGAATCGATCGAGGCGTCGAGCGGGCGCTTTATCGTGAAGGTCGGCGGCTCCGCGCCGACCACGATCGGTGCCGGTTGCGTGATCAACAGCGCGGGGCTTCACGCGAACGCGATTGCTCGCAAGATTCGCGGCCTCAATCCGCGTTATGTGCCGCCGCTTTATTTCGCACGCGGCAACTACTTCAGCATGTCGGGGCGCGCACCATTTAGCCGGCTCATTTATCCGATGCCGAACGAGGCGGGTCTCGGCGTGCACCTGACGGTCGATCTCGGCGGCCAGGCGCGCTTCGGCCCGGACGTGGAATGGGTGGACTCGATCAGCTACGACGTCGATCCGCATCGCGCCGACTCGTTCTATGCGGCAATCCGCGCGTACTGGCCGGCATTGCCCGATCACGCGCTGCAGCCCGCATATGCGGGTATCCGGCCGAAGCTGTCCGGTCCCGGCGAACCTGCCGCCGACTTCCTGATCCAGGGCTCGGCCGCGCACGGTGTGCGCGGGCTGGTGAATCTGTTCGGCATCGAGTCACCTGGGCTGACGGCTTCGCTCGCGATCGCGCAGCGCGTTTGTGAACTGGCGGGGCGCGCTTAGGCGAGCCGCTGCGTCCAAGTGTCGCAGGCCGCGCCGTACCGGAAAACGACGCGGCAACCACGGCGCGCCTGCGCGTCCCACGCTGCGGATTCGCTTATGACCAGCATTGAAGGCTCACGCCGGCCGGCTTCGTTGATATGCTTGGACACCGCTGTCGATAGAACGGCGGACCGATCAAGACAAAACGGAGCGAGTCCCCATGAAATCATCCCGTCGTACGTTTCTGATCACGAGTATCGGCGCCGTGTCGGCGCTGGCGTTGTCGCGCGAGGCGCTGGCCGACGCACCGAAGGTTGCCGAAACCGACCCGACTGCACAAGCGCTTGGCTACAAGGCGGATGCGACGAAGGTCGACAAGGCCAAGTTCGCCAAATACGCAGCCGGTGAAGCGTGTGGCAACTGCAGCTTCTACCAGGGCAAACCCACGGACGCGTTCGCGCCCTGCCCGATGTTCGCCGGCAAGCAGGTTGCCGCGACGGGCTGGTGCAGCGCGTATAACAAGAAGGCGTAACGGACAGCGCAGTGTCCGGCGAGGGTCAGCCGGTTACGCGCTGACTGGCCGATGCATCGACGAAAGTCCGCCGCGTGGTTCGCGGCGGATTGTTTTTGTCTGTGAACGCAGGCCGGCCGGGGACGACCCGTGCCCCGCGTACACGCACATCCGTTGGGTCCCGATGTTGCGGTTCACTCGCGCGCGTACATCAGCGGCGGCCGGCGGTTGAACCATGGGCGCGCCGCTTCGAGTTGCGCGGCCAGCCGCAATAACGTCGCTTCGCCGCCATTGCGCGTGGCGAATTGCACGCCGATCGGCAATCCGCGCGTGTTCCAGTAGAGCGGCACCGACATCGCCGGCTGTCCGGTCAGATTGAATAGCTCGGTGCAGCCGGCCCATGCAAAGGCCTTGTCCGCGGTTTCGTTCAGCAGCTTCCTCATCAGCGCTTCGATGCGCAGCGTGCTCACCACGCGCATCTGCAGCGCCTCGAATGCGCTCGGCTGCATCTCGCCGATCTTGATCGGCGCGGACGCGAGTGTCGCGCACAGCAACACGTCATAGCGGTTCAGAAGATCGGTGAGTTTCGCGGTCAGTCTGCGCTGTTCGTCGAGCGCAGCCGGCAGCGAACGTTCGCCGAACTTGCGGCCGATGTGCGCCATCGTCCAGGTCGTCACTTCGAACTCGTCACGCGTCGGCTTGCGTCCGGTGATGCGGTCGGCGTTGAACACGGCCGACTCGGCGACCACCGCGCCGATCATCAGATACGCGTTGCGCACCGCGCCGAAGTCGATGCCGAGCGACACCGGTTCGATCCGGTGCCCAAGTGATGTCGCGAGTTGCGCGGCGTCTTCGAGCGCGGCGCGCACATCCGCGGATAACGTGGGCGCGAGCATCGGGTCGGTCACATACGCAATGTGCAGCGGCTTGCCGTGCGGTTCGGCGAGCGCGCCGAGGAATGTGCCGGGCGCGCCGGGTGGCCGATCCGCATTACCCGAGGTCAGATCGAGCAGCAGCGCGCTGTCGCGCACACTGCGCGATACGGCGTGTGCAGCGCTCAGTTCACCGGGCATCGGCTCGCCGAACGGCGGCTGCCGGCCGCGCGAAGGCTTGAGCCCGAAGAGGCCGCAGCACGACGCGGGAATGCGAATCGAGCCGCCGCCGTCCGATGCATGCGCGAGCGGTACGATGCCGGCCGCGACGGCGGCAGCGGCGCCGCCGCTCGAGCCACCCGGCGTGTGATCGAGACTCCACGGATTGCGGCACGGACCGAACAGTTCGGGCTCCGTATAAGGCATCAGACCGATCTCCGGCGTATTTGTCTTGCCGAAGATATTCAGGCCGGCGGCGCGTGTGAGTGTAATGAGCGGCGCGTCCTCTTTTGCGACCAGATGGCGATAGTGGCGGCTGCCCATCGACATGCGCAAGCCGGCGACCGGCGTGGACAGGTCCTTGATCAGATAGGGAACACCCGCGAGCGGTCCGGCGCCGAGTTGCTCGGGGCTGCCGCCATTGGCGAACTCGCGTGCCGCGCGGCGGCGCGCGGCATCGTAGTCCTTCACGACGATCGCGTTGATGGCGGGATTGGCGGCTTCGGCGCGCGCGATCGCGACGTCGAGCAACTCGCGCGCGCTGACCTCGCGTTTTTTCACCAGCTCGGCAAGGCCGATGGCGTCGTGGGCAAGATAGTCGGATTGCACGCGTTGAACGCCTCCCGGGCGAACGGCCGACAACAGATGTGGATGAACCGACGCAGCGCGGCGCGCGTCAGTGCGCGCCGCGCCGTCAAGCTTAGCCGAAGGCGTCGCTTAGAGACGTTCGCCGAGGAACGTGAGTGTGCGACCGTGCGCAAGCGCGGCCGAATGCTGGTGATAGCTTGCGCGATCGGTGCAGTTGAAACCGTGATCGGCGTTCGGATAGATATGGAACTCGACGTTGTCGCGTCCGGCGAAGCGCTCCTTCACCTGGCCGATGGCCGACATCGGTATCGCCGAATCGAGTTCGCCATAGTGGAATTGCATCGGCACCTGGATCTTCGGCGCGGCGTCGAGCTGATTCTGGATGCCGCCGCCGTAGTACGCAACGGCGGCGTCCACGGTGCCCTGCGCGGCCGTCAGATACGCGAGCCGGCCGCCGAAGCAGAAGCCGATCGCGGCGAGCTTGCCAGTTACTTCGGGCATTGCGCGCAGCGTGGCCGCGGTCGCGCCGATATCGGCAACAGCCAGATCGACGTTGGTCTTCTGCAGCAGTTCGATGCCCTTGTCGCGGTCGGCGCCGGCGTAGGTCAGCTCGACCCGGGGCTGCGTGCGCCAGAAGATATCCGGTGAGATCGCGACATAGCCGTCCTGCGCATACTGGTCGGTCACCGCGCGAATATGGCTGTTCACGCCAAAGATTTCCTGAATGATGATGACGGCAGGACCTTTGCCGCTTTTCGGCAGCGCCAGATAGGCGCCGAAGCTATCGGCGCCGGCGGGGATGTCGATCCAACGGGAAGTCACGCTCACGTTCATTCTCCTCTGCAAGGCGGTTGGCCGAAGGGGTGGCCGAAAAACGGCGCCAGTTTGCCACCAAACGCTACGCACTGCAGCGACCCCGACGCTGCGCCGACAGCCGCGCAGGCGTGCATCCGGATTTCACCTATGCGGATTGAAACAGCCCGGGCTATTCAAGAACGGCTGGCTGGTCGCATGAATCCGGGTGAGCGACGCATCGCGCGGCGCGCCTGAACGATTCATTTATGAAACGTTATTTGAGAAGTGTAGTGCGCACCGGTGGTGGCAAAGGTTTCGCGCGTTAGCGAGTGCTGGCAAACGGCCCACGGCGGGGCACTGATTTTCGCGATGGTTGACTAGCGGGTTAAGCGTGGCGCAAGCGACCCGGCATCGGCGTATTAACGGCCTTTTGACGCGCATCTTTAAAGAAAAGACCCTCTATAGCGCGCTGTTTGGCCCGAAAGTTCGATCCAGGGCGGAGCACAACGCCGGGCCGGACACGGGCCTTGCAGGTTCTTTCCGGAGCGATTCAGCGAGCATGTGGGATAAACACTATTGGTAGTGATCCCACTTACTCAAAAAAACCCCACAAATTAATTTGATGGCCTACACTTGCGCGCTGGTACGAAAGGCCACCCGCCACAAACGGGCTGGACCACGTGCTTGCCAAGTGCATAACGATGCATCCGGCGGAGTCGTCCACGGGATTTGAGCGACACGTGAAGGAAGCGGGGGCACAAGGGCGATTACGTTGTTTTGACCGAAACTGGAGACTTACATGAACATCAAGATTCAAAAGCTGTTGCCGATCAGCGCTGCGGCAGTGCTGTTCGCGACGATGGCAACGGGAGCGGCAGCGGACGAGGTCGTCAAGATTGGTCACGTCGCGCCGCTTACGGGCGGTATTGCACACCTGGGCAAGGACAACGAAAACGGCGCACGCCTCGCGATTGAGGAAATCAACGCGAAGGGGCTCACGATCGGTGGCCAGAAAATCACACTGCAACTCGACCCGCAGGACGACGCGGCTGACCCGCGCACGGCTACGCAGGTTGCGCAGAAGCTCGTCGACGACAAGGTCGTCGCGGTGGTGGGCCACCTGAATTCCGGTACTTCGATCCCGGCTTCGAAGATCTATAGCGATGCGGGCATCGTGCAGATCTCGCCGTCGGCAACCAACCCGGCCTACACGCAGCAAGGCTTCAAGACCACGTACCGCGTCGTTGCAACCGACGCGCAGCAAGGTCCGGCGCTCGCGAACTACGCAGCCAAGGGCCTGAAGGTGAAGAGCGTCGCGATCGTCGACGATTCGACCGCGTATGGCCAGGGCCTCGCGAACGAATTCGAAAAGACCGCGAAATCGCTGGGTATGAACGTGATGTCGCACGATGCGACGAACGACAAGGCCGTCGACTTCCGCGCGATTCTGACGAAGATCAAGGGTGAGAACCCGGACGCGATCATGTACGGCGGCATGGACGCCACCGGCGGCCCGTTCGCGAAGCAGGCCAAGCAGCTCGGCCTGCGCGCGAAGGTGCTGGCAGGCGACGGCGTGTGTACCGACAAGCTGTCGGATCTCGCGGGCGACGCGACCGACAACATCGTGTGTTCGGAAGCGGGCATGGCGCTCGAGAAGATGGATGGCGGCAAGGCGTTCGAAGCGAAGTACGAGAAGCGTTTCGGCCAGCCGATCCAGATCTACGCACCGTTCACGTATGACGCTGTGTACATCATCGTCGATGCGATGAAGCGTGCGAACTCGACGGACCCGGCGAAGATTCTCGCCGTGATGCCGAACACCGACTACAAGGGTGTGATCGGTGAAACCACGTTCGACTCGAAGGGCGACCTCAAGCACGGCGTGATCTCGCTGTACAACTACAAGTCTGGTAAGAAGACGCTGCTCGACGTCGTCAAGATGTAAGAGCGGAACAGGCGGATGGCGGGCTTGCCCGCCGTTTGCCCTTTTCGTCAGCGCGAACAGCGCAACGAAGGCACGCGGCTTCACGGCTCGCGTGCTTTTTTATTGGCCGACGCCGGAAGGTGGGCGCAATCACGAGCGCGGCTGTCGTTGTGTCGCTCGCATCGGGACACGCTCTGCTGACTCCCTATCGTTCGACGTGCGTAACGTCAGATGTTCAGACGCCGCAGCACCTTGGGTCCCGCGAACGCGATCAGCGCCGCGCACATGGCGACCACCGACAGGCCGATCGGCAGCGTGGTCAGTTGCGCGACACCGCCGATGATCACCGGCCCGAGCAGCAGGCCGAAGTACGCGAGCCCTGCAACGTGCGCGAGCCCTTCCGCTGCGTGAATTCCTTTGACTCGAGCCGCCGCCGCGAACAGCACCGGCATCATGTTCGCAAGGCCGAGGCCCATTAACGTGAAGCCGGTCATCGCGGCAATGGTGTGCGGCAACAGCAACGCGCCGAGCATGCCTGCGCAGGCGAGCGAGGCGCTTGCCATCACCAGTTGCGGCGCGCCGAAGCGGGCGCGCACCGCGTCGCCGGCAAAACGCGCGGCCGCCATCCCGCCGGAAAACGCTGCATACGCGGCACTCGCGACCGCAGGCGTGGCGACCACCACGTCGCGCATATAGACCGTTGCCCAGTCGTACATCGCGCCTTCCGCGATCAGCGCGATCAGCGCAACGAGACCGAGCGCCCACAGTGCCGGCGAGCGCCAGCGGTTCGCGCGCGGCGTGTGCGCGTCGGGATGTTCCGCGTGCGGCACGCGCGGCAGCACGGACGGGCAGGCGACAAGCAGCACTGCCGCGCTCACCGCAGCCGCCAGCAGCATGTGGACGACCGACGTCATGCCGTGCGCGAGCAGTGCGCCGCCAGCCGCCGCGCCGGCCATGCCGCCGACGCTGAACATGCCGTGCAGGGCCGACATGATCGGCCGGCCGAGCGCTTGCTCGACCGCACTGGCTTCGGCGTTCATTGCGACATCGAGCGTCGCCATTCCGGCGCCGAAGATTGCGAGCACGACGAGCAGCATCCAGTACGCGGGCACCAGCAGAATCAGCGCCGCGCAAACCGACATCGTCAAACCGCCGGCGAGGCACGCGCGACGCGTTCCGACGCGGGCGATCCACGGACCGTTCGCCGTCATCGCGGCAATCGAGCCGCCCGCCACGGCGAACAGCGCGAGCGACAGCAGCGCCGGATTCAGCGCAAAACGGTCTCGCACGGTGGGCACGTGGATTCCCCACGTGCCGTACATCATGCCGGCGATGAAAAACAGGGCCATCGTCGCGTAGCGTGCGCGGTTGCGCGCGGCCACGGGCAAATCGCGATGGGCGGCAGGAAGCATGGCGATGTCGGGCGGGCGGTCGGACACGGGCAGTCTCGGGAGAGCGGAAGGAAAGCGGGGTGAAAGCCGAGTCCCGATTCTAGCGAAGCATGCGGCACCACGCTGACACGTGGCTGCACTAATATCGACGTCGCTGGTCTACACCGATTCGCGTTCGCGTCGTGGTGCACGCTGCGCATCGAACGAACCACGACGACGAATCCTGATGGATAGCCCGAGGTCGCCTTGAAAATTCCCGCTCATGCCCCGCTCGATCTTCTGCACCGTGTCGCCGCGGGCACGCTGGCGACGCACTCGCGCCAGCCGCAAGGGTTCCCCTACCCGTCGATCCTGCCGTTTGCACCCAACGAGCGACACGAGCCGACAATTCTTATCAGCCGGCTCGCCGAGCATACGCGCAACCTCGAGGACGACCCGCGCGCCGGGTTCCTGGTCGCGGATGCGCCGGACGGCGACGTGCTGAACGCGCAACGCGTCACCTTGCTCGGGAAGTTCGAACGAATCGAACCGGCGCCACCTGTGGTACGCCGCTACGTGCGCTATCACCCGGACGCCGAACGCTACCTTGCACTGGGTGACTTTTCGTTCTGGACGTTGTCGCTCGAGCGGATTCGCTATATCGGCGGTTTCGGCACGATGGGCTGGCTCGACGGCGGCGATCTCGACCCGCTCGAGCCGCTGTCATTCGACGAAGAAGCGGCTTTGCTCGAGCGCTTCGATACGCACCCGCGCCGCCCAGGTGACGTGGAACTGATCGGCGTCGACCGTTATGGCGCGGACTTCAGGGTCACCGGCACGCGCAAGCGCCACACGTTCGACAGCTCGCCCGCGCTTGACGCTGCCGCCCTGCACGCAGCATTTGAATGTTTCCTCGGTAGTGTCCTTGGGGGATAAGACGATTACTCCAGGGTGCTTAAAACATCTGCGATAGTGGCGGGAAAGTTTTCATAAAATGAAATGATTTCCCGCTCAACAAGCGAATGTGTTTCATCATTCGACAGTAGATTCAGAATCCATTCATTGAATCTGCTACTTTTCTGACAAAATGGGAATCTGACCGCGGTGGCGTGAAGACTTGCTTTCGATGCTTCGGTGAAAATTTAAGAAACAGCAATTAATTAATTTGGCCACGCACCTATTCCCTGCTTTATATTTTGTGTTAATCTCGCCTGCAAATTCCGAGGCATGATCACCTTCAAAGGACTAAATCGGCTTGAGACCGGGCGTCCATTTATCCAAATGACAAGGGAACCTATGTCTTCCTACAAGGAACTACTCGCGCAGCGCGAGAAGCTTGAAAAGCAGATCGAAGAGGCGAAGGCACGCGAATATGCCGAAGTGCTGAACGAGATCAAGCAAAAGATGGCCGACTACGGCATTACGCTTGCGGAACTCGGTGGTGGTCGGGCAAAGCACGCGAAGGTCGGCCGTGCGCGCACGGGCGTCGCGCCGAAGTACCGCGATCCGGATAGCGGTAACACCTGGTCGGGCCGCGGCAAGCCACCGCGCTGGATTGCCGGTCAGGATCGCGAAAAGTTTCTGATTCAGAAATAAACGGAAACATCGGCACCCGTTGCTGGTCAACGAAACCGCGCCGCTGGAATTGGGGGCGCGGTTTTTGTTTGCTCGTGTTATGCAGCGAATCATATGGCGGAATCAACGCACATACCAAGGCAACCAGAAGCAACAAGCGGCGCACATCGCCAGATGAAAACAGGACGCGAATGCTTCGTGTTTAGATAACCATCTGATTCAAAAGAAAATTCTGTTGTCTTCACTGACGCGGAACGGGCCGGCGGGTAGAATGAAAGGATTGAGTCGCCCCGCATGCCTATGCCGCCAAGCACTGCCGCCCAATCTGCAGAGAAACATCACGTAGCACGTAAAAGCACGTTCGTCAGCATCGTGCTCAATATCGTATTGATGTCTGCGCAAATCGTGATCGGTGTGTTCGCGCATTCGCAGGCGTTGATCGCAGACGGAATCCATTCGCTTGCCGATCTGGTTTCCGATTTTGTCGTACTGCTCGCGAACCGCCATAGCGGCGCGGAGCCGGACGCCGACCACAATTATGGGCATAGTCGGTATGAAACGGTCGCGTCGCTTTTTCTCGGCGGCCTGCTGATTGCGGTCGGTATCGGCATGCTGTGGCGGGCCGGCACGCGGCTCGCCGACCTGCAGGACATCCCGCCGGTGCATGCAAGCGCGCTGGTGGTCGCGCTGGTCGTGCTGGTGTCCAAAGAAGCGCTCTTTCGCTACATGCTGCGCGAAGCGCAGCGCGTGCGTTCGGCCATGCTGATTGCGAATGCGTGGCACGCGCGCTCGGACGCGGCGTCGTCGCTGGTGGTCGCGCTTGGCATTGTCGGCAGTCTGTTCGGCATGCGTCTGCTCGATCCGATCGCGGCGGCAATCGTCGGCTTCATGGTCGCGCGGATGGGTTGGGTGTTCGGCTGGGATGCGCTACAGGATCTGTCCGACCGCGCACTCGATGAACCGGCTGCCGCGGACGTGCGCGCGCTGTTGTTGTCGACGCCCGGCGTGCGCGACGTGCATCAGTTGCGCACCCGGAAGATGGGCGACCTCGCGCTCGTCGACGCGCATATTCTCGTTGATCCATTCATTTCAGTGTCCGAGGGGCACTACATCGCGGAGTCGGCGCGCATGCGCGTGCTGACTGACCATCGCGTGCTCGACGCGCTGATCCATGTCGACCCCGAAAACGACGCGATCGCGCAACCGCCCGCAGGGCTCGCACCGCGCGAGCGCATCGTAGCGGAAGTCGAAAACGCGTTTGGCGAGCACGGCCTGAAACTCGCAGCGGTGAACCTTCATTATCTGAGTACGGGGCTCGACATCGAGGTGACATTGCCGGCGACGTCGCACGACGCCTATGACGATGATGCGCGGCGCCTCGCGCATCTGGATCTTCCAGGATTGCAGCGCCGTTTGGGCGCGCGCAAGCTGGATGTGCAGCGCGCAATCGCCGTGCCGACGCCGACGACCGTCGCCGCGACCGGGCGACGGACGGCTGAACGTTAGATCGACGGGTCAGATGGGGGCCCGCCACCGGCGTACCTGGGTGGCAATGTCGGCCCGTCCGTAAAGCGCGCGTTAGCTGTGCGTCAAAGCGGCAACTGCGTATCGAATTTGATTTCGCGCAGTACGACGCTGGTGCGGACCTGCGCGACGGCGGGAATCTTGAAGATCCGTTCGTGTAGAAATGCGTCGTACGCCTTGATGTCCGGTGCGACGATTTTCAAGATGTAATCGGATTCGCCCGTCGTGCTGTAGCACTCGGTCACTTCCGGACAAGTCGCAATTTCCCTCTCGAACTGCTCGACGCCGCCTTCCGTGTGCCGCGTCAGATGGATATGCGCGAGCGCGCAGACATGCAGCCCGAGTTTCTCGCGGTCGAGCAGCGCGGTATAGCGCTGGATGATGCCCGCCTGCTCCATATCCTTGATGCGACGCCAGCATGGCGTGCTGGACAGGCCGACCTGATCGGAGATTTCCTGCACCGAACGGCGGGCGTCGAGTTGCAAGAGGCGCAGGATCTTTTGAGAGAACGTATCGAGTGTCAACTGCGGCCTCCGTTGGCGTCGCCATATTCGCTAATGGTAGAGGCGGCGAAAACGAAACGCAATCGAAACACCCGTTTATGAGGTGTATTGTCTAATTTGCGGGTTAGTCAGCGGCATTTCGTCCTGAGCCGTCCCCATCATCCGTATCCAGCGCGATGCTTGTCTGCGCTGCGCGAAGCTCCGCAAGCATGTTGCAGAAAAGCGCGCCTTGTTCGATCGCGTCGTCGAGCGCGACGTGCGTGTGCGGCAGGTCGTCGAACCAGTGTTTCGGCAGCCGCGGTTTGATGCACTTGCGATACGGCAGGCCGGTCATCGCAAACGCGAGCGTCTTGATATCGAGCGCGGACCATGAGAACGGGCAGCGCCCGGCAAAACGCATCATGTACCAGAACATGAAGGTGAAATCGAAGCCAGCGGGCATTGCAACGAACACCGGTTTGCCAGGCAACGCTTCGACCCATTCGACATACGCGACGAGCGCCTCGGCTGGCTTGCGCAGATCTTTGCGGCAGGCGGCCCATGCGTCCGGTTGCGTCTTCCACCACGCTTCCTGAACCGGATGAGGCGCGGCGCCTGCAAGCAGCTCGAGGTTCGCCGAGAACGTGCTGACCAGCTGCTTGTCGGGCGTGTACGCGGCGGACGCGAAGCTCAACATCGAATGCGGACCGGGAATCGGCCCATCCGCTTCGACGTCGGTACTGACATAGATTTCGCCGTTCATGCGCGGACTCCGTCGGCCACGTACGGATGGGTGCGGCGTTCGTTGCCGAACGTCGAGGTCGGCCCGTGGCCGGGCACGAGCGTGACGTCGTCGCCCAGCGGCCAGATATCCCGCTGAATGATGTCGAGGTCGCCACCCGGATCGACGACGACGGCGCGGCCCGTCACCGCGCAAACGAGCAGCGAACTGTTCTGCTGAAACGGCGTGACGGGGATCATCGTGACTTTCATGAAAGGCGCGCAGCGGCAAAAAAGCCGATTGTACCGGCGCCGGCTTTTTGCCGCGCCGCTGTCCCGCATCGGCTCTGCATCGACCCCGCATCGTTGCGGCGCTGGCGTTGCATCGTTCGTACGACGGTGCTGTTAACGGGCATTCTTACGGCTTAAGTAAAGATTGTGTAAAAACTCGTGCAGTTTGGCTACCCAGGATTCTGTTTTGGGTATAATGCGCTCCATTGTGTGCGGGGGACCGCACTTTCACCGGTTGACCCATCCCCGGTTCGGCATCGGCAGTTTCGTCACCAGAAACGGGAATGGAGGTTGCCTTCAAGCAAGTGCCGTCGGTGTTTTTGACGGCAAATCCGAGCATCGAGAGCTTCGATGCACACGTCTTGTCCAGCCAGGCGCCGCGCGCCTGCAACGGCCTTGCTGCCGTGACGCTGGATGGGGCCTACGCCGCCGTTCCTACGCACCGCTGTCCGGGTGCAAGAACGCGTAACCGTGTTCGACGGCGGTGTGTGGGGTCTGACCAAAGCCTGCGGGGACAGGTGCGCCAGACGTGAAAACTAACCGTGCGGTAGCGGCAGAATTGGCCGCGTACGGGCTTGACCGCTCCGCGCCTTGAGCGCGTGCGTGGTCGTGTCTTGCCGCCCGGGTCGCATGCAACACGCAGTCATTCGCGTGATGCGGCTCGTATTTGTAACATCGTCTGTCTTATGAAAACTCGGTTAACCCGACGTATTGGGATTCTTTTTGCCTTTTCGATCCTGGCTGGCTGTGCGATGCCGCCTGGACCGACGGAGCAGGTCGGCAGCGCACCGTTGAGCACCAAAGTGGCGCAAAACGCGACCGCGACGGCGCCGCAAGCTTACGGCTCCGGCAGCAATCTGCCGGCTCCTGCCGCCGACGAAAAGGGCACGCTCGCCGACGCTGACGCGTTGACGAACGACGGCCCCGATGTGGCCAACTTTCACCAGACTGGCCGCGCGTCGTGGTACGGCAAGCTGTTTCATGGCCGCCGCACCGCGAACGGCGAGCGCTTCAATATGAATGCGCTGACGGCTGCTCACCGCACGCTGCCGCTCGGCTCGTACGTGCGCGTGACGAACCCGGCGACGAACGATTCCGTCGTGGTGCGGATCAACGACCGCGGTCCTTACGCGCGTGGCCGGGTAATCGACCTGTCGTACGCGGCGGCGCGGATTCTTCATCTGCAGCACGCCGGGACTGGGCGCGTGCAGATTGCGGGTCTGACGCAGCATGAGGCGAAGGTTGAACAGGCAGAAATGCTGGCTGCGAACAGCAACCCGGGCGACTAGAAGTAGCGTGATATGACGTGACGGTTCGCGCGCCACACGTCGTAGCGCATTCGAACCCACAAAGGGCCGCCTGTGCGGCCCTAGTCTTTTTTGAGTTCCAGCGCGCGTGAATACAGCGCATTGCGTGACGCGCCGGTAATGGCCGCCGCCACCTTTGCCGCGCTGCTCACCGGCAGTTCGTCGAGCAGAATGCCGAGCAGCTTGTCGTGATCGTGCTCACCCGCGGCCTGCGGCGCGGCGCCCTGCACTACCAGCACGAACTCACCGCGTTGCCGGTTCGGATCTTCCGCGAGCCATGCTGGCCCTTCGGCCAGGGTGCAGCCGTGCAGCGTCTCATGTAACTTCGTCAACTCGCGTGCAATCAGCACGCGCCGCGCGCCGCCGAACGCCCCCGCGAGCGCCCCGACCGTTTCGACGATCCGATGCGGTGCTTCGTAAAACACCATCGCGTGCGGGTGCGCCGCGAACTGTTGAAGCTGCGTGGCGCGTTGCTTCGCTTTGGTCGGCAGGAAGCCGAGAAACGAGAAGGTCGCAACCCAGTCGCCGGCCACACTGAGCGCAGTCGCCAACGCACTTGCGCCGGGCAGCGGCACGACCGGCAAGCCGGCTTCGCGCACCGCATCGACCAGCTTTGCGCCTGGGTCGGAGATGCCGGGCGTGCCCGCGTCCGATACATAGGCGACCCGCTCGCCCGCCTGCAGATGCTCGACGATGCGCAGTCCAGCGGCACGCTCGTTGTGCTGATGCACCGCGACGAGCGGCTTCGAGATGCCGTAGCGCGCGAGCAGCTGGCCGGTGTTGCGCGTGTCTTCGGCGGCAATGCGGTCGACCAGTCCGAGTACGTGCAGCGCGCGCAGCGTGATGTCGGCGCTGTTGCCGATCGGCGTCGCGACCACGTATAGCGCGCCGTGCGGATAGTGCTGCTGCTGCGCGAGTTCGGAGAGAGGAGTCATGACACTGAAGACGCAGACTGACGGAACAAGGCCGACATTGTGCCACCGCGCCGGCCCACATAAGCGTGCGCAAGCGAAAGCCGCGCTGCGCGCACGCGATGGGAATCGCAGTGGTAGCTGCAGCGATTCCATCCGCGATGACATCAACTGCAACAGCATCAACCGCAGCGAATGCAACCGGGACGACAACTTTCCGTCCAGCGCGCGGTCGAAAAGCGCCAAGGGTGGCGTGCGATCGAAACCCGGCGCGGTAAGCATCGGCGCGAAGTTCGAAGCACACGCGCTCGGCTTCCTGCAGCGGCAGCGCCTGCGCCTTGTCGCGCGCAATGTCGTGTGCCGTGGCGGAGAGATCGATCTCGTGATGCGCGATCCGGATGGCGGACTCGTGTTCGTCGAAGTGCGGGCGCGTGCGCAGACCCGCTACGGCGGTGCGCGCGCGAGCGTCGGCTGGCATAAACGGCAGCGCATCGTGCGCGCCGCGCAGCACTATCTCGCTGCGCATCCGTACGAGGCCGCGGCGTGCCGCTTCGACGTGATCGCGTTCGAAGCCGGGCGCCTCATCTGGCTGCGCGATGCGTTTCGCGCGGACGATAGCTGACACGCGAGACATCCGACGCGCGCGACATTTGCTGCCCGATTATGCACGCGAGTACGCTAAACTTGCGAACGCGCATCGGGTACGCCGTGCCGCGCGAAAGCGATCCGACGCGCCAAGCGTTGACGCCAGCCGCCGGCGCCGCGCGGCGCAAGTCGCCGCCGCACACGTTGCGGTATGCCCGGCGCGGTCAGACGCGCGGTATGAAACGCGCAGCACAAGATAGAGAGTCGATGTCAGTCGAACGTATTCAACAGCATTTCCGCGACAGCGCGGAAGTGAAACTCGTTGCAGTGGAAACCCTGGCGCTGCCGATTGCCGCCGCAATCGACACGATGTTCGGCGCGCTCGCGAACGGCAACCGCATTCTCGCGTGCGGCAATGGGGGTTCGGCGGCGGACGCGCAACACTTCGCGGCCGAACTGATCGGCCGCTTCGAACGGGATCGGCCTGGCCTGCCGGCGGTTGCATTGACAACCGATACGTCGGTGCTCACCTCGCTCGCAAACGACTACGCGTACGACCAGATTTTCGCGCGACAGATTCGCGCGCTCGGCCAGCCCGGCGACGTGCTGCTGTCCATCACCACGTCCGGCAATTCGGCGAACGTGCTGGCGGCGATCGAGGCTGCGCACGAGCGCGAAATGGTGGTCGTCGCGCTGACAGGCAACGGCGGCGGCAACGTGAACAGCGTGCTGACCGACCTCGACATCCATATCTGCGTGCCGTCGGAGCGGACGGCGCGCATTCAGGAAGTGCATCTGCTGACCATCCACTGTTTGTGCGACGGCATCGATGCGATGTTGCTGGGCGAAGAATGACTTCGAAGGAGAGGGAGTTGATGAGCGCATACCGCGTGAAAAGTACGCTAGTGAGGACCACGCTCGTGGTGGGGTTGGCCGCGGGCCTGGCGGCGACGCTGCAAGGCTGCGTGCTGGCGGTGGGCGCCGCGGCGGGCGGCGGCGCGCTGGTGGCGACCGACCGGCGCACGCTCGGCGCGCAAACCGAAGATCGCGAAATCCAGGTGAAGGCGATCTCGCAGATCAACGATGGCCTCGGTGGCCAGGGGCACGTCAACGTGACGGTGTTCAACCGGCGTGTGCTGCTGACCGGCGAAGTGCCCGATGAAGCGTCGAAACAGAAAGCGGATACCATCGTGCGCGGTATCAACAACGTGCACGCGATCGTCAACGAGCTGAGCGTCGCTCCGACGACTGACTTTTCGTCGCGCACGAACGACACCTACCTGGAAGGGCGCGTGAAAACCGCGCTGATTGCGGAAAAGAATCTGTCCGCGAACAATTTCAAGGTCGTTGCCGAGAACGGTTCGGTTTATCTGATGGGCCTTGTCACGCCGGACGAAGGCGCGCAGGGCGCGAATGTCGCGAGCCGAGTGCCGGGCGTGACCAAGGTCGTCAAGGTGTTCCAGTACATCGAGCCCTCGGAGGCGGTGGCTGCGGCCGCCGCGGCCGCATCGGCGCCGAGCGCGTCGTCGCCCGCCGCAGCCGCGGCGCCTGACGACGTGACGACCGGCGCGGTGCCGGGGGCGTCGGTATCGTCGAAGCCGCTCGATCAGCAGCCGCCGGCGCCGGTGTCGAACTCGAATGTACAGCCGGGTAGCCCGCAGGTCGTGAAGTGAAGCATCGAAGTGCGCGTCCGATGCGTCGGGCGATACTTGCCGGCGCGGCGCTCACGCTTTCGGCGATGGCGGCCGTGCCCACGGCACGTGCTGCCGATACGCCGCGCGGTCTTCTGATCGCGCAGCGCAATGCGTGCCTCGGGTGTCATGCGATCGACCGCAAGCTCGTCGGGCCGTCGTTTCAGCAGGTCGCGAGCCGCTACAAGGGCAACACGCAGGCTGAAGCCACGCTCGAACGCAAAGTGAAAGACGGCGGTTCCGGCGTATGGGGCGTGATTCCGATGCCCGCGCACCCGGCGATGAGCGATGCCGATATCCGCACGGTCGTCGAATGGGTGCTAGCCGGTGCGCCTTCGAAATGACGGCGCGGACTTGTCAAATGCAAAAACGCCTGTGCTAGAATTGCGGGATTCGTTGGGGCGGTAGCTCAGCTGGGAGAGCGTCGCGTTCGCAATGCGAAGGTCGGGAGTTCGATCCTCCTCCGCTCCACCAACAAACATAGACAGCATCCGATAACCCCGTAAGGTCGTCACTTACGGGGTTTTTGTTTTTTGCTGCCCGCGCAGTCCGATCTCGTCCAAACACATCCGGGTCCGCACGCCGACCGGTTCCAATCCGACCAGATGAATCCCGATCTGCCAGCAACGTGCGGTCGCCTTCATTGCATTCCCTACCCCTCTAGAAAATGCGAATCCAATCGCCTACGCTGTAACGAGCCAGCTTTCCGGTGAGAGGGCCAGCCACGGTCTCCCATCCGTTGCACTGCAAAACAGTCGAATAGAGCAAGCAATGGTTTAAAACCGGACGCGTTCGCGTTCGGGCGGGTCGCGCCATCGGTTATCCGGCGCCGCTAAGCGGAGCGGCGCCGCACATTGATTCGCATGACGAAACCCGCAGGTAATAACAACCAAGGAGACTCTCATGCATGCATTCCGCAATGCACTACCCGTAGCGTGCTTCTCGATTGTGCTGGCCTTGGCATCGAGTCCCGTGTTCTGCGCAGATGAAGTGCAAGGCGGCGCGACCACGACCTCCGCGCCCATGCCCGCTCTGCAGCCCGTCACCCAACAGCAACTCGATGCCGCGGCCGGCAATGCATCCGACTGGCTGCACTCGAACGGCTCGTACACGCAGACGCGCTACTACCCCGGCAAGCAGATCAACCGCACCAATGTGTCGAAGCTGAGGCCGGTGTTCATCTTCCAGACAGCGGTCAACGAGTCGATGGAGACGGCGCCGATCGTGTCGCACGGCGTGATGTTCATCACGACATCGTTCAATCACGTCTATGCGGTCGACGCGGTGACCGGCAAGGAATTCTGGCATTACAAGCACAAGATGGGACCGGTCACGACATTCTGTTGCGGACCGAACAACCGCGGCGTCGCTATTTCCGGCAACCGGCTCTTTATGGGCACGCTCGATGCGAAGCTCGTCGCGCTCGATGCGAACACCGGCAAGCTGCTGTGGGAGACGCAGATCGCCGACCCCGAGCAGGGCTATTCGGAGACGATGGCGCCCACGGTTGTCGAAGACAAGGTGCTGATCGGTACGAACGGCGGCGAGTACGGTATCCGTGGTTTCGTGAAGGCGTTTGACGCGAACGATGGCCATCTGCTGTGGACGTTCTACACGATTCCGGAGACCGGCCAGGAGGGCGTCTGGGCGACCACCGACGCGACCGGTCGCGACATGAAACGCGACATCGCGAAGGAAAAGCAGCAGCTTGCGTCAAAGGGCGGCGACTTCTACAAGACGCTCGGCGGTGGCGTGTGGATGACCCCCGCGGTCGACCGGAAGACGCGCACGGTGTACTTCGTGGTCGGCAATCCGTCGCCGGACCTGTATGGCGCGATCCGGCCGGGGGATAACCTCTACACCGATTCGCTGGTCGCGGTCGACCTCGACTCCGGCAAATACAAGTGGCACTCGCAGTACATCGCACACGACGTGTGGGACCTCGACGCGGTGAGCCCGCCGATTCTCGTGGATGTGCGCGACAAGGACGGCAAGATGGTGCCCGGCGTGATCCACGGCGGCAAGACCGGACACGTGTACGTGCACGACCGCGCGACCGGCAAGCTGATCCGCTTCTCACAAGCAATGATCCCGCAGGAAGACATGTGGACGCTGCCGACCGAAGCCGGCGCGCGGATGCTGCCTGGCGCGAACGGTGGTGTCGAATGGTCGCCGATGGCGTTCGATCCGCAGACTCGTCTTGCCTACGCGGCAAACCTGCACCAGCCGATGACTTACCAGGTCACCGACGTCGCGTATCCGGGCGGCAGCAAGCTGTGGCTCGGCGGCGCGTTCAAGACGATTCCATCCGAGCAGCAATGGGGCAAGCTGTCGGCGGTGAATATCGACACCGGCAAGATCGCGTGGGACGTCAAGACCGATCAGCCATTGATCGGCGGCGTGCTCGCGACCGCAGGCGGCCTCGTGTTCAACGGCGAAGGCAACGGTTACTTCCGCGCATACGACGCATCGACAGGTAAGAAGCTGTGGGAGTACCAGTGCGGCGCGGGCGTGAATGCGCCAGCGGTGTCGTACACGGTGAACGGCAAGCAGTATGTGGCAGTTGCGGCCGGCGGCAATACGCAGCTCGACTTCAAGCGTGGCAATACGGTGCTCGTGTTCGCGTTGCAATGACGGTTGCGATGACGGCCGTATCGGGAGCCGCCCTCGCATCGCGGTGCACGGGGCGGCGCGCCATGCACCGGTGCGTGGCGCTGCTGTGGCTTGCGGGCATCGCGTCACGTTGGCTGGCGGTGGGGCTTTGCGCCGCGGCGCTGTCGACGCTCGCACATGCCGATGCCGAAGCGGGCAAGGCGAAAGCGCAAGTGTGCGCGGCCTGCCACGGACCGCTCGGCAATTCGACGAACCCGGACTATCCGATTCTCGCGGGCCAGACGCAGCGCTACCTCTACCTTGAGCTGAAGGATTTCAAGGAAGGCCGGCGCAGCGACCCGCGCATGTCGCCGATCGCCGCGACGTTGTCGCGCGAAGACATGCAGGACCTCGCCGACTATTTTTCGCAACAGCGGCCCGCGCCAGTCAAAGTCGACGCGGACGCGGCGAGCATCGACGCGGGCAAGCGCAAGGCGGCGGAGGTGTTGTGCACGATGTGTCATCTGGGCGGATTTATCGGCCAGAACGAAATACCGCGAGTGGCCGGGCAGTATCCGCAATACATTGCGAAGCAGTTACGGGACTTCCGCTCGCACACGCGCACGAACGATGCCGGGAATATGACTAGCGTGACGCGCAATCTGTCGGATGACGACATTCGCAACCTCGCTGCGTATGTCGCCAGCCTTCAATAGCGCTGCGATATCCGTGGATGCACAGACCGGTAAACAGAGGAGAACACATCGCATGAGAATCGTCAGATGGGTCGCATGCGCCGCTGCGTCGCTTGGCATTGCCTGCGCGGTGTCGATGCCTGTGCTTGGAGCGGACGATAGCCTGAATGAGCAATTGCTGAACGCCGCGCGCAGTGGCGACACGGGCGCAGTCGAGGCCGCGTTGAACCAGGGCGCGGTCATCGACTCGCGCAACCGGATCGGCGACACCCCGTTGATTACCGCGTGCAAGAAGGGTTCGACCGCGCTGGCTCGTATGTTGATCGAACGGGGTGCAAACGTGCGTCAGGCGGATGTGGCTGGCATCACACCGCTGATGGCCGCGGCCTACGGCGGCGATGCGGACACGGTCGGTCTGCTGCTGTCGCATGGCGCGGATACCGATGCGGTCGACCGCGTCAGCAAGACCGCGATGGAATATGCGGCAGGCCAGGGCAATACCGCGGCGGTCAAGCTGCTACTGGACGCGGGCATGGACGTGAATCGCCGCTACAACAACGATCTGACCGCACTGATGTGGGCCGCCGGCTACGACCGCGCGGAGACCGCCAAACTGTTGCTCGCGCGCGGCGCCGATGCGTCGTTGCGGGACAATCGCGGGATGACGGCGATGGACATTGCCGCGCAGACGCACTCGGGCCAGGTGGCGACGCTGCTGTCGCCGCACGAACGGGCGGTGAGCCAGCCAACCGCGAGCCAACCGTGAGCCAAGCAACCGTGAGTCAACCGCGGGTCAACTTCGACTGACCTTGCTAAACATCGGCGCCAACCGTAAACACCGCCACCGATCCGCTTAACCGTGTCGCCTGCTCATCGAGCGAGCCGGAGGCCGCGGCGGCCTGCTCGACGAGCGACGCATTCTGTTGCGTCACTTCGTCGATCTGGCTGACTGCCTGATTGACCTGTTCGATGCCGCGGCCCTGCTCATCCGAGGCAGTCGCGATCTCGCCGATGATCGACGCGACCTGCCGGATCGCCTGTTGCACCTGTGCCGTTGTGCGGCCCACTTCCTCGGCCTGGCTCGACCCCGAGCGGATCGTCGCGACCGATCGCTCGATCAGCTCCTTGATTTCCCGCGCGGCCGACGACGAGCGCTGCGCGAGATTGCGCACCTCCGATGCGACGACCGCAAAGCCCCGCCCCTGCTCGCCGGCACGCGCGGCTTCGACCGCCGCGTTCAGCGCGAGGATGTTGGTCTGAAACGCGATGCCTTCGATTAGCGACGTGATTTCGGCGATCTTCGCGGAGCTCGACGCGATTTCGCTCATCGTGCCGACCATCCGCTCGACCGACTGATTGCCTTCGTCGGAGATGTGCGACGTGTTGAGCGCGAGCGAACTGGCCTCTTTCGCGTTGTCCGCGTTCTGCTGCACCGTGACCGTCAATTGCGCGAGGCTCGCCGCGGTCTGCTGCAACGAGACCGCTTGCTCTTCGGTGCGAGTCGACAGATCGAGATTGCCCGCGGCGATCTGCCTGGACGCGATACCGACCGCATCGCTCGAGCGCCGCACCTCGGCGACGACATCCGCCATCCGCTCGAGCAGCCGGTTCAGCGCGGCGGCGGTGTGTCCGATTTCGTCCATCCGCTCGACACGCGCCCGCTGCGACAGATCAAGTGAATTGCTGACCTTTTGCAAGGTCGCCTGCAGACTGTTGAGCCCGTTGCCGATCAGCCGGTACAGATGAATGCCGAACGCACCGGTCGCGATGATCGCGGCCGCGACGATCGCAATCATCCAGCCGAACACTGTTCTGAACTGCGCGGCGTTTTCATCGCGGATCGCACGGCTTTGCGCGATATCGTAGTCGAGGTGATCGTGCAGGCATTTGTCGAGTGCGAGCGCCGCGGTGTGCACCGCGCCGCCTTCATGCAACATCGACAGCGCGCCGTCCCGGTCGCCCGCGCGCAGTTTGTCGAAGTATTGGCTGCGCGCGCTGCGGTACTGATCCATCCGCGCGCGATCCGCCGCGAGCAGGCTGGCGGCCTGATCGTCGGCAGCTTGATAGGTGGCCAGGTCGGCATCGAAACGCTTGTCGGCATCGGCGATCGATGCGGCGATATCCGCGCGGCTCGCATCGTCGATGCCGTCGACCACGTACCGGTACGCGTTAAGGCGCATCTCGGTGACATCGCTCGCCGCCGTCGAGATCGATTTGAGTCCCGGAATCGTGCGCGTTTCGAGGCCGTCGATGCGCTGATTCGATGCATACAATTGCACGAGTCCGTAGCCGCCGACAAACAGCAGCGCGACAAGCGCAACGCCGAGGGTAATCGCGAGTCGTCGAACGATGGTCATGGATAGCTCTCGAATCGCGGGCGCGCAGCGGGCTGTTCAGGCAGGTGGTTCATGCAGGTTGTCCGGGCGAATTGTCGAAGCGAACTGTCGAGGACCGGTGTCCGATCGCTGCCCCGACGACAACGTTTACGGGTTTGCGGCGGCCAGCTTGAGTGCGCTTTTCGCAGAGACCGTTGTTAAGCCATGCAAACTTCGTAATGCGAGCGGCAACTTCGTACACCGTCGGTTCGATATCTTTCAGATGACCTGTTATTGCCCGTCATTTCGCGCGCGTAAACGTCGCGCAGATTTCATTCTGTTAGCCGGAAATGCTCCGTTAAGCGACCGTCGTCGAATGGCGCTAGGCTGACGAGAACGCTTGCGTGATTTTCCCTGCAACCAGCGGCACACTCCCCGAGACTTCCCATGCTCCCCCGCCGAGGACGCTCGATCGAAGTGGACTTTTTTCGCGGTGTCGTATTGATCGTCATCGCGCTGGATCACATCCCTGGCAGCGTGCTATCGCACTTGATGCTGCACACGTATGCGCTATGCGATTCGGCTGAAGTGTTCGTATGCCTCGGCGGCTATGCGTCGGCCGCGGCGTATGACGCGGTGCTCGCCAAACGCGGCACGCAGGCCGTGCGAAATCGCTTCTTCAAACGCAGCTTCGAGATCTACCGCGCGTATCTGCTGACGGCGCTGCTTACGCTGGTGTCCGGCGCGGTACTCGCGCTTTTCCATCTGAACCGGCCGATGGTCGACATGACGGGTTGGCCTGCGTTTTCAGCGACGCCGCTGCGCGAGGCATTCGATATCGCCGTGCTGCGCCGGCAGCCGTATCTGTCGAGCGTGCTGCCGATGTATGTGCTATTTCCGCTTGTCGTGCCATGGATCGTGCCGCTCGCGCGGCGCTCAGCAGGCGCGGCGCTTGCTCTGAGCGTGGTGGTGTGGCTCGCGGCGCGGCCGCTCGCGACGCTGCTGCGGATTGACGATGTCGGCGATTGGGCTTTCAATCCGTTTGCATGGCAACTGATGTTCGTGCTCGGTATCCTGTGCAGGGTGAGGCCGGTCAGCGACGGTTTCCTCGCCACCCGTGCCGGGCGGTGGCTGACGCGCATCGCGCTGGCGGCCGCACTCGCCTTCGCGGTCGTCAAGCTGTTTATCCTGACGCAACCGTTGCCCGGTCATCTGAAACAGAACCTGTCGATTGAACGTGTGATCAATTTCATTGCGATTGCCTGGCTCGCTGTCGGGCTCGTCCGAAACGGCGTGGTTGCGCAACTCGCGCAGCGTCTGCCGGGCATCGTCACGGTCGGGCAAATGGGGCTTGTCTGCTTCGTCGGCGGCACGGTGATTTCGCTGGTCGTCGATACCGCGACGCCGCGCGCGTTGCACGGCGTCGCGCACGGTCTCGCTGCGCTCGCCGGTGACCTGGTCGCGATCATCGCGGTGCTGGCGCTGGCGCGCATATGGCACGACTGGACGCGCCCCGCGCGGCGCCCGGCGGTGCGCGGAGCCGACGTGTGACACGCGTGCGTCCGGCGCTGTTTCGCGCGGCATGCGCGCTTGCCCGCGCCGGCGCGCTGCTGCTCGTGGTGGTAGCGGGCATTGAAGGGTGCGCGGCGCGGCAGGCGGCGGCGGAAAAGGCCGAACGGCCGGCTGCGGATCAGGCCGCAATACAGGCGTATGACGCGACGTCGTTACGCTGCGCGGAGCTGACCGGCGTGATGCTGCCGCCGAAAACGATCGCGTTGCCCACCCACGGCGTGCGTATCGACTCCGCGGCGCTGATTCCAGCGAGCGCGGCCGGCAACGAAGCGGGCGACTATTGCCGGATCACGGGCAGCATCAAGGCGATGAAAACCGGCACGCCCGACATCCGCTTCGACCTGAATCTCCCGCAGAACTGGAACGGCCGCGCGCTGCAGCTTGGCGGCGGCGGATACAACGGCGTCGTGGTGAGCGGTCTCGGCACGATGCCGTTTTCGCCGGAGCACGCACCGCTTGCGCAGGGCTATGCCACCTTCGGTGACGACTCAGGCCACGTCGGCAATTCGTCGATGGCGGCGTTCGGCCTGAACGACGAAGCGGTGATCAACTTCGGCTACGCGCACCTGAAAAAGACACACGATGCCGCCGTCGCACTGATCACGCGCGCGTATGGCCGCCAGCCCGACAAGATGTATTTTGCCGGCGGCTCGACTGGCGGCCGCGAGGGCTACACGGTGATGCAGCGCTTTCCGGACGACTACGACGGCGTGATTGCCGATTCGCCGGCGCTGAACTTCACGGGTGTGCGGCTGATCGGCGTGAAGATCGGCGAAGCCGAGTACCGGACGCCTGGCGGTTATGTGCCGCCTACCCTGCTCGAACGTGTGTATCAGCGCACGCTTGCGATATGCGACAAGCTCGACGGCGCGGCGGACGGCATTGTCAGCGATGTCCCCGCATGCCGCAAACGCGAAGCCGAAGTGATCGACGCGCTACGCTGCCCGCGGCATGCCAAGCCCGGCCGTCACGCGAATGCGCATGCCGAACGCGAAGACGCAAGCAATGCTGCGCACGGGAGCGCGCATGACGACGAATGTCTGACCGATAAGCAGCTTGCAACGCTCTTCCTGCTACGAGACGGTTTGACGCTGCCGTACCAGCTCGCGTGGAATGTCGGCGGCTACCATGGCTATAACGTATTCGAGGGCACACGCCTGACCGGCGGGCTTGGCCTCGGGCGCGAGCCCCATCGCGAGCTGGCGCCGACCTTCGCGACAAACGGTTATCTGTTCACGCAAGGCGACGGCTATCTGCGCTACTTCGTCGCGCAGGACGCGTCGTTCGATTCGCTGGGCTTCGACGTGCTGCATCCGGGCCGCTACGAGTCGCAACTGGTCGAGCTGTCGGAAACGATCGGCGCGATGAATCCGGACCTGTCGCGCTATATCGCGCGCGGCGGCAAGCTGATCACGCTGCAAGGCCTGGCGGACGAGGTGATCAGTCCGAACCAGACCATCGCGTATCGCGACGCGCTCGTCGCGCGCTACGGACAGGCGCGTGTCGATTCGTTCATGCGGCTTTATATGGTGCCGGGCTATCAGCACGGCAGCGGCGTGTTCGTGCCGTCGGTCGATCTGCTCGGCGCGCTCGACAACTGGGTCACGCATGGCGTGTCGCCGGAAACGCTGACAGCCACCGACATCGCCGCGGCCACTAACGGCCGCACGCGGCCGTTGTGCCGCTACCCGCTATTTCCGCGTTATGTCGGCAAGGGCGATATGAATCGCGCGAGCAGTTTTGTCTGTGCGCAGCCCTGAATCCGCGGCCTTCCAAATTGCCCGCAATCCGCACCGCGCCTGTACTATTGGTTGCTCACACAATCGGTTCGCGGAAAATGCCGCCACCGCTGCACGGATTCGGTAACGATTGCCCACAGGGTGCGCGCAAACGATTTGCGCGAAAGTAAATCTAGCAATACTTACTTGCTGTCTTTTCCGGAGCGTCCATGAACAAACCGAAAGGCGCCCCTCTCATCGAGGTGCTGACGCGACAACGCGACGCATTGCTGAGCGATTGGCTGAATGAGCATTTGTCTATCGCACTGCGTCGAGGCTTGACGACCGAAGCGGAAATGTCGGATCAGTTCCGCGGTTTCCTGAATGTGTTTGTCGACACATTGACGAGCGTGGATACATTCGACGCCAGCCGACCCGAGTGGGACCCGGTGCGCGCGTTTCTCGCGGAGGTGTCCGGCCTTCGCGCGCGGCAGGGTTTCACGCCAGTGGAAACCGCCACCTTCGTGTTTTCGCTGAAGCGGCCGCTCTATGCGCGGCTGCGCAAAGAATTGAGCGACGACCCGGTGGCGCTCGCCGAAACCAGCTGGACGGTGAGCCTGCTGCTCGACGCACTCGGCCTCTATACGACCGAAGTGTTCCAGCGCAGCCGCGAGTCGATCATCCTGCGTCAGAGGGAAGAATTGCTCGAACTGTCGACGCCGGTCGTGCAGTTGTGGGAAAACATTCTTGCGCTGCCGCTCATCGGCACACTCGATTCCGCGCGCACGCAGGTGGTGATGGAAAGCCTGCTGCAGAAGATCGTCGAAACCGGCGCGTCGATTGCGATTATCGACATCACCGGCGTACCGACCGTCGATACGCTCGTCGCGCAGCACCTGCTCAAGACGGTCGCCGCCGCACGGCTGATGGGCGCCGATTGCATCATCAGCGGGATTCGCCCGCAGATCGCGCAAACCATCGTGCATCTGGGTGTCGACCTCACGAATGTGACCACCAAGGCGACGCTCGCCGATGCGTTCGTCATCGCGCTGCAGCGCACCGGCTCGAGCATTGCGGCGCGAGCCGCGAACTGAGGCGCGCCGCCATGGACCGCATTCCGATTTTGCGGATGGGCGACTACCTGATCGTCGCGATTCAGGTGGACATGCACGATCGCCTCGCGCTTGCGTTGCAGGACGACCTGACCGCGCGCATCGTCAAGGATTCGGCAAAGGGCGTGCTGATCGACATCTCCGCGCTCGATATCGTCGATTCGTTTATCGGCCGGATGATCAGCAATACGGCCGCGATGTCGGCCGTGCTCGATGCGCAAACGGTCGTGGTCGGTATGCAGCCGTCGGTCGCGATCACGCTGGTCGAGCTCGGCCTCACGCTGTCCGGCGTGCGCACCGCGCTCAATGTCGAGCGCGGGATGGCGCTGCTGCAGCAGCGGCGCCGTTGATGACGGATGGACCCGCCTATGGATCCAACCGGCGTCACCGTGACTTCGACCATGGAGGTCGGCTTGCGCTCGGACCAGGAAATCGTCCGGTTGCGGCAGATCGTCCGCGATCAGGCGATCGCGCAAGGCTTCTCGCTCGTCGACCAGACCAAGTTCGTCACGGCCGCCAGCGAGCTGGCACGCAATACGCTGCTTTATGGCGGCGGCGGTGACGCGCATCTGAGCGTCGTCGTCAACGGCACGCGCAAAGGGCTGCGCCTGACCTTCGTCGATCGAGGGGCCGGCATCGCGGATATCGAGCGCGCATTGCAGGACGGATTTACAAGCGGTTCGGGGCTCGGTCTTGGGCTTGGCGGCGCGCGGCGCCTGTCTGACGAGTTCGAGATTCACTCTGAACCGGGTAAGGGCACGACGGTCACGATCACGAAATGGAAACGTCGCTGAACGGTTTGCGCGGCATGCATGCTTCGTTCGAGATAGCCGACGCGAGCAGTGTGGCGTTCGCGCGCCGCGGCGCAAGCGATGCGGCGCAAAAGTGCGGGTTGAACGAGACCGACCTCGGTCGGCTCGCGCTGATCGTCACCGAGACGGCCACCAATATCCTGAAGCACGCGCAGCACGGCGAACTGCTGGTGCGCGAGTTGCCGCCGCTGCCCGTCGCGCACGGTGCGGCCGCATCGGGCGGCGCCGGCGGCGTCGAAGTGCTGGCGATCGACCGAGGCCCCGGTATTGCGGATGTGCGCGCCGCATTCGACGACGGCCGCTCGACGGCCGGCACGCCGGGCACCGGCCTCGGTGCGATCCGGCGGTTGTCGGAGCAGATATCGATTTACTCGCAGCCGCAACTGGGGACGATCGTGCGCGCGAGCGTGCGCAGCCGCGGGCCGGGCCTGGCCGACCCGCGGAGTACGCCGCCGTCCGCGTCGGGTGCCGACATCGGCGGCGTGTGCGTGCCGTATCCGGGCGAAATGGTGTGCGGCGACGCATGGGGCGTCGAAGCCGATCAGCACGGTTTGACGGTGACGCTCGCCGATGGGCTGGGCCACGGGCCGGACGCGCACGTGGCCGCGGCCGGCGCGATTCACGCGGTGCATCGCCGCGCCGGCCGTTCGCCCGCGTCGCTGATGCAGTACGCGCACGACGCGCTGCGCTCGACGCGCGGCGCGGCGGTTGCGATCGCGCGCGTCGATCTCGCCCGCTCGCAGCTTACGTTTTCGGGCACCGGCAACATCGCCGCATGCGTATCGGGAGTGGGCCGTCCAGCACTCGTGTCCGGACAGCCGGCGCATCTGCCGCTGGTCGCTGCCGCGGCGCAAAGCGAGCGCAGCCAGTGGCAACTGACCTCGCGCAACGGCATCGTTGGTCACACGATGCGCGACGCGCAGGAATTCGAAGTGCCGTGGACGCGCGAGGCATTGCTGATCCTGCACTCCGACGGCATCGGCACGCGCTGGGATCTGTCCGCTTATCCCGGCCTGCATCTGCAACCCGCGGTGATGATTGCCGCAGTGCTGTATCGCGACTTCGCGCGCCGTCGCGACGATGCCACCGTGGTGGTGGTGAAAGCGGACCAGGGAGTACATTTCACGCATGGCAACCCAGATACTCCGAATCCGGATTGAGGCCGAAGAGGACGTGGTTGCGGCGCGCCGCCGGGCGCGCGGCATCGCGGCTGGCTTGGGCTTTTCGACGCTCGATCAGACGCGCATCGCGAGCGCGGTGTCCGAGATCGCGCGCAACGCGTTCGAGTATGCGAGCGAAGGCGAAGTGATCTTCGCGTTTGACGTGCATGCGAAGCCGCAGGCATTTCTGATCGACGTACGCGACCGCGGTCCCGGCATTCGCGATCTGGAATCGGTGCTCGACGGCACCTACCGGTCGACGACGGGCATGGGTCGCGGCATCGCGGGCAGCCGGCGTCTGATGGATCGCTGCACGATCGAATCGTCACAAACGGGTACGACGGTGACGATGGCGCGCGTGCTGCCGGCGGACCGCGAGGAAATCGCACCGGCCGGCATCGACGCGATCGTCAAGGCCTTGACGCTGGACTCGGCACGGTCGCGCGTGGCCGCTGCGCCGGCCGATAGAGCGATGCGCGACTCGCTTGACGAGATGCAGGAGCAGAACCGTGAACTGCTGTCGACGTTGAATGAGCTGCGCGATCGCCAGGACGAGCTGACTCGGCTTACGCAGGAACTCGAAGCAACCAACCGTGGCGTGGTCGCGCTGTACGCGGAGCTCGACGAGCGCGCCGACGAGCTGCGCCGCGCCGATACGATGAAAACGCGCTTCCTGTCGAACATGAGCCACGAACTGCGCACGCCGCTCAGTTCGATCCGTGCTTTGACGAATCTGCTGTTGAACCGGCTCGATGGCGAACTCGGCGACGAGCAGGAACGCCAGGTGCTACTGATCCGCAAGTCGGCCGAAGATCTCACCGAAATCGTCAACGATCTGCTCGATCTGGCGAAGATCGAAGCCGGCAGAACCGACGTGTTGGCGAGCTCGTTCAGGCCGTCGGAGCTGTTTGCCGCACTGCGCACCATGCTCACGCCGCTGTTGACCGACGCGGCGGTGCGGCTGATTTTCGAAGACCCGGAAGGGCTGCCGGCGATCTTCACCGACGAGGCGAAGCTCACGCAGATTCTGCGTAATTTTGTCTCGAACGCGCTCAAATTTACCGAGCGCGGTGAGATTCGCGTGGCCGCGCGGTTTGAGCCGGACGGCGAGCACATCACGTTCACGGTCGCGGACACCGGCATCGGTATCGCGGAGGAGCACCAGCAAGTGATATTCGAAGAATTCGGGCAAGTGCAAAGCCATTTGCAGCAGCGGGTGAAAGGCACCGGCCTCGGCCTGCCGCTGTGCCGCAAGCTCGCGGCGCTGCTCGGCG
Organism: Paraburkholderia humisilvae; assembly: GCF_902859855.1. Lineage (GTDB taxonomy): Bacteria > Pseudomonadota > Gammaproteobacteria > Burkholderiales > Burkholderiaceae > Paraburkholderia > Paraburkholderia humisilvae. Next base: position 257,403 of record NZ_CADIKH010000007.1, read on the forward strand.
GCTACGTGGGCGTCGACAGCACATTCGGCGTTGGTTCGACTTTCTACGCGACGTTGCCGGTACGGCTCGCGCTGGCAAGCGAGGCGGGCGCATTCGGCGGCCCGGGCGGCGCGTTCCGCGTCGGCGAAGGTATGCAAGTTGAAGGTACGCAAGCGGAAGGCCCGCAAGTCGGCGCGCGCGGGGACCGCGCATGACAACGGCCGCCCCGCTCGTTCTGAACGTCGACGACAACGACGGCGCCCGTTACGCGAAGTCGCGCGTGCTGCTTCACGCGGGCTTCGACGTGATCGAAGCGGCGACCGGCGAGGGCGCGCTCGACCAGGTGCGAACGCGCAGACCCGCGCTCGTGCTGCTCGACGTGAAGCTGCCCGACATCAATGGCATCGAGGTGTGCTCGCGCATCAAGCGCGATCCGCAGACCCGGTCGACACTCGTGCTGCAAACCTCGGCGGCCGCGGTGCAATCGCTCGACAAGGTTCGCGCGCTCGATGGCGGCGCGGACAGTTACCTGACCGAACCGATCGAGCCCGCCGAGCTGGTCGCCAACGTGCGCGCGCTGTTGCGGCTGCATCGCGCGGAAGAAGCGCTGCGCGACGCGGACCGTCGCAAGGACCAGTTCCTCGCGACGCTCGCGCATGAGCTGCGTAATCCGCTCGCGCCGATCCGCAACGCAGTCGAGCTGATGGACCCGAAATACAACGCAGCCGACGCGGTCGTGCGCGACGCGCGGATGATCGCGCGCCGGCAGGTCGAGCATCTGAGCCGGCTGGTGGACGATCTGCTCGACGTGTCACGGATCACGCACGGCAAGATCGCGCTGCGGATGGAAACCGTCGATATCGCTTCGGCGGTCGCGACCGCGGTCGAAACGAATCAGCCGTCGATCGAGCGCAAACATCACACGCTGCGCGTGAACATGCCCGACGCACCGTGCGCGATTCGCGGCGACCCGATCCGCGTCGCGCAGGTGATCGGCAATCTGCTGTCGAATGCGGCGAAGTACACGCCCGACGGCGGTGCGATCGAGCTCGACGTGCGCGTGGTCGATGCTTCGGTGGCGATTCGCGTGACCGACAACGGAATCGGCATTCCGCCCGCGGAACTGGGCGACGTGTTCAACCTGTTCATGCAATCGGCCGATTCGCTCTCGCGTTCGGAGGGGGGCCTCGGCATCGGGCTGTCGCTCGCGCGTACGCTCACCGAACTGCATGGCGGCTCGATCGAAGCGCGTTCCGAAGGCATCGGCCATGGCTGCGAGTTCGTCGTATGGCTGCCGCTCGCGCTGACGCCGGCCTACGCGGCGGCGGTGGAGCACGCGTCGAAGGCCGCTGCGCCGCAGTCGAAGCGGCGCGTGATGATTGTCGACGACAGCGTCGACGGCGCGGAATCGATGTCGGTGCTGCTCGAGATGCTCGGCCATAAAGTGTGCGTGATGTACGACGGTGCGTCGGCGCTGTCCGCGGCGCCCGAATTCAAGCCGGAAGTCGTGATTCTCGATATCGGCTTGCCCGACCTCGACGGCTACCAGGTCGCGCGCGCATTGCGTGCGCAGCCGGCCACCGCCGGCGCGCTGCTGATCGCGCTAACCGGTTACGGACAGGAGAGCGATCGGCAGCGCACGCGCGCGGCGGGCTTCGATCACCACCTGGTGAAGCCCGCGTCGCTCGAAGACGTCGAGCGTGTCATCGCGGCTCATGGCGCGAACGGGCAGCCGCGCAACCCCGGCTTCGAACGGCGACCCGATCCGGCCGGTTGAATCGACACTGAGCGGCCGCACGAGTCGCCGGGTCGCTGGGTCGCTGGAGACAGGTCCGCAGGCGCTGTCTGTTGCAGGCGTTGCGTGAAGCACGCAGGCAAGTGCACCCAGGCAAGTCAGGAGAAGGCGTTGATGAAAACGGACAACTCGACGGCGGCGGGCGCGCAACGGGCGGGCGCGGCGGCCGCGTTTCTGCGCGGCGGCGGCGAGATGGGCGCGCTGATCGCCGCGCTGGACTGGTCGAAAACGTCGCTCGGCTCTCCCGAGCGCTGGCCGCAAAGCCTGAAGACCGCGATCCGCATCATGCTGATGTCGCGCCAGCCGATCTGGGTCGGCTGGGGACCCGATCTGCTGTTCTTCTATAACGACCCGTACCAGTCGATCATCGGCGGTAAGCATCCGGTCGCGCTCGGGCAGCCGACGTCGACGGTCTGGCGCGAGATCTGGCACGAAATCGGGCCGCTGCTTGACAAGGCGCTCGCCGGCGTCGAAGGCACGTATACCGAGCAGAAGCTGTTGATCATGGAGCGCAACGGCTACCCGGAGGAAACGTACTACACGTTCTCGTACAGCCCGATTCCGGACGACCACGGCGGCACCGGCGGCATCATCTGCGCGAACAGCGACGACACCGCACGCGTGATCGGCGAGCGGCAACTGGCGCTGCTGCGCGAGATCGGCGCGTCGACTACCCATGCGCGCACGTGGCTCGAGGCGTGCGAGTTCAGCATGCGCGCGCTCGCGACCGATCCGCAGGATATCCCGTTCGCGATGTTCTATTCGGGCGAAGCGGGCAGCGCGAGCGTGTCGCTGACCAGTGCGTGCGGCATCGCCGCGGGTCACGCGGCCGCGCCCGAGTCGATGCATGCCGACAGGCATCCGGTGTGGCCGTTCGCCGAGGTGCAGCGCCGTCAGATCATCAAGGTCGTGACCGGTCTGGCCGAACGTTTCGGTGATTCGATGCCGCCACTGCCGAGCGGCCCCTGGACGCAGCAGCCGGGCCAGGCGGCGGTGCTGCCGGTGCAGCCGAGCGGCGAGCGCGGGCGGGGCGGCGTGCTGATCGTGGGTCTGAATCCGTTTCGCCTGTTCGACGACAGCTATCGCGCGTTCCTGAACCTCGTCGCGCGACAGATCGGCGGCGCGATCGGCTATGCGCATGCGTACGAGGAAGAGCGTCGGCGTGCCGAGGCGCTGGCCGAGATCGATCGCGCGAAGACCACGTTCTTTTCGAATATCAGCCATGAGTTCCGCACGCCGCTCACGCTGATGCTCGGCCCGCTCGAAGAACTGCTCGCGGACGCCGAAATGGCCGCGCATGAGCGGCGTGGTCTGATCGAAGTCACGCATCGGAACAGCCTGCGGCTTTTGAAGCTCGTCAATGCGCTGCTCGATTTTTCACGCCTTGAAGCGGGCCGTATCCAGATTCATCGCGAACCGAGCGATCTCGCCGCGTTCACCGCCGAGCTTGCGTCGCTGTTCCGCTCGACGGTCGAGGCCGCAGGCATGACGCTGGTCGTCGAATGCGCGCCGTTGCCGCGCCTCGTCGACATCGACCGCGACATGTGGGAAAAGATCGTGCTGAACCTGCTGTCGAACGCGTTCAAGTTCACGCTGTCGGGCACGATCACTGTCAGCGTGAAGCCGGTTGCCGATGATCAGGTCGAACTGTGCGTGTCGGATACCGGTATCGGTATCCCCGGGGACGAACTGCCGCGCCTCTTCGAGCGCTTTCATCGCGTCGAAGGCGCAGCCGGCCGCTCGGTCGAGGGCAGCGGCATTGGTCTTGCGCTCGTGCAGGAACTGGTGCGGTTGCATGGCGGCGCGATTCGCGTCGACAGCAAGGTGGGCATCGGCACCTGCTTCACGATCGCGATGCCTGCGTGCGGCGACCGCGCGGTGCCGGCGACGGCGACGCCCGATGTCGCCGCTCGCGAGATTTCCGTGGCCGGCAGCAAGCAGGCGCAATCGTATGTCGAAGCCGCATTGCGCTGGCTGCCCGACGGCGCGAGCATTGTCGATCCCGATCTCGAAGCGGATGACGCATGGCGCGCGGCCGCCGAGGCACTCGACCGCGCGGCGCCAGTCGACGGCCGCGCGGCGCGCGTGCTGGTGGTCGACGATAACGCGGACTTGCGCGACTATATGCGCCGCATCCTGAGCGCGGCGGGGCACGACGTACAGGTCGCCGACGACGGCGTCGCGGCGCTCGACGCGATCCGCGCGGCGGTCCCGGACCTCGTCGTGTCGGACGTGATGATGCCGCGCCTGGACGGCTTTGGGCTGTTGCGCGAACTGCGCGCGGACCCGCACTTACGCGAGACGCCTGTGCTGTTGCTGTCCGCGCGCGCGGGCGAAGAAGCGAAGGTCGGCGGTCTCGAATCCGGCGCCGACGATTACCTGACCAAGCCGTTTTCCGCCCGCGAGCTGCTTGCGCGTGTGGCCGGCAATCTGCAGCTCGCGCGGCTGCGTCACGAATCGCGGCAGCGTCTTGCCGACGAAACGCGCACGCTCGAAATTCTGAACCGGGTCGGCACCGCGGTGGCGGCAGAGCTCGATCTGAACCGCGCGGTGCAGATCGTCACCGATGCGGCGACCGAGTTGACCGGCGCCGCGTTCGGCTCGTTTTTCTACAACGTGCAGGACCAGGACGGCGGCCGCTACACGCTGTACACGCTGTCGGGCGTGCCGAAAGATACGTTCTCGAAGTTTCCGATGCCGCGCAATACCGCGGTGTTCGCCCCGACCTTCAACGGCGAGGCGATCGTGCGTTCCGACGACATCACGAAGGATCCGCGTTACGGCCAGAGCGAGCCGTACTACGGAATGCCGCCCGGTCATCTGAAAGTGACCAGTTATCTCGCGGCGCCGGTGGTGTCACGCACCGGCGAAGTGCTGGGCGGTCTGTTCTTCGGCCACCCGAAGCCGGGCATCTTTACGACGCGCTCCGAACGTTTTCTCGCGGCCATTGCCGCGCAGGCGGCGAGCGCGATCGACAATGCGCGGCTCTATCGGGCCGCGCAGGATGAGATCGCCGCGCGCTCGAAAGCACAAGCCGCGCTGCACAACCTGAACGAAACGCTTGAAGTGCGCGTCGCCGAGGCGGTTGCGGATCGCGACCGCTTGTGGGAGCTCAGCGAAGATCTGCTGGTGGTGGCGAACCTCGACGGCGCGTTGCAGCGCGTGAGTCCGTCATGGAGCCGCGTGCTTGGGCAGCCCGCATGGGCATTGACGACACAGTCGTACTTCGATCTGGTTCATCCGGACGACCTCGAACTCGTCAACGCGCGGATTCACGATCTGCATGTGACGCGTGCGCCGGTTCGATACGAGAACCGGCTGCGGCGCAGCGATGGCACATGGTGCTGGATTGCCTGGACGCTCGCGCTCGACCCCGATACCGAACGGATTCACGGTGTGGGCCGCGACGTCACCGCGGATCGCGAAACCCAGGAAGCGCTGCGGCACGCGGAAGAGGCGCTGCGTTTCGCGCAGAAGATGGAGGCGATCGGCAAGCTGACGGGCGGCGTCGCGCACGACTTCAACAATCTGCTGCAGGTGGTCGGCGGCAATCTGCAACTGCTCGCGCAAGACGTCGCGGGTTCCGAGCGGCCCGCGCAGCGGGTGCGCAATGCGCTGGCCGGCGTTGCGCGCGGCGCGAAGCTCGCGTCGCAACTGCTCGCGTTCGGACGGCGTCAGCCGCTCGCGCCGAAGGTCGTGAATCTCGGGCGCTTCGTGCGCGGCCTCGACGATATGCTGCGGCGTGCGCTCGGCGACGGCATCGAAATCGAGACGATCGTGGCCGGCGGCCTGTGGAATACGCTCGTCGATCCGTTCCAGGTCGAAAACGCGCTGCTCAATCTCGCGATCAACGCACGCGACGCGATGGACGGTCAAGGCAAGCTGACGATCGAAGCAGGCAACGCATCGCTCGACGACGCGTATGCGAAGCGCCACGCCGATGTGCTGCCGGGGCAATATGTGATGGTCGCGGTCACCGACACCGGCGCCGGAATGACGCCCGAGGTGCAGGAGCACGTGTTCGAGCCGTTCTTCACGACCAAGCGTGAAGGCCAGGGGACAGGCCTGGGCTTGAGCATGGTGTACGGCTTCGTCAAGCAGTCGGGCGGCCATGTGAAGATTTACAGCGAGCTGGGCCACGGCACGACGATCCGCCTCTATCTGCCGCGCATGCGCCAGCAGGAAGATCTCGAGACCGACATCGATGTGGGGCCCGTGAAGGGCGGCGCGGAAACGATTCTGGTCGTCGAGGACGACGAAGACGTGCGCACCACCGTCGTCGAAATGTTGTCCAGCCTCGGCTATCACGTGCTGCGCGCGAAGGATGCGCAAAGCGCGCTGGCGATCGTCGAAAGCGGTGTGCCGATCGATCTGCTGTTTACCGACGTGGTGATGCCGGGGGCGCTGCGCAGCACCGAACTTGCGCGCAAGGCGCGCGAGCGGCAGCCTGCGCTGGCGGTGCTGTTCACGTCGGGCTATACGGACAACGCGATCGTGCACGCGGGGCGCCTCGATGAGGGCGTCGAATTGTTGAGCAAACCGTACACGCACGAAGCGCTCGCGCGGAAGATTCGCCATACGCTGCGGGCGCCGGGCGCGAAGCGCGCCGGTCTGCCGACGCTGCAGGCGGAAGATTCGCAGACCGTCATGCTGGTCGACCGGCACCGCAATGAAACGTTTGATGCGGTGCGCGGGCTGCGCATCCTGTTCGTCGAAGACGATGAAATGGTGCGCGCGAGTACCGCCGAAGTGCTGCGCACCTTTGGGCTCGACATTTTCGAGGCAGGCGGCAGCGACGATGCGCAGCGGGTGATCGCCGCGCAACCGGTTGACGTGCTGCTCACCGATATTGGGCTTGCCGGCCGCTCGGGCATCGATCTCGCGCTCGAAGCAATGCGGCGTCAGCCGCATTTGCGTGTGATCTTCGTGAGCGGCTATCCGGTCGAACTGGCGCCGGACCAGCAAGCGGCCTTGAGTGGCGCGTTGCATTTGCGCAAGCCGTACGATCCGCTCGATCTGATCAACGCGTTGCGCACCTGCGTGTCCAGGGAGTCGCCAGATTTACCCGGGTAATATTGCATTCTATTTTATACCCGGGTAAAATTAGAACGACTCACTCATGGAGACGTTCGATATGGTCACGCACACGGCAACCTGCACCGCATTTGAAGGCGTTCGACGCATTGCGTCCGGGCGGTTCAAGGATGTGGCTGTCGCGGTCAAGCGCGCGCATGACCGCGCGGGCGGCGAGCCGATCCTCGTATTCGAAGATGCGACGAGCCGCCCGGTGGAGTTCGATCTGCGCGGCAGCGTCGACGATGTGCTTGCCCGGCTCGCGGGGCACGACGCGGATGCTGTCCCCGGCGCTGCGACCGGCGTCGCCGACGGCGACCATTCCCAAGGCCAGCCAACACGCGGACGCGGCCGGCCGAGACTCGGCGTGATCGCCCGCGAAGTGACGCTGCTGCCGCGTCATTGGGAATGGCTGAATGGCCAGCCAGGCGGCGCGTCGGTTGCGCTGCGCAAGCTGGTCGAGGCGGCCCGTCTGGTGGGTTCGGATAACGAGCGGGTGCGGCGCGCGCGCGAGGCGGCGGACCGCTTCATGACGGCGATCGGCGGCAATCTGCCGGACTACGAGGAAGCGACACGCGCGCTCTACGCAAACAACCGCACGCGCTTCGAGCGAATGACCGACGGCTGGCCCGCGGACATCCGTGCACATGCGAGAAAGCTCGCCGCCGCTGCGTTCTGCGAAGCGGCGTGATACGGCGTAAAAGCGAAAAAAAGCCGCTCGCACCGGGGAGTGCGAGCGGGAAGTCGGAGAGTTACAACATCGCTTACGCCACTCATTGATGGGGTCGCGCAGCAAAGGGCAGTGTAGTAGCGCATCTTGATGCCGATAATCAGACTAGTCCCAATCCGATCCGTAAGTGGCTAAGTATCGCGCGGTTGTATCAGGCGCCTCGCTGACTTCGATCCGAGGCAACGCGGGATTGCTTGCCTTGTCAGTGGAATTGCCTCTCCGTACACTCGCGCGTAGTTCAGCCGTCCGATGCGGCCGATCGACGCTTAAGCGACGCTGCATAAGCGATAACCAGACCAATATCCACGTCGTATAGAGGAGAACCCCGCCATGGCCGATTCCTATTTTCCCCGCTGGCGCCTTCAGCCACGAAGCGACGGCCGCGTGATCGCGACCGACGAGCGGCTGCCGTTGCCGCAGATGTTCGCGATGGGTGTTCAGCATGTGGTCGCGATGTTCGGCTCGACCGTTCTGGCGCCCCTGCTGATGGGCTTCGATCCCAATCTGTGTATTTTCATGTCGGGCATCGGCACGTTGTGGTTCTTCGTGGTCACCGGCGGGCGTGTGCCTAGTTACCTCGGGTCGAGCTTCGCGTTTATCGCGCTGGTGATCGCGGTGACGGGCTACACCGGGCACGGGCCGAACCTGAATATTCCGATCGCGCTGGGTGGGATCATCGCGTGCGGGGTCGTGTACATGATCATCGGTGCGATCGTGGCGGCATTGGGCACCGCCTGGATCGAAACACTGATGCCGCCGGTCGTGACCGGCTCGATCGTCGCGGTGATCGGTCTGAACCTTGCGCCGATCGCGGTGAGGAGCGTCAGTGCAACGGCGTTCGACTCATGGATGGCGCTGGTCACCGTTGTATGCGTCGGCGCGGTGGCGGTGTTCGCGCATGGCATGGTGCAGCGTCTGCTGATTCTCGTCGGGCTGCTGATCGCCTATGCGATCTATGCAATCGTCGCCAACGGCCTGGGCATGGGCGCACCGATCGACTTCTCAACCGTCGCGCACGCGCAATGGTGGGGGCTGCCGCACTTCATGGCGCCGGCGTTCGATGCACACGCGATGGCGCTGCTCGCGCCGGTCGCGGTCATTCTGGTCGCGGAGAACCTCGGCCACATCAAGGCAGTGGCCGCGATGACCGGACAAAACCTCGACCGCTATATCGGCCGCGCGTTCATCGGCGACGGCTTCGCGACGGTCGTCTCCGGCTTCGCCGGAGGAACCGGCGTGACCACGTATGCAGAAAACATCGGCGTGATGGCGGTCACGAAGATCTACTCGACGCTCGTGTTTGTGATGGCCGCGGTCATTGCACTGGTCCTCGGTTTTTCTCCTAAATTCGGTGCTGTGATTCAGACAATCCCTGGGCCTGTGCTCGGCGGCGTATCGATTGTCGTGTTCGGTCTGATCGCGGTGACCGGCGCGCGCATCTGGGTCGTCAACAAGGTCGACTTTTCGGACAACCGCAATCTGATCGTCGCCGCGGTGACGCTCGTGCTCGGCGCCGGCGACTTCTCGCTGAAGCTCGGTGCGTTCGGGCTCGGCGGCATCGGTACCGCGACGTTCGGGGCGATCATTCTCTATGCATTGCTAAGCCGCAAGCCGGCGCAGGGGCCGGTGGTCTGACGTTTCACCTACACGCGTCTCGTTAGTCTCTTTACGTTGCGGCAGCGTCGATCCTGTCGCGATCCCTGGTTGCTGCCTGCGATAGCCTGCCTAAGCTGTAGAGATAAGCGTGCTTGCGCCCAAGCGGCAGTACGAGCCGATCCATCGAGTCCGCGCGACGCACCGTCGCAGTGCGTCGCGCCCCATGCTCGACACGCGAACCTTGTGACCGGTGCAAGCCTCATCGCAAAGCATGCGCGATCGTGCTCTAGCGTGCGCATGGAGCTTGCTTAACACCGGGGGATATCGCACATTTCAGAACGGGGCCTGCGGATCGCATCCGCCACGGATGCGGCTTCGCTCTCGCGTGAGAGGAACGCATGACCACAGCGCAACAGGAAAGAACGGCCGCGGCGCCGCATGGATTCGAATTAAGCGTGGCCTCGGGGCTGCAGCGTTACTCGGTGCAACACAGCGGGCTTACGCTGACGAGTGTGTTCCAGCCGATCTTCAGCCTGTCGCATATGCGTGCGGTCGGCTACGAAGGTTTGCTGCGCGCGCATGATCCGTTCGATCGCGCCGTTTCGCCTATCGATGTATTCGGCGAAGCCGCTCGGGTCGGCGATGTGCTGCACGTCGACCGGCTCGCGCAAGTGCTGCATATGGAAAACTTCCGGATGCTGGGCGCCGAGCGTGAGTGGCTGTTTCTGAACGTGCATCCGGGTGCGCTGACGGATCCTTATCATTCGGCGTCGCTGCTCGCGAATCTGCGGCGGCTCGACCTGTCGCCGCGGCGTATCGTGCTCGAGGTGCTCGAGCAGAGCGCCGACGATGTCGAACGTCTTGCCGAAGCGGTACGCCAGTTTCGCGAGCGCGGTTTTCTGATCGCGCTCGACGACTTCGGCGCCGGACACTCGAACATCGAGCGCATCTGGCAACTGAACCCGGATATCGTCAAGCTCGATCGCATCATGCTGTCGCATGCTGCGCACCGCGCGGATGTCGCCGCGATTCTGCCAGGCCTCGTCGCGCTGCTGCACGAGGCGGGCAAGCTGGTGCTGATCGAAGGGGTCGAGACCGAACATGAAGCGCATATGGCGCTTTCATGCGATGCCGACTTCGTGCAAGGCTTCTTTTTTGGCCGTCCGGCGCCGGGTCTGGCGGATAGCGCACACGCCGCCGAGTGTATTGGCGAACTCAGCGAGCGCCACCAGTCGCTTGTCGATGCCCGCGAGCGGCGCATGGCGAACCGGCTCGCGCCGTATCTGCGCGCGTTCGAGCGCGCGGCGGAACGGCTTGCGGCCGGCGAGCCGCTCGATGAAGTGTGCTGGAACTTCCTTGCGCTCGACGATGCGGCGCGCTGCTATCTGCTCGATGCGAAAGGGCGGCAGGCCGGACGCAACGTGGTGCTGCGCGCGGACCGCGCCGCGCACGAGACGCGCTATCTGCCGCTGACCGACGCACAAGGCGCGAACTGGCTCAGGCGTCCTTATTTCCGCACCGCGATTGCGGAGCCGGGGCGCGTCCACGTGACGCGGCCCTATCTGTCGATCAACGAAGCGGTTCCGTGCGTGACGTTGTCGGTCGCGACGCACATCGCCGACCGCACATGCGTGCTGTGCGGCGACATCGACTGGTTCGACGACGAGCGGTTCTGACATCATGTCGTTTTCGACAACGACATGTGGGTGCCATGCCCGAATCTGCTGCGCAACCTCGCGCTGAAACGCGCATCCTGCTCGAAGTGATCGCGACGACGGTCGCCGATGCGCAAACCGCCGCGCAGGCCGGCGCGGATCGGCTCGAACTGATCACCGCCTTCGGCGAAGGCGGCCTCACGCCGAGCATCGGCATGGTCGAAGCGGTACGTGAAGCGGTGCGTATTCCGGTGAATGTAATCGTGCGGCCGCATAGCCGTTCATTCGTGTTCGATCAGCACGACCATGCGGTCATGCTGCGCGACGTGCGCGCGATCGCGGCGGCGCGCGCGCATGGCATCGTGATCGGGATGCTGACGCCAGCGGGCGACATCGATCGCGGCGCGCTTGCGCGCGTGGTGGATGCGGCGGACGGATTGCCGATTACCTTTCACCGCGCGTTCGATGAAGCGCGCGATTTGCCGCGCGCGCTCGACGTGCTGCTCAGTTTTGAATCGGTGACGAATGTGCTGACTTCAGGCGGCGCGCGGTCGGTGTTGCACGCGGAGCCGACTATCCGTGCGTTGGTCGCGCAGACGCAACGCACGCATTGCACGGTGCTGGCGGGCGCGGGGCTGACGGTCGATGCGCTCGCGAATTTTATCGCTGCGACCGGCGTGCGCGCGGTGCATTTCGGCAGCGGCGTGCGCGTCGGCGGCCATGGCGCCGCGCCAGTCGATGCGGACCAGGTCGCGCGCGTGAGGGCGTTACTCGATGCCGCGGCCGACGCGCCTGTATAAGCACGTGGCATCAGCACCCGCTCCTGCTCTCACCGCGCGACGATTACCGGAATTCCCTTTAACGCGCCTGCGCCCTTCGCCTGATCGAGCGCGTGCTGCACCGCCGCGCCGGTTACCGCGTCGAGCGCGAGGCGTGCAGCCAGTTCGCGTTCGCTGCGCTTCACGGCCGCGAGATTCGCGAGCTTCACGTGACCGTAGCCGCGCACGCGCGCATGCAGGTCCGCCAGCTTCGCGATGCCGTCTGCGTTATCGACGGTAAGGATCGTCAGCGCGCGTTCGAGCGTCGTCTGATAGTCGTCGGCGAGTTGCCGCTCCATGCGGCGCTCGGCCGTGCGCCCGAACGGATCGAGCGGCGTGCCGCGCAGGCGCCGGCATGCCGCCAGCATGCGCAGCACCGGCCACATCCATTGTCCGAACGTCCGCTTGCGTGGCTGTGTGCTCGCGGCGCCGCCGCCGGCCGTGCGCGACAACGCCGGCGGCGCCATATTGAACTTCACGCGAAAGTCTTTGCCCGCGACGCCTTCGAATTGCGCTTCGAGTGCCGCGCGGAATGCGGGATCGGCAAAGAGCCGTGCCACTTCGTATTCGTCTTTCACCGCGAGCAGGCGATAGAAGGTCGTCGCGACGGCCCGGGTCACACGCTCGCCCGATCGCCCTGACGGGCCGAGTGCGCGGCTTTCCGCGCGACGTGCCGCATCGACGAGCGCGCGGTAGCGCGTGACATCGCGACGGCCGCCGTAGGCGGCGAGCCGTGCCTCGCGATCGGCGATCAGCGCGTCGAGCGTGTTCGCGCGATCGACGGCGGCGGTTGCAGGGGCTAACGAGGCGACCGGCTGCGGCGCCGCGCCCGCATGCCGTTGCTGCCACAACGTTTCGAGCGACGCGGGGTCGGCGGCGGCCAGCCGCCCGATCGAAAACGCGAGCTGGTTCATCTGCACCGCGACGTTGTTCAATTCGATCGCGCGCATCATGGCCGCGAACGATACGGGCACGAGCCCGAGCTGCCACGCGAAGCCGAGCATCAGGATGTTCGCGCCGATCGTATCGCCGAGAAAACGCGTCGCCAATGCCTGGGCATCGCATGACGAGAGCCGT
>NZ_CADIKH010000008.1 GCF_902859855.1 Paraburkholderia humisilvae
AGCTTCACGATCGATCACGGTGACTTCATGACCCGCGCCGGCGAGATAATAGGCGCTCGTCACGCCGACGACGCCACTGCCCAGAACGACGACTCGCATAGCTGCTCCACTCCAGTAGATTGCGGGGCACGCGTCGCACCTTCATTTTTTGTGTCGATTCGCCGACGCCGGCGATTAACAACGTGATATGCGGAATGCCCAGTGTTATCCGCTATACTATTGGCGATGAGGTAGGTTTTGTTATCGTATTTCTTCGATTTTTAGTAATAACATGAGAACCCAGCGCCAACCGGTCCGCTCGCTCGACAAAATCGACCACAAGATCCTGCGCATCCTGCAACTGGATGGCCGTGTCGCGATGAAAGACCTCGCGGAACAGGTCGGTCTTTCGGTTACGCCTTGCATTGAACGCGTCAAGCGAATGGAGCGCGACGGCGTGATCACCGGCTACTACGCGCGCGTGAATCCGGCCGAACTGGGTGCGGCGCTGCTGGTCTTCGTCGAAATCACGCTCGATCACAAAAGCGGCAACATGTTCGACCAGTTCCGGCGCGAGGTGCAGAAGATTCCGGAAGTGCTGGAATGCCATCTGGTGTCGGGCGATTTCGACTATCTGATCAAAGCGCGCATCGGCGAAATGGCCGACTACCGGAAACTGCTCGGCGACATCCTGCTGCAATTGCCCGGCGCGGTGCAGTCGAAGAGCTATGTGGTGATGGAGGAGATCAAGGAGACGCTGACGATTGCCGTAGGCGATTGACACACCCGTGTCAGGTCGTTGTCTCCGGTTGTTCCCTGGCAGTCCATTCGCCGCCTCGACAAACGGCGTAAACACTGTATATTTGTACAGGTATTTCGTTGCTTTCAGTGTGCAACCTTGAACGACGCCGATTCCGACCGCTTGTCCCGTCCATCGTACGATCCCTCGTGCGACTCCTCGTCCGGTCCCGACCGCGAGTTTCCGGTCGCGCCGCCTGCGCCCCGCAAAGGGCGCGGCGCGGTGACGAACCTGCAAGGCCGCTACGAAGTGGATCAGCGCGAGACGGTGGACGACGGCTGGGCCACGTATACGTCGCCCGGTGAGGACAGCGAAAGTCCCGCACTGCGTACGCAAGTGTTCGACGAGCGGGCGAAGAGCATCCTGACGCACAACGTATCGCCGGACATCCCGTTTAGCGTGTCGCTCAATCCGTATCGCGGCTGCGAGCACGGCTGCATTTACTGCTTTGCGCGCCCGACGCACAGCTATCTGGGCTTGTCGCCGGGGCTCGATTTCGAAAGCCGGATCTATGCGAAGGTCAACGCGCCGGAGCTGCTCGCGCGCGAGCTGTCGAAAAAGAACTACGTGCCCGAGCCGATCGCACTCGGTGTCAATACCGACGCGTGGCAACCCGTCGAGCGTGATTTGCGCATTACGCGGCGTGTGATCGAAGTGCTGCGTGAGCGCCATCATCCGTTTGCCGCGATCACCAAGTCGTCGCTGATCGAGCGCGAACTCGACCTGCTCGTGCCGATGGCCGAGCGTGGCCAGGTGATGGCGGCCATCACGATCACGACGCTCGATGCGGACATCGCCCGCACGCTCGAGCCTCGCGCGGCAACACCGTCGCGGCGTCTGCGCACGATCCGTACGCTTGCCGACGCTGGCGTGCCAGTCGGCGTCAGCATTGCGCCGATCATTCCGTTCGTCACCGAGCCGGATATGGAGCGGGTCCTCGAGGCCTGCGCGCAAGCGGGCGCGACCAGTGCAAGCTATATCGTGTTGCGTTTGCCGTGGGAGGTTGCGCCGCTATTCAAGGACTGGCTTGCCGCGCACTTTCCGGACCGCGCGGACCGCGTGATGAGCCGCGTACGCGATATGCGCGGCGGCAAGGACTACGATGCGTCGTTCGCGCGCCGGATGAAAGGTGAGGGGCTTTGGGCCGATCTGCTGAAGCAGCGCTTTGCGAAGGCGACGCGACGGCTTGGCTTGAACGCACGCCATCACGGCATCCTGGATATGTCGCAGTTTCGCCGCGTTGAGCCTGCGCCGCGGCCCGCCGCGGACGACGCGCAGCTGGATCTGTTCTAGGCGGGCGGGCCGGCGGCGGCCAGCCTGCCAGGGCTCGCGGGCTTATCCAACGGTGCGTCGACCGCGCGTCGACTATTGCGACAGCGACCTGGCCGCTTCGACCTGCGATTCGAAATACGTTTGAAACGTCAGCGCGAGACCCGTCATCAGCAGGAATGCGCCGATCAGCAGCGAAAAGATCACGACGAAGATCACCGCCCAACCGGACTCGCTTTCGCGCCCGGTGTGCGCGTTGAACTGCGCGTCCCATTTCTCGTCGGGGCGCAGCCCGTAGACGATGGCGGCCAGAAATGCGGCAAACAGCGAGATCGCGCCCGGAACCACGAGCACCCAGCCGAGCATCGACGCGCGCTCGGTGACCATCAACAGCAGGAAACCCGGCACGCCGATCAGCATGCCGACGAGGTGCGCCCAGCCGAACACGTCGCGGGCGCCATACAGGTAGAAGCGATGCGCACCGAGCGAGCCGAAGAAGAACGCAAGCGCGGCGGTAAGGGTTTTGGAGCGGAAACGCGCGGGATGCGAAGCAGTGGACATGAAAGTAAGCAGCGGGATGACGGGCGGCGCAGCCCGGTGGCATGAGCGCCGACGCGCATTCTACGCCGCGCGCATCCCGCTGGTCAGATGGTGTGACGACGCGGGCGGCCGGGAGGCGTGGTCAGACAGTTGTTCAAACGTTTTTGACGGGCGGCAGTCGTGGGCGGTTTGTCGTGGCCAGCTGTCGTGCCCAGTTGTCATTACGCAGCATGAGATAATCCCGCGCGCTCACTTTCCTCCGGTAAGTGTTTGTTATGGCGTCGCTTTCCAGCTATAATCGCGTGTTTCAGTAGTTCGAACCCGGTTTTCAAGGACTTTAAGTATGGTCATCATCCGCTTGGCTCGTGGCGGCTCGAAGAAGCGCCCGTTCTACAACATCGTCGCTACCGATTCGCGTAACCGCCGTGACGGCCGTTTCATCGAGCGTATCGGCTTTTACGACCCGATCGCGACCAAGGGCGAAGCGCTGCGCATCGCGCAAGACCGCCTGACCCACTGGCAAAGCGTTGGCGCGCAGCTGTCGGAAACGGTTCAGCGTCTCGTGAGGCAAGCGCAAAAGGCGCATCCGGCTGCTTAATGACAGTCGGTATGGGCATCGGCCGCCAGCCGCACACGCCGCAGGCGTCGTGGGGGCAGTCCGATGCACGGGTTTTACGGGTGTCAGCAGGGAGGCCGGCTGATGTCCGCGCATGATGCAGACGGTTCGGGTCGCGCAAAAGCGTCATCTGGTGCGTCGTTTGGGGTGTTTGCCCGCAAGTCCGCCGCGGCGCCCGCTGCCCAGCAGCAGGCGATGCAGGCTGAATCGGCCGAAAGCTGGCCGGACGACGCGATCGAAGTCGGCGCGATCGTCGATGCTTACGGTCTCAAAGGCTGGGTCAAGGTCGCCGCTCATGCGAGCGTCGGCCAGGGCGGTGATGCATTGCTCAATGCAAAGCGCTGGTGGCTGCTGAAGACGCAACCGCGGGGGCAACAGCAAGCGCATGAGCGCAAGTCAGCCCCGGTCGGGCAGGCGAAAGTGCACGGCGACAGCGTGGTCGCGCAACTGGGCGGTTCCGACGGTCGGGATGCGGCGCTTCTGCTGCGCGGCTATCGCGTGTACGTACGCCGCAGCGACTTTCCGGCGCTGGCCGCCGACGAGTATTACTGGGTCGATCTGCTCGGCCTTGACGTCGTCAACGAGGCGGGCGTCGAACTGGGCAAGGTGGCCGACATGATCGACAACGGCGCGCAGTCAGTGTTGCGCATCGAATATCCGGCCACCGGCAAAGACGGCAAGCCGGTAATCGGCGAACGACTGATTCCGTTCGTCGGTGTCTTTGTGAAGACGGTGGATCAGGCGGCGAAACGCATCATCGTCGACTGGGAAGCCGATTACTGAATCATTCGCTGAATGGGGAGAGCGATGCAGTTCGATGTCGTCACGCTCTTTCCGGACATGTTTCGCGCGCTGACCGACTGGGGCATCACGAGCCGCGCGGCGAAACAGCAGCGCTTCGGGTTGCGGACGTGGAATCCGCGCGATTTCACCACCGACAACTACCGTACGGTCGACGATCGTCCGTACGGCGGTGGTCCCGGCATGGTGATGTTGGCCAGACCGCTCGAAGACGCGATCGGCGCGGCGAAAGCGGCGCAGGCGCTGCAGGGTATCACCGGCTCGCGCGTGGTGATGATGTCGCCGCAGGGCGCGACGCTCGATCACAGCGGCGTGATGCGCTTTGTCGCGCAACCGGGTCTGATCCTGCTATGCGGTCGGTACGAAGCGATCGACCAGCGGCTGATCGAGCGCTGTGTCGATGAGGAAGTGAGTCTCGGCGACTTCGTGCTGTCTGGCGGAGAGCTCCCCGCGATGGCGTTGATGGACGCCGTCGTACGCCAGTTGCCGGGTGTGCTGAACGATGCGCAGTCGGCCGTGCAGGACAGTTTCGTCGATGGTTTGCTGGACTGTCCGCACTACACGCGGCCCGAAGATTATCAGGGCGTGCGCGTGCCCGATGTGCTGCTAGGCGGCCATCATGCGGAAATCGAGCAGTGGCGCCGGCACGAAGCGCTGCGCAATACGCTCGAAAAGCGGCCCGATCTGATCAAACGGGCGCGCACGAACAAGTTGTTGAGCCGTGCCGACGAGGCGTGGCTTGCAAGTCTCGCGAACGAAGCGTCAAAGGCCTGACCGGAAGGCGAAGGCCGGGCGGCGCGTGACGCGAGATCCAGGCGGGGCCGTCCATGCGTGGACGGTTCCAGTTGTGAATCCATCCTCTATCGGGGCCGTAGCCGGGTCGCAGTCACCAGCCAGGCAGGTACGAACGCCGACAAGATGGCATAAGGAGTCAATCGTGAATCTGATTGCAAAACTCGAGCAGGAAGAAATCGAGCGCGCGCTCGCTGGCAAGACCATTCCCGACTTCGCCCCGGGCGATACGGTGGTCGTCAACGTGAACGTCGTCGAAGGTAACCGCAAGCGTGTCCAGGCGTATGAAGGCGTCGTGATCGCGAAGCGTAACCGTGGCCTCAACTCGGCATTCATCGTCCGCAAGATCTCGTCGGGCGAAGGCGTCGAGCGTACGTTCCAGACGTACTCGCCGTTGCTCGCGAGCATCGTCGTGAAGCGTCGCGGCGATGTGCGCCGCGCAAAGCTGTACTACCTGCGCGAGCGTTCGGGCAAGTCGGCGCGGATCAAGGAAAAGCTGGTGTCGAAAGACCGCGCTGCACAGGAGTAAAAGCTGTAAGGAAAAGCACCCGTTCTGGGTGCTTTTTTCATGGGTGGTTCAAAATAGCGACGTGTCCCCGACGTTTCTATCCACGCTCGCTACGAGAGTTACATTGTCCCGTCCCGTTCGTCCCGTTCGTCCCACTCGTCCCATTCGTCCGGCCTTTAAGCCCGAGTCTTTGCCCATCGAATCGACGGGCGCCGATCTGCCTGCGGTGATACCCGATCGTCTGACCCCGGACGGCTTGCGCGCACGCTTCGAGCAGCGTTTGCGCTGGGAACCGGAGCCCCGTGAGGTGCGCTGGAACGAAGACACCGACCCGCGCGTCGCCGCCGTGTTGATTCCGCTGGTGGAGCGCGACTCAGGCCTGACCGTGCTGCTGACGCAGCGAGCCGACCACCTGAGCGACCATGCGGGGCAGGTGAGCTTCCCGGGCGGTCGGCATGAACCGACCGATGCGAACACCATCGCGACCGCGCTGCGCGAGGCACAGGAAGAAGTGAGCCTCGATCCGGCACGCGTCGAAGTACTCGGCGCGCTACCCGACTATCTGACGAGCACCGGCTTTTACGTGACGCCCGTGGTCGGCCTCGTGCATCCGCCGTTCACGTTGCACGCCGATACGCTCGAAGTGGCCGATATCTTCGAAGTGCCGCTCGCGTTCCTGATGAATCCGGCGAACCATCAGGTGCGCGTGTTGCGCTGGGAGCAGGGCGAACGTCGCTTTTTTGCAATGCCCTATCCGCGTGCCGAAGAAGAGGTGGCCGGCGGCCATTACTTTATCTGGGGTGCAACGGCCGGCATGTTACGCAATTTTTATCGCTTCCTCGCGGCCTGATCGCGAGGAAGCGTGTCCGGACGTGCAAACGTTGGCGCGCGCGTTGTCAGTTTGTAATCACAGCGGGTGAGACACATCCGACCCTGTGCTATCGTACGGATCGAAAGCGAAGGTCGTATGTAAAACCCGGCGAAACTCGCAATAACTCGAATAGCACGGCGCATCGCATGACTTTTTTTTCCGTATTGCTGGCTCTGATTCTCGAACAGGTCCGTGCGTTGTCGCCGAGCAACCCGATCGCGTCATTGCTGCAGTACCACGCGGAATCGACGGCACACGGTTTCGACGCGGGCAAGGAAAGGCATGGCGTGCTTGCGTGGCTGGTCGTCGTGCTGCCGTGGACGCTGGTGGTCGGCCTGATCTACTTCGTGCTGTACCAAATCCACTTCGTGCTCGCGTTCCTGTGGAACGTCGTGATTGTCTACTTCACGCTCGGCTTCCGGCAGTTCAGCCACTATTTCACCGACATCCATCTCGCGCTGAATAACGACGACGTGCCGCGCGCGCGGGAAGTTCTCAATGAATGGACCGGGATCGACACGGTCGATATGCCGGTCAGCGAGATCGTGCGCCATACGCTGATTCACGCGGTGATCGCATCACACCGGCACGTGTTCGGCGTGTTCTTCTGGTTTCTGGTGCCGATCGGTCCGGCCGGCGCGGTGCTGTATCGCGTTGCCGAGTACCTGTCGCGCGCGTGGTCGCAGCCGGTCGAGGAGCGTACCGCTGCGTTCTCGACGTTCGCGCAGCGCGCGTTCTTCGTGATCGACTGGCTGCCGGCGCGCTTGACGTCGCTGGGCTTTGCGATCGTCGGCAACTTCGAGGATGCGATCTACGCGTGGCGCAATCATGCGCGCCAATGGCCCGACCCGAACGACGGCGTGCTGCTCGCGGCCGGCAGCGGCGCGCTCGGGGCACGCCTGTCCGGCCCGCTGGCCGAGGTATCGAGCCTTGACGCGCTCGCGACCGGCGATGGCGGACCGATGACGGTCGGCGATGACTGTACGCCGCGTACGCTGCAATCGGCCGTGGGCCTCGTGTGGCGTGCGGTGATTCTGTGGATGATCCTGCTGCTGATGCTGACGATCTCGGTGTGGTTATCCTGAGCCCGAAGCGCGCGCCACGCGCGCGATCCCGCCGCGCCGTCACCCGTCAAGCGGATTGCGTGGCGTCCCGCACTGCCAGCATACGGTGAACTGCGCTTCGAGCGTTTCCCCGCAATGACCGCAGCGCCAGCCAGGTGCCCCCGCCGCCGGCCCACGCGATGCCGCGTCAATCAACCGCCTTGCCAGCGCTTCGTCACGTTCGTCGACGAGCCATAACTCCGGCGCGCACTGTTCGGCCGGAATTTCCCCTAACGCGCCGTTCAGATAGCGGTTATGCAGTTCGGATGCGATACCCGCGGTCGCCAGCAGATTGACCCAATGCTGGCCGATGATCACGTTCGGCGCGCGCAGCAGCTTCAGCATGGATCAGCGCACTACCTGGCTTGCCTCATGCACGAGCTGCGCATACAGCGCATGGCGCTCGCGTGCGATGCGGCCGTCGGCGATCGCTGCGAGAATCGCACAGCCTGGCTCGTGCAGATGATGGCAGTTGTAGAACCGGCAATGCCCGAGCAGCGGCCGGAATTCGGGGAACGCGCGCTCCAGCCGGCCTTCGGTCAGATGATGAAGGCCGAATTCCTGGAAGCCGGGTGAGTCGATCAGCGCAGCGCTGCGTTGCTCGTGATTCTGTTCGTGAGTTGGCTCGCGAATTTGCACGTGATCCGGCAACGGATAGAGACGCGTGAACGTGGTGGTATGCCGGCCGCTATTGAGCGCTGTCGAGATTTCGCGCGTCGCGGCTTCCGCGTCGGGCACGATCAGATTCACGAGCGTCGATTTACCCATCCCGGACTGACCCAGCAGCAGCGTCGCATGACCGTGCAAATGCGCGATGAGCATCGCGCGCGCGGCGTCCGGCTGCGTCCTGATCGACATTTCGAGCACCGTATAGCCGAGTCCGCGATAGCGCTCGAGACGCTGCCGCGCGAGCGGCAGCGCCGCCTCGACGTCGGTCTTGTTCAGCACGATCAGGGGCTTCAGTTCGTTCGCTTCGGCGGCGACCAGCGCACGGCCGAGCAGGTCTTCGCTGAAATGCGGTTCGGTGGCGAGCACGATCAGCAACTGATCGAGGTTCGCCGCGAACAGCTTCGATTTGTACTGGTCGGACCGGTACAGCAGATTGCGCCGTTCACCGATCTCGACGATCACACCCTGGTCTGCCGATGTCATTTCGTAAACCACGTGATCGCCGACCGCGACCTCGCTGCGCTTGCCGCGTGGAAAGCATTGCAGCAGCGCGCCGCCGTGCGCCGGTGCGACGATGTAGTGGCGCCCATGTGCGGCGATGACAAGCCCGCGCTCGCGGCTTTGGGGCTGCGTGGCCGCCGTTGCCGGGCCCTTTCCCAGGCGATTCGCCAGGCGGCCGCTCATGCGTGCGGCAACAGGCGGTCGATCCGCTGTGACGCGGGCGGATGCGAATAGTAGAACGCGGTGTACAGCGGATCGGGCGTAAGCGTCGACGCGTTGTCCTCATAGAGCTTCACGAGCGCGCTGACGAGGTCTTTCGCATCGGTTTGCGTCGCGGCGAACGCATCGGCTTCGAACTCATGTTTGCGCGAGCTCAGGCTGCCAAGCGGCGTGATGAAGAACAGGAATACCGGCACCGCGAGGAAGAACAGCACGAGCGCGAGCGCATCATTGCTGCCGGTCAGCGACGGCCGCACGCCGAGCCCTTCGTAGAACCACACGCGCTGCGTCAGCCAGCCGAGCAGCGCGAGCATCGCGAGACTCAGCACGAAAGTGACGACCATCCGCTTGATCACGTGACGGCGTTTGAAGTGGCCGAGCTCATGCGCGAGCACCGCCTCGATTTCGCTGCCGGATAGGCGCGCCAGCAGCGTATCGAAGAACACGATGCGCTTCGCGGCGCCGAAGCCGGTGAAGTATGCGTTGCCATGTGCGGAGCGGCGGCTGCCGTCCATCACGAAAAGGCCCTTCGCGGCGAATCCGCAGCGCTTCATTAGCGCTTCGATACGGCTTTTCAGCGCATCGTCCTTCAGCGGTTCGAACTTGTTGAAAATGGGCGCGATCAGCGTCGGGTACAGCACCAGCACGAGCATCTGGAACGCGACCCAGACGATCCACGTCCACAGCCACCAGAGGCTGCCCGCCTGGTCCATCAGCCACAGCACGACGAACAGCAGCGGCAGACCGAACGCGGCGCCGAGCAGGATGCCCTTCACGCGGTCCGCGAAGAAGATGCGCTTCGTCATCCGGTTAAAGCCGAAGCGCTCCTCGACGCCGAACTGCCGGTAGTAATCGAACGGCAGGTCGATGATGCCCGTGATCGCGACGACCGCCGCAACCAGCACGATCTGGCCGATATAGCCACGCCCGAGCCAGCCGGAAATGCCCAGATCGAGCAGTTGCACGCCGCCTAGCAGGGTGAGCGCGATCAGCACAACCGCGCTGACGACGATTTCCGCCATCGTCAGCCGCGTGCGCTCGACCGTGTAGTCGGCGGCGCGCTGGTGCGCGCTCAGCGGAATCTTCGCGGAGAACTGCGGCGGCACGCGATCGCGGTGCGCCGCGACGAAGCGGATCTGTCGCGAGGCGAGCCACAGCTTCGTCGCGACCATCGCCAGTACGGCGATCACGAACAGAATGGAGAAGTACACAATGGGCATCCGGAAGTCCGTGGTAACTATGCGACAATTATAGGGTTGTTCGTCCCGGCGGGCGCCGCTGTCGCGAGTCATGCCGCTGGATTCTCATCTGACACCGCCTCCCATGACCGATATCCTCGACTCCGCCGCCGCGCCGCTCGTGCGCAGCGAAATGAACCTCATCTGGCTGGACATGGAAATGACCGGGCTCGATCCGGACAACGACCGTATCATCGAAATCGCGGTCGTCGTCACGAATTCGCAGCTCGACAAGGTGGTCGAAGGCCCGGTTATCGCCATTCATCAGAGCGACGAAACGCTGGGCAAGATGGATGAGTGGAACCGCAACACGCACGGCCGTTCGGGCCTGATCGACCGGGTGCGCGCGTCCGCGATCGGCGAGGCCGAAGCCGCTGCGCAGATCCGCGCGTTTCTCGGCGCCTACGTGCCACCCGGCAAATCGCCGATGTGCGGCAACTCGATCTGCCAGGACCGTCGCTTCATGGCCCGCTGGATGCCCGAGCTCGAAGCATTTTTCCATTATCGGAACCTCGACGTCAGCACGCTGAAAGAACTTTGCCGGCGCTGGCAGCCGGCGATCTACAAAGGATTCCAGAAGCGCGCGATGCATACCGCGCTTGCGGATATTCATGAATCGATCGACGAATTGCGTTACTACCGGCAGCATTTTCTGATTCCGGCGGCAAGTGACCCGGTGACGGAAGCGCCGGCGAAATGACCGCTGGGTAACCACCGACTAACCGCAGACCCGCCGCAAGCGAGCAGCAAACCAAGCGCAAACCAACCACAAACCCTTCGCATTCAGCGCGGCGCACGCACTGCGTTCTTCGGCCGGAACGCGGCCAGCACCGCCGGGTTCGTCTCCATGTACGGCCCGCCGATCAGATCGATGCAGTACGGCACCGCGGCGAAAATGCCCGGCACCTTGACCTTGCCGTCCGCGTCGCGCAAGCCTTCGAGCGTCTCACGAATCGACTTCGGCTGTCCTGGCAGGTTGACGATCAGCGCCGCGCGCGTGGGCGTCTCGCGGATCACCGCGACTTGCCGCGACAGGATCGCGGTCGGCACGAAGTTCAGGCTGATCTGCCGCATCTGCTCGCCGAAACCCGGCATTTCCTTCGTTCCCGCCGCGAGCGTCGCCTCGGGTGTCACGTCGCGCCGTGCCGGGCCCGTGCCACCAGTGGTCAGCACGAGGTCGCAACCGGCCTCGTCGACCAGTTCGATCAACGTCGCGGTGATGGTCGGCGCGTCGTCCTGGATCAGGCGTTTCACGCTGCGCCACGGCGACGTCAGCGCGCTGCCCAGCCATTCCTCAAGCGACGGAATACCCTTGTCCTCGTACACGCCGCTGCTCGCGCGGTCGCTGATCGAAACGAGGCCGACGATCAGCTCGTCGGAATGGGCATTCGGATGGTTAGGTGTGGGAGTCGTCATCGTCGTCGTCCTCGGCGGCGGAACCGGTGTCGACACCGGCATCGCTGGCGGCGCCATGCACGCCGCCCGCCTGCTTGATCCACTGGAACAGTTCGCGGAAGTAGCGCGGCGGCTTGCCGAGCTGTGCTTCCCTACGCGCATTGCGAATCAGCGTGCGGCCTTCCTGCGCATCCGCGGAAGGATGCTGGCGGATGAATTCGGTCAGCGCCGCGTCGTTCGCGAGCAGCGCTTCGCGCGTACGCTCGATCCAGTGCAGCTTCGCGGTTTCGGCGCGGTTCGCGCCGTTGTAGATTTCGAGCGCGGCGCGCAGCGCGGCGGTTTCGTCGTCGGTCAGCGAGCGCATCACTCGTCCGACGTATTGAACCTGCCGGCGCTTGCCTTCGTGGTCGGTGATGCGGCGCGCCGCATCGACCGCTTCGCCAAGCGCTTCAGGCATCGGCATGCGCTTTAACGCATCTTTCGGCAGTTCGATAAGCTCAACGCCCAGCGCCTGCAATGCGTGCATGTCGCGCTTCAGTTGCGACTTGCTCGGGCGATCGTAACCGTGGTCGTCTTCGACGGCCGGGCTCGCCATAGGTTGAGTACGGGTTTTGCGTGTCATGCCCGATATTGTAACGTGCGAGATTCGGGCAGTTGCTGCGCCCGCGCGCGGCGCGTACCCCGACCGGCGCATCGTCTGTTGCAAAGGCCAGGTGCGCTTGCGCGGACCTTGCTATGATCCCGAGATGCGCAGTGACTCGCAGACATCGCAGTGCAAGCCGTGGTGCAAGTGCCAGGCCAACGGGAGACGCACACGCGAGCCGCCATCACGGCGCAAGCCGATGCGACGCTGACGAACCGGTATGTCGCGCAAGACATCAGAGGTAGCAAGCACGCCCGATTGAAATCCGACCGTGGCGGGCGCAAGTATGAGCAGGCCGGCTTGAACCGACATCGGGCTGGCATCGGATACAGCATCGGACACAGCATCAGGCAGACACGAATCCGCGCAACCCGACGCGCAAACCGGCGCAACCCAGTGCGTAACCGCAAGGCGGGCAGCGCCCCGCCCAGTACGCCAACCCAGGACGGCAATGACAATGGCAGCAGACATCGACATCGAAGCCCGGCAACGTTTCTTTCCGCATACTCAGGATGAACTGAAGCAGATTGCGTCGGACATCCTTCGCCACGCGAAGTCGCTCGGCGCAAGCGACGCGGCGACCGAGATTTCCGAAGGCGACGGTTTGTCGGTCTCGGTGCGCCGTGGCGAGGTCGAGACGATCGAGCACAACCGCGACAAGATGGTCGGCGTGACGGTGTTTATCGGCAACAAGCGCGGCAACGCAAGCACCTCGGACTTCACCCCGGAAGCGCTGAAGGATACGGTGACCGCCGCCTACAACATCGCGCGCTTCACGGCCGAGGACGACTGTGCGGGCCTCGCGGAAGAGGAATTGCTCGAAAAGGCGCCGCGCGACCTCGATCTGTATCACCCGTGGAATCTGTCCGCCGACGAGGCGGTTGAGATCGCGCGCCGCGCGGAAGACGCCGCCTTCGCGACCGACGCGCAGATCCGCAACTCGGAAGGCGCGAGCGTATCCGCGCAGCATTCGCAGTTTGTGCTCGGCACGACGCGCGGCTTTCTTGCCGGGTATCCGTATTCGCGGCACTACGTCGCCTGCGCGCCGATCGCGGGCAGCGGCCGCAACATGCAGCGTGACGACTGGTACACGTCGAAGCGCAGCGCGGCGGAACTGGCCGAGCCGGAAGCGGTGGGCCGCTACGCGGCCGAACGCGCGCTTGCCCGCATGGGAGCAACCGGCCTTGACACGCGCAAGGTGCCGGTGCTGTTCGAAGCGCCGCTCGCGGCGGGACTGCTCGGCGCATTCGTGCAGGCGACGAGCGGCGGCGCGCTGTATCGCAAGACGTCGTTTCTCGTCGACAGCCTCGGTAAGCCGGTCTTCGCGCCGCATGTGCAGATCGTCGAAGACCCGCATGTGCCGCGCGCCATGGGCAGCGCGCCGTTCGACGAAGAGGGCGTGCGCACGCGCCAGCGCTCGGTCGTGAAGGACGGCGTGGTCGAAGGCTATTTTCTGTCGACTTACTCGGCGCGCAAGCTCGGTATGCCGACCACCGGCAATGCGGGTGGCTCGCACAACCTGTCGTTGCGAAGCTCGCTTACCCATCCCGGCGACGATTTCGACGCGATGCTGAAGAAGCTCGGCACGGGTCTGTTGCTGACCGAGCTGATGGGGCAGGGCGTCAACTACGTAACCGGCGACTATTCGCGCGGCGCGTCCGGCTTCTGGGTCGAGAACGGCAAGATCCAGTATCCGGTCGAAGAGATTACCGTCGCGAGCACGCTGCAGGAGATGTTCCGGCATATCGTCGCGATTGGCGCCGACACGATCGTGCGCGGCACCAAGCAGACCGGTTCGGTGCTGATCGAACGGATGACGATAGCGGGGCAGTGACGCGTCCCGTTGCGTCACGGCGGGACGGTTGTCGGGCTTCACAGGCCCGCTGCACAGCCCGTCTGCAAGGCCCATCTGAGAAGTTCACAAAATCGCCCCGCCGCGTGTAAGCGCAGCGGGGCGATTCTGTTTTCCGCGCTATTTTTCCCGCTATGTTCTGCGTCGATACGTGACAAACGCGTAGTCGAAGTCGTTAGGCGGATTCGCGCGATGCGGCTCGCGTGTCAATTCTTCCCAATCGTGCGGATCGGGCGCGGGAAACGTCGTATCGCCTGCGAAGTCCGCGGCGATTTCCGTGACGATCAACTTGTCCGCGTGACGCAAACCATCTTCGTAAAGCTGCGCGCCGCCGATCAGAAACGCTTCCGAAGCGTGGTCCTGCGCGGCAAGCGCGAGCGCTTCAGCGAGGCTTGTCACGGTATCGCAGCCAGCGTAGCGCCGCGTCGCGTCGCGCGACACGACGATATTGCGCCGGCCCGGCAGCACGCGGCCGATCGATTCATGGGTCTTGCGCCCCATCACGATCGGCGCGCCCATCGTCGTGCGCTTGAAAAAGGCGAGGTCTTCGGGAAGCCGCCAGGGCAGCTGGTTGTTGCGGCCGATCACGCCGTTGCGGGCGCGAGCGACGATCAGGGTCAGCGTCGTCATCGAAAGAAGCGGGAAGATCGGTTCGCAGCGATTCTACCCGACACGCGCGGTCCGCTTCGCGCAAACGCGTGACCCACTCAAAACGTTTCAATCCCGAACATCGCCTTCGCCAGGAAAGAGCGCCTTGTCGTCGCTGCCGGATTCGCGCAACCCATGCGCGCCCATCAACCGGTACAGGGTGACGCGGGAAATGCCGAGATCCGTCGCCGCTTCATTCAGCCGATGCCGATGCCGCAGCAGCGCCGCTTCGATCGCGCGTTTTTCGGCTGCTTCGCGCGCTTGTGCGAGCGTCATCGTCTGTTGCGCGCTGTAGTTCGCCAGATCGATGTCCTCGGCCGAAATCAGCTTGGTCTCCGCCATCACGATCGCGCGGCGCACACGATTGATCAGCTCGCGCACGTTGCCGGGCCAGTTGTAGTTGTACATCGCTTCGATCGCCGATGGCGTGAAGCCGCGGATCTTGCGCGCACTGTCGGTCTTGAACTTGTGCAGGATGTGATGCGCGAGAATTTCGATGTCCTTGCCGCGTGCGCGCAGCGGCGGCTCGTCGACGCGCAGCACGCACAGCCGGTGAAACAGGTCGGCGCGGAACCGGCCGTCGCGCATCGCGTCTTCGAGATCGACGTGAGTCGCCGAAATGATCCGCACGTCGACGGCGATCGATTCGTGGCCGCCGAGGCGCTCGATCTTGCCTTCCTGCAGGAAGCGCAACAGGCTCGCCTGGCTTTCCATCGGCAGGTCGCCGATTTCGTCGAGAAAGAGCGTGCCGCCGTTGGCCGATTCGACGCGACCGATCTTGCGCTGGTTCGCCCCGGTGAATGCGCCACGTTCATACCCGAACAGTTCGGACTGCAACAGATGGTGCGGAATTGCGCCGCAGTTGATCGCGACAAACGACGCACTGCGACGCGGCGAGCGCTCGTGAATCGCCACCGCGGTCAATTCCTTGCCGGTGCCCGATTCGCCGGAGATAAACACCGGCGCATCGGTGTTCGCGACCTTGCGGATCGTGCGAAACAACTGCTGCATCGCTTCACAGGTGCCGACCATCTCTTCGCCTTCGTGCACCGCATAGACCGGCACGTCGGCATCACACAGCGCAACCATGCCGAACGCATGACCAACCAGATAGTCGATCGTTGCATGCGCAACCGGCAGCTTCACGTAATCGAAGCAGTAGTGGCGAATCAGACGCCGCACTTCCGGGTCCGCCAGACGTTCCGCATTCGCGAGTGCGATCCAGCCAACCTGCTGCTGGCGCAGGCTCACTTCGAGCGCGGCCAGATCGCGGACCGCGAAGCTCGCCATATCGACGATTCCCGCACACGCGGCGTCCGGCTTCAGCAGACGGCCGATCTCATGGGCGGAGCGAGCGACCAGCACCGCCCAGCCCCGGCTCTTCAGATGCGCGACCAGCGTGTCGTCGGGCGTGCGCGCGACGTAGAGCAGCGTGCGGTCGATGCGTGCGCCCACGTCGGTCGAGTGCGTGTCATGCACGGGCGCGCCGGCTGTCGGCAGCTGCGGCGAGCGTGCGACCGACAAAGGCATGCCGCTTGCCGCAACCGCCGGCACGGAAGTCAGATGGGAGGATTCGCGCACGATCAGCCTCGTCTCAATGGCACGTCAAAAGGTGTAGGGAAAGCGCACCCCGACCACGAAGTTCGGCGCATCGGGTGTCATGCCGATCGACACCGCGCCGTTGATCGTCAGGTGCTTGTTGACCACATGGTTCAAACCGAAATTCAGCACGGCCGCCGTGGTTTGGCTACCCGGCACATCCTGGTAGCTCGCGCCCGGCGCTTTCGTTTTCGACGATGGCTCGAGCGCAAGCGTGTACGAGATGCTGGCCGAGTCCTTGTCCGAAAACGCGAGCGCGACGCCGCCGCCGATCTGTACTATGTCGCCGAGCTTCACGGTCGCCGGTTCTGTCTGGCCTTGCACCGACGAGATGTCCGCGAACGAGCGCGCCACGTTATACGTGTAAGAGAGGCTGCCGAACAGCACGATCGGGTCATACGTCTTCAGTACCGACATACCGGCCGTTATATTCCAGAAGCCGGTGCCGGTCGGCAGTTCCGACGGTGCGACGAGGTTCGTGTTGTCCGGCGTCAGCTGCACGACCTTGATGCCGAACGGCGAGGTGCCGGTCGGCGCTTTCACGCGCAGACTGCCGACCACGTCGGGAATACTGTTGGTCTCCTTCAGTATCTGGTAGTAGATACCGAAGTTGACGTCGCCGATCGCATGCGAGTTGACCGACGCATCGGACAGCGTGCTTGCCGCACCGCCCGCGCCGCCGACGATAAACGTGCTGTGACGATAGATGTACGGCACATCGACGTCGACGCTGATACGGTCGGTAAGGCCGTAGCGCGTGTCGAGGTCGGCCATCACCTGATGCGACTTCGTTTCGCCCAGATTGATGTTGCCGAGGAAAATCGCATCGAGCGCGAGGAAGCCGGACAGCTGAAGCTGGCGGCGATCGTAGTACGTGTCGCTGATACCCCAGTCGAGCGTCAGCTTGTGATCGAATAGCGGCGCGTGCTCGCGCTGTACGACCGCTTCTTCCGACTGCGTGCGTGTCGGTTCGGCCGCCTTCTGCGTCTGGCCGATCGCGCCCTCGTCGGGCGAGACCGGTGCACCCGGCGCGGTGGAGCCGGTCGCGGTCGAGCCTTCAGGCGCCGGCGGATTGACCGGTACACCGGTTGCCGTGCTGCCGCTCTGGCTGGTTGGCGCCGGCGCGCCGGGCGTGACCTGGGCAAGCGGCGGCAACGGCACCGGTAGACCGTCGGCGCCGGGTTGTTCAGCCACTGCAGTGGAGCCGGGCTCGCCGTAACCGGGCGTGCCGCGGCCGCGCTGCGCCATTTCCAGATTCGTCACCTGACGCTCGAGTGATTGAATTTGGCGCTGCTGCTCGTCGACGACGCGCATCAGCGCATTGAGCCGATCGTCCACCGACTGGTTCGTCAGGGCCTGTGCCGCTGCCCCTTGTGCCCATGCAAACATCAATGCCGCTGCCGGTATGGCTGCGAGTGCGAACCGCGGCCTCCTGGTCTTTGTATCGGCGTTCATTTTGTTATTCCCCCGGGTCATCTGGCTGCGCGTTGCTGTTGTTCTGCATCGCGCAGCGCTGTCTCCTTGCCTGCTTCACTCCTGCTTTTGTGTCATGCAGTGCGGGTGGCGGCCCGCGTCGTCTCCTGCGTTACGTCCCACTTCACCTGCTACGCAATGTTTCGCTTACTTCCTCGCGTTGATCGAGTTTTGCAGCGCCTGCAATACGCCCGCCTGACGCAGCGCGGCCGACGACATCTGCGCGCTCTGCAATTGCAATTGCAACTGGTTCGCGACCTGCTGGTTGTTGCCCGCGATTTGCAGCAGTTGCGCGATCGAGCCCGCCTGAGCGTTGCCTGGCGCGATCGATTGCGTGGCGACGCCCGCGGGCGTCTGCAGGGCGACGCTCACGCCGCCATTGCCAAACGAGATCGCGGCCTGGATACTGCCGTTCGCATTCGACGCGCTTGCGCTCGTCGCGCCATTGCCGCTTGCCGGCGGCATCCCATTGCCGGTGAAATCGATCTGCGCCGCGTTCATCCCGACATTGCTATTGCCGGCGACCTGCGTGACCTGCGATACGCCGTTGACCACGATCTGCTGGCCGCCGTTGACCGTCGCGGACGGGTCCGCGCCTGTGCGGCGGCTGTTGCCGTCGACGACGCGCGCGGTTGAATTGACGGTTGCGCTCATCTGGTTCGCCGCGTTCTGCGTGACGGCGAGCGAGCCCTGCGCGATCGCGCTGGCGCCGTTCGGCAGATTCCATTGCGACAGCAGGTTCAGAACGAAGCCGGAGACCATCTGTCCGTTCGCAAATTTGCCGGTCTGGCCGGCGAGCACATCGTCGCCGACCGCTTGCCACCTGATCGTTTCCGCTGCGCCGTCGTGTGCGGAAAGGAACGACGGCAATGGCGCCGCGCCGCCTCCTTCCGCTGCGACGGCGCCGCTTGCGAGGCCGCCCGCGGTGGCGAGTACGGCGGCTAGCAAGGCGCGGCTGAGGGTTGAGTGTTCGCGCTTCATGATTGAGCTCAGAACAGGTCTACTTTCGACAGGCCGAATTCGACAAAAGGCGTCGCGGCGGTACCGGTCGCGAGCGCGCTTGCGCGCAGCTTCAACGCCAGCGACTCGTTGTCCTGCAACAGCGGTGAATCCTCCCTGAACGGTTTGCCGACGACGGCGAATACGAGTCCGTTCCACGTCTTCGCGAAATCCTCTTCGAGCAGGATCCGGTTGCCGAGCGCAGGGTCCGCGATAAAGATGCGGCCGTTCTCGGCGTGCTTGACGATCACGAAGTGCTCATAGCCGTCGATGTTCATTAACACCATCACGGGGATCTGCAGGTGATACAACGCGTCCGTATTGACCCGGAAACCTCTGCCGCGCAGCCCGATCGTCTCGACGAACTTCTTCATGTCGAGCATCGAGAAACCGTTCTTGATCACGACCTCGGGCGTCGAAAAAACCATCATCCGGCGGATCAGTTCCGTCTCGGGGATGTCGATGCCGTAGCCGTACTTGAGGAGCGTCGCGAGCGCAGCCGCACCGCAGCTGTAGTCAAACTGCTGGTTGACGATATGGCTGTAGCGGATGTCCCTCATCGAGCGAACCGTTTTGGTCAGCGGAATACCTGCGAGGGTAGACGTATCGATGGTCGCTTGTGCGTGGGCTGTCGCACACAATGTGCAACAAGAGAACGCAAAGGCGAGCGGTAACGCCGGGAAGCGAACAAACCCGGACATGCTGGTCTCCTGTCGGAGCGAGCGCGTCAGCACTGACTCCGGTCCCGTGCTGCATGCGCCTGGTTTGCGCGTGAGCGCTTTCCGGGAGGGTTGCAGCGAATCTGCGCCGGCTGCTTCTGCGGCAGCCGGCGCAAGCCTTGTGATGGCTTACATGGCCTTTTCAGCCTTCTTCAACTGTGCTTCACATGTCACACAACGTTCTAGTGACCGCTGTTCAGCGCGGCGATCGCGAGACCGTTATGCTGCACGTTGCCGGCACCGCCCGCGATGTTCACGCCAATGTTGCCGGACGCGCCCGCGAGCGTATTGGCGCCGAGCATCGCGGAGCCCTGGAACTGCCCGCGTACCGACATGTCGGCGGTTTGCGAGTTGTCGTCGGTGGCCACCATCGCCGTCGTCTGCGCGCTGCCTGCGTTGGTCGTCGTCACCGCGCCGGCAAGGCTGTTGTTCTGCACGTTGCCGATACCCGATGCGACGTTCACGCCGACGTTGCCCGTCACGTGCGACAGCGAACCGTCGCCGACCGATGCGTTCAGGTTGAAGTTATTGATCTTCGCGCTGCCGGCCGAACCCTGCGAGTTGAAGATCTGCGCGTTGCCGAACACATTGCCGACGTCGACCGACGCGAGCGCGACATCATTGCTCTGCGCGTTGTCGATGCCTTCCGCGACGTTGATGCCGAGGTTGCCCGATACGCCCGTCGCGGCGTTATTGCCGGTGCCGGCGTTCAGCGTGCCCGGAGCCTGCGTGTTCACGTACTGCGTCACCGAGCCGGTCGTCGTTTCGTTGACCGTGCTGAGCGTATCGTTCACGTTATAGCCCCAGCTCTTCGATGCCGACGTCGACGTCGAGAACGACGACGAACCCGAGCGCGACGAGGAACTCGAGTTCGAGTCGTTATGCGCGACGGTGTTCGTTGCGCTGGACGACCGGTTGCCCGAACCGCTGTTCGCCGCTTGAGCGGACCAGCTCTGCGAGCTGTTCGAGTGCTCGCTTTCCGTGTCGCTGTGGCTCGTGTTCAGATGGCCCGACGCGTTTGCGTCAAACGAGTTCGACGCGCTCGACATGCCGTTCTTGCTGAACGAGCCGCTCGCGTTGGCTTGCGACTGCTCTGAGCCGTTCGACGAATAGTCCTTCCAGCCGCCGCCCCAGTTGTTGCCCTGCGAGCTGTAGCTCGATGAACCCGACGCGCCTTGCGAGACCTTGCCCGAGAAGTCGCCTGACTTCGAGCTCGAGTGCTTGCTGTTGTCGCTCACCGAAATCCCGGCGTCGAAGGACGACGAGCTGTTGCTCGCGTGGCCGCTGTCGCTCGACTGGTGATGGTCGCTCGAGGCGCTCGCCGTCGACTGGTTGCCGTACGAATAGTTGCTCGATGACGAAACCGTCGTAGTCGAGTTCGACATATGCGAGCCCGACGACGAATCCGACGACGCATGCTGCTCGCCGGTCGAGAACGAGCTGTTGCTCCATACGCTGTTGGTGCCGGTGCCGGTTGCGCTGGCGGTGGTGTTATTGACCCGCGTGGTCAGCGCGCCGCGCATATAGCTCTGCGCCGGCGCGTCCAGCGACGCGTTGACGTTGACGCCCTGCGTATTGTTGACGACCGCGCCAGCAGTGCTCGACACGGATACGCAGCCGAACAGGCGCACGTAACCCTCGATGCCGACCTGCTCGCCGACCATCGTCGCACTGAAGATGTACGGGTTCTTCATCTGGCCCGCGAACACGCTGCCGGATGCCGCGGCGAGGACGGCTGCCGCGATCAGGGTGCGCTTTAATTTCATGATGTCGCTCCGATACTTGTGGTCAGTTAGAAAAGAGTGCCCGCCGGGGGACGGAGCACAAAACTGTTCGCCGTGGCATTACCGGCTCCGGCTGTCTGGTTGATCTGCACGATGCCATTGACGTTCTTGAAGGCCTCGTTGGAGATGGTCGCCTCCCTCGCGTCGTGAACCCCGTTCGGTCGCGCCAGACCACCGTTTTTCGGGACCGCTGCGGACAGCACGCTGTCCGAAACGGTCTCGACTCCGATCGCGGCAGTGCCGAGCTGCACACTGTTGCGCTGGAGATTGCCCGCGCCCGCGGACTGGTTCACCAGTACGGCGCCGGATGAATTCGAAAAGGCATTGCCCGCGATCGATGTGCTTGCACTCGTGACCTTCGCGGAGGCGGTCGCGCTTTGGGCGCTCGCGTTGTCGTTGGCCACCGAGCCGCCGGTCGAGATCGTCAGCTGATTCGCTTGCGCGTTGTTCAGGCCCGCGGCCTCATTGACGGTGATCGCGCCGGTCGCGCCGACCGCGGCGCCGGTTCCGATACTCGCATCGCCGCTGACACGCGCAAGCGTTTGCGCGTTCGCGTCATACGTCGAACACGCTAGCGCGGCCGTGAAACCCACATAGGCGGCGCGGACGATCCGTGCTTTTAGCCACGACCTCAGTTGCATCATCAGCTGGCGCGCGTTCATTTCATGCCTCCCAGCGCGCCGCTGAGCGCGTTCGACAGCGGCATGAGCGAGCCCGTCACCGACGACGAGATCGTGCCGCCGATGCCCGGCGCGGGCTGGCCGATGCCGCCGGCGCCGAGCGCGACGTTATTGCCGGTCGTGTTGCCGGAGAGAATCCGCGTGACCGCCTGCATCCCGGTGCCGGCGAGCCCGCCAGGCGAATTCACACCGGTCGAGCCGCGGGCGTTGGTCAGATCGGAGTCGGACGCGAGTTGCGCCATCGCCGGATTGAAGCTGTTCGCCGGGAACGTCGTTGCACTCGATAGCACGGGCTCCTGACTTCTGGGCACCGAGTCGAATGCATCGCGCGGTGCGACTTCGCGCTCGAGCACGATGTCGCCCGGATTCGTGGCCTGCTGTGCGTGTGCCGCGCATGGGATGAAGGCCGCATGCACGGCCGTCAATGCGAGCAGCACAGGTGTAAGCCGGCTGCGTGACGTCTGCAACGATGCTTTGAGCGACGCGTTCATGTGTTCCCCGACAGCGTGTTGTTCCAGTGGTACAGCGGTCTCTCGCGCGATATTTCCTGCGCCTGTCAGGCGGCCGGTCCCGGTTCGGCCGCACGGTGCTGCGTTATTTCCTCACTCACTTCCTCAGGTAGCTCGCGACATTGTTTTGCGCCGCACGCGCGGCGTCGACCGGGACCGGCAGCGGCGCGGGCGGTGCGATTTCGTCCCACAGCGTGACCGACGAGCCGTGCGTCAGTTGCGGCGTCGCCGCGACCATCGTGAGTCCGTTCGCGCCACCGCGTTGCCGTGCGAGCACCTGATCGTCCAATGGGATGTCGGTCATCGAAACGACATCGGCAGGCGTGTTCAATACCTCTATGGACGTTCTGTCTTCGCTATCGGCAGCCGCCGTTTCCGGTGCCGCCGCCGCTGCGGGCATCGTGTCCGCGAGGACGGCGTAACCGGCGTCGGTGGAGTTCGACGAAGCGGAAACCTGTGCGAATGCGCTGGTGGACGGCGTGATCAGCGAGAGCGCCGCGCCAAGCGCAGCGAGGCTGGCAAGCGAGCGCGCCGAAGCCAGGATTTGCCAGCGGACGAAGCCGATGGCGGGGTGGCGATCGGATGAAGCGCCGCGGGAAACGAGTCGCATGATGTGTCTCCTTCGTGCGGCACATTTAGCGAAACGTATGCCATCGCGGGCAATCCGTTGGTGCGTCTGGTTTGTGTGTTAACGATGTGACGCGGGCAATCGCAAATCGGCTGAAAACGTTTCAGCACTGATACGCGACCGGTCGAATAGCGCGAATTCGACCATTACTTGCCCGGACAACGATTTTTTTGCGGCGGATAAAGCATGGGGAAAGCTTGTGTCTGGTTTTATTCAGAAAGAACTTACCGTTGATTCTTTGGCCGCCGGTCAGCGTTACCTAATCAAGAGGTGCTGAATTAATTTGCATATTTGTTTTTCGAAGGGCCGTACGTATAGTAAGCTCTCGACTACAGCACAGGTTTTAAAAAACCCATTCTTGGGTCGTTCAATAAGCGCCGTTTTTCGGGGATCAGCTGTCCGTACGGAATGGAATGGCCGTTCGGTTTTCGTTGTATATGCGAATCCCGATGCGAATTGGCGTATCTGAGGAAAGCGTGGAATAGCGGTTCAGGTACGTGCGTCATCCTTAACGTTCGTTGACGAGAGGATCTGAATAATGGAATCCGCAACGCGGCAACTGATTTACGTTTCACGCGATCCCAGTGCTGACCTGAACGCGCGCTTCCATGAGCGGGGCTGGCACGTCGAAGTGGTCGGTTCGGCGCGCGATGCGCGCCGCGCGGTACGCGCCGGCACTGCCGCCGGCGGCCTGCTCGATCTGTCGAGCTGTTTCCAGCAACACGAAATCGCTGCATTCGAAACCTGCCTGACCATGCCCAATGTCGGCTGGGTCGCGGCCACGATGCCCGGCCAGCTGCAGGACGCGGCATTGCGCCGGCTGGTGCGCGATTACTGTTTCGACTACGTTACGGTACCTTATTCAGGTGACCGGATTGTCGACTCGGTTGGTCACGCTTACGGCATGATCTCGCTCGGCGAGGAATCCGCGTCGAACGACGCGACGCAAATCGCGGGTACGGAAGGCGAAATGGTCGGCTCGTGCGATGCGATGCTCGCGCTGTTCCGCTCGATCCGCAAGGTTGCGATGACCGACGCACCGGTGTTCATTTCCGGCGAATCGGGCACCGGCAA
Organism: Paraburkholderia humisilvae; assembly: GCF_902859855.1. Lineage (GTDB taxonomy): Bacteria > Pseudomonadota > Gammaproteobacteria > Burkholderiales > Burkholderiaceae > Paraburkholderia > Paraburkholderia humisilvae. The sequence goes on from NZ_CADIKH010000008.1 coordinate 23,909, forward strand.
GGAACTGACCGCGGTCGCGATTCACGAGCGCTCGGCGCGCCGCAACGCGCCGTTTGTGCCGATCAACTGCGGCGCGATTCCGCCTCACCTGCTGCAATCGGAACTGTTCGGCTATGAGCGCGGCGCGTTTACCGGCGCGAATCAGCGCAAGATCGGGCGCGTCGAGGCGGCCAACGGCGGCACGCTCTTTCTCGACGAAATCGGCGATCTGCCGCTCGAAAGCCAGGCGAGCCTGTTGCGCTTCCTGCAGGAGCGCAAGGTCGAACGGCTGGGCGGGCATGGTTCGATCGAGGTCGACGTGCGGATTATCTCGGCGACGCATGTCGACATGAACAGCGCGATGATCGAAGGGCGTTTCCGCTCGGACCTGTATCACCGGCTGTGTGTGCTGCAGATCGACGAGCCGCCGCTGCGCGCGCGTGGCAAGGATATCGAGCTGCTCGCGCGGCATATGCTCGAACGTTTCAGAAAAGATGCGAGCCGGCGGCTGCGCGGCTTCGCGCCCGATGCGATCGCCGCGTTGCACAACTACAGCTGGCCGGGCAATGTGCGCGAGCTGATCAACCGGGTGCGGCGTGCAATCGTGATGTCGGAAGGGCGCGCGATTACGGCGCGCGACCTCGAGTTGTCCGAATACGTCGAGATTGTGCCGGTGTCGCTTGCGCAGGCGCGCGAGGCGGCCGAGCGGCAGGCAATCGAACTCGCGTTGCTGCGTCACCGCGGGCGTCTCGGCGATGCCGCGCAGGAACTCGGTATCTCGCGCGTCACGCTGTACCGGCTGTTGTGCTCGCACGGGATGCGGCATATGGAAAGCGAGCAGATCACGCCGCATGTGGAGTTGCCGCCGTCGGTTCAGCATTTGTGAGTTGAGTGCGAACTCGGCTCGTTTGGCACCCTGCGCCGTGCGGGTTATCACGCGCATCGCTGTTTGCGGCGCGGTTATTTCTCTAGTGAAACTCAAGTCCAGCGTTCGATTGCGGCGGCGACGGCTCTAGCCGGCGGAGGTGCCCGCACGAGCGGCGAATGCGTCAGTCTTGCGCGCGTGCAGCGCGTATCCCCAAGCTTGCTAGAATCCGGGTTTCCCGTCGTCATCCGACGTCGACGGCGCCGCCTCTTCCATTGCGGCGCCATGCCGAAGGAACCCGCATGAAACAGTATCTCGACCTCGTTCGCACGATTCTCGACACCGGCAACTGGCAGGAGAATCGCACCGGCATTCGCACGATCAGCATGCCGGGGGCGATGTTGCGCTTCGATCTGCAGCAGGGCTTCCCGGCGGTCACCACGAAGAAGTTGGCATTCAGGTCGGCAATCGGCGAACTGGTCGGTTTTCTGCGCGCGTCGCGCAGCGCGGCGCAGTTTCGCGCGCTGGGTTGCAAGGTGTGGGACGCGAACGCGAACGACAATCCGCAATGGCTTGCCAATCCGTACCGCGAAGGGCCGGACGATCTTGGCGATGTGTACGGCGTGCAGTGGCGCCAATGGCCCGCGTACAAGGTGCTCGACGCAACGGCGAGCGCCCAGCTCGAAGATGCCGCCGCGCGCGGATTTCAACCCGTGACCGAGTTCGAAGAGAGCGGCCGCCGCAAGGTGTTGCTTTATAAGGCAATCGACCAGCTGCGCCAATGCCTTGACACGATCATGCGCAACCCGTCCGATCGGCGGATTCTGTTTCATGCCTGGAACCCGGCGGTGCTCGATCAAATCGCGCTGCCTGCCTGTCACTTGCTGTACCAGTTCCTGCCGAACGTTGCGCAGCGCGAGATCTCGCTGTGCCTGTACATTCGCAGCAACGATATTGGTCTTGGCACGCCGTTCAATCTGGCCGAGGGCGCGGCGCTGCTGCATCTGGTCGGCCGCTTGACGGGCTACACGCCGCGCTGGTTCACGTATTTCATCGGTGATGCGCACATCTACGAGAACCAGCTCGACATGCTGCAGCAGCAGTTGACGCGTGAGCCGTATCCGAGCCCGCGTCTCGAGATTGCCGAGCGGGTGCCCGAGCATGTGAAAACCGGGGTGTATGAGCCGCACTGGCTTGAAAAGGTGGAGCCGTCCGATTTCTCGCTGGTCGGGTATCAGCACCATGAGCCGCTGACCGCGCCGATGGCGATTTGAGCACCCGGGCATCCGGGTGCTCGTGCGTCGGAATGGACTCAGGCCGGTCGGCGGTGTGCGATGTTGCCCGTCGCGGCTACCCATATCGAGTCCTGAATCTCGATGACTAAGTGATCAGCCTGCGATAAGGCCCGCCGCAAGTGTATTGCGGCGGGCCTTTTCATTGACGGCGGCACGATTCAGGCGCTGCCGCGGCTTAGCTGCGTCGATGGTCGTCGTGACCGCCGCCCGTCGCGCGCTGTTCCTGATGCGGTTGAGGCTGTGGATGCGGCTGCTGCACCGGTTGCGGTCGCGCTTGCGGCTGCGGGTGAGACTCGGGCCGCGGCTGCTGGACTGGCTGTGGCCGTGGTTGCGGCATCGGCTGCGGCCGCGGCTGTTGCACCTGCTGCTGCGGTCTTGGTTGCTGCGCCGGTTGCGGATGAAACTCGGGGCGCGGTTGCTGAACGGGCTGCTGCGCCTGAGGCGGACGAGCTTCCGGCTGTGGCGCACGCGGTGCTTGCTGAACAGGCGGGCGAGGCGCATTCGCCTGCGGATTGACGTCCGGGCGCTGTTGTGGGTGCGCGAACGCTTGTCCCTGCGCTTGTCCCGGGGTTCGTCCCTGTGGCTGTCCCTGCACTTGCGGCGGCCGGCCGCCGCGCTGCGCGAACGGCTGTTGTTCCGGCCGGTCACCCCGTTGATCACCCTGCTGTTGCGCGATAGGCGCATGCGGTTGTGTCCACGACGGCTGACCGCGCGACGCCTGCGGCTGATTACCCGGTTGCGGGCCTGCGTGACCGCCCGGCATGCCTGCGGCCGTGCCGCCCGCGAGTTGCGGCGGCCGTGGCACGCCGTTGCCCGGTCGTGCTTGCGCATTCGGCTGCGGCGCGGCGGCGCTGGCTTGACCGGACGTCGGCGGGTGGCCCTGCGCAGGCGTGCCGGCCGCGAACGGCTGCGGATGCGGCACACCATTCACGCCATTGGGCTGCCCGCTAAGTGGAGCGTTGGGTTGACCATTCGGCTGCCGGCCGGGTTCACCCCGCGGCCCACCGCCCGCGACACCGCCTTGCGGCGGCATGCCGGGTCGCTGCATACCGACCGGTGCGTGCACGGGACCCGGTCCGTGCGCCGCGACCAGCCGCACGTTCGGCTGCGGTCCACCGGCCTCGCCGATCCTGCGGCCGCCGAAATTCGCAGGCACCGATGTGTGCACAACCGGATTTCCCGCGCCTGGCACGCGGCCGCCACCCCGCGCGAACTGTTGCGCAAGCTGATCACGATAAGCGGGCGGCACCTCCGGCCGACGTGTCGCGACGACCGGGCGCGCGATCGCTGTCGCGGGCGGCCGGTAAGCCGCGTTGCGCAAACCGGGAGCGAAACTTTGCCGAACCGGTGCAATGCCCGGCGCGCCGGGGGTGAAGCGCGCGTTATGCCACTGCCGCGGATCGACCTTCTGCGCGAAGCGGTTGACCGGCTGGCCATGCACGAACGCGGTCGCCGGCACGCAGGTCACCGCATGAGGCGCATGGTAATTGACATACGTGTTGTGAATGTTCGTGATGGGGTGGCCATGCCCGAAGATCGGCCGGTTTACGCGATCGTAGTAACGCGGGCTCCAGCCGTGACCCCAATGCGGATGCCACGGCTCGCCTGGCCCGAGCGCGAACCACGCAAGCCCGGCGGTCGCGACACCGCCGACTGCAAGGCTGACGCCGAAGTCGACATCGCCGCCGCCGTCGCCGACAAATGCGACGAGCGCCGGCGCATAAACCGGCGGTTCGCTGACGATATCGCCCGGCACCCACGCCCACCCATTGCCGACATACGCCCAGCGGCCGTAGTGATACGGCGCGAAGCCCCATGGCGCATCGTCGACCCACGTCCAGCCCCACGGCGCCTGCCAGACCCAATGGCCGTCCTGGTACGGCGCCCAGCCGGCGGGCACCTGGTTCGGCGTCCACACCGCGCCGTACTGCGGGTCCTGGCGCCACGTGCCGTTTGCGTCGAGGTCCTGATAACCGGGAACATCGCGCGACAGGTAACGGGCGGACACCGAGTTGTCTTCCGCGGCATCGCGGCTCGCGGCCCACTGATCAAGCGCATCGGGCGCGGGCGCGCCGTTCGACGCGGCCTGCTGCAGGTTGGTGCCGGAAAAGCGGATCTGCTGGCCTGCGGCGATCGGCACCTGGCCGCCGTCGCCGTACACGGTCGCGCTGCCGCTACGCACGGTCACCGTGGTCTCGCTGCCGTCCGGTGCGACGTCCACGCGGTAGTCGCCCGGCGCGCCAATCCCGAGCGCGAGGTTGGGTGTGTCGATTTCATACGACGCGCCGGCCGGCAGTTCGCGCACGCGCGTCGACAGCGTGCCTTGTGCGACCTTCAGCTGCGTGCTGTCGTCGTCGAGATTGAGGATGTCGAGATTGGTCGACTCGCCGATACGCACCGCCGTCGAGCCGATATGCAGCTCCGAGCGCGCGCCCTTGTCGTTCCACAACTGGTCGCCGGTCGTGAGCGGCCGGTTGACCTGCGCGTAGGACCAGTCGGTCGCGCCGGCCGGCTCGGTCGTGACCGTGCCGGCCATGTAGTTCAGGCGCGCGATGCGGCCCGGAGGATCGGCATCTTGCGCGTCCGCGGGCTGCGCGCCGGAAGGCGGCGTTTGCTGCGCCGCATCCGGTGGCGGCGCGGGTTCGTCCTGCGCGAATGCGCGTGGCACGCCGGACATTACGAACAGCGCGGCCGCAACCGCTGCGATGACGGTACGCACCGCGGGCGATGCGCTGCGCAAGCGCGGCGCGGGAGTGCCGGGCCTGATCTGAGCGGGGCCCCGGCCTTCAATGAGATCGGATGGGACGGCAGTATCCGCAGCAGGTTCGGTAGTACGGTATGGCGAAGAAATAGGGGTGTGAGTTTTCATTGGTGACTCCGTCGGGTGCCTTGCAATAAGGCACCGTGTGAAATCACTGTACCTGCGGCGCGTATTTCAAGACGCGTTCTTTTGTAAGCCACCCGGCCCGCGCTGTAACAAGACGTGTCCCCCGATGCGTAGCCGCTTCGCGATCGCGTTGCAGCGCGCAAAGGCTTCGCATTATGCGCCGCGCAGGAAGTCGTCGAAATGACGGTGACCGGCGGGCGTCACGCGTAGCACGCGCGGCCGCTCGGCGCGCTCGACCCAGCCGTGCGACGACCACGCATCGAGCAGCGCCGCGCCGAGTGCGCCGCCCAGGTGCGGCCGCCGCTCACTCCAGTCCGGGCACGTGCATGCGAAGCGCCGTCGCAGCGCGCGCTGGCTCGAGACGTCGATACCCCAGCCCGCCAGCCGCGCGGCGCCAGCGGGCGTCGCGTCGAGTGTGTCGCCTTGCGTCGCCAGCAATCCGCCGCCGACCAGCTGCTCGTAGACGCGCACCGCCAGTTCGCCGGCCATATGGTCGTAGCAGGTGCGCGCGTAACGCATATCGACGGGCACGGTCCTCACCGGGCGCGGCGTCGGACGCTGTGGCGCGGCGGCCTGTGCGACATTCGCGAGCGCTTCAATCGATGCGGCGATATCCGCGGACGCGATCCGGAAATAACGATGCCGGCCGCGCACTTCGAGCGCGAGCAAGCCGCCTTCGGTGAGTCGTGCGAGATGCGCGCTCGCGGCCGACGGCGACAGTCCGGCGATCAGCGTCAATTCACCCGCGGGTCGCGCGCTGCCATCCATCAGCGCCCATAGCATGGCGGCGCGGCCGGGATCGGCGAGCAGCCCGCCGATGCGGCTCAAGCCGGGGAAGTGACCGGTTGCCTCGGTTAGCGGATTGGACATCGGAATCTCCTCGATCTCGTGGATGGGTGCGGCCGGCCAGGTGCGGCCGGCGCCCGCAGAACACAGGCCTACTGTACTCGTCGGGCGCATTCGACGTTTCAGTCTCACACGAAATATCGGATGCATGATTCGTTCCCGGCGAGGCCGTTCTGCGTCGTGCAAGCCCGTCAGGCTAGAATTGCAGAAGGTTTTGTCTGAGCCGTTCCGTTATATGAAAATGAAAATCCTCCTTGCCGCTTGCGCGGTCCTCGCCGTGCTGTCGTGCGCCGCTTGCGCGCAAGGCGGCGCGAGCACGCCGGTGGCCGGCTCCGCCGGCAGCATCCAGATGTACGGCACGATGGACGAAGGCGTCAGCGTACGCAAATAAGGCGTGTCCCCGGGCCGCATACCGTTATTTCACGGCGCTCGTATAATCGGCTCCTTTCAATTCGCAGATCGACCGGAGTCAACATGAGCACCCCACCCAACGCGGCGCCGGATCGTTCGGAGACGACGTTCCGCTTCCTCGCCGAGCCGACCTCGGTCAATTTCGGCGGCAAGGTGCACGGCGGCGCGCTGATGAAGTGGATCGACGAGACCGCGTATGCATGCGCGGCGGTCTGGTCCGGCCGCTACTGCGTAACGGTGAGCGTCGGCAATATCCGCTTTCGCCGGCCGATCCTCGTCGGCAATATGGTCGAACTGCGCGCGCGCGTGGTCGCGACCGGACGCACCAGCATGCACATTCACGTGTCGGTGTGCGCGGGCGATCCGAAGGGCGGCGAGCTGCTGCAAACCACCGATTGTCTCGTCGTGATGGTGGCCGTCAACGAAAACGGACATCCGGTGCCGGTGCCGACGTACGTGCCGGTCACCGACGAGCAGCAGCGTCTCGCAAAGTACGCAATGGACGTGAAAGCAGCGCTCGATGCGATCGTCGAGCTGAAGCCTGAGGAAGTGGCGCAGGGGAAGGTTTGATATTGACGCGGTGCACGCAGCGCCTCCTGCTGCAGGCGCACCGCGCGTGACGCTAATCAGCGTTTCACATCGCCGACCATATCGTGCGGCCGTACCCACTCGTCGAACTGCTGCCCGGTCAGATGTCCGAGCGCGAGCGCAGCCGCCTTGAGCGTCGTGCCTTCCTTATGCGCTTTCTTCGCGATCTGCGCGGCCTTGTCGTAGCCAATATGCGGGTTGAGCGCGGTGACGAGCATCAGCGATTCGTTCAGTAGCGTGTCGATGCGTTCGCGATTCGGCTCGATGCCCACTGCGCAGTTATCGTTGAAGCTGTGCGCGCCGTCGGCGAGCAGGCGGATCGATTGCAGCACGTTGTGCGCGATCATCGGCCGGAACACGTTGAGTTCGAAGTTGCCGCTCGCGCCGCCTACGTTGACCGCGACGTCGTTGCCGAACACCTGGCAGCACAGCATCGTCATCGCTTCGGACTGCGTCGGGTTGACCTTGCCCGGCATGATCGAGCTGCCCGGCTCGTTCTCCGGAATCGACAGTTCGCCCAGACCGCAGCGCGGGCCGCTCGCGAGCCAGCGAATGTCGTTTGTGATCTTCATCAGGCTTGCGGCAATCGTTTTCAGCGCGCCGTGCGCGAACACCAGCGCGTCGGCCGCGGCCATCACCTCGAACTTGTTCGACGCCGATACGAACGGCTGCCCAGTCAGCTTCGCGATCGCGGCCGCGACCTGATCCGCGAATTGCGGATGCGCGTTGAGACCCGTGCCGACCGCGGTGCCGCCCTGCGCAAGCTGATACAGATGCGGCAGCGTCGCTTCGACATGGCGCATGCCCTGATCGAGCTGCGCAACGTAACCGGAAAACTCCTGGCCCAACGTGAGCGGCGTCGCATCCTGCAGGTGGGTACGGCCGATCTTCACGACGTCGGCGAAAGCCTTTGCCTTGCTGTCGAGCGTCTCGCGCAGCGTCTTCAACGCGGGCAGCAGATGCTTGACGATGCCGATCGCGGCGGCGATATGCATCGCGGTCGGAAACACGTCGTTCGACGACTGGCCGCGGTTCACGTCGTCGTTCGGGTGCACCAGACGCGCTTCGCCGCGTTGGCCGCCGAGCAGTTCGCTCGCGCGGTTCGCGATCACCTCGTTGAGGTTCATGTTGGTCTGCGTGCCGGAGCCGGTTTGCCAAACGGCCAGCGGGAATTCGCCGGCGTGCTTGCCTTCGATGATTTCTTCGGCCGCATGCACGATCGCCTTCGCCTTGTTTGCATCGAGCACGCCGAGGCCGAGATTCACTTCGGCGGCCGCACGCTTGATCAGCGCGAGCGCATGGATCAGTTCCGGCGACTGCTTCTCGGTCGAGATGCGGAAATTCTGCAGCGAGCGCTGCGTTTGCGCTCCCCATAGACGATCGTTCGGCACGGCGATTTCGCCGAACGTATCGCGTTCCATCCGTACTGCTTCGGTCATGATTTCACTCCGCTTGACTGAATGACGACGGCGCGCGGTACGCGCCGTCAAAGCTGGTCGTTGACTGGCAACAGCAAGAATAAACCCGTCAGCGCATTCCGGTAGAGACCGGCGTTCGGATCGACGGAGTAGGTGACCGTGCGGCCGTCTTCCTCGTCGGTCCACTCGAGATCGGAATGGCTTGCCGACCCACGGAAGAAGTAGTCCGACGGGTCGGAGAGCGTGACGTGGTAGCTCGATTGCGGTCCGGTCACGCGGTCGAACAGCTCGGCGACCTGTTCGGCGAGCGGCCCGCTGTGGATCACGAGCCCGAGCTCGGTGTTCAGATGCGCGGAGCGCGGATCGAGATTCATCGAGCCGATCACGAGCGTCTTGCGATCGAACACAAGCGTCTTCGCGTGCAGGCTCGCGCGTGAGCGTGAACCGAACACGCCGGTGCGCGCGCTTTCGGCCTGCACCGGCTTGAACTCGTATAGCGCGACGCCGGCGTGCAGCAACGGTTCGCGATACGGACTGTAGCCGGCCTGCACCGCGACCGCATCGGTCGCCGCGAGCGAGTTGGTCAGCACCTTCACCTTGACGCCGCGCGCGGTGAGGCCGGCCAGCGCCTTGACGCCCGCATCGTGCGGCACGAAGTACGGCGACGTGATCAGCACTTCCTGCTGAGCGTGGTCGACCAGATCGCGAATGCGCGCGATCACCGGGCTCTGGTAGTCGTCGACGGGCTCACGCACCTTGGCCGGCGAATCGGCATTGAACTCCGCATGCGCCCACGTGAGGCCGAGCTCGTCCTTTTCGATCTGCAATGCGAGCGGCGTCGCGTTCAACGGCTTGGCGTTATAAGGGTCCGCGTTGTCATGCCAATGCTTGCGCAATGCGTCGCGCGTCTGATCGAGCTGCTTCGGATCGAATTGCTGCTTGTTCAACGCGCTCAACGGATAGGCGCTGCGGTCGTTCCAGTATTCGTCGAAGCTCGCGGAGATGTCCGCGGTAATCGGGCCGGCCGCGAGCACATCGATGTCGCGGAACTGCAGGGTCGGGCTCGCGCTGAAGTATTCGTCGCCGAGGTTGCGGCCGCCGACGATGGCGAGCTCGTTGTCGGCGATCATCGCCTTGTTGTGCATCCGGCGCGTGAAGCTGCCGATCTGCGTAAAGAAATTCGACGTGCGCTGATACAGACTGCCTTGCGCGCTGCCGAACGGGTTGAACACACGGATCTCGATGTTCGGATGCGTGTTGAGCGCGGCCATCACGTCGTCGAGGTCCTTGAAGTTCAGGTCGTCGACCAGCATCCGCACGCGTACGCCATGGTCTGCCGCATAGAGCGCGGCCGCGAGCAGCAGCTTGCCGGTGGTGTCCTCGTTTGCGATGTAGTACTGCATATCGAGGGTTTTGGTCGCGGCGCGCGCGAGCGCAATGCGCATCTGCAGCGCTTCGGTGCCATTGGGCAGCACGCGAAAGCCTGACTCGTCGGGGTGGGCGGCTTCAGGTGCGGCAAGCGCGGCCGCGAGCGGCGTCGCGGCGGATTGCGGCAGCGCATGCGTGACCGGCTGGTCGAACGACGAAGCGGGCGGACGGGTTGCGCAGCCGCCTAGCGCGGCGGCCGCGGCGACCACACACGTCGCGCGGGCCAGTATGCCGGATGTGTTGGGTGGCGAACGAAGGGTGATGAGGGTGCGGATGAACAGAGCAAAGACCGATAGCGCGCACCATGCGCGGTATGGCGAAGCATCGCGATCTTGACGGTGGTACGCCGGCACACTGATCCTCCCGATGGGACATCGCGCAATCGCCCGGCGGGGCAGGCGTCACGTTGGGAAGGCCATTCTACGAGGAATCGGCGGCGCGGGTCGGGAAGATAGCAAGCGTTGCGCGATGGCCGTGCGCCGCGGTTTTGCGGTGCGACGGACGCTTGCAACGCTTCGCGCGATTTGGCGTCGCGGTTCGCGAAGTACGATTGTGGCGCGCCACGTTGACGTCGTCACTGGTTGAATGCGCAACGAACCGTGACGGACGTTGCGCGCCAGAGGATGGACTACCGCTGCGGCGATGCGGTGGGACGCGCCCCGCCTGGTGTGTGCACCGCGATCTGTTTGGCGCTCTTCCAGTGAAAGCGCAGCGTCATCAGCAGCGCGACGCTCGCGAGCCCCGCGGCGAGTCCCCACCACAGTCCGCGTGCGCCAAGGCCGAAGTGAAACGCGAGCACGTAGCCGGTCGGAAAGCCGATGCCCCAGTAGCCGAAGGTCGCGGCTAACATGGGTATGCGGGTGTCCTTGAGTCCGCGCAGACAGCCGGAGCCGACCGTCTGCATGCCATCGACGATCTGGAAAATGGCGGCGACGCCGAGCAGCGAACTCGCGAGCGCGACTGTACCGGCGTTGGCCGGATCGTCCAGATGCAGATACAGCCCGACGATCCAATGCGGCGTGGTGATCATCACGAGCCCCGAGAGCGACATGAAGCCGACACCGAGCCCGAGCGCGACAAAGCCCGCGTGGCGCGCGGCGAGCGGCTGGCCCGCGCCGGACCAGTAGCCGACCCGCACGTTCGCCGCCTGGCCGATCGCAAGCGGCACCATGAAGGCCACCGATGCGACGTTCAGTGCGATCTGATGCGCGGCGAGCTGGGTTTCGCCGAACAGGCCCACCGTCAGCCCGGTCGCGAGAAACAGCATCGATTCGACGCCGTAAGTGATCGCCACCGGCCAGCCGATGCCGAACAGCTCGCCCATCAGCGGCACATTCGGACGCACCGCACTGACGAAATGCCGGTAGCGCGGCCGCAGATGCAGCAGCGCCATCAGCATCAACGCGGAGAGCCAGACCGTGACCGTCGTCGCGACGGCTGAGCCGAGGAAGCCGAGGCGAGGCAGTCCATACGCGCCATGAATCAGCCCGTAGTTGAGAAAGCCGTTGAACACGACACTGCCGATCGAAACCCACAGCAGACGTTTCGCCGCGCCGATCGCCGGCAGGAACGAGCGCATCAGCCCGACACCGATCAGGCTCGCGGGCGCGCCCCAGCGCAGCACCGCGCAGTATTCGCCGATGTGCTGGGCGAGCACGGTGGGTTCGCCGAACGTGGTCAGGATCGGCGCGGCGAATGACAGCAGCACGAATGCCGGAACGGCGAGCAGCATCGACAGCGCGAAGCCTGTCCAGTAAATGTCCGGCACGCGGTTGTCATCTTGCGCGCCGCGCGCATGCGCGACGCTGACGCTGACCGACGTCAGCACGCCCTGCAGCAACGTCACCACGACGAAGAACAGGTTCGCGCCGAGGCCGCCTGCCGCGAGTGCGTCCGGGCCGAGCGAGCCGAGCAGCACGGTGTCGGTGACGCTCATCGCCATTTGCGACAGCTGCGCGATGGCGAGCGGCGCCGCGAGCCGCGCGGTGTCGGCGGCATGGCGTGATAGCGACGGCGACCCGGCAAGCGGGCGGGAGAAACCGGATTGGGACATGACGGCAAAAGGGGCGCGGCGCCGCATCAGATTGTCTGCGCCGCATGTAATGTTTTTGTTAAAACGAACAGCTTATTGCGTCGTGCGACGGCTGTCGATCAGCAAGCTCGTTTGCGGTGTGGGTTTTCGGCGCGCGACGCCGCGCGATGCGTCACGTTCACGCTTCGTGGACGGCGATGCGGGTATCGCCGAGCAACACCGCCTGTCCCGCGCGAATCTTGCACGTTTTGCGCAGCTCAACCTGGCCATCCACGGTGACTGCGCCGGATGCGACAAGCGCCTTCGCTGATCCGCCGCTATCCGCGAGACCCGTCAGTTTCAGCAGATTGTGCAATTCGACGTAGTCGCCGGTCAGGGTGAAATCGAGGTTGGGCATGGCAGTTGCGGGTTGGGCGCGGTGAGAGAGGCGGGTGGGGGCAGGTAGGACGGAAAGGGATTCGCATCATAAGCCAAAGCGTAGGGCACGTCGCCCTGCAGCGGAAAGTGGGGGCGAGTGCGCCGCGAAATCTCTGATGCAAGCGGTTGTTATACGGATGTTTGAAAATGAAACCGTAAGTAACACCGGCTGTTTATGGCGAACTTCGCTCGAAAAGACACGGTCATTGGAATGGACCTTTTGCATTTCGCATTAGGCTGAATAAATGACTGGATGGTGCGCGCGCTGTACCGTGCGGCGCCCGGTTGACAACCTTCAGAGAGAATCGCCATGCCCCAGCTTCGTTTGCTGCTGATCGGCAGTTCGGTCGCCGCGCTGGCCACGACTGCCGCCGTCGCGCAGATCTCCGCGCAGGCGCCCGCCACGCAGCGAAGCGCGCCGCCCACCGCGCCTGCCGCACAGGGCGTTCAGATGCCGACTCCCACCCGCCAGGCGCAGGCGCAGCAGACATTGACCGCGCCTGCCCCGCACGACCCGCTCGCGCAGAAACGCAATGCCGATGCTCAAGCCAACGCCGGGCACGGCGACCCGAAGAAAGGGACGAAGGGGACGCAGGCGCAATAACAGGACGAACAACGCGAACGAAAAAAGGGCGCTTGTCGTCGCGCATTGTATGGATATACAGTATGCGTCGCCCTGACTCGTACCCCGTTCGCACGCCGTGCCTTCCGCCGCCGCTAACCCGTCTGCCTCTTCATCCGCGTGCGCGTCTGCTTTCGCCGCGCCCGGCGCCGATGCGTCGGGCGCCGCCGCATGGCTCGCGAAACTCAACGAACAACAGCGCGCCGCCGTCGAGCACGGCACTGACGATCTCACGCGTGCGCCCGGCGCGTTGCTGGTGATCGCCGGCGCAGGTTCCGGCAAGACCAGCACGCTCGCGCATCGCGTCGCGCATCTGATGGTGAAGGGCGCGGACCCGCACCGCATTCTGCTGCTGACGTTCTCGCGCCGTGCGGCGGAGGAAATGACGCGCCGTGTGGCGCGCATCGCCCGCGAAGCACTCGGCGCACGCGCGGCGCTTGCGCAAGGTCTCACGTGGTCGGGCACGTTTCACAGTGTCGGCGCGCGTTTGCTGCGCGAGTACGCGGACCTGATCGGCCTCGCGCCGACGTTCACGATCAACGATCGTGAAGACTCCGCCGACCTGATGAACCTCGTGCGTCACGAACTTGGCTTTTCGGCGAAAGATCGGCGGTTTCCGTCGAAGTCGACGTGCTTTGCGATCTATTCGCGGGTCGTGAACACCGGCGCGGCGCTTCCCGACGCGCTGAATAACGCATTCCCGTGGTGCCGCGAATGGGAAGCGGACCTGCGCGTGCTGTTCGCCGCCTATGTCGACGCGAAGCAGAAGCAAAGCGTGCTCGACTACGACGATCTGTTGCTCTACTGGTCGCATATGGCCGCCGAGCCATCGATTGCCGCGGACCTGTCGGGCCGCTTCGATCACGTGCTGGTCGATGAGTATCAAGATACGAACCGTTTGCAGGCGTCGATCCTGCTCGCGCTGAAACCCGATGGCCGTGGGCTCACGGTGGTCGGCGACGACGCGCAGTCGATCTATTCGTTTCGCGGCGCGACGGTGCGCAATATTCTCGATTTCCCGACGCACTTCGATCCGCCCGCGACGCAGGTGACGCTCGAGCGCAACTACCGTTCGACGCAGCCGATTCTCAGCGCGTCGAATGCGGTGATCGGACTCGCCTCCGAACGCTTCACAAAGAATTTGTGGACCGACAACGCATCGGCGCAGCGGCCGCGCGTCGTCACGGTTGCCGACGATGCCGCGCAAGCGCGTTATGTTGTCGAGCAGGTGTTGGCCGCGCGCGAAGCCGGCGTGAAACTGAAGTCGCAGGCGGTGCTGTTTCGCGCGGCGCACCATAGCGCCGCACTCGAGATTGAATTGACCCGACGCAACATTCCGTTCGTCAAGTTTGGCGGACTCAAGTTTCTCGATTCCGTGCACGTGAAGGACGTGCTTGCGGTGCTGCGCTGGGCGGAAAACCCGCGCGATCGCGTGGCGGGTTTTCGCGTCGTGCAACTGCTGCCGGGCGTCGGGCCAGCGACCGCGGCGCGCGTGCTGGAGGTGGCCGCTGCGGTGGCCACCCAACCCGCCGCTCGACCGGACACGGCGGCGGGTGTCGCGGACGAATCGAGCGGCACAAGCGAGGTCGCCGGCGTGCGCGGCACTGACGGCACTGACGGCACTCACGGCGCGGCCCACGCGCTCGCCACCTTCGCCCCGCCGGCTCGCGCGCACGAAGACTGGCCGGCCTTCGTCGCGTTGATGTCGACGTTAGGCGAACGCACGTCGCCGTGGCCGGCCGAATTCGAACTGATCCGCCGCTGGTACGAGCCGCATCTGGAGCGCAACCACGAAGACGCCGCAGTGCGCCATGCCGACTTGCTGCAAATGGAGAGTATCGCCGGCACATACGCATCGCGCGAACGCTTCCTGACCGAACTGACGCTTGATCCGCCGGATGCGACGAGCGGCGAGTCCGGCGTGCCGCTGCTCGACGAGGACTACCTGATCCTGTCGACCATTCACTCCGCGAAAGGGCAGGAGTGGCGCAACGTATTCGTGCTGAATGGCGTCGACGGTTGCATACCGTCAGACCTCGGCACCGGCAGCGACGAGGAAATCGACGAAGAACGGCGTCTGCTCTATGTCGCGATGACGCGTGCAAAGGAAGATTTGCATCTCGTCGTGCCGCAGCGCTTCTACGTGCACCATCAGACGCATCTCGGCGACCGGCACGTATGGGCGTCGCGCACGCGCTTCATTCCGGCGGAGCTGTTGCCGCTCTTCGACGTGTCCGCGTGGCCCCCGGCGCCCGCACCCGCCGTCCCGACCGCGCAAGGGCTTGCGGCGGCCGCGCAGGCGAAGGTCGAGATCGCGGCCAGGCTCAGGAAGATGTGGGATTGAGCAGCCCGCCTGCGGGCGCGGGCCTGACGCCAGGTGCCGGATTCATGCGGGCGGGATTGCGGCCACGACCGTGGCCAAAAGTGCAACCAGGCGTGCGGCGAAAAAGCGCCGCCAAAAGTACGGCCGAGAGCACGGTCAAAAACGCAGCTAAAAACGCGGCCGCCGTCCCTACCGCGGCTGCCGCTGCTGCTGTTGTTGCTGCGGAGGCTGGGGACGCGGCAAGGGCATAAAGAAGTTGCGCAGCCACGCGGCAAGGCGCGTGAACACGTCGTACGGCTCCTCGACGAATATCTCCGGCTTCAGCAGGCGCAGATACTCCATGATCTGCTGCGCCTCCTGCTTCTGAAACGACCCGTGCGTAATGCCCAGGCGCAGCAGCCCGCGCAGTTCGCCGAGTTTTTCGCGCGCCGTGCTGCCGAAACTCGTTTCGCACGCAACCTTCGCTTCGTAGACGCGCTGGCGCAGCGATTCCGCGAGCCGCCATGCGGGCGTCTGCATCGATTCCTCGATCGCCTGAATGTCTTGCGCGGCGGACTTGATCTGCGCGGCGAGCGGGTCGATCAGGCCCGGGCTGCATTGCGCCTCGTTGACAATCGCCGTCGCCCATTCGCGGCACTGTTTCGCGAGTTCCTCCGGGGTCCATTCGGAGCGCGACGCGAATGCAAAACCGAATTCCGTCGCCTGCCGCATCAAAATCGCGACAACGTCAGGAAACTCCTTGTCGAGCGTGCGTTTGGCCCATGCGTATTGGCCGCCTTGCAGCATCCGCTGCACAGCGTGCTCGGTCAGCGGCACCATGCTGTCGAGCAGCTTGGCGCGTAGAAAATCTTCGAACGACGGTGTCGCGAACTGCGAGTCGAGCTTCTGCGAGACGCGCACGAACGCGTCGAAATCCTTGCGCAGCGAGGCGACAGTGTCGTCCTTCAGTGAAAGGGTGATTTGCCCCATGTCGTATCCCGTTTGGTCATCCGGTGCAGCGCATCGCGTGCGCGAGAGCGGCGGTTTGCCCCCGCGAGAAGGGCGGTCGAACGATGCGCGGCACGGTCGAGGTCCGTTAGCCGGGGGCGCATGGGAGCTAGCCAGGCTAACGGACCTCGACTGTTTATCGGCGGCGGGGATAGAAACTTGAGGGATTCAGGTTGCGGCTATTTCAGCACGACGCCTTGCCAGACGAAAAACACCGCAAGACCGACCGCGATCGTCAGCAGCGGGCGTTTGGTCAGCGCACTGACGGCGAGCGCGGCGAGCGCGCCGACCAGTTGCGGATTGCGCCAGGTCAGCTCGGCGCCGGCGCCGTGCGGCGAGACCGCCATCGGCACGATGATCGCGGTCAGCACGGTGACCGGTACGAAGCCGAGCGCGGTGCGCACGAGCGGCGGAAACACCAGGCGATCGCCGAGCACGAACACGGTGGCGCGGATCAGCCATGTGATCGCCGCCATGCCGCCGATCAACAGCACATAGTTCATTGCGACACCTCCGCGGTCGTGTGCCGCTGCGTGCGCGGTCGCGACAGGAGCACGCCGACCGCGACTCCGGCGAACACCGCGGCGAGCAGCCCGAGCTTGTACGGCCACGCCTGCCAGAAAAACGCCAGCGCGCCGGCGGTGACGGCTGCCGCGAGATAGCGCAGCGCGACGAGCTGCGGCACGACGATCGCGATAAATGTCGCGACCATCGCGAAGTCGAGGCCGAGCGACTGCAGGCCCGGGAACGCGGCGCCGAACAGCAGGCCGGCGAGCGTCCATAACTGCCAGTTCAGATACATCGACAGACCCGAGCCGAGGAAATAGTACGGGCCGACCGCGCCCGGCGGATGCAGCCGGTAGTGGGCCCATGCGACCGCGAATACCTCGTCGGTGAGCAGGCCGCCGAGCGTCCAGCGCCAGCGCGCCGGAAGATGTGCGACATAGGGCGCAAGCGTTGCGCTATACAGCATATGACGCAGGTTGACGATGAAAGTGGTGGTCCAGATCACGGCAAAGCTCGCGTGCCCGGCGATCAAGCCGAGCGCGATAAATTGCGCGGCGCCGGCAAATACGATCAGCGACATCAGTTGACCCTGCAACGGATGCAGCGGACCGGACGTGACAAGCGTGCCGAAGATCACGCCGAACGGCGCAGCGCCGATCAGCATTGGGATCGTGTCGCGCGCGCCGGCGGTGAATGCACGAAAACGGTGGGTTGGCGTCAAGCTGGTTTCCTCCAGGCAGCCAGCTTAGTGCCGACCAAGGGGACGCGCTTGTACGTTCTTGCGGTCCGGAGCGGGGTTCCGGTGCAGTTGCGGTGGGGTTGCGGCGGGTTCCGGCAGGGTTGCGAAAATGGCCCGCCCGCCGCCGCGCGTTCGCGCGAATCAGGTGCCCTGCCAGCGCCCCGGCGGCACGCCGAACATGCGCCGGAAATGCCGCGTGAAGTGGCTCTGGTCGGTGAAGCCGCTGGCGGCCGCCACCTCGGTGACCGACACGCCCGCGCGCAACGGCGCGAGCGAGCGCTGCAAACGAATCTGGTTGCGCCACGCGTGCGGCGCGAGGCCCGTTTCCCGCGAGAAGAGGCGAGCCGCATGGAACGGCGACAACCCGACGGCGTCGGCCAGTTCCGCGAGCGTCACCGGAGCGGCCAGCGCTTCGCTGAGCCGTTCCTTCATGGTGCGCACACGTGTGTCGCCGGCGACGGATCGGGGCACGTCGGGGCGCGTGCGACCGTAGCGGACCAGCAGCGTCGACAGTGCATCGAGCATTGCCGCGTGCGCGGCGAGCGGATCGCCGTTGGCCTCGAGCAGCCGATGTGCGTGCGACAGACGCTGAGCGAGATCGATGTCGCGAATCACATCGGCGTCAAACCACGGCACCGGCTGCGCGGCGCCCGCGATGTCCTCCGCGACCTGCTGCAAATAGTCGACCGGCGCATAGAGCACGCGGTAGCGCCAGCCTTCGTCCATCGCGCGCGAGCCGGTGTGCAGTTCGCCCGGATTGATCACGGGCACGCTGCCTGCCTCGGCGACGTGGCGCGACCCGCGATACCGATAGGTTTCCGCGCCTGCTTCGATCACCGGAATCGTGTACGCGTCATGCCAATGCGGCGTGAATTCGTGATCGTGGTATTCGGCCGTGAGCAGGTCCGCACCGGGCAATAGCGGCGTACGCCAATAGCGGGCGGAATCGCGAAAACGGGTCGTGGTCATCGTGCAGGTCCAGCTGAATTCCACAGTTTACCGCGTGCTTCAACTGCCAGACAGACTGCTTTCATGGGCGCGGACGGCTTTTGTTCGGATGCAGGGCGCCCGTTGGCCGTCCGCGTGCGTCATTTCACCGGAATTGTCGTGCCGGCGGGCATCGGCACTGCGGTGACGCTGTTTTTTGCGCTGCCGGTCGTGACCCGGTCGCTGTAGGTCAGATAGACGAGCGTATTGCGCTTTGTATCGACGACACGCACGACGTGCAACGTCTTGAAGATCAGCGACATCCGTTCGGTGAACACGTCGGCTTGCTGTTTCAGCGGCCCGCCCGCGAAGCGGATCGGCCCGACCTGGCGGCACGCGATCGACGCTTCGGTCGGATCTTCGGCGATGCCGAGTGTGCCCTTGATGCCGCCTGTCCGCGCGCGCGACACGTAGCAGGTGACGCCTTCGACGGCCGGGTCGTCGTATGCCTCGACAACGACGCGATCCGACCCGGTGATGTGAAAATTGGTGTTGACGCTTGCCACTTCCTCAGCGCGCGCAGGCGGTGTGGCGAGCGCTGCGCAGATCGTCACGAGCGCGGAAAAAACCATGACGGCCGCGAACGGCGCGCGAAGCTTGGCGAGTTTCATTGGGACACCGGAGAAAAAGCCACATCGTATACCAGCGTGGCTGCGCTTCGCGGATCGCCCGAGGGCGGGTGGTGCAGCGACAGCGGATGAAGCGGCTATGCGGATCCGGTCGGCGAAATAGGGCGCGGCATATCCATCGCGTCGTGAAGAATCCGTAGTACATCGATCGACGAGGGCTGTGAAAAACGCAAGCACAAAGCAAAAGGGCTGCGCGACGCGCAGCCCTCGATGTTTGGCTCCCCGACCTGGGCTCGAACCAGGGACCTACGGATTAACAGTCCGGCGCTCTACCGACTGAGCTATCGGGGAACAACAAACAGCAGAGAAGCGAAATTGTATGAGGTGCTATGGGACCTGTCAATAGCGGCGCGACGGCGGCCGGTCATCCCAATCACGCTTCGCCAGCATGGTTCGATGTCGATTCAGTGACGCCGACAGGGCGGCGTATCAACGCTCGAGCAGCGCGAGCTTTTCCTTCACATCCTTGAAATCGTCGGCTTCGGGCAGCGGCGCTTTCGTTTTCGTGATGCTCGGCCATCCCTTCGCCAGCTCCGCATTGAGCGGAGTGAAATGCTGCTGGTCGGAAGGCACGTCTTCTTCAGCGTAAATCGCGTTCACCGGGCACTCGGCCACGCACACGGCACAGTCGATGCACTCGTCCGGGTCGATCGCGAGGAAGTTGGGACCTTCGCGAAAGCAGTCCACCGGGCACACATCGACGCAGTCGGTATAGCGGCACTTGATGCAGCTTTCGGTCACAACGTGAGTCATTCAGGCAACTCCAGGAACGGTAGCGGTATGGGGGATATTGGGGATGGCAAGACGCCAAAAAAGCTATTGTAACGTAACGTCAACAGGCGCATGTGGCAGCGCTCCGCCGCTTTTATATCGTTTCGTGATTAGTTTATGGCTGGCGCAAACCCGTGTTGCGCCGGGCCGGGCAGGCGGTGTCCGGGCACGCGCGCTGGGTTGGGCCGGGCCGCCGGGCTCATTCGGGTAACATCCGCTTGCCTGCTTACTCGCGTGAGCGGCGCGGCATCACATTCGCATACACTGAACCTCGCGTTCCTCCGTTTGTTCGTGCCCGGCTTGCCACAACATGATCATTACTTCGCTGCTCGATACCGACCTGTACAAGTTCACGATGATGCAGGTCGTGCTGCACCATTTCCCGGCGGCTAGCGTCGAGTACCGGTTTCGCTGCCGCACGCCGAACATCGACCTCGTGCCGTACATCGACGAGATCCGCGACGAAGTGCGCAAGCTCTGCCAGTTGCGCTTCAACGACGGCGAACTCGACTACTTGCGCCGGCTGCGCTTCCTCAAAGGCGACTTCATCGACTTCCTCGGGCTCTTTCATCTGAACGAGAAGAACATTTCGATCTCACCGTCCAAAAAGGGCAACGGCGAGATCGACATTGAGATCGATGGCCCATGGCTGCATACGATCCTCTTCGAAGTACCGGTGCTCGCGATCGTCAATGAAGTGTATTTCCGCAACACGCAGCAGCAGCCGGACTACCGCGCAGGCCGCGAACGGCTCACGGACAAGATGGCGTTGCTCGGCGCGAAGCCCGAGTTCGCCGACTGCAAGATCGCCGACTACGGCACGCGCCGCCGCTTTTCGAAGCAGTGGCACGAGGAAATACTGCTCACGCTGAAGGACGGACTGCGCGAGCAGTTCGCCGGCACGAGCAACGTCTACTACGCGATGAAGCACGGCCTGACACCGCTTGGCACGATGGCGCACGAGTATCTGCAGGCGTGCCAGGCGCTCGGGCCGCGGCTGCGCGATTCGCAGATATACGGCTTCGAGATGTGGGCGAAGGAGTATCGCGGCGACCTCGGCATCGCGCTCTCCGACGTGTACGGCATGCAGGCGTTCCTGCGCGACTTCGACATGTACTTCTGCAAGCTCTTCGATGGCGCCCGCCACGATTCCGGCGACCCGTTCGACTGGGGCGAGCGGCTGCTCAAACACTACGAGGCGAACCGTTGCGACCCGCGCACGAAGGTGCTGGTGTTTTCCGACGCGCTCGATATTCCGAAGGTGCTGCAACTGTACGAGCGCTTTCGCGGCCGCTGCAGGCTCGCGTTCGGCGTCGGCACGAACCTGACGAACGATCTCGGCTATCAGCCGCTGCAGATCGTGATCAAGATGGTTCGCTGCAACGGCCAACCGGTCGCGAAGCTGTCCGATTCGCCAGGCAAGAACATGTGCGACGACAAGGCGTATCTCGCGTACCTGCGCCAGGTGTTCGGCATTACGCAGCTCACCGACGACGAAGCGGAATGCGGCAAGTGAACGCACGCGGATGCGGCGCCGGATGGCCGCACGAACCGGTACGCAACGCGCTGGCACAGCCAGGTCGCCCGATCAGGATACGATGCCGCTCGCGGCACATTCATCGGCCGAACGGCCGGGTGTGATGCACAAGCACCGGCCGGTATAATTCGCCAGATGTCGCTTCATCGCACCAGCAACGATACGGGACTTCGCTCATGGATACATCCACCGCCCGCCGCAACATCCTCGCGCGCATTCGCGCGGCGCAGGGTCGCGAGCCCGAACCGGCTGCCGGCGAGCGCGAAGCTGCGCAAAGCTATATGGCAAGCCACCCGCGCGGGCCGCGGCCACCGTTGTCGGAGGATCTCGTCGCACACTTCGTTGAGCGTGCGCAACTGATGGCTTCCACGGTCGACACGGTCGATGCGCTGGCCGACGTTCCCGCTGCCGCCCATCGGTATCTGACCGCACAGGGGCTGCCGGTGCAGGCCATCGCGTGGCAGACGCTGCAAGCGCTGCAATGGGCCGAGGCGGGCATGACGGTCGAATTCCGCAAGCCGCAGGACGCGGACAAGGTCGGGCTCACCGGGTGTTTCTGTGCGATCGCGGAAACCGGCACGCTGGTTCTGCTGTCAGGGCCGGAAACCTACGCGTCGGCGGCGCTGCTGCCCGAAACGCATATCGCCATCGTGCCGGCGTCGCGCATCGTCGGCTGCCACGAAGATGCGTTCGACCTGATCCGCAGCGAACGCGGCGAACTGCCGCGCGCGTCGAACTTCGTGTCGGGGCCGTCGCGTACCGCCGATATTGAACAATCGGTGGTGCTCGGCGCGCATGGTCCGTATCGCGTGCACACGATCATCGTGCGCGGCGCGTAAGCGTCCGTTTGCGACGCGTGTGCACCCCGCCGCGCATTCACAACATCCCGCTCATCTCGCCCCGCTCGACTTGCCCGCCGACTTGCCTGTGCGATTAATTGCATCTCTATCTGCTGCGCGCGCCGCCGTGCCGGCCGCGTTCGGCACGCTGGGCGCTGTGGCGCTCGCGCTATGGCCGCAGCTTGCGTGCGCGGCGAGTGTCGACGGTGCAGCGCTATCGGCGTGGTGGGGCGTGCCGTTCGCGTGCATGCTATTGTCGATCGCCATTTTTCCGCTGGTCACGCCAGCTTTCTGGCATCACCACTACGGCAAGATTTCCGCGGGATGGGCGCTAGCACTGCTGGTCCCGTTCGCGTTCGCATTCGGTCCGGTGGCCGCGCTCGGCGCGCTGATGCACGCGCTGCTGGAAGAGTACGTGCCATTCATCGTGCTGCTCACCACGCTTTACATCGTCGCGGGCGGCGTATGCATCGGCGGCAATCTGCGCGGTTCCTCACTTCTGAATACCGGGCTCCTCGCGCTCGGCACATTGCTCGCGAGCATCATGGGGACGACCGGCGCAGCGATGCTGCTGATCCGCCCGCTGTTGCGCGCAAACGATAACCGCAAGCACGTCGCGCATGTCGTGGTGTTCTTTATTTTTCTGGTGGCGAATGTGGGCGGCTCGCTGTCGCCTCTCGGCGACCCGCCGCTTTTCCTCGGCTTTCTGAACGGGGTGAGCTTTTTCTGGACCACCACGCACCTCGCGTTGCCCATGCTGTTCAACTGCGCGGTGCTGCTCGCGGCGTTCTACGCGCTCGATACGTTTTATTTCCGGCGCAGCGGCGAAGCACGCGCGCCGTTTCTCGACCCGACGCCGGATTCTCGCTTATTCTTCATCGACGGCAAGATCAACTTTGTGCTGCTGGCCGGGGTGGTCGCGCTGGTGCTGATGAGCGGTTTGTGGAAGCCTGGCATCGTATGGAACCTGTTCGGCGCGCGCGTCGAATTGCAGAATGCGGTGCGCGATGCCGCACTCGTCGTGATCGCGCTTGCGTCGCTCGCGCTCACGCCGCGCGCGGCGCGCAAGAGCAATGCGTTCGACTGGGCGCCGATCAAGGAAGTCGCCAAGCTGTTCGCGGGTATCTTCATGACCATCGCGCCGGTCATCATGATGCTGCGCGCGGGAGAGGCGGGTGCGTTCGCGCGCCTTGTGCATCTGATTCATGACGAGTCGGGCCATCCGCGCGATGCAATGTATTTTTGGGCGACCGGCCTGCTGTCGTCGTTTCTCGACAATGCGCCGACTTACCTCGTGTTCTTCAATATGGCGGGCGCCGATGCGCAGCACCTGATGACGACCGGCGCGTCGACACTCACAGCGATCTCGGCCGGCGCGGTGTTTATGGGCGCGAACAGCTATATCGGCAACGCGCCCAATTTTATGGTGAGGGCGATCGCGGAATCGCGCGGCGTGCGGATGCCCAGCTTTTTCGCGTACCTCGCGTGGTCGGGTGTGGTGTTGATACCGTTGTTTATCGCGACAACGTGGTTGTTTTTCTGAAGCGGCTTGCAGCGCCCACCGTGCGGCAATCAGATGCGACGGTGCGGCGCGTCACTCGGAGAATGGCAATGCAAAAGATCCTGGTCGCACGTCCGATTTTTCCGGATGTCATCGAGCGGCTCGAGCAGTACTTCGAAGTCGACTGGAACAACGGCGACGTGCTCAGCAACGACGCGTTGCTCAAGCGCCTCGCGGACAAGGATGGCGCGCTGACGGCCGGCGATCCGATCGGCGCGGCGACGTTGGCGGCTGCGCCGCGCCTGCGCGTCGTGTCGAACATGGCGGTCGGCTACAACAATTTCGACATGGCCGCCTTCAACGCGGCGAACGTGCTCGGCACCAACACGCCGGACGTCCTTAACGAAGCGACCGCGGACTTCGGTTGGGCACTGATGATGGCCACCGCCCGCCGCGTCGCGGAATCGGAGCACTGGCTGCGCGCCGGCCACTGGAAGAAGTGGGCGTATGACAGCTTCCTGGGCACCGACGTGTACGGCTCGACGCTCGGCGTGATCGGCATGGGCCGCATCGGCCAGGCGCTCGCGCGCCGCGCGCGCGGCTTCAACATGCAGGTGATTTACCACAACCGTTCTCGCGTCGCGCCGCACATCGAAGCGGAATTGAACGCGCAATACGTATCGAAAGAAGATCTGCTCAAGCGCGCCGATCACGTCGTGCTCGTATTGCCGTACAGCGCCCACAGTCATCACACCATCGGCGCGGCCGAGCTCGCGTTGATGAAGCCGACCGCGACGCTGACCAACATCGCGCGCGGCGGTATTGTCGACGACGCGGCATTAGCCGTTGCGTTGCGCGACAAGCGCATCGCGGCAGCGGGCCTCGATGTGTTCGAAGGCGAGCCGAGCGTGAATCCAGCGCTGCTGACGGTGCCGAACGTCGTGCTGACGCCGCATATCGCCAGTGCGACCGAGACAACGCGCCGCGCGATGGCCAATCTCGCCGCGGACAACCTGATCGCCGGGCTCGGCGAGGGGCCGCGTGCAGGGCGTCCACCCAATCCGATCAATCCTGATGTGATCGGGAAGGCGCGTTCATGATCGCCGCACTGCTCGCGGCGGACGTCGTACTCGCGGTGGCGCTCGTGATCGCGCTCATCGTGTTGACGCGCGGCGGCGCTCGAGGACGCGACGGCGAACGTTTCGACGAACTGGGCGGTCGCATCGCGTCGAGCGCCGCTGCGCAGACGCGCGAGTTCGAGCGGCTCGAGCGCGAACTGCGCAATGACATCACCGAAACGGCGCGGGTCTCGCGCACCGAGCTCTCGGGCGGTTTCTCGCAGTTCCAGCAAACCCTCGCCGCCCAGTTCACGAGCATGACAAGCGTGCAAAGCGGCAAGATCGACGGCTTTGCGCAGCAGCTCGTGAAGCTCACCGAAAGCAATGCGCAGCAACTCGATGCGGTGCGTCACAGCCTGCAATCGCAGGCGCAGCAGGCACGCGACGAGCAGGGCAAAACGTTGAAGGATTTTGGCGACTCGCTGATGCAGCGGTTTGCGCAAATGACTGAAGCGAATGATCGCCGCTTCGCGGAGGTGCGTGCGACGGTCGAGCAGCGTCTGAAGGACATCGAAGCGAACAATGCGACCAAGCTCGACGAGATGCGCCGTACCGTCGACGAAAAGCTGCATGCGACGCTCGAGCAGCGCCTCGGCGAATCGTTCAAGCTCGTGTCCGAGCGCCTGGAGCAGGTGCATCGCGGCCTGGGCGAAATGCAGACGCTCGCGGCCGGCGTCGGCGACCTGAAGAAGGTGCTGACTAACGTGAAAACGCGCGGCACGTGGGGCGAAGTACAGCTCGAAGCGTTGCTCGAGCAGATGTTGACCGCCGACCAGTACGCGAAGAACGTCGCGACGAAACCGAAGAGCGCGGAGCGCGTCGAGTTCGCGATCCGGCTGCCCGGCAAGTCGTCTGCGCAAGGCGCGGCGGAGCCGGTGTGGCTGCCGATCGATGCGAAATTCCCGCGCGAAGATTACGAACGGCTCATTGAAGCGCAGGAGCGTGCGGACCCGGTGGCGGTCGAAGAGGCGTCGCGCGCGCTCGAAGCCCGCATTCGCGGCGAGGCGCGCACGATCGCCGAGAAGTACATTGCGCCACCGCACACGACTGACTTCGCGTTGCTGTTTCTGCCGACCGAAGGGCTCTACGCGGAGGTGTTACGGCG
The DNA here is from genome assembly GCF_902859855.1 of Paraburkholderia humisilvae. Lineage (GTDB taxonomy): Bacteria > Pseudomonadota > Gammaproteobacteria > Burkholderiales > Burkholderiaceae > Paraburkholderia > Paraburkholderia humisilvae. The sequence continues at coordinate 49,740 of NZ_CADIKH010000008.1, forward strand.
GCCGGGCCTGACCGACCTGCTGCAGCGCGACTACCGGGTGACGATCGCCGGTCCGACGACGTTGACCGCGTTGCTGAACAGCCTGCAGATGGGTTTCCGGACGCTCGCGATCGAGCAGCGTTCAAGCGAGGTATGGCAGGTGCTCGGCGCGGTGAAGACCGAGTTCGGTCAGTTCGGCGATGTGCTTGCAAAGACCAAGGCGCAACTCGAAACGGTCACGCGCTCGATAGAAAAGGCGGAAGTGCGCACACGCGCAATGAACCGCAAGCTGCGCGACGTCGAAGCGTTGCCTGGAGAAGAAGCGCGCGAACTGCTCGGCGATGCATTGTCCGGGTCGGATGCGGATGAACCCTGACTGCACCCTGAGCGCACTGCGCAATGCGTGCGCGCGACCGCAACGACAAACCGTCATTGACTCCCGCGGCGTCTATTGGGATTGCGCGTCGCTGCGGCCACCCGTTGCAAGCCGCTCGAGCGCGTCGTCGGTGATCCGCACGATGCGCCAGTCAGGCAGCACGCTCGCACCCATTTTTTCGTAGAAGTCGATGGCCGTCTGATTCCAGTCGAGCACCGACCATTCGAAGCGCCCGCACTGCCGTTCCACCGCAAGCGCCGCGAGCTGCCGCAGCATCGCCGAGCCGAGCCCGTTGCCGCGTTGCGACGGCTGCACATACAGGTCTTCCAGATAAAGCCCGCGGCGGCCGAGGAACGTCGAGTAATTGTGGAAGAAGAGTGCGTAGCCGACGAGGCGGCCTTCGCTTTCGGCGACGAGCGCCTCCGCCGACGGATGAGCGCCGAACAGCGCGTCGTGCACGCCCGCTTCAGTTGCGATGAACAGATGCGTGAGCTTTTCGTATTCGGCCAGCTCGCGCATCAGCGCGAGCATCGCGCCGACGTCTGCCGGCGTCGCCGCACGGATCGCCGACGCCATCAGGCTTCCTCCGGCACGTCGCTCAGCTGGATTTCAATGCCGCCGAAGCGCGATGCGACCCAGTTGTACGCGTGACAGGCGATCCACAGCAGGACGAAGCCGAGAATCGCGTTGAGCAGCAGCGCGCTGAACACGGTGCTGAACTCGACCGAGCCATAGCGGAAAAAGGCGACCAGCACACCGAGCAGCACGATCGGCACGCTGAACGTCAGGTACACGAGGATCAGCGCTTTGGCGGTTTGTCCCGGTGCGATGAACGAGATCTGTTTTTTCATTGAGGTCGTACCCGTGAGTCGCGTAGTGAGCAATGTTAGTAAGCCTTGTTTTTGCGCGCGGTATTTTCCGCCGAATCGTGACGCGAATGCGCGCGTGTCAAATTAAACCGTCAAACAGCATGATGTCGACAATATCGCCCGCGTCGACGTCGGCCTGGTCATGTGCGAGCACGATAAAGCAATTCGCTTCGCTCATCGAGCTGAGCACGCCTGAGCCCTGCGAGCCTGTCGGCGTAACCTGCCAGCGGCCATCGGCGGCGCGGCGCGCGGTGCCGCGCTGAAACTCGGTGCGGCCAGGACGCTTGCGGACCGATGTCGCCGACGTTGCGTGCAGCACCGGTGGCGGCTGCAAGGTGGCGCCGGCCATGATCAGCAATGCGTCGCGCACGATCTGATAGAACGTCACCATCACCGCGACCGGGTTGCCCGGCAAGCCGAAGAACAGCGCCGGGTCGCCCACGCCGGCGCGCCCGCCCGACCATACGCGGCCGAACGCCATCGGCCGGCCGGGGCGCATCGCGAGACTCCAGAAGGCGACGTCGCCGAGCGCGCGCGACAGGTGTTGGGTCAGGTCCGCTTCGCCGACCGATACGCCGCCCGACGTCAGGATCACGTCGGCGCTCGCGGCCGCGGTGAGCAGTGCCTTCTCGAGCGCCGCCGGTTCGTCGCGCACGACGCCGAGATCGATTGCATCGAAGTTCAGACGGCGCAGCATCGCCAGCAGCGTGTAGCGGTTGCTGTCGTAGACGCAGCCCGGATCGAGCGACTGACCGATCGAGCGCAACTCGTCGCCCGTCGAAAAGAACGCAACGCGCAAGCGGCGGCGCACCGCGACGTCGCCGATACCGAGCGACGCGAGCAGGCCGAGGTCCGATGCCCGCACGATGCGTCCCGCGCGCAGCGCTGGCGCGCCGCGTGCGAGGTCTTCGCCGGCACGGCGCCGGTTCGCGCCGCCGCGCAGCGTGGTCGCGGCAAAGCGGATCGACTGACCGTCTTCGGCGGCTTCCACCTGTTCCTGCGGCACCACCGTGTCGCAGCTGGCGGGCATCAGCGCACCGGTCATCACGCGCACGCATTGCGTAGGGGTGATGTCGCCCGTGAACGGATGGCCGGCGAGCGCCTTGCCGGCCACCGCGAGCGTGACCGATCCATCGGCCGCTGCCGCCGCGTCGGCGAGCGCGGCGCCGTTGAATGCATAACCGTCCATCGCCGAGTTGTCGTGGGCCGGCACGTCGATCGGCGACACGATGTCTTCGGCCAGCACGCGATCGAGCGCGTCCGACAGCGACACGCGCTCGGCAGCCGCGATCGGCGTCGCCCACTGGCGCACGATGGCCTGGGCGGCCGAAACCGGCAAAGCTTGAGGGTCGAACTGCGCTACGCAGCGTGAAAGTTCGTTGGACGTGGTCATGAATGGGGAGACGTCGCGACCGGATAGCGGTTCGGCGGTCGCCGGGCGAATACGGCAAAGACAGCCGGAAGCGGGAGCCCGCTGCCCTCAGTTTCGTTCGAGGTCGGCCAGTTCTTGCAAGGAATTGACATTGTAGAACGCGCGTTCATCGGCAAAAGTGACTTCGACGGTCTTGTGGCGCGCGTACCACGCGCGGACCTTGCGCTCGCCCGCATGCAGAAAGGCAGCGAGGTCGTCGGCAAGCGACGTGCGCAGCAGCGCGAAGACCGGGTGAATCGACACCTCGTGCTGCGCATTCACGGTTGCGACCGTCGCGATATCGGCGCCGGCTGCGTCGAGCGCGTCGGCGAGGCGCGCGGCGAGGTCGGCAGGCAGTGCCGGCGTGTCGCACGGTGCGCCAAGCATAAAGCCGGTGTGCGCGGCGCGCAGGCCCGTTAACATGCCCGCGAGCGGACCCGGAAAGTCCGGCAACGTATCGGCGATCACGGTGGCGCCGAACGGCGCGCCGAGCGACGCGTAGCGTTCGGGATTGCGGTTCGCGCTGATCAGCAGCGGCCCGGTTTGCGACGCGAGGCGCTTCAGCACATGCAGTGCGAGCGGCTCGCCGCGCAGCATCTGCAGCCCTTTGTCGACGCCGCCCATGCGCATGCCGCGGCCGCCCGCGAGCAGCAGGCCGGTGATCTGGTCAATGGGGATCGGCATAGGGCGAGTGCGAGCCTGGAAGGTAAGAGGACGTGTGGTGCGACGTCGACGCGAGTGCGCGAACCGGCCTTTGCCGCTAGCCGCCGATGTACGACATTTCGACGCGCCGTTCCGCCGTTTCAGCGCGGGCCTGGGCGCTGTCGCGCAGTTGCGAATAGCGGTCCGCACGCGCTTCCCAGATATGCGCGATCGCGGTGGCAATCTCGTCGTCGCTCGAGCCGTTGCGTAACAGCGTGCGCAGGTCGTGACCGTTCGACGCGAACAGGCACAAATACACCTTGCCTTCAGTCGATAGCCGCGCGCGCGTACAGGTGCCGCAAAACGCACGCGTGACGCTCGAGATCACGCCGATCTCGCCGCTGCCGTCCGCGTAACCCCAGCGCTGCGCGGTTTCGGCCGCGCTGTGCGGTTCGAGCGGGGTCAGCGGGAAGTGCGCACCGATGCGCGCGACGACTTCCGCGGACGGCAGCACTTCAGTCATGTTCCACCCGTTCGACGTGCCGACGTCCATATATTCGATAAAGCGCAGCACCGAGCCACTGCCTTTGAAGTGGCGCGCCATCGGCAGGATCTCGCGGTCGTTCGTGCCGCGCTTGACGACCATATTGATCTTCACCGGCGCAAGGCCGATCGACTGCGCGATGTCGATGCCGGTGAGCACATCGTCGACCGCGAAGTCCGCGTCGTTCATCGTGCGAAACAACGTGTCGTCGAGCGCGTCGAGGCTGACTGTGACGCGCTTCAAGCCCGCATCCTTCAGGCTGCGCGCCTTGCGTGCGAGCAGTGAGCCGTTGGTCGTCAGGGTCAGGTCAAGCGGGCGGCCGGCCGGTGTCGTCAGGCTCGCCAGACGCTCGACCAGGAACTCGATGTTTTTGCGCAGCAGCGGTTCGCCGCCGGTTAGGCGGATCTTCTCGACGCCCTGTGCGACGAAAAGCCGCGCGACGCGTGCGATTTCCTCGAAGGTCAGCAGCGCGCTGTGCGGCAGGAACGGGTAATCCTTGTCGAACACCGAACGCGGCATGCAATAGATACAGCGGAAATTGCAGCGATCCGTGACCGAAACGCGCAGATCACGCAACGGTCGCGACAATGTGTCGCGCAACTCGCCGCGTGGCGCTTGCGCAGGTCCGGAAATGACCGGCACCGCGCTGACGTCGGTCAAAGGAATGATGCGTCGGGACATGGTTCGTTTATCGAGATGCAGTGCTCCATTCTAGCGGAACGCCCGTTTCCGCTCGATTCGGGTAATGCCTGCCAATGGTGAGAAAGCCCGCCATTGTGGGGGCGGGCTCTGCTTGCGGCTCGGCGTCGACTGGCCGCTGGTGGAGCGAGGGTGGCGTGACGGTAGCGTTACCGTGGCGTAATTCCGACCGGATGGTGGGCTGCCGGGCTCGCCGCAGCGCCGACGCCGCAAGCTCGCGGTGTCCAGCGTTGCCCGATCCTGTCGGTTTGCACACGGCCCGGCAAGTTTCTGCCGGGCCGCCTCCCTGCTTTATTGCGGTGATTTCACCGTTTCGACCTGCTGCATCGGCGTCGGGTCGACCGGCGGCAGCGGCTTGCGCTCGCGCGGCACGCGTCCCGGCGGGACAACGCTCGCGGCGGCCTCCTGCGCGGCGCGCAGCTTGTCGGCATCCGTGTTGACCCAGACAAGGCCGGCGCTTTCGAGCATCGGCTGCAGGTCTTCCGGTGACAGCCGCGTGGCGGCAAGGTGCGTGCCGTTTGCGCGCGATGCTTGCGGCTCGGCAACCGGGACCGGAGTCTCGGCCGGGGCAGTGACAGCCTCGGCCGCGGCAACGGTGTAGGGCGCCGGCTCGGCGGTTTTTGCCGGTTGCGCGGCTTCGAAGGCTTCCGCGCGCGGTGCTTCCGTTTGCGGCGCCGGCTCGGCAGCCGATGTCGCAGGCTGGGGCTCGGCGACCGGTTCGAACGGGGCCGGTGCTGCCGCAGCGGGCTGCGAGTCGGACTGTGCGGTCACGCTCGACGGTTCGAGCGCGGCCTGAACCGCGGATGATCCCGTCGTCTGCGGTGTAGCCGCCGTCGGCGTACCGGATTCGTCCGCTGCAGCAGCATGGGTTTCCGCGACCGGAGGCGTCGACACGGTGGGTGCCTGCGCAGCCGGCGACTGCGGCTGCGTTTGCGCAGTTGCTGCATCGCCGGTTGCCTGGGCTTGCGCGACCGGGATCACGTGCTCGACCATCGCGGCCTTTTCGGCGGCGAGAGCCGGCGTTTCCGTCGCTGCGTGCAACTCGGTGACGACGTGCGATTGGGTCGCGACTGCCGCCACGACCACGTCTACCGGCGCTTCCACGGGCTGCTGCGGTTCGTGACGGCCGGTATGCTCCGGCGCGCGCACCGGCGCTTCGGCGCTCACGCTTGCGCCATTGCCTTCCGCTTCGGCCATGTCCGCTGCCGTGTTGACGTTCACGCCTTCTTCTTCGCGCTCACGGCGGCCACCACGGCGGCCGCGGCGGCGGCGACGACGTTCCTCGCCGTCACGTGCCGCTTCCTGCTCGACCGGCGCGGCGCCGCCCGTCAGGCTCGCTTGCGCCTGGGCGGCGACGTCCGCTGCCTGCGCGTCAGCCTGATTCAGCGCATCAGCGCTCTCCTGCTGCGGACGGCGGCGCTCGCCGCGTTCGACGCGATCGGGGCGTTCGCGGCGCTCCTGACGCTCGCCGCGTGCACCGGCCTCCGCGCTGTCGACGCGCTCTGCCGCGCGGTCCTGACCACGTTCTGCGCGCTCAGCGCGGTTGTCGCGACCTTCGCGGGTGTCCCGATCGCGGTTCTCGCGCGGTTCACGCCCTTCGCGGGTATCCCGGCCCTCGCGGCCGCCGCGCGTTTCGCGGGTGTCGCGCGCATCGCGTTCATCGCGCCGTGGCTGCTGCCCCGGACGACCGCCGGCTGCCGCGCTCTCGCCGCGCGTGACCGTGTCGCGCGCCGCACCGCCGCGGCGGTTGCGATTGCGTTCGTTGCCGCGCTCGCCGTTGCGTTCGCCACGTTCACCGCGTTCCGCGCGCTCGCGGGCCGGGCGTGTGGCCTTTTCAGCCGGCACGGACGCCGGCGCGGGAGCGGCCGGCTGCATGCCGAACAGACCCTTCAGCCAGCCGATAAATCCGCCCGCAGCGGGCGTTACGGGGAGCGGCGCCGGCGTGGCTGCCGGACGCACCGGTGCGCTCGGCGCCGGTTTTTCCGGCGTGATGCCCTTCACCGCGGCTTCCTGCTTCGGCTTCACTTCTTCGACGCGCTTGCTGTAGCCGGTTTCGGACTCCAGCTCGCGAGCCGCTTCCTCGGCCATCTTCCACGATGCGCGCGGGTCGTCGAGCCGCGCATCGTCGTGACGCAGACGCTCGAGCTTGTAGTGCGGCGTATCGAGGTGCTTGTTCGGCACCAGCACGACGTTGACCTTGAAGCGCGACTCGATCTTGTTGATTTCCGAGCGCTTTTCGTTGAGCAGGAAGGCGGTGACCTCGACCGGCACCTGGCAATGGATCGCCGCGGTGTTTTCCTTCATCGCTTCTTCCTGAATGATCCGCAGCACTTGCAGCGCGGACGATTCGGTATCGCGGATGTGGCCCGTGCCGTTACAGCGCGGGCAGGTGACGTGGCTGCCTTCGGACAGCGCCGGGCGCAGCCGCTGGCGCGACAGCTCCATCAGGCCGAAGCGCGAGATTTTGCCCATCTGCACGCGCGCGCGGTCGTGCTTGAGCGCATCCTTCAGCCGCTGCTCGACCTCGCGCTGGCTTTTCGCCGACTCCATGTCGATGAAATCGATCACGATCAGGCCGCCCAGGTCGCGCAGACGCAGCTGGCGCGCGACTTCGTCGGCGGCTTCGAGGTTCGTGCGCGCCGCGGTTTCTTCGATGTCGGCGCCCTTCGTGGCGCGCGCCGAGTTCACGTCGATCGCAACGAGCGCCTCGGTGTGGTCGATCACGATCGCGCCGCCCGACGGCAACGGCACTGTGCGCGAGTACGCGGTTTCGATCTGATGCTCGATCTGGAAGCGCGAGAAGAGCGGGACGTCGTCGTGGTAACGCTTCACCTTGCTGACGTTGTCCGGCATCACGATGTCCATGAAGGCGCGCGCCTGGTCATGGATTTCGGTCGTGTCGATCAGGATTTCGCCGATGTCCGGCTGGAAGTAGTCGCGAATCGCGCGGATCACGAGGCTCGATTCGAGATAGATCAGCATCGGCTGGCCGGACTGGCCGCTTTGCGACGCCGCCTCGATCGCGCGCCACAGTTGCATCAGGTAATTCAGGTCCCACTGCAGTTCTTCGGCGCTGCGGCCTATACCCGCCGTGCGCGCGATGATGCTCATCCCGTCGGGCAATTGCAGCTGCGCCATCGTTTCGCGCAGTTCCTGCCGGTCGTCACCCTCGATGCGGCGCGACACGCCGCCGCCGCGCGGGTTGTTCGGCATCAGCACGAGATAGCGGCCGGCGAGCGAGATGAAGGTGGTGAGCGCCGCGCCCTTGTTGCCGCGCTCTTCCTTTTCGACCTGAACGATCAGTTCCTGGCCTTCCCTGAGCGCGTCCTGGATGCGCGCGGAGCGCATCTCGACGCCGTCGCGGAAGTATTGACGGGCGACTTCCTTGAATGGCAGGAAGCCGTGGCGGTCTTCGCCGTAGTTGACGAAGCAGGCTTCGAGCGACGGCTCGATGCGCGTGACGATGCCCTTGTAGATATTGCCTTTGCGCTGTTCGCGGCCGGCGGTTTCGATGTCGATATCGATGAGTTTTTGCCCATCGACGATGGCGACGCGCAGTTCTTCCTGCTGCGTCGCATTGAACAGCATGCGTTTCATTGAACGGCTCCAGAGCGGCTTTGCATGGCCCGCGCCCGGCAAACGACGAGGTTGCAGCAGCAAGTGCAACCTCAGCGCCGGACGATGGACGACGGCAAGCCGCGCCTTATTGTGTTTTCACAAGCACGCTGGAGCGGGAAACATGGCGGGGAGAATTGCCTTAGGAGGGCGCCGTCCGCAAGAAAAGGACGACTGCCGCAGGGCACATGCGAACACGGCTTCAAATAAAACGGCATGACACGCCGCGAGCCCTGCCGACCGCCTGCATACGCCTTCATCCATTCCCACCGGCGCGCCAACGGGGCGCGTGACCGGACGGGCGAAGGCTGCGGTCTGACGCAGCTTGGGATTCGCTTGCAGCGCGATGTCCCGCTCGAAGCTGTCTTGCCTGATTTTTTGACGTCGCCAAGTCCCGCACTCTTCGCAGGACGCCATGGGCGCTCGCCGTATTTTCGCCACTGACGCGCCTCGCATCGAACCGCCACCGGGATCAGGACCGGGAGCCAGAGCGTGCCATTCGAACCCGCGGTTCAAACGCGACGTCTGGGCCCGAAGTAGAGCCCGGTAAGCGACCGCCCGATGCCGGGCGCGCCAGTCAAATTCTTTTTGACCAAAGTTCCGTTACCGCGGAGCCGTCCCGACCGAACGCGCCTTTGGGCGCTGTCCCTGCCGGATACGGCTTCCGTGCGTGCAACTTGTTGCATCTCGTTGTCAGGGGTGAGCAACCAGCCCCCGGCGCAAGTAAGATGTCGGTTTATCACTTGCACCTGTGCAATCCGCCCGCGGTTCGGCTAACACGCCGGTTTCATCGCGCCGGTCGAACCCGCCGCCCGCCTCAGACTGCTGGGCAAATTATATTCAGAATGAAAGAGTTAGGCAAAATTTCCGAGAAACCGGTCGCAAGTGATCAGGTGTCGATCATCGAAGTCGATGACAGCGCGGCCGGTCAGCGGATCGATAATTTTTTGTTGCGCGTCTGTAAAGGCGTGCCGAAAAGCCATATTTATCGAATTCTGCGCAGCGGGGAAGTGCGGGTGAACAAGGGGCGGGTCGATGCGCAGTATAGGCTTGCGTACGGCGATCTGGTGCGGGTGCCGCCGGTTCGCATCGCGCACAATCAGGCCGAACTCAGGCCGCTGCCGCCGCCGTCCGCGCATTTCACGATTTTGTATGAGGATGAGCATCTACTCGTGATCGACAAGCCGGCCGGCGTCGCCGTGCATGGCGGCAGCGGCGTCGCGTTCGGCGTCATCGAGCAGTTGCGCGCCGCGCGTCCGCACGCGAAATTCCTCGAACTGGTGCATCGGCTCGACCGCGAGACCTCGGGCGTGCTGATGCTCGCGAAAAAACGCGCGGCGCTCGTCGATCTGCACGAACAGATTCGCGAAAACCGGATCGACAAGCGCTATTACGCTTGTGGGCACGGCGAGTGGGCGAACGACTGGGGCCGCCGCCGGGCGGTCAAGGAGCCGTTGCACAAATATCTGCTGCCGGACGGCGAACGGCGCGTGCGGGTCCAGCCGGACGGCCTGCCGTCGCACACGGTGTTCAATCTGGTGGACCGCTGGCCGGGCTACGCGCTGATGGAGGCGGAACTGAAAACGGGCCGGACCCACCAGATACGCGTTCATCTTGCCCATATCGGCTTGCCGATCGTCGGCGACGCGAAGTATGGCGATTTCGCACTGAACAAGGCGCTCGCCCGCGCGAACGCCATGCCGGGGTTGAAGCGCATGTTCTTGCATGCGCACCGGCTGAAGCTCACGCATCCGGCGACCCGCGAGACCCTGCAGTTCGACGCGCCGCTGCCGGCCGAGTGCCGGCGCTTCGTCGAGCAACTGGCCGAGCTGCACGGCCCCACTTCCTCTCATCACGCGACGCACACGCATGGCTCGACAGCAATTTGATCTGATCGTCTTCGACTGGGACGGCACGCTGATGGATTCGACCGCGCATATCGCGCGCAGCATTCAGGCCGCGTGCCGCGATCTCGGGCTGCCGGTGCCGGCCACCGAAGCGGCGAGCTACGTGATCGGTCTCGGTCTGCGCGATGCGCTTCACATCGCCGCGCCGACACTCGATCCGGCCGATTACCCCCGACTGGCCGAGCGCTACCGCTTCCATTTCCTGGTGAAAGACCCGGCCACCGAGCTTTTCGCGGGCGCGCACGACATGCTCGCCGAATTGCGCGACACCGGTTACCTGCTCGGCATCGCGACCGGCAAGAGCCGCGTCGGCCTGAACCGCGCGCTCGACGAGGCGCGCCTGACGAGCCTCTTCGACGGCACCCGCTGCGCCGACGAAACTTTTTCGAAGCCGCATCCCGCGATGCTGCACGAACTCACGCGCGAGCTCGGACAGGACCCGGCGCGCACCGTGATGATCGGCGATACGACACATGACCTGCAGATGGCGGTCAATGCGGGCGTCGCCGGCGTCGGCGTCGCTTACGGCGCGCATCCCGCCGATTCCCTGACGCCGTTCGGGCCGAAATTCATTGCTGAAAGCATTGGCTCGCTGTCCGACTGGTTGCGCGAGCACGCATGATGAGTGCAGGCACCCGAGCGGTCGAACCTGTGCGCGTGTGCGCGTCCGACGAACTCGTCGACGGCGGCGCGGGCCTGCGGCGCGACGCGACGTACGGCGGCGGTAACGTCGTTGTATTCTTCGTGCGCTACGATGGCACCGCATACGGCTACCTGAATCGCTGTGCGCACGTGCCGATGGAGCTCGACTGGGTCGAAGGTCAGTTCTTCGAATCGTCAGGTTTATACTTGATGTGCTCGACGCACGGCGCGATCTACGCGCCGGACACGGGGAAATGCGTCGGCGGTCCGTGCCGTGGCGGCAGGCTGCGCGCGGTGCGGGTCGAAGAGCGCGAAACGCCCGACGGGCGTGCGGTTTTCTGGCTGCCGGATGATGAGCTTCGGCCGGTTTGTGCCGAACCCGAAATGCCCTGAACATGCCCGGATCCCTCTCCGGAATATTCCAATCGATGCTGGCGGCAACGCATGTCTGACAATCTCACTCCCGATTCCAACGAACCGGCCGACCGCAAGCCGGCACCCGGCCGCGAGCCTAGCACTGAGCCCGGGTGGGAGCGCGCCGCGCTCGAACGCATCGCGCTGGCCGCGATTGCCGAGCAGCGTGCGTCGCGGCGCTGGCGGATCTTTTTTCGCTTCGTGTTGCTCGGTATCCTGGTGATCGTCGGCTGGGGCATCTTCGATCTGTCCGGAGACCATGTGACGACCGGCCGTCATACCGCGCTCGTGAACCTCGACGGTGAGATTTCATCGGACACCAACGCGAACGCCGAAGACATCAACTCCGCGCTAGACGACGCGTTTGACGACGCCGGCACCGCGGGCGTGATCCTGCATTGCAATAGTCCGGGCGGCAGTCCGGTGCAGGCGGGCATCATCTACAACGAAATCCGCCGGCTGCGCGGCAAGCACCCGTCAATTCCCTTGTACGTGGTGGTCGGCGACATGTGCGCGTCCGGTGGCTATTACGCGGCGGCGGCGGCGGACAAGATCTATGTCGACAAGGCGAGCATCGTCGGCTCGATTGGCGTGCTGATGGACGGTTTCGGCTTTACGGGCCTGATGGACAAGCTCGGCGTCCAGCGGCGTTTGCATACGTCCGGTGAAAACAAGGGCTTTTTCGATCCGTTCTCGCCTGAAACGCCGAAGATGGACGCGCACGCGCAGCAAATGCTCGATGAAATTCATACGCAATTTATCGACGCGGTGCGCCAGGGGCGTGGCAAGCGGCTGCATGAAACGCCGGACATTTTCTCGGGCCTGTTCTGGACCGGCCAGAAGAGCGTCGATCTGGGGCTCGCCGATGGCTTTGGCGACACCGATTATGTGGCGCGCGAGATTATCAAGGCGGCGGATATCGTCGACTACACGGTCAAGGAAAGCATCACCGATCGTGTCGCGCGCAAGTTCGGCGCAGCGGTGGGGAGTGCGGCGATTCACGCGATGATTCTCGGTGGGAAGCTCAATTTACGGTGACGCGCGCGGCGCGCCGCCGGGTGCGTGGGGTCCGGCAGGCGCGTGTTTGGCGGCTAAGCCGTCGACTCGATCGGCGGCTAGATCGGCGGTAAATCGTTGTTTGCGGTTAAATCGCCAGCAACAGAAAAATCGCCGGCCGCTTGTGCAAATCGGGCGCGGGCTTCTTCTTCCAGTCACTCACGGCACGGCTCACAATCGTTTCGCTGTCGAGCGTCAGATCGACCGCGACACACACGAGCGTCGATGGCGCACACGATGCGAGCAGCGTGTCGAGCAGGGCGCGATTGCGGTATGGCGTTTCGATAAAGATCTGCGTTTGCTTTACCTTGCGCGACTGCTGCTCGAGTTCGCGTAAGCGCTTGGCGCGCTCGCCGGCGTCGACCGGCAAATAGCCGTGAAAGGCAAAACTCTGGCCGTTGAGCCCCGACGCCATCAGCGCGAGCAAAATCGAGCTCGGCCCGACGAACGGCACGACCTTGACGCCCCGCTCATGCGCGCGCCGTACGAGCAGCGCGCCCGGATCGGCGACCGCCGGACAACCGGCCTCCGACACCAGCCCCGCGTCAGTGCCCGCGAGAATCGGTGCGAGCAGCCGATCGATTTCACCGGCGGGCGTGTTCACATTCAGTTCGCGAATCTCGATTTCCTGGATCGGGCGCTCGGTGCCGACTTTCTTCAGAAACACGCGCGTGGTTTTCGCGTTTTCGCCGATGTAATAGGTCAGCGCCGCGGCGCGCGCACGCACCGGTGCCGGCAGTACGGCGGCCAGCGCTTGCGCGTCGCTTTCGCCAAGCGTGTTCGGGATCAGATACAGCACACCGCTCATCGCGCCTCCCAAAGCGGGTAGCCCGCTGCGAGCAGCATCCCGGACAGCGCAATCAGCGGCAGGCCGATCAGCGCGGTCGGATCGTCTGATTCGATCGCTTCCAGCAGCGTGATGCCGAGCCCTTCGGCCTTTGCGCTGCCCGCGACGTCGTACGGCGTCTCGGCGCGCAGATACGCATCGAGCGCGGCATCGGACAGATCGCCGCGAAAGCGTACGCGGGTGATGACGTCGATGCACCGTGCGTCGATGGTGCGACTGTCGAACACGCACAGCGCACTGTGGAACAGGACCTCACGGCCGCGCATCGCCTGTAGTTGTGCCAGCGCCTTGTCATGCGTGCCGGGCTTGCCGATCTGCAGGTTGTCGAAGGTCGCCACCTGGTCAGACCCGATCACGAGCGCGGCGTCGTCGGCGGCGAGGCTTGCGGCGACTGCGCGTGCTTTCGCTTCGGCGAGCCGCAGCGCGGTCGCAGCGGGGCTTTCGCCGGCAAGCGGTGTTTCATCGACCGCGGGCACGGCGACATCAAATGGAACGCGCAGGCGTTCGAGCAACACGCGGCGGTAGCGCGAGCTCGATGCGAGAATCAGGCGGGGCGGGTGTTGGATGGGTTCCGGCATGCTGAAATCGGGTTTTGAAAGGTTGCCCGCTGGCGGCTTTGCACACACGGGCTTAAGTGTTTGACTCTTAAAGACAAAGCGGATATAGTCTTGGGCTTTTCTAGCGGCGGCTCCTGCGGATAGGGAAAGCGCTGGGAAAGCGCCGGGCGCACGTAGTGCCGTTGTGCGGGCCGTTGAGCAACATCGGCTCACGTCGCGCCAACATCGTGCACAAGGCAGGGGACGAACATGACGCATTCGACTCACGAATCTGGCAGCCCCGCGGGCAAGTCCGCCGCGGTGGACCCGCGGCAGTTCGACCTGTTCGAGTTTGCGCGCAGCGGGCGGCAAGCCGCCGGTGTGGTGCGCATTTCGCAACTGCCGCGCATGTTAAACGAAGTCCCGGCGGAAGTGCCAGCCGACGAACGCGATACCGCGTTCACCTGGCAAGCCGAAGGGTCGACGCAGCCGGAGTTGCAGGACGACGGCACCGAGGGGCCGCAGCCGTATCTGCGGCTCGCCGTTCACGGTGCCGCGTGGCTCGAGTGCCAGCGCTGCCTTGCGCCGTATGAGCAGGCGTTCCATGTCGACGCGATTTACCGGATCGTCGGCACTGAAGCGGAAGCGGAAGAGTTTCCGCTCGACGAGGATGAAGTTGACGTGATCGTGGGTTCGCGCCAGTTCAATCTCGTCGAGCTGATTGAAGAAGAATTGCTGCTGTCGTTGCCGCTCGTGCCGAAGCACGATGTGTGTCCGCAAGTGCATGAGAGTCTGGTGTCGGGTGTAAGCGGTGCGGAACAGGGCGAGCACGAAGAAGCAGATGAACACTCCGGCGCCGAGGACGAACGGCCGAATCCGTTCGCGGCGCTGCAAGGCCTGAAATCGAAAGGCCCGAAAGGATCGGCCGGTTCGGGTGGCGAGCGTTGAACGGGCCGCAGCGGGTCGAATAAGCAAGCCGAAAAGCAGGTCGAACAAGCAGGTTGTAGGGGTAGCGTGAAGCGGGGCGGTGAGTGGGCCGGCCAGTGGCGGTCGCGGCGTCGCGCTGTGTTAGAATTCGGAAAATTTTCAGGAGTTATCATGGCAGTTCAACAGAACAAGAAGTCGGCGTCCCGGCGTGGACAGCACCGTGCACACGATTTCCTCACCGCGGCGCCGCTCGCAGTTGAGCCGAGCACGGGTGAAGTGCATCTGCGTCACCACATCAGCCCGAACGGCTACTATCGCGGCAAGAAAGTCGTCAAGACGAAAAACGACTAATCGCCGAAGCGTGTTGCGCCCACTCATAGGCGTTGCGCGCGGCGATGGGTTCGTCGCTGTCGGATCCGCGGCGGTTTGCACTGCTGCAGGTTTAACGGTTGAGTTATTCACCGCCGGCTTGACAGACACTCGCCTGACATTTTCCCGGCATCGAAAAGGCGGCATTCACTTGCCGCTTTTTTGTGCCTGAAATTCGTCGCATTCGATGACTGTAAAACTCACGATCGATTGCATGGGAGGCGACCACGGCCCGTCCGTGACCGTTCCCGCTGCCGTCAACTTCGTTCGCTCGCATCCCGACGCGCAGCTGATGCTGGTCGGTATCGAAAGTGCGATTCGCGCCCAGTTGAAGAAGCTGAAGGCGTTGAACGAGCCGGCGCTGACGGTTGTGCCCGCCACCGAGATCGTCGCGATGGACGATCCGGTTGAGATCGCGCTGCGCAAAAAGAAAGACTCGTCGATGCGCGTGGCGCTCAATCGCGTCAAGGAAGACGACGCGCAGGCCTGCATTTCGGCCGGCAACACCGGCGCGCTGATGGCGGTGTCCCGCTACGTGCTGAAAACGCTGCCGGGCATCGAGCGCCCGGCGATCGCGTTCGCGCTGCCGAACCCGACCGGCTATACGACGATGCTCGACCTGGGCGCCAACGTCGATTGCGAGCCGCAGCATCTGTTGCAGTTCGCCGAGATGGGTCACGCGCTCGTGTCCGCGCTGGAAGGCAAGGAGCGTCCCACTATCGGGCTCTTGAACATCGGCGAAGAAGTCATCAAAGGCAATGAGACGATCAAGCGCGCGGGCGAATTGCTGCGCGCAAGCACGCTGAATTTCCGCGGCAACGTCGAGGGCGACGACATCTATAAGGGAACGACCGACGTGATCGTCTGCGATGGTTTCGTCGGCAACGTCGCGCTGAAGACGTCGGAAGGTCTTGCGCAAATGCTGTCCGATATCATCAAGGAAGAGTTCGGGCGGTCGTGGCTCACCAAGGTGATGGCGGTGCTCGCGCTGCCGGTGCTGCTGCGCTTCAAGAAGCGCGTCGATCACCGTCAATACAATGGCGCGGCGCTGCTCGGCTTGCGCAGCCTCGTCATCAAGAGCCACGGTTCGGCTGACGCCTATGCGTTTGAGTGGGCCATCAAACGCGCGTATGATGCCGTCAAAAATGGCGTGCTCGAACGCCTTGCGCGCGCGATGGAGGAGAACGCGGGCTCACTTGAACAGGCGAAGCAAGCCGCGCGCGATGCAAGCAGCGCGGCGGCGACGGCGAATCCGGGAGACCCGGCCAATCCCGCAAATCCGACGCCGGCCGATCCGGCAGCCCCGGCCAATCCCGCCGGCGCGGTCAGTTCCGGCGGTCCCTCGGGTCCCCTCGCAGGTCGCGCCGAGCCCTACGCCGCATCATCCTCGAAGGCATAATGGCGCAATCCACTACCTACTCCCGCGTGCTCGGCACCGGCAGTTATCTGCCGCCGCAGCGCGTCTCCAATCAGGAACTGGCCGATCGTCTCGCGAAGCAGGGCATTGAGACGAGCGACGAATGGATCGTTGCCCGCACGGGCATTCATGCGCGCCATTTTGCCGAACCTGACGTGACGACCAGTGAACTGGCGCTGCTCGCATCGCAGCGCGCGATCGAAGCGGCCGATGTCGATCCGCAATCGATCGATCTGATCATCGTCGCGACATCGACCCCGGATTTCGTGTTTCCGAGCACCGCGTGCCTGTTGCAGAACAAGCTGGGCATCCGCAACAACGGCGCGGCCTTCGACGTGCAGGCGGTGTGCTCCGGTTTCGCATACGCGGTCGCGACCGCCGACAGCTTTATCCGCAGCGGCCAGCATCGCACCGCACTGGTGGTTGGCGCCGAGACGTTTTCGCGCATCCTCGATTTCAATGACCGTACCACCTGTGTGCTGTTCGGCGACGGCGCGGGGGCGGTCGTGTTGCAGGCTTCGAATGAGCCGGGCGTGCTCGCGAACGCGCTGCATGCGGACGGCAGCTATTCGAACATTCTGTGCACGCCGGGGAATGTGAATGGCGGCGTGGTGACGGGCAGCGCGTTCCTGCATATGGACGGTCAGGCGGTGTTCAAGCTTGCGGTGGGCGTGCTAGAAAAGGTCGCGGTCGAAGCACTCGAAAAAGCGAACCTGAAACCCGAGCAGGTCGACTGGCTGATTCCGCATCAAGCCAATATTCGCATCATGCAAAGCACGTGTCGCAAGCTCGGCCTGCCGCAGGAGCGGATGATCGTCACCGTGCACGAACACGGCAATACGTCGGCCGCTTCCATTCCGCTCGCACTCGACGTGGCGGTCCGCGACGGTCGCATCAAGCGCGGCCATCACGTGCTGATCGAAGGTGTCGGCGGCGGCTTTACATGGGGCGCTTCGGTGATCCGTTTCTGACGGCTGACGTTCCATCCACGGTGGCGCCGGCTGCGCGCGATGCATGCCCGCGTGTCGGATACCGCGGGGCGCATCGTGCGTCGCGCTCATACGAAATGCAGCGCGACGCCGCGGACATTCGAATACATCGACTTGGGGGGTGATATGAAATTTGCGTTCGTTTTTCCGGGCCAAGGCTCGCAATCGGTCGGCATGCTGAACGCGTTCGGCGATCATCCTGTTGTGCGCGAGACGGTTCAGGAAGCGTCGGACGCACTCAACCAGGACATCGGCAAGCTGATCGCCGAAGGCCCGGCGGATGATCTGAACCTCACCACCAACACGCAGCCTGTGATGCTGACCGCGGCGTATGCGATCTATCGTGCATGGCGCGCGGACGGCGGTCCGGCGCCGGCGATCGTCGCGGGTCACAGCCTCGGCGAGTATACGGCGCTGGTCGCCGCCGGCGCACTGAAGTTTCGCGACGCGGTGCCGCTCGTGCGCTTTCGCGCGCAGGCAATGCAGACGGCCGTGCCCGTCGGCCAGGGCGGCATGGCGGCGATTCTCGGTCTCGACGACGAAACGGTGCGCGCGGTGTGCAAGGAAGCCTCCACCGCCGGCACGGTCGAAGCGGTCAACTTCAACGCGCCGGCACAGGTCGTGATCGCGGGCCACAAAGCGGCGGTCGAGAAGGCCTGCGAAATCGCGAAGGCCAAGGGTGCGAAGCGCGCATTGCCGCTGCCGGTGTCGGCGCCGTTTCACTCGTCGCTGCTCAAGCCCGCTTCCGATCAGCTGCGTGCGTATCTCGCGAACGTCGAGGTCGATGTGCCGTCGATCTCGGTGATCAACAACGTCGACGTGGCGGTCGTCCATGAGCCGGCCCGCATCAAGGACGCGCTCGTGCGTCAGGCGGCCGGCGCGGTGCGCTGGGTCGAATGCGTGCAGGCGATGGCGAAAGCGGGCGTGACGAACGTGTTCGAATGCGGTCCGGGCAAGGTGCTTGCTGGTCTGACGAAGCGCATCGACGGCAATCTCGGCGGCGCGGCGATCGTCGATCCGGCGTCGCTCGACGACGTGCTCAAGCAGGTGAGCGCGCAATAAGCGGTAGCGGACGGAAGTCAACAGAAGTCAACGGAACAAAGCGGTAGCGTCACCGGAAACGAAGGGTCGCCGCCGCGGCAGTTGGGTTTAAACCGCCTGCGAACAGCGGGCACAGTGGAATTCACGATGGATAAATCTCTCGACAAGCAGGTCGCAGTGGTCACCGGCGCATCGCGCGGCATCGGTCGCGCGATCGCGCTCGAACTGGCCCGTCAGGGCGCGACCGTGATCGGCACCGCGACCAGCGAGAGCGGCGCGCAAGCGATCACCCAGGCGTTCAACGACGCGGATCTCAGCGGCCGCGGCGTGGTGCTGAACGTCAACGATGGCGCCGCGGTGGAAGCACTGATCGATGGCACAGTGAAGGAATTCGGTTCGCTCAACGTGCTGGTCAACAACGCGGGTATTACCCAGGACCAGCTCGCGATGCGGATGAAGGACGAAGACTGGGAGGCGGTGCTCGACACGAACCTGAAGGCGGTGTTCCGTCTGTCGCGCGCGGTGCTGCGTCCGATGATGAAGGCGCGCGGTGGCCGCATCATCAACATTACGTCGGTCGTCGGCGCGGCGGGTAACCCCGGTCAGGCGAACTACGCAGCGGCGAAGGCGGGCGTCGCCGGCATGACGCGCGCGCTTGCGCGCGAGATCGGCAGCCGCGGCATCACGGTCAACTGTGTCGCACCGGGGTTCATCGATACGGACATGACTCGCGTGTTGCCCGAAGAGCAGCAGGCGGCCTTGAAGGCGCAAGTGCCGATCGGCCGCCTGGGCACGCCGGAGGAGATCGCGCATGCGGTCGTGTTTCTCGCATCGCCGCAAGCGGCCTACATTACAGGCATCGAGTTGCACGTGAACGGCGGCATGTATATGTCGTAATCAAATTCGGTTACTATCCGCGCCGCGATGCAGTTTCGCACGCGCGTGGACGGTGCCTTCGCAGCAACGTGCGCGCCGTTTTGCAGCGGGGCAAACCTGATAAAATGCGCGCACCTGTATTTATGAACTTTTTTCCCTTGGAGGGGTAATGGACAACATCGAACAACGCGTTAAAAAGATCGTTGCGGAACAACTGGGCGTCGCGGAAGCGGAAATCAAGAACGAAGCCTCGTTCGTCAACGATCTCGGCGCTGATTCGCTCGATACCGTTGAACTGGTGATGGCCCTCGAGGACGAATTCGGCATGGAAATCCCGGATGAAGAAGCCGAGAAGATCACCACCGTGCAGCAAGCGATCGACTACGCTCGCGCCAACGTCAAGGCCTAAGGCCATTCGCGCCTGCATCGCCACCGTTGTCGATGGCCGCTGCCGCCGCCGTTGTGATTCTGGAGCCGACGCATGGGCGGCGCCCATCCGCGGTCCGCGCGGAAACGGCGGTCAGGCTGCCGCTATCGGCGTTTGCGCCGGGTTCATAGCCACAGGGTACACAGGCCCGTTGCCTGTTGCCGCTGTGGCTTTTGCTTTGGCATGAACTGCTGCTTTTGCTTTCGTCATTCTATGGAAAAGGGGTTACCGTGAGCCGCCGTCGTGTTGTTGTTACAGGCCTGGGGCTGATTTCGCCTGTTGGCAATAATGTTGCCGACGGATGGGCCAATCTGGTCGCCGGCCGATCCGGCATCGCCGACATCACGAAGTTCGACGCTTCGAACTTCTCCACTCGCTTCGCTGGCGAGGTCAAGGGCTTCAATGTCGAGGAGTACATGCCCGGCAAGGAAGCGCGCCATATGGATACGTTCATCCATTACGGCATCGCGGCCGGCATGCAGGCGATCAAGGACAGCGGCCTCGAAATCAACGAAGCGAATGCCGAGCGTGCCGGCGTGGTGGTAGGGTCCGGCATCGGCGGTCTGCCGATGATCGAAATCACGCAGACCGAACTGTTAAACCGCGGCCCGCGCCGCATTTCGCCGTTCTTCGTGCCTGCATCGATCATTAACATGATCTCCGGCCATCTGTCGATCAAGTTCGGCCTGAAGGGTCCGAATCTGTCGATGGTGACCGCGTGCACGACCGGCCTGCATTGCATCGGCGAAGCATCGCGGCTGATCGAGTATGGCGACGCCGATGTGATGATCGCCGGCGGCGCGGAATCGACCGTGTCGCCGCTGGGCATCGGCGGCTTCGCCGCGGCGCGCGCACTGTCGCAACGCAATGACGATCCGGCTACCGCGAGTCGTCCGTGGGACAAGGACCGTGACGGCTTCGTGCTCGGCGAAGGCGCGGGCGTGATGGTTCTCGAAGAGTACGAGCATGCGAAGGCACGCGGCGCGAAGATTTACGCGGAAGTGGCCGGCTACGGCATGAGCGGTGACGCGTACCACATGACCGCGCCGCTCGAAGACGGCGACGGCGCACGGCGCTGCATGCTGGCCGCGATGAAGAACGCCGGCATCAACGCGGACGAGGTCGGCTATCTCAATGCGCATGGCACGTCCACGCAGCTTGGCGACCTCGCGGAAACGATCGGCATCAAGCGCGCATTCGGCGAACACGCGAAGAAGATTGTCGTGAACTCGACCAAGTCGATGACCGGGCACCTGCTCGGCGGCGCCGGCGGTCTCGAGTCGGTGTTCACGGTGCTCGCCATGCATCACCAGATGTCGCCGCCGACTATCAACATCTTCAACCAGGACCCGGAATGCGATCTCGACTACTGCGCGAACACCGCGCGGGAGATGAAGATCGACGTCGCGCTGAAGAACTCGTTTGGGTTCGGTGGCACGAACGGAACCTTGGTGTTCAAGCGCGTATAAGCGGCGTTACCGTTTGACGCAGCCCCCGCAGCCGTCTCAATCTGTCCGATCACCGGCGGCGCCGCTCGATGCGGCGCCGCCGGCGGGGCAAATGCAACCTGAAGTCTCCGCAGGCGGAACGTCGCAGTGCATCGTGCTGCGACGTTCCGCCTTGTTGTATGGCGTGGCCGCCGGCTTTATCCTGGTCGCTGCCGCAGCGGTTTTCACGACACTCGCATCGCGTACTGCCTGGTTGCACGCCGCAGTCGCCGCACTGACGACGCTTGTCGTGCTGAGCGTCGTGCTCGTGCAAGACGCACGGCGCCGGCCCGCGTCGCTTAAAATCGGGTCGGATACTCTGACCGCCTGGAATCGCGCCGGACAGCCGGTCGCGCAGGGCCGTATCGCCGGCTTCGCGCAATGGAGCGGTTGGCTGCTGTCCATTGCGCTTGTGGGCGACAATGGCCGGTCCCGCACGCTGCTCGTTACCGCCGACATGCTTTGCTCCGACCATTTCCGTGAACTGTCGGTACAGGCCCGGCGCGCCGCGCACGGGGCGTTGTAACGACTGTTACCGCGATTACTGCTGTAACGTGACGGGGTGAAGGGGACGCTACAATGGTGCCCCCGCGGGCCCCTAGCTAACGGATTTATCAGGTGAGCGAAAAAGAAATTGATCAGGTGCTGGTCGAACGCGTGCAGAACGGCGACAAGGCCGCGTTCGAGCTTCTGGTCACGAAATACCACCGCAAGATCATCCGGCTGATCTCGCGCCTCGTGCGGGATCCTGCCGAGGTCGAGGACGTGGCCCAGGATGCGTTTATCAAGGCATACCGGGCGCTGCCCCAATTTCGCGGTGAATCGGCTTTCTATACGTGGTTGTACCGGATTGCCGTGAATACGGCGAAGAACTACCTTGCGACGCAGGGCCGGCGCGCGCCCACGTCGACCGAAGCGGACGCTGAAGAAGCTGAAACTTTCTCGGATGCCGACCAACTAAGGGATATCAACACGCCCGAGTCGATGTTGATGAGCAAACAGATCGCGGAGACGGTCAATGCTGCGATGGCGGTTTTACCGGAAGAGCTGCGCACCGCCATTACTCTTCGTGAAATTGAGGGTTTGAGCTACGAGGAAATCGCCGAAATGATGGGTTGCCCGATTGGCACCGTCAGGTCGAGAATTTTCCGTGCTCGCGAAGCCATTGCGGCAAAATTGCGTCCGTTGCTGGACACTCCCGAAGGCAAACGCTGGTAATCGCACGATGGGTTGCGCTTCGGCGCGATGTCGGTCGAAGCTTTTCGATGGCGTTTTAGCGGCCTTGCGGGGCAGCGGTGCAATATCTGGGTCAGGTGGTGTCACTATGGGGTGTCTGTAACGATGGGGAGCATCATGGGGTCGGTCTCGATGCGATCGGAAGCTAATCTGCAAGCGAGCTCGCGCGGCGAGCGTCTGTCCGCGCTGATCGACGGGGAGTGGTCCGGCGATGAGCCGGCAGCGTTGATTGCCGCGCTCGATCGCAACGATCGCGCGGCGTGGTCGGACTATCATCTGATCGGCGACGCGCTGCGTTCCGACGATCTGGCATTGAGTGCGGTCGCGAGCCGCGCTTTCATGAGCGGCTTTGCGGCGCGCTTCGAAAGTGAAGCGCATATCGTTGCGCCGTCGTGGTCGTCGGTTTTACGCGGCCGGCGTCATGCGTTCGGGCGCCGTCTGTTGCCGGCGTTCGCGGTAGCCGCCGCGGCCGCGACGCTGACATGGATCGTCGTCCCGCAACTGCAGGGCGTGAACACGGGCGTACAGGGTGTGTCGCAGGTCGCGTCGGTATCGTCCGGCGACACGCTGCAGCGTGTCGCGATGGCGTCCATGCCGGTAGCGACCGCGCAGCCGGCGGTGCAGGATGCAAACATCATCCGTGACGCGAGTCTTGATCAGTATCTGGAAGCCCATCAGCAGTTCGCGCAGCAGCCGGTGATGGGCAGCGCCGTGCCGCTGATTCGCGCGGCCGTCACTACGCAGGGCCGATAGCTCGATGCAGACTTTGCGGTTCAATAAAAAGACAACCTGGGGACGGCTGCCGGCGCTACTGTTCTGCGCAGCCGCATTACTTTCAGTGTTATCCACGGCTCCTCGCGCGTTTGCGCAGGACGACGCTTCGGCCCACCATACGGCGGCCGAACTGCTCAATCGAATCCATCAGGCCGCTCAGCAGCAGAACTACGAAGGCGCATTCGTCTATCAGCGCGGCACCTTCGTGCAAACGTCGCACATTTCGCACTATGCGACACGCAACGATGGCGAATACGAACAGCTCGAAAGTCTCGACGGCAAGCCGCGCAAGATGCTGCGGCATAACGACGAGATGTACACGTTCGTGCCCGAGCGGCGTCTGCTCGTCGTTGAGCAACGGCAAAACAAGGATTCGTTTCCTGCGCTGCTGTCCGCCAGCAGCGATGACGTACTGTCGGTGTACGAGCCGAAGCTACTCGGCCGCGATCGCGTCGCGGGCCTCGAAGCCGACGTGATCGAGCTCGATCCGAAAGACGCATACCGTTTCGCCTACAAGCTGTGGGCCGATACGAAAACCGGCCTGCTGCTGCGCGCGCAGACGCTCGATCCGAGCGGCGAGGTGCTCGAGCAGTTGTCGTTTTCGCAGATCCGTATCGGTGTACCGGTCGACAAGGCGCCGATCGCAGCGGGTATTCGTAATACCGCCGGATGGACGATCGTGCATCCGCCGGTCGAGCCGGTCGACATGGAAGCGCAGGGTTGGCAGATCACACCGAACGTGTCAGGCTTCCGAAAGATTCGTGAGCTGCGGCGTCCGATGGCGGCGCACGATCCGGGCAACCCGCCTATTCCGGTCGACCAGATGGTGTTCTCCGATGGCCTCGCGGCCATTTCGATTTTCGTCGAGCCGGTCGAAAAAAATACGCGGAAGGAAGGCGCGGGCAGCAGTGGGGCGACCCATGTGCTCGTCAAGCGCCGCGGGGACTTCTGGATTACCCTGCTGGGCGAGGTGCCCCAAGCCACGTTGCAGCAATTCGCGTCTGCCATAGAATACAAGGCTCCCAAGTAATCCATCGGCTTACCACGACATGACGACTTTCTCGGTGCGCAAATTCCTCGCGGCCGCGCTGCTGGCTTGCCTGCCGTTTCTGCCGCATGCGGCGGTGGCGGCGCCTGCAGCCAGCCTTCCCGATTTCACGGACCTGGTCGACAAGGTCGGCCCGGCGGTCGTCAATATCCGGACCACCGCGCATGTGCCGACCGGCAACCGCGGCTTGCCGCCTGGGCTCGACGACGGCGACATGTCCGAATTCTTCCGTCGCTTCTTCGGTATTCCGCTGCCGCAGTCGCCGCAATCGCCGCACGGCGGCGGCAACGATGGCCAGGGCGGTCAAGGGGGTAGCCAGGGCGGGCCGGGTGGTGGCCAGGGTGGGGATTCGCCGCAGGACAACAGCGATTCCGAAACGAATAGCGGCGTTGGCTCGGGCTTTATCCTGTCGGCGGACGGTTACGTGATGACCAATGCGCACGTGATCGACGATGCGGACTCGATTTACGTGACGCTCACCGACAAGCGCGAATTCAAGGCGAAGCTGATCGGCGTCGATGAACGCACCGACGTCGCGGTCGTCAAGATTAACGCGACCAACCTGCCGACCGTGACGATCGGTGACTCGAACAAGGTGCGCGTCGGCGAATGGGTTGTCGCGATCGGCTCGCCGTTCGGGCTCGAAAACACGGTGACGGCGGGTATCGTCAGCGCGAAGGGCCGCGACACCGGCGACTATCTGCCGTTTATCCAGACCGACGTCGCGGTGAACCCGGGCAACTCGGGCGGACCGCTGATCAATATGCAAGGCGAGGTAATCGGCATCAACTCGCAGATCTACAGCCGCACCGGCGGGTTTATGGGCATCTCGTTCGCGATTCCGATCGACGAAGCGATGCGCGTCGCCGATCAATTGAAGACGTCGGGCAAGGTCGTGCGCGGTCGCATCGCGGTGGCGATTGGCGAAGTCACGAAGGATGTCGCCGATTCGCTCGGCTTGCCGAAGGCGCAGGGTGCGCTGGTGAGCAGCGTCGAGCCGGGCGGTCCGGCCGACAAGGCAGGCGTGCAGCCGGGCGACATCATCCTGAAGTTCAACGGTCATCCGGTGGATACCGCAACCGATTTGCCGCGCATGGTCGGCGATACGAAGCCCGGCACGAAAACCACGATCACGATCTGGCGCAAGGGCCAGACGCGCGACCTGTCGGTTACGGTCGCCGAGATGCAGCCGGACAAGACCGCGCATGCCGATCAGCGCAAGCCGCCTGCGCCGAAACAGCAGGCATCGAATGCGCTCGGCATCGCGGTCAGCGATATACCGTCGGATCAGATGAAGTCGCTGAAGCTGCGCAACGGCGTGCAGGTCGACGCGGTCGACGGGCCGGCCGCACGGGTCGGCCTTGAGAAGGGTGACATCATCTTGCGGATCGGCGATACCGACGTGACGAGCGCGAAGCAGTTCGACGAGCTCACCGCGCATCTCGACCCTCAGAAGATGATCGCGCTGCTCGTGCGCCGGGGCGACAACACGCAGTTCGTGCCGATCCGCCCGCGCGCGCCGCAGAAGTGACGCTTGTGACGAAGCCGGCGTCGCGCGAGCCGGTGGTGCTGACGCTCTACGGGCGCGCATGGTGTCATCTGTGTGACGACATGCGCGCCGCGCTCGAGCCGCTGCTTGCCGAATTCGGTGCGCGCGTCGATGTGATCGATATCGATGCCGACGCCGCGCTCGAAGCGCGTTATAACGAAGCGGTGCCGGTGCTGGTCTGCGACGGAACCGAGCTGTGCCGTTATCACCTCGACGAAGCGCGTGTGCGTGGGGTGCTGGCCGCGAAGGCCGATGCGGCCGCGCGCTGATGCATCCACCTGGCCACAGTCAGACCGAACCGCGCGTGAGCCGGTCATGAACCCACGCATGGACCGTGTCACACACTGGCCTCGAATTTGCATTCGAGGCCGCCAGGTCTTGCCCTGCTTGTGCTCTCGCGCGCCCGCCAGCCCCGCAAATCCGCCTGCGGGACCCCTTTTCAGCTAAAATGGGCAGGTTTTTCAGTCAGTTTACGAGGCGTGCTTCGCGACCCAACGAGCGCGCCTTTTTTGCTTGATCGGACTTGAATGGATCATATTCGTAACTTTTCGATCATCGCGCACATCGACCACGGCAAGTCGACGCTTGCCGATCGCATCATTCAGATTTGCGGCGGCCTGTCCGACCGCGAGATGGAATCACAGGTGCTCGACTCGATGGATCTCGAGCGCGAACGGGGCATCACCATCAAGGCGCAGACCGCCGCGTTGTCCTACAAGGCGCGCGATGGCCGGGTCTACAACCTGAACATGATTGACACGCCGGGGCACGTCGACTTCTCGTACGAGGTCAGCCGCTCGTTGTCCGCGTGCGAAGGTGCACTGCTGGTCGTCGATGCAAGCCAGGGTGTCGAAGCGCAGACGGTTGCAAACTGCTACACGGCGATTGAACTCGGCGTCGAAGTC
Organism: Paraburkholderia humisilvae; assembly: GCF_902859855.1. Taxonomy (GTDB): domain Bacteria; phylum Pseudomonadota; class Gammaproteobacteria; order Burkholderiales; family Burkholderiaceae; genus Paraburkholderia; species Paraburkholderia humisilvae. The sequence goes on from NZ_CADIKH010000008.1 coordinate 76,322, forward strand.
GTGCCGGTGCTCAACAAGATCGATCTGCCGGCGGCGAACCCGGAAACCGCCATCGCCGAAATCGAAGACGTGATCGGCATTGCCGCGGCCGACGCGACGCGTTGCAGCGCAAAGACCGGGCAGGGCGTCGAAGACGTGCTCGAAGCGCTGATCGTGAAAGTGCCGCCGCCGAAGGGCAATGTGGACGGGCGGCTGCAGGCGCTGATCATCGACTCGTGGTTCGACAACTATGTCGGCGTCGTCATGCTGGTGCGCATCGTCAATGGCACGCTGCGCGCGAAAGACCGGATTCGCATGATCGCGACCGGCGCCGAGTACCCGGTCGAGCACGTCGGTGTGTTCACGCCGAAATCGAAGAATCTCGAAACGCTGTCCGCGGGGCAGGTGGGCTTTATCATCGCCGGCATCAAGGAACTGACGGCGGCGCGCGTCGGCGATACGGTCACCACGGTCAAGAATGCGGCGCCCGAGCCGTTGCCGGGCTTCAAGGAAGTGAAGCCGCAGGTGTTTGCCGGTCTTTATCCGGTCGAAGCGAACCAGTACGACGCGCTGCGCGAATCGCTCGAAAAACTGAAGCTGAACGACGCGTCGCTGCAATACGAACCCGAAGTGTCGCAGGCGCTCGGTTTTGGTTTCCGCTGCGGCTTCCTCGGCCTGTTGCACATGGAAATCGTGCAGGAGCGGCTCGAGCGCGAGTTCGACATGGACCTGATCACCACCGCGCCGACGGTGGTGTACGAAGTGCTGCAGCGCGACGGCACGGTCGTGACGGTCGAGAACCCCGCCAAGATGCCCGATCCGTCGCGAATCGAAGAAGTGCGCGAGCCGATCGTCACGGTGAACCTGTATATGCCGCAGGATTACGTCGGCTCGGTCATCACGCTGTGCACGCAGAAGCGCGGCAACCAGGTGAACATGCAGTACCACGGCCGTCAGGTGCAATTGACCTACGAAATGCCGATGGCCGAAATCGTGCTCGACTTCTTCGACCGGCTGAAGTCGGTGTCGCGCGGCTACGCGTCGATGGACTATGAGTTCAAGGAATATCGCGCGTCGGACGTCGTGAAGGTCGACATGCTGATCAACGGCGACAAGGTCGACGCGCTGTCCGTCATCGTTCACCGCTCGCAGAGCCAGTACCGCGGCCGCGAAGTGGCGGCGAAGATGCGTGAGATCATCCCGCGCCAGATGTACGACGTCGCGATCCAGGCGGCGATCGGCGCACACATCATCGCGCGCGAGAACATCAAGGCATTGCGCAAGAACGTGCTGGCGAAGTGCTACGGCGGCGACATCTCGCGCAAGAAGAAGTTGTTGGAAAAGCAGAAGGAAGGCAAGAAACGGATGAAGCAGGTCGGCTCGGTTGAAATTCCGCAGGAGGCGTTCCTCGCGATCCTCCGCGTCGAAGACAAATAAGACGAACAACGGGAATCCCTCAATGAATTTTGCATTGATCCTTTTTGTGCTCGTCGTATTGACGGGTATCGCGTGGGTAGCAGACAAGCTCTTTTTCATGCCGCAACGGCGGCGCGCGGCGGAGGCGGCGGTCGCCGAGTTCGACCGCCAGCAGGCGCGTGTCGGCGAGCGTTTCGCCGACGAAAATCCGGCGCAAACGCGCGCGAAGTTACGCGATGAAAAGCTGCGCCAGCCGTGGTGGCTCGAATACACAGCGAGCTTCTTCCCGGTCATTCTCGTCGTGTTCCTCGTGCGCTCGTTCGTCGTCGAGCCGTTCAAGATTCCGTCCGGCTCGATGGTGCCGACGCTGCTGGTCGGTGACTTCATCCTCGTGAACAAGTTCGACTACGGTCTGCGCCTGCCGATCACGAATACGAAGGTCACCGAAGGGCGTCCGGTGAAACGCGGCGATGTGGTCGTGTTCCGGTATCCGAAGGATGAATCGGTCGACTACATCAAGCGTGTGATCGGCCTGCCAGGCGATGTGGTCGCGTATCAGGACAAGAAGCTGACGATCAACGGCCAACCGGTCCCCGAGACGCAACTGCCCGACTTTTACGATGAGGAGCGCGACGAAGCGAGCGGCAACCAGCGCGCGGGCTACATGAAGCAGTTCGAGGAAGATATCGACGGCCGCAAGAACCGCATCCTGAACAATCCGGCGGTGCCACCGTTCGTCGTCGGCGCGGATGACTATCCCTACCGCAGCAATTGCAATTACAACGATCGCGGCGTGATCTGCAAGGTGCCGCCCGGCAACTACTTCATGATGGGCGACAATCGCGACAACAGCGCGGACAGCCGTTACTGGGGTTTTGTGCCGGACGCGAACCTCGTTGGCCGTGCGTTCTTTATCTGGATGAATTTCAGCGATCTCAAACGGATCGGCTCATTCGAGTGAACGGCTTTATCTTCGAAGCCCGTCGCGCGATGAACGCGAGCCTCGGTCCGATCACCGCACGGTGACCGCGTCGCAAAATCGCGCATCACCACCATCGCATCGCAACGTCGAAACACGCCGCAAACTATCTGCGGCGTGTTATCACGCTACTTTAAGAACCTGCGGTAACGTCGCTTCACCACGCCTGTTCGCGTGTCGGTCCGCGTTTTCGCCGGGGCAAGCGCCCGCGTTATACTCTGCCCATGCCTTCATCTCCGCTGGAAAGCCGACTGCGCTATGAATTTCGCAATGCGGAATTGCTGCGTCAGGCTCTCACTCATCGCAGTCATAGCGCCACGCATAACGAACGACTCGAGTTTCTCGGCGATTCCGTTCTCAATTGCGCGGTGGCGGCACTTTTGTTCCAACGTTTTGGCAAGCTCGATGAAGGCGATCTGTCCCGCGTACGGGCTAATCTCGTCAAACAGCAGTCGTTGTATGAAATTGCTCAGGCCCTGAATATTTCCGACGGCCTGCGCCTTGGTGAAGGCGAACTCCGTAGCGGTGGCTTCCGCCGTCCGTCGATCCTTGCCGACACGCTCGAGGCGATCCTGGGCGCGATCTTTCTTGATGGCGGGTTCGAAGCCGCGCAGACCGTCATCAAACGGCTGTACGTGCCGATTCTCGACCATATCGACCCGCGCACGCTCGGCAAGGACGCCAAGACGCTGCTGCAGGAATACCTGCAAGGTCACAAGATCGCGCTGCCGACCTACACGGTGATCGCCACACATGGTGCGGCGCACAATCAGCAATTCGAAGTCGAATGCGCGGTGCCAAAACTCGATGTCAAGGTGTCGGGCTCCGGTGCGAGCCGCCGCGCCGCCGAGCAGGCGGCCGCGAAGAAGGCGCTCGACGAGGTGATGGCGGCGGCGCCGGCCGTGGTTGCGAAGCCGAAGCGCTCGAAGAGCGCGCGTGCGGCGAAACATGCCGAAGCGGAAATCGTCCCCGGCGTGACGGGCGTGCAGACCGCGCTTGATCTGCGCGCGCCGGATCAACGCAGGGCCGAGCGTGCGGCCCGTGCCGAAGCGAAGATAGCGGCGGCGGAAGCAGGCGCCGAGCGCGTACCGGCGGCTACGGCGGCCAGTGTCGCACCGCTCGCGGTGATCCGTGCTGCGCACGTCGAATACAGCCAAAGCCAGGCCGGCGGCGGCAGCAACAGCAACGATAAGGAAAAGCCGGAAAAGGCGGATAAGCCGGACCGGGTTGAAAGAGCAGCGGATAAATCGGGCGAAAAGGCCGCCGAGCGGACCGAGGACAAGACGGGCCGCGGCGAGAAGTCTGAGCGACCCGATAAGCAGGCCGACAGGCAAGGCGACAAGCAGGTCGACAAGCCGGCGGAGAAGCACGCGGAGCGGACCGATGCCGCGACGCGCCCGCCCGATCATCCTTCTGACAAAACCGACGCGCTGATTCGTCACGGCGAGAAGGCGGCGGACAAGCCGGAAACCGCCGCGAGCCTCGCCGACAACTCAGCGGAAAAGACCGTGGAGCGGGCGCCCGAGAAAGCGGCGGACAAGGCTGGCGACGCGCCTACCGACCGAATCGCCGAGAAATCAGCCGAAAAAGCCGATAAAGCCGATAAAGCAGCGGAAAAATCCGCTGAAAAAGCGGGCGAGAAAGCAGGGGACAAAGCAGCGGACAAGCTCGAATCCGCCGCGCATCAGGCGAATGGATCTGAAAGAGACAGACCGGCGGACAAATTTGAAGCCGCGTCACGCAGCACCGAAAGATTGACGTCTCGCAGCCGGGAAATCGCCGGCGCGGCGACGGTTGAGGCCGACCTCGAAGCCGGCGTCGCGAGCGCGCTGCACACCCGCGTCGCCGACGCAGGCCATTGATTCACCCCGATTGGCTCCCGACAGCCCCTGATTAATCCACCCGACTACTGCCGCCTTGCCGATGCTATTGTTGTTGCAGTTTGCACCTGGCTGTCCCGCGATGCACGTTGGCCCCAGTTTGCTGTAGCCCGAATATGAACACGCCCACTCCCCCTGGATTTCGCTGCGGCATGGTCGCCATCGTCGGCCGCCCGAACGTCGGCAAGTCGACGCTGATGAACGCGCTCGTCGGCCAGAAGGTCAGCATCACGTCGCGCAAGGCGCAGACCACGCGTCACCGCATCACCGGCATCCGCACGCTTGACGACGCGCAGTACATCTTCGTCGACACACCCGGCTTCCAGACGCGGCACAGCGGCGCGCTGAACCGGTCGCTGAACCGCGCGGTGACGTCGACGCTGACGTCGGTCGATGCGATTCTGTTCGTCATCGAAGCCGGCCGCTTCGGGCCGGACGATCAGCAGGTGCTCGATCTGATTCCGCCGGCGGCTCCGGTGCTGCTGATCGCAAACAAGCTCGACCGCGTCAGCGACAAGGACACGCTGTTCCCGTTCATGCAGCAGATGGCCGGGCTGCGTGACTTCAAGGAAATCGTGCCGCTGTCGGCGAAGCATCCGGACGACATCAAGCGGCTGTTCGCGACGGTGAAGCCGTATTTGCCGGAAGGCGAACCGATCTACGGCGAAGACGACCTGACCGATCGCAGCGAGCGTTTTCTTGCGGCCGAAATCCTGCGCGAAAAGGTGTTCCGCTGGACGGGCGATGAACTGCCGTACACGAGCACCGTCGTGATCGACAAGTTCGAGACCGAAGGGCGCCTGCGCCGTATCTTCGCGACGATTCTCGTCGAGCGCGATTCGCACAAGGCGATGATCATCGGCCAGAAGGGTGCGAAGCTCAAACAGATCAGTACCGAAGCGCGCCTCGATATGGAAAAGCTGTTCGACGGTCCGGTGTACCTCGAGACCTTCATCAAGGTGAGGAGCGGGTGGGCCGACAACGAAGCCGGGCTGCGCGCGTATGGGTACGAATGACGCATGGATGACGCAGCCACCCGAAGCCGATCCTGATCCGGCGCAGCCGCGCTCGCCCCGCAGCGAGGCCAGGCCGGTGCGCGGGCGCGCGAAGCGGACCTCATCGAAGCAGTCCGCCGCCGCGCGTACGCCCGGTGACGATTTCGCCGATGAAGCCCTGCTCGAAGCGAACGAACCGGGTGAAAAGCAGGCGGAAAGGCGGTCCGACAGGCAGCCCGATCATCCGGATGGCGTTGAAGCCGCCCCTGAGCGACGCGCAACGAAGCCCGCACGCCGAACGTCGCGCGCGCCGGTTTCCGAGTATCGGATCTCCGAACAACCCGCGTTCGTTCTGCACAGCTATCCGTACCGGGAAACCAGCCTGATCCTCGACGTGCTATCGCGCGACCACGGCCGTCTCGCGTTGATCGCGAAGGGTGCGAAGCGCCCGCATTCCGCGCTGCGCGGTGTGCTGCAAACGTTCCAGCCGCTGTCGCTCGCGTGGACCGGCAAGTCCGAAATGCGCACGCTGACCGGCGCCGAATGGGTCGGCGGGATGCTGCCGCTCGCCGGCGACGCGCTGCTCTGCGGCTTCTACGCGAACGAGCTGCTGGTCAAGTTCTGCGCGCGCGAAGACCCGCATCCCCAACTCTTCCACCACTATGTGGTGACGCTCACGCGTCTTGCGCACGACGAGCCGCCGGTCCAGGTGCTGCGTTCGTTCGAGCGCGTGCTGTTGCGCGAGACCGGTTACGCGATGGCGCTCGACCGCACCGTCGCGCGCCAGCCGGTCGTACCGGGCGGCCGCTATGTGTTCGACCCGGAGCGCGGCGTGCGCGACGCAGCCGACGATCTGCCCGCGCAATGGCCGGTCGTGTCCGGCCAGACCTTGCTCGATATGGAGCAGGACGATTACCATCGTGCGCAGACGGTTGCGCAAAGCAAGACGCTGATGCGCTTCCTGCTCAACACCTACCTCGGCGGCACGCCGCTTGCGACGCGCCAGATCCTGATCGACCTGCAGAACCTATGAGCTTCTTTCTCACGTCGCCACACGCGATCGACCTTGGCGTCAATATCGACCACGTGGCCACGCTGCGCAATGCGCGCGGCACGTCCTATCCTGATCCGATCCGCGCGGCGCTGGCCGCCGAAGAGGCGGGCGCCGATGCGATCACGCTGCATTTGCGCGAGGATCGCCGGCATATCGTCGACGCGGACGTGCGCGCGCTGCGTCCGCAATTGAAGACGCGGATGAATCTCGAATGCGCGGTCACGCAGGAAATGCTCGACATCGCGTGCGACGTGCGTCCGCACGACGTCTGCCTCGTGCCGGAAAAGCGCGCGGAGCTGACCACCGAAGGCGGTCTCGATGTCGCCGGCCACTTCGATGCGGTGCGCGCCGCGTGCAAACAGCTGGCGGATGCGGGCTCGCGCGTGTCGCTTTTTATCGATGCCGAAGCGACGCAAATCCGCGCCGCACACGAAGCGGGGGCGCCGGTGATCGAACTGCACACCGGCCGCTACGCGGAAGCGCACGACGAAGCCGGGCAGCAGCGCGAATACGAGCGTGTTGTACAGGGCGTCGAGCTGGGCCGCTCGCTCGGGCTCAAGGTGAATGCCGGCCACGGTTTGCACTATACGAACGTGCAGCAGATCGCGGCGATCGAAGGCATCGTCGAATTGAATATCGGCCATGCGATTGTTGCGCACGCAATCTTCGCCGGCTGGGACAACGCGGTGCGCGAGATGAAGGCGATCATGATCGCCGCACGTCTTGCCGCACGCGCTTAAAGCGGCGAGCGCCATGGCGATCTACGGCATCGGGACTGACGTGGTGCAGGTGAGCCGCGTGGCCGCGGTGATGGAACGCACCGGCGGCCGCTTTGCGGAAAAGGTGCTGGGGCCCGACGAACTTCGCGTCTATCACGCGCGCAATGCGCGTTCCGCGGTGCGCGGTCTTGCGTATCTCGCGACACGCTTCTCCGTGAAGGAAGCGTTCTCGAAAGCGATCGGCCTTGGCATGCATTGGCCAATGACGTGGCGCGCGCTGCAGACGCTCAACGAAGCCGGTGGCAGGCCGTACGTGATCGCATCCGGTGAACTCGCGGACTGGCTCTCCGCACGCGGCATTACCGCGCGCGTGACGCTTTCCGACGAGCGCGACTACGCAGTGTCGTTTGTGATCGCGGAGACCGGCGATTAGCCAGCACTCGCGTCATTCCGGCTGTCTGAATTTCTCCGGCGCGGCGCGGTGTGCCGGTCGCGCCGGTCGTCTGTTTTTTTCTTCCCCTTCCGCTCGATGAAAACCTCTCCTGGACCGGTCATGCTCGACGTCGTCGGCAAGACGCTCAATGCAGCCGACAAACGCCGCCTCGCTCATCCGATGACGGGTGGTGTGATTCTGTTTGCACGGCACTTCGAAAGTCGTGCGCAACTGACCGCGCTGACCGATGCGATCCGCGATATGCGCGACGATCTGCTGATCGCCGTCGATCACGAAGGCGGCCGCGTGCAACGCTTTCGCACCGACGGCTTCACGGTGTTGCCATCGATGGGCAAGCTCGGTGCGCTGTGGGATGACGACGTGCTGCATGCGACGAAGGTGGCGACCGCGGTCGGTTACATCCTTGCGGCCGAACTGCGCGCATGCGGGATCGACATGAGTTTCACGCCGGTGCTCGATCTGAACTACGGCGAGTCTCAAGTGATCGGCGACCGCTCGTTTCATCGCGATCCGCGCGTCGTCACGCTGCTCGCGAAGAGCCTGAATCACGGCCTCGCGCTCGCCGGCATGGCGAACTGCGGCAAGCATTTTCCAGGACATGGTTTCGCGCGAGCGGATTCGCATGTCGCGGTGCCGGTCGATGAACGCCAGCTCGACGAGATCCTTGCCGAAGATGTCGCGCCGTACGATTGGCTCGGCATGTCGCTCGCGTCGGTGATTCCCGCGCACGTGATCTATCCGTTGGTCGATTCGAAGCCGGCCGGCTTTTCGCGCGTGTGGCTACAGGACATCCTGCGCGGCGCGCTCGGCTTTAACGGCGCGATTTTCAGCGACGATCTGTCAATGGAAGCCGCGCGCCAGGGCGGCACGCTGACCGAGGCCGCGACGGCCGCACTCGAGGCGGGCTGCGATATGGTGCTGATCTGCAATCAGCCGGAAGAGGCGGGCAAGGTGCTCGACGCGCTGCGCGTCAAATCGTCGAAAGCTTCGCGCCGGCGTATCAAGCGGCTGCGGCCGCGCGGCAAGGCGCCGATCTGGGACAAACTGGTCGACGAGCCGGAGTATCAGCAGGCGCAAGCGCTGTTGCGCGACGCGTTTGCCTGAAGTCGGACCGAAGCCCGACTGAGGAAGTTTGACGGAGGCTTGACTGATGCGACGTCAACGCCGGAACGATCGGGTATCGGCGCCCGCTTGCGCCTTTCTTCATCGCGCCCAACCGATCAATTCAACCGCATCCGTTGCAGCTTGTTGTACAGCGTCTTCGGGCTGATGCCGAGCAGCGAGGCCGCGCGATGCCGCGTGCCGCCAACCGCGTCAAGCGTTGCGCGGATCAGCATTTCCTCGACGTCCGCGAGCGGCGTGCCGACGGTCACCTGCACGCGGCCCCCATTCAGATCGCGACCGCCGATGCCGTGGGTTTCATCCGCGCGCAGCGTCTCGAGCACATCGCCCGATGCCTGATAGGCGCGCCGCACACGCTCGTGCAATTCGCGCACGTTGCCCGGCCATTCATAGGCGAGACATTCGCGCAGGAAGTTCGGCGAGATCAGTTTCGTCGCATCGGCGACGCCGCGCGCATTCGCCTCGCGATTCAATTCGTCGACGATCGACTCGGCGAACAGCGCCGGGTCGTCGCCGCGCTCACGTAGCGGCGGCAACGACAACGCGGCCGCTTCGAGACGCAAGCCCAGGTCTTCGTGTAACGAGCCGTCCGAGACGGCGGCGCGCGGAACCTTGCGCGTCGATGCGATCAGCCGGAAGTCCGTCACCACCTGGTTCGTGCCGCCGATGCGCATGAAAGTCTGCGAGTCGAGCGCGCGCAATAGCGCTTCCTGCTGTGGGCGCGGCAACAGCGCGATCTCATCGATAAACAGCGTGCCGCCGCTCGCCTGTTCGAACAGACCCGGCTCGCGCTGCTCGGCGCCGCTGAACGCACCGCGCTCATGACCGAACAGCAGGCTATCGAGCGGCCGTCCACCGCCGACGGCCGCCGCCGCGCGGCAGTCGAACACGATAAACGGACCTTTGCGGCGCCGGCTCATTTCGTGCAGCGTGCGCGCGGCGACTTCCTTGCCGGTGCCCGCTTCGCCGGAAATCAGTACCGCGGCCTCGGTCGGCGCGACATGCTCGATCGTGTCGTAGATGTGCTGGATCGCGCCGCTGCGACCGATCATCGGACCGAAGCGACCCATCTGACGCAGCTTCGCGCGCAGCGTCTGCACTTCCTCGGTCAGTTCGTACGGGCGGGGGATGCGCGCAAGCAGGCTGCGCAAACGTGGGATGTTGACCGGTTTGAGCAGATAGTCCCAGATACCGTGTCGCAACCCTTCGATCGCGCTTTCAACGGTCGCGTTGCCGGTCATCACAATGACCGGCAACGCGCCGCCAGGTGGTTGCACCGGCAGATGTTGCAGCAGATCGAGGCCGCTGCCGTCCGGCAGGTTCAGGTCGACGAGCACGACGTCCGGGATAAAGCGGGACAACGCGGCGCGCGCTTCGGAAAGCGTGATCGCCGTGTCGACCGAGAAGCCGTCGGCGGCGAGGATCGCCGACAGGCCGGACAGGCTGTTGGGATCGTCCTCGACAATCAGGGCATGTGGCATAACGTGCGCAATTTTTTCAAATGGACGGAAACCCCCGGGGCGCCGATGTTCCGGACGCGTTCGGGCACGATATACGGCCGGTACTGCCACTCGAACTTCGCGGCACCGCAATTCGACGCATGGCTTTTAATCCTTGTCTCCATTGACGCTCATGAACGCTGCCTGCCGCGTAGGTGCTTCCTGCTGTTACCTGTTGCTGCGCCGATGCGTGCGCGCCGCGTGATCCACCGCGCGCACGGGCACGGCATGAAACCCGGCTACAGGTTCCGGTTCGCGTCGAAGAAGCGGCGGACTTCGCGTTCCGCTTCCTCGCGGGTCTTACCGTAACGTTCCTGAATCAGGCCGGTCAGCCGATCGGCGCGGCCTTCGGCTTTCGTCAGTTCGTCGTCGGTCAGTTCGCCCCACGCGGTTTTCGCTTTACCGAGCATCTGCTTCCATTTGCCTTCAGCAATATCGTTGTTCATTGACACCTCCCTGTTCATTGGTCCGCCCGGAAAATGAAAGTCGAGCGGTTCCATAGATCGTAAGCAGAGCACGTGCCAGATCCCGAATATCCTGCTGAATCAATGCGCTGACGTTTGAGGAAGCCGGTTCACCCCCACTAGCGTGCGCAATTTTGCATAAAGTTCCGGTAAAGATTTCCACCACCATACACGGTCGCGGAAAAAAGAAAAAGCGCCCAAAAAGGGCGCTTTCGCGAAAGCCGCCCCAAGCGGGGCGCGGCTCTTGAGTGAAGCCTTTGCTTTCCTTACGCGCGGCTGCGATACTCGTTTGTCCGGGTATCGATTTCGATCTTGTCGCCGATGTTGCAGAAGAGCGGCACTTGCAGTTCGAAACCCGTGTTCAGCTTGGCGTTCTTCAGCACCTTGCCCGACGACGTGTCACCCTTCACAGCCGGTTCCGTATAGATGATTTCGCGGACCACCGTGGTCGGCAGTTCGACCGAGATCGCCTTGTCGTTGTAGAAAACCACTTCGCACGTCATCCCGTCCTGCAGGTAGTTCAGTGCGTCTCCCATCATTTCCGCTTCGACTTCGTACTGGTTGTAGTCGGCATCCATGAACACGTACATCGGGTCCGCGAAGTACGAGTAGGTCACTTCCCTGCGGTCGAGCACGACGATGTCGAACTTGTCGTCGGCCCGATAGACCGACTCCATGCCTGCGCCCGTCAGCAGGTTCTTGAACTTCATCTTGACGACGGCGGCGTTACGGCCCGATTTGTTGTATTCGGCTTTCTGCACAACCATCGCGTCGTTGCCGATCATCACGACGTTGCCGGTGCGGAGTTCTTGAGCGATCTTCATAAAACTGTCCTGTACGAAATAATGTGCTTCAACGTTGCTTGCTGTGTGGCGTATTCCTGTTGCCTACGCCGCGGCGCGCGGCATAGGCGGGCGCGGTGCCCAAGGCCGTTGCCGGTGTTTTACCCGACGTAGAGGAAATCCGGATGAAACCGCACGGGATGCGCGCGCCGATGCGTTCGGGCCTATAGCGGTGCCGCGTCTGCAACGGCGGCTGCTGGCTAACCGCTTATTTTAACTGAGTTTTTGCGAATCGGGCCAGATTTCCAGCGAGATCCCCGGCGCGCGCGAGTTCCAGCGCCCATTGCGTGGCGCGCGCGGTGAACGCGGGCAGGTGGCGCGCAAAATCCGGCCAAAGCGCGGCCCAGTCAGGCGTGCCGACGCCGTTCCACGCATGCCAGAAGCGCGTCAGCGCGGCGCACGGGGCGGCCGGCAGCGAGTGCGCATAGTGCGCGAGCGCGGCGTCGAGTTTCGGCAGATGCGCGTCGTCCGCTTGCGGGTAGATATGCCAGACGAACGGACGCGCGGCCCACTGGGCGCGCACAAAGGAGTCTTCGCCGCGCACGAAGTTCAGGTCGCTTGCCCATAGCAGACGGTCGTAGCCGGGCTGGTCCGTGAAGGCGAGCGCGTGCGCGGCGAGGCTGCCGCGTTCAGCGTGCGCGCCCGCCGCGAACGACGCTAACCCGAAGAAGCGCGCGAGCGCGCCGGAGATACGCCCTTCGGGCACGAGCAGCACGACGGGATCGGCTGAGTCGCGCCATTGCTCGAGCAGCGCGTCGATGGCGGGGTTTTCGTATGCGAACAGTGAGATCACGGTCGTGCCGGCGGCGGGCGCCGACGTGCCGACCGTGTCGCGCCACCATGCGGCACGCTCAGCTTGCGACGCGTCGAACGCCGCGCGTTGCGCGTCCAGATCATGCTCCTTCAGCACGCCGCCGGTCCCGGGGGCGAGTCCCGGAAAGAAGAAGGTCTTCACGAGCGGATAGCGCGGATGCGGCGACGGCCGCAAATGGAAATCCGCGACCCAGTCCTCGGCGCTCAGATACTCGAGATTCAGCCACACCGGCGCATGCGCGCGGCGCGCCATGGCGGCCACGTAGACCGGTGGCAGTTCACACCCGAATGCTTCAATCACGACGTCGGCCACTTCGAGCGTGTCGCCCGCGTGCGCGGGCTCATGCCAATGTTCGGCAACGATCCCGTGCACCGTCTGGCGCGCGCGGTGGGTGTCGACGGCAGGGCACAGCGCGTGAAACGCGCGCAGGTCGTCGACGAATACGCGTACCTGCCAGCCGTGTTCCGTCGCAAGCTGGCGCGCAAGGCGCCAGCACACGCCGATATCGCCGAAGTTGTCGATCACCGCGCAAAAGATGTCGCACGCGATGGCTGTGCCATCCGGCTTGCGCAGGTCGTGCTGCGTGTCGGGCCGCGCTGGCGGCGGCGTGCGCACGGGGCGCGACCTTTGGGACGCGGGGTTGGCGGCGGAGCAGGAGGCGGCGGACATGGCAGCGGGGCCCTTGGACTTCGCGCAGGCGCGGCGTGAGCGGAATGTTCTAAACTGGCGATTTTAAAGCAGCGCCCTGTGAGAGACGGGTGCGATCTGCTCTTATTCGCTGTTTTGATCACCGCAAGCGCGGCTTCCAGTCCTATCCTGCATGGCCCACTCTGACGCTTCCGATACTCCAGACGTCTTCGAGCCGAAAAAAGTGCTCGCGCAATTGCCGCATTTGCCGGGCGTCTACCGCTATTACGATGCGAACGGCTCGGTGCTGTACGTCGGCAAGGCGCGCGACCTGAAAAAGCGCGTATCGAGCTACTTCACGAAGACACTGCTGTCGCCGCGCATCGCGATGATGGTGACGCGCATTGCGCGTATCGAAACCACCGCGACGCGCTCCGAAGCGGAGGCGCTGCTGCTTGAGAACAACCTGATCAAGGCGCTGGCGCCGCGCTACAACATCCTGTTTCGCGACGACAAGTCGTATCCGTATCTGAAGCTGACCGGCCATCAGTTTCCGCGCATGGCGTACTACCGCGGCGCGGTCGACAAAAAGAACCAGTATTTCGGACCGTTTCCGAGCGCATGGGCGGTGCGCGAAAGCATCCAGATCCTGCAGCGCGTGTTTCAGCTGCGCACCTGCGAAGACTCGGTGTTCAACAACCGCACGCGGCCGTGCCTGCTGCATCAGATCGGTCGCTGCACCGCGCCGTGCGTGCGCGCGATCAGCGAGGAGGACTACGCACGTGACGTGTCGAATGCATCGCGTTTTCTGCTCGGGCGCCAGTCGGAGGTGATGAGCGAGCTCGAGCAGAAGATGCATGCGTTCGCGGCCGCGTTGAAGTTCGAGCAGGCGGCGGCGGTCCGTAACCAGATGAGCTCGCTGTCGACGGTGCTGCATCAGCAGGCGATCGAAGTGGGCGGCGACAGCGATGTCGATATTCTCGCGGTGGTCGCGCTAGGCGGACGCGTCTGCGTGAATCTCGCGATGGTGCGCGGCGGCCGGCATCTCGGCGACAAGGCGTATTTTCCGGCGCACGTCGAGAGCGTGCTGTCCATCGAGGCAGGCGAACCCGGCGACGAAGACGCTGACGAAAGTGTGGCGTCAGCGGCGCTTGCCGATCGACATGCCGACGTTGCGCCGCCAGGTGCGCGAGCATCACATGACGAAAGCGAGTCGACGCACGAAGATGGGCAGCACAGCGAAGACGCGGAAAGCTCAGACCCTGACCATACGGACGAAGAAGACGCGAGCGCTGAAGCCGCCGCCGACGAGGCCGACGAGGCCGACGATGGCGCGGCCGTCATGCGTTCGCGTGCGCCGGGCCTCGAAGCCGAGGTGCTCGAAGCGTTTATCGCGCAGCACTATCTCGGCAACCGCATCCCGCCCGTGCTGGTCGTCAGTCACGCGCCCGCAAACCGCGAACTCGTCGATCTGCTAACCGAACAGGCTGGCCACAAGGTAACCGTGTTGCGTCAGCCGCAAGGCCAGAAGCGCGCGTGGCTCGCGATGGCCGAGCAGAACGCGCGGCTCGCGCTGGCGCGATTGTTGTCCGAACAGGGCTCGCAGCAAGCGCGCACGCGCGCGCTTGCCGATACGCTTGTGCTCGAATGCGAAGACCTCGCGAAGCTGCGTATCGAGTGCTTCGATATCAGCCATACGATGGGCGAGGCGACGCAGGCGTCGTGCGTCGTGTATCACCATCACAAGATGCAGTCGTCGGAATACCGGCGTTACAACATCACCGGCATCACGCCCGGCGACGACTACGCAGCGATGCGCCAGGTGCTCACGCGCCGCTACGAGAAAATGGTCGCACAGGCCGCGGCGAATGCGGCCGACGCCGCCGCGACCGTGCAGACCGACGCCGCGGACTCGCTTGTCACGCCGGACGCGGCGGAGCCGGTCGCCGCGGGCGCCACGTTGCCCAATATCGTGCTGATCGACGGCGGCAAGGGCCAGGTTGAAATTGCGCGTCAGGTGTTTAATGAACTGGGGCTCGATCTCGGGATGCTGGTGGGCGTGGCGAAAGGCGAGGGGCGCAAGGTCGGCCTCGAAACGCTGGTGTTCGCGGACGGCCGCACGCCGCTCGAGCTGGGCAAGGAAAGCGCGGCGCTGATGCTGGTCGCGCAGATCCGCGACGAGGCGCACCGTTTCGCGATTACCGGCATGCGCGCGAAACGCAGCAAGACGCGCCAGACGTCGCGGCTCGAGGAACTGGAAGGCGTCGGCGCGAAACGGCGCCAGCGGCTGCTCGCGCGTTTTGGCGGGCTGCGCGGCGTGGTGGCGGCAAGCGTCGACGATCTGGCGAGCGTCGAAGGCATTTCGCGCGCGCTGGCCGAGCAGATTTACCGGCAACTCCACTAAGTGCGCCGGCGGGACGGATGCCAGCCGGATGCGAGTCAGTTGCCGGCCGATCGCAGGACTTCGCCGGATGTTTGTTCGCTTGTGGCTGTCTCATTGAGACGGCACAATTGCATCTCTATTTTTCAGAAGCCTGTCGCTGCCCATGCCGTTCAATTTCCCGATCTTTCTGACGTGGCTGCGGATCGTGCTGATTCCACTCGTGGTGGGCGTGTTTTATCTGCCGGCCGCGTGGATGAACGTCGAGCACCGCAATCTGGCGGCGATGGTGATCTTCATTCTGGCCGGGCTGACCGACTGGTTCGACGGATATCTCGCACGCAAATGGAACCAGACGTCCGCATTCGGCGCGTTTCTGGACCCGGTCGCCGACAAACTGATGGTGACCGCGGCCTTGCTGATGCTCGTGCAACTGGCGCGACTGGACGCGGCGATCGCGCTCGTGATCGTCGGCCGCGAAATTGCGATTTCGGCGCTGCGTGAATGGATGGCGCAGATCGGCGCGTCCAAGAGTGTCGCGGTGAATTCGCTCGGCAAGTTCAAGACCGCATGCCAGATGGTCGCCATTCCGATGCTGCTGCTGTATGGGCCGGTGCCGTTTCCGGGCGGATTCGTACTTGATACACGAGTGTGGGGCGTGTGGCTGATTTATCTCGCCGCGGTGCTGACGATCTGGTCGATGCTTTATTACATGAAGCTCGCGTGGCCGCAGATTCGCGAGCGCGGCGGTGCGGTTTGAATGACGCGCGGCCGCCGCGAATGCGGTGGTGGAAAAAGGGTTGACACGTTTCAGTGCTTTATACATAATCTCGTCTCTCCGGTGCGAGCGGTTCTGAAAATTGATGCGCCGGGGGCAGTCATAACGCGGGAGTAGCTCAGTTGGTAGAGCGCAACCTTGCCAAGGTTGAGGTCGCGAGTTCGAGACTCGTCTCCCGCTCCAGAATTTCGAAGCGGCGCGTTATGTGAGTTTGGGTTTGCATTTTTGCAGGTCGGGCTCGAAGCCGTTTCAGCAGTGAACAAGGTCATACGCTGCAAGGCGCCTCGTTGGGTGTCATGTGTAGCACCACGATTTGCAGGGCCACGCGGGAGTAGCTCAGTTGGTAGAGCGCAACCTTGCCAAGGTTGAGGTCGCGAGTTCGAGACTCGTCTCCCGCTCCAGCAATAAAGGGAAGCTGGCTGGGGAAGCAAAGCTTCCCTTTTTGTTTGGCAGGTTTTTTGGCAGGCCAGTAGGCCAATGCACATTATCTGCGGACCGTTGCGCGTGCAACCTTTGGCAACGTGATGGATTCCGTAGTCCGCTTACGGCGCGATAGCAAAGCGGTTATGCAGCGGCCTGCAAAGCCGTGTAGGCCGGTTCGACTCCGGCTCGCGCCTCCAGAAAGAAAAAGCCCCGATCAAGTGATGAACTGATCGGGGCTTTTGCATTGGCGTAACGGTATTGGCGTATCTTATCGCGCACGCGGTGTCAGCGTGTCCCATATCAAAGCTCACCATGTCCGACTCACAGCAATCCGATACAAAACCGGCGCCACAATTCGACTGGCGCTGGAAAGCCTTCGACGATCTGACGAACGTCGAGGTCTACGAGATGCTGGCCGCGCGCGCTGCGGTCTTCGTTATCGAGCAGAACTGTCTATACGGCGATATCGACGGGCTCGATCGCGACGCATGGCATCTGTTGGCGTACAGTTCGGACGCGCCGGGCGCGACGCTCGCCGGTTATTTGCGCGTGCTGCTGCCCGATGCCGAAGAAGCGGATATCCGCATCGGTCGCGTGTTGACCACGGCCGCGTTTCGCGGCGTCGGTCTTGGCAAAGCGATGCTCGAGCGTACGCTGAGCCACATCTACGCGCAGTGGCCGGGCACCCCGATACGCTTGCATGCGCAGGCGCATTTGCAGGCGTTTTACGGCGCGTACGGCTTCGAGCCGATGTCGGATGTGCATGAGGAAGACGGCATCCCGCATATCTGGATGCGTTCGACCTGAACGAAGCGCGCGCGAACGGCGCTTTCGTTCGCGCAATGAGCGCACCGCGGTACGTGCGAACCTTATCGCGTCCCGTGCGCGGATCGCGGTTGCGCGGCGGACGGCGCTGTGCCCGGCCGCGCGCCCGCGCCCGGCCTCGCGGTGCGCTCATTGCGCAAACGTCCGCGCGCCGACAAGCGCATCCAGTGACGCAGCGCGATCAGCGCGCCAATGACGCTCATCATCGACCCTGGAATCCACAGCAGCAGGCCGCCGATCTGTTGATCGCGCATCGGGCTCAACCATGTAAACGCGCGGCCGCAGATCGAATAGACGGGATACAGTTCGTGCGTCGAAAAGAAGATAAAGGCGCCGAGCAGAATCTGCGGCGGAATCGCGGCGATCACGATCAGAATGCGTCGCCCTGGCGAGAGCCGTGCGGGCGGCGCCGGACGCGGGTCGAGCACGAGCCACCAGAACATCAGTCCGTCGATCGCCATGCTCCAGTTCATCACGCGATAGAGGCGCCAGTCGATCATCGCGACGAAGTGAATCGGCGACAGCAGCCAGAAATAGATCAGGCCGACGAACAATACGACTGCGACGACCGGGTGCAGCAGCACATCGAGCGTCATGCGCACATAGCGTGTCTGCAACGCGGGCCGCACAAAGCGCTGCCGCCAGTTAAACGGAATGCCCGCGCGCAGCGCCGCGCCCGGGTACGACAGCGCGATGAAAAACGGCCCGAGATGATGCAGCACCAGATGCTGCGCGCGATGCATGAAGAATTCGTGCTCGAAGAAATAATCGAGCCGCGTGTGCAGCACGACGTACAACGCACCAAGCCCGAACCAGAACGACAATTGCCGCGCGAACGACACCTTTGCCTTGCGCGCGCCGCGCGCGAACAGCACGGCGGCCACGAGCATCACGATCACGACCGTCGGTGACGGTTCCCATGGTTCGAGCCAGTAGAGCGGGTTCATCGCGGACAAAGGAGCGGGTTCATCGCAGACAAAGGAACGGGTTCATCGCGGACAATGGAACGGGTTCATCGCGGACAAAGGACCAGGTTCATCGCGACCATCAGTTAGCCTGCGCCGGCGATTTCACCGGAAACGCCGTATCGACCGTTTCACCGTCCGAGAAGTGCAGCTTCAGATGTACGGTGTCGCCCGGCGCGATCTTGCGTTTCGCCTCTTCAAGCATCACGTGATACCCGCCTGGCGAAATCTGCGCTTCACCGTGCGCGGGCACCGTTAGCTTGTCGACCATCACCATCTTTTGCGTCGAGCCGCTCGACACCGTTTGATGCAACATCGCGCTGCCGTAGTCGCTGCTCGTGATGTCGACGAGGTCGATCGGCTTGTCGCTGTGATTGGCGAGCGTCGCATAGCCGGCGGCCGGCAGATTGTTCGGCAGCCAGCGCACCCACGCGTTTTTCACGGTGATCGCGTCCGCGGCGCCCGCCGCGTGAGCCGGCGCGCCGGCGGCAAACATCAGCGCGAATGCGAGGGCGCCTGCAAACGCAGATGCGGTGACGCGTCGATCGCGATGCATTGAACTCAGTGGTCGCATGTTGTTGGTCGTCGTGGGAAGAGGAAGGGCATCAGGGAAGGGCATCCGCGCAATCCGTCAGGAATGAACCTCAATAATACGGCGCAGATCCTGCGCGATCTGGTCCGGCGTGTCCTGGTCGGTGGCCAGCAGCCGCGCGTGGCCCTGCGCATCGAAAATATAGACAGCCGAACTATGCGTCACGTCGTAGTTGCCGTTCGGGTCGCGCTTTTCCATCTGATACGCGACGCGATAGCGTTGCGCGAGCGCTTCGATCTGCCCGTCGCTACCGGTGAGTCCGCGCGCATGCTGCGCATCGAACGCGCCGACGTAGTCGTGCAATGCCTGCGGCGTATCGCGCGCAGGGTCAACGCTCACGAACAGAATGCGCACTTGCTGTGCATCCGGGCCGAGCTTGCCGAGCACTTGCATCAATCGCGCCATCGTCTCCGGGCATACGTCTGGGCAATGGGTGTAGCCAAAGTAGACCAGCGTCGTGTCGCCTTTAAATGTACCGGCCGTGATCGGTTTGCCATCGTCGCCGGTGAGTGAGAACTCGAGGTCGGGCAGGTGGCCGGTGACGTTGGTCAACTGCCACGGCGCCTCCTCGTGCGAGCAGCCGGCAAGCGCGCCCGCCGCGCATAGCGCGACAGTGAGCGCGGCGACGCAACGTGCGAGCGACGATCGTGCTGTGCGTGGTCGCGACGCGCTGGTTGTCGGAATGACGTTTGCTGAATGCACGGCATCCGAACGCGCGCATGAAAAACCGGGGAACAAAGGCTTTACCACCGACTCGATTTATCCAGATTCATCGGGGACCCGCGGGCCGGCACCGCGCGTTGGACGAGTCCATTCGAAGCAGAATCGACAACAATGCGGCTCGCGGCAGAGGCAGAAACTCTAGCGCAATTTCGCTTCACGCGCCGTGTGTCGACCGCCTGTTGAGGCGGCCGAGGCAATATGACGCAGCGTCTGAAAGCCGGGTGAAGTCGGATTGTTCCGCTTTTGAACGAAATTCACCGATGACGTATGAGACAAACGCGGGGACAAACGCGGAGGCGGACGCAGCGCAGACACCGGCCCAAACATAGGTACGAACATGGGTACACACACAGAGACCCTCACGCGCGCAAACCCGCCGACGTGCGAGCGAGCCCCGGCGTCTCGATTAATCGACCGATGCGCGGTAAGATGCGCACACTTTTCCGGCTGAAAGCGGCTGAAAGGCAAGACGATCCAATGCAAGCACCTCCCGCAATCCTCGCCCCAACCGAATACGCGTTTTTCTTCGACTTCGACGGCACACTCGTCGAACTGGCGCCGACGCCCGACGGCGTGCTTGTGCAGGCGGAAACGCCGGCGTTGCTGACCAGCTTACGCGGCCTGACCTCCAGCGCGGTGGCAATCGTGTCGGGGCGCGGCATCGACAGCATCGACGGTTTTCTGCGCATGCCGGATCTGCCGGTCGCGGGGCTGCATGGCGCCGAGCGGCGCGATGCGAACGGCGACACGCAGCGCATCGGCTTTAACGACGACCGGCTGCTGCGCATGGAGCAGGTGCTCGCGGATGTCGTCAACGCGAATCCGGGCATGCTGCTCGAGATCAAGGGCGCGTCGCTCGCGTTGCACTATCGCAATGCGCCGGACCGCGAGCCGACCGCGCGCGCCGCGACCGCGCGCCTGGTTGCCGACTACCCGGGTGCGTATGTGCTGCAGCCCGGCAAGATGGTCTACGAGATCAAGCCGAAGGACGTCGACAAGGGCCGCGCGCTGCGCGCGTTTCTCGACGAGCCGCCATTCGCGGGCCGCAAGCCGGTGTTCGCCGGCGACGATCTGACCGACGAAAAAGGCTTTGCGGTCGTGAACGAATATGGCGGTGTGTCGATCAAGGTCGGCGGCGGCGATTCGATCGCGCGCACGCGGCTCGAGTCGGTCAGCGCACTGCACGCATGGCTCGCGGCGGTGATCGCGGCGGCGCGCGGCGCATGAAGCGGCTGCCGGCCCTCTCGTGTTCCATGCTGCGGCCGTCCGCTCCGCGCCAACGTCTTCAATCGGGGAGCCGCGCGTCATGAGCCGCCTCATCATCGTTTCGAACCGTGTCGCGCCGATCTCCGAAGGCGGTCCCGCGGCGGGCGGCCTGGCGGTCGGCGTCTACGACGCGCTGAAGGAAACCGGCGGCATGTGGTTCGGCTGGAGCGGCGACGTGCTTGCCGCGGGGCAGCCGCAGATCAAGCTCGAAGAACGCGGCCCGGTGACCTTCGCCACGATCGGTCTCGTGCGGCGCGACTACGATCAGTACTACCGCGGCTTTTCGAATGCGACCCTATGGCCCGCGTTTCACTACCGCGCTGATCTGCTGCAGTACGACCGTCACGAGTTCGAAGGCTATGGCCGCGTGAACGCGTGGCTTGCGCAACAGCTGGTACCACTGCTGCGCGCCGACGACGTGATCTGGGTGCACGACTATCATCTGATCCCGTTCGCCCACGCCTTGCGCGCGGCGGGCGTCGCGAACCGCATCGGCTTTTTCCTGCACATTCCGTTTCCCGCATCGCAAGTGCTGCTGGCCGTGCCGCCGCATCGCGCGCTGGTCGAAGCGCTATGCTCGTTCGACCTGCTTGGCTTTCAGACGGCGCCCGATTTGCGATCGTTCTGCGATTACATCGTCAACGAAGCGAATGGCAGCGTCGATGCGCGGCCCGCAGTGGCTGCCGAGCCCGTTCTGATCCATGCATTCGGACGCACGCTGCGCGCGGCCGCCTACCCGATCGGCGTCTATCCGGACGAAATCGCCGAACTCGCGAAAGCCGGCGAGCGCGGCAAGCCGGTGCGCACGATGAAGGCCACGCTGCACAAGCGCAAGCTGATCATGAGCGTCGACCGGCTCGACTACTCGAAAGGGCTGGTCGAGCGCTTCCGGGCGTTCGAGCGGCTGCTCGACCATGCACCGGCGCAGCGCAACAACGTGTCGTTCCTGCAGATTGCGCCGCCCACGCGGGCCGACATGCACGCCTATCAGGAGATCCGGCTGCAGCTCGAAAGCGAATCGGGGCGTATCAACGGCCGCTTTGCGGAACTCGACTGGACACCGATCCTCTATATTCACCGCCAATACGAGCGCTCAGTGCTGGCCGCGCTGTTCCGCACCGCGCATGTCGGCTATGTGACGCCGCTGCGCGACGGGATGAATCTGGTTGCGAAAGAATATGTGTCCGCTCAGGACCCGGAGGACCCGGGCGTGCTGGTGCTGTCGCGCTTCGCGGGCGCCGCGCAGGAGCTGACTGGTGCGCTGATCGTGAACCCGGTCGATATCGACGGGATGGCCGACGCGCTCGCCGTGGCGTTGTCGATGCCGCTCGCGGAGCGGCAGGCGCGGCATCGGGACATGATCGCCCAATTGCGCGAGAACAATGTGTCGGTGTGGCGCGACAACTTCATGCGCGACTTGCAGCGCGTAGAACCGTTGCCGAATGCCGATCACACATCGCAGGCGCCGCATCGCGAAGACCGGGCCGGTGTGACGAACCAAGCTGTGTGAAAGGCGCTGCCGCCAAAACAGAATGCCGCTTCGAATCGCACGGTTCGAAGCGGCATTTTTTTGATCGGGCGCCTGAGGGGCGAGCGCGTCGCCCGTCGTCAAGCCACGTGCTGTTCGTCGATCTTCTTGCTGCCGCCGACATGCAGCGTCGAGGTCCTGCCGTACTGCTTCGCCAGCAGATCGCGATAGAGGCCTGGGCGATTGCGCAGCTCTTCCGGGGTGCCGTCGTCGATCACCTTGCCGGCGCTCATCACGATGATCCGGTCGAAATTATGCAGCGTCGACAGCCGGTGCGCGATCGCGACCACCGTGCGGCCGACCATCAGGCGGTCGAGTGCCTTCTGGATCGCCTCTTCCGAAGCGCTGTCGAGCGCGGAGGTCGCTTCGTCGAGCAGCAGGATCGGCGAGTCTTTCAGAATCGCGCGCGCGATGGCGATGCGCTGCCGCTGGCCGCCCGACAGCTTCACGCCGCGGTCGCCGACGATCGTATCGAAGCCGTCCGGCATCGCTTCGATGAAGTCCGTGCAGCGCGCATCGCGCGCGGCCGCGAGCACTTCTTCGCGCGACGCGTCGGGCCGACCGTACGCGATGTTTTCGTAGACCGTCCGATGCAGTAGCGAAATGTCCTGCGGCACCAGCGCGATCGCATGACGCAAGCTGTCTTGCGTGATCGAGCCGATGTCCTGGCCGTCGATCTTGATCTGCCCGCCTTGCGGTTCGTAAAAGCGCTGCAGCAGCGCGAGCACGGTCGACTTGCCGGCGCCGGATTTGCCGATCAGGCCAACCCGCTGGCCCGGCTCGATATTCAGATCGAAGTGGTCGAGAATCGGCCGGCGGCGCGGGTACGCGAACGTGACCTGCTCGAAGGCGACGCGGCCGCCTTGTGGAACGAGTTCGCTCGCGTCGTTGCGATCCGGCATGCCGTGCGGTTCGAGCAGCGTCTTCACCGCTTCGGCCAGACGCGCGACGTGCTGCGTGACGTCGACGAGCGCAACCGCGAGGTCGCGCGTGCCGTGCAGGATCGTGAAGCCGAGCGAGCTGACCAGCACGATGTCGCCGGAGGTCGCGCGGCCGTGATCCCATAGCCACAGCGCCCAGCCAAGCAGCCCTGCGGACAGCAGCGCGGTGACCACCGCGTGCAGCAGACGCAGCCGCTCCAGATACAGCAGACTCTTCTGCCGGGCGTCCATTTCGGCCTTGACGGTCGCGCCGAAGCGCTTCTGCTCGCGAAACGTCATGCCGAACGCGCGCACCAGCGCCATATTGCCGATTACGTCGACGAGCTCGCCGTCGACCGCCGCGGCCCGCGACGCGAAATTCTGGTGACGGGCCGAGCCGCGCTTCGCAAGCCGATACAGCACGATCGCGAGGACCGCCGAGCAGCTAAGCAGTGCGGCGGCCATCACCGGATTCACCGTGACGATCATCACGATCGCGCCGAGCACCGCGATGCAAGGCGGCAGCACGTTCCACGCGGTGGTGTTTTCGGCCGTGTACACCGCGTTCGACGTCGCGGTGATCCGGCTGGCGAGCGTCCCCGGTTGCTTTTCGGCGTAATAGGTCGGCGAATGGCCACTCAGATACTGGAACAGGTCGCGGCGCAAGTCACCGGTAACGGCGACGAACGTGTGCGCGGCAAACCAGCCGCCGACCCGCCACAGCAGGTTGTCCGCGGCGATCAGGCCGACCAGGACCGCGAACGCGCCCCACAGCGGCCCGGGATGATGCCGCCCCTGGCTCAGCACGTCGATCAGATGTTTGATCGCGTATTGCGACGCGAGCGCGCAGCCGACCGCGGCGAACACGCTGCAGAGAACCACCGTATGCGCGAACGGATGGCGGCGGATGAAGCGAAAAAGGAACGCAAGCGGCCGGTCCGCATAGCTCGCAAGCTTTGCGTTATGGGCATTACGCTGGGCAATGGTGAGATGTTCCAATTGTGCGTGCTGTCGAAAGTCGGGTTAGCTCATCGGTCACGGGTGGCCTCGTAACACAGCGTAGGTTCCGCATTGTAAACATGCAAAAGCGAATTCGGACCGCGGAAAGTCGAATTGCGTCGGCCTTGCGCGCGATTCATTTCAAGATAACTCGTATGACGCGTCCTCCGGCTGGGGCCGCCACCCGGTTTGGTCTGACGAGTGGTACGAGATTTTTCGGGATATAATTACAGTTTGCATTCAATCGGGCTACGGGGCAGGCGTGACGTGGCGCGTGAGTGACAAAACCGCGGACGAGACTGCGTGACACCGCGCTGCGCAGACATGATTCGCGAGCACGTATAGAAACGTTATACGCGTCGAAGCACAAACGAGGCCCGCGCGAAGGCATTTCCGGGATCGGAAAAGAATGCGGCGCCGCGCCCGGCCATTGGAAAGCGTAGCGCGGGCGAATATGGGTTGCCACATTGAAAACTGCACCTGAGATCGCATTTACCGGACTCTGAAACCGCGCCGCCACGGCTTGCGCGGCTACCCGGTCCCAATGTAGAACTGTCTTAGAAAACAAGGGGTTGCAAAGTGTTTCCCCTTTGTAACAACGTAAAGTCTTTGAAATGTTCGGGCGCTTTGATCGAGGTGGCATTGATAATGCGTGCTCGGTCAGCCCAGGATGACTGACATTTGTCAACGGCTGTGCTTGCGGCGCGTTTACCGCGAATGCAGTGGGTGACGGTGGCGAGTCCTGGCGTCCCTACCAGGCGATCCATCGCAGGATTTCTCTCGGAAGAAGCAGGTGTGTGCCAGCGTCGAATCTGGCCATGCAACCTTGGCGAGCACGCGAGTCGCTTTTACAAACTGCAGTTACTTAGCCTGATCTTTTACGAGGAGTTGTCCCCATGCGAATCGCTCAAATTGCTCCGTTGCACGAGGCGGTTCCGCCGAAGCTATACGGCGGCACGGAACGGGTCGTGTCTTATCTGACGGAAGCACTGGTTGAGCAGGGTCACGACGTGACTCTCTTCGCGAGCGGCGATTCGCGTACCTCCGCGAAGCTTGAAGCATTCTGGCCGCAGGCGCTGCGCCTGGACCCGACCATCCGCGACGTGATGGCGCCGCACATGCTGTTGCTGGAAGAAGTGCGCCGCCGCGCCGACGAGTTCGACGTGCTGCACTTCCATATCGACTATTACCCGTTCTCGCTGTTTGCGCGCCAGCCGGTGCCGTTCCTGACGACGATGCACGGCCGTCTGGATCTGCCCGAACTGCAGCCGATCTTCAACACGTTCAGCGACGTGCCGGTCGTGTCGATTTCGGACAACCAGCGCCAGCCGTTGCAGCAGGCGAACTGGCTGTCGACTGTCTATCACGGCTTGCCGGAAAACCTGCTGAAGCCGATTCCCGATGTCAAGCCGAGCTATCTCGCGTTCCTCGGCCGGATTTCGCCGGAAAAGCGTCTGGACACGGCGATCCGCATCGCCGAGCAGGCCGGTCTGCCGCTCAAGGTGGCCGCGAAGCTGGACAAGGCCGACCGTGCGTACTACGAGGAAGTGATCAAGCCGCTGATGTCGCTGCCGCACGTCGAGTACATCGGCGAAATCAGCGAGGCGGAGAAGACGGAATTCCTCGGTAACGCGCATGCGCTGCTGTTCCCGATCGACTGGCCGGAGCCGTTCGGTCTCGTGATGATCGAGGCGATGGCGTGCGGCACGCCGGTGATCGCGTTCAAGCGCGGCTCGGTGCCGGAAGTGATCGAGAACGGCGTGTCCGGTTTCGTCGTCGAAGATGAAATCAGCGCGGTGGCCGCGGTTAACCGCCTGTCGCAACTGCCGCGCGAGAACGTGCGCAAAGCGTTCCAGGCGCGCTTCTCGTCGCAGGTGATGGCGCGCAACTACGTCGCGGCGTACGAAGAATTGCTGCGCCAGAAGCGCCGCACCGTGCTGCGCGAAGTCAACGCCGGCTAACCCGGCTTGATGGACACCGCCGCGAGCGCGGCGGGCTCCGTTATCGTTCACAACGCCCCGTGTGCATCTGCACGCGGGGCGTTTTGCTTGCGGGTCGTCCGAGGTTCGGCTGTCGTGGATGCCGGATGCTGCAATCTGGCGCATCGATGCACATTCGCGCGCATGCCAACCGGTGACGGCACCTGCGCGATGCACCGCGTGAATGTGCAACGCATCGTTGTCAGGGCTCGACATGCGCACGGGTGAGCGCGCCGCGCAATATCCCTATAATGGCCGTGCCGCAAAATCCGCAGGCGGCGTCACGGACACGAGGAGAATGCTTTGGCGAGAACGAAACAGACGCGAGCGAACGCCGCGCCGGGCGCCGGCACGATCTTCGCGTTGCGTGCGATCGGTCTCGTGATCCTCGCGCGGTGGCTGTTCTCGATGTCCGACATGGATCTGCTGACGGCGCTGTCCGCCATGGCTTCTTCGCCGTGGGCCTGCATCAATCTCGTGTTCCTGTTCTTGCTGATTTTCCTGCCGGGTGCGCGCGCCCGCGTCGAGCGTCCGTTTCATCCGTTTCCGCAATGGCTGCGGCAGGCGTTGCGGCTGTTCGCGTTTCTCGGGTTTCTGTTCGCTGCGTGGTCGGTCGGCGCGTTTGCGTGGACGGCCGGCTGGCGGCGCGCCGTGCACGCGCTTGCGGTCACCAACGGCTGGCTGCTCGCGGCGCCGGCGTTGTACGCGGCCGTCTGGTGGATTTGCCGGCCGCGCGCGCTATGGCGCACGAACATTGGCGCGCGCCGCTTTGCGATTGGCCGCTACGCGATTTCGATCGATAACGTGACGCGTACCACCGTGGTCTGGGTGGAAAGCCGCAAGGTTGGGCAATACGACGCGCGCGAGCTGTCGGTGCGATGGCCGGGTGGCGCAATGGACGGCGGCGCGCGTGTG
Organism: Paraburkholderia humisilvae; assembly: GCF_902859855.1. Taxonomy (GTDB): domain Bacteria; phylum Pseudomonadota; class Gammaproteobacteria; order Burkholderiales; family Burkholderiaceae; genus Paraburkholderia; species Paraburkholderia humisilvae. The sequence goes on from NZ_CADIKH010000008.1 coordinate 103,459, forward strand.
GCGAACGGGGTGGAGCGCGCTGAAGCGTCGTCGGGTGCCGCCGGATCAGGGGCGGTTGCGCCAACTGCAGGCGTGCCGGATTTCAACGTGCCGGGTGACGCCGCGCGGCATACCGACGCGCCAAGCGACGCCGCTGCGCCCGGCGCCGACCCGCAAGACATCGTTGGACCGCCTGCGCCCGCTCCAGCCGCGGCCCGCGAGCACGTCATCGCACCTGCCGCCGACCCGGCGCCGCCACGTCATACAGGTCCAGGCGGCTGGCTGCGTCGGCCGAAGATCGAACTGATGTGGGATTCGCCAGCGGCGGCCGGGCATAACCGCCAGACGGTATTTCGTGCGCCGCTCGTGTCGGAAGGCGACCGCGCTGCCGCGCGTGCGCTCGATGCGAGTCTGCGGCAAGCGGGATGAACGGGCAGCCATGCGCACCGTTGCCACAGCGGACCCTGCGTGAAGCGCGCTCTGCCACGCATCGTTTCGTCATGCAGCTTTCCGACGGCCTGGCGATGGTTACGATGGTCCGCTGCGTGGCGCGCGCATCGACTGTGATCGCGCGCGCCACGCAGCGGCGTCACGCCTGACGCCGACTGTGACCTACCGCGGTTGAGCGCGGCCAACTGCGCGAATAACGAAGAAAACGCGACGAGAAAGAGACGCATCGATATGGAGATGTCCTTGTTGATCCGCTGGGCGCTTGCCGCACTCCATCTGCTGGGCTATGGTTTCGCGCTGGTGGCGATCATTGCGCGCACGCGCGGGCTGCGGCGCTGTACCTCGACGCAATGCCTGTCGGGCGTGTTTCTGGCCGACAACGTGTGGGGTCTGTCCGCACTGCTGTTGATCGCTACCGGCTCGATACGCGCGTTCGGTGGCTTCGAGAAGGGCGCGTCGTTCTATCTTCAGGCGCCGCTCTTCCACGTGAAAATGGGCGCGTTGGTGTTGATTCTGCTACTCGAAATCGCACCGATGATCGCGTTGATCCGCTGGCGCATCGCGCTCAGAAAAGGCACGCCGCTGCGGCTTGACCGTGCCCAACAGTTTGCGGCGATCGGCTCGGTGCAGATTGCGCTGCTGGTGGTGATGGTGTTCGCCGCGACCGGGATGGTACGCGGTGTCGGCATGCCCGGCACCGACTGGTAGAGACGAGTCGCGCCGGCCACGACCGGCAGCGGCGAGCGCTGGCGCATCGCCGGTACGCGAGAGCGGCACGTGCTTCATTATTTTCAACCCGGCTTTTCTCAACTTTTGACCTGGAACAACACGCCATGACCGACCAACAGACGCCGACGTCCGCGGCGCGCAAGCCTTTTCACCGTCTGCTGCTGACTGGCGCAGCGGGCAATCTCGGCGTGCAATTGCGTGGCGCGCTCGGCGCATGGGCCGACGTCGTGCGGCTTTCGGATATTGCGCCGATCGATGCGCTCGCCAGTCATGAGGAAGCCGCATCGGCCGATCTGGCCGATCGCGCGGCCGTCGATGCGATGCTCGACGGCGTCGATGCGGTCGTGCATCTCGGCGGCATCTCGATCGACGCGCCGTTCGACGATCTGCTCGAAGCGAACATCCGCGGTCTCTATAACCTGTACGCGGCGGCCGTGAAGCATCGCGTCAAGCGCATCGTGTATGCGAGCTCGAACCACGTGGTGGGCTTTCATCCGGTGACGTCAGTCGTCGACGTCGATGCGCCGTTGCGGCCGGACAGCTTGTACGGCGTGACGAAGTGTTTCGGCGAAGCGCTGTCGCGCTACTACTTCGACCGTTTCGGCATCGAGACTGTGTGCCTGCGCATTGGATCATCGTTCGAGGCGCCGAAGAACCGGCGCATGCTCGTGACGTTTCTGAGCTTCCGCGACTTCATCGAGCTTGTGCGCTGTTCGCTATTCACGAACCGCGTGGGGCACGCGATTGTTTACGGCGTGTCGGATAACCCAACGAAGTGGGTCGACAACACGAAGGCGTCGTATCTCGGCTTTCGTCCGCAGGATAGTTCCGCGCAGTTCACGCATCTGTTCGAGCCGATCGCGCCGACTGCCGAATTCGACGATGTCGCGCAGCGCTTTCAGGGTGGCCCGTTCGCGGCAGCTGCGCCGCTCGAAGGCGACGCGTAAGACTTCGCCACACGTTCGCGTCCTTCCCGTCGCGACGTATCGTTTCACACGGGCATGCTATGGTCGCACGGCGTCCGGCCGATCCGGTCGCCGCTGCTACAAGCGTTGAACTACGACCGCATGATCCGCAATGACCCGTTCGAGCCTTTTCCCGCGAAGGCGGCGCCGCAGGTGGCCGCGCATTCTGTTGTGTGTCGTCGTCATCGTGCTGGCCGGCGCGGTGCTGACCGGCTGGCTGACGGTGCGCGCGAGCCTGCCGCAACTGGACGGCACGCATGCCACGCCGCTCTCCGGGTCGCTCTCCGCGCCGGTGACCATCGCACGCGACGCGCTCGGCGTGCCGACGGTACAGGGCCGCACGCGTGATGACGTCGCGTATGCGACCGGTTTTCTTCACGCGCAGGACCGTTTCTTTCAGATGGATTTGCTGCGCCGGGTCGCCGCCGGCGAAATCAGTGCGCTGATTGGACCGGCCGCGCTGCCGTTGGACCGTCGCGACCGGCCGTTGCGCTTTCGTGAACACGCGCAGGCGGTGCTCGCCGCGCTGCCCGCCGACCAGCGGCAACTGATCGAGCGCTATACGGCAGGCGTCAACGACGGCTTGCGCTCGCTTCGCGCGCGACCGTTCGAATACTGGGTGCTGCGCACGCAACCCGCGGCATGGCGTCCTGAGGACACCTTGCTTGCGGTCTACGCGATGTACTTCGATCTTCAATACGATCATGTGACGCATGTGCTGGCGCGCGCGGCGTTGCGCGAGCACGCGCCGGCCGATCTGTTCACTTTCCTTTTGCCGGCAACGAGCCACTGGGATGCGCCGCTCGACGCTCAGAGCGCGTTAGCATCGGCGCCGCCTGCGCTGCCCGCGACGCGTCCGCCGTGGCTGCACGCGACGCAGTCCGCGGCCGGCATCGAACCGGAAGTAACCGCGCTGCTCGGCGGCGTGCCGGGTTTCGTCGATGGCGGGGCCGCGCTCAACTCGATGGTCGGCAGCAACGGCTTCGCGGTCGACGGCGCGCACAGCGCGCACGGCGGTGCGCTGGTCGCAAGCGACATGCATCTGGGCCTGTCGCTGCCGAATATCTGGTATCGCGTGTCGCTCGTCTATCCTGCGCCGGATGGCAGCACGCGGCGTATCACCGGTGTCAGTCTGCCGGGCGCGCCGGTCGTGGTGGCCGGCAGCAACGGTCATATCGCGTGGGCATTCACGAACAGCTACGGCCGCTTTATCGATCTGATCGAACTGCAGCGCGACCCTAACGATCCGTTGCGCTATCGCGTTCCCGGCGGCGGATGGGAAAAGGCTCAAGTGATTCACGAGCGCCTCGATGTGAACGGCGGCGCGAGCGTCGATCTGCCGGTGGTGCAAACGCGCTGGGGCCCGCAACTGATGGTTGGCTCCCATGCGTATGCGCTGCGTTGGGTTGCGCAGGCGCCGGAGGCGGTCAACGTGAACCTCGTGCGGCTCGAGGACACGACGAACGTCGCCGACGCGCTGCATGCCGCGCAGACTTTCGGCGTGCCGACGCAAAACTTCACGGTCGCCGACGCGCAAGGCCATATCGGTTGGACCCTTGCGGGTCCGCTGCCGCGCTTTACCGACACGGACCCGAATGCGGCGGCGTCCTTCAGCCTGCCGTTCAGTTCCGACACCTACATCGGTTGGCACGGGTTTCTGGCGCCCAGCGAGTATCCGGTGCGGGTCGATCCCTCCGTTGGCCGCATCTGGACCGCAAACAACCGTATCCTGCCGTTGGCGGAAGTGGCGCGCCTCGGCGGCGATTCCGGCACGGATCTCGGCGCGCGCGCGACGCAAATCCGCAACGATCTGCTCGCGCTGCCGCATGCAACCGAACGCGACATGCTGTCGGTGCAGACTGACGACCGCGCATTCTGGATTGAATACTGGCGACGTGTCGCGCTCGACGCACTCGATGCGCGCGCGCTTGCCGGCCATCCGGAGCGCGCGGAGTTCCGGCGCCTCGTCGAAACCTGGAACGGGCGCGCGGATACGGATGCGGTTGGCTACCGGCTGGTGCGCGCGTTTTACTACTCGCTGTACGACGCGTGGTTCGGCGCGCTCGACAAGCAAATGGCCGCGCTCGCGCCGGAGCTCAGCTATCGCGGCGCAAACTCGCGTTATGACGCGACGATGGAGACGCTCGCCGACCATCACGCATGGATACCCGACGGATTCGCGGACTGGCACGCGTTTGTGCTCGACCGGATCGACCACTCGATCGCCCAGTTGCCGAAAGGCACGAAGCTCGAAGACGCGCGCTGGGGCGATCGCAATCGCTCGGCCATCGCGCATCCGTTCGCGCGGCTTTTGCCCGCGTGGCTGCCGTGGGCGCGCGGCTGGCTCAGCACGCCGCGCGATCCGCTGCCGGGTGACATCAATATGCCGCGCGTGCAGTCGCCGGCGTTCGGCGCGTCCGAGCGTTTCGTGGTGTCGCCGGGGCGTGAGCAGGACGGCATCTTCGAGATGCCGGGCGGGCAATCGGGCAATCCGATGTCGCCGTACTTCATCGCGGGCCATGAAACATGGGTGCATGGCGATGTCGCGCCGTTCCTGCCGGGTGCGACGGTCCATACATTGACTCTCGACGCGGCCGGCACCCACTAGTCCTGGTCCACCGTCATCCGGCGCGAATTGGCCGGATCGGCTGCCGTTGCAGGGGAGGGGGCTTCCCTTCTTTGCAAATGGCGCCGATTGGTCGTAGCGTACGGAAATCCATTGTTTCGCGTCATCCCGCACGACAATGCGTGATCGACGTAGGTCCGTTGTCAGCGTGCGCGTGTTTGCGCGGTGACATGCGGGCGATTCCGACATGTGTCGTGCGACCGGAGAAGGCCGGTAACGGTCGAACCGGCACGATCGAGCTTGTGCGCAGCGTTGCCGCCGGACGCCGCGGCCGCGCGCGCCTCGCTATTTCCGCATGGGTGCAGATGCTTCGGAGGACCTCGACACCATGATTCGAACGAACACTTCGAGAACATTCTTTATTACGGGCGTGAGCTCCGGTTTCGGACGCGCACTGGCTGAAGCCGCGCTTGCCGAAGGTCACCGCGTGGTCGGTACGCTGCGCCGGCAGGACCAGCGCGCGCAGTTCGACGAACTGGCGCCTGGCCGGTCGTTCGGGCGTCTGCTTGACGTTACCGATACGCCTGCCATCGCGCCTCTGATCGAAGAAGTGGAGCGCAACGTTGGTCCGATCGATGTGCTTGTCAACAATGCGGGCTACGGTTACGAAGGGACGATCGAGGAATCGCCGATCGATGAGCTGCGCAAGCAGTTCGAGGTCCACGTGGTCGCCGTGGTTGCGATGGTGCAGGCCGTGCTGCCGTATATGCGGGAGCGGCGCGCGGGGCATATCGTCAACCTCACGTCGATGTGCGGCATCGTCACGTTTCCGGGGCTGGGCTATTACCACGCGAGCAAGTTCGCGATCGAAGGGATTACCGAGACGCTTGGCAAGGAGGTGAGGCCGCTCGGTATTTACGTGACGGCTATTGCGCCGGGCAGCTTCCGCACGCGCTGGGCCGGCAAATCGATGGTGCGCGCCGAGCGCACGATTGCGGACTACGACGAAATTTTCGAGCCGCTGCGTGCGGGACGTTTGCGGCGCGACGGTCATCAGATGGGCGACCCGGTCAAGGCCGCGCAAGCGATCCTCGCGGTCGTCGATACGCCGAATCCGCCGTGCCATCTGCTGCTGGGCCGCGATGCGCTCGGCTTCGTGCGCAGTCAGTTTGATGACGTCGTTGCGCAGATCAATGCGTGGGAGAAGGTGTCGGCGTCGACGGATTTTGAGCGGTGAGTGGGCGTTCTGGTGGGCCTTGCTGTTCGCGTCGATTCGGATGCTAGACACCCGTTGCGTGACGCCGCAATTGAAAATTACGTGGCTAGCGGTACGCTCGCGCGACTCAGGAAGGACTACGCGCGCAGTGGGCCACCCGAAGGCACGGATTATTTTCTGAAGGTGCAGGACTACGACGCGCAGGATTGGCGAGCGCACGTCGTCACACATCCTGTGATGAAGCTCGGCGATGTGGCCGTTGTGCCGGTTACTTTCGGCTCAACGGACAAAGTGCACGTGCTGGTGTTCATGCGGCTGTTCGGCGGCACGTGGAAAATTACCAAGGTGAGTGACACGCAGGACTATCGATAACACCGTGGCGCACGGTATCGGGCATGAAGGTATACCTGACGCGCCACCGACAGCGCCCGTTTGCACCGTTCTAAACTTCAACAGCCTGCCAGGCGTCAGACAGCAGCGTATCGAGTACCCAACGTCCGGCGGGTCCAAGGGGCGTGCTGTACCGGTAGACGGCAAATAAAGGCAGGCTCCGGGTGCGCGGCGGGCGTTCTTTCAGATCCAACTCGATCAAACGCCGGGTACTCAGGTCGTCCTCCACGAAGCTGCGTGGCATGAAACCCCAACCCAGCCCGGCAAGCAGCATCGCGCGCTTGGAGCCAAGATCCGCCGTGAGAATGCGCCGATCGGAATAGACGGAGAACGTGCGACCTTCCGTTCGACTGCTGTGATCCGTTAGCACGATCTGTGCGTGTTCCCGCAGTTCGCCATTGGAGATCTCTCGTTGCCTTGCGAGCGGATGACCTGGCGCAATGGCTGGCACGACTGCGATTTCTCGCATTGCATGACTGGCTAGTTCTGGTGCGATGTCTGGCAGCGATCCCTGGACACCGAGATCGTATCCCCCGTTGAGTACACGCTCGGGTACACCGCCCAATGCATCGATGCATACGCGTAGGACTACTCCCGGAAATGCCTGCTGGAAGTTCGTGACCAGTTCGACGAGTTTGCTCATCGGGAACATCACGTCAAGGACGATGGACAGCTCGGCTTCAAGTCCTTGCGTCAGCCCTAGCGCACGAGCCTTGAACTGATCCGCTCGAGCAATGACGGCCCGGGCATCGATGAGCAACGCTTGCCCATGCGTCGTCATTCGGGGTTTCCAACTGCCGCGGTCGAAGAGCGCGACCCCCAACGTGCTTTCCAGACTGGCAATGGCGTTGCTGACAGCCGACTGCGCCCGATGAAGGTGACGCGCGGCGGCCGAGAAGCTTCCCTGGTCAGCGATAGCGACAAACACCCGCAGATGATCCAGATTGAGGGGATCGATCATGATCTGAAATGCAGATGGAGATGATCTGCATTTTATCTCTTCCTGAGATGAAGAGCCTGTCCTATCGTGATCCAACATTTGGGAACGAAGCGAGCGGACCTCTGCCGGCCTTAGGGGCGACGCGAAGCAGACTTCCCTCTCTTTTCAGGTGGGTCTTGGTCAGTCAGAACTGGAGGGTGGTTGGCAAATGAACGCACAGACGACGGTTGCGCGCCATTGGATCAACGGGCAATGGCGCGATTCGGAAACGCATCGGGACAGTATCAACCCGGCGACGGGCAAAACGATCGGCAGTTATGCAATCGGTGGCGCCGAGGAGGCCGAGGCGGCGATCGCAGCAGCGGTCCGGGCGTTCCGCCAGACCGATTGGAAAGCGAACCGTGACCTCAGGGTTCGGGTCCTGAACGAGATGGCCGATCGTTTCGAGGCGCGGGCCAACGACCTGATCGAAGCCATTGCGCTCGAGAACGGCAAGGTAAAGCCAGAGGCGACCTTCGAGGTCGCTCTGGCCGGCCCCGGTCTGCGTTATGGCGCTGCGCTGGTTAGCGCCAATTACGGCCGGACCGCGGAGTGGCAGGCAGGGCGCTTCTCGCTGATGTTGCGCGAAGCGGTCGGTGTCGCCGGCATCAGCGTGCCCTGGAATTCTCCGCTCGCACTGCTGGTTCGTTCGCTCGCACCTGCGCTGGCCGCGGGCTGCACGACCGTGGTGAAGATGCCCAGCCAGACCGCCCAGGTGAACGCACTCATTGCCGAAGTCATGAGCGAGGTCAAGAGCCTTCCGCCGGGCGTCGTCAACATCGTCACTGGCGAGCACGACGTACTGAGCCATCTGGTCGAATCCCCCGACGTGCCGACCATCAGTTTCACGGGCAGCACGCACACCGGTCGTGCGATCTCCCAAACAGGCGCTGCGCGGCTGAAGCGTTTCGGGTTGGAGCTTGGCGGGAAGACACCGCTCATTGTGTTCAACGACGCGGATGTCGATGCCGCGCTGCCCAAGATCGAGAAAGCGGTGACCACGTTTGCAGGCCAGTTCTGCATGACGGGGAGCCGGCTTCTGGTGCAGAGCGGGATCGCCCAGGTCATTCGCGAGCGCCTCGCGAAACGGCTTGCCAAGGTCAAGGTGGGGCCTGCGTCGGACAAGGACAGCGAAATGGGACCGCTGATCGATCGGGCCAACGTCGACCGGGTGGACCGCATGGTCGAGGATGCCATCGCCGCCGGCGCGGTCGCGGTCGTGCGTGGCGGCCCGATCACCGAAGGAACGCTCGCCGAAGGCGCGTTCTATCGACCCACACTCATCGAGGTGTCGGACCCAGGCATGGCCATCGTGCAGCAGGAAGTGTTCGGCCCTGTGCTGACGCTGGAAGTCTTCGATACCGAAGCGGAGGCGGTCGCGCTGGCCAACGACACTGAGTATGGCCTGGCGGCGAGCATCTGGACGCGGGATGCGGACCGGCCGCTAAGAGTGGCGCGCGATATCCAGGCGGGCACGATCTGGATCAACGATTGGGTCGTGATGCGGGATGAGTTTGAAGAGGGGGGCTATAAACAAAGTGGCCGTGGGCGTCTGCGAGGGCTCGCGTCGCTGGAGGATTTTGTCGAGCACAAACATATCGTGCTACAGCCGGGTGTCGTTAAGTGACGTGGCGTGCTGATGGTGTTTTGTGGTGGGGGTTGATGTGGGCGGTTTGCTTATAGTCGGCGAGCGGCATGCTCAGATGGGCCTGTTTGAGCGCCGACGCGATCTGCTCGACTGAGTACGAGCTTGCGTTTCATCGGCAAGTTCCCGTTCGCATTGCGAAAATTGGTCTGAAACATTAATGCTCACTTCTGGAACTTGAAAAGACGAAGAACGGCAAGCCTCGTGCTATCCCTTTGAACGATGAAGCGATATCTGCGCTCGTTGATCAGAGGGAGTGGGTGAGGCGGTATGCTCCCCGCTCGCGGTGGGTGTTTGCGGTCGCCTCGGGGGCGCGTTTGACGACGATACAGAAAGGTTTTCAGTCTGCGTGTTTACGAGCTGGGATCGACAATTTCCGGGTGCACGATTTGCGACATACGTTCGCTTCGTGGCTGGTTATGGCTGGTGTATCGCTGTACGTCGTAAAAGACCTTCTGGGGCATTCGTCTATCGTGGTTACCGAACGATACGCCCATCTGGCACCTCACGTTGGCCGTTCGGCTGTCCAATTGTTGCTTGCGGAGTCGGCGGGTAGCTATGTGCGGTCTGACGCAAAAGGCGCTTAGCCCCTGTGTACGACCGGAAGTAGTGTGTCGCCTTCAGTGGCGCTCAACGTGCCGCGACTATTGTCATGCCCGTATACTGCGCGAAGACAACGTCGTCTTCCGTTGCTTTACACAACATATGAGGCGTCGATATGAGCGAACAACAGTCCGTCGGAGCAGCGACGTTTGATTATTTCAAATTTAAACCCGTCACGTGCCATCTCATAGACTCTCTGGCCCGTTCGACCATCTGGTGCGCGCAACCATCTAAGTTGAATGATCCGTTTGACTGCCAGATAAATCTGAAGGACTCGTTTAGCCGTGCTGCTGTGAAATCGTCGGGAGCGCATAAGAAATGGCTCGAACAGTTTTGTCGTGACGGGAAGTTTTTTGAAATGTGGGAGAAGTTGTTTAAGCAAGTGGGCGTATGCTCCTTCTCTCTCAATCTGTATAACTCGCTCATGTGGTCGCACTATGCGGATGAACACAAAGGGGTGTGCCTGCTCTACCGGTTTGCTGAGAAATTTTTGATCGATCCGACGAGCAAGATTATCGGGGTTGACGAGGTTCACTACGAGCCAGATGTGCTGACCGACTGGCTCGCGAATGATCCGCCAACGGATGATCCGTATGAGTTAAGTGTGGAACTCACCAAAATCTACCTGATGGCAAAAGCGCCTGACTGGAGTTATGAAAGTGAGGCGAGAATTGTGCGGTTCGATCATGGTCTGTTCGCAATCCCGCCCGATTCGCTAATACAGGTATGTTTTGGTCTGCGGACGCCTGAGGCTGACGTCGCTCGGATAAAGAAAGCAACGGCCCGACGCGGCAGTCAAGTTCAGTTTTGCCAGATCGTTCGCGGCAAAGGGAAGGACTTTGGCATCACGGCGGTTGAACTGTAGGTGGCTTAAGAGCGCAAGTTGATGCGTATCCGTAGAATCCTTTACCGGAAATCGGCGGAGAACAAAAAAGCCCCGCGAGTGCGGGGCTTTCTTTCTGGCTAGTACGCTGTTGCCGGCCGGGGACCGAAGATACGACCAAGCCAGGCTAACAGGCGGCGCCATACGCTATTTGGTGGGTAGTACTGGGATCGAACCAGTGACCCCTGCCGTGTGAAGGCAGTGCTCTACCGCTGAGCTAACCACCCGAAGAGCTGTGCATTATGTCAGAGCTCCGTGACCCCGTAAAGAATTTTTTTTAAGCGCCCTGCGTGTCCGCACTTACCGCAACAGCGACGTCCACCGTTGGTAGCGCTGGCTCAACGCGCCACACACTCACCCCCTTGATCGCCTTGTCGAGATCGTTGAGCACCGCCTCGTGCGCAGCGAGTTCATCCTCGCTCGCCGCGAGCACCGGCAACTCCAGCGCTTCGACGACAACCCCCGCCGATTGCGCAACGCCCGGCGCCGCGATATCGCCGATCATGTCGATCACGAGGCTTTCCTGGCCGCGCGTCATCGCGAGATATACCTCGGCGAGCAGCTCCGAGTCGAGCAGTGCGCCGTGCAGCGTACGGTGCGCATTGCTGATGCCAAAGCGGTCGCATAGCGCGTCGAGCGAATTGCGCTTGCCGGGGAACATCGACTTCGCCTGCACGAGCGTATCGATGATCTCGGTGTCGCAATGCCCGCAGAATGCAGGCAGCCCAAGCAGCCCGAACTCGGCATCGAGAAACGCGATATCGAACGGCGCGTTATGAATGATCAACTCCGCGCCTTTGACGAAATCGATCAGCGCATCGGCGACCTCCGCGAACTTCGGCTTGTCACTGAGAAACTCGGTGGTGAGGCCGTGCACCGCAAGCGCGCCCGGATCGCTGTCGCGCCCCGGGTTGATGTAGAAGTGCAGATTGTTGCCGGTGAGCCGGCGGTTCAGCAGTTCGACACAGCCGATTTCAATGATGCGGTCGCCGCTCTTCGCATTCAGGCCGGTCGTTTCGGTATCGAGGATGATCTGACGCATGTCGGAATAGGCTGTTTTAGATAAGGCGTGAAAGTGAAAGGCGCCGCGCGAAACACTCAACGCGTACCGCGGCAACGCACACTGCGCGAACCGTGTTCATCAGAGATCGGCAAGCGCCGCGACGCCGCGATTGGCGAGCGCATCCGCACGCTCATTTTCCGGATGCCCCGCGTGCCCCTTCACCCAGCGCCATTCAATATCGTGCTGCTGAACGAGCGCATCGAGCTGCCGCCACAGGTCCGCGTTTTTCACGGGCGTCTTCGCCGCGGTCATCCAGTTCTTTTTCTTCCAGCCGTGAATCCACTCGCTGATGCCTTTCTGCACGTATTGCGAGTCGGTGTGCACGATCGCCTTGCACGGGCGCTTCAACGCCTCAAGCGCGGCAATGACCGCCATCAGTTCCATCCGGTTGTTGGTCGTGTTCGCTTCGCCGCCGAACAGTTCCTTTTCGTGCTCGCCAAAGCGCAGGATCGCGCCCCAGCCGCCGGGCCCAGGGTTGCCCTTGCAGGCCCCGTCGGTGAAGATTTCGATCAGATCAGACGTCATGTGTGTGGTGGCGTGTATTGGGTGTGGCAGCGGGCGCGAGGCCGGCGGCAAGCACGGGTTTCTTGACCTTCACCGGGCCGATGAGGCGCATGCCTGGCACACGCTTGATGGCTTTCACCATGTACGCGGCGCCGAAGATCGGCCACCAGCGGTCGCCGGCCGATTCCATGAACGCGTAGCGGTTAAGCCACACGTCGCTGACGAGGGGCGGACGATAACAGCCGAAGCGCCCGCGATCAAGATCAAAGCCGAGCAGCTTGATCCAGTCTTTCAGGCGCGCAAACGCGATCAGGTCATGTGCGGCGGGCACGAACGGCCGCCCGGTCATCTTGCTGACCGATTGGCGCGCGCCCCACAGCGACAGCGAATTGAAGCCGAGGATGATCAACTGCCCTTCGGGCATCAGCACGCGTTCGGCTTCGCGCAACAGCCGATGCGGATCGCGCGTGAACTCGAGCGTATGCGGCATCACGATCAGATCGATGCTTTGTGCCTCGAACGGCAGATCGAGCAGGTCGCACCAGACGGTGCTGCGTCCCGGCGGCGCATGCCGTCCTGGCAGGCCGCCGGCGTGACCGTCCGGCACCTCATACGGCGCGCTTGCGCCGCTTGCCGCATCGAGCACAAGCCCACGGCCCGGCATGCGGTTTTCGCGCAGCGCGTCCAGTTGCGGCAGGCCGAGCTGGATCGCGTGAAAGCCGAACACGTCCGACACCACCCGGTCGAGCTGCGCCTGCTCCCATTGCAGCACGTAGCGGCCGGGCGGCGAATCCGTCCAGGCGGGCCAGTCTATAATCGATCGGTCAGACATGTTAAAGATGCGTCGCCTATGAATGCGCTTGAATACGTACCCGTCCCGGCCTTCGAAGACAATTACATCTGGCTCGTGTCGGACGGCCGCAATGCGGTGGCGGTCGATCCGGGTGAGGCTGCCCCGGTGCAGGCTTATCTCGCGAAGCGGGGCTGGCGGTTGAGCGCTATTTTACTCACGCACCATCATCGCGACCATGTCGGCGGGGTGGCCGATCTGCTGAAAGGCCAGTCAGTGCCGGTGTACGGTCCAGCTGGCGAGGCGATCGAGCATCTCACGTACAGACTAGCGCATGGCGACCGGGTCAGCATCGCCGAGCCCGCGCTCGAACTGACGGTGCTCGATGTGCCCGGGCATACGAGCGGCCACATCGCGTATTTCCAGGCGTCCGACCCGCGCGGCACGCCGCACGTGTTCTGCGGCGACACGCTGTTTGCGTGCGGCTGCGGCCGGCTCTTCGAAGGCACGCCCGCGCAGATGCTCGATTCGCTCGATGCCCTTGCCGCGCTGCCCGGCGCGACCGAAGTGCATTGCGCGCATGAGTACACGCTGTCGAACATCCGCTTCGCGCTTGCGTGCGAGCCCGGTAACGCGCAGCTCGTCGCGTGGCGCGACGAAGCGGCCGCACGGCGCGCGCGCAACGTGCCGACATTGCCGACCACGATCGCTCATGAGCGGGCCGTCAATCCGTTCCTGCGCGCGGGCGAGCCGGCGATTCAGGCAGCGCTCGCTGACCAGCTGCACGAAACGGTGCCCGACCGCCTGACCGCGTTCGCGCTGATGCGCGAGTGGAAGAACCGGTTCCGCTAACGTTCTGCTGACCTAGGCGCGGCCAAGGCTATCTTCATCCGAATCGTCGGAAAAACCGCCAAGCCTCAGATTTGGCGGGGTTTTCCATATATTTCCGATTGACGGAAACCTTGCTCTTTCGTACTATCGGCTGCAAATTCCAGCCGCATTTCACGCTGCGGTGCAATCCGTCGGCTTAGCCCGTGTTCCGCGGGCGGTTCCAGGCCGGCGGCGATATCCAGCAATCCCTGCCTGCCGTTCCAGGTTGCAGTTCCAGTTTTTCCGGGAAGCCGAGACGTTCATGAGATTCATCTTTAGCGCGTTGTTGGTCCTGACGCTCGCCGCGTGTGCGAGCCAGGGCCCAACTGCCGTCAGTTCCAACACCGCCTCCGATCCCGCCCATCAGCAAGCCGTAGCCGACGCCCTTCGCAAGACCGCTTCCGCCAAAGAAACCATCAACGTCGACCAGGGTTCCGTCGATCAACTCACCAGCGCCGACGCCGACCTGTGGGGCCGCATTCGCCGCGGCTTCCAGATGCCGGACCTGCAAAGCGATCTGGTCGACATGCAGGTCAACTGGTACGTGCAGCGTCCCGACTACGTGCAACGGATGACCGAGCGCTCGCAGAAGTACCTGTATCACATCGTCGAAGAGCTCGAGGCGCGGCATATGCCGACCGAGCTCGCGCTGCTGCCGTTCATCGAATCCGCGTATAACCCGCAGGCGCTGTCGGTCGCGAAGGCGGCCGGCATGTGGCAGTTCGTGCCGGGCACCGGCCGCACGTACAACCTGAAACAGAACATGTGGCAGGACGAGCGCCGCGACGTGCTCGCATCGACGAGCGCCGCGCTCGACTATCTGTCGAAGCTGCACGACATGTTCGGCGACTGGTATCTCGCGCTCGCCGCGTATAACTGGGGCGAGGGCAACGTGCAGCGCGCGATCGCGCGCAACGAGGCGGCGGGCCTGCCGACCGACTATCAGAACCTGCGCATGCCGATGGAAACGCGTAACTACGTGCCGAAGCTGCAGGCGGTGAAGAACATCGTGATGAACCCGCAGATGTACGGGCTCACGCTGCCGGAAATCCCGAATCACCCGTACTTCGTCACGGTGACGACGTCGCACGACATGGACGTCGACGTCGCCGCGAAGCTCGCGAACATGACGCCGGAAGAGTTCCGCTCGCTGAATCCGTCGTTCAAGAAGCCGGTCATTCTCGGCGCGACGCAGCCGCAGATTCTGTTGCCTTTCGACAACGCGAGCGCATTCGAACGCAACCTGAAGTCGTATAGCGGTTCGCTGTCGTCGTGGACCACGTATACGGTGACGGAACGCTCGCGCCCGGCCGCGATTGCGCAGAAAATCGGGGTCGACGCGGACACGCTGATGGAAGTGAACAAGATTCCCGCGGGCATGCGCCTGAAACCGGGTTCGACGATCGTTGTGCCGCGCGGCGACGACGACGACGAGGACATTAGCGCCGACGTCGCCGAAAGCGCGGTGCTCGCGATGGAACCGGATGTCCCGGATACCCGCAAGATGTTGATTCGCGTGCGCCGCTCGCAGTCGATGTCGGCGCTCGCGAGCCGCTATGGCGTATCGGTTGGCCAGCTGAAGGCATGGAACAAGACTCATCGCAACGACGTGAGGGCCGGCCAGGTGATCGTGCTGCACGTGCCGGTCGGTAAATCTGTGCCGAGCGAGCCGGGTCCGCAGCGCCTCGCGACGGATGTGCGCGGCGGCGGCGTGCAAAAGATCAGTGCGCATGCCGGCGACAGCGCCGACGACGATGACAGGGCGCAGAAGAGCGAGAAGAGTCAGAAGGGCCGCAGCAAGCAGGGCGTCGTGAAGACGTCGGCGCATGCGGGCAAGTCGGGCGGCGTGAGAAAGGTGTCGACGGCGGCTGGGTCGTCCGCCGGGAAGTCGCAGAAAGCCGTCGAGCCTGGCCACCAGAAGACTGCGGCCAACGCGAAGAAGGGCAAGTAGAAGGGCAAACAGGTCACCCACAATAAATACAACAAGCGGTATGCCGAGGATGTCGAACATGCGCTGCGGGGGCAGCGCATGCAGTGCGCTCCGATACGCCTCGTTTGCTACGCGCCGCCACGAAAGTGGCGGCGTTTTCATTAAAGCGCACGTTCAACAAATCATTTATTGTTCTGACTCTGGCCCATCCCCCATCGTGCCGCATCCGTCCCGTGCCAATGTTGTCCACTCCGCTGCGCGTTTTTCTGCTGTTTTCCGCTGGCTATTTCGTGTCGTATGTGTTTCGCGGTGTGAACCTGGGGTTCGCGCCGCTGATCACGCGCGAAATGGGGCTATCCGCGACTGATCTCGGCCTGCTGACGAGCCTCTACTTTCTTGGCTTCGCCGGCGCGCAAGTTCCGGCTGGGGTGCTGCTCGATCACTACGGTTCGCGCCGCACCACCGCAGGCATGCTGCTGTTCGCCGCGGCGGGCATCGGAGTATTCGGCGCCGCGCATGGCATCGGCATGATGATGATCGGGCGGCTGCTGATCGGCATCGGCGTGTCGGTGTGCCTTGGCGCCGCGTTCAAGGCGCTTGCGCAGCATTTTCCCGCGCCGCGTCTGCCGCTCGTGAATGGGCTCACGATGGCCGTGGGCGGGCTCGGCGGCGTCGTGGTCGGCTCGCCGCTCACCTGGGTGCTCACATTGACGACCTGGCGCACCGTGTGTGTCGGGCTCGGCGTGATGACGGTCGCGGTCGCCGCCATTCTGTGGATGTGCGCGCCCGACGCGAGCGACGCGCCGCGCCATACGACGCTCGCCGGCCAGTTCAAGGGCACGCTCGATATCTTGCGCAGCGCGGCATTCTGGAAGATCGCGTCGTTCCCGGTGATCACGCAAGGCGTCTTCTACGCGATGCAATCGCTCTGGGTCGGTGCGTGGCTGCGCGATGTCAGCGGTTTGCAGCCGGGGCCGGCCGCGGCGCTCGTGTCGGTGCTCGGCTTTGCGATGATGGCCGGCTGCGTCGGGTTCGGCGCGGCGGCACGCAGTCTGGAGAGGCGCGGCGTGTCGCTGTATGCGTTTTGCGGAATTGGCGGCGTGCTGTTCGTCGTCACGCAAGGGCTGATCATGATGGACGCGCCATTGCCGGCCGGGTTGCTGTGGGCGGCGTATGGGTTCTTCGGCGGCACCGGCATCCTCAGCTATGCGCTGCTGCCGCGCTATTTTGCCGCGCATATGATCGGGCGCGCCAACACGACGATGAACCTCGTCATTTTCCTGCTGATTTTCGGCTTCCAGGTTGGAGTCGGCGCGGTGCTGTCGCATTGGCCGGCGGCGGCGGGGCATTATCCAGCGGCCGCGCATCTGACTACGTGGGCGATTCTGCTCGGTCTGCAGGTCGCCGGAGCGATCTGGTACGTATTGCCGAGCCGGGTGTTGTCAAAGGCCGCGCAGATGCTCGCAAAGCACCAGCCGTAAGGCCGGCGCCGTGCGCTGCCGCTGCTGCGCGCCGAGTGGCGTGGGTGGGTGCCGCCGTATCTCGGATTTGAAGGCGAGGGTGCTTTCGCGCTATAATTCCAAGGTTTGAGCCTTATCAACCCGCACCCTAGCGCCTACCTCTCCTAAACCGTTCATCCGCCGCCGCGCCCGCCGCTTTCGGCTTTGCGCCGTTCCGCGCTGCCCTGTCCGTCTACGCCGCGGACCCGCCGCGCGCGATGCAAACCCCAGCCGCGCCACGTGCGCAGGTTTGCGCCAGCACCGGCCGATGCGCTGTCGCGCAGCGCCTACGCCCGGCACGAGCGGATGAACAGGTCGGCAACAGGGTGTTCCGCCAAGGAGTCCCCCGTGTTGCCGTCATTTTCTCCCGCTCTGCTCGCGCTTGCCGACGGCACGGTCTTTCGTGGTTACTCGATCGGCGCCGCCGGTCATACGATCGGTGAAGTCGTGTTCAACACGGCGATCACCGGCTATCAGGAAATCCTGACCGACCCGAGCTACGCGCAGCAGATCGTCACGCTGACGTATCCGCACATCGGTAATGTCGGCGTCAATGCCGAAGATGTCGAAGCCACGAAAGTCCATGCCGCCGGTCTGATCATTCGCGATCTGCCGGTCCTCGCGTCGAACTTCCGCATGGAGCGCACGCTGTCCGATTATCTGCGCGACGAAGGTGTCGTCGCGATCGCCGGCATCGATACCCGCAAGCTGACGCGTCTGCTGCGCGACAAGGGCGCGCAGAATGGTGCGATTCTCGCCGGTTCCGATGACGAAACGAAGGCAATCGAACTCGCACGCTCGTTCCCGGGCCTGGCGGGGATGGACCTCGCGAAGGTCGTATCGACCCGGAACCAGTACGAGTGGAAGCAGACCGAGTGGCGTCTTGAAGGCGGCTTCGGCCTTCAGAACACGCCGAAGTACCGCGTGGTCGCGTTTGACTATGGCGTCAAGCACAACATTCTGCGCATGCTCGCGCAGCGCGGCTGCCAGGTGACCGTGCTACCCGCGCAAGCCACCGCCGCCGACGCGTTCGCGCTCAATCCGGACGGCGTGTTCCTGTCCAACGGCCCGGGCGACCCGGAGCCATGCGATTACGCGATCGAAGCGACGCGCGAGTTTATCGCGCGCGGCATTCCGACCTTCGGCATTTGCCTCGGGCATCAGATCATGGGCCTCGCGGTCGGTGCGAAGACGATGAAGATGAAGACCGGCCATCATGGGGCGAACCATCCAGTGAAGGATCTGGAGGACGGCCGCGTCGTGATCACGTCGCAGAATCATGGCTTCGCGGTCGATGCGGCGACGCTGCCGGCCAATGCGAAGGTCACGCACATATCGCTGTTCGACGGCACGCTGCAAGGCTTCTCGCTGACGGACAAGCCCGCGTTCTGCTTCCAGGGTCACCCGGAAGCGTCGCCCGGCCCGCACGACATCGGCTACCTGTTCGACCGCTTCACCGCACTGATGGATAGCCGCAAAGACAGCCACAGCGCCGCGGCATAGGCATTTCGCGAACGCGAACAGAGCACGGCGCGCGCCGCGATCCGGTTTGCTTCACCGACGTTGAGCGATTTGAATCGACGTCGGCGGTGCAAGCACGGCAGCGCGCCACCGGAATGAATACTGGAACAGATTAGCGAGAGCGTTATGCCCAAGCGGACAGACATTAAAAGCATCCTCATCATCGGCGCGGGTCCGATCATCATCGGCCAGGCGTGCGAGTTCGATTACTCGGGCGCGCAGGCCTGCAAGGCGCTGCGTGAAGAGGGCTACAAGGTCATTCTCGTCAACAGCAATCCGGCGACGATCATGACCGACCCGAACACCGCCGACGTCACGTACATCGAGCCGATTACGTGGGAAGTGGTCGAGCGCATCATCGCGAAGGAGCGCCCGGATGCGGTGCTGCCGACGATGGGTGGCCAGACTGCGCTGAACTGCGCGCTCGATCTGCATCATCACGGCGTGCTCGCGAAGTACGACGTCGAACTGATCGGCGCGTCGCCGCAAGCGATCGACAAGGCCGAAGACCGTCAGAAGTTCAAGGACGCGATGACGAAGATCGGTCTTGGCTCCGCGAAGTCGGGCACCGCGCACTCGATGGAAGAGGCGTTGAAGGTTCACGCTGAAATTGCGACGCAGACGGGCGGCATCGGTTATCCGGTGGTGATCCGGCCGTCGTTTACGCTCGGTGGCTCGGGCGGCGGCATTGCGTACAACCGCGAAGAGTTCGAAGAGATCTGCAAGCGCGGCCTCGACCTGTCGCCCACGCATGAACTGCTGATCGAAGAGTCGCTGCTCGGCTGGAAAGAGTACGAGATGGAAGTGGTCCGCGACAGGCAGGACAACTGCATCATCGTCTGCTCGATCGAGAACCTCGATCCGATGGGCATTCACACCGGCGATTCGATCACCGTCGCGCCGGCGCAAACGCTCACCGACAAGGAATATCAGATCATGCGCAACGCGTCGCTGGCGGTGTTGCGCGAGATCGGCGTCGATACGGGCGGCTCGAACGTGCAGTTCGCGATCAACCCGCAAGACGGCCGCATGATCGTGATCGAGATGAATCCGCGGGTGTCGCGTTCGTCGGCGCTTGCGTCGAAGGCGACCGGTTTCCCGATCGCCAAGGTCGCCGCGAAGCTCGCGGTCGGCTATACGCTGGACGAACTGAAGAACGAGATCACCGGTGGTCAGACGCCGGCGTCGTTCGAGCCGACGATCGATTACGTCGTCACGAAGATTCCGCGCTTTGCGTTCGAGAAGTTCCGCGAGGCCGATCCGCGCCTCACGACGCAGATGAAGTCGGTCGGCGAAGTGATGGCGATCGGCCGCACGTTCCAGGAGTCGTTCCAGAAGGCGCTGCGTGGTCTCGAAGTTGGCGTCGATGGGCTCGACGAGAAGACCCAAAGCCGTGACGAAGCGATTCGCGAGATCGGCGAAGCGGGACCGGACCGCATCTGGTACGTCGGCGATGCGTTCCGTCTTGGCCTCACGCGTGAGGAGATCTTCGAGGAAACCGCGATCGACCCGTGGTTCCTCGCGCAGATCGAGCAGATCGTGCTGAAGGAAAAAGTGCTCGCGGGCCGCACGCTGACAAGCGTGTCGGCACAGGAACTGCGCTACCTGAAGCAAAGCGGCTTCTCGGACCGGCGCCTGGCGAAGCTGCTGAATGCGACGCCCGACGCGGTGCGGGCGCGCCGTATCGAACTGAACGTGCGTCCGGTGTACAAGCGCGTCGATACCTGCGCGGCGGAGTTCGCGACGAAAACCGCGTACATGTACTCGACGTACGAAGAAGAATGTGAAGCGAATCCGACCAGCAACAAGAAGATCATGGTGCTGGGCGGCGGCCCGAACCGGATCGGCCAGGGCATCGAGTTCGACTATTGCTGCGTGCATGCGGCGCTCGCGATGAGCGAGGATGGTTACGAAACGATCATGGTTAACTGCAACCCGGAGACCGTCTCGACCGACTACGACACGTCGGACCGCCTCTACTTCGAGCCGCTGACGCTCGAAGACGTGCTTGAAATCGTCGACAAGGAAAAGCCGCTCGGCGTGATCGTGCAATACGGCGGCCAGACACCGCTGAAGCTCGCACTCGATCTCGAGGCGAACGGCGTGCCGATCATCGGCACATCGCCGGACATGATCGACGCGGCCGAAGACCGTGAGCGCTTCCAGAAGCTGCTGCACCAACTGCAATTGCGCCAGCCGCCGAACCGCACCGCGCGTACCGAAGACGATGCGCTGAGGCTCGCCGACGAAATCGGCTATCCGCTCGTCGTGCGTCCGTCGTACGTGCTGGGTGGCCGCGCGATGGAGATCGTGCACGAGCCGCGCGATCTCGAGCGCTATATGCGCGAAGCGGTGAAGGTAAGCAACGATTCGCCGGTGCTGCTCGACCGCTTCCTCAATGACGCGATCGAATGCGACGTCGATTGCATCTCCGATGGCGACACGGTGTTTATCGGCGGCGTGATGGAGCACATCGAGCAGGCGGGCGTGCATTCGGGCGATTCGGCGTGTTCGCTGCCGCCGTATTCGCTGTCGAAGGAGACCGTCGCTGAACTGAAGCGTCAGACTGGGGAGATGGCGAGGGCGCTGAACGTCATCGGCCTGATGAACGTGCAGTTCGCGATCCAGCAGGTGCCGCAGGAAGATGGCACGCGGCGTGATGTGATCTACGTGCTAGAGGTGAATCCGCGGGCATCGCGCACGGTGCCGTATGTGTCGAAGGCCACGAGCTTGCCGCTCGCGAAGATCGCCGCGCGTGCAATGGTCGGTCAGACGCTTGCGCAGCAAGGCGTCCAGAAGGAAATCGAGCCGCCGTACTTCAGCGTGAAGGAAGCGGTGTTTCCGTTCATCAAGTTCCCGACGGTCGATCCGGTGCTGGGACCCGAAATGCGCTCGACCGGCGAAGTGATGGGCGTGGGCCGGACCTTCGGGGAAGCGCTTTTCAAGTCGCAGCTCGCGGCCGGTTCGCGCTTGCCCGAGAGCGGCACGGTTCTGCTGACGGTGATGGACGCCGACAAGCCGAAGGCGGTCGAGGTGGCGCGCATGCTGCATGAGTTGGGCTATCCGCTCGTTGCGACCAAGGGGACGGCCGCCGCGATCGAAGCCGCCGGCGTGCCGGTGCGCGTCGTCAACAAGGTGAAAGACGGACGCCCGCACATCGTCGATATGATCAAGAACGGCGAGATCGCGCTGGTATTCACCACCGTCGACGAAACACGCGCCGCGATCGCCGATTCGCGTTCGATTCGGATGAGCGCACAGGCGAACAAGGTCACGTACTACACGACGATGTCGGGTGCGCGCGCGGCGGTCGAAGGTCTGCGCTATCTGAGGGATCTCGAGGTCTATGATTTACAAGGGCTTCATGCTCGCCTAAACTAAGGCTTCGAATCTCTGTCGAAGCTGTATGTGCCGCGGTTAAGCGGCGTCCCTGAAGGTACCGGATCGGGCTCTTTCGCCAGCGGCCCGGCATCGGGTACCTCTTTGGGGATGCACTTAACCGCGGTTGATTTTTTTTAAAGGCTGTTTTTTGCCAAAGAGTTGTTTATGAGCACTATTCCATTGACGAAACGCGGCGCTGACCAGTTGCGCGATGAATTGCAGCGCCTGAAATCGGTTGAACGTCCTGCGGTGATCAATTCGATCGCGGAAGCGCGTGCCCAGGGCGATCTCTCGGAGAACGCCGAATACGACGCGGCAAAAGAAAAGCAGGGCTTTATCGAAGGCCGGATCGCCGACATCGAATCGAAGCTCGCCGCCGCGCAGATTATCGACCCAGCCGCACTCGACGCGGATGGGCGCGTCGTATTTGCCGCCACCGTCGAACTCGAAGATCTCAAGACCGGTCACGCGGTAACCTATCAGATCGTCGGCGACGACGAAGCGGATCTCGAGCATGGCCTGATCTCGGTCAGTTCGCCGATTGCGCGCGCACTGATCGGTAAATCCGAGGGCGATGTGGCGTCGGTGCAGGCGCCCAGCGGCGTGCGCGAGTACGAGATCATCTCGGTGCGCTACATCTGAGTTCGAGACTCATTAGGTGCCTTCGATGCCGCATCGCCTGTTTCGCCTGTTGACCGTCGTGTGGGTGGGCAGCCTGCTCACAATCGGCTATGCGGTTGTGCCGGTGTTGTTCGCATCGGTGGATCGAATGACGGCGGGTTCGGTTGCCGCGCAGTTGTTTCGCATCGAAGCCGTTATCGGTGTCGTGTGCGGCGTGCTGCTGCTCGCGCTGGCCAATGTGTTGATCCGTCGCGGCGAAGGGGCGTACAGAAGATTGCGCTGGCTGGTGGCCGGCATGCTGGTTTGCGTGCTGGTGGGGTACTTCGCGGTTGAACCGTTTATGAATGCGTTGCGCGTAGCGGCGCAGGAAGCGGGCACCGATGTCAGTCATTCCGTGTATGCGAGCCGCTTCGGCGTGCTGCACGGCGTGTCGAGCCTTTTCTATCTGATCGAGAGTCTGTTGGCACTCGCACTGGTGTGGAAGCTGCCGACAGGTTCGGTGGCATCGGCAGGGCCGCGTGCGGGCTCGACCGCGGGTCAAGCGAAGACGGCCGGCTGAGTGCCGGCGCGTTGCGGGCGCATGACCCGCACGTTCGGCGGCTTATCTGCGCAAGGTTGATCTCAGGGTTGATCGGCAAGCCGATTGTGACACCGGTCTGGTTGGCGACACATTAAAGCTGCGACAGGTTGTCGCGTGTCACTTGGCTCGGGTATGGCCCATGCGTCGCGTGTGGGGTCGTCCGAGCGTTTTCGCGAAGCAACGCCCTGGTCTTTCGGCTCGTTCCGCGTGAGTGTTACTTGTTGGATTGATATTGGCGCTTCGCGCTAGCCTGGCGCTTTTTCGCGCGCTTGATCGTGCCGCCCGCAGTCACCCGTTCATTACCGCGGACGAGCACCTTCTGCGGTTTCGGGCGGCGCA
The DNA here is from genome assembly GCF_902859855.1 of Paraburkholderia humisilvae. Taxonomy (GTDB): domain Bacteria; phylum Pseudomonadota; class Gammaproteobacteria; order Burkholderiales; family Burkholderiaceae; genus Paraburkholderia; species Paraburkholderia humisilvae. Next base: position 126,962 of record NZ_CADIKH010000008.1, read on the forward strand.
GCGGGTTGTCCGGACTGGCTTTGACCACCTTGACGACGCGCGGCGCACGGCCTCGAGGGGACGACGCTTCAGCGGCGGCTGCCGCCTCGCCTGCGCTCGGCATCGCGGTGCGACGCGACCGGGTAGACGGGCGCACGGCTTCAGGCTTCCAGATCACAAGCAGCTTGCCGATATGCTGGATGGGCGCGGCACTCAGACGATCGCAAATGTCATCGTACATCGCGATACGTTGGTCCCGTTCGTCACCGAACACGCGGATCTTGATGAGCTCGTGCGCGGTGAGGTGGACTTTAATTTCCGCCAACACGGCATCGGTCAAGCCTTCGGCGCCCACTAGCACGACCGGTTTGAGCGCGTGAGCCTGGGAGCGCAGCGCGGCGCGTTGTTCGGATGAGACTTTGAGGGCTGGCATGGAAGGAAAGGGACTCGACTAAAATAGTGCCGCTACGGTCGCCGTCGGCTCGCGCAGTGGCGAGCACATTCGGCGTGACGCAGAAGCGGCTCCGCGGCTAGGCGGATCAAACGCGTATTATCCGCTAAAAGCGCCGCATCACGCAGCAAAAGTTCAACGATTAATGGCAAAGAACCGCTTCAGTCAGTCGTGGCTACACGACCATATCAACGATCCGTACGTAAAAATGGCGCAACGGGAGGGCTATCGCGCCCGCGCCGCCTACAAGCTGAAGGAAATTGACGAGCAGGACAAGTTGATCCGCCCGGGTCAGGTGATCGTTGACCTTGGCGCGGCCCCGGGCAGCTGGAGCCAGTACGTGCGCAACAAGCTGGCCCGCGGCCCGCGCCGTGATGATGCGCGCGAAGGCGGGATCGACGGCACGATCATCGCGTTGGACCTGCTACCGATGGAGCCCATCGCGGATGTGTACTTCATCCAGGGCGATTTCCGCGAGGACAGCGTGCTCGAACAACTGGAAGACGTGGTCGGCGACCGTCCGGTCGACCTTGTAATTTCGGACATGGCGCCCAACCTGTCCGGCGTGGCGGTGGCGGATGCCGCGCGAATCGAACATGTCTGCGACCTCGCGCTGGAGTTTTCGCAGAACCACTTGAAGCCGGATGGTGCCCTTTTAGTCAAATGCTTTCACGGCAGCGGCTATAGCCAGATTGTCGAAAAGTTCAAGCAGCAGTTTAAGACCGTGGCGGCCCGCAAACCGAAAGCATCGAGGGACAAATCGTCAGAAACGTTTATTTTGGGCAAACATTTGAAGCGGCCCCGTTGATCAAGCCGGATTCAAATGTGCGTTCTTTATTTTTCAATGTGCCGGAAAACGGCGCCAGTGTTGCGCGGCTCGCTATATATACGGTAGCGAATGCTTATGGCAGGGGTCTGCGGTCTGGATTAGAATGCCTGAGTGGTGCCGCAAGGCAAATGTAGGCGCTTGTCTATGAGTGAAGGAGTGGTGCTTTGAACAACAACATGTTTTCCAAGGCAGCAGTGTGGCTGGTAATCGCACTGGTGCTGTTTACGGTGTTCAAGCAGTTCGACAAGCCCCGTGTCCAGGAAGGCGTTTCCTATTCGCAGTTCATGGACGATGCGAAAAGCGGCAAGGTCAAGAGCGTCATCGTTCAGGGCCGGAATCTGACGGTCACCCCGGCGGATGGCCAGAAGTACCAGATCGTGTCGCCCGGCGACATCTGGATGGTCGGCGACCTGATGAAGTATGGCGTCCAGGTCAGCGGCAAGGCTGATGACGAACCGAACGCGCTCGTTTCCGCGTTGTACTACCTCGGCCCAACCATCCTGATCATCGGTTTCTGGTTCTACATGATGAGGCAGATGCAGGGGGGCGGCAAAGGCGGGGCCTTTTCGTTCGGGAAGTCCCGGGCGCGCCTGATCGACGAGAACAACAACGCCATCAATTTCTCCGACGTCGCCGGCTGCGACGAAGCGAAGGAGGAAGTCTCCGAGCTGGTCGATTTCCTGCGCGATCCACAGAAGTTCCAGAAGCTGGGCGGTCGTATTCCGCGCGGCGTGCTGCTGGTCGGTCCACCGGGAACGGGTAAGACGCTGCTCGCGCGCGCGATTGCCGGCGAAGCGAAGGTCCCGTTCTTCAGCATTTCCGGTTCGGACTTCGTCGAAATGTTCGTCGGTGTCGGCGCGGCGCGTGTGCGCGACATGTTCGAGCAGGCGAAGAAGCACGCGCCTTGCATCGTGTTCATTGACGAAATCGACGCGGTCGGCCGCCATCGTGGCGCTGGCATGGGCGGCGGCAACGACGAGCGCGAGCAGACGCTGAATCAGATGCTGGTCGAAATGGATGGCTTCGAGGCGAATTCCGGTGTGATCGTGATCGCCGCGACGAACCGCTCGGACGTTCTCGACAAGGCACTGCTGCGCCCGGGCCGTTTCGATCGCCAGGTGTATGTCGGCTTGCCGGATATCCGCGGCCGTGAGCACATCATGAAAGTGCATCTGCGCAAGGTGCCGATTTCGAACGATGTTGATGCAGCGGTGATTGCGCGCGGTACGCCGGGCTTTTCGGGCGCCGATCTGGCGAATCTTGTGAACGAAGCGGCGCTGTTCGCCGCACGCCGCGGCAAGCGCATCGTAGAAATGCAAGACTTCGAAGACGCGAAGGACAAGATCTTCATGGGTCCGGAGCGCAAGTCGGCTGTAATCCGCGAAGACGCGAAGCGCGCCACCGCGTACCACGAGTCGGGCCACGCGGTGATCGCGAAGCTGTTACCGAAGGCGGACCCGGTGCACAAGGTCACGATCATTCCGCGCGGACGTGCGCTGGGTGTGACGTGGCAGTTGCCGGAACACGACAATGAAACGTATTCGAAGGACTATCTGCTCGACCGTCTCGCGATCCTCTTCGGTGGCCGCGTTGCCGAAGAACTGTTCCTGAATCTGATCAGCACCGGCGCATCGGACGACTTCAACAAGGCGACCTCGACCGCGCGTGCAATGGTTGCGCGCTTCGGTATGACCGACGCGTTGGGGCCGATGGTCTACGTCGATGACGAGAACGATGCGACGCCATTCGGCCGCGGGTTCACCCGCACGATTTCGGAAGCGACGCAGCAGAAGGTCGATGCGGAGATCCGCCGCGTGCTCGACGACCAGTACAACCTGGCGAAGCGTCTGCTCGACGAGAATCGCGACAAGGTCGAAGCGATGACGGCAGCGCTGATGGAATGGGAAACGATCGACGCTGACCAGATCAATGACATCATGGCCGGCCGTCCGCCGCGCTCGCCGAAGAGCTCGCCGTCGCCGGGCGATGCGCCTACCGGCGGTAGCAGCCCGGGCACTGAGGTCAAACCGGGCAGCGCGACGGCACCGGCCTGATCGAGGCCATCTGCGTACACGGGCCGGTGTGATTCACACCGGCCCGTTTTGTATTTTTCGAGCCCGCTCGACCGGGTTTGTCGAACCGCTTTGTGCAACGGCTCATCTAACCGGGTTTATTCACTTGCGGTTATCCAACCGGGTCTATCCACTTTCAAGCACCTGCATTCGTGTCCATCCACGCACTTTCCCAAGACCACCCGGATCCGCTGCAATGCGGCCGCTTCACGCTGTCATTCGAGCGCCCGCTGGTCATGGGCATACTCAACGTGACACCCGATTCGTTTTCGGATGGCGGCAGCTACGTCACGCGTGCGGATGCGCTGCGCCAGGCCGAAAGGATGCTGCTCGAAGGTGCGGATATGATCGACATTGGCGGCGAATCCACCCGGCCGGGCGCGCCGCCCGTCGCGCTCGATGAAGAACTCGCGCGCGTCATCCCGCTAGTCGAGCAATTGCGCGGCGCCAACGTGCCGTTGTCGATCGACACATACAAGCCGGAAGTGATGCGCGCCGCGCTCGCGGCCGGTGCGGACATGATCAACGACATCTGGGGGTTCCGCATGCCAGGTGCGATCGACGTGGCGCGCGACAGCCGCTGTGGTCTTTGCGTGATGCACATGCTCGGCGAGCCGCGCACGATGCAGGCCGCTGAGCCTGTTTATCGCGACGTGGTTGCGGACGTTCGGGAATTCCTTGTCGAGCGCACGGACGCGCTGCTACAAGCGGGGGTCGCGCGGTCGCGCATCAGCGTGGACCCCGGCTTCGGCTTTGGCAAGACGGCCGAGCACAATTACACGTTGCTTGCGCATCTGCGTGAGACCGCACCGGGCGGCAAGCCGTTGCTGCCGATTCTCGCCGGCGTGTCGCGCAAATCGATGCTCGGCGCGGTGACAGGCCGCAGCGCCCCCGCTGAACGGGTCGCCGCAAGCATTGCGTCGGCGGTTTGCGCGGCTGAACAAGGCGCGTCGATCATTCGCGTGCATGACGTCGCACAAACGGTGGACGCACTAAAGATATGGTTGGCGACGCGCGCCGCGGTGCGCCGCAGCTGACCTCTTGAGGAGGAAACTACATCAATGACACGTCGTTATTTCGGTACTGATGGCATTCGCGGCAAGGTCGGTGAAGCGCCGATTACGCCCGATTTTGTCTTGCGGCTCGGCTACGCGGCCGGCAAGGTGCTGGCGGGCGCGGACCGCTGGGCGAAGAGCGGCACGCGCCCGACGGTCCTGATCGGCAAGGACACGCGCGTGTCGGGTTACATGCTCGAAGCGGCCCTGGAGTCGGGCTTCTCGGCGGCGGGTGTCGACGTGATGCTCGCAGGTCCGATGCCGACGCCCGGCGTCGCCTACCTGACGAGGGCGCTGCGGCTCGCCGCGGGCGTGGTGATCAGCGCGTCGCACAATCCCTACTTCGACAACGGCATCAAGTTCTTTTCCGCGGACGGCAACAAGTTGCCGGACGAAGTCGAAGCGCAGATCGAGCAGCAACTCGAATTACCGCTCGATTGCGCACCGTCCGAGCAACTCGGCAAGGCGCGACGCCTTGACGACGCCGCGGGCCGCTACATCGAGTTCTGCAAGAGCACGTTCCCGGCTAACTACGACTTGCACGGGATGAAGCTGGTCGTCGATTGCGCGCATGGCGCCGCCTATGACGTCGCGCCGCACGTGTTCCATGAACTCGGCGCGGATGTGGTCCCGATCGGGGTCGCGCCGAATGGCTTCAACATCAACGACGGCGTCGGCGCCACCGCCCCCGACGCGCTGATGCGCGCGGTGCGTGCGAACGGCGCGGACCTGGGCATCGCGCTGGACGGCGACGCGGACCGGCTGCAGGTGGTCGATTCGACTGGCCGTCTGTTCAACGGCGACGAACTGCTGGTCGTGCTCGTCAAGGACCGCATCGCAACCGACGGCAAGGTCGAAGGTGCGGTCGGCACACTGATGACAAACATGGCCGTCGAAGTCGCTTTGCAGCGCGCGGGCGTGAAGTTCGTGCGTGCGGCGGTCGGCGACCGCTACGTGCTCGAGAAACTGCGCGAGCATGGCTGGCAGCTAGGCGCCGAGGGCTCGGGGCACATCCTGTCATTGGACCGGCACACGACCGGCGACGGCGTCGTGTCGGCGCTGCTGGTGCTGGCGGCCATGCAGCGCAGCGGCAAGTCGCTCGCGCAGCTGCTGGACGGCGTGACGCTGTTCCCGCAGAAGCTGATCAATGTACGGATGCAGCCCGGCTCCGACTGGAAGGGCAGTGATGCGATCCGGCGCGCGATCAGCGCCGCCGAGGGCGCGCTCGACGGCAGCGGCCGGGTGCTGATCCGCGCGTCCGGCACTGAGCCGGTGTTGCGCGTGATGGTCGAGGCGGCGCGCGAACAGGAGGCGCTGGAGCACGCTGAAGCGATCGCGGAAGTGGTCCGGCAGGCCACCGCGTGAACCATCGGCGCCGGGCGCGCGCGAATGGCGCACGCTGACATGCTGCTTTCGCGACCTCATCAGCTAAATTTCACCAGGGCGGCCGTCTGTCCCTGACGGCCGTTTACGGCACGATTTTAGTGCCTCCTGTTGAGCATTCCGCCTGCTGTCAGGCACCGCGCAAGCCGCGTGAAATCGAACGCTCGGACAAATCGAACCGGAATCGCACGCTTGAACGCGAGCCACGAACGGGTGGACTGGCGAGCAATCCGCATGACCGACCCTTTCGTTAGCGTAATGAATTTGACACATAGACTTCACGATTAGTCACATGACTGTCACAAAGAGACCCTATTCTTCGCGGTGTCGTGTCATCCGCTCACACCACTGGAGGTCTCATGAAATTGATGCAAACCGCGTTCGCTGGCTTGGCTGGCGCGCTCTTCGCGATCGCAGCGCAAGCCGCCACGGATATTACTGGCGCGGGCAGCACCTTTGCAGCACCGATTTACACGAAATGGGCAGATGCCTATCAGAAGACGGGCGGCGGCAAGGTTAACTACCAGGGCATCGGCTCGTCGGGCGGTATCAAGCAGATCATCGCCAAGACGGTTGATTTCGCCGGTTCGGATGCACCGCTGAAGGACGACGAACTCGCGAAGGAAGGTCTGTTCCAGTTCCCGACGGTGGTCGGCGGCGTCGTGCCGGTCGTCAACCTGCCGGGCGTGAAGGCGGGCGAAATCGTTCTGTCGGGCGAGGTGCTCGGCGACATCTATCTGGGCAAGATCAACAAGTGGAACGACCCGGCGATCGCCGCGTTGAACCCGAAGGTGAAGCTGCCGGATACGGACATCGCAGTGGTGCGCCGTGCGGACGGTTCGGGCACGAGCTTCATCTGGACGAACTACCTGTCGAAGGTCAACGGCGAGTGGAAGTCGAAGATCGGCGAAGGCACGACGGTCAACTGGCCGACCGGTACGGGCGGCAAGGGTAACGACGGCGTCGCGGCCTTCGTGCAGCGTCTGCCGGGCGCGATCGGTTACGTCGAATGGGCGTACGCGAAGCAGAACCACATGGTCTACACGGCGATGAAGAACGAGTCGGGTGCGCTGGTCGAGCCGAAGACGGAAACCTTCAAGGCTGCCGCAGCGGGCGCAGACTGGTCGAAGACGTTCTACCAGATCCTGACGAACGAGCCGGGCAAGGACGCGTGGCCGGTCGTCGGCGCGACATTCGTGCTGGTGCACACGACGCAGGAGAAGTCGCCTGAAGGCCAGGAAACGCTGAGGTTCTTCGACTGGGCGTTCAAGAACGGCGGCCAGGCTGCTTCGGATCTGGACTACATCTCGCTGCCGCCGTCGGTGGTCGAGCAGATCAAGTCGCAGTGGAAGACGAAGGTGAAGGACGCTTCGGGCAAGTCGCTCGCAGCTGAGTAAGTCGCACTGAAGTGAAGTAAGCTGGATCGGTCGGCGATCGGTCCAGCTGAACCGACGCCGCGAGGATCAAACCCGCGGCTCGCTGCGTCATCAGTCATCGCAGCAACGGGCTGTTGGCAGTACCCGCCCGCCCTTTGGGCAGGCGCGAGGAACTGGCAGTAGGGCTCGCAGTCAACCGCGGTACACGCTGTCCGGCATCCTGCCGCGCGGCATCCGGAAACAGTTTCGACAGGCTCCCATGTCCGACATTCCAATCGTGTCGACCCCGCCAGGCAGCGCAGCGCAGAAAGCGCCCAGCCGCGCCGGCGACGTTATCTTCGGCAGCCTTGCGCGGCTTGCTGCTATCGTTACCTTATTGTTGCTCGGTGGCATTATTGTGTCGCTGTTTGTCGCGTCACTGCCCACCATCCAGAAGTTCGGCCTGAGCTTCCTGTGGACGGCCGACTGGGATCCTCCTTCCGAGCAGTTCGGCGCGCTGGTGCCGATTTACGGCACGATCGCCACGTCGGTCATCGCGCTCATCATCGCGGTGCCGGTCAGTTTCGGCATTGCGTTGTTTCTCACCGAATTGTCCCCGGCATGGCTGCGCCGGCCGCTCGGCATCGCGATCGAGCTGCTCGCCGCGATTCCGTCGATCGTCTACGGCATGTGGGGTCTGCTCGTCTTTGCGCCGATTTTCGCGGAGTGGTTCGAAAAGCCGCTCGGCAAGCTGCTGTCCGGCATGCCGATCGTCGGCGCGCTGTTCAAGGGCGCGCCGATCGGCATCGGCATCCTGTGCGCGGGCGTGATTCTCGCGATCATGATCATCCCGTACATCGCGTCGGTGATGCGCGACGTGTTCGAAGTCACGCCGGTGTTGCTGAAGGAATCGGCGTACGGCATCGGCTGCACGACCTGGGAAGTGATGTGGAAGATCGTGCTGCCATTCACGAAGAACGGTGTGATCGGCGGCGTGATGCTCGGCCTTGGCCGCGCGCTCGGCGAGACGATGGCGGTGACGTTCGTGATCGGCAACACGAACCTGCTCGACAATGTGTCGCTGTTCTCGCCGGGCAACAGCATTACGTCGGCGCTTGCCAACGAGTTCGCCGAAGCGAGCCCGGGCCTGCATACCGCGGCGCTGATGGAACTCGGCCTGATCCTGTTCGTGATCACGTTCATCGTGCTCGCGATTTCGAAACTGATGCTGCTGCGTCTTGAGAAAGGCGAGGGCACGAAGCGATGAGCCAGCCTCTGAACATGCCGGGCATGGCCGATCCGGCCACCCTCGAAAGAACCCGCAACCGGCTGCAAAAGCGCCGCCGGGTGACCAACGCGGTCGCGCTCACGCTGTCGCTCGTCGCGATGGCATTTGGCCTCCTCTGGCTGATCTGGATTCTGTACACCACGTTGCGTCTTGGCATCGGCGGGCTGTCGGTCGAACTGTTCACGCAGTCGACGCCGCCGCCGAATACCGATGGCGGCGGTCTGGCGAACGCGATTGTCGGCAGCCTGCTGCTGGTCGTGCTGGCGACGGTGATCGGCACGCCGATCGGCATCATGGCGGGCGTCTATCTCGCCGAGTACGGACAGAGAGGGCTGCTCGCGAGCGTCACGCGTTTTATCAACGACATCCTGCTGTCGGCGCCATCGATCGTCGTCGGTCTGTTCGTCTATGCGCTGGTCGTCGCGAAGATGGGGCATTTCAGCGGCTGGGCGGGTGTTGTCGCGCTCGGTCTGCTGCAGGTTCCGATCGTGATCCGCACGACCGAAAACATGCTGAAGCTCGTGCCGAACGCGTTGCGTGAAGCCGCGTTCGCGCTCGGCACGCCGAAGTGGAAGATGGTGCTGTCGATCACGCTGAAGGCATCGCTCGCAGGCATCGTGACCGGCGTGCTGCTCGCGGTCGCGCGCATTGCCGGCGAAACCGCGCCGCTGCTTTTCACGTCGCTGTCGAATCAGTTCTTCTCCTGGGACATGAACCAGCCGATGGCGAACCTGCCCGTCACGATCTTCAAGTTCGCGATGAGCCCGTTCGCGCAGTGGCAGTCGCTCGCCTGGGCGGGCGTATTCCTGATTACGCTCGGCGTGCTGGGATTGAATATCCTCGCGCGTACGATCTTCTCGAACAAGTAAGGGCGGAGCGATCCGATGAACATGGCAGAAAGTCACCTGAATCCCGTCGAACGTCCGGCCGCGCCGGCCGGCTTCGATCCCGCCCAGAACGGCCGCGCGCAAGCACCGTCGCGCCCGAAGATCGAAGTCAACAATCTGAACTTCTTCTACGGCAAATACCACGCGCTGAAGAACATCAACCTGCACATTCCCGAGGGCAAGGTGACCGCGTTCATCGGCCCGTCGGGTTGCGGCAAGTCGACGCTGCTGCGCACCTTCAACAAGATGTACGCGCTCTATCCGGAGCAGCGCGCCGAAGGCGAAATCCTGATGGACGGCGAAAACCTGCTGACGACCAAGCGCGATATTTCGCTGTTGCGCGCGCGTATCGGCATGGTGTTCCAGAAGCCGACGCCGTTCCCGATGTCGATCTACGACAACATCGCATTCGGCGTGAAGATGTTCGAGACGCTCACGCGCTCGGAAATGGACGACCGCGTCGAATGGGCGCTGACCAAGGCGGCGCTGTGGAACGAAGTGAAGGACAAACTGGGCCAAAGCGGTTACGGTCTGTCGGGCGGCCAGCAGCAGCGTCTGTGCATCGCGCGCGGCATTGCGATCCGTCCGGAAGTGTTGCTGCTCGACGAACCGTGCTCCGCGCTCGATCCGATTTCGACGGGCCGCATCGAAGAGCTGATCGCCGAGCTCAAGAGCGACTACACGGTGGTGATCGTCACGCACAACATGCAGCAGGCTGCGCGCTGTTCGGACTACACTGCGTATATGTATCTCGGCGAACTGATCGAATTCGGCGACACCGAAAAGATCTTCATCAAGCCGGTACGCAAGGAAACCGAAGACTACATCACCGGTCGTTTCGGTTGAGTGATGGCAATGAGGCAGCTAGCGAAGGGAGTCCATGATGTCCGATAAACACCTGTCCAGCCAGTTCGACGCCGACCTGAACCTGCTTTCGTCGAAGGTGCTCGAAATGGGCGGCCTCGTCGAAGCGCAGATCGTCGACGCGATGACCGCGCTCAACAACTTCGATCTCGAAGTCGCCGAAAAGGTGATTGCGGCCGAAGAGCGCCTGAACGGCATGGAAGTCGAAATCGACGAAGAGTGCAGCAACATCATCGCGCGCCGCCAGCCGGCCGCGCGCGACCTGCGCCTGCTGCTCGCGATCTCGAAGACCATCACGAACCTCGAGCGCGCCGGCGACGAAGCGGAGAAGATCGCGAAGCGCACGAAGCGCCTGATGGAAGACGGCGCGTCACGCACGATCAACATCGCGGAAATCAAGTTGTCCGGCGAAATGGCGGTGTCGATCCTGCGCCGCGCGCTCGATGCGTTCGCGCGCCTCGATACCGTGGCGGCCGCGCAGATCGTGCGCGACGACAAGGCGATCGACGAGGAATTCCGCGCATTCGTGCGCAAACTGATCTCGTACATGACCGAAGATCCGCGTTCGATCTCGGTGGGGCTCGATTTCCTGTTCATCGCCAAGGCGATCGAACGGATCGGCGACCACGCGAAGAACATCGCGGAATTCATCATCTACATCGTGAAGGGCACGGATGTGCGGCACAAGTCGCGCGACGCGCTCGAGCGAGAGGCGCTCAGCTGACACGCCAGCCAAACGATTGGCGAACGTGCTCAGCTGCAGGCCCTGATCGATTTCTGTTAAGAGCTCACGAGGCACCGATGCCCAGCAGTATCCTTATCATCGAAGACGAACCCGCGATTTCCGAACTGATTTCGGTCAATCTTCAACATGCAGGACACTGCCCAATCCGCGCGTACAACGCGGAACAGGCGCAAAACCTGATTAGCGACGTGCTGCCCGACCTCGTCCTGCTGGACTGGATGCTGCCGGGCAAATCCGGAATAGCGTTTGCACGCGATCTGCGCAATAACGATCGCACCAAGCATATCCCGATCATCATGCTGACCGCGCGCGGCGACGAGCAGGACAAGGTGCTCGGCCTCGAAATCGGCGCCGACGACTACGTGACGAAGCCGTTCTCGCCGAAGGAACTGATGGCGCGCATCAAGGCGGTGTTGCGCCGCCGCGCGCCGCAGCTGACCGAAGACGTGGTCGCGATCAACGGGCTCAAGCTCGATCCATCGACGCACCGGGTCGCCGCGCACGCGCAGGGCAGCGAGATCAAGCTCGATCTCGGGCCGACGGAGTTCCGTCTGCTGCACTTTTTCATGACGCATCCGGAGCGCGTGCACAGCCGCACGCAACTGCTCGACCAGGTGTGGGGCGACCACGTGTTCGTCGAAGAACGCACCGTCGACGTGCATATCAAACGGCTGCGTGCCGCGCTCAAGCCGGCTGGCTGCGATGCTATGATCGAAACGGTCCGCGGCAGCGGCTACCGGCTCGCAAAGAGCGCCTGAGACTATCCAGGGGCTACAAGGGTTACCTGAACGCGCGCCGGACCTGGCGCGAAAAGGGCCTCGCATGCCGCTCGTCGTTATTTCTTCGATCGCTGGAACATGAACATCATCTGGGCGCGCTCCCTCGTTTCGCTGGTGCTGCTCGCTGTTCTGTGCGTGTTGGTCGGAGTGCTGTTCAGCGTCAAGGTGGCGCTGATCCTCGCGATCGTCGTGCTGCTTGCACAGGGCGTCTTCAGCACGTTTCACAAACAGCAGTTGTGGCGTCTGCTCGATGCGCCGGTATACGGCGAAGTGCCGAGCGCACCGGGCATCTGGGGCGAAATCTATTACCGGCTGCACAAGCTTGCGAAGCGCTGGCACGCGCAGGTGCGGCAGGTCGAGCAGCAGCACTCGCGCTTTATTCAGGCCATCCAGGCGTCGCCGAACGGCGTCGCGATGCTCGATGATCACGACCAGATCGAATGGTGCAATGCGATCTCCGAACAGCATTTCGGGCTCGACGCAAAACGCGATCTGCGTCAGCACATTACGCATCTGGTGCGCCGGCCCGATTTCGTCCGTTATCTGAACACGCGCCAGTATGACGAAATGCTGATCATGCGCGGGATGGGCGAGCGGCGGCAGCACGTGCTGTCGGTGCAGGTGTTTCCGTACGGCGACAATCGCAAGCTGCTGCTGTCGCAGGACATCACCGAACTGGAACGCACGGACTCGATGCGGCGGGATTTCGTCGCGAACGTGTCGCATGAGTTGAAGACACCGCTCACGGTATTGGCCGGCTTTCTGGAGACGATGCGCGAGCTGCCGCTCAACGACGCCGAGCGCTCGCGCTACCTCGAACTGATGGAGCAGCAGGCGTCGCGGATGCAGCATATCGTGCGCGACCTGCTCGTGCTCGCGACGCTCGAAGGCGACAGCAAGCCGCCCAGCGAGCAGATGGTTGATATGCGCGCGGTGCTGCGGCACCTGAAGGACGATGCGGAATCGCTGTCCGCCGGCCGGCATCGCGTCACCTTCGACATCGATGAAGGCTTGACCGTGACCGGCGTCGAGACCGAGATTCTGAGCGCGCTCGGCAATCTCGTGACGAACGCGATTCGGTATACGCCTGATGGCGGATCGATTCACGTAAGCTGGCACGCGCAGGGCTCGCAAGCGGCATTCTCGGTGGTCGACAGCGGTCTGGGCATTCCCGCTGCCGATATTCCGCGGCTCACCGAGCGTTTCTATCGCGTCGATCGCAGCCGCTCGCGCGACACGGGCGGCACCGGCCTCGGACTGGCGATCGTCAAGCATGTGCTGCAACGGCACGACGCACAACTCGAAGTGAAGAGCGAAGAAGGGCGCGGCAGCACGTTCACCGCGCGCTTCCCGGCGTTCCGCACCGCGCGCCGCCAACCGGCGCCGGCCTGACCGCCCGCCGCCGCGCCCCACAAACCACAAACCACAAAAAAGCCCGCTGCGTTGCTTGCGCAGCGGGCTTGATTCATCGACGTTGCGGCTGCGTCAAAGGTGCATCCGCGAACCTCTCCGTCAGGAACAGAACTTCGTCAGAAGACTCATCTGCGCGTTGCGCGACGACTTGCCCGGCCGTCGCCGGCGATAGTGACCGTCGCTGTGCATCAGCCATGCTGCCTGATTGTCGCCGAGGAAGGCCGACAGCCCCTCCGCGATCACGCGCCGTTTCAGCCGCCGGTTGTTGATCGGGAATGCGACTTCGACGCGGCGGAAGAAGTTGCGGTCCATCCAGTCGGCGCTCGACAGATACACCTGCTCCTTGCCGTTGTCGTAGAAGTAGAAGATGCGGTGATGCTCGAGAAAGCGCCCGACGATCGAGCGGACCGTAATATTCTCCGATAGCCCCGGCACGCCCGGCTGCAACGCGCAGACGCCGCGCACGATCAGGTCGATCTTCACGCCCGCCTGCGACGCTTCATACAGCTCGGCAATCACAGTCGGTTCGAGCAGCGCGTTCATCTTCGCGACGATGCGCGCGCGCTTGCCGGCGCGCGCATGTTCGGCTTCGGCGCGAATCGAATCGACCAGGCGCGGGTGCAGCGTGAACGGCGACTGCCACAGTTCGTGCAACGTCAGCTCGCCGCCGATGCCGGTCAGCTGCTGGAACACGTGGTGCACGTCTTCGCAGATCTGCTGATCGGCGGTCATCAGGCCGAAGTCGGTGTAAAGACGCGCGGTGCGCGGGTGGTAGTTGCCGGTGCCCAGGTGCACGTAGCGCTTGAGCATCGACTTGCCCGCCTCGGACACGCGCCGCACGATCAGCATCATCTTCGCGTGGCATTTGTGGCCGACCACGCCATAGACCACGTGCGCACCGACGGCTTCGAGCTGCGCGGCCCAGTTGATGTTGGTTTCCTCGTCGAAGCGCGCGAGCAGTTCGACGACCACCGTCACCTCCTTGCCGTTGCGCGCCGCCTGCATCAGCGCGTCCATCAGCGGCGAGTCGGTGCCGGTGCGGTAAATGGTCTGCTTGATCGCGACGACGTTCGGGTCCTTCGCCGCCTGCAGCAGCAATTCGAGCACCGGCTGGAAGCTCTCGTACGGGTGATGCAGCAGCACGTCGCCCTGATCGATCACGTCGAACAGATTCGCGCTGGTCGCGATTTGCGGCGGCGTGGCCGGAATATGCGGAACGAACTTGAGGTCCGGGCGATCGACCATCTCCGGCAATTGCATCAGCCGCACCAGATTCACCGGGCCGTCGACGCGATAGCAATCTTTCGCTGACAGTCCGCTTTCGTCGAGCAGGCGCCGCACCAGGTGCTCGGGCGTATCGGCCGACACCTCGAGCCGCACCGCATTGCCGAGGTGGCGCGCCGGCAGCTCGCCTTGCAGCGCCACCCGCAGATTGGTGATTTCGTCTTCGTCGACGAACAGCTCGCTGTTGCGCGTGATGCGAAACTGGTTGCAGTTGCGCACCATCAGATTCGGGAACAGCTCGTTGACGAAGCGCTGCATCAGCGAGCTCAGCAACACAAAGCCATGCGAGTAGCCGGACAGTTCATGCGGCATCCGCACCAGCCGCGGCAATGCGCGCGGCGCCTGGACGATGCCCATGACCGCCTGGCGGCCGAACGCATCTTTCCCTTCGAGTTCGACGACGAAGTTCAGGCTCTTGTTGAGCACACGCGGAAAAGGGTGCGCGGGATCGAGACCGATTGGCGTGAGCACCGGCAGCAGTTCGTCGAAGAAGTAGTTGCGCGCCCATTCGGTCTGCGCATCGCTCCATGCTTCGGTGCCGTGAAAGTAGATGCCTTCGTCTTCGAGCGCGGGCAGCACCGTTTCATGCAGCATCGCGTATTGACGGTGCACGAGCTTTTGCGCCCGCTCAGCGACCAGATCGTACGCGTGTTGCAGCGACATGCCGTCCGGCGACAGTGCGCCGGGATTGTCGCGCATCTGTTCCTGCAATCCGGCCATGCGGATTTCAAAGAACTCGTCGAGGTTGCTGCTGGTGATGCAGATGAAGCGCAGACGTTCGAGCAACGGAACCGCCGGGTCGGCGGCTTGCGCGAGTACGCGCTCGTTGAAACCCAGAATGCCCAGTTCGCGGTTCAGAAGAGGGTAGCGGATGGACATCGGCAGCGTGGATGGTTCGGACCAGGATTCGAAAGGACGTTCGGAAATTCTCACGGATTGATGATATTTTTGTGACATTCACAGTTGCCACAAATTTTAGCGCTTTATTTAGCCCATCGGACCCCGGCCGGCCCCACGTGTCGCAATTATGACGCAAGGTATACGCGAAGATACACGGGACGTCCATTGCAGGTTACACGGTCCGAGGTGACACGATGGGAACCAGTACGCTTAAAATGGCGCCTTTCAACAGGGCGAGCGCAAGCAGGAGCGTTTCGTCCGCGCGCACGGAGTCCTCACAATCGATGGCTAATAATCCGTCATTGCTCGCCTCGGTCGATCTCGGTTCCAACAGTTTTCGCCTGATCGTTGGGCGCGTCGAAGAAACCGACGCAGGCAGCCAGATCTACCAGGTCGATGCGTTGCGCGAACCGGTGCGGCTCGCCGCCGGCCTGTCGCGCGACAAGATGCTCGATCGCGCGTCGCAGGTGCGCGGCTGGGATGCGTTGCGGCGGTTTGGCGAGCGGTTGCGCGACTTTCATCCGGATCAGGTGCGGGCCGTCGCGACCAACACGCTGCGCGTCGCGAAGAATGCCGGCGAATTTCTTGCTGAAGCGGAAGCGGCGCTCGGTTTTCCGATCGAAGTGATTGCGGGCCGCGAAGAAGCGCGGCTGATTTATGCGGGCGCCGCGCATTCGGTGCCGGCCAGCACGGGCAAGCGGCTGGTGGTCGATATTGGTGGCGGGTCGACGGAATTCATCATCGGCGCGCACTACACGCCGATCAAGATGGAAAGTCTCTATATCGGTTGCGTGAGCCATAGCCGCGCGTTTTTTCCGGCCGGAAACGTCGACGAATACACGATGCGCCAGGCGGAGCTTGCCGCATCGCGTGAAATCCAGATTATCTCCGCTGACTACAAAAAGACCGGGTGGGAACAGGCGATCGGCTCGTCGGGCACGGCGCGCGCGCTCGCGGAACTGGTCGAGGCGAACGGCTTCAACGATGCGGGCGTCACGCACGGCATTTCGCGCGGCGGCCTCGAGCGGCTCAAGCGCGCGCTGATCAAGGCGGAAAACGTGAACCGGCTGAAGCTGATCGCGCTGAAGCCGGATCGCATTCCGGTGCTGGCCGGCGGCCTGTCGATCATGCTCGCCGTGTTCGAGGAACTCGACGTCGACTATGTCGACACGACTGACGCCGCACTGCGCCTGGGCGTGCTGTACGACCTGCTCGGCCGGTCGCAGCATCAGGATATGCGCACGGTCACGGTTGAAGGGTTCATGCGGCGCTACGGTGTGGATCGTGCGCAGGCTGGGCGTATCGGCGAACTTGCAGTGCGTTTTTACGATCAACTCGACGAACCGGACCCCGAGCAACGCGCAGAGAACCGGATGTTCCTCGGCTGGGCGGCCGCGTTGCACGAAATCGGCTTATCGATCTCGCATAGCGCGTATCACAAGCATTCCGCCTACATTGCGAGCAATGCGGACATGCCGGGTTTTTCACGCACCGACCAGGCACGCGTCGCGGCGCTCGTGCTGGGTCATGCGGGCAAGCTGGGCAAGCTCGCGCAGACGCGCGACGTCGAATGGACGCTGCTGTTCTGCCTGCGCCTTGCCGCGCTGCTGTGCCGGCGGCGCGCCGACGTCGGTCTGCCGGACATCAAGGTGGGCGAGGCGAACGGCGGTTACGAGGTGCGCCTGCCGAATGCGTGGGTCGCGAACAATCCGCTGACCGATTACAGCCTGAGCCAGGAAGCGGCGGAATGGGAAAAGATCCGGACGCCCTATCGCGTCGTTTATACGGATGACTAATCGATTGGGTGAATCGCGTTGCGATGCAGCCGTTCGCTTGAATCGCTCGAATGACCAATAGAACAGCCCGGCCATGTCTTTGCCGGGCTGTTTTCTTCTGAACTTGAACGATGCGTGACCGGGATTAGCGCCGGCTTGTCGCTAATCCGCGACAAGCCGTGCTTCGATCAGCGCGGCAGCGCGTCGCCGAGGAAGTGGCGGGCATAGCGCGCGTTGATTTCCGACAGACGGAACAGCGTCAGGAAATCGGCCGCGTTGAAATCCGGATCCCACGCGGGCGCGCCGCAAATCTTCGCGCCAAGGCGCAGGTAACCCTTGATCAGCGGCGGCGGTGCGACTTTCGCACCGGTCTGCAGATCGTCGAACGGCAGCGGGGTATGCGGGAACGCGCGGTATTCCGGCGCGGTCAGCTCGCTTGCGCGCAGCGACTTGTACAGATTGGCCGCGTAGTGGCCGCCGTCGGCCATCGACACGCTCGCGCAACCGAGCATCGTCTCGTAACCGTTGTGCTGCATATAAGAGGCGAGGCCAGCCCACAGCGACATGATGACCGAGCCGCTACGGTAGTCGGCATGCACGCATGAGCGACCCACTTCGACCAGCTTCGAGCGCAGATGCGTGAGGCGCGACAGATCGAATTCGCCTTCCGCATAAAGACGGCCGATGCGCGCCGCCTGGTGCGGCGGCAGCACGCGGTAGGTGCCGACCACTTGCAGCGTGTCCAGATCGCGGACGATCAGGTGATCGCAGAATGCGTCGAATGGGTCGACATCGAGGCCTGCCGGGCCCGACAGATGCGCGCCCATCTCGTCGGCGAACACGCGGTAACGCAGACGCTGCGCTTCACGGAGTTCCTCGTCGGAGCGTACCCACGTCACTTGCAGGCGGTGCTGGGGAGTGACTGTTTCCTCGGCGCGTGGGAGACGGCGGCGCTCAAGCGGGATCGAAGCGAAGGGCAGGGTAGGCGTCGGCAGTTCTCGCATTGTGGCGTTCCTGGTCGAAAAAGTGAGGATTCCGCTTTGTTCGCCAATGTAGTAACCGCCGGTGACGTTTGCGTGGCATTGCTGTGACGATTCGATGACTTCACGTAAGGTTGACGCACGCCTGTTCGTATGGTTCGGATCAGATCAAATCGGGGCTAATGGCGGCCCGCAGGGTCGCTTCCACTTCCATATCGGTGCCGCGCGTGCGGCTCTCGATCCACCAGATGCCGCCCTTTTTGATCGACCAGCTGTCGCCGCTTTTCCCGATCAGCCGGGCCGCGGTATGGCCGAGCGTCGGCTGATGCCCGACCACGACCACCGTCGGCGCGATGCCGTCGGGCCAGCCGACCGCGCCGAGCACATCGGACGCGCTCGCGTCCGGCGCGATTTCACGAACGACCCGGTACTGATCGGTCAAGGCTTCGACCGTCTGCACGGTGCGCGTGGCAGGGCTGACGAGAATCACCGTGTCGTCGTCGAGACGGGCGCGCAGCCATTTGGCGCCGGCTTGCGCCTGTTTGCGGCCGCGCGAGGTGAGCTGGCGGGCGAGATCGCTCGACGCGGTGTCTTCGGCTTCGGCGTGACGCCAGAGGATCAGGTTCATCGCATGTCTCCATATGAGTCACGATGCGGACTTCATGTCGGGTCGACAGGCAATGTCGCATGCGGGATGCCGGACCGCAAGCGAGGTGGGGACGGTGAAGGGGGAGTAAAAAGTGCAGTGCGGTAAACAGAAAAAGGGGTTTAGCGTGAGCTAAACCCCTTGATTCCTTTGGTCGGAGCGAAAGGATTCGAACCTTCGACCCTCTGATCCCAAATCAGATGCGCTACCAGGCTGCGCTACGCTCCGACGAGCCGAGCATTCTACCTGGCTTTCGCGCCGGCCGTCAATGCCGGTTGAAATTTGCTTTGCGCCGACCGACGCGCAGCGCGTCCGGCGCTATATCGTGCCCATCAGCAACAGCACGATCACGACGATCAGCACGACACCGACGATGCCGGTCGGCTGGTAACCCCAGCTGCGGCTGTATGGCCAGCTGGGGAAGGCACCGATCAGCAACAGGATTAGCACGATCAGCAGAATGGTTCCGAGGGTCATGTTGTCTCTCCCTTGATGGCCTATGGCCGGCCCACGCGGTTCTTCGGCGGACCGTCGCGCGGGGGCGCCACGCGGGCGCCGTGGAGCCGCGCGTCCGCGCGCTCGCGGTCGGTACGTAGGTCAACGGCGCGGCGGTGGGCGAATGCCGCGCTGCTCATAACAAGCTTTCAGCAAGGCTTGTGCCCATGAGTGGGAGGCGAAGACGAGAGGTGGATAGCGCGATGCGGAAAGCGCGCGATGGGTATGTCGAAGCACCGCAGCAGAGAAGGACGCGCGACGCGCGCACGCAGCCGGTGAACGCACGCCACCATCGCGCGGCCGGACGGCAGACGAAAACCATCACGGGCCGGAAGCACGTTCCGCCCGCGATGGCGAGAGGCGCACGTCAAACGCGCGAGAAGCGGCGCGACACGCGCACAGGAAGCGTAAGAAGCAGAAGCGCTGCGATGCTCAGTGCTTGCGATGCACCCAGTCGAGCATATGGTGCTGGTCGAGCCAGTGATGCATCATGCCTTCCCCGTTATGCTCGCGCCGATAGTTTCTCGATTCGAAAATCGATAGCGCGACGAGCACCAGCAAGCCCACCCCAAGACCCGCCAAGCCGGCGATTGATTCGGCATCCATGACAGCCTCCTCGGACCACTGTGGCCACTTATCCCTACCCGTACATATTAGTTCACACGTGGCGACGTGCCGGGCGACCGGACGGCCTCGATGGATGCGGGATCAAGGCGGGAAGCCGTCGCGCGCGGCGCTTTACGGGTAGACTCTAACCCCCCAATGTTTTCAATCGGGTTTCGGGATATTCATGAAGCGTACTTTTCTGCTTGCCCTGACGCTGTCGGCTCTTGCCGGTTGCGCCGATGATGTGACCATGCACCCTCATAGACCGCCGCAAGACCCGGCGGACTATCACGGCGTGCCGACCGACACGAGCCCGCCGCAGATTATCGACGTACCCGATTCGGCGCCCCAATAAGCGCGAAGATCGCTTCCGGTGCGAGTGCCCACAGACGGCTCGCACCGCTTACGCAGCGTCGGGCGGAATACCGCGCGCAATGCGTGGTGCGAATCGGGCGAGGGTCACGCCTCGTGCGCCCATAAAGATCAGCAGCGCGGCCCACAACCCGTGGTTGCCGCCTGGTCCGGCAAGCGCCCACGACGCGGCGACAAACACCGCAAGCGATATCACCATCGATACCATCAGTTCACGCGTACGCGTTGCGCCGATAAAAACACCGTCGAGCAGAAAACCCCACACCGAAATGACCGGCGACAACGCCGCCCAGCCGAGATAGGTTCTCGCGGACGCGCGCACGGCAGGTTGATCGGTCAACTGCCCAATGATCCATCCGCCGGCGGCCCAGTAGACGAGTGAGAACCCAAGCGCCCCCAGTGCCGACCACAGCATCGTGACCTTGACCGCACGGCCGAACGCATGCCGGTCGCGCGCGCCGAGCGCGGCGCCGACCAGTGCTTCGGCCGCATGCGCGAAGCCGTCGAGTCCATATGCCATGAAAGTCTGAAAGTTGAGCAGCAGCGCATTCGCCGCGAGCGTCGCGTCGCCCTGTCGCGCGCTCAGATGCGTGAACCACGCGAACGACGACAGCAGGCACAGCGTACGAATGAAGATGTCGCGATTGATCGCGACAAGCCGTTTGAGCGCCGCTGCGTCGAACAACTCGCCGCGCGCGAACGCGGGCAGGCCGCGCGGCCGCAAGCGCCACAACAGGTACGCGCCAAACGCGAAGCCGACCGCATCGGCGCTCGCGGTGGCCGCGCCGATGCCGGCAATTCCCCAGTCGAAGCGGTACACATAGAGCAGTACAGCCACGATGTTGACCGCATTGATCAACACCTGCGTGACGAGCGCAAGCCGTACCCGTTGCGTCCCGAGCAGCCAGCCGAGCACGACGTAGTTGGCCAGCGCGAACGGCGCGGCCCAGATACGCGCGTGGCAATAGGCGCGCGCGTGCTGTTGTACGGCCGCGCTGCCGCCGAGCACACGGATTGCGTATTCGATCAGCGGCGTTTGCAGTGCGAGCACGACCGCGCCGATCGCAAACGCGAGCAGTAGGGCGCGCGCGACGTTGCTTCGCACGCTCGCGCGATCGCTGGCGCCGAACGCCTGCGCGACGAGGCCGGTGGTGCCCATGCGCAGAAAGCCGAAGCCCCAGAACACGAAGTTGAAGAAGAGGCCACCCAGCGCAACGCCGCCGAGATACGACGCGTTCGTCAGATGCCCGGCAACGGCGGTGTCGACTGCGCCGAGAATCGGCTGCGTCAGATTGGCGAGGACGATGGGAAAGGCGAGCGCGAGTACCCGTCGATGCCAACGCACGGGCAACGCGGGTGCCGTTGCGAATCGCGCGCTTTGTGCGCTCTGTGAGTTCGTGTCCAACCTGAAGCCGCGTTTAGCCGCGTTCCTGCACGCAGACCCACGGCGATACGACGACCGCCCACAGGTCCGGATCGCGCGCGGCAAAATCGACGGCGGTTTCCGCTTGCACGCGTTCGACGAGCCCGGCCGACAGCCATTGGCTCACCTGCTCGGTGTCGTCGTTCGCGATCGCTTCGGCCACGCTCACGAGGTCGAGATCGCGCACGACGCGCAACAGCATGCCGCGCGCAAAAAAGCGCTCGAGTTCCTGCCAGCCGATCTTTGCGGTTTCGCCGAGCAGCTTGGCGTAAAGAGGGCTGTGCGAAGGGCCTTGTGGAGTGTCGGAGGAAGTCATCGGCTTGCGTGGACGGAGTGCGTGCGTCAGTGGCGCGGGAACAGGGACGGGCGGCCGTTACTATAAACCATGCTGGCGGGCCCTATTTGACACGGCGCGACACGGTGCGACACATCGGTCACGGCATCGCTGACGGCATTGGTCACATCATTCGCCGCCGGATTCGATACGCATCAAATGCGCGGGGCAATCAAAAGCAACGAAAGGGTGCGCTTGCGCACCAAGCGCGACGAGGTCGGGTTGAGGACAGTGGTGGCGGACGCGGCATGATCGCGTTGCTCGCTTCGAACAGCCAGCGCCCTGGGCGCGCGAATGAAGACGCCCATTCCATGCGGGTCTTCAGGCCATCGACATTCCGACGAACAAACCGGCCGCGATGCACCGCGGGTTGCTTCGGCTTCCCAGGTGATCACAGTCGTTCGATCTTGCGTTCGATCCGTGCGCCGACTCACATTATTTGATCAATTAATCGATTGCACGCCTATAGGGGCGTTGCTAGATTTCGTTTCGGCGCATGGTAAACCGGTCCTTTGCCGATATGCGCCGAACCCCCGTTAGCCCGGCCTCGTGCCGGGCCTTTTTTTGGTTGTGCACGCATGCATATCTTCAAAAAAAGGGCTTTTTTCAGGGGGATTTCAAAGTCGGCGCACCAAGCGATGCATGAACCGATGCAACGGCCGACGCAACCGCGCGCCACGTCACTGCTTGCAGCGAATCACCATCGAACGATTTTTGACGTTCGCGCCCAAGATTCCGCCGAGCGAACCGCCCGACGTCGCGCCGTTGTCGACATCTTTCGAGATCACGTCGTAACCGTATGCGCCGCATGCCTCGCCCGCGCGCTGATAGCATTCACCCCAGTTCGAGCTTGCGTCGCTGCCGCTGCAGTTGATCGCAAAACCGGTGTCGCCGTTCGGCAGATACGTCATTGTTGTCGAGCTCGCGCAGCCGGCAAGCGCCGCCACGACGGAGATCGAAAGGCCCGCTGCCATCGCGCGCGCCGCCGCCAATACGGTTTTCATTCCACGTTCCTCTCTGTCATTCAAATAGTCGAGACGGCTTGCCGCCGTGTACTCACTCTCCAATGGAGCCGTCCGCGCCGCGCCAGGTTCCCGGCGCGTGCGAAGCGGCGCTCGTGTGCGAACGTTTGCGCGGCTTGCCGCGCGATGCCGTATCCGCTCAACGCGGCGGCAGCGAGCGGGACGGGTCGATCGAGCGGCCGCCGTAACGCAGTTCGAAATGCAGCATGACGCGGTCATTGTCGGTATCGCCCATTTCGGCGATCTTTTGCCCTTGCTGCACGGTTTGCCCTTCCTTGACCAGCAGCGCGCGATTGTGCGCATACGCGGTCAGATAGTCGGCGTTGTGCTTGATGATCAGCAGATTGCCGTAACCGCGCAGACCATTGCCCGCATAGACGACGGTGCCCGCCGCGGCCGCGACGACCGGTGTGCCGGCCGTGTCCGTGATATCGATGCCCTTCGAATTCTTGCCATCGAAGCGGCGCACCACGGTGCCGGACGCGGGCCACACCAGCGAGATCGGCGGTGCGTTGGCGACGGGCGGCGCGGCTGGCTCCGCGGCCGTGCCGCGCGGCTCGGCAGCGGCGCTGCTTCTTGTGCGCGCACTGGCCGTCGAGGGTGTCGCCGCCGCGCTGCCTGGCGGCGCGACGCGCAGCACCTGGCCCACCTCGATCGAATCCGCATTCGACAGATTATTCCAGCGCACGATGCTCTGCACCGGCTGCCGGTTATCGCGCGCGATCTTCGTCAGCGTGTCGCCCCGTTCGACGCGGTAAAACCCCGGCGCCACCGGCGCGGAACCACATGCGGCCAGCAGCGCGACTAACCCCGCGGTCACCGATAGGCCGGCGAGCCGTCTCATTCTTGTTGTCAACATTGGACCTCGCAAAACCGCCGCCGCAGCGGCTTGCCGACGACGCCTCGGGATCTGTCTGACAGGGCAGACGGATTCGGCAAAACCCACGCGGCAGAAACAAAACGCCCGATTTTAACGGTTTTGCGTTGCAACACAGAAAAAACGGCGCGGCGCGCCCACGGTTCGCATGCGCATGCGGTCAGTTCAACGCGGGCTGAAGACCTGCGGTCAAGGTAGCGCGCCGACCACGATGCGCAGCGCCGCGGTCTGGGCTTCACCCGGTTCGAGCCAGCGCAGACCTTCTTCGTTGTGGATCGCGTCCGGCAGGCCGAGCCACGGCTCGATGCAGTAGAAGTCCGATTCCGGCTTTTCGGTCCAGGTGGTGACCGCGAACCAGGGCACGGAGCCCGGCCGCTGCAGGTCGATCGTGATGCTGCGGTTGAGCCCCAGCTGCACGAGGCGGATAGGATGCGTAGACGCACCTTTCAGGCAATGGAAACGGTCGAGGATGTGCGCTTCGTCGAGCCGGTAGCTCGGTTCGCCGGGCTCGGCGGCCGCGAGCGTGCCGTCCGGCAGCTGATAGCGGCGCTCGGTGCAGGGCAGCTCGAGCACCGTTTCGTTGCGCTGCGTGTGCGGCAGCGCGAAGTAGAAGTGATGGCCGGCGTAGTACGGAAGTGCGGTGTGACCGGTGTTCGACGTGGTCAGTTCGACGTCGAGCGTATGCGTATCGACCAGCCGATAGATCGCTTCGAAGCGGAAGCTGAACGGGTAGCCTTCGCGGGTGGCTTCGCTATCGGTGAGCGTCATCCGCACGGTGGCGTGGGTTTCGTCGAGCGTCGCATCGAATGGCAGATCGCGCGCGAAACCGTGCATCGGTAACGCGCGCACCGTGCCTTGCCGGTCGCGCCACTCGCCGATCCGGCCGTCGACGAAATGGCGGCCGAGAAACGGAAACAGCAACGGGTTGCCGCCGCGGATCTTCGGGGGATGGGTCCAGTCTGCGTGCTCGGGCCAGAAAATGACGGGGCTGCCGTCGATATCCCATGACAGCAGCCGGCCGCCGGCTTGCGGCGCAAAGCGCAGCAGCGATGAACCTTGTGCGATCTCGAGGATGTCCTGTTGCTGGAATTGAGGCATGGTCGGATGCAAAGCGGGTTGAAGAAACGACTAGCGTAGCGCAGCGGGCGGCTGCGCGTGCGAGCGTCGCGCGCAGCCAGTCGGCGACCGCCGTCGGCTTTCGCCGCCGATTGTGCGCCGCTTTGCGCTACGGGGAAACCCTTTGTCGGGAAATTGCGAGTGTCACCGCACAGTCGTGCGCGTCGATAATCAGTATGACCGCCCGATCGTATCGAACCGGACATCGGGCTCATCGTTTTCCGGAGGCGCTATGGATCTCGCAATGGCAATGGGCGTGGCTCTGCTCGGGATGTTCGCGGGCAGTACGATTTATTTTTTTCACAAGATTGCACGCTAAAACGGGGCGTCGAGATCCGCGATAGCGGGAGCGCGTTGCGCATCCCGCCAGCGTCCTCTTAGTGCAGGCCCGCCTTGATCGGCGGGCCTTTTTACTTTCATGGTCGTAATAATCGGGCGCAACGCAAGTGCAGTGCGTCGTTTATGTGTACGGCAGTGCGGGAAAAAATAAGCAAAAAAAAAGCGCGGCGCTTGGCGGGGCAGCCTCGGCCAGGCATAATCGACGCGCCTTCAGATCGTCGGAAAAGCACGTCCGGCGCGCTGTTTCCCGTCTCCCTACCTCCAAGAGGACTGCCCCGTGAGCTTGTGGTTTCTGATTTTTCTGAGCGTGTTGCAGGGCGTCACAGAACTCTTTCCAGTCAGCAGCCTTGGGCACACGCTGCTGGTGCCCGCGTTGTTCGGGATGCACATCGACAAGCACACGCCGCAGTTGCTGCCGTTTCTGGTCGCGTTGCATCTAGGGACCGCGCTGGCGTTGCTCTGGTATTTCCGGGCGCGCTGGATCGCGTTGATCGGCGGCTTTTTCGCGTCGCTCGGCGGGCGCCGCAACGAAGACGGCCACATGATGTGGGCGCTGATCATCGGGACGATTCCGGCCGGTATCGTCGGCCTGGTGCTCGAAAAGCATCTCGAGCGCGTGTTTCATGACTTGCGTATCGTTGCGATCGCGCTGATCGTCAACGGCATTCTGCTGTGGTTGGGCGATCGCCTGCAGCGCTCGCGTGCGCACCGTGCGCCGGAAAAGCTCACGTTCAAGCAGGCATTTTTCGTCGGTCTCGCGCAAGTCGGCGCGCTGATTCCCGGTTTCTCGCGCAGCGGCCTGACGATGATCGCGGGCAATGCGGCCGGTTTGACCTCCGAAAAGGCAGCGGAATTCGCGTTCCTGCTTGGCACGCCGATCATTTTCGCGGCGGGCTTGCTCGAGGTGCCGAAGCTGTTTCATGCGCCTGAACAACTGGGGGATGCGGTGCTCGGTGGCGTGCTGACCGCGATTGCCGCGTATCTGAGCGTGCGCTTTCTGATGCGCTATTTCGAAGGGCGCGGGCGACTGGCGTCGTTCGGTGTGTATTGCGTGATCGCGGGTCTCGTGTGTCTGGGCTGGTTTATCACGCATCCGCAGCCGGTGTGATGATGGTGGCGTGATGCCGGTGGGGCGAACGAGGTTGCCACTGCATGCACTCGTTTGTACAACCGGCGTCGCACGCCGCCGTGGCTGTGCGCTTCTGCGCTCGGGTAGAATGCCGGCTCGCCCGCCATGGGCGAGCACCGAAGCGGCGAATTCCTGGTGCCGCTTCCGGTCAGAGGTGAAATGAGCGGGGCATTGGTGTAGCATCACCGCTCTTTCGTTGCGGCAGTAGCTCAGCTGGATAGAGCATCGGCCTTCTAAGCCGAGGGGCGGGGGTTCGAGTCCCTCCTGCCGCGCCAGGACTATTAAGGTTTTCCAACCA
This sequence comes from Paraburkholderia humisilvae, assembly GCF_902859855.1. Taxonomy (GTDB): domain Bacteria; phylum Pseudomonadota; class Gammaproteobacteria; order Burkholderiales; family Burkholderiaceae; genus Paraburkholderia; species Paraburkholderia humisilvae. Next base: position 153,658 of record NZ_CADIKH010000008.1, read on the forward strand.
GTTTTCTATTCTGAGAGGCAGGTCTTTATCTGCCCTTAGGAAATTCCGAGGCTATGTTTGGCGAGCTTTTGGCTGTCAGACGCAGGACAGTTCACCCGGAAATTTTCATTGTCGTTCAGGCCCCGGTTTTGATTTGGGGCGCGTCTCTGCGTGGCCCTTCGCAATCCATCAGCGACCGGCATAGCTGTCCAGTTCCCCATTGACACTGAAGGACATTAAATCTCTTCCCCGCACATCATTCGCTAAATGTAGAATATTTAACGTGTTGCGTATAATTGAAACGTTAAAAAACAGAATGCATTAAAACGTTCACGAACCATATACGGCGCATTAATGAAAAAACTCATTGGTTGAATTGAAAATCAAGATTGGCGTATATGACGGGGTGCCCAATCCCCCGTTGGCCGGCGAGCATAAGTCCAATCCGTTGTGGCATAAAACTACTATACCAGACCATTATCAACTATTATCGATTCCAGGCTCTGCAAAAATGGAAATAGCGTGAAGAATCCACGCCTTCCAAAGTCCATCCAGTCGGAATATGTATTGCGCGAACGCGATATGGTTGTGCGCAAGGATTGGCTGCGCGATGAAGAGGGTTGTCTGCAAAGGAGCGCGTGCGTCCTCGAATACCCGGATTGGGTCAGCGCGTTCGCACTCACGAGAGAGGGAGACGCTCTTTTTGTGCGCCAGTATCGCAATGGCACGCGCGAGCGCAATCTCGAGATTCCCGGTGGCTGGATGAGACCCGGCGACATGAACACCGAAACAGCCATCCGCCGCGAATTGCGCGAAGAAACCGGACACGTATTCGAAATGCTTACGCCACTCGTCAGCGTATCGCCAAATCCAGAGACGCACGCGAACCGGCTGCACTGTTTTCTCGCGACGGGCGGAGTGCGCTCAGGTGCACTTCAACCCGACGCCGACGAGCAACTCGAGCTCGAGCGCATTCCCTTGGACCGCGTCCGAACGCTGCTTGATTCGGGGGCACTTCTTGACAATGGACACTTGACCTGCGTGTTCTATGCACTGATGCGGCTCGGTCTGCTCGACTGGAAAGGCGTATTGCGGCCACGAGCCTGAAAGTGCGACGGAGGATACCCGTGGAGAATATCGAGGTGATCCTGGTTGACGAGCATGACTGCGAGGTCGGCACGATGGAAAAACTTGCGGCGCATCTGCAGGGTCGGCTGCATCGGGCAATCTCGGTTTACGTCTTCAACTCGCGCGACGAACTGCTGCTGCAACGGCGTGCGACCAGTAAGTATCACTGCGGCGGCCTGTGGACCAACACATGCTGCGGTCATCCGCTGCCAGGGGAGCTGACGGCCGATGCTGCGCACCGCCGGCTTTTCGAAGAAATGAACCTCAACTGTGAGTTGACGAAAATGTTCGAATTCAGTTATCGCGCGGCCCTGCCGGGCGGGCTTATCGAACACGAATTTGGCCACATTTTCTTCGGGCGAACAGACAGCGTGCCCGTCCCCGCCCGTGGCGAGGCTGATGCTTTTATGTACCGCCCGCTCGACGAAATCCAGCGAGGCTTTGCCCTAACGCCGCAGGCCTATGCGCCCTGGTTCAAGCTCGTCTTTCCAACCGTCCTCGCACACTTCACGCCGCTGAACGCACCGGGATCACGATCTCTGGCCAGACGTTGAGACGTTGCACGGATATCGCCGGGAATTCACAGCGCGGTTCGATGAGCGGCGATCTGCTGGCCGTGCCAAGTCCCATCCGCCGCGCTTCCCATCCATCCCAGCCCCGCCTCCGTCCCCCCCAGCGGAAAATACTCCGCCCCGACCCACCCATTCCATCCCGCCGCCTGCAGCGTATCGAACACCTTCCTGAAGTTGATTTCCCCGGTGCCAGGTTCATGCCGCCCCGGCACATCGGCGATCTGCACGTGCGCCGCATGCGGCAGGCTCGCCAACATCCGCTCGATCAGATTGCCTTCGCCGCGCTGCACGTGAAACAGGTCGAGCATGATCTTCAGATTCGGACGTTTCAGCTTCTCGATCAGCGCAATCGCCTGCCGCTGTCTCGTTAGAAGATAGGCGGGACGATCGACCGCATTGAGCGGCTCGATCATGACCGTCAGCGCGTGGTGAGCAGCGATCCTGCAGGCTTCGTCGATATTGGCCTCATACGTGTCCCACGCCGCCGCGTGCGATATCGACGAATCGACGATGCCCGCCATCACGTGGACGTTCGGACACCCGATCATGCGCGCGTATTCGAACGCCTCGTGCAGCGAGTCGACAAACGCGCCGCGCCGGCGCGGGTCCGCGGCGAGGCCCCAATCGCCCGCGCCGACGTTGCCGGGCGCCGAATTGATACCGATCATCGGCAGGCCATGTTCGTGCAGCGTGGCGCGCAGTTGATCGGGGGGAACGTCATACGGAAACCACATTTCGACTGCGCCGAAGCCGGCCGCGCGCGCGGCGGCAATACGTTCAGCGAGCGGGCGATCCTGAAACAGCGTCGACAGGTTGGCGGAGAACTTGAGCATCATCGGTGGGATCGTGTTTCGGTTACAGAGAGTACGCAGTCAAAAACTTCAGAATTTGCGATGCGACTGCTTGCGGCGCCTCGCGCTGCGGAAAATGGCCGATGCCGTCGAGCACGACGCGGTCATAAGGGCCATTGAAGTAACTTTCGCGGCCGCTCGACGACGACGGAGGATTGCATGTATCGGCGCCGCCATGCAGTATCAGCGTCGGTACGTCGAGCGTAGGCGCCGGGTTCAGTTTCGCTTCCTCTGCCGCGTACTCCGCGTCGCCCTCGGCAAAGCCCCAGCGATGACGGTACGAATGCACGACCACCTGCGCCCAGTCGGGGCCGTCGAACGCGCGGCAGGCTTCGTCGAATGCGGCGGCGTCATACCAGCCGGCGGGCGACCAGGTGTCCCACATCAGACGCGTGAACGCGCGTCGATCCTCTTCGACCGCGCGTTGTCCGCGCGACGTCGACATGAACCAGTGATACCAGTAGTTTCTCGCCTGTTGCAGCGACAGTGTTTGCGACGGATCGTTGGTGCCGTAGCCGACCGATAGCATTACGAGATGCGATGCGGCGCCGCGATCGAGCCCGCACGCGTTCGCCACCGCGCGCGCGCCCCAGTCGTGTCCGATCAGCACGGGCTGCGTCACCCCCAGCGCGTCGCAGAACTCGAGCAGATCGCATCCAAGCGCGGCCAACTGGCCGCTGCGCGGCGTCGACGCGTCGAGAAACCGGGTCGGTTCAAAGCCGCGCAGCGCAGGCGCCAGCACGCGATAGCCGGCGGCGGCGAGCGCCGGTGCGACCCGCGACCAGCTCTCCGGACTATCGGGCCAGCCGTGCACCAGCACCGCAGTGCGTGTGCCTTGTGGGTTCCATTCGAGATAGCCGACATCCAGCAACCGGGTGCCGACGAATTGGTAATCGTCCATTGTTCGCTCCTGTAGCGCGTCACAGCGTAATCGATCCGCTCATCATAGTTCAGAGATAGAATGCAATTCGTGACTAATCAACCGGTTTTATTCACGAATCATGCAGAGTGCTAATTCGATCGAAACGGGCTCGGCGGCCGGGTCGTCGTCGCTCGACATCGTGCTGCTCCGCACGTTCCTGCAAGTGGTCGATGCGGGCGGCTTCGCGCTGGCGGGCGACCAGCTTGCGCTCACGCCATCGGCGGTCAGCGGGCACATCAGGCGGCTCGAGGAGGGCGTCGGCGCGAAGCTGCTCGCGCGTACCACACGCCGTCTCGATCTGACGCAGGCCGGCGAGACGCTGTACATGTATGCACGCAATATCGTCGATCTGGAACGTGAGGCTCGCGCAAAACTGCACGGCGACGCGGTACACGGCAGGCTGCGCGTCGGCGCCTCGGAAGATTTCGCGGGCACCTGGCTGCCTCAGGTGCTGCAGACATTTCGCCGCTGGCATCCGGATGCAACGATCGAGCTGAAGGTCGGCATTACCGCGGACCTGCTACGTCAGCAGGCGCGTGGCAAGCTCGATGTGGTGTTCGGCAAGCAGTGCACGCGCATCGGCGACGGAACCAGCGACGAAGGCGCACTGCTGTGGGCGGAACCGCTTGTGTGGGCATACTCGCAGGCAGCGGGGCTCGAGCTCGACGCGCCCGTGCCGCTCGCGGTGTTTCCGGACCCGTGCGTCTATCGCGAGTCGGCGCTGGCCGCGCTCGCCGCGCAGGCGCGGCCGTGGCGCATCGCGTTCGAGAGCGGCAGCATGGCGGGCTGTGTGGCGGCGGCGCTGGCCGGTTTCGCGGTCACGCCGCTTGCGCGCAGTCAGTTGCGCGACGGGCTGCGCGAGCTGGATGCCGCAGACGGTCTGCCCGAACTGCCGGACGTGCAGTTCTATGCGTTCGTGCGCAAGGTTGCGCCTGCCGTGACGGCGCTCGTGAAGGCCGTGTGCGAACTGGGCACAAAAAACCGCTTCGCGGGCGCGGCATCGCGATAACGCACCCGCGCCAGGCTAGCGAATAAAAAAGGGGCAGCCGAAGCTGCCCTGAAAAAGCGCGCTTGCTGGTGGTGCCCCCCGCCTGCAATGCGCTACTGCCTGAACCGACCTTGGCTGATTCCGGCGGCACCGCCGGTGCCGCTTACTTCTGCGTGAAGTCGAGCGCGTTCGTCAGATCGCCCATCGGCTGGCCGCCGTTCGCGACGAGCGCGTTGTCGCGGTTCGTCAGGCCCGCCAGCTTCGGCAATCCGAAGCGGTGCGTGATCAGGCGCAGGATCGACGTCGTGTCGTACTGCGTATGATCGACGAAGCCCTTCTTCGCGTACGGCGACACGATCAGCGCCGGAATACGCGTGCTCGGACCCCAGCGGTCGCCCTTCGGCGGCGCGACGTGATCCCAGAAGCCGCCGTTCTCGTCGTACGTGACGACCACGACCATGTTCTTCCACTGCGGGCTGTTCTGCAGGCGCGTGATCACGTCGGCGATATGCTGGTCGCCTTGTGCGACATCGGTATAGCCCGCATGCTCGTTCAGGTTGCCCTGCGGCTTGTAGAACGCGACTTGCGGCAGTGTGCCCGCGTCGATCGCCTTGATGAACTCGGCGCCGTTCATGCCGCCGTCGAGCAGATGCTGCGCGCGGTTCGTGGTGCCCGGCGCGAGGTCGGCGAAGTAGTTGAACGGCTGGTGGTGCGGCTGGAAGTTCGGCGAGGTCAGGTTCGAGCCGTTGATCACGCCGTTGGTGCCGTTCTGCCGGGACGCCAGCGCCGCGCCCCATGCGCCGCCGTACCACGCCCACGACACGTTCGCCGCGCTTAGCAGATCGCCGATGTGCTGCTGTGTCTGCGGCGGGAGCGTGTTCGTGGCGCTCGGGTCCGCGAGCGTCGCGTCGCCGCCCGCTGCCGGCTTGTTGCCGCTCGGCTGGTACGGTGGCTGCATCGTGTTGACCGCGTAGAAGTCTGGCGTGAGGTTGCCCGAGGTCAGGAATTTCGGTATCCCGTCCATTGCCGAAGCAGGCGAATTGGCGCTGTCGATCTGCAGCGACACACCATCGGCGTCGACCTTGGAAATCGAACCGGCTGCCGGGCTCGTGTCCGCGTTCGGGTAGATCGGCGTACACGCGCAGACGAGCCACTGGTGGTTCAGGAACGAGCCGCCGAAGGCGCCCATGAAGAAATTGTCCGCGAGCGTGTATTGCTGCGCGATTTTCCACAGCGGCAGCGTGCTCGCGTCCATCGAGTAATGGCCCATCACGAGGCCGCCCGAGTCCCCCCACGCAACGAACTTGTCGTTCTTGCCGCCGTCGATCTGCATCTGGTTCTCGTAGAAGCGGTGATACAGGTCGCGCGTCGTCGTTGAGATCGGCGTGTTGAAACCGGCGGGGTCGTTGATGGCGAACGGGCTGTTCGGCAGATTCGCGGTCATCGCCTCGGTGACGGCCGGCGTCACCCCTGTTTGCGTGAGGCCGCCCCATGCGGGTGGCAGTGTCGCCAGCACCGTGCCATCACGGTCGAGCTGTTGGGCGCTTGCCGCCGTCACATTCTGCAGACCGTTAGCATTTGGAAAGTTGCCATAAAGGTTATCGAAACTACGATTCTCGGCGTAGATGACCACAATGTTCTTCACCGAACTGACATCCGCAGGCGCCGAACTGGCATCCGTCGGTGTCGAGTGGGTGCCTGGATCGTCGCCGCCGCAGGCGGACAGCGCGAGTGTCGCTGCGATCGCGATAGGCGTCGCGCAGAGCCATTTCTTGTTCATCGTTTCTCTCTCTTGGTTGGGAGGCCGGCTGGGTGGTTTGAAAAAGGGGACCGCCGGCGGGCGAGAGTGTCGCAATGGAATTTGACAGAACGATGTAGAAAATTACGAAATGCTTTTTATATGTATTTTTATGTAGGCGATATGTCATTAAGAAGTCATCACATAGAAATACGATTGCGCGGTCTAAGTTGAACAGAAGATTACAAACTCATGCAGGTCGGACACGGAAAAACAATGAAGAAACGGGCCGCTGGCGGCATCGTTCGCGCGGTGCGTCTGACGATGTTCGTCATGCCGCTGCTGCTGGCGGCGTGTGACCGGCAAGGGGATTCCCCCGCACTTGCTTCGGCACAGGCGGCTACTGCCACGCAGTCGTCCGCACAGTCTGCGCAAGCGGTGCAAGCCGCCGCGCAGCACGCCGGCGCGTCCGTACCGGTCGCGGCACCGGCTGCCGCGCATGGCGGCGGCCAGACGCGCGCCGAGGTCTACGCGTCGGTGCGCAAAATGACCGCGGTTGGCAAGCTAATGTTCTTCGACAAGTCGCTGTCCGGCTCAGGCAAGCTCGCCTGCGCGACATGCCATAGCCCCGATCACGCATTCGGCCCGCCGAACGCGCTTGCGGTGCAACTCGGCGGCGCCGATATGCATGAGCAAGGCATGCGCGCCGTGCCGTCGCTCAAGTATCTGCAGTCGGTGCCGCAGTTCACCGCGCATTTCCACGAATCGGACGACGACGGCGACGAGAGCATCGACGCAGGCCCGACCGGCGGGCTCACGTGGGACGGCCGCGTGGACCACGGTTCGGACCAGGCGCGTATTCCGCTGCTGTCGTCGTTCGAAATGGCGAGCACCCCACAGAAGGTCGCGACGGCCGTGCGCGCGGCGCCCTATGCGGACGCGTTTCGCGATGCGTTCGGCGAGCACGTTTTCGAGAGCGATCTCGCCACCTTCAATGCGGTGCTGAAGGCGTTCGAAACGTTCGAGCAGACGCCTGAACTGTTCTATCCGTATTCGAGCAAGTACGACGCGTACCTTGCGGGCAAGACGCAGTTGACGGCTGCGGAACTGCACGGGCTGCAGCTTTTCAACGACGAGAAAAAGGGCAATTGCGCGAGCTGTCACGTGAGCGAGCGAACCCGTTCGGGTGCGCCGCCGCAGTTCAGCGACTTCGGCCTGATTGCGATCGGCGTGCCGCGCAATCGCTCGCTCGCGGTTAACCGCGACCCGAAGTTCCACGACCTGGGCGCATGTGGACCGGAACGTACCGACCTGAAGGGGCGCGACGAATACTGCGGTATTTTCCGCACGCCGACGCTGCGCAACGTCGCGTTACGCAAGACCTTCTTTCACAACGGCATCTACCATTCGCTTGATGAAGTGGTGCGCTTCTATGCGCAGCGCGATACGAATCCGGCAAAGTTCTATCCGGTGGCACATGGCAAGGTGCAAAAGTTCGACGACTTGCCGCAGCAGTACTGGGCCAATCTGAACACCGACCCGCCGTTCGACCGGAAGCCCGGCGACCAACCCGCGCTTGACGAAGCGGAAATCAAGGATGTGGTCGCCTTCCTCAATACGCTGACGGACGGTTACCAGCCGGAAGCGCAACATTGAAACCGCGCGTGGCGGCGGGTTGATGTCTATTGAGCGGCCTACCGAGGGGGCGAGAAGGGGCGACTGAGGGCCTACCGAGGGCCTACCGAGCGGCCAACGCGCAACCGGCCGCGGCGAGCAACGCAAACGAAACCAGAAGGAACGCGATGCCGGCCCCGGTCAGCATGCCGGGCCACCGTGCGCGCGGCCGCGCGGCGATGCTGGCCACCAGCGCATGCGTATCCGGATGCGGCGCGCGGCGCGTTGAAGCCGGGGCGGCAAGCGGTATGGCCAGCGCAATGAGCGCGATGCAGATCAGTATGAGCATCACGGTGAAAAATCGCAGCGCGAAAGAAAGGTCCATGGCGGGAACGTAGAGGGCTCAGGCGCGGCATGCGCTGAATGAGCCAGTCATCGTAAGAAGCGCCGGGAGGCGCGGCCATGAGACGCGTCCTAAAATTGAACGGCATGTGCTGTCGAGTCGAGCCGCGCCGGCACGCATGATGCCGCGCGCATTGCGAGATCGGCGCGATCGCGTGCGTGCTATTCTTTTCAGGTCCAGATCGTAGACCTGACTCTCATGGCCGATCTGTCGCCCCCGACCTTCGACGGAGATCCAAGCAAAATGCCGATGCGAAACCGGACCGTGCTTCACCTGACCCAAACGATGATCGGCGCTCTGCTGGTCGCGGGTTCACTCGCCGCACAGGCGGCCAACCTCGGCTTTCTGCATGACACGCCGATCAGCTACATGAAGCAGCCCGACATCGATTCGCTGAAGGCCGCCGCGTACGATGCGCTCGACAAGAAGCAGGACGGCGAGACTGTCCAGTGGACCAACGCAGGGACGGGCAACGGCGTCAGAGTCGAAGCGCAACTGACGATCGAAGACACCGCGAAGGAAGGCGCGAACACTTGTCGTACGGTGGGCGTCGTGCTGAGCTCCAAAGGGCAGTCGATGAATCTGCGGCCGCGCTTCTGCCGGCAGGGCAGCAGTGGCCGCTGGATCATGCAAAAGAGAAATTGAACGAGCGCGTCGTGTCCTGCGGCGTCGTGCTGCTGACGCCTGACGGCCGGGTGCTGCTCGCGCATGCGACCGGCACCGATCATTGGGACATTCCGAAAGGGCAGGGTGAACCGGGCGAAGCGCCGGCGGTCACCGCGTTACGCGAAATGGTCGAGGAGACCGGCATCGCGATGGGCGCCGAGCGGCTGAAAGACCTCGGCCGCTTCCTGTATCGACGGGACAAGGACCTGCATCTGTTCGCCGCGCGGGCGAGCACGGGCGAACTCGATCTGTCGTCGTGCACCTGCACGTCGCTGTTTCCGCGTCGTTCGGACGGCGTGTTGATTCCGGAAATGGATGCGTACCGCTGGTGCCGGCCCGATGAAGTCGAACGCTATGCGAGCCGCAGTCTCACGCGGCTCTTTCAGACGACGCTATCGCTCGCGGAACTGCATCAGTCTTTGTGAACGGCCGGGCTTGCAGGTCCGGATGCCGGTCCGAATGCGGAGCGAGCGTGCGTTCGATTGCGGCGGCCGGCGCGCGCCGCCGCTCAGTCAAGCGCCTTGTCGTTCGGGTGCGCGAACATCGCGCGCATTTCCTGCGATAACGGGTAGTTCAGATTGATCCCGTGCGGTGGAATCGGTTGCGTGAACCACACGTTGTACAGGCGCTCCGCTTCGCCCGAGGTTTGCATCCGCGAGATGACGCCGTTGACAAGGTCGCGAAACGTCTCGTCGCCCTTGCGGAACATGCATGCGTAGGTCTCGTAGCCGAGCGGCGTGCCGGTCACGACAAAGTCGTCCGGGTGCGGGTCGGTTGCGCGAAAGCCATACAGAATCGGCTCATCCATCACGAACGCGACCGCCCGGTCCGACTTCACCGCGGCAAAGGCATCCGCGTGATCCTTCGCGCTCGCAATGCGCATGTTCAGTTGCTTGTTGCTGTTCAACTGGCGCACGAGCCTTTCGTCGGACGTGCCCGCGGTCGTCACGACAGGCTTGCCCGCAAGGTCGGGGAAATCGGTGATGCCGGCGTTCTTGCGCGCGATCATCCGCACCGCGTATTGAAAGAAGCTGTTCGAAAACGCCGCGACGTTCTCGCGCTCCCGGGTGTGGGTTGTCGACCCGCACTCGAAGTCGATCTGGTTGTTGACGAGCATCAGGAAGCGGTTGGCCGACGTGATCGTCACTTCGCGCATGCGCAAATTTGGCTGGCCGAGCGTCTTGCGGATCTCGTCGACAATCGCGAGCGCGATGGCCTGCGAATAGCCGATCGTGCGCCCGCCGTCGGAGTACGAAAACGGAATCGATGCCTCGCGTACGCCGATCACGACCACGCCCTCGTCGCGAATCTTTTTCAGCGTGCCGGTAAGCTCGTCCGCGTGCGCCGGCGACGCGACGGCCATGCATGCGCCAACCGACAGCAGCGCGATTGCCAGCGCGGTACGCCAGTTTCGAAGTGCAGCGTTCATCGTTCTCCCCGGGCCGGCGTCCGTAACGACCGCACCGTCACCCTCGAAGGACCGTTGTCATGAATCGGCGCGTTCAGCGGTTGTGCGAGCGGGCGTTGCACTGTCGCGGTGCGTCGCGCTCGCGTTAACCGATAAGGCATTCGGCCACCTTACGCCGGTTTGCCCCAACTGTCGCGCAGACTGACGATGCGATTGAATACGGGTTTGCCCGGCTTCGTGTCAAAACGGTCGGCGACGAAATAGCCGTGCCGCTCGAACTGATAGCGCTGCTCGGGCACTGCGTCGCGCGCGCCCGGCTCGACGTAGGCCTGTACGATGCGCTTCGAATCCGGGTTCAGCGCGTCGAGGAAATCGCGGCCGCCCGCATCGGGCTGCGCTTCCCTGAAGAGCCGGTCATACAGGCGCACCTCCGCCGGACAGGCGCCTGCCGCGCTCAGCCAGTGAATCGTGCCCTTCACCTTGTAGCCGTTCGCGCCTTCGGTGCCCGAGCGGCTGTCCGGAAAGTAGTTGCAGTGGACCGCGACGATATTGCCCTGATCGTCCTTGTCGACGCCCGTGCATTCGACGACGTAGCCGTACTTCAGCCGCACCCGGTTGCCCGGGAACAGCCGGAAGTAGCCCTTCGGCGGCGTTTGCGCGAAGTCTTCGCGCTCGATCCACAACTCGCGCGAAAACGGGAACGTGCGCGTGCCGCGATCCGGATGATGCGGATGGACCGGCGCGCTGCATTCTTCGGTCGTGCCTTCGGGGTAGTTGTCGATAATCAGCTTGAGCGGGTCGAGCACCGCGGTCGCGCGCGGGGCTTTGTCGTCCAGGTCGTCGCGCAGTGCGCCTTCGAACACGCTCATGTCGATCCACGAGTCGACCTTCGTCACGCCGATGCGATCGCACAGCAACTGGATCGACTCCGGTGTGAAGCCGCGCCGCCGCACGCCGACGATGGTCGGCATGCGCGGATCGTCCCAGCCGTCGACATGGCCTTCGGTGACGAGCTGCAGCAGCTTGCGCTTGCTGGTGATCGCATAGGTGAGATTGAGCCGCGAGAACTCGATTTGCTGCGGCAGCGGCCGCGTGAAGACGCCGGCGGCCGCAAGTTCGTCGAGAATCCAGTCGTAGAGCGGCCGGTGGTCCTCGAACTCGAGCGTGCACAGCGAGTGCGTGATGTTCTCGAGTGCATCCGAGATGCAGTGCGTGTAGTCGTACATCGGATACACGCACCAGGTGTCGCCGGTCCGGTAGTGATGCGCGAAGCGGATGCGGTACAACACCGGGTCGCGCATGTTGAAGTTCGGCGACGCCATATCGATTTTGGCGCGCAGCACGTGCTCGCCTTCGCTGAACTCGCCGGCCTTCATGCGCCGGAACAGATCGAGGTTCTCTTCGACCGGGCGGTCGCGGTACGCGGAGGGCGTGCCGGGTTCGGTGGCCGAGCCGCGATTCACGCGCATTTCTTCCGCCGACTGGCTATCGACATACGCTTTGCCGCGCTCGATCAACAGTTCGGCGAACGCGTATAGCTTGTCGTAGTAGTCGCTTGCGAAGTAGAGGTGCTCGGCGTTGTCTTTCTTCCATTCGAAGCCGAGCCATTGCACCGCGTCGATAATCGATTCGACGTACTCGAAACTTTCCTTTTCCGGATTCGTGTCGTCAAAGCGCAGGTGGCACACGCCGCCAAAGCTGCGCGCAATGCCGAAGTTCAGACAGATGCTCTTCGCGTGACCGATATGCAGATAGCCGTTCGGTTCCGGCGGGAAGCGCGTTTCCACACGTTGGCCCCACTTCCCGGAGCGATTGTCTTCGTCGATGATGTTACGGATGAAGTTGGCGGCGGGCGCGGGTGCGTCGTCGCGCACGCTGGGGTTACGGTCTGTACTCATTCGAATGGAAGAAGGTGACAAGGGGGCGTGTTGCTCCCTCTAATCCGACAATTCTACCTGACGGGATTGTGAGGTACAGCGCTTTGACGGCCAGCGCGCACCGGTGGCAGCGCGATGCCGCGGCGCTGTGCGAGGCGATTCGAAAGGCGCTGTAACAGGACGTAAAACGCTTTGAACCGAAGGCGCCGGCGCCGGTAGCATGCGCCAGCGGCGAAGTGCGTCCGGAATGTGTCCGAAGCGCGTCGGAACGACACTTCGCCAGGTACGCTGACGCTTCGCGCAGTCATGCGGCCGCGTTGCACGACACGCCATCGTCGCGGGTCGCAAAGCGGATCAAGCGGATCAAGCGGATCAAGCGCGGACAAGGCGCACACTGCGGCACGGACAACGACGGCGTGCGTGGCAGCCGTCGTACGGTGCGGCGTGCCGGGTGCCTGTTACGCGTCGTGTGCGTCGTGACAGGCCGCCGCGGACGGTGGGGTGGGTCGCGGCCTCACACCGCGCCGCAGGCGTCGCGCGCGGCGCGTCCTGTGCTCCGCCCGTGCGCTGCATCGTGTGGGACCGGCTATTGCGCCGGAATACCCGGTGTCATGTGCAACACTTTCCGTGTTCGCTTTGCCGGCATCCAGCCGGCGCTCATTTATTCCGGAGTTCCCTGAATGCCTACTTCGACGCTCGATGCGCGCGTTGCGCGTCACGCCCTTACAGGCAATAGGGCCAACCTCAGGCGAGCTGTCAGCAAGGCCGCTCGCCAGGCCATCCACGCTGCCGCGCTGGTGGCGCTGGCCGGTGGGCTCGTGCTCGCCGGCGCTGCGCCGGCCGGCGCGAAGACTGCGCCGGAGAAACCGGCGTTCGATGCGTCGGCGGTTGCCGTGCCTGACCGGTATAGCGCGGACGCCGCGCAGCAGATCTTCGCGCAGGGCGGCAACGCGGTCGACGCGGCGGTGGCGATCGCGTTCACGCTCGCCGTGACCCGTCCGGACGCGGGCAACCTCGGCGGCGGCGGTTTCATGACGCTGCAGATCGACGGCAAGCCGTATTTTCTCGACTACAGCGCGCAGGCGCCGCAGCGCGCGACGCGCGATATGTATCTGGACGACAAGGGCAACGTCGTCAAGGGTATGAGCTCGATCGGCTTTCGCGCGGCAGGCGTGCCTGGGACGGTCGATGGCATGTGGCAGGCGCAGCGCCGCTTCGGCAAGCTCAAGTGGAAGCAGGTGCTGGCGCCCGCGATCCATTACGCGACTGACGGCTTCACCGTCGACGCATCGCTGCAGAAGCGCCGCGACGATGCGGCGGCGCAGTTCTCCAGCCGCACCAACTTCGGTGCGTATTTCGCGAACCTGAAGACCGGCACGACGTTTCGCCAGCCGGAGCTCGCGCTGACGCTCGAGCGCATTGCCGACGACGGCGGTCGCGAATTCTACGAAGGGCAGACCGCCGAGCTGATCGCGAAGCAGATGTACGGCCACGGGATGATTTCGAAGACCGACCTGAGTCAGTACAAGGCCGTCTGGCGCGATCCGCTCATGGCGGACTGGAACGGCTACCGGATCGTGACCGCGCCGCCGCCGTCTTCGGGCGGCATCGCGTTGGTTCAGCTGCTGAAGATGAAGGCGGATCTGAAACCGTCGTTTGCCGGGATCGAGCTGAATTCGGCGCCGTACATTCAACTGATCGCGGAGATGGAAGACCGCGTGTTTGCGGACCGGCAGAAATATGCGGCGGATCCGGATGCGACGCAGGTGCCAGTTGGCAAGCTGATCGATGATGCGTACCTCGCACAGCGCGCTGGCGAGGTGAAGCAGTTGCAGGATCAGCAGCGGGCGGCGGAGAAGGCGGCAGAGGAGAAGGCTGCGGCGGAAAAGGCGGCAGAGGAGAAAGCCGCAGAGGAGAAAGCCGCGCAGGAAAAGGCGGCGCAGGCGGCGTCGGAAGCGGCGAGCGCCAGTCAGCCGAACGCAGCGCAGCCGGCTTCGGGACAAGTGACTTCGGGGCAGCCCAACGTCAGTCCGGCAAACGCGGTCCAGTCGAACGCGGGCCAGGCGAGCGCGCCGCAGCCGACCGCAGGCCAGCCAAACCCGGCACCGGCAAACGGAGGACAAGCCAGCGCGGCCCAGTCGAATGCGACCCAACCGGGCGCAGCGCAGACAAATGCCGGGCAGGCAAGCGCGCCTCAGGCAACCGCGAGTCAACCGAAACCCGACCAGGCGAGGCCAGCCCAGCCGGCCTCAACGCCAACCCCGCCGCCGGGCCCGGCGGCGTCGAACAACCCGGCTTCGGGTGACGCGCCACCGCCAGAAAAGCCTCAGACGACCCATTTCTCGGTGGTCGACAAATGGGGCAATGCGGTATCCAACACGTACACGCTGAACGGCTCGTTCGGTTCGGGCGTCGTGGTCGACGGCGCCGGCTTCCTGCTCAACGACGCAATGGACGATTTCGTCGCGAAGCCGGCTGGGGCCGGCACTGACGAGGCGAACACGATCGCGCCCGGGCGCAGGCCTGTCTCGTCGATGACGCCGACGATCGTGCTGAAGGACGGCAAGGTCGCGCTCGTGATCGGCACGCCGGGCGGCTCACGGATCTTCACGACAATCTTCCAGGTGATGACCGATCTGTACGACTTCAACCTGTCGCCGATGGACGCACTGGCCGCGCTGCGGTTTCATCACCAGCTGTTGCCGCCAAAGACGATTTATTGGGAGCCGTACCGCCCGATCGCGGGCGATCTTGCACAACAACTGCAGAAGCTGGGTTACACGCTCGAAGAGCAGAACTTCGAAGGCGATGTGCAGATGATCCGGATTGACGGGACCACGCCGCAGCCCGCTGCCGATCCGCGTGGCGCGCGTGTTCCGCTAACCGGCAACGGCGGTTGAGTACGGACCCATGGCTGCGCGCGCGTGACAGGGATGACGGGACAGCGGACCGTGACGGGGCAATACATTGATCGAAGACGGGGTGACGCGATGGTGTTGCAAGAAGAACCGAACGTACTGGTGCTTCCTGGGTATCTCGACTCCGGCCCAGGACACTGGCAAACGCGTTGGGAAGCTGCGCATACGTCCTTTTCCAGGGTGCGTATGCCGGACTGGGAGCACCCGGTGCGCGACGACTGGTGCCGCGCGCTCGATGCGGCGGTGGCCGCGGCGGGTGCGCCGGTTCGGCTCGCGGCGCATAGCCTCGGCTGCCTGACGGTCGCGTGGTGGGCGACGGCTTATGCGACGCCCGCGCAGCGCGACAAGGTTGCCGGCGCTCTGCTTGTCGCGTTGCCGGACCCGGCGGGCCGCGCCTTTCCGGCCACGGCGACGCGCTTCGCACCGGTGCCCGGCGAACGCTTGCCGTTTCCGACGATCGTCGTTGCAAGCACCGATGACCCGTACGGTGGCGTGCCCTTCTCGCAGGCGTGCGCGGCCGGCTGGGGTAGCCGCTGGATCAGCATTGGCGCGCGCGGTCACATCAACGCCGACAGCGGCCTCGGCGACTGGCAGGACGGGCTGGGCTGGCTCAAGTCGCTTGTCTGAGCGCGGCGCAGGCGCAACCGGCCACGTTTCCCGAAGGTCACTCGGCTGAACTGCGTGCGCGGTCCATTCAGACCACCTGTTGCGCGCGCAACGCGGCGATCTGCGCATCGTCGTAGCCGAGTACGCTGCGCAGCACGTCATCGGTATGCTCGCCGAGCGTCGGCGGATGCGCGACGGCGCGCGGCGGCGTTTCCGTCATCCTGACCGGATTGCGCACCAGCTTCACCGTGCCGCCGGACGGATGCGGCAGGTCGATCTGCATGCCGCGCGCGATGACCTGCTCGTTATCGAACACTTCGCGCAGGTCATTGATCGGCCCGCACGGCACCTGCGCCGCTTCGAGCGCGTCGATCCACTCGCGCTTGCTGCGCAGGCGGACCATCGCGGTCAGCAGCGGCACGAGTGTGTCGCGATTGCGCACACGCGCCGGATTGGTCGAGAACCGCTCGTCGTCCGCGAGTTCCGTGCGGCCGCCCGCTTCGACGAATTTGCGGAACTGTCCGTCGTTGCCGACCGCGACGATGATCCAGCCATCGCTCGTCTGGAATGTCTGATACGGGACGATGTTCGGGTGCGCATTGCCCCAGCGCGCGGGCGGCGTGCCGCTGGCGAGGAAGTTCGAGTTCATGTTCGCCAGCATCGCAACCTGCACGTCGAGCAGCGCCATATCGATGTACTGGCCGACACCGGTGCGCTCGCGGTGCGCAAGCGCGGTCAGGACCGCGACGCTCGCATACATGCCCGTCATCAGGTCGGCGATCGCGACGCCGGCTTTCTGTGGGCCGCCGCCTGGCTCGCCTTCGCGCTCGCCGGTAATGCTCATGAAACCGCCGAGGCCCTGCACGATAAAGTCGTAGCCCGCGCGCTGCGCGTACGGGCCGGTCTGGCCAAAGCCCGTTACCGAGCAGTAGATCAGGTCGGGTTTCACCGCGCGCAGCGATTCGTAGTCGAGCCCATAGCGTTTCAACTGGCCGACCTTGTAGTTTTCCAGCACGACATCGCTCTTCGCGGCGAGCTCGCGCACGACGCGCTGGCCTTCCGGTGTGGCGATATCGACGGTGACCGAACGCTTGTTGCGGTTCGCCGCGAGGTAATAGGCCGCTTCGCGCGTATCGGCGCCATCGGGCGCCTTCAGGTACGGCGGGCCCCAATGACGCGTGTCGTCGCCCGTGCCCGGCCGTTCGATCTTGATGACGTCGGCGCCGAAGTCGGCGAGCGTTTGTGCGCACCATGGACCGGCGAGCACGCGGCTGAGATCCAGCACGCGGATATGACTGAGAGCGCCCATATTCGGTTGATGTCTCCTCGATAAGCAGGGCGCGGCGTCGCGCCCGGGACAGCGATGGCAGCGGGTTGCGGCGGCGTAGCGCAGCAACCTCGCGCATCTTAAGCGATCGTGGCGCTCCAGCCCATTCGGCCAAACGGCATAAGCGTGGCATAGGAAATCTCCGATCCGCGCTGCGTACAGCCTGCCGTATGCACGGGTGCGGACCCCGGCCGGTTACCCCTGGCCGATCGGCCAGCGCCGCGTGCAGGCGGCGCTACGGCGCTGCGCGTGCCAGCCGATCCCGTATAATCAGCGGTTCAGGAAACCACCGATTCACGACGCCGGTACTCCATGCACAGCGTGCATCAGGGGTGTGCAAGGCGTCGGACCTCTGCCCGGAACCGTCCCCAGCACGTTATGAAAGCCGCCGAAATCCGCGAGAAATTCCTCAAGTTCTTCGAATCGAAGGGCCACACGATCGTCCGTTCGTCGAGCCTCGTGCCGGGCAACGACCCAACGCTGCTCTTCACCAATTCCGGCATGGTGCAGTTCAAGGACGTGTTCCTCGGCGCCGAGAAGCGTCCGTATTCGCGCGCCACGACCGCGCAGCGCAGCGTGCGCGCGGGCGGCAAGCACAACGACCTTGAAAACGTCGGCTATACCGCGCGTCACCATACGTTCTTCGAGATGCTCGGCAACTTCTCGTTCGGCGACTATTTCAAGCGCGACGCGATCCACTACGCGTGGGAACTGCTCACCACCGTCTATCGGCTGCCGAAGGAAAAGCTGTGGGTCACCGTCTATCAGGAAGACGACGAAGCGTACGGTATCTGGCAGAACGAAGTCGGCGTGCCGAGCGAGCGCATCATTCGCATCGGCGACAACAAGGGCGCGCGTTACGCGTCGGACAACTTCTGGCAGATGGCCGACACGGGTCCGTGCGGCCCGTGCTCGGAAATTTTCTACGACCACGGCCCGGATGTGTGGGGCGGGCCGCCGGGGTCGCCTGACGAAGATGGCGACCGCTATATCGAAATCTGGAATCTCGTGTTCATGCAGTTCAACCGCGATGCGCAGGGCAACCTGACGCCGCTGCCGAAGCCTTGCGTGGACACCGGCATGGGCCTCGAGCGGATCGCCGCGGTGCTGCAGCACGTGCACAGCAATTACGAAATCGATCTGTTCCAGGCGCTGATCGCGGCCGCGGCGCGCGAAACGGGTGTCGCCGATCTGACCAACAACTCGTTGAAAGTGATCGCCGACCATATCCGCGCGTGCTCATTCCTGATCGTCGATGGCGTGATTCCGGGCAACGAAGGGCGCGGCTACGTGCTGCGCCGGATCGTGCGCCGGGCGATCCGTCATGGCTACAAGCTCGGCCGCAAGCATGCATTCTTCCACAAGATGGTCGCGGACCTTGTCGCGCAGATGGGCGGCGCCTATCCGGAATTGAAGGAAGCCGAGGCGCGCGTGACCGACGTGCTGCGCCAGGAAGAAGAGCGCTTCTTCGAGACGATCGAGCACGGCATGTCGATCCTCGAAAGTGCGTTGGCCGACCTCGATGCGTCAGCGGGCAAGACCGGGGGCAAGACGCTCGACGGCGAACTCGCATTCAAGCTGCACGACACATACGGCTTCCCGCTCGATCTGACCGCGGACGTGTGCCGCGAACGCGGCGTCACGGTTGACGAATCCGCGTTCGACGAAGCGATGGCGCGTCAGCGCGAACAGGCGCGCGCGGCCGGCAAGTTCAAGATGGCGCAGGGGCTCGAGTATTCGGGCGCGAAGACCACGTTCCACGGTTACGAAGAAATCGTGTTCGACGACGCGAAGATCACCGCGCTCTATGTGGACGGCGCGCCGGTCAATGAAGTCGCGAAGGGCCAGCAGGCGGTGGTCGTGCTCGATCACACGCCGTTCTATGCGGAATCGGGTGGCCAGATCGGCGATCAGGGCGTGCTCGCGAACGCGAGCGTGCGCTTCGCGGTCACCGATACGCAGAAGGTGCAGGCGGACGTGATCGGCCATCACGGCGAGCTCGAGCAGGGCACGCTGAAGGTCGGCGATGTCGTGAAGGCGCAGATCGATGCGGTGCGCCGCGCCCGCACCGCGCGCAATCACTCGGCCACCCACCTGATGCATAAGGCGCTGCGCGAAGTGCTCGGCACCCACGTGCAGCAGAAGGGCTCGCTCGTCGACGCGGACAAGACCCGTTTCGACTTCGCGCACAACGCGCCGATGACCGACGACGAAATTCGTCGCGTCGAAGCGATCGTCAACGCGGAGGTGCTCGCGAACGCGCCGGGCATCGTGCGCGTGATGCCGTTCGATGAGGCGGTGAAGGGCGGCGCGATGGCGCTGTTCGGCGAAAAATATGGCGACGAAGTGCGCGTGCTCGATCTCGGCTTCTCGCGAGAGCTGTGCGGCGGCACGCACGTGCACCGCACCGGTGACATCGGCCTCTTCAAGATCGTGATGGAAGGGGGCGTCGCGGCGGGTATCCGCCGCGTCGAGGCGATTACCGGCGATAACGCGGTGCGTTACGTGCAGCAACTCGATGCTCGCATCAACGCGGCGGCGGCGGCGCTGAAGGCTCAGCCGTCGGAACTCACGCAGCGCATCGCGCAGGTGCAGGACCAACTGAAGTCGCTCGAGAAGGAACTGGGCGCGCTGAAGTCGAAACTGGCGTCGAGTCAGGGCGACGAACTGGCTGGCCAGGCGATCGAAGTTGCCGGCGTGCATGTACTCGCGGCCACGCTCGAAG
The DNA here is from genome assembly GCF_902859855.1 of Paraburkholderia humisilvae. Classification (GTDB taxonomy): domain Bacteria; phylum Pseudomonadota; class Gammaproteobacteria; order Burkholderiales; family Burkholderiaceae; genus Paraburkholderia; species Paraburkholderia humisilvae. Next base: position 173,380 of record NZ_CADIKH010000008.1, read on the forward strand.
GTGCGGACGTGAAGACGCTGCGCGAAACGGTCGACAAGCTGAAGGACAAACTGAAAAGCGCGGCGATCGTGCTCGCGTCGGTCGAGGGCGGCAAGGTCAGCCTGATTGCCGGCGTGACGTCGGATGCGAGCAAGAAGGTGAAGGCCGGCGAACTCGTCAACTTCGTTGCGCAGCAGGTCGGCGGCAAGGGCGGCGGCCGCCCGGACATGGCGCAGGCCGGCGGCACCGAGCCCGCGAACTTGCCGGCGGCGTTAGCCGGCGTCAAAGGCTGGGTCGAAGCACAGCTGTGATGCGGTTCTGAAGGAACCGAATCAACACGAACCCCAAAAGCTGACTGTCGGCTTTTGGGGTTTTTCGTTGCTAGTACGGCCGCCCCGCGTCAATCCATTCCTGCGTCTTTTTTATCGGCAAGCGGTAGCGCGCGCAGTTATGGATGGCCAGAATTTTGAGTTCCTTTTCAAGCATCGCCTTGAAGGGCTCCAGGTCATCCGGCGCGAGGCTTAGGCGATCGATCGCGGAGGCCAGCGTGTTGCCGTGATAGACGATCTGCTGGATGCCATCGTTGAGCTGTTCCCGCAGGCGTGCCCGCAGCGGATCCTGCACGCCCATCGCTTCTTCGATGACCCGATATTTCAGGATTGACCGTCGATAAGTCCACTCGAACAGATCCACTGCCATGGCGACGTTCGTCTGTTCGTAGACCCCCAACATGGCCTGCGCATAGTCGGCTTGTGCGACATCGAGAAACGATAGCGGCGCGCAGTTTGCGAGCAGAAGCGGCATATTCGCGGCGAGGCGGCTCGTGCGTTTGTTCCCGTCGACGAAGGGTTGCAGATAGGCCAGATTGACCCACAGGAAGAAAGCCGCTTCCACCGGGTTCTGTGTCCTGCGCGCTTTCTCCACGATGAGTTCGAGCATTTCTTCCAGCAGGGATGGCACTTGGGCGGGAAGGTAGACCGAATCCTGGATGTGAACGATCTTCTGCCGGATCGCGCCGAGGTCCTCTTCGTCGTCCAGCAGACCTTGCATCAGCACGCTTTGCAGATTCCGCACGACGGGCACGGTCATCCCTTCCGTCGGCACTGCGTCGGCGAGGAATTCGATGGCTTCCTTGTGGTTCAGGAGCATCGTCGCGTCGAGGTCGTCGTTCGCGGAGCGACCCCGTTCAAAGAGCTCGCGCGTATCCAGCAGGCTCTTGCGGTTGCCTTCCAGCCGGGAAGAGTGCCAGGACAAATCAATGAGCAACTGCTCAAGGACTTTGCGCAAGTAGGTGCCTGCGGGTTGTTGTCCCTGCAGGCGGCCCGCGCTATGCAAGGCAACTGCGAGGGCGGGCGGCACCAGGCTGGAGATGTTGGGCTCGTACCGATCCACAAAGGCGCGCGGGTAGGTGACGGGCGGGCGCTTGCCAATCGGCGTGGACAGCGCAGCGATGAGCGCGCGGCTCGGCATGCTCCAGGGCGGCGATGCGATGCCCGCACGGGCAGTCTCAGGCGTCGAAGCGCTATCGGCCGGAAGGTGATACCGGGTCGACCGGCCGGCGCCGGACATCACCAGGCGGCCCTCTGCGACGAGTTTCGCCAGTGCCCGGTTGACCGTCGGTCGGGGCTTCCCGACCTGCTCGGTAATATCGGCAGGAGAGACTGGGGTGGGTGCCTGTTCGGCGTACGCCAGGATATCAGTGAGAAGATTGCTCGGCATCGGCGGTTTCGCGATAAGATTTTGATAATCTTATCGTAATTTTATCAAAAATGATAAGATTACGCGCAGCCGCGACTGCGACCGCCGCGCTACACCGCCTCCAATGCCCCGTTCTGGTTTTCGGCCGCCGCCCCAGCCTCATTCAGATTGCTTTGTTCGAGCAGCATCTCCCGCAGTGCGTTGAGCGCCGACGAGAAATGTCCGCGCCGCCAGACCAGCAGCGTTTCGATCGAACCGAGTTCGCCGAGCGAGTGAACCGTGATGTTGTCCGCTTCCGGCCGCAGTTCCAGCACGGAGCGCGGTGCGACGGCCACGCCGGCGCCTGCCGCGACGCAGGCGATGAGCGCGTGATACGAGCCCAGCTCGAGCACGCGCGCGGGCTGCATGCCGTGTTCGTGATACCACTTCTCGATATAGCTGCGATACGCGCAGCCCCGCTCGAACGCAATCAGCGTCGACAGTGCGATGTCGCGCGCATGCCGGACCGGCGGATGATCGCGCGGCGTCAGCATCACCAGATCCTCGCGAAACACCGGCACTGAGTCGAACTGTTCGCCCAGACACGCGGCGACGTCGAGCGGCGTGGCGACCAGCGCGGCATCCACTTCGAATTCGCGCACGCGTTCGATCAGCCGTCCCGTCGTACCGGTTTCCAGCTCGAGCGATACATCGGGCCAGGTCCGGTGATACCGCGCGAGCAGTTCCGGCATGCGCGTGGCGGCGACGCTTTCCATCGTGCCCAGTCGCAGCCGTCCGCTCGGACGGTTTTCCCGCACCGCGTGGCGCGCTTCGTCGGCCAGCGCGAGCAGACGTTCCGCGTACGGGAGCAGTGTTTCGCCGGCGGGCGTCAGCACGAGCCGGCGGCCGTCGCGGATAAACAGGTCGGTGCCCAGCTGTTCTTCGAGCTGCTTGATGCGCGTCGTTACGTTCGACTGCACCCGGTTCAATTTCGCGGCAGCCCGCGTGACGCCGTTCTCGCGTACCACGGCGCGAAAAATAGTCAGTGCGGCGAGGTCCATGCATCTCTCCGGTAACACCCGATGTTCTCTCCGGGCGATGATTCCATTCAATATAATTCATTTTTTAGAATAGCAAAGGCAGCCTAACATCGGACCTATCGGTTTCCGCTGATGCGTCTTGATGCAATCGTTGTTCCGACCCTGCCTCGCCTGATGAACGACCTTACCCGCGCCGCAATTGATATACGCGCTGAACCTGCCGCGGCCCGCCGCGTGGCGCTCGCGTGCATGGTCGCGCTGGCGGTGGCGCTCGGCGTTGGCCGCTTCGCGTTCACGCCGCTGTTGCCGCTGATGCTCAAAAGCGGCGCGCTCGATATCCGGCAGGGTGGCTGGCTTGCGTCGGCGAACTACGCTGGCTATTTCATCGGTGCGCTCAGTTGTGCCGCGCTACGCGTCGATGCGGTGCGCGTCGTGCGCCGCGGGTTGTGCGCGACCGCGCTGCTGGTGCTGGCGATGGGGATGACTGACGGCGTCTGGGTTTGGGCTGCCGTGCGCTTCGTCGCCGGTATCGCGAGCGCGTGGACCTTCGTGTTCGCGTCGCAATGGGGGCTGCGCCGACTGGCTGAACTGGGCGAGAGCGCGTGGGGCGGGCTGATCTACACCGGACCGGGTCTGGGCATCGTGGCGACCGGATTGTGTGTGAGCGCCGCCGGGACGTATGGTGCGCCGCTCGGCTGGGTCGGTTTCGGCGTCGTGTCGGCCGCGTTGACCGCTGCCGTGTGGCGCGACTTCGATCCCGCCGGACGCATCGAACATTCGACCGACGTGCCCAAACCGGCGGCTGCCGCATCCGGCGAACGGAACGACGAGCGCGCCACCGGGCGCGTCGCGCAGTCGGCCTCACACGCTGCCGCGCCACGTTTCACCACGCGCGACGCGACCCTCACTTCCCCGCCGCGCGCGACCGGTCGCGCGACGAGTGTCGCCGCCGCGATCGAACGCCGCGCGCACCGCGCCGACGCGGCGTGGCTCGTGGTGCTGTATGGCATCCCTGGTTTTGGTTACATCATCACCGCGACATTCCTGCCGGTGATCGCGCGTGCCGCTCTGCCGGGTTCCGCGTGGCCCGATCTGTTCTGGCCGATGTTCGGCGTCGCGCTGATGGCGGGGGCGCTGACCGGCGCGCGTCTGCCCACGCACTGGGATAACCGGACACTGCTGGCCGGCTGTTATCTGCTGCAGGCACTGGGCATAGGGGCGGGTATCGTCTGGCCAAGCGCGATTGGCTTCGCGTTGGGCAGTGTGCTGATCGGTTTGCCGTTCACCGCGATCACACTATTCGCGATGCGCGAGGCACGGCGCCTCCACGGCGACGACGCGGCCGGTCTGATGGGCTATGCGACCGCCGCATATGGCCTCGGGCAGATCGTCGGGCCACTGATCGCCGCGCCGATCGCCGCACGGACCGGCTCGTTCACGCCAGCGCTGTGGCTCGCGGCCGGAGCGCTGATCGCCGGCGCGATCGGTCTGGCCGCGGTGGCTTCGGCAACGCGCAGATAGCGCGCTCGTGCGTCAGTAGCGTGCGCCCGCGCTGCGGCTCATCTTGCCGCTGCGTTCACCACGTGCCGATAACGCGGTTGCTTGCAGAGGAACGTGCCTCGCCGCACCCGCCACTTCGCGCAATCCGCCGGTGAGGTCAGGGTAGCCGTCGCGCGTCCCTTGCGTCCCCCGTCTGCCGCGTCGACCAAACAGATCCGCCGCCCGCGCACTAAAATGTCGGCTTTCCCACTTACGATCGCGCGGCACGCACCGCGCGCACCGCAGCCATGCAACATTTCGCGTCGGACAACTATGCCGGCATCTGCCCCGAAGCGCTCGAAGCGCTGATCGCCGCCAACGGCAGCGGCCACGAGCCCGCTTACGGCGACGATTCCTGGACACAGCGCGTTTGCGACCGGCTACGCGACCTGTTCCAGACCGACTGTGAAGTGTTCTTCGTGTTCAACGGCACCGCGGCGAACTCGCTTGCGCTCGCGTCGTTGTGCCAGTCGTATCACTCGGTGATCTGCCACGAACTGGCGCATATCGAAACCGATGAATGCGGCGGCCCCGAATTCTTCTCGAACGGCTCGAAGCTGCTGACCGCGCCCGGCGCGAACGGCAAGCTCACGCCCGATGCGATCGAAGCGGTGGTCACGCGCCGCGCGGACATTCACTATCCGAAGCCGAAGGTCGTCACGCTCACGCAAGCGACGGAAGTCGGCACGGTGTACAGCGTCGACGAGGTACGCGCGATCGCGGCCATCGCGAAGCGCCGGCATCTGAAGGTGCATATGGACGGCGCGCGCTTTGCGAATGCGGTCGCTGCGCTCGACGTGCACCCGTCCGAAATCACGTGGCGTGCCGGTGTCGACGTGCTGTGCTTCGGCGGGACGAAAAACGGCCTGCCGGTCGGCGAGGCGGTGGTGTTCTTCGATCGCGCGCTCGCCGAGGATTTCGCCTATCGGTTGAAGCAGGCGGGCCAACTCGCGTCGAAAATGCGCTTTATCTCGGCGCCGTGGCTCGGCCTGCTCGATCACGACGTGTGGCTGCGCAATGCGCGCCACGCGAATGCAATGGCCCGCTTGATGGAGGCCCGGCTTGCCGATATCGCGGGCGTGAGCATCATGTTTCCGTCGCAATCGAACGCGGTGTTTGCGCAGCTGCCCGCCGAGGTCGCGAGAGCGATGCGCACGCGCGGCTGGAAGTTCTACGAGTTCATCGGCGCGGGCGGCTGCCGGCTGATGTGCGCGTGGGATACTCAGCCGGAGACGGTCGAGCGCTTCGCCGCCGACGTGCGGCAACTGTGCGGCGCGGCGTAACGGCGCAACGGGCATCACGTCGCATCACGCCGCCGCATCACGTCGCGTTATCCGCTACGTCACGCAAACCGAACCCCACTGTGCGTCAACATGTCCGACTACCGTTTCTGCCCCCGCTGTGCCACGCCGCTCACCGAGCGCGCCGATCCCGCTCATGAAGGCGGCCGCATTCGCCAGAGCTGTCCGGCCAATGGCTGCGGCTATGTGCACTGGAATAATCCGCTGCCGGTGGTCGCCGCGATCGTCGAATACGAAGGCCGGATACTGCTCGCCCGCAACGCCGCGTGGCCGGAGGGGATGTTTGCGCTGATCACCGGTTTCCTCGAAAACGGCGAGACGCCGGAGCAAGGCATCGCGCGCGAAGTGAAGGAGGAGACGTCGCTCGTGGCCGATACAATCGATCTGGTCGGCGTGTACGAATTCATGCGCAAGAACGAGCTGATCATCGCGTATCACGTGCGCGCGCACGGCACCATTTCGCTATCTCCAGAATTGCTCGAGTACCGGCTCGTCGAGCCTGCGAAGCTGCGGCCGTGGCGTGCGGGCACCGGCCAGGCACTCGGCGAATGGATGCGCCGGCGCGACTTGCCGTTCGAGTTTGTCGAGCGCCCAGGGCGGTAGACTGGAGGCCGGCCGCCGCGCTCACCAAGCGAGCCTGATTGCGCATGTGCCGCGGCAGCATATCCGTTCGCGTATCAGCAGGATGTCTTCAGAACCCGGCAGGATTCTGCCGAATATCAGAACGAACATCGAGGAGCGCAACCGCCATGGCCTACATCTACTATCTGACCCACATTCATCTCGGCTACGACGCGCTCGCGCAATTGCCGGCCGAATGCGCGCGTGCCGGTATCAAGCGGCCGCTCGTCGTGTCCGATAAGGGCGTTGTCGCGGCGGGGCTCGTGACACGCGTGCTCGATGCGGCGAGGTTCGACGACGCGTCGGTGTTCGACGACACGCCGTCCAATCCGACCGAAGCGATGGTGCTCGCGGCGGCCGCGCGTTATCGCGAAGCGGGCTGCGACGGCCTGCTCGCGGTCGGCGGCGGCTCGTCGATCGACCTCGCGAAGGGCGTCGCGATCGCGGTCGCGCACCCGGGCCCGTTGACGCAGTACGCGACGATCGAGGGCGGCAGCAACCGGATCACTGCGGCAAGCGCGCCGCTGATAGCCGTGCCTACCACCGCCGGCACGGGCAGCGAGGTCGCGCGTGGCGCGATCGTCATTCTGAACGATGGCCGCAAGCTCGGATTTCACTCATGGCATCTGCTGCCGAAGGCGGCGATCTGCGACCCGGGTCTCACGCTTGGCTTGCCGCCCGCGTTAACGGCGGCGACCGGCATGGACGCGATCGCGCATTGCATCGAGACGTTTCTGTCGCCGGCCTTCAATCCACCGGCGGACGGCATTGCGCTCGATGGGCTTGAGCGCGCCTGGGCGCATATCGAGCGTGCGACTGCGGACGGCAGCGACCGCGACGCGCGACTGCAGATGATGAGCGCGTCGATGCAAGGGGCGATGGCGTTTCAGAAGGGGCTCGGCTGCGTGCATTCGCTGTCGCATCCGCTGGGTGGCGTGCCGATTGGCGGACGCACGTCGCTGCACCACGGCACACTGAACGCGGTCGTGCTGCCGGCGGTGCTGCGCTTTAACGAAAGCGCGGACAGCGTGATCGCGAACCGCCGGTACGCGCGCATGCGCCGCGTGATGGGTTTGCGGGACCATGCGGACCTCGCGCAGGCGGTGCACGACATGACCGCGCGTCTTCGCTTGCCGACCGGTCTCGCGCAGATCGGCGTCGACGCGAGCGTATTCGACAAGGTCGTCGCGGGCGCGCTCGCCGACCATTGCCACAAGACCAACCCGCGCGAAGCGAGCGCCGCCGACTATCGGTGGATGCTGACCGAATCGCTTTGATGCGCGGTCTGGTGTGTTGTCCGCTGCCGGCGTATAAGCGGAACAGACGCGTGGAATAAACGCATGGAAAAACGCGTTGAATAAACGCGCAACGCGAACGCGCCAGCCCAGTTACCCCCGCGGTGCACCTTGCCGCGCTTGTCCGATGTGAGGAACGTATGACCGACATGCAGTTGACTCATCGCTATCTGGCCGCATGCGCGATTGCGCGCGAAGCCGGCCGACTGATCCGCCTGAGATTCGAGCAGCGCGGCGAAGCCTTGACGCTGAAGTTCAAGGGTCCGCAGGACTATCTGACCGAGACGGATGCGGAAGTCGAACGCCTGATCGCGGCGCGCGTTGCCGAATCGTTCCCCGACGACGACTTCTTCGGCGAGGAGGGCGGCGGGTCGCTCGGCCGCGATGTGTGGATCGTCGATCCGATCGATGGCACCGCGGATTTCGCGCGCGGCGTGCCTTATTTTTGCGTGTCGATTGCGTTCGTGCGCGATGGCCGCACCGAGATTGGCGTGCTGTACGACCCGATGCACGACGAACTGTTCGCGGCGCAGCGCGGCGCCGGTGCGACGTTGAACGGCGCGCCCATCAAGGTCAGCACGATCGCCGATATCCGTCAGGCTGTCGTCGAGCTGGGCTGGTCGTCGCGCGTGCCGTTCGACGGCTACGCGACCGTGCATGCGCGTCTGCATGCGCTCGGCGCGGGCGTGAAGCGGCGCGGCTCCGGCGCGCTCGGCATCGCGAATGTCGCGATGGGTCGGCAGGATGCGTATTGCGAACTGCACATCAACGCGTGGGATGCGGCGGCCGCGGTGCTGCTGGTCGAGGAGGCGGGCGGCTGGGCGAACGATTTCCTCACGCCGGAATGCCTGCAGCACGGTAATCGCGTGATGGTTTGCACGCCGGCGCTGCGCGAGCACATCGAACGCGCAATGGACCTCTGAGCCCTTCGTCCTTCGCCGGCTGCCACGCCTTCCTTGTACTGGTGATCCGGCGTCACTAATCAAATGACAGCGCGTCGGTTTCGCCGGCGCGGCCTGCTTCCTAAGATACGGTCAACGTTCACTGCAACGTACTCTTAACCGAAATCCAAGGAAGGCTGTCATGTATGCAATCACCGGTATCACGGGCCAGGTCGGCGGCGCGCTCGCGCGTGCGCTGCTGGCGGAAGGTCAACCTGTACGCGCGATCGTGCGCAATGTCGACAAGGGCGGTGCGTGGGCCGCACAAGGCTGCACGATCGTACAGGCCGATATGGGCGACGCATCCGCGCTTGCCGCCGCATTCGACGGTGCGCAAGGCGTCTTTGTTCTGCCGCCGTCGGAGTTCGATCCGGCGCCAGGCTTTCACGAAGCGCGCGCCGTGATCAACGCGGTGAAGGCCGCACTCGAGATAGCGCGGCCCGCGAAAGTCGTCTGCCTGTCGACCGTCGGCGCGCACGCGCAACGGCCGAATCTGTTGACCCAGCGTACGCTGATGGAAGAGGCGCTTGGCGATCTGTCGATGCCGGTCACGTTCCTGCGCCCGGCCTGGTTTATGGAGAACGCCGCGTGGGACGTCGCCTCGGCGCGCGACGACGGCATCGTCCCGAGTTTTCTGCAGCCGCTCGATAAGGCGGTGCCGATGGTCGCAACGGCGGACATCGGACGCGTCGCGGCCATGCTGCTGCAACAGGAATGGAGCGGCAAACGCGTGGTCGAGCTGGAAGGGCCGCGTCGCGTGTCGCCACACGATATCGCCGCTGCGTTCGGCGCGGTGCTCGGCCGCGAGGTGCGCGCGCAGATCGTCCCGCGTGTGACGTGGAACGATCTGTTCAGGTCGCAAGGGATGAAGTACCCGCTGCCGCGCATGCAGATGCTCGACGGCTTCAACGAGGGCTGGATCGATTTCGAGCAGGACCCGGCGCACGTGCTGAAAGGCGAGGTCGAACTGGAGGCGGTGTTGCGTCGGCTGGTGGACGCGGGCGCACACGCGAACTGAGCGACGGCGGCACCGATACACGCGGGCCGGATCGGCCCGCGTGTCACGCCGACGTTGTCACTCTGCCGGCTGGTGTTGCTTGATGTAGTTTCGCCGGACCGGCGACGACGGCCGTTCGTGCGAGATGCTGATGCGCTGTTCCGCGGCGACGATGCTGTCACGGGCGTCGGCGTAGAGCTTGCGTAGATTCCTGTCGTAGTCGGGCCCCGGCGCCGGTGTGTAGAAGCGCACGTCCGAGAAGTTTTTCGGTGGGTCCAGCGCGACTTCCGGCAAGCGTCCGGCGGCTTCGCTGTCCTGCGCGGCGAGATCGTTTTCCCACTGCGTCAGTTGAGCGAGCCGTTCAGGTGCGAGCGCCGTTAGCTGCCGATACCGTTGCGGATCGTCTACCTTGAGTTGCTGCAGCCGCTCGGGCGTGAGGCTGCGAAACTCGGTGAACGCGCGCGCGTGGCCGGGATCCGCGCAGATCCGATTGGCGAAATACGCGAGCCGCGCGCCGGTCGTCGCGCCGGGGCCGGTCAACCCTTTAGCGTCTTCGAATGCCTGCATCACGTCGTTTTCATTGGCCGCTTCGGCCTTTTTCTGCGTCGCGATCTCATCGAGCGCGAGGCCGGTGATTCTGTCCTGCAGGGTCTGTTTGATCCGGCACGCGTTCGAGAAGATCTTGTCGCGCTCCGCTATCGTGCGTGCGGCGCCGAATTGAGAGCGCAGCGCGCGAAGCTCGGCGAGGTTCTGCTGTTCATCGGCGGCGAGCAGCTTTTCGCTGCCGAATGGCGCATTGAACACGGCTTGCACCTGCGCGCGAGGGTCGGTCTCGGCTTCAAGATGCGCTGAGTTGATCTCATCGTGCAGTGCTTCCTCATCGTGTTCGTACAAACCCCTCAGCCATGCATTCGACGTCGATCCGACATTGTCGGCGTTGACGTTGATGCCATCGCGGTACGCAGCCGCGTCATCGGACGGCAGTTGCGCGAGCATGCCGAGATCGCGTTGTTTGTCCTGTTCGAAGCGGCGCACGTCATCCGGATACCCCGCCATGGAAACTTCCGCAAGCCGTGCGCGCAGTTGCGCGTTCACCGCATCGAGCGTGGCGTTGGCATCGTCTCCGTTCGCGTCTTGTCATGGCGCGCGAGTAGCGACGTCAACTCGCTATTTGTCGCGGATCGCTCATCGGGCGATGCTTGTAGAGGATTCACCGCGACCGGCGCTTGGGCGGGATCGGCCGACTGGGGCGTGCGCCGGTTAGGGAGTCGCGTGCCGGTCGACAGCGGGCCTGATTGTCGTTGTCTGTGTTGTGGATGAGGCCTGCGCCGGGGGTTGGCAGGTAGCTTTTCATCGGGCTCGCGTGGTTGTGACGCGGCGCGCGGGTAAGGCGGCTCGGTGTCGGTGTCTGCCGTGGCGCGAGCGGCGAGAGTGGGGTTCAGCGCGGATGGTGTCATGGGCATGTTGTGCATGAAGGAAAGGCGGTCCGCATTGGCGAACCCGCCCCTCTATCACAGCAGACCCTTCTTCCGCGAGGTGGTATTACGATATCGGCGCTGACCGGGCTGGCGTTTCCGACCCGTGTACCGGCGCGTACGCTTACGCGCGCGCGTCGCGCTCGACGATCCACTCATGCGCCGGATCGTTTTTGAAATGCCACACGCGCTGTGTGCCGGCCATCACGTTCAGATAGTACGAGTCATAGCCATACGGCACGATCACCGGGTGATACCCGCGCGGCACCATCACGACGTCGTGGTCTTCGACGGCCATCGATTCGTCAAGATCACGTTCATCGGTGTAGACGCGCTGGAATGCAAAACCCTGCGGCGGGTTGAGCCGGTGGTAATACGTTTCCTCGAGCGAGCTCTCGTGCGGCACGTTGTCGGTGTCGTGCTTGTGCGGAGGGTAGCTCGACGAATGTCCGCCCGGCGTGCGCACTTCGACGACCAGCAGCGCTTCGGCCGGCTCGGTCTGCGGAAGGATGTCGCAGACGTAGCGCGTGTTGAGCCCTTTGCCGCGCGTCGAGCGCTTCATGGTTGCGGGTTCGATCAGCCGCGCCGCGTGCTTGCCGGTGGCGGGCGCGCTTGCGACGCCTACTTCCGCGCGGCGATTGGCGCGCACCGTGGCGCGCACGCCCGGCGGCAGATACACCGCCACCGGCGCGTTGTCTTCGAATACGCTGTCGCGCGAGCCGAGACTGCTCCAGCGCGCCACATCGGTTTCGATATCGACCGCGCCTGCGAGCACGACGATGCATACCTCGCGCTGGACTTCGAGCACATGCACGACTTCATTCGTGTCGAGCCGGTATGCAGCGAAGCCGACATAGCGCCAGCCGGCCGTGTCCGGCGTGACGCGCGCGATGGTCTGGCCTTCGCGCTGGGCCTTCACGAGCAAGCTCATGCTACCTCCTGTGCCGCGAGCAACGGTGCATCGACGAGTGTGCGCAGCGTCCGGTAGCCTTTCGCCGCGTACGCGTACGACGGTGCGACAGCCGGGTCCTGCTCGGCCTCGACCACCAGCCAGCCGCGATAACCGTGCTGCTTCAGGCGCGTGATGATGCCCGCGAAATCGACCGCGCCATCGCCGGGCACGGTGAATGCGCCGTTGAGCACCGCATCAAGGAAACTCCAGTTGCGGTTGCGCGCAAGCTTCATTACCGCGGGGCGCACGTCCTTGCAATGCACGTGGCACACGCGCCCGATATGTTTGTCGAGCACCTCGAGCGGATCGCCGCCTGCGAACGTGATATGGCCCGCGTCAAACAGCAGGCCGACCGCATCGCCGGTTTGCGCCATCAGCCGGTCGACGTCGGCGGGCGTCTCGACGTAGGCGCCCATATGATGGTGATACGCAAGCCGCACGCCATGGTTCAATGTGTACTGCGCGAATGCGTCGACCCGTTTCGCGTAAGTGTCCCACTGCGCGTCGGTGAAAAAGCGCGGGCGCTGATAGAGCGGCGCCGCTGACCCCTGGATCGAATCGGCGACTTCGCCGTACACCATCACGTTCGCGCCGTTCTTCGCGAGCAGTTCCAGATGCGGCCCGACCGCTTCGATTTCCTCGGCGACGCTGCGCTGCGCGAGCCGCCCGGAGTACCAGCCGGACACGAGTGCGAGATCGTACTGCGCGAGCAGGGTCTTCAACGCCTGCGGTTCGCGCGGAAACTTGTTGCCGAGCTCAAACCCCTGATAACCGATTTCGCGGCCTTCGGTCAGCGCGACCTCAAGCGGGGTTTCGCCGCCTAGCGACGGCAGATCGTCGTTCATCCATGACAACGGGTTGATGCCGATTCGTACTTCGAAGGTTGACATGCGAAAGTCCTCATTCGTTGGCGGACGGGCCGCCTGCGGGGTCGTCGGAGCCGGCACGCGCCTGATCGTGAGATGCGCCGCGCGCGGCGCGTTGCGCGTCGTATTGCGCGCGCGCATCGCGCACGCCCGCGCGCGGCGAGACTTCGGGCACCGCGACTTCCCACCACCAGCCGCCGTCGTCGGTGGTGCGCGCGGGGTCGGTGTCGATGCTGATCACGTAGGTGCGATCCGCGGCGCGTGCGCGCTGCAGCGCGGCGTCGAGTTCGCCGATATGCGCCGCGTGTTCCGCGAGTGCCCCGAGCGAGCGCGCATGCGCGGCGAAATCGATCGCCGGCGCGCCGGGCCCGTGCTGCACGCAGTCGTCGAACAGATTGTTGAACGGCGCGCCGCCGCACGCCTGCTGCAGACGGTTGATACAGCCATAGCCGCGATTGTCGAGCACGACGATGATCAGCTTCGCGCCGAGCATCACGGACGTGGCGATCTCGCTGTTGAGCATCAGATAGCTGCCGTCGCCGACCATCACGATCACTTCACGCTCGGGCCGCGCGAGCTTTGCGCCGAGGCCGCCGGCGATTTCGTAGCCCATGCACGAGTAGCCGTATTCGACGTGATACGCGCCGGGGCGGCCCGCGCGCCACAGCTTGTGCAGTTCGGCGGGCAGCGTGCCCGCCGCGCAGACGACGATGTCGTGCGTGGCCGATTGCGCGCTCGAGCGCTGCACCGCGCCGATCACGTCCGCGTCGTAGGGCAGCACATTGTCGCGCTGCGGTGCGTGCGTCAGTTGATCGACGGTGGCGCGCCATTCGTCGGCGAGCGTGTGCGCACGTTGAGTCCACGCGGCGTCCGCGCGCCAGTCGGTCAACTGCGCGGACAAAGCGGCGAGGGCGCGTCCCGCATCCGCCTGAACCACGAGCCCGCGATGCTTGAGCCCGTCGAACGCATTCGCGTTGATGCCGATCACCTCCGCCTGCGTAAAGAGCGTATTCGAGCCGGTGGTGAAGTCCTGCAAGCGTGTGCCGACCGCGAGCACGCAATCCGCTTCGTGTGCGAGCGCGTTCGCACCGGGCGAGCCCGTTACGCCAAGCGCGCCCAGGTTCAGCGGGTCGCCCCATGCGAGCGAGCCCTTGCCGGCCTGCGTTTCGGCAACCGGAATACCGTGCTGCGTGGCGAACGCGCGTAGGGCTTCGGCCGCGCGTGCGTAGAGCACGCCGCCGCCCGCTGCGATCAGCGGCCGCCTCGCGTGGCGCAGCCGCGTCAGTGCCGCGGCGATTTCATGATCGACCGGCGCCGGCGCATGAAACTGCACGACGCGTGGCTCAAAGAAGTCGGCCGGATAGTCGTACGCGGTGGCCTGCACGTCCTGCGGCAGCGCGAGCGTGACCGGGCCGCATAGCGCGGCGTCGGTCAGCACACGCAGTGCGCGCGGCAGCGCGCTCAGCAATTGCGCCGGATGCACGATCCGGTCGAAATAGCGCGATACCGGTTTGAACGCGTCGTTGGCGGACAGGCCGCCGTCGTGGAAATCCTCGACCTGCTGCAGCACCGGGTCGGGCGCGCGCGACACGAAGATGTCGCCGGGCAGCAGCAGCACCGGCAGACGGTTCACATGCGCGAGCGCGGCGGCGGTCACGAGGTTGGTCGCGCCCGGCCCGATCGACGTGGTGACCGCCATCATCCGGCGGCGGAAATGGGCCTTCGCATACGCGATCGCGCTGTGCGCCATCGCCTGCTCGTTATGCGCGCGCAGCGTTGGCAATTCGTTGCGGTACTGATACAGCGCTTCGCCGAGGCCTGCCACGTTGCCATGCCCGAAGATCGCGAATACGCCGCCAAAGAGCGGCTCGGTGCTTTTGCCGTCCTCGGCGACCACGCGCTGCGCGGCCAGATACCGGACCAGCGCCTGCGCCGCGGTCAAACGAACCGTGCCGTTCGGCGCAGCCTGCGCGGCCGCGCTGTGCGCCACGGCCGTCTCATGATGCAACCCACGCTGGTTCATGCCGCCTGCTCCTGATGGACCGTGCGCGGGCCGGCGGCGCGGGCGGCGTCGCCGCCGCGCGCCGCACGCCACGACGCGATCAAGGTTTCAAAGGTGTGTCGCACGCGGGCGATCAGTTCATCGTCGGTTATTTCGCCCGCGAGCCACGCATGGCTCGGTTCATGGAAGATCGTGCGACCGACCGTGAAGCCGCGGCAGGTCGCGGACGCGGCCGCCGCGCGAAAACCATCGGTCAACTGTTCGACCGGCGCCGACAGACCGAGCAGCACGACGCCGCGGCAATACGGATCGCGCTCGGCGATCAGCGCGTCGACGGCTTTCCATTGTGCGGCGTCGAGCGGCGCGAGCTTCCACCATTCCGGATAGATGCCGATGTTGTAGAGGCGCTTCAATGCGCGAAACACGACGTCGGCGTCGGCGGACAGTTCCGCGCGTTTCGGTGGGATCACTTCGAGCAGCAGCTCATGGCCGCTCGCCTGCGCCGCGTCGTACAGCGCGCGCAGTTGCGCCTCCTGCTCGAGCCGCTGTTCGACCGGTTCGTCGGGGTGGTAGTGAACGAGGCACTTCACCACGTGCTCGCGCGGCCAGCTCGTGAGCGTGGTGCCGATCGAGCGGCCGTGATCGAACACGAGCGGCATCGAGCCGGGCAGCTCGACCGGGCGCCCGATCCACCAGCCGCGGCCGGTGGCCGCGTTCAGCGCGTCCTGACCGTAGCGGTCGTCGATCAGCACGCCGATGCGGCCTTGCAGGCCGAGCGCCGCTTCGGTTCGCGCGACCGCGTCGACAAACAGCCCTTTCAGCGTGGCGATGCGCGCTTCGCTGGCGCCGGTTTGCTGCACGAGTTCGAAAAACTGGTTGCGATGATCGAACGCGAAGCCGAGCACTTCGTCCCAGCGCTGGCGCGCAGGCGTCACGCGATGCAGCCGCGCGAGCTTCGCGTCGCGGTCCGGGCGCCGCATCCGTTGCGGATCGGCTTTCGCTTCCGCGAGGAAATACTCGAGCTCGGTCGGCGTCGGCATCGCTGGCGCGCAGCCGTGGCGCGACACGACCAGCGCGCCGCTGGCATTCGCGGCGCGCGCGCACGCGTCCAGCGGCTGATCGCGCAGCCAGCCCGACAGAAAGCCCGACGCGAACGCGTCGCCCGCGCCGAGCACGTTCAGTACCTCGACCTGTACGCCGCCGTGCACCGGCGCCTCGTCGAGCGTCGCGGGCACCGCGCCGTCGATGATCTGGCAGCCGAGCGGCCCGCGTTTGACGATCAGCGTCGCCGGCGTGACCGAACGCACCGTGCGTAGCGCGTCGATCAGACGAGTGTGGCCGCCCGCGATGCAGAATTCTTCCTCGGTGCCGATCACGAGATCGAACAGCGGCAGGATGCCCTGCAGATGCGCGCTGACGCTGTCGTTCGCGATAAAGCGCGTCTCGCCGTCGGCCTTGCCGGTCAGGCCCCACAGCACCGGCCGGTAATCGATATCGAGCACGGTGCGCACATGGTTGCGGCGCGCGTAGTCGAGCGCGCGCCGGCTCGTGCGGTTGACCTGTTCAGTCGACAGATGGGTGCCGGTGATCAGCAGCGCCTTCGACGACGCGATAAAGGCTTCGTCGAAGTCGGCTGGGTCGACCGCCATGTCCGCGCAGTTTTCGCGGTAGAAGATCAACGGGAACGTATCGCGATCCTTGAGGCCGAGCAGCACGAGCGCGGTCAGCCGTTCGTGGTCCGTGCGCACATGGCTGACGTCGCAGCCTTCGTGCGCGAGTGTCTCGGTCAGAAAACGCCCCATGTGGTCGTCGCCGACGCGCGCGAGCATCGCCGATGCGAGCCCGAGGCGCGCGCAGCCAAACGCGATGTTCGCCGACGAACCGCCGAGATATTTCGCGAAGCTCGACACGTCTTCGAGACGCGCGCCGACCTGCTGCGCGTACAGATCGACCGCGAGGCGGCCAAGGCAGATGATGTCGCGGCTGCGGCCGGCGGCAAAGCGGCTGGTCGCGCCCGCCGCGGGAGGTGAGGTAAGAGCCATAAAATTATCCTGAATGTCGGGGCGTCGGGTCGTTAAGCGGCAAAGGCGGCGGACAGCGCGGCGTGGGCCGCTCAGATGGTCGCGCCATCAAGTTCGGCGATCATCTTCTGCATTTCCGCGCCGCCCGCCATCATGTCGAGCACCTGATCCTTGCTGATCGTGTCCTTGGTATACGTACCGAGCGATTTGCCGCGGTTAAGCAGCGTGAACGAATCGCCGATCGGATACGCGTGATGCACGTTGTGCGTGATAAAGATCACTGAGATCCCTTTTGCGCGGGCCTTGTGAATCAGCTTGAGCACGTTGAAGCTCTGCTTCACGCCGAGCGCGGCGGTCGGTTCGTCGAGAATCAGCACGCGCGCGCCGAAATGAATCGCGCGCGCGATCGCCAGACACTGACGCTCGCCGCCTGACATCGTGCCGATCGGTTGATGCGCATCGCGGACGTTGATGCCCATTTCCGCGAGCTTGTCGCGCGCCATTTGCGCACTGGTGTCGAGGTCCATCACGTTGACAAGGCCGAACAGCTTCTTCTGCGGCTCGCGGCCCATAAAGAAATTACGCGCGACGGACAACAGCGGCACCAGCGCGAGGTCCTGATAAACGGTGGCGATACCGAGATCGAGCGCATCTTTCGGCGACTCGAAATGCACCGGCGCGCCGTCGACCCGATACTGGCCGGCCGAGGGCGCGTGTACGCCCGCGAGCGTTTTGATCAGCGTCGATTTGCCGGCGCCGTTGTCGCCGAGCAGGCAGTGCACTTCGCCGCGCTTCAGGCGCAGCGTGACGCCGGATAGCGCGATGACCTTGCCGAAAAACTTGCTGACGTTTTCGAGCGCGAGGATATAGTCGCCGCCGCTTGCCGCCGAGTTCGGGCTGGCGTTGGCGCTGGGGTTGATGACGTCGGACATGTTCGTGTCTCCTGGATGCACGTATCGATGACGCTTGCCGGATTACCCTTGCGATACGCGGCGGCGCACATAGTGGTTGAACAGCACCGCGAGCAGCAGCATTACGCCGAGGAAGACGCGGAACCAGTCGGAGCTGACGTCGGTATAGGTGATGCCGATCTGCACGACGCCGAAAATCAGTGCGCCGAAGCAAGCGCCGACCACCGATCCATAGCCGCCGGTGAGCAGCGTGCCGCCGATCACCGCGGCGATAATCGCTTCGAATTCCTTCTGCAAGCCCCGGTCCGCCGCGGCCGAGCCGATATCGGCCACCTGCAGCACCGCGAACAGGCACGCACAGAACGCGGTCAGCACGAAGAGCGAGATTTTCACGCGCTTGACCGGTACGCCGACGTTCTTGGCCGCGTTCGCATCGCCGCCGACCGCGAGAATCCAGTTGCCGTAGCGCGTCTTGGCCAGCACGAACGCGCAGATCGCCGCGAGCGCGAACCACCACAGCAGCACTTTCGGAATGCCCGGCACCAGCGGCTTGCCGTTATCGAGCAGCGTGCCAATACCCATATGCGCGAGCGCCGTGAACAGGCCATGCAGCGCGACGCCATGGAACAGGAAATTGGTGACGGGGTCGGCCTGCGCGAGGTCGCCGACACCGGAGATGATCGTGCGGTCCGCGACCATGATCGACAGCGCGAGCGTCAGGCCGCGCAGAATAAACAGGAATGCGAGCGTGACGATAAACGACGGCAGCCGCGTGCGCATCACGAGATAGCCGTTCAATGCGCCGAGCAGCATCGAGCCGACGAACGCGAAGAGGATCGCCGCCCAGATCGGCCAGTGAAAGTAGACCGACGGAATCGCGACCATCATCCCGGCGAAGCCGATCATCGAGCCGATCGACAGGTCGAACTCGCCGGCAATCATTAGCAGGCACGCGCCGACCGCGAGAATGCCGAGGTACGCGGAGACCTGCGACCAGTTCATCACGCCGTCGAGATTGAACATCCCGGAGTGGCCCGCGGCGATCGCGAAGACCAGAAACACGAGCACCGTGCCGGAAATCGCGGCGAATTCCGGCCGGTTCAGCAGATGGCCATACCAGGATTCCTTGCGGACGCGTTCGTCGGAATGCGCGGTCACGCCTGGCGCCCCGGTCGGCGCCCCGGTTGGCGCGGCAGGCGCCGCGTCGTTGCTGTTCGACGCGTCTGCTGCATGCGAGGGAAAGTGTTTGCCGGCGACGCCCATGATGTCTCCTTTGCGACGGGAGTGGCGCTGAGCGCGTCCTCCTGTCTGATGCCATTGCGAGATGCCCGGCTTTCATGCTTCACGTCACAACGCCGTGAGCGAAAACCGATGAGTGACGCGGCCCGAAACGGGGTACTGGTGCGGTGGCGACGGGCGGAATGAGGTCCGCCGGTGCCGCGCGTGATCGCAAAGCGTGTTGCGCGTCCGGTGCCGCGTACGACTGGCTAATTAATACGTGAACTCAATACCTATACCGCGGTGATTTCAGCGGTACTGGCCCGCGTACTTGACAACCTTGTCAAGATTTGCCTTCGTGATGAAGCCCGGACCCGAGCGGATGTCGCGCGGGCCATAGGACGGTTCGAGGCCGTAGGTCTCGAGACGCTCCTTGAACTTCGGATTGGCCTGCAGGATCTGGCGGATTTTCACCGGATCCGTCGTGTGCTCCTTCTTCGCGATCGCGAGTACTGCGACCGGGATATAGCCTTGCAGATACGGCTGCTGGTCGATCGCGAACTGGATCGTGCCGGCCTGGATCGCCTTGGCGATGTCATCCGAGAAATCGAACGTGCAGAAGTAGATCTTGCCAGCGAGGCCCATCTGCTGAACCGCCTTGAGCGTCGCCGCGGCCGGGACCGGGCCGAGCGTCAGGATCGCGCCGGTGTTCGGGTGGTTGCGCAGATACGCGCTTACTTTTGACTGGATTTCCGTCGGGTCCTGCCCCGAGTCGATCGTCGACGTCTTGTAGTCGACCCCGATGGCTTCCGCAAAGCCGCGGCAGCGGTCGAACGACACCGCGTTGGTCGCGATGTGATTCACGCACAGGAACGACTTCACGCCGGCGGCCTTCGCCTTTTCACCGGCAGCCTTGCCCGCGACATATTCGGGCTGGCCGACGTGCATGATCGCGCCGAGTTTCTGGCTCTGCTCTTCGGTGCCCGAGTTGATCGTGACAAGCGGGATCTTCTTCGCGGTCACTTTGCCGATCGAGCTCTTCAGCACGTCGTAGTCGGCGATCGTGGTGATCACGCCGTCGTAGTTGCGCGCGGCGGCCTGCTCGATCAGCCGCGACATATCGGCGATATCGCCGTTCGGCGGATTGCGATAGTCGGTTTCGACGTTGAAGTCCTCGTCGGCCTGCTTGATCGCGTTCTTGATTGTGTTCCACCACGAGTCGGAATCGGGTGCGTGACTGATCAGCACGAAATGCGCGTCGGCCGCCCGTGCGGGTGCCGATGCCGCGAAGCCCAGCGATAGCGAAAGCGCCGCAAAGAGCGCTGTGATTGAACCCTTGCCTTTGCAAAGTTTCATTGTCTCCACCTTTCTCGGTCTGTTCGTTTTTGAAGGGAGCGTAGGGCGCGCCAACCTGCACGGACAAAGGCACGCCATCGCTCACGACCAAGATTAGGTCAACTTCGATGACGATGCAATGAAAATTTCAAAGAAAATAAAATTGGAAAATACATTCCATTTGCCGGAGGCGCTGCCTATAATCGGCATCGTCTGGCCGGCCTCGGCGGACCGTGCGAGAAGCACGCGCGGCGCGGCTTTTGCGACGCAACAGAGCAAGGAAGGAAGGCCCATGGCTGAAGAGAACACAGAAGAACTGCCGAGCGTCGATGAATTGATGCAGCGCATCGCGGACAACTACGAGTCGTTGCCGCGCCAGTTGAAAAGCGTTGCGACGTATATCGAGCAGCATCGCGGCAGCGTGATGGTCGATCGCACCAGCGATATCGCGACGAGTTGCGGCGTGCATCCGTCCGCGGTCGTGCGCTTTGCGCAGCGTTTCGGTTTCTCCGGGTTTTCCGATCTGCAGGCGGTGTTTCGTCAGGCGTATACGGGGCAGGGCGCGTCGTCGCCGAGTTATCAGCAACGTATCCGCAAGCTGATCGACGAAAAGCCGGGGCGTGTATCCGGCGGCACGGTTGCACGCGAATTTATCGCCGCGTGCCGCGGGGGGCTCGACGAGCTCGACGCGACGCTCGACGACGCGCAGTTCGACGTGGCCGTCAAGATGATGCAGCAGGCGGAAAACATCTACGTGGTGGGCGTGCGGCGCTCGTTTCCGGTGGCGAGTTACATCGTCTATGCGCTGCAGCACACGCCCAAGCGCGTGCATCTGGTATCCGGTTTCGGCGGCATGTACCGCGAGCAGATTCGCAGCGTGAAGAAGGGCGACGTCGTGATCGCGATCAGTTTTGCGCCGTACGGCAAGGAGACGCAGTACTGCCTGCGCGTCGCGCATCACCATCAGGCGAAAACGCTGTTGATCAGCGACAGCCAGCTGTCGCCGCTCGCACGCTACGCGAGCACGCAACTGTATGTGAAAGAGGGCAGCGCGTTCGCGTTCCGTTCGCTGACCAGCACGATCTGCCTGTGCCAGGCGCTCTTTATCGCGCTTGCGTACAAGCTTGAATTGAACGTTGAAGAATCGAAAGACACTGGAGGATACGATGACTGATGGTGCGGGCGGTAAGACGATCGACGTCGCGGTATTCGGCGCGGGTCGGATCGGCAGGATTCACGCGGCGAATCTCGCGCGGCAGCCGGGCGTGCGGCTCAAGTATGTGGTCGATGTGAACCGCGATGCGGCCGCGGCGCTTGCCGCCCAGCACGGCGCGCAGGTCGCGGACATCGACGGCGCGATCGGCGATGCGTCGGTTGGCGCGACGGTGATCTGTTCGAGCACCGATACGCATGCGGACCTGATCCTGAAGTCCGCCGCGCAGAGGAAGCACGTGTTCTGCGAGAAACCCGTCGATCTGACGCTCGAGCGCGCGCGGGCGTGCGCCGATGCGGTCGCGAAGGCGGGCGTGGTCTGCATGATCGGCTTTCAGCGGCGCTTCGATCCGACCTTTGCCGCGGTGAAGGCGCGCATCGATGCCGGCGAGATCGGCACACCGGAAATGCTGGTCGTGACGAGCCGCGATCCGGGTGCGCCGCCGGTTGAGTACATCAAGCACTCGGGCGGCATCTTCAAGGACATGCTGATTCACGACTTCGACATTTTCCGCTGGATTCTCGACGATGAAGCGGACACGCTGCATGCGACCGGCAGCTGTCTGTCGGACCCGGCGATCGCCGATGCGGGCGATATCGATTCGACCGCGGTGACGATTCGCACGAAGCGTGGGCGTTTGTGCCAGATCAATACCGCGCGGCGGGCCGCATACGGTTACGACCAACGTTTCGAAGTGCTGGGCAGTGACGGGATGCTGCAAGCGGGCAACGTGCGGCCGACCGAAGTGGTCGCGTATTCGAAGACGGCGGTCTCGAGCGACGTGCCCGAAGCATTTTTTCTCGAACGCTATCGTGCCGCGTATGCGCTTGAGATTGCGCATTTCTTCGCAGCGGTGACACAAGGCAAGCCGGTGCGCACGACGGTCGCTGATGGGTTGAAGGCGCTCGAACTCGCTGAAGCGGCCACGCGTTCATGGCGCGCAGGGCGCGCAGTCAAGCTTGACGGGGCGGCATGATGGCGGCGCCCGATTCAGCGCAGCGCGCACCGTTGCGCATCGGCGTGGTTGGTCTCGGCCGGCTCGGCAAGCGGCATGCGCAGAATCTCGCGTATCGCGTGCGCGGGGCGGCGCTTACCGCTGTGTGCAGCCCACTCGACGAAGAACTGACGTGGGCGCGCGGCGCGTTGCCCGCGCCGCGCGAGTATCGCGACTACGCGGCGCTGCTCGACGATCGCGACGTCGACGCGGTGTGGCTCGTTACACCATCCGCGTTGCATGCGCAGCAGATCGTCGATGCGTTGCGGGCCGGCAAGCACGTGTTCTGCGAGAAGCCGCTGTCGCTCGATCTTGCGGAGTGCGAACGCGTGCTCGGTGAAGCGCAACGCCTGCCGCATCTGCAGGCGACGATCGGTTTTATGCGCCGCTTCGATCCGAGCTACCGCGATGCGTACGACAAGATTCAGGCGGGCCTGATCGGCCGGCCTTTCATGGTGCGCTCGCAGACCTGCGACCAGAACGATCCGGACGGCTTCTTCGTGCGCTTTGCGCCGTCTTCCGGCGGCATCTTCCTCGATTGCACGGTGCACGACATCGACGTCGCGCGCTGGCTGCTGGGCAAGCCAAGCGCGAAGCGCGTCTATGCGGCAGGCACGGTCGCGCTGCATGACGGCTTGCGCGCGTTCGGCGACGTCGACAATGGCGTGGCGATCTGTGAATTCGACGATGGGCGGCTCGCGATGTTCTACGCGTCGCGCACGATGGCGCACGGCAACGACACCGGTAGTGAGGTGATCGGTACGGCTGGGGCGCTCGCGATCGGCCGCAATCCACGGCTGAATCGCGTTGAAATCGCGGACGCGCACGGCGTGCGCAACGAGTGCACGCCGACCTTCTTCGATCGCTTCGAAGATGCGTTTCTGTACGAGGCGCAGGCGTTCGTCGCGGCGGTACAGAGCGGCGAGCAAAGCGGTGCGACGCTGGCCGACGCGCTTGAGGCGACGCGCATCGGTAATGCGTTGCGGCGTTCGCTTGAGACCGGGCAGGCGGTCATGCTTTAAGGACAGTTGCCATGTCGATCACGCGTTTTCCCTGCGCATGTTGGGGCGCGGTCGGGTACGAGCTCGCCGCTTGTCGTTTTGTCGAACTGCATGGTGTAGACGCGTCGTCGTGTGTGTCAGACTCCTGTCCATTTCCAGAGCACGCTATCGCTTGCCCATTTTCTGAGGATGCGCGGAAACTATCGTGCAGAGCTGCACATAAATTCCACAAGGGGCGTGCATTCTTGTGGCGCACGTACCCATTCAATTGATAACGCGCCCGATGGAAATCAATAAGGATTGCTGCCGGCGAGGAATGTTCGAAATCCAGTAATTCCTGTCGTTCCTCGCAATTGCACCATCATCCCCGGCAAGGGCAATTTCGCTCCCTTTTCCATAAACATAAACAACTTCGTAACAATACGGCGTGGTCTTTTCGTCGGGCCGCTTATGTAATACGACAAAAAATACTTCTTCTTGCTGCATTTCGCAATGCCGAAAAATTGGTGTTGGTACGCGTCACGGGATGCGGTATATGCGGTACGACAAATTCTTGCTGCTGTAGAACGCCCATACGCCTGCTCAAACAATCGGCCTGATACTGAGGCAAGGCGGTTTTTGCACGCTCTTCCACTACGATGATCATCAGTTGCTTCTGCGTAGTCGGCTTTTCCTTAGTCAAACGTTTCTCAATGAAGATGTGGGCCGAGTTCAACGTTTGCTGTTGTACGCATAGGTCATATAAAGCACAGTACGTCTGCAATTCCACATCTTTCATTAAAGCCGATGTCAAGGAAGCGTAATCGTCAACGTTTTCAAAAAAATCTTTGAATGTCGCCTCATCGGCATTGAGCATGTCCAATAATACGGGAGCCAATGTCCCTGCGCCGAAATTCCACTGTACGACTCCGAATGACATTCCCATCTTGTCAAAATTGTCCGCAACGGCGTCATATTTCAACGTCTGGCTGTTTGATCCTTCAAAAGAACCTGTAATGAGGAGTGCCATCTCAATTGCCTTGTTCAGGGGGGACGCACGCGGTTCGAAAATTCCCCACCAGCGCAACCGGATGAATGTGATGCACAACCGGACTATCCGGAAACCCTTCAACCTTGCCCTTCACCTGGTCCCACCACTGCAGCTTGCCGACCCGCTCGAGCTCACACTCCCAGTTCACGCGCGCATTGCGCATCAGCGGCGTGATCGCCTCCCAGCGCGCCATGTTGCCGCCCCATTCGCTTTCGTAGCGCAGGACCACATGCGCGAGCTCGCTCGCGAGCCCCGGCACGTCCATCGCCCGCTGCAGCTTCACGGCGGTCACCACTTCACGACCGTCCTCGCCACGCGCCGGCCTGTTGCCGCCCGGCGCAGGCAAACGGGCCACCGCCTGCTCGAGCCTGAGCAGCAATGCACTGCCATTGACCGCTTCGGTCGAAGGCGCGAACGACTGATCGACGCACGCCGCGGACATCGCGCCAAAATGCACGCCGCCGTGCGGAAAGCCGTTCACGCCAAGCGGAAAGAAGCCATCGGTCATCTGCCCGAGCGCGTGATAGAAGACCTGCGGGTCGGTGACTTCGCCGCCGCCCTTGCGCGGGAAGGGATAGCACCACTTCAACGCAGGCGGTGGCGCAACTACGTGTGCCGGTGAAGCGGACGAATGAACTCTTTGTTGGGTTTCGTTTGACTACTCGTGCTGGTCGTTGCCGGGCTCAAAGGTCTCGCTCCACTGTCAATCAAATCAAGCTAAACATCGCCTGATTAGTTGAAGCAGATGATAAGGGCCGGGCAATCGGAATAGATCGTTGTGGACACAATTTGACATCCACCCTAAGACTGTCTGATAGGGCGGTGCGATCTGGTCGTGAAATTTGAGAAGAATGAGGTCGTCACTAAAGAGCGGGCCGGGGCGACGAGGCGACGCAAGGCGCGCAACGGGCGCGTGCTGTAGAATTTGACCCTCTGCCTGGCGTCGCCAGGCCGCCTTACCCCGAAGGTCCTCGTCGATGGAAATTCAGATTCACAAGGAAGTCGATGCGCGCGGACTGAACTGCCCGCTACCCATCCTGCGCGCGAAGAAGGCGCTGGCCGATATGGAAAGCGGCCAGATCCTGAAGGTGCTCGCAACCGATCCCGGCTCGCAGCGTGATTTCGCCGCGTTCGCGAAGCAGACCGGCAATGGCATCGTCGAAAGCACGTCGCAGGACAAGACGTTTATCTTTCTGATCCGGCGACGCTAAGCGTTGCGCCACGCGCCGTCTCACGCGCGGCGATCGAATCTCGCTTGCTGCAGGCAAAAAAAGGCGCTGTGTCTGCGTATGCGATGAGAACATCGCGGCAGACACAGCGCCTTTTGTCATGAGCGGGCCTCGATCTGGGCGCCAACGCGCGGCCCCGCTTGCGTTGGCGGCGTATGCCGCGCAGCCGGCCCGCGCGGAACGGCGAGTTAGCCCTCAAGCACCGGCGAACGCGTCCGCAAATACTGCTCGAAATCAGCCGCCACTTCTGGATGACGCAGCGCGAATTCGACGGTCGCTTTCAGATAACCGAGCTTGCTGCCGCAGTCGAAACGCGTGCCGTGATACTTGTACGCGAGTACCTGCTCGTCGTTGAGCAGCGACTGGATCGCGTCGGTGAGCTGCAGCTCGCCGCCCGCGCCCGGCTTCAGCGCCCGGATATGTTCGAAGATGCGCGGCTTCAGCACATAGCGGCCGACCACGCCGAGATTCGACGGCGCGACGTCCGGCGCCGGCTTTTCGACGATGCCCGACATCTTGATGATCGCGTCTTCCCATTCCTTGCCGTCGACAATGCCGTACGACTTCGTCTCGTCGCGCGGAATTTCTTCGACGCCGATCACCGAGCTGTGATAGTGGTCGAAGACTTCGATCATCTGCTGCATCACCGGCGGCGTGCCGTACAGCAAATCGTCCGCGAGAATCACGGCGAACGGGTTGTCGCCGACCAGCTTTTCCGCGCACAGCACCGCATGCCCCAGGCCAAGCGCTTCCGGCTGGCGCACGTAGAAGCAGTCGACATGGCTCGGCTTGATGCTGCGCACGAGTTCGAGCAGCTTGGTCTTGCCGCGCGCCTCGAGTTCCGCTTCGATCTCATAGGATTTGTCGAAGTGATCTTCGATCGCGCGCTTGCTGCGGCCGGTCACGAAGATCATCTCGGTGATGCCGGCGGCCATCGCTTCTTCCACTGCGTACTGGATCAGCGGCTTGTCGACGATCGGCAGCATTTCCTTCGGGCTGGCTTTGGTCGCGGGGAGGAACCGTGTGCCAAGACCTGCTACCGGAAAAACTGCTTTTGTAACTTTTAGCATGCGATACCCCTGGTAATGGATTGGCCGGCTGGTTTGCCGGCCTATCGTGCCGCGATGCGGATCACCCGTCGACGCGGCGCTTGTGGCGCGGCATCTGTCAGGCCGGCAGGCGCGTGAGCTGCGCCGTTAGCTTGCCGATAGCGGTCTGGTATTCTGCCAGCCTTTTCTGCTCCTGCTCAACCACGACGGGCGGCGCTTTCGCGACGAAACTCTCGTTTTGAAGCTTGGCGTTACATTTCGACACTTCCGCGTTCAATCTCGCAATCTCTTTTGACAGACGTTCCCGTTCGGCGGCGACATCGATCTCCACTTTCAGGACCAGTTTGTCACCTCCTACGATAGCAATCGGCGCGCCATGTGCTTCCTTGTCCAGTTGTGCTTCATCGGCGATGATCCGCACCTCGGACAGGCGCGCGAGCGCCTGTGCATAGGGCGCGAACGTCGTCAGCCGCGCGGCGTTGCCGGTTGCGAGCAGCGGCACCCTGGTCGCCGGCGACAGGTTCATCTCGCCGCGCAGGTTGCGGCACGCATCGATCGCGGCCTTCAGGTCGGCGGCCCACTGCTCGGCCGATTCGTCGATCTTCTTCGGCTCGGCGACCGGATATGGCTGCACCATGATCGACGCTTCGCCTGCGGCGACACCGGCCGGGTACGCGTCGGTCAGCGGCGCCACCTTTTGCCACAACGCCTCGGTGATGAACGGCACGATCGGGTGCAACAGGCGCAGCACCGCCTCGAGCACGCGCAGCAGCGTGCGGCGCGTCGCGCGCTGCTGTTCGGGCGTGCCGGACTGCAACTGCACCTTCGCGAGCTCCAGGTACCAGTCACAGTATTCATCCCACACGAACTTATATAGGGCATTTGCCACATTGTCGAAACGATAGTCGGCAAAACCCTTAGCCACGTCCGCCTCGACCCGCTGCAGCAGCGACACGATCCAGCGATCCGCCTGCGAGAAGTCGGTGTAGCCGCCGGGGCCGCAATCGCCGGGCTGGCATGCGCCCGGCTTGCTGAAACCGCAGTCGTGGCCTTCGCAGTTCATCAGCACGAAGCGCGTGGCGTTCCACAGCTTGTTGCAGAAGTTGCGATAGCCTTCGCAGCGCGCGAGGTCGAAGTTCACGTTGCGGCCGAGCGTCGCCATCGACGCCATCGTGAAGCGCAGCGCATCGGTGCCGAAGGCGGGGATGCCGCCCGGGAATTCCTTGCGAGTTTTCTTCTCGATGCTCGCGGCGTTCTTCGGGTTCATCAGGCCGGTGAGGCGTTTCGCGACGAGCGCCTCGAGTTCGATGCCATCGACGATATCGAGCGGATCGAGCGTATTGCCCTTGCTCTTCGACATCTTCTGGCCTTCGTGATCGCGCACGAGGCCGTGCACGTAGACGGTGTTGAACGGCACCTTGCCGGTGAAGTGGGTGGTCATCATGACCATCCGCGCGACCCAGAAGAAGATGATGTCGAAGCCGGTGACGAGTACCGACGACGGCAGGAACGCTGTCAGCTCAGGCGTTTCGCGCGGCCAGCCGAGCGATGAAAACGGCACGAGCGCCGACGAGAACCAGGTGTCGAGCACATCCTGGTCACGCGTGAGCGGGCCGGTGTAGCCGCGCTCCGCGGCCTTGTCGCGCGCGCCTTCCTCGCTGTGCGCGACGAACACTTCGCCGTTCTCGCCGTACCACGCGGGGATCTGGTGGCCCCACCACAATTGCCGCGAGATACACCAGTCCTGGATGTTTTCGAGCCACTGGTAGTAGGTGGTCGTCCAGTTCTCCGGCACAAAAGTGATCTGGCCGTTGCGCACCACGTCGAGCGCGGTTTCGGCGATCGACTTGCCAGGAGTGAACGTGCCCTCGGGCGCGGGCTTGCTCATCGCGACAAACCACTGGTCGGTCAGCATCGGTTCGATCACGACGCTGGTGCGGTCGCCGCGCGGCACCATCAGCTTGTGCGCCTTCACCGAGTCGAGCAGGCCGAGCCTGGTGAGGTCTTCGACCACACGCTCGCGCGCCTCGAACCGGTCGAGCCCGCGATACGCCTCGGGCGCATTGCCGTTGATCTTCGCGTCGAGCGTGAGAATCTCGATTTGCGGCAGCTTGTGGCGCTGGCCGACCTGATAGTCGTTGAAGTCATGCGCGGGCGTCACTTTCACGACGCCGGTGCCGAATGCGCGGTCGACATAATCGTCCGCGATCACCGGAATGTCGCGCCCGGCGAGCGGCAGCGTTACGGTTTTGCCGATCAGATGGGCATAGCGCTCGTCTTCCGGGTGCACCATCACCGCGACGTCGCCGAGCATCGTTTCCGGGCGTGTGGTTGCGACCGTCAGATGGCCGGAGCCGTCTGTCAACGGATAGCGGATATGCCACAGATGGCCGTTTTCCTCTTCGCTGACCACTTCGAGGTCGGACACCGCGGTGAGCAACACCGGGTCCCAGTTCACGAGGCGCTTGCCGCGATAGATCAGCCCCTGCTCATAGAGACGCACGAATACGTCGACCACCGCGGGCGACAGGTTGTCGTCCATCGTGAAGTATTCGCGCGACCAGTCGATCGACGCGCCGAGGCGCCGCACCTGGTTGGTGATGGTCGACCCGGATTCGTGTTTCCACGCCCACACCCGCTCGACGAACTTCTCGCGGCCGAGATCGTGGCGCGACACACCTTGCGCATCGAGCTGCCGTTCGACGACGATCTGCGTCGCGATCCCGGCGTGATCGGTGCCCGGCACCCACAGCGTGTTTTCGCCGAGCATCCGGTGATAGCGCGTCAGGCCGTCCATGATGGTCTGGTTGAACGCGTGGCCCATATGCAGCGTGCCGGTGACGTTCGGCGGCGGCAACTGGATCGAGAAGTTTTTGCGGCCCGGCTGCATCGCGGGCGCGGCGTAGCCGCGTTGTTCCCATTTGGGGCCCCATTCGGCCTCGATCGTATGGGGCTCGAAGCTCTTGGCAAGCGTGCTGTCGCTCATTGTGGAAGTCTGCCGAAAAATGCGTGAAAAGATGCCCGAAACCTTGAAGTATAAAGGGTGCGCAGCCCGGCGCGGCGCGCCGCGGCGCATTCGCGCGGGATGGGACGGGTGCGCCGTGCCGCCTGGCGGCTGATTATGGCGCGCTCGCGCAGTCGGCTGGCCGGACCGGCAGGGCGCTTGCAGCAGGCGGGTCTTATAATGGCGGACGGCTTGCAGCCATCGCTTGATGCGCTGACGCCGCCCCTTTGCGTGCCGATGCTTTGCATCCCGCCTCGCGCGGCGCCTTTGCGTGAATTCCGCCGTTTTGCCCATCCGACATGCCCGATCTGCTCGCGAACCTGAACCCCGAACAACTTGCCGCCGTCACGTTGCCGAACGAACCGGCGCTCATTCTTGCGGGTGCCGGCAGCGGCAAGACCCGCGTGCTGATCACGCGCATCGCGTGGCTGATCCAGCACGGTTACGCGTCGCCGCCGACCGTGCTGGCGGTCACGTTTACGAACAAGGCGGCGCGCGAGATGATGGCGCGCCTCTCCGCGCTGTTGCCGATCGATACGCGCGGCATGTGGATCGGCACCTTTCACGGCCTGTGCAACCGGATGCTGCGCGCGCACTATCGCGACGCGGGCTTGCCGCAGACCTTTCAGATTCTCGACACGGCAGACCAGTTGTCGGCGCTCAAGCGGCTGATGAAAGGCCTCAATATCGACGACGAAAAGTATCCGGCGAAGAACCTGCAGTACTTCGTCAACAACGCGAAGGAACAGGGGTTGCGGCCGAAGGATGTCGACGCGACCGACAACTTCAACCGTAAGTTCGTCGAACTGTATGACGCGTACGAGCAGCAATGCCAGCGCGAAGGCGTCGTCGATTTTCCGGAGCTGCTGCTGCGCTGCTACGAGTTGCTCGCGCACAATCCGCCGCTGCGCGCGCATTACCAGGCGCGCTTCCGGCATATCCTCGTCGACGAGTTCCAGGACACCAACAAACTGCAGTACGCGTGGCTGAAACTGCTCGCGGGCGAGCACAACGCGATCTTCGCGGTCGGCGACGACGATCAGTCAATCTACGCATTCCGCGGCGCGAACGTCGGCAACATGCGCGACTTCGAACAGGAGTTCCAGGTTCGCCATCTGATCAAGCTCGAACAGAACTACCGGTCGCACGGCTATATTCTCGATGCGGCGAACCAGCTGATCGCGCACAACGCGCGCCGCCTCGGCAAAAACCTGCGTACCGACGCGGGGCACGGCGAGCCGGTGCGCGTCTACGAAGCGGCGACCGATACGCAGGAGGCGAGCTGGATCGTCGAAGAGATTCGCGCGCTGATCAACACCGGCCTGTCGCGCGGCGAGATCGCGGTGCTGTATCGAAGCAATGCGCAGTCGCGCGCGATCGAGCACACGCTCGTCAACGTCGGCATTCCGTACCGCGTGTATGGCGGCCTGCGCTTTTTCGAGCGCCAGGAAGTGAAGCACGCGCTCGCGTATCTGCGCCTGATCGACAATCCGAATGACGACACGGCGTTCGCGCGCGTCGTGAATTTCCCGGTGCGCGGCATCGGCGCGCGCTCGATCGAACAGCTTGCCGACGCGGCGCGTCTTTACAACTGCTCGCTCGCCGCGGCCATTCCCTATGTGACCGGCAAGGCGGGTTCGAGCCTCGGCGCATTCGCGAACCTGATCGCGAAGCTGCGGGCGCAAACGCAGCAGATGAGCTTGCCTGAGACAGTCGAATACGTGGTGCGCGGCAGCGGTCTCGCCGATTTTTATCAGAACGAGCGTGAAGGGCAGGATCGTCTCGAGAACCTGCAGGAACTGGTGAATGCGGCGAGCGCGTTCGTCAGCGAAGAGGGCTATGGGCTCGACACGCCCGCGCGCGCGATTGCGCTGCGCCCGGGCGCGACGGCGGCGCCGGAATTGACCGTCGTATCGGACGACCCGGGCAGCGTCGTGCTCGACGCTGCGAGTCCGGCCGATCTCGCGCAGAATCCCGACACGATGACGCCGCTGGCCGGTTTCCTGTCGCATGCATCGCTCGAAGCGGGCGACAACCAGGCGCAGGCCGGCCAGGACGCGGTGCAACTGATGACCGTGCATTCGGCGAAGGGGCTCGAGTTTACCGCGGTGTTTATCACCGGTCTCGAAGAAGGTCTGTTCCCGCATGAGAACAGCGCGATGGAAGCGGACGGGCTCGAGGAAGAGCGGCGCCTGATGTATGTCGCGATTACGCGTGCGAAGGAGCGGCTTTATCTGTCGTTCGCGCAGAGCCGGATGCTGCATGGGCAGACGCGCTATAACGTGCGCTCGCGGTTTTTCGACGAACTTCCGCAAGACACGCTAAAGTGGCTCACGCCGAAGGCTGAGGCTGGTGCGCGCTGGGGCGGCCGGTCGGACAATGCCGGCTGGGGTCGCGACTGGTTCGGACGCCCGGGCCGCGAAGGCCGCTACGACGGGCATGAAGCGGGGGCGGCGGCGGCCCCGCTGCCGGCCTTTGCGAACGAGCAGCGCGCGGTTGACACCGGCTTTCGCGTGGGACAGCAGGTGTTCCACACGAAGTTCGGCGAAGGCACGATCACCGCGCTCGAAGGCGGCGGCGCCGACGGCAAGGCACAGGTCAGATTCAAGCGGCACGGCGAGAAGTGGCTGGCGCTCGCGGTCGCGAAACTACAGGCGGTGGAATGAGCGAAGTGAAGCATACGGGAACGAAACACCCGCTCGCGAGCGGCGCACCTGAACACGAAGCGGTGACGCGCCGCCGTCCACTCGGCGTGATGGCGGCACTGCCCGATGAACTCGGCGATCTGGTCGCCGCCATGCGCGCGGAAGGTGACGTGCGTACCGTCGCCCATGGGCAGCGCGACTATCACGTCGGCACGGTGCACGGCGCGCCGTGCGTGGTGACGCTCGCGCGCATCGGCAAGGTCGCCGCCGCCGCGACCGTGAGCGCGCTGATTCATGTGTTCGATATCGACGCGGTGGTTTTCACGGGGGTGGCCGGTGGTGTCGGCCGCGACGTGCAGATCGGCGATATCGTGGTCGCGCATACGCTGATGCAGCACGATCTCGACGCGTCGCCGCTCTTTCCGCGCTTCGAAGTGCCCTTGCTCGGCATCTCCCGGTTTGCCGCCGATGCGACGCTCGCCGCGCGACTCGCCGCTGCGTGCGAAGACTTCGTCGAGCGGGAGGGCCGCGCGCTCGCGACGCGCTTCAGTACCGCACCGCCGAGGGTGCATCGCGGTCTCGTGATCAGCGGCGATCAGTTCATTGCAAGCGCGGCGGCGGTCAACGCGTTGCGAGCCGCGCTGCCCGATGCGCTGGCGGTCGAAATGGAAGGCGCGGCGATCGCGCAGGTGTGCTACGAGTACGGCGTGCCTTGTGCGATCGTGCGCACCATTTCCGATACCGCGGATGTGCACGCGCCGGCGTCGTTCTCGACCTTTCTCGTCGAGATCGCCGGCACGTATTCGAGCGGGATCTTGCGGCGCTTTTTGCAGGCACGCGGTTAGACGCGCTAGACGTGCCGTCAGGCGCGTGGCGCCGGCGCGCGTTAGCGTTGCGTCGCCGCCTGGAGCGCGTCGCGAATCTGCTGCAGCGCGGCCGGATCTTCGATAGTCGGCAAATCCCCCGGCTCGCGCCCTTCAGCGAGCGCCGCGATCGCGCGGCGCAGCAGCTTGCCGGAGCGCGTCTTCGGCAGCATCGCGACGACGTGCACGCGCGCCGGCCGCGCAATCGATCCCAACTGCCGGTCGACGATCGCTGTAAGCTCGGCTTCGAGTGCCGCGCGCGCGGCATCCGGCGCATAGCGGTCCGCATCGCGCAGCACAGTGAATGCGACCGCGACCTGTCCCTTCAGCGCATCGTTCACGCCGACCACCGCGACCTCGGCCACCGCCTGGTGGCCCGATAGCGCCTCTTCGATTTCGCGGGTGCCCAGACGATGGCCGGCGACGTTGATCACGTCGTCGGTGCGGCCGAGGATCGTTACATAGCCATCGTCGTCCTGTACGCCCCAGTCGAACGTCGAGTAGACCGGCTGGTTCGGCACGCTCGACCAGTATGTGCTGACAAAACGCGCATCGTCGCCCCATACGGTCGACATACAGCCGGGCGGCAGTGGATACGCAAGCGTCAGCACGCCTTTTTCGCCGGGCGCGCACGGCTCGCCGGTCAGTTCGTCGCGTAGCGTCAGGTTGTAGCCGTACACCGGCACGCCTGGCGAGCCCAGCTTCGGCGTCAGCGCTTCGACACCGCGCTGGATCGCGAGAATCGGCCAGCCGGTTTCCGTTTGCCAGTAGTTGTCGACGACCGGCTTGCCGAGCGATTCCGCGACCCACGCGGCGGTCGGCTCGTCGAGCGGCTCGCCGGCGAGGAAGAGTGTGCGCAGGCTTGACAGGTCGGCGCGTTTCATCAGCGCCGGGTCCTGTTTTTTCAGCACGCGCAGCGCGGTTGGCGCGGTGAACATCAGGTTGATCTGATATTGCTCGACGAGGCGCCACCAGATCCCGCCGTCCGGACGGATCGGCGTGCCTTCGAACATCACCGTGGTCAGGCCCGCGATCAGCGGGGCGTAAATGATGTAGCTGTGTCCGACTACCCAGCCGATGTCGGATGCGGTGAACATCGTGTCGCCGGCCCGGCCTTCGAAGATATAGTCCATCGATGCGGCGAGCGCGACCGCATAGCCGCCGACGTCGCGCTGCACGCCTTTCGGCCGCCCGGTTGTGCCCGACGTGTACAGCACGTACGACGGTTCGTTCGATTCGAGCCATTCGCACGGCACATGCGCATCGAAGAACTGCTCGCGCAGCGGCTCGTAGTCGGTCAGATACGGCGCACTGAATTTTTCCGGCGCAAGCTGACGGTCGATCATCAGCACGCGCGGTGTCTTGTGCGCGGCGCGCGCCAGCGCTTCGTCGATCAGCGGCGCGTAGTCGATCACCTTGCCGCCGCGCGCGCCCGCATCGGCGGTGACGATCAGCACCGGTTTCGCATCGTCGATGCGCGCGGCGAGGTTCGGCGCCGCGAACCCGCCGAACACCACCGAGTGAATCGCACCGAGGCGCGCGCAGGCGAGCATCGCGAACGCCGCTTCGGGAATCATCGGCAGATAGATCAGCACGCGGTCGCCGCGCGCGACACCAAGCGAGCGCATCACCGCGGCCATCCGGTTCACTTCCGCATGCAGTTCCGCGTACGTATAACGGCGCTCGATCCCGGTTTCCGTCGATACATAGATCAGCGCTTGCTGCTGCGCGCGCTGTGCGAGATGGCGATCGACCGCGTTATGGCACAGATTGGTTTGCCCGCCGACAAACCAGCGTGCAAACGGCGGGTTCGAGCGATCAAGCACGGTGTGAAAAGGCGTATGCCAGTGAATGCGCGCGGCCTCGTCGCGCCAGAACGCATCGGGTGCTTCGATCGAACGGCGGTGGAATTCGCGGTAGCGGGTCATCGCGGCGATCCTTCGGGCTGGCGGCCCAAGATCAACGGGGTTCGGGCGAACGGATAGGGCGCTTGCAAACGGTGTGCCCAAGCGGCGTTGCGCACAGTATGGAGCAGCAGTGAACGCGCGGACAACGCGGGTTCACCATGACGGCGTGCGATGAAGCGGTGTTTCCTGAGAAGGGCGCTGTGCGGTGCGGTTACCGCGAGGGTGGTGCTGCGGCGGCCATTCCGGATGACTCGGCGAAAGTTCGGGGCGGCTCGACCGAGAAGCGGCCCGCGTCCCATTCCGCGCGCATCGTATCCACGAAGTCTTGCGGCATGCCCGCCCCTTCGTCGGCCAGCGTCGCCGACATGGCGTCCGCAATACGCTGGATGACGTCCGCCGCGTCTTGCACATGGCAAACATTGCGGCCGAATTCCAGCAGCGCTTCGCGACTGGGGTAGGACACGGACTTGTTCATCTTCAAGGCCATGGTCCGATCGGTATGCTCGACCCCTGTCCTCTGGTTCTCATAGCGGTACACCGTGGTCGTGACCACATCGAATAGCGGTGCCAGGCGCGGTGGCTGCGCGGCATGCGGATGCTCATAAAGCAGCCCGAAGTTCTTCAGGTGAGCGTCTCCATTGCGCACCATGACGGATAGCACGAGGTACTCAAAGAAGCGCGCGCGGCTTTCGTCGGCATGCTGGCCGCAATAGGCGACGATCGCCTTGGCGATATTCTCGTAGCTGCTGCTGTACTTGAAGTTCGGATCGGTGTGATTTTTCCCCATCAGGACGGCCATGTCCTCGAAGCCCAGTTGCAGGTCTTCGTGCACGTCGAAGCGCTCCATCACGAAAAGACTCTGGTCGTCCGAGAGCCAGAACTTCGGGACCCGAATGCCCGCTCGCTTCGCGGCGGTCATGCACAGATACTCGTTGACAGGCAGATGAGGATAGTCGTCTCCGGCGGCCTTAAGAATCAGGCTTGGGGTCGTCGCGGTGGCCTTCTCCTCAACCGCGCCAGCGCTGGGTTTATCCGCGTCCGGAATCATCACTTTCGGCTGGAAGCCCGAAATGCCGGACTCCAGATAAGTGGCCACCAGATGCTCGAACAGTCCCGTGCGACTGCCCGTTCTGAGCAGCATCGCAAGGCCAACTTCCGCTTTCTTGCCGCGCCTTGCCGCGCCGGGTACGGTGTACCTCAGCCGGCCAATCTGGTTGTTACCGGTGATCGCGAGCAGTGCCATGTGATCGAGCGTGACATGCTTGAACGCCCGCTGGATTCGTGCAAGCAGAAATCCTTCCGGCAGGTTCATCGAGAATGCCGGCAACATGGGCGTAGCCGCATACGTCTCCGCCCGCAACGGCATCGTGAGCGAGACTTCCCGGGCAACGTCCTTCGTGGTATAGCCGAAGATGTGACGCGACTCCTTTGTCAAGGTGCCTGCCCTACCCTGCGGCGTGCTTACTAACAGATCGCGCACCCTATTCGTCGTCACTGAACAACTCCGCAAGCTGGTCAAAGTCGGGTCGGGCCGAAACGATGGACAGACCTTTTTCGAGCACCGCCAGAGCCGCAAGAATGTGATGCAGCCCCACGTTCTGGCCGGACTCCAACTGGGTGATCGTAAAACGGGTGAGCCCCGCGTTCTGTGCCACCCGCTGCTGCGTCAGGCCACGGGCCTTGCGCTCACGTCGGAACGCTTTGCCAAAGTCGGCGGCGAGCAGGATCGGAGTGAAGCGCGAACGGACGGTTGCCATGACAGATATATCTAACATTATGGGCGGGATATGGACAAAATGTAGGAAATAACTGTCATGTCGTCAAGCACGAGGGCATCGGTGTGACACAGGAAAATGACTGATATAACCGACATTCCGTCAATTTAGCATTGAAATGTAAGTTATATCAGTCATTGTTGTCGCAATGAAAAAGGGCGCCGCGCGTGCGACGCCCCAACTGCGGCGGTGCAGAGAGCCGTTTCGCTCACGCCTTCGCGTGGTGGCCCTCGATATTCGGCAGGAACACGGTCAGGATGCCGAGCAGCGGCAGGAACGAGCAGACCTTGTACACATAAGCGATGCTGGTCGCGTCCGCGAGCTGGCCGAGCACCGCGGCGCCGACGCCGCCGAGGCCAAATGCGAAGCCGAAAAAGAGCCCCGCGACCATCCCGACCTTGCCCGGAATCAACTCCTGCGCATAGACCAGAATGGCCGAGAAGGCGGACGCGAGCACGATGCCGATCACCACCGTCAGCACGCCGGTCCAGAACAGGTTCGCGTACGGCAACAACAGCGTGAACGGCGCGACGCCGAGAATCGACACCCAGATCACGTACTTGCGGCCGATACGGTCGCCGATCGGGCCGCCGATCACCGTGCCTGCCGCAACCGCCGCAAGGAATACGAACAGATGGATCTGCGCGGCCTGCACCGGCAGATGGAACTTGTCGATCAGATAGAACGTGAAGTAGCTGTTGATGCTTGCCAGATAGAAATATTTCGAGAACACCAGCATCACCAGCACGCTCATCGCGAGTGCGATCTTGCCGCGCGGCAGAGTCGACTGCGCGATACCTGCGCGCGCTTTCTTCGTGGCCGGATGCTGCTTGTACCAGCGGCCCACCTGGGCGAGCACGACGATGCCGACCAGCGCTGCGACCGAGAACCACGCGATGCTGCGCTGGCCGTGCGGAATCACGATCAGCGCGGCGAGCAGCGGCCCAAGTGACGTGCCGGCATTGCCGCCCACCTGGAACAGCGACTGCGCGAGCCCGTGACGGCCGCCGGACGCCATCCGCGCGACACGCGACGATTCCGGATGAAAGACCGACGAGCCACAGCCGACCAGCGCCGCCGCGACCAGCAGCACACCGAAGCTCGGTGCGACCGACATCAGCAGCAGGCCGGCGAGCGTGAAGCCCATGCCGACCGGCAGCGAATACGGCTTCGGATGCTTGTCGGTGTAGATGCCGATCAGCGGTTGCAGCAGCGATGCGGTGATCTGATAGGTCAACGTGATCAGGCCGATCTGCGCAAACGACAATGCGAAGTTCGACTTCAGCATCGGATAGATCGCGAGGATCAACGACTGGATCATGTCGTTCATCAGGTGCGAGAAGCTGATCGCGCCGAGGATCGAATAGACGGTGTGCGGCACCCTGACCACGCTGGCGGCGGATGCGCTGGCGAGGGGGCGTTTGTCGAGGCTCGTTTCCATTGGATTGCTGGGGTTGGGGTGGTGGGTGGAACGCCTTTCGCGAAGCTTGCCAATCAGGGCCGCCGATCGCGCAATGCAGAGAGCAGGAAACCGGATGCAGGTGAGGCGAAGGATCGTATGCGATGGATTGTAATGTGGCGAGAGTCAGTTGTTCTGCCAACTTTTATCGTGAATCGGACATCCATCGAGCACCGGCGACGGGAATTTAGCGTCGCTTTGCACCGCTGCGCGGCTGACCGCGCGATTTTGTCTGTGTATAACTCCGGTCGCGCGGCTCAAGAGGCCGCGTGCGGGTACGACGGTGGCACGGCCAATCTAAAGAACGCCGCCACTCTTGCCGTTGACCTGTAATGAGTTGAAAGGCTGCCGGATCGAACCGTTCCGGCGGTCGACACGGGGAAAACCTATGAAGACAGTGATGCCGGGGGATCGGCCAGACGCCATGCCTGCATCGGCAGGCAACGGAGCAGGGGGACTATCGACACGTCGCGCGCAAAACGCATCGAGTGCGTCAGGCACCGCGGCGGCGGCCGCGCGCCGCGCCGGGCTGTCCGTCAAAGCGACGCTGCGGCTGGCATTCGCTGTGCTGCTGATCGGCACGCTCGCCATCGGCGTGTTTTCGCTCACGCAGATCAGCCGCCTGAACGGCTCGACGCAATCGATCTACGAGCAGGGTTACGTTGCGAACCGCGCGGCAGAGGAGGCGCGCGGCGAGATGCTGCGCGCAAGCCGCGCGCAGAAGATGCTGCTGACCGCGACCACGGCGAAGGAGCGCGAGGAACTCGGCGCGGATATCGACAAGGGGCTCGCCGCGCTGAACACGGAGCTGAAAACGTTGCAGCAGTACGCGACCACGTCCGAAGCCGCCGACCAGCAGAAAAAGTTCTCGGCGGCGGTGGCCGCGTGGAGCGGGCACCTGCGCGATTTCGTCAAGCTCGTGCAGGCGCAGCCGCTGGACCTGTCGCAGATGAACTGGCAGGTCGGTACGCAGGACGTGTCGCTGCTCGTCGAAACGGGCAAACTCGAGAAACTCGTCGACGGACTCGTCGCGCAGCAGGGCGCCGCCGCGAAGTCGACCATCGATGCGTCCGCCTTCATCTTCCGCTCGTCGTTCGTGATGATCGCCGCCGCGACGCTCGCGCTGATCGTGCTGGTGTTTGTGATCAGCGAATGGGTCGTGCGGCGCCTTGCCCGGCAACTGGGCGGCGAGCCGGTCTATGCGAAGGAAATTGCGAGCCGCATCGCCGCCGGCGACCTGTCCAACACGATTGCGCTCGGCAAGCGCGACACGTCGAGCATGCTGTCCGCGCTGTCCGACATGCAGAGCGGCCTGTCGACGACGGTCGCCGACATCGCCGCGAGCGCGGAGGCGATCGCGTCCGCGTCCAGTGAAATCTCGATGGGCAACCTCGACCTGTCGCAGCGCACCGAGCAGCAGGCGATGGCGCTCGAGCGCACCGCGAGCAGCATGGAGCAGCTGACGTCGACCGTGCGGCAGAACGCCGACAACGCGAGGCAGGCGCGCACGCTCGCGGACAACGCATCGGCGATCGCGGAGCAGGGCGGCGACGTGGTCGGCCGCGTGGTCGCGACGATGAACGAGATCAATGACAGCGCGAAAAGTATCGGCGACATCATCGGCGTGATTGAAGGGATCGCGTTCCAGACCAACATCCTCGCGTTGAACGCAGCCGTTGAGGCCGCCCGCGCGGGCGAGGAAGGCCGCGGCTTCTCGGTGGTCGCGGGCGAAGTGCGTAACCTCGCGCAGCGCAGCGCATCCGCCGCGAAGGAAATCAAGGCGCTGATCAGCGCGTCGGTCGAGCGCGCCGGCAACGGCTCGCAGCTCGCGCAGGGCGCCGGGCAGACGATGGACGAAGTCGTCAAGGCGGTTAAACGCGTCACCGACATCATGGGCGAGATTTCCGCCGCGTCCGCCGAGCAGAGCTCGGGCATCGAAGAAATCAATCTCGCGGTGTCGCAGATGGATGCGGGCACGCAGCAGAATGCGGCGCTCGTCGAACAGGCGACGGCGGCCGCGAAGTCGCTCGACGATCAGGCGCGCTCGCTGAAAGAGATGGTCGGCAGGTTCAGGCTCCATTGAAGGCGCGTTGACGGGCGCCGGCAACGGTGTCCGCTTACGCTTTGCACGCGCTTCGCGTGGCGCGCCATCACGTCGGGCACGCTCCCCGTGTAATGTCGTGTGATGCCGCGTACGCAAGCGCGGCCGGCACGCTTCGCCTACGATGTAGGACGGTTGCCCGGCGCGGCTCTTCAGGTTCCTGTTTACACGCCGGGTGTTGTCAGTCGAGGCGTGGCGACGCGGTAAGCGTCGGCCGAACGGAGCGGATCATGGCGGGAAACGAAAACGGAAGCGCACGCGCAACGAAGCTTGCGTGGGTCGTGGGTGTCGGCGCATTGCACGGTACGGGCGCGGCGGTCGCGCAGCGCTTCGCGAAGGAGGGACTGACCACGGTGGTCACCGGCCGCTCGCCGGAACGGCTCGCCGAGGTCGTGCGCGCCATCGAGGCGGCCGGTGGCGCGGCACTGGCCGCACCCGGCGACGTGACGAACGAGCGCGATCTGATCGATATCCTCGCGCGCATCGACAGCATCGGCTCACTCGAAGCCGGCGTGTACAACGCCGGCAACGCGCGCTGGGCGCCGACGCTCGAGCTCGACAGCACAACCTTCGAGGACGCGTGGCGCGTCTGCTGCTTTGGCGGGTTTGTGTTTGGTCGCGAAGTGGCCCGCTCGATGCTCACGCGCGGCCGCGGCACGATTCTCTTTACCGGAGCGACCGCCTCGCTGCGGGGCCGGCCGCAGTTCGCCGCGTTTGCCGCCGCGAAGGCCGGTTTGCGGATGGTGAGCCAGACGCTCGCTCGCGAGCTTCAGCCGCAAGGTATTCATGTCGCTCACGTGGTGATCGACGGCTCGATTCACGGCGAGAAAATATTGACGCGCGTGCCTGAACTCGTCGACAGGAAGGGACCCGACGGCCTGCTGGACATCGATGCGATTGCCGATGCGTACTGGTATCTGCATCAACAGCATCGCTCCGCGTGGACGCATGAGCTCGATTTGCGGCCGTTCGCGGAGAGCTTCTGACGGGACGCGTTTCGTCTGCGTGTCACCGTTTTTGCGTGGCTTCGACGCGCGTCGCCCAGGCCGGAATCGCCGCCCTATAAAACGCGTCGAGCGAACGGTGCGCACCAGCAGCCAGATCGAGCCCCAGATGGCGAGCGGCCGCCTGCAGCGCGTCAAGCGGCTGGCTTGCGTCGAGCGGGTGCGCGCCGGTCTGCTTGCTGAGCTTCTCGCCCTGTTCATTGACGACCACCGGTACATGCAGATACGACGGCGTTGGCATGCCGAGACAGCGCTGCAGATAAATCTGTCGCGCGGTTGAATCGAGCAGATCCGCGCCGCGCACGATGTGCGTGATGCCGGCCTCGGCATCGTCGACCACCACCGCGAGTTGATACGCCCATTGGCCGTCCGCGCGATACAGCACGAAGTCGCCGACTTCGGTCGCGAGATTCTGGCTTTGCGGGCCTTGCCAGCGGTCGTCGAAGTGGATCACGGCGGGGTTGTCTGTTGGGCTCGCACTTGCGTTTGCGTTGCTGCTATCCGGCACGCGCAGACGCCATGCACGCGGCGCTTTCCCGTGCAGACCGCTGCGGCAGGTGCCCGGATAAGCGAGCGTCGTGTGCCGCGCATGGGCGCGCACCAGCGAATCGGCGATTTCCTTGCGGGTGCAACTGCACGGATAGGCGAGACCGACCGCCTGCAACTGCGCGAACGCGCGCTCGTAGTGCGCGGTGCGGCGGCTTTGCCAGACCGGCGGTTCGTCCGCGCGCATGCCGAACCGTTCCAGCGTCGCGAGGATGTCTTCGGCGGCGCCGCGCACGGTCCGCGGCCCGTCGATATCTTCGATGCGCGCGAGCCAGCCGCCATGGTGCGCGCGTGCATCGAGCCAGCTGGCGAGCGCGCTAACCAGCGAGCCGAAATGCAGCGGACCCGTAGGCGACGGCGCGAAGCGTCCGCGATAGAGGGACTCGGTCACATCACGCGGCGCGTGCGCCGTCGCGCTGCGGATGGCAGGCGGCGCAGGTTTTGCCCGGCACGTAGAACGGCGACTGCTGGCCTTCTGGCGTGATGACCGCGCGACAGCCGAAGCACTGCACAGTGGCAGTCGGCGCGAGCGACGGATCGAGCGCCGTGCGGTAGTCGAATACGAAACACTCGCCGTGGTAATGCGCGCCGCCGACTTCCTCGAAGTACTTCAGAATGCCGCCTTCGAGCTGATAGACGTGGTCGATGCCGACGTCCTTCATATGGATGGCGGCCTTCTCGCAGCGAATGCCGCCGGTGCAGAACGACACGACCGTCTTGCCCTCGAGGTCGGCGCGATGCTGTTCGATCGCGTCAGGAAACTCGCTGAACTTGCTGATGCGGTAGTCCACCGCATCGGCGAAGGTGCCGACATCGACCTCGAATGCGTTGCGCGTATCGAGCATCACGACCGGTCGCCCGGCGTCGTCATGGCCGCGATCGAGCCAGCCCTTCAGCGTGCGCGCATCGACCGACGGCGCGCGGCCGAGCTCCGGACGGATCGCCGGCTTTTTCATCGTGATGATTTCGCGCTTGAGTTTCACGAGCATCCGGCGAAACGGCTGCGTGGCCGATACGCTTTCCTTGAACTGCAGACTCGCGAACCGGCTTTCGAAGAGCGGATCGTGACGGATGTAGTCGATAAACGCACGCACGCTGTCGTGGGCGCCCGCGATAAACAGATTGATGCCCTCCGGCGCGAGCAGGATGGTGCCGCGCAGGCCGAGCGCATCGCAACGCGCCTTGACGAGCGGACGCCATTGCGCGATCGCGTCGAGCGTCGCGAACTGGTAGGCGGAAAGGTTGAGAATGCTCATGGTGATTCAGCGATCGGCAAACACAGCCGCAGCAGACAAACTCGTATTATCCCTCATCCCGCGCGCGCACCGGCGGCCTGCGGGTTATCCGCGCGATCAGGCTTTGGCCGGTGTGCGTGGGTCATCCCGCGCTGACCATTTTGCCGGCCATTCGGCCTATAACGAACGGCCTATTGCGCGGGGGCGCGAGTTACAATACCGCCCATGTCAGATCCCCGCTTCGTTCATCTTCGCGTCCACTCGGAGTTCTCGATTGCCGACGGCATCGTGCGCCTCGACGACGTCGTCGCCGCCGCGGCCAAAGACGGTCAGGGCGCGCTTGCACTCACCGACCTCGGCAATGCATTCGGTCTCGTCCGTTTCTACAAGGAAGCGCGCGGCAAAGGGGTCAAACCCATCGCCGGCTGCGACGTGTGGATCACGAATCCGGCGGATCGTGACAAGCCGTCGCGACTGCTGCTGCTCGTCAAGAACCGGCGCGGTTATCTGAACCTGTGCGAATTGCTGACGAAGGCGTGGCTCACGAACCAGTATCGCGGCCGGGCGGAAGTGCAGGCCGAGTGGCTCGAAGAGGGGCTCGCCGAAGGGTTGCTCGCGCTGTCCGGCGCGCAGCAGGGCGATATCGGCATCGCATTCGCGGCCGGTAATAACGATGCGGCGACGCGGCATGCCGAGCGGTGGGCACGCATCTTCCCGAACGGTTTCTATATCGAGCTGCAGCGTTGCGCACAGCCGGGCGGCGAAGCCTATGTGCAGCAGGCGGTCGCGCTCGCGGCCGCGCTCAGGCTGCCGGTCGTCGCGACGCATCCGCTGCAATACATGACGGCGGACGATTTCACCGCGCACGAAGCGCGCGTCTGCATTTCGGAAGGCGACATCCTCGCCAACCCGCGGCGCCAGAAGCGCTTCACGACCGAGCAGCACTTTCGCACGCAAGATGACATGCTCGCGCTGTTCGCGGACCTTACGTCGGCACTGGCGAACACCGTCGAGATCGCGAAGCGCTGCAATCTGACGCTCGAACTCGGCAAACCGAAGCTGCCGCTGTTTCCGACGCCGGACGGCATGTCGCTCGACGACTACCTCGTGCAGTTGTCGAAGGACGGGCTCGAGAAGCGGCTCGAGCAGCTCTATCCGGATGAGGCCGCGCGCGCGGCGCAGCGCGACACGTACTACCAGCGCCTCGATTTCGAATGCGGCACGATCATCAAGATGGGCTTTCCGGGCTACTTCCTGATCGTCGCGGACTTTATCAACTGGGCGAAGAGCAATGGCGTGCCGGTGGGGCCGGGCCGCGGTTCCGGCGCCGGCTCGCTGGTCGCGTACGCGCTCGGCATCACCGACCTTGATCCGCTGCGCTACAACCTGCTGTTCGAACGCTTCCTGAATCCGGAGCGCGTGTCG
The DNA here is from genome assembly GCF_902859855.1 of Paraburkholderia humisilvae. Lineage (GTDB taxonomy): Bacteria > Pseudomonadota > Gammaproteobacteria > Burkholderiales > Burkholderiaceae > Paraburkholderia > Paraburkholderia humisilvae. Next base: position 218,030 of record NZ_CADIKH010000008.1, read on the forward strand.
ATGCCCGACTTCGACATCGACTTTTGCCAGGAAGGTCGCGATCGCGTCATCCAGTATGTGAAGGGCAAATACGGCGCCGATGCGGTGTCGCAAATCGCCACGTTCGGCACGATGGCCGCGAAGGCCGCGGTGCGCGATATCGGCCGCGTACTCGATCTCGGCTACACGTTCACCGACGGCGTCGCGAAGCTGATTCCATTCAAGCCCGGCAAGCACGTGACGATTGCCGACGCGATGAAGGAGGAGCCGCTGTTGCAGGAGCGCTTCGATAACGAAGACGAAGTGCATCAGCTGCTCGAACTCGCGCAGCGCGTCGAGGGATTGACGCGCAACGTCGGCATGCACGCGGGCGGCGTGCTGATCGCACCCGGCAAGCTCACCGATTTTTGCCCGCTGTACACGCAAGGCGACGAAGGCGGTGTGGTCAGCCAGTACGACAAGGACGACGTCGAAGCGGTCGGCCTCGTCAAGTTCGACTTTCTTGGCCTGACCACGCTGACCATTCTCGACTGGGCCGAGCGTTATATCCGCCGGCTCGATCCGTCGAAGGAGAACTGGTCGCTCGCGCAGGTGCCGCTTGACGACCCGGCGTCGTTCACGATTCTGAAGAAGGCGAACACCGTCGCCGTATTCCAGCTGGAAAGCCGCGGCATGCAAGGCATGCTCAAGGATGCGCAGCCGGACCGCTTCGAGGACATCATCGCGCTCGTTGCGCTGTATCGCCCGGGGCCGATGGATCTGATCCCGAGCTTCTGCGCGCGCAAGCACGGCCGCGAAACGGTTGAGTATCCGGATCCGCGTGTGGAGCCTGTTCTGAAAGAGACCTACGGGATCATGGTCTACCAGGAGCAGGTGATGCAGATGGCGCAGATCATCGGCGGCTATTCGCTGGGCGGCGCCGACCTGCTGCGTCGCGCGATGGGCAAGAAAAAGCCCGAGGAAATGGCGCAGCATCGCGAGATCTTCGCCGAGGGCGCCGCGAAGAACGGCCTGACGCGCGTGAAGTCCGACGAGATCTTCGACCTGATGGAGAAGTTCGCGGGCTACGGCTTCAACAAGTCGCACGCGGCCGCGTATGCGCTGCTCGCGTACTACACCGCATGGCTGAAGGCGCATCATCCGGCCGAATTCATGGCGGCCAACATGTCGCTCGCGATGGACGACACGGACAAGGTGAAAATCCTGTTCGAAGACTGCATCGTGAACAAAATGGCGGTGCTACCGCCCGATATCAATCAGTCCGCGTACCGCTTCGAGCCGGTCGCTGAAGCGGATGGCAAGCGCTCACGGACGATCCGCTACGGTCTCGGCGCAATCAAGGGCAGCGGCCAGAACGCGATTGAAGAAATCTTGCGGGCGCGCGAGGACGGACCGTTCACCGATCTGTTCGATTTCTGCCAGCGCATTGACCGCCGCATGGTGAATCGCCGCACCATCGAAGCGCTGATTCGCGCGGGTGCGTTCGATATGCTGCATGCGAATCGCGCGCAGCTGCTCGCGTCGGTGTCGCTCGCGATGGAAGCGGCCGATCAGGCGAGCGCGAACGCGATGCAGGCGGGCCTCTTTGACATGGGCGACGACGCGCCGTCGCAAGGCCATGAACTGGTCGATGAAGCGGCGTGGCCCGACAAGCGGCGGCTGCAGGAAGAAAAGAGCGCGCTGGGCTTCTATCTGTCCGGACACCTGTTCGACGCGTACAAGGACGAGGTGCGCCGCTTCGTGCGGCAGAAGATCGGCGAGCTGAAGGAAGGACGCGACCGGCTGGTCGCCGGTGTGATCTCGTCGCTGCGCACCCAGATGACCCAGCGCGGCAAGATGCTGATCGCGCTGCTCGACGACGGCACCGGCCAGTGTGAAGTGACGATCTTCAACGAGCAGTTCGAGGCGAACAAACAGCTTTTCAAGGAGGACGAATTGCTGGTTGTGCAGGGGCAGGCGCGCAACGATGCGTTTACCGGCGGGATTCGCTTCACGGTCGATACGCCGATGGATCTCGGCCGCGCGCGCAGCCGTTATGCGCAGGCGGTGAAGGTGCAGATGAATGGCAACGCGGATGCGCACGCGTTGCGGCGCGTGCTCGAAGCGTACAGCGCGGCCGCTGAGGCGGCGCAACGCGCGGCTGACGCGCCGCCGGCCGCCGCAAATGGGCGCGGCGGTCATGGCGGCGGCCGTGGCGGCAGCGGCGGCGGTTATGATGGTGGCCGCGGGCAGCGTGCGTCCGCACCGGCGCCGAACGGGCTCGCGGTGCAGATCGTCTATCGCAGCGAACATGCTGAAGGCGAAGTGCGTCTCGGCGACGCGTGGCGTGTGAAACCGACCGACGAACTGCTGGCCGCGCTGCGCGGCGAATTCGCGGGCAGTTCGATCGAAATCGTCTACTGACGCGCTCGCTCACGGGTGACGCGTGACGCGTGACGCGAGGCCGGCGCGCAGGCTGACCGCATCGATGTACCGCTACCGCGTGGCGGGCGAACGTGTGTGGGACGACGCGCCCGACTACTTGCGCGGCGGCTGCGTACCGAGATGCGCGAGCTTCAGAAACCGGTAGTACACCGTCGCCGCGTTGAACACGGCGATCATGAATCCGGCGCGGCCATCGAGAAATCCGCGCCGCAGCACATAGGTCCGCACAAACGCCCATGCGCCGCGCGCGAGCGCCTTGCCGAAGCTGCCGCGCTGTCCTGCCGCATGGCGTTGCCGTGCGCCGGCCGTCGAATACGCGTCGAGCTTGCGCAGGACGGTCTCGAAGTCTTCGTACGAGTAGTGCAGCAGCTTGCCCGACAGGCGTTCGACGGGCGTGTCGAAGACCAGCCGCTCGTGCACGAGATCGGCGGAAAAACGCGCACTGTCGCGCTTGAAGAGCCGCGGAATCCAGTCCGGATACCAGCCGCTGTGGCGAATCCAGTGACCGCAGAACGCGGACAGCCGGTCGAGTGCGTAGACGTCCGCACGCGGCGTCGCGATGGCCGTCGCAATCGACACCGCGAGCTCCGGCGTCACGATTTCGTCGGCATCGATCGACAGCACCCAATGGGTCGACAAGGCGTCGAGCGCGCGGTTCTTTTGCGGGCCGAAGCCAGGCCAGTCGGTATCGATCAGCACCCTTGCACCGTGCGCCTGCGCGATCTGAACGGTCGCATCGGTGCTGCCGCCATCGATCACGACGATATCATCGGCGAACGCGACCGACCGCAGGCATTCGGCGAGTCGCGCAGCGGCGTTTTTTGTGATGATCGCGACACCGAGGGTGGGTTCGTTCATGCGTGTGATGGGTGGGGTTGGCCCGGGTGGGTCCGCTCAGTGGGTCCGCTCAGTGGGCTTGCCAGGTGGGCCGGCTTGTTGAACCTGCCATTGCCCGCGGCGTCGCGCAAGTATACACAGCACGGCGATGCACAACCCGCTGTCAGCCTCGCGAAATCGGGAACGGAGTGGCCGACCCCGCGCGGTTTACAATGCTGTTTTTCTTTGCTGGCCGGCGCATCTGCAGCATCGCACCGGTCCGCCCATTCTGAGGAAGTCTTGAGCGCAAAGCCTACGTTAAGCAAACCGATCGGATCCGGTCAGGCGTCGTCCGCCGTGATCGTCTGGCGCCGGCTCTGGCCGTACCTGAAGCCGCTCTTCTGGGTGCTGGTCGGGGCGATCGCCGCGATGGCCGCCAGCGCCGCCACCGATGCCGCGATCCCGGCATTGCTCAAACCGCTTCTCGACCATGGTTTCGGCGCGCACGGCAGCGAGCGCGCGAAGTGGTTCGTGCCGATCGCGGTGATCGGCCTTGCGGTCGTGCGCAGTACGTCGCAGTACGCATCCGGCTATCTGCTCGCGTATGTGTCGAACCGCGTGCTGCTCGACCTGCGGCTCAAGATGTTCAACCGCATGATTCACACGAGCGTCGCGTTCTTTCAGCGCGAGACGGCGAGCACGGTGATTAACGCGATCGTGTTCGAAGTGAACCAGATCCTGAACGTGTTGCTCGGCGTGCTGGTCACGCTCGTGCGCGACTCGCTGACGGTGCTGTTCCTGCTCGGCTATCTGTTCTATCTGAACTGGCGCCTCACGCTGATCGTCGCGGTGCTGCTGCCGACCATCGGCTGGCTGGTCGGCAAGATCAATCGTCGGCTGCGGCGCCTGAACCGCGAGCATCAGCTGCTCACCAATGAACTGTCGTACATCGTCGAAGAGACGGTCGGCGGTTACAAGGTAGTTAAGGTGCACAACGGCGAACAATACGAGATCGACCGTTTCACCGAAATGAGCAAACGCCTGCGCGGCTATTCGATGCGGATGCAGGTGTCCGGCGGCCTCGCGCAGCCGCTCACGCAATTCCTCGCGTCGATCGCGCTCGCGGTGGTGGTGACGATCGCGGTCGTGCAATCGACGGCCGATCAGACGACGGTCGGCGGCTTCGTCGCCTTCGTGACGTCGATGTTGCTGATCATCTCGCCGCTGAAGCATCTGATGGACGTCAACCAGCCGCTGCAGCGCGGGATGACCGCGGCGGAACTGATTTTCGGCTTGATCGACGAGCCGCCCGAGGCCGCCGGCGGCGGCCTGCCGCTCGAACGCGCGAGCGGCGAGATCGAATTCCGTGATGTGTCGTTCGCGTACGGCTCGAGCGGGCCGATGCAGCGCCAGACGCTCGAGCACGTGTCATTCAAGGTCGCGCCGGGCGAGATGATCGCGCTCGCGGGTCCGTCGGGCAGCGGCAAGACGACCCTCGTGAACCTGCTGCCGCGCTTTTTCGATCCGTCCGGCGGCGAGATCCTGGTCGACGGCGTCGCGCTGCCCGAATACGGCATTCACGCGCTGCGCAGCCAGATCGCGATGGTGAGCCAGGACGTCGTGCTCTTTAACGACACGATTGCGCATAACGTCGCGTATGGGCAGACGCCCGAACGTGACAAGGTCGTGTCGGCGCTGCGTGCGGCCAACCTGTGGGATACCGTCGAAGCGATGCCCAACGGCATCGATACGCTGACCGGCGATAACGGGATGATGCTCTCCGGCGGCCAGCGCCAGCGTCTCGCGATCGCGCGTGCGATCTACAAGAATGCACCGATCCTGATCCTCGACGAAGCGACCTCGGCACTCGATTCGGAATCCGAGCGCCATGTGCAGGCGGCGCTCGAAACGCTGATGAAGGGCCGCACGACGCTCGTGATCGCGCACCGGCTGTCGACGATCGAGCGCGCGGACCGGATTCTCGTGATGGAAGCAGGGTGCATCGTCGAGCGCGGCACGCACCGTGAACTATTGCTGCACAACGGGCTGTACGCGCATCTGCATCGCATCCAGTTCCAGCAGAATGCGGCGTAATCCGAACGGCGGCCCAACGGTGAACCGCACGGTGCCCGGTCCGTGCCCCAGCCTGCTCGCGCGAACATGAAAATCGGCATCTCCAGTAACGCGTTGAAACATAGCGGCGGACTCGAGCGCTACGCGATGGATCTCGTGCGCGGCCTGGCCGCGGCGGGCGTCACGCCGGCTTTCTTCGCGCGCCGTTTCGACCGGTCGTTGCCGGAAGTGTCGATGGTGGAAGCGCACCGGATCAACGTGTCGTTCCTGCCAGGCAAGCTGCGCGACGGCTGGTTCGCGCGCCGGCTACGCGCGGCGCGGCGCGCGGCGGGGGTCGACGTGCTGATCGGCTGCAACCGCGTCGATTCGTCGGAGATCGCGATATGCGGCGGCACGCACCTGGGCTTTCTGCGCGCGACGGGCAAGCGGCGCAAGCGTTCAGACGTGCGTCAGATTGCGCTCGAAGGCCGTCAGTATGACAACGCGCAGTTGATCGTCGCGCATTCGCAGTTAATGCGCGACGAACTGCGCGAGTTGTATCGCGTCCCGGACTCGAAAATCGAAGTGCTCTATCCGCCGGTCGACGATGCGCGATTCTCGCCAGTCGGTCTGGCCGAGCGCGCGGCGTTGCGTCGCCAGTTCGGATTCGCCGACCATGAGATCGTGCTGCTGTTTCCATCGAGCAGTCACGAACGCAAGGGCTTGCCGCTGATCGAAGCCGCGCTGCAAGAACTCGACGCATCGCTCGTGCTGGCGGTCGCCGGGCGTCCGCCGGAAAGCACGCACGCGCGGGTCCGCTATATCGGTTACGTGAAAGATATCGAAGACTGCTACCGCGCCGCGGACTATACGATTCTCGCGTCGAAGTACGAGCCGTTCGGTCTGGTTGGCATCGAATCGGTGATGTGCGGCACGCCGGTCATCTTCCCGGCCACGCTCGGCTGCTGTGTGGCAATTGCATCGCACGCGAAACACGTGTTCGCGGCCGACGACGTCGCGGACCTGCGCGCGACGCTCGCGCGCGTCGTACTGCAGCGTGCACAAGTGCCTGAATCGAGGTCGGTGACACCTGTGGAGTTGGCGCGCGGCGCCGTGCTGTACGACGCGCGCGTCGCCAGTCATGTCGACGCATTGCTGCGCGCAGCGCAGCGCATTGCCGGGCGCCCATAGGCCACGCCAGGCCGCTTACCACAAGCCGTTGCGCGGCGCGAGGCCAGACGAACCCCGAGGCTCTCCGAGTCGTTCGCGAGCGAGGTCGCATGTTATGATCGGCCGTTCGAGTTTCGGTCCGAGTTCCAGTCTGTCGTCCGGTGAATGTCGGCGATCAGATTACGGCGGTATTCACGTTGCGATTCGATGTTGCGATTCGATGTTGCGATTTCGCTTCGCTTCCAGAGCCGATGGGCAAGCCGGGGCGTCGAAGCTCACTGTAAAAGTGTGCCGACTTTTTGGGATATACCCCGGTCGCGAGGCGCGTGAGGCGATCGTTAAGAATGAAACCGCTGGAGAAGTTGAGCAGGGGAATGCGGCTTCTTGCCGGATAACGGCGCACAGCAAGATGACAGGCGGGCTGAACTCGCCGATGACCCGATGAGTCGACTAGCTGGACGTATTCGAATTTTCGCTCGTGCGCTGCCGCGGCTCCTCGCGAAGCCGCTGCGCCGCAAGCCGTTGCATCCGCAACGGATTCTGATTGCACATCATCTGTTGCTGGGCGATACGCTGCTGCTTACACCGCTGCTTGCGAAACTGCGCGCGCAGTATCCTCAGGCGGATATCGTGCTGGCGTGTCCGAAAGCGATCGTGCCGCTGTATGCGGGACGGCCGTTTGGCGTGAACGCATTGGCGTTCGATCCGCGCGATCTCGCGACGGTGCGCAACGTGCTGCGTTCGGGGCCGTACGATCTGGGCATCGTGGCGGGCGATAACCGGCATAGCTGGCTTGCGCTCGCCGCCGGTTGCCGCTGGATCATCGCGCATGCGCATGATGTGCGCGCATGGAAGAACTGGCCGGTCGACGAAGGGGTGCCGTATCCGGCCGCGCCAGCCGCCTGGGCCGATCTGGCGGCGGATCTGGTGCCGGGCGCGTCGCCCCGTGCCTATCATCCTGACGATTGGCCCGCGCCGGCTCATGGTGGGTTGCCCGATGCGCATCTGCTGACGCAGCCTTACGTCGTGCTGCACCCGGGCGCGAGCACGGCGGTCAAGCGTTGGCCCGATGCGCGCTGGCTGGAGGTCGCGCGCTTCGTCGAAGCGCGCGGTTACGTGCCGGTGTGGAGCGGCGGGCCAGGCGAGGTTGATCTGATTCGCACGATCGACCCTGATCCACGCCATCCGAACCTCGCCGGCCGGCTGGGCCTTGGCGAACTGTGGCATCTGTTCGCCGGCGCGAAAGCGGTCGTCTGCCCTGACACCGGGGTGGCGCATCTCGGCCGTCTGATCGGCGTGCCGACTATCGCGCTGTTCGGTCCCGGCAATGCGTCGATTCACGGCGCAGGCCGATACTGGCGCAATGCGCCGTTTGTCGCGGTGACGATCGCCGATATGCCGTGCCGCGACCAGCCTTACATTTTCCGCCGCAGGGTCGAGTGGGTACGCCGTTGCGATCGCGATTCGACGACCTGCGTCGCATGGCGTGGAGATCACGCCGACTGCATGGGCCAGCTTTCCGTCGCCGCGGTATGCGACGCGCTACACAATGTTCTGGTGAAGGTGCAATGAGTTTTGCTGCGGCGCGCCTCGAGCGCGCACTCTGGATCGCATGTCCGGTTCTTCTGTTCGTCGTGATGTTCGCGCACATGACGGCCATCGTGTACATCGCGCTTGGACTGCTCGCGATCGGCACGTTCGCGGCCGCGTGGTCCGCCTGGTGGGCGCGTGGTGCTCACAGTGCGCGTGAAGCGGCGCGCCTGAACTGGCCGATGGCGGTGCCGATCGCCGCGTGGGCCATCTGGACGCTCGCGTCGACCGGCTGGTCGTTCGCACCGTCCGTGACGCTGCATGCGTGGCTCGACGAAGTGTTCTATCCGCTCGTGGCGTTCTGGGCGTTCTGGCTGCTCGGCACGAAGAGCGCACGTCCCGAGCGTCTGGTGTTGATCACGTGGTTTGCCTGCGCGGCACTCGTGGTGACAAGCTTGATCAACTGGGGGCATCTGCAGCCGCCGACCGCCGATAGCTTTCCGCTGCACTACTACGCTCGCGTTGGCCACACGAGCACACTCGCGATCTTCGCGCTCACGCTCTTCACCGGCATGCTGCTGGCGCGGCCGCGCTGGCGGCTGGCGGGCGCGGCCGGTATCGCGATGTGCCTGTTTATCGGTCTCGCGACGCTCAACCGTTTTTTCTGGCCCGCGGCTGCCGTGACGTTGCTCGTCGCGTTCTATCCGGTCTACCGCCGGCACCTCGTGCTGGCTGCTGTTTCGATCGCGGTCATCGCGGTCGCAGGGCTCGGCACGCTCGAGCTCAGTTCACGCATGAAGATGGGCGACGCGGTGTTGCAGGCGCCGCGCAGCGCGATGCAGATCGACGGCCACCCGATCTATCTGCCGCACGCGCTATCCGGCATCGACGACACGATGGCCGGCGATACGCGGCCGCGGCTGTGGGCGTTCTATGCGTCGGCGGCGGAGTCGCATGCGTGGTTCGGCATCGGTTTCGGCAAGCCGCTGCCGGGTCTCGCGTACCACAGCGTAATGCCGGACGCGCTGCTGAAGTTCGAACCGGTCGCGCTGACCCACGCGCACAACCTGTTCCTCAACACATGGCTGCAAACCGGCGTGATCGGGCTCGCGCTGCAGATCGTGCTGTTCGCGGCGCTCGTCGTGCGCTTCTGGCATTTGCGCCGGGTCAACCTGTGGCTATGCACGGCCGGTATCGCACTCGTCATTGGTATGATTACAAAAAATATAACGGACGATTTCATGTGGCAAACGACCATGCTCGCGTTCTGGTCGTTCGCAGGCCTGATGCTCGGCAGTGGCGAACGACAGCGCGACACAAGGGCGTCCACACCGCAGGCATGGCGCGCCATCGGCTGACCGGTTCATCGCACGGCCGCACGGCCGCACGGATGCCGCACCGCATGCACGGGGATGGGTGGGATACAAGATGACCGACGACAATACACACGGTGCGCGTTACGGCGCACCGCTCGGGCCGCAGGGTGATGATGACGCCGATATCGCGGCGGACGTGCCCGCGCGACCGCTGCGTATCCTTTTCCACATCAACGATTTCGGCAAAGGCGGCACGGAGACGTCGCTGTTGTCATGGCTCAATGTGCTCGACCGCCGGTTCTTCACGCCGAGCGTATCGGTCGGCTACCCGACCGACGATCTCGCATACTGGCTCGCCAAATCGATTCCTCATGATGTGCAGGTTCACGTGCTGGCGCCGTCCAAATGGATGCATACGCTGCATAACACCGCACGGCGGCGCAAGATGGGCGCCGCCGAGAAGCTCGTGCTCAAGGCGCTCAAATACGGCGCGATCCGGCCACTCGCGGCGCGCCGCTTTCGCGAACTGGTGCGCGAACACGATGTGATCTGCGATTTCGATTTCTCTTTGCGCCACCTTGCGGGACACGGTGGCGTACCGTGGTTCGGCGTCAGCCATTTCAGTCTCGCGACACGCCTGGGCAAGAAGAGCGCGCGCTATGTCGAGCGGCGCGTCAGTCAATTTCGTCGGTATTCGGCGATCGCGGTGCTGACGCCCGATATGGAGCGCGAAGCCCATCAGCTATTTGGCGCTTGCCCGTTGCGGATCATGGAACTGCCCAACGTGATCGACGTCGATGCGATTCGCCGTGACGCGCGCGCGCCGATCGACGACCGGCCGCCCGGGCCGTATATCGCGTCGGTCGCGCGCCTCGACGAAGGGCAGAAAGACCACGCAACGCTGCTGCGTGCGTATGCGCTGCTGCGCGAGCGTGGACATGTCGCGACGGATCTCGTGCTGATCGGCGAAGGCCCCGATCGCGGCATGCTCGAACGGCTCGCGAAAGAACTCGATGTTGCCGAGCACGTGCATTTCATGGGGTTTCGTTCGAATCCGTTCCCGTATATCCGGCAAGCGGAAATGCTGGTGCTGAGCAGCCGCTACGAAGGCTTGCCGATGGTGTTGCGCGAAGCGATGGCGATCGGCACGCCGGTGCTGTCCTCCGATTGTCCGACCGGCCCGCGCGATCTGCTCGACGGCGGCCGCGCCGGTTTGCTGGCGCCGCCGGGCGACGCACAAGCGCTCGCACACGAAATGCAGCGCCTTCTGACTGACCGTGCATTGCGCAAGAGCCTGATTACCAACGGGCTGGCGAAAGCGGACACCTTTGCGCCGATGCATGCGAACCGCCGGATGCTGACGCTTGCGCGGATGCTTTCCGCGAAAATCGACCCGGCGAGCTGACCGGGCGCCTGACGACGCGTCGTCGTTCGTTCGTTCACACGCCGCTTGTCACCAGCGACAACACCGAGAGATCCGGGTGCGTGCCGTCGATGATGCTGCGTCCGACCTGAACGGCCTCGTCGTGCGCGTCGGGCGGCGTCGCGAACACGTCTTCGCCGTCCGCGTGAAACGGCACCGTATGGCCGGGCAGCGCGGCATTCGCGCCGGGATGACACACGTAGCCTATATAGGTGTAACGGGCGGGCTTCACTTCGCCCGGCCGCACCGGTTCCTTTGGCCGCGTCGACACGTGAATCTCGAACCCTTCGTAGTCGACCGATTGCCAGCAGACGTTATCGTCGGACATGGTGGCCTCGTTTTTTGCTGAAGTCGTGCGCGCGCGTTCATGTCTGTCGCGTATCGCGCCGGACGCGCGGCTAGTGCCGATGCCGCATGCGTTCCCACACATGGCGGCGCTCGCCGTGCGCTGACGTTCTGCCGCGACGGGCGTCGCGCTTGAACTGATGAGTGAGAAGAATGGCCGCGAAAGCGATCAGCGCTACGGCTATCACGACGCTTACCATTGATTCAGCCATGGCAGCCTCCGTTTCGTTTCGATCACATACTGAAAAGTCTAGGTGATTCGCACGGTATGCGCGCGCGGTGGCGGCTTTCGGGACCGGGTAGTTTTTTTGTAACGTGTTGTAACGTCTACAAGAACGTAACGAATTTTCCGAGTCGGTGCGATCACCGGCGCGGCTCGTCCGCGAGCAGCGCTTCGAGTCCGAAGAGCCAGGCGATGCCGAGCGTGAAAAAGCCAACGGGCGTCGGCTCGGGCGCGGCTTCTGCACGGCCCACGGGCGCCGTGTGCGACGCGAAACGCGGGCCAAAACCCGGCGTTTCGGTCGTGGAATCATTGGCAATTTCGATGCGGTCGGCATGCATGGTGTTGATCCGGCGTAGTGTGTGGTAAGCCGGTAATGCAAACCCCATGCCATGCGTGAAATCCTTGCCTCGCCCGGTTACGCGGTAACGATGCGCATGGGCCCGCGCGATCCCGGCCGCACGCCGGCCTACATCAGCACGATGTCGTATTGTGTGAGTTGAGTGAAAATATTGAGTTTATTCAGTAACGTACAAGCAAATTCATGAAGGAAATTCTGCTTGACTACCATTCTGGCTACCAATTTTTGATTTGCGATGTTGCTTTTGGGCGCGGACGGTTCGCGTAGCCCGCCTAGATCACCTCCCGAACACAGGAGATCCATGGCGACATCACTCGTCGCTGGGCTGCCGAGTGCGACCGCGTTTGCGCTGTGCCATATCTTTCAGCGAGTCTCGATCGGGCGCGACGTCGTACTTTGGCATGCCGTCCGCACCTCCCCCCTGAGATTTCGGGCTTGCGATCACGGAACAAACGAGCGACCTTGGGCAAGCCATTCCGGTCGACAATATTTCCATCCGTTTTCGTCCAGCCACCTTTTCATGATTGAGCGTTGGTTCGGCTTGCAGTCAATAAGGTCCGCCAGTTCCTGGGAACTAAGATATTCGCACCATAGGTGCAGTGTACTGAAACGGCTTCGAGAGAGACGTGAACTGATCCGATATGTAGACCCAATGGGGTTACCTGGTATAACGAAGTATTTTAATTTAGCATCCGGGGATGCTAAATAATCCCGATACGTCCTTCTTCGTGTGCCTGATCGCTCCCATGCTCAAGCAATTGGAGCGCATCGCGGGCAGCTCACGCGGGGAGCACTCGCTTGAAGATCTCAAGTCGGAAGCCTGGATCGCTGCGCAAGAGATACAGGCTGAGTCCGGTGTGGATTTCGAACCCGAAGACGAGCGGCTACAGAGCGCGATCCTAATTCGCCTGAAAAAGGCATTTGGGCGCTTCGCGAATCGAATGATGAGATTCGCCCTGCAGCTTGACCATGAGGACGTGGGCGCCGATGGTGATGCACTGCCAAACAGCGTGGCCGCCAGTCTCAGTGGTCCAGACGCATACGAACCCGAAGTAGCAATTGAGCGGGCGCAGGATATCGAGGCCAGCGCCCTCATACTCGCTGAGCGATTTGCCGAGGCAGTGGCATATTTTCGGACCTTCGAGAATTTCGACAACGACAGGCGGGCCGTTGCAGCGTACCTCGCGATTCCGATGGCCACGCTTCGAACACGGTTGCGGCGCGCAGAGATAGCCGCGGCAACTCAGACATCGATGTTCGACGGCATCGAAAAGATAGCGAGCGACTTCATGCCCAAGCGAGGGTATTGGCTACGTCGTCCGACGACCCGACGCGGTCGATTATTCTGTCTACTCGCGCGAACTATTCAACTTCGCTTGTTGTCCTCACTTCCGGTCCTGTTTGGAAAATGGCGTTAGTCGTGCCCGTACCAAGCATCCGTCAAAGGATCAACACGGATGGCCGTGAATTCCGCTCGCCCCTCAAGCCACTGACGCACATATGCTCGCTGCTCTTCGGTTGCGGACTTTCGCTTGCCATCGGCAACGATGTAGCCATCCATATCTCGATTAATGCCACCACCGAACAGCATGCCGTTTGCTTCTATGCACTGCTCGAGAAATGCATCGATGAGCGCGTACCGTTGTCCTTCATTGAGCGCCCGCGATAGGTCTGCCGTCACTTGAAATCCGATCTCCCGGAATTCGCCGATGTGCAATTTTTTGCGCTGGCGTCTGTTGTGCTTCATGATCGCTTGTGGTCAGATTGTTGCCATATTTGATGGCCAGGTATCGAGATAAAAAATGTCGGTTTCTTTTGAATCGAGAGGTCAGTAAAACCGTCGGGGCATGTATGGGTGCTGCTGCGAAGCACAGGCGAAAGTTTCTACAGGAGCACAAGGTGTGCGCATTTTGCGGTGGAAAAGAGGCCGCCACTACGATTGAACATTGTCCCCCCGCGGGCAATGTTCCAGTTCCGTCACTGGCCAGAAGGTTTCGAGTTTCCTGCTTGCAGCTCATGCAACGGAGGCTCGAGCGACGATGACTTACTCGTAGCGATGCTAAGCCACCAACGGAGCATCTCGAGCGAGCAGTAGGCGTTGACGTCAAAACCGTCGCCGGTGGACACGCAGTGAGGCTTGCCATCTCGCCAAAGCTCGATGTCGTCACCGGCTACTCGGGGTCGACGTCAGTTGTTCCCGACGGCGCGACAGGGCGCGGTGGGCAGAAGGCCAAGGAGCGGCAATTTGTGGGGGCGCACGCACATGCCCTGTGAAAACGGCGGGGATATATCACGCTCAGCGACTTCTTAGGGTACTCTCTGTATATACAGATGCGTTCGGAAACGGGGCGTGCTTGGTAACGCTTATGGAGTATTTCCCCAATTTTTGACCATATTTGAGTAATATTTCCCGGAAATGTTGAAGTATTCAAGAATGGACGCACATCGGAACCATATATACAATCTCGCATCGAATTGTGAAGCGGAGATTCCGTGGCGCAATCTGCTACACCTAACCTACAAATTTCCCCGAGCGTTCAGCAAAAGCTCGCCGGGAAAAAACCGCCAGTCAAACAGGATGAAATCCTCCAATGCTTTGCTAACCGGGAGGGAAAATTTCTCCTGGATACTCGGGAGGATCATAAGTCCGATCCTCCAACGCGATGGTTCATCGCGGAGACCAACTTTGGTCGGAAGTTGAAGATAGCGTTCATCCCGAGGGGAGCAGTGGTGACCATTCGCACCGCATATGACCCCAATGACGATGAACTACGCATCTACAACAAGCACGGTATGCAGACAAACTAATGAGGAGTATCGACATGAGCAAATCCCATAAGATTCAGGCTAGCGACGAAGCTTGGGATGAGGGTCTGCTGGGTCGTGATGAAGAGTTCGTAGCTGTCGACGATGGGGCCGACTTGGCCGACCTTGACGCCGGCCTGGAGTTGCAGTTGATTTCCATTCGACTGTCAAAAAGTTTGATCGAAGACTTCAAGAACATTGCCCAGATTCACGGCCTTGGTTACCAGCCGCTGATGCGGCAAGCACTGCAGCGCTTCGCCGAGGGCGAAAAGAAGATGTTGTTACAGGCGACTGCCAGCGAGCACATTAAGAATCAGCGGCAACGGGAGTCGGATCGGGCGTCGCAAAAAGCCGCAAAGGCCCGGCAGGCTTCAACCCGCGCTCCAGCGCCGCAACATCGCCCCAGAGAGAAGAAGGTTGCCTAAATCCATGGCCCGCCCGAGCGGGCTTTTTTGTGGTCTTCCCTCTACCGCAATCACCTGGTCATGGTCGCTATTGAAGATGACAATGACCGTCAGCCCTTGTCCTGCGTCAATTCATCGAGCGCCTCGGCGCCGACCGGCTACGCGACGTCCGCGACCAGCACAACGAGGCCGGTCTCGCGATCGTATTCGAACTGCTTGCGCAATGCGTTGTCGTTTTCCTTGATTCGAATCGCTTCGGTCAGGTTGTGCTGCGCGCCGAGTGCCGCAATGATCTTCGCAGCGGGCCTGCATAGAAGTGTCCGATCGGACGTATTTCATGAAGTCTACGGAGACCGTCACGTTTCATGTTCAGCTGAGAGGCATGGACGGCATGAATCTAATCGATGTGCATCGCGAGAATCCAAGGTAAACCCTACATCAGCACGATGTCGTACTGCTCCTGGCTCAGATTCGACTCGACCTGCAACGACACCGGTTTGCCGATGAAATCGATCAGCATCGCGAGGTGCTGCGATTCTTCTTCGAGAAACAGGTCAATGACCTGCTGCGACGCGACCACGCGAAACTCGCGAGGGTTGAATTGACGCGACTCGCGCAGAATCTCGCGCAGCACGTCGTAGCAGACCGTACGCGCGGTTTTCACCTGTCCTTTGCCCTGGCACACCGGGCAAGGCTCGCACAGCACATGCGCAAGCGATTCGCGAGTGCGCTTGCGGGTCATCTCGACGAGGCCCAACTGCGAAAAGCCGTTCACGGTGACGCGCGTACGATCGCGGGCGAGCGCCTTCTTCAGTTCGGAGAGCACCTGGTCGCGGTGCTCGACGTTTTCCATATCGATGAAATCGATGATGATCACGCCGCCCAGGTTGCGTAACCGTAATTGCCGCGCGATCGTATGCGCGGCTTCGAGATTGGTCTTGAAGATCGTGTCGTCGAAGTTGCGCGCGCCCACGTAGCCGCCGGTGTTGACGTCGATCGTCGTCATCGCTTCGGTCTGGTCGATCACCAGATAGCCGCCCGACTTCAGGTCCACGCGCCGCGACAACGCGCGCTGAATTTCCGTCTCGATGTTGTACAGATCGAACAGCGGCCGTTCGCCGGGGTAGTGATGCAGCTTGGCCAGCACGGCCGGCGTGAACTCCGTCGCGAATTCCGACAGCATCTGGAACGTCTCGCGCGAATCGACCTGAATGCGCGTCGTATCGTCGTTGACGAAATCGCGCAGCACCCGCTGCGCGAGGTTCAGGTCCTGATACAGCAGGCTGGTCGGCGGCAAGCGCTGCGACTGCGACTGGATCGTCGCCCATGTCTTGCGCAGATACGCAACGTCGGCCGCGAGTTCCTCGCCGGTTGCGTCTTCGGCGATCGTGCGCACGATATAGCCGCCTTTCTCATCGACCGGCAGCACCGAGGTGAGCCGCGCGCGGATCGCTTCGCGTTCGGCTTCGCTTTCGATCTTCTGCGAGATACCGATATGCGGTTCCTGCGGCAAATAGACGAGCGTGCGACCGGCGATGCTGACTTGCGTCGACAGCCGCGCGCCCTTCGTGCCGATCGGGTCCTTGACCACCTGCACCATCAGCGTCTGGCCTTCGAATACGATTTTTTCGATCGGCTGATGCGGCGCATTCTGCTGCGGTTCTCCGGCGATGCGCGGATGCCAGATATCGGCGACATGCAGGAACGCCGCGCGTTCGAGGCCGATATCGATGAACGCCGACTGCATGCCCGGCAGCACGCGGACGACCTTGCCGAGATACACATTGCCGACCCGCCCGCGCGATAGCGTGCGTTCGACATGAAGCTCCTGTACGGCGCCTTGCTGGACCAACGCAACACGCGTCTCCTGCGGCGTGACGTTGATCAGGATTTCTTCGTTCATGGTTTTGTTCTAGAAGTCGATGCGCGCCGCGCGCAGCAGCGCGGCGGTCTCAAAGAGCGGCAAACCCATGATACCCGAATAGGACCCGTCAATATGTTCGATGAACTCGGCGGCGCGCCCCTGCACGCCGTATGCACCGGCTTTGCCGAGCGGCTCGCCGCTGGACGCGTAGCGCGCGAGTGCGTCTCGCGTGACCGCGGCGAAGCGCACGCGCGACGTGCAGAGCGTGGCGGGCAATGGCACACCGGACGCGTCGACGACTGCCACCGCGGTTAGCACTTCGTGATCGCGACCGGCGAGGCGGCTGAGCATTGCCACGGCATCGCTAGCGTCGCGTGGCTTGCCGAGGATCGCGTCATCGATCGTGACGGTTGTGTCGGCAACCAGAATCGGCGCGGCCGCGTGGCCGCTCGCCTCGAGGCGGGCACGCGCCGCCTGCGCCTTCAGCACGCACACGCGCATCACGTATGCATGCGCGGACTCGCCGGGGAACTCGGCTTCGAGCGCTTCGGCGTCTTCGTCCGGGCGTGGCAGCAGCAGTTCGTAGCGCACGCCGAGCTGCCGCAGCAGCTCCTGCCGGCGCGGACTCTGCGACGCGAGATAAACGAACGGATAAGAAACCTTGGACGACGTCGGCATGAACGGATCCTGGCAAACGGTTGGAAGAGGGGTAACAGCGTGTTCTACCGCGGTGAATAGCGGTCACACGCGGCCGCTGCAACGCATTAGAACAGATGCGTCGCCGCTCCGTTGCGGTCGTTGGACATCGGTGACAAGCAAAACGAAAGCGATTGGTGGGCGCTACAGGCGCGCTGCATGAGCGCGGCCCATTGCGCCGCCGCCCGCCCTCACGCGCGGTGGTACGGATGATTCTGCGTAATGGTCCACGCGCGATAGAGCTGTTCGGCGAGCAGCACGCGCACCATCGCGTGCGGCAGCGTCAGGCTCGACAGCCGCAACAGCAGGTCGGCGCGCGCTTTCAGTGCGGGATCGAGCCCGTCGGCGCCGCCGATCACGAAGGCGATATCGCGGCCGTCCTGCTGCCACTCCGGCAGCGCGGCGGCCAGCTGCATGGTTGTCCAGTCCTTGCCGCGCTCGTCGAGTGCGACGATGCGCGCATGTTTGGGCAATGCGGCTTCGATGCGCAGCCGTTCAGCGGCCATCACGCTGTCGGCGGGACGGCCCGATGAGCGCTGCTCCGGTTTGATTTCGCGCAGTTCGACGCGCAGCTCGGGCGGCATGCGCTTCGCGTACTCGTCGAAGCCGGCGGCGATCCAGTCGGGCATTTTGTGACCGACGGCGAGGATGTGCAGTTTCATCAGGAACGGGCAAGGCGCCGCGCGGCGCGCGCACGCCGGGCGGTCAGTGGCGGCGTGCGGGCGCCCGTCGCGTGGGACGGGCGAGCGCCTCGTCGGGTTCGTCTTCGTCGAGCGGCTCGTTCGGCTCCGCGCCACTGAAGGCGCCAAACGGGCTCGACCTGGCGAGTTTGATGCGCACCGGCTTGTCGCCCCAGATTTCCTCGAGGTTGTAGTACTGGCGCAGCGCCGGCTGCAGGATATGCACGACGACGTCGCCGCAGTCGACCAGCACCCATTCGCCGATGTCCTCGCCTTCGGTGCTGATGATGTCGCCGCCAGCGTCTTTCACCTTCTCGCGCACGCTGGAGGCGAGCGCTTTCGTCTGCCGGTTCGACGTGCCGCTCGCGATGATCACGCGGTCGAACAGCTCGGTCAGGTGGCTGGTGTTGAACACCTTGATATCGTGTGCCTTGACGTCTTCGAGCGCGTCGACGATCGTGCGTTGCAGCTTGCGTATATCCATTTTTACGATTGGTAGAGGTGATGTTGAACAATATAGTCCCACACTGGCGCGGGAATCTGACTTTCCGGTCCGGTGTCGGGTCCGGCGTTCGTGCCCCGGTTTGCCAGCCGCTCGCGTAACCGCGTGCGGATGTCGGTCGCGGACACATCGAACGCGAGCGTTGTATCGATCAGCAAACGGCCTGCCGGCGTCGCGCGCAGCACGTCGGCGTTCGCTGAGCGAGCGGCAATCGCGGCGGTGACGTCGGGAGCCGCCGACGCCGGATCGAAGCCGGGGCGCGTGGCCGCGCAGATATGCGCGTAGTTGAACAGGTGCTGCCAGTCGTGCCACGTATCGAGGCGCACCAGCTGGTCCGCGCCGATCAGCAGCGACAGCGATGCATCGGCGCCTTCGCGCTCGCGCCAGCGCCGCAGCGTGTCGACCGTGTAGGTTGGACCGTCATGCTCGATCTCGTCGGTCGCGACCGTGACCGCGACGCCCAGCAGGTTCAGTGCACCCGCAGCGGCGCGAGTCATCGCGAGACGATCGGGCGCCGCCGATACGCCGGCCTTTTGCCATGGCTGTCCGGCCGGCAGCAGGATCAGATCGGTGAGTTGCAGCACGTCGGCGAAACGCCGCGCGAGCGCGAGGTGGCCGTTATGGATCGGGTCGAACGTGCCCCCGAGCAGGCCGACGCGGCGCGCGCACGGCGCAGCGGAAGGGGCGGAGGGCGAATCAGACGGCACAGCGGAAGTCATAGGCGTCGCAGGATGAGCGGTCGGAGTCAGCGCGGATTGCTCCGCGACCCGGTCGGCCGACCGCCTTGCTCGCGGGTCGCCCGATGCGGCATCGGATTCGTTCAGACCCATTCGCGCGGCACGAGGAAGTCGGTGTGCAGGCGCGCCTCGGGCGTGCCCGGCTCCGGTTGCCAGTCGTAGCGCCAGTTCGCGACCGGCGGCATGGACATCAGGATCGACTCGGTGCGTCCGCCGCTTTGCAGCCCGAACAGTGTGCCACGGTCGAACACCAGGTTGAACTCGACGTAGCGGCCGCGCCGGTATGCCTGGAATGCGCGCTGTGCTTCGCCGTACGGCTGCGCGCGGCGTCTTTCGACGATCGGCAGATACGCGTTCAGGAATGCATCGCCCACGCTCTTCACCATCGCGAACGACTGCTCGAAGCCCGACTCCGCATAGTCGTCGAAGAAAATGCCGCCGATGCCGCGCGCTTCGTTACGATGCTTCAGGAAGAAATAGTCATCGCACCAGCGTTTGAAACGCGGGTACAGATCCGCGCCGAATGGCTGCAGCGCGTCGCGGCAGACGCGGTGAAAATGCTGCGCGTCGTCCTCGTAGCCGTAATAGGGCGTCAGATCCATTCCGCCGCCGAACCAGAACACCGGTGCTTCGCCTTCCTTCGTCGCGATCAGCATGCGCACGTTCATATGCACGGTCGGGCAGTACGGATTGTGCGGATGCAGCACGAGCGACACACCTGCCGCTTCGAAGCCGCGGCCCGCCAGTTGCGGCCGCAGCGCGCTTGCCGAAGCGGGCAGCGCGTCGCCGGCGACGTCCGAAAAGCCGATGCCCGCGCGCTCGAAAAACTGGCCGCCTTCAAGCATGCGCGTGCAGCCGCCGCCGCGCAGCTTGCCACCTGGGGCGCGCTGCCAGTCGTCGGTCGAAAACGGGGTGCCGTCGAATGCGCCAAGCGCATCGGCGATGCGGGTTTGCAGGCCTTGCAGCCAGCTGCGCACGGCCACTGCGTCGAAAGTCGAATCTGTCATCGGTTTGTGGGGCGCCGCGCGTCATTCAGGTCGCGGCGGATGGTTCGTCAAAAGGAAAAGGCAGGTAAAACGCAGCACAAGTGCCGGCAAGGCCCCGCGCGCATCGCACGGCGCCTTGCGTCGGGGCGAACGGACGGTCGCGGTGTCCAATCGGTGCCATCGGTGCCATCGGTGCCAATTGGCGCCAGGCGGTGGCTGCCGATCGGCGGCGCTCAGACGGCGATCGCCCATCGCGCAACCGCGCTCCGTTCATCTCGTGACTGAGCGAAGTGTAGCGCCGGCAGGGCGATCGGGTACTCACAACGTGGCCAGAAAGCGGTGGCCGGCCACGGTGCGCGGCGGCAGCGTCTGTGCGGATTCGTGTTGTCCTGTGCGATCCCGCCGGACGCTGCCGAGGTGCGTGCCTGTGGCTAATGCTTGCGATTCACGGCGCGATAGCCGATATCGCGCCGGTATTGCATCCCATCGAACGATATCTGGTTGATCGTCTCATACGCGACCGACTGCGCGCTGCGCACCGAATCGGCCAGACCGACGACACACAGCACTCGCCCGCCGGAGGTGGTCAGCTTGCCGTTCGCGAGCGTCGTGCCGGCGTGGAACGTGATCGCATCGGCCGTTTCGGCGGGAATGCCGCTGATTCGGTCGCCTTTACGCGGCGCATCCGGATAGTGGTGCGCGGCGAGCACGACGCCAAGCGCGGTGCGACGGTCCCATTCCAGTTCAACCGTGTCGAGTGTGCCGGCGATCGCCTGCTCGATCACCTTCGAGAAATCGCCCTTCAGGCGCGCCATGATCGGCTGCGTCTCCGGGTCGCCCATCCGGCAGTTGAATTCGAGCGTCTTCGGGTTGCCGTGCGCATCGATCATCAGCCCGGCATACAGGAAGCCGGTGAAGCGGATGCCTTCCTTTTCCATTCCGCGCACGGTCGGCAGGATGATTTCACGCATCACGCGCGCATGCAGTTGCGGCGTGACGATCGGCGCGGGCGAATAGGCGCCCATGCCGCCGGTGTTCGGGCCTTCGTCGCCGTCGAGCAAACGCTTGTGGTCCTGGCTCGACGCGAGCGGCAGCACGTGCTTCCCGTCGACCATCACGATAAAGCTCGCTTCCTCGCCAGCCAGGAACTCTTCGATCACGACGCGCGCGCCGGCGTCGCCGAGCTTGTTGTCCGACAGCATCATGTCGACGGCCGCATGCGCTTCGTCGAGCGTTTGCGCGACTACGACGCCTTTGCCCGCGGCAAGGCCATCGGCCTTGATCACGATCGGCGCGCCTTGCGCGTCAAGGTAAGCGTGCGCGGCGGCGGTATCGGAGAAGGTCTCGTACCCGGCGGTCGGAATGCCGTGGCGCTTCATGAACGCCTTCGCGAAGTCTTTCGAGCTTTCGAGCTGCGCGGCTTCGCGCGACGGCCCGAAGATTTTCAGACCGCGCGAGCGGAACAGGTTGACGATGCCGGCCGCGAGCGGTTGTTCGGGTCCGACCACGGTGAACGCGATCTGTTCCTGCTCCGCGAAGTCGGCGAGCGCGTTGAGATCGACGATGTCGACGTTGCGCAGGCGCTCATCCTGCGCGGTGCCGCCGTTGCCCGGCGCGACATAAACCAGCTGGACCCGCGGCGACTGCGCGAGCTTCCACGCCAGCGCATGTTCGCGACCGCCGGAACCGACGACGAGTAACTTCATGAGATTCCCCGAATGCCAAAAACCGAAAATATTTGCAAGATTCGCACAAGTCGCATCGATGACCTGTGACAAAGGCAACACAAAACACCGGAACGCACGCGCGGCGTCAGGGACGACGCGCGGCGCTCACGCTTCGTCGATCGCCGCGTTGGTGTACACCTCTTGCACGTCGTCCAGATTCTCCAACGCATCGAGGAGTTTCTGCATCTTCGCGGCGTCCTCGCCGGTGAACTCGACCTCCGTCTGCGGCTTCATCGTGACTTCGGCCAGTTCGGCCTTGAAGCCCGCCGCTTCGAGCGCGCCTTTCACCTTCGGGAAATCGTTCGGCGGGCACAGCACTTCGATACTGCCGTCGTCGTTCGTCACGACGTCGTCGGCGCCCGCTTCGAGCGCCGCGTCCATCAGCTTGTCTTCCGGCGTGCCCGGCGCAAACAGGAACTGGCCGACGTGATCGAACATAAACGACACCGAGCCGTCCGTGCCCATATTGCCGCCGAACTTCGAGAACGCATGCCGCACTTCGGCGACGGTGCGCGTGCGATTGTCGGTCATCGTATCGACGATGATCGCCGCGCCGCCGATGCCGTAGCCTTCGTAGCGGATTTCCTCGTAGTTCGCGCCGTCGACGCCGCCGGTGCCGCGCTGGATCGCGCGGGTGATGTTGTCTTTCGGCATGTTGGCGTCATACGCCTTGTCGACCGCGAGCCGCAGACGCGGATTCGAGTCGATTTCGCCGCCGCCCATGCGCGCGGCAACCTGAATTTCCTTGATGAGCCGCGTCCAGACCTTGCCTCTCTTGGCATCCGCTGCAGCTTTCTTATGCTTGATGTTGGCCCATTTCGAATGACCCGCCATACTTTTCTCCAGCGCGCGCGCCAGCAGGGCGCACGCATGTGCAATTGTCGTCGCGTGTTGGTGTGCAGTGTGGGGCGCGTTTCGCGAGGCGCGCCTGAATGTCCGATATGTCCGAAACGTACGATACGTGCGATGCGTCGCACCCTGCATGTGTCGTGCCGCCGACCGGAGGCCGCCGCGGCGGCAGAAGATTGCAGCGAGGCGAGGACCCGCGTGCCGACGGCCGCGGCAACCCCAAGCTGCGCAACGGAACTGCAAAAGACCCGCGCAAGCGCCGCACCGGCCTTGGCGCACCGGTAACGGCGCGATGCGCGAGGCGATTCAGGCAAGGTGAACCGCTCAATGAGCGGATCGCGATTTTAACATGCCGCCATGCGGGGCAGATGCCCGAGGCGTGCCGTGGCGCCACGCGTGGGCCGCGTGGCGGGCGATGGCGGCCTTAACGGCTATGTTGGCCGGTTAATTCTTCGTACCGAACAGCCGGTCGCCGGCGTCGCCGAGGCCGGGGATGATGTAAGCGTGCTCGTCCAGATGCGAATCGAGTGATGCGACAAAGAGTTTCACGTCCGGATGCGCGTCGTGAAACACCTTGACCCCTTCGGGCGCCGCGACGAGCGCAAGAAATGAAATGTTTTCGCCGGACACGCCGCGCCGCTTGAGCACATCGACCGCATGGACCGCCGAATAGCCGGTCGCGACCATCGGGTCGCACAGGATGAAGATGCGGTCCTCGAGGTCGGGCAGCCGTACCAGATACTCGACCGGACGATGATCCGTGTCGCGGTACACCCCGATATGGCCGACCCGTGCCGACGGGATCAGCTCCATCAGCCCGTCGGACATGCCGACGCCCGCGCGCAGCACCGGCACGATCGCGAGCTTCTTGCCGGCGATCACCGGCGCGTCGATTTCGACGAGCGGCGTGGTGACGCGGCGCGTGGTCATCGGCAGGTTGCGGGTGATCTCGTAGCCCATCAGCAGCGTGATCTCACGCAGCAATTCGCGGAACGTGCGGGTCGACGTATCGCGGTCGCGCATATGCGTGAGCTTATGCTGGATGAGCGGATGATCGAGGATAACGAGGTTCGGAAAGCGGCTGTTCTGTGTCATGGCGTGGCGCGAGGCGAAGGATCGAGATAACGAAACATCGCGCGCGCCCACGGGTGGCGAACGGCGGCGAACGATGCGCGAAAGGCGATTGCAGCCCGCGGTCATACGTTGCCTGCCGCTCGTCCAGGATCCGCTCATCGCGAGCGGCGGCCTGCTGAACGAACCTGCAGCGCACAACCGCAGGCGACCGGAAGACCGGTGCGCCACGCTCGCAAGTTTACCGAAAGTATCGCCAGATGAAACGCAGGATTTTTGCCTGGTACGCGGGCGCGGGCAGCCCCGCGTCGATTCTTCTAGAATCGGGACAACTGCGGCCGGCATCCGTCAGGGCCGCTTACTAGCCGAACCGGCAACCCGGCACAGGCCGGCCTGAAAGGCGAACCGAAAGCCAAACCAAGTCACGCACATCAACCAAGGGCACTCATATGGATCTGGGAATCGCAGGGCGCACCGCGCTGGTCTGCGCGGCGAGCAAGGGGCTCGGCCGCGGTTGCGCCGAGGCGTTGGCGGCCGAAGGCGTGCATATCGTGATCCTCGCGCGTACCGCGGCAACGCTGGAGGCGACGGCCGACGAGATTCGCACCCACATCGCGGCACAGCGTGGCGCCACCGTGAAAACCGTCGCCTGCGACATCACCACACCCGAGGGTCGTGCGGCCGCGCTCGCCGCGTGTCCGCAGCCGGATATTCTGGTGACCAACGCGGGCGGTCCGCCGCCGGGCGACTTTCGCAACTTCACGCACGACGACTGGATTCGCGCGCTCGAAGCGAACATGCTGACGCCGATCGAACTGATCCGCGCGACGATCGACACGATGATCGCGCGCGGGTTTGGCCGGGTGGTGAATATCACGAGTTCGTCGGTGAAGGCGCCGATCGATGTGCTGGGCCTGTCGAACGGCGCGCGCTCGGGGTTGACCGGTTTCGTCGCGGGCGTCGCGCGCAAGGTCGCGCCACACGGCGTGACGATCAATAACCTGCTGCCGGGCGCGTTCGATACGGATCGCATCGCGGCCACCCTGGTCGGACAGGCGAAGGCGCAGAGCATCACTCTTGACGAAGCGCGCAAGCGGCGCGAGGCAGCCATTCCGGCCGGCCGCTTCGGCACCTCGGACGAATTCGGCCGTGCCTGCGCATTCCTGTGCAGCGTGCATGCGGGCTATATCACCGGACAGAATCTGCTGATCGACGGCGGCGCCTATCCGGGCACGTACTGACGCAGCGACGCATCACCGCGCGAGTCGCCGCAGGCGGACACGGGCAATCGCAAGCAGTCGCAAACAAGCAGTCGTAAGCAGTTGATAACAACAGGGGATCGAAACATGACAACACGCATCGCGTTGATCGCGCATGACCACAAGAAAGACGACATCGTCAAACTTGCCGGCGAATACGCCGACACGTTAAAGCGGTGTGAACTGATCGCGACCGGCACGACGGGGGCACGCGTGACAGCGGCGCATGGATTGCCGGTCGAACGGATGCTATCGGGGCCGAACGGCGGCGACCTGCAGATCGGCGCGCAACTCGCCGAAGGCCGCGTCGACATGGTGATCTTTCTGCGCGACCCGATGACACCGCAGCCGCACGAACCCGACATCAATGCGCTGGTGCGTGCGTGCGATGTCCATAACGTACCGTGCGCGACCAACATCTCGACGGCGCGGATGATTCTCGATGTATTGACGCTGCGTATGACGCAGCGAGTCTGAACGAACTGGAGAACCGGAACGATGGTCAAGGCAATACGATTCGACAAGACGGGCGGCCCCGAAGTGATGAAGTGGGTCGACGTCGACGTGGGCGAGCCCGGCGCGGGCGAGATTCGCATCAGACAGCATGCGGTCGGCCTCAATTACATCGACGTGTACTTCCGCAACGGGCTGTATCCGCTGCCGCTGCCGGGCGGGCTCGGCATGGAGGCGGCGGGCGAAATCGTCGCGGTCGGCAGAGGCGTCACCCAGTTGCAGCCGGGCGATCGTGTTGCGTATGCGGCGCGTCCGCCGGGCGCTTACACGCAGGAGCGGGTGATGTCCGCCGACTACGTGGTGAAGATTCCCGCTGCGCTCGGCTATGAAGAGGCTGCCTCGGTGATGCTGCAAGGTCTGACTGCGCAGTATCTGCTGCGCCGCACGTATCGTGTGAAGCCGGGCGATACGATCCTGATCCAGGCGGCCGCCGGCGGCGTCGGCCTGTTCGTCTGCCAGTGGGCGAAGGCGCTCGGTGCGACAGTGATAGGCACGGTGGGGTCGGACGAGAAGGCGGACATCGCAAAAGCGCACGGCTGCGATTACCCAATCGTCTATACGCGTGAAAACTTCACGAAGCGTGTTCGCGAGATCACGAACGGTGCGGGCGTGCCGGTCGTCTACGATTCGATTGGCAAGGACACGTATACCGGGTCGCTCGATTGCCTCGCGCCGCTCGGTCTTTTCGTGACGTTCGGCAACTCGTCGGGCCCGCTTCCGCCGATCGACTCACAGGACCTGGCTGGACGCGGCTCGCTGTTTTTCACGCGGCCGACGCTGTTCAGCTACATCGGCAAACGCAGCGACCTCGAGACGATGTCGGCCGAACTGTTCGACGTGCTGGTATCGGGCAAGGTGAAAACGAGCGTCAACCAGCGCTATGCGCTCGCCGATGTCGCGAAGGCGCACGAGGATCTCGAAGCGCGGCGCACGACCGGCTCGACCATTCTGTTGCCGTAACCGGTTACCTTTTTACCTGCCGGTACGCGGCGCGCCTGCCGTACCCCGGCAAGCCCTGCTGCAGCACTCTGAAAGCCGTTCCACTTTGCAGTGGGACGGCTTTTTCGTTTACGTGTTTTTTATACCGGTCCAACAATCTTTGACCAGGCCTTTATCTGAATCGGCATAACGTTCCGCATCCATAGCCAACAATGGGGAACATGAAATGGATGTGCTGTATGTCGGGGGCCTCGTGATTATCACGGTGCTCACCTTCGGGCTCGTCGCCGGCTGCTCGAAGCTGATGCAATTCCGGCGGGGACAGGGAGCGCGCTCATGAACTGGATCCTTTGGCTATCCGGCGCCGTGACGGCGCTGCTCTTTATTTACCTGGTCTATGCGCTGCTGCGCGCGGAGGACATTGAATGAATACGAACAATGTCCTGCAGGTGACGGTTTTTATCGTCGTGCTGCTCGCACTGTCCATTCCGGTCGCACGCTTCATTACCCGCGTGCTGGACGGCAGCTCGCGTCTCGTGCGCTGGTTCAGCCCGCTCGAAAACCTGCTGTACCGCATCGCGGGTGTTGATTCGTCCGCGGAAATGGGCTGGAAGCAGTACACGATCGCAACGATCGCGTTCAACGTGATCGGTCTCGCGTTCCTGTATCTGATTCTGCGCTTGCAAGGTGTGCTGCCGGGTAACCCGCAGCAATTCGGCCCGATGACGCCGGATGCCGCGTTCAACACCGCAATCAGCTTCGTCAGCAATACGAACTGGCAGGACTACTCGGGTGAGCAGACGGTCAGCTATCTGACGCAGATGCTCGGCTTCACCGTGCAGAACTTCCTGTCGGCGGCGACCGGCATCGTGGTCGTGATCGCGTTGATCCGCGGTTTCGCGCGGCACTCGGCAAAGACGATCGGCAACTTCTGGGTTGACATCACGCGCACCACGCTTTACATCCTGCTGCCGATGTCCGTCGTGGTCGCTGCGATCCTGATGGGCCAGGGTGTGATCCAGAACTTCAAGGCCTATGAGGACGTGCCGACGCTGCAAACCACGACCTACTCGGCGCCGAAGGTCGATGCGCAAGGCAATCCGGTGAAGGATGCGAAGGGCAACGCAGTGATGGTCGATACGCCGGTCACGAAGCAGACGCTCGCGATGGGCCCGGTTGCTTCGCAGGAAGCGATCAAGATGCTCGGCACCAACGGCGGTGGTTTCTTCAATGCGAACTCCGCGCATCCGTATGAAAACCCGACGCCGTTCGCGGACTTCGTCGAACTGATTTCGATGCTGCTGATTCCGGCCGCGTTGTGTCTCGTCTTCGGCCAGATGATTACCGACAAGCGCCAGGGCGTTGCACTGCTTGCGTTCATGACGATCTGCTTCGCTGCCTGCGTCGCGTTCGAAATCGGCTCCGAACAGTCCGGCAATCCGGCGTTCACCGCGCTGCACGTCGATCAGAATGCAAGCGCGCTGCAGTCGGGCGGCAACATGGAAGGCAAGGAAACCCGCTTCGGTATCGCACAGTCCGGCATCTTCGCGGTCTCGACCACGGCGGCGTCGTGCGGCGCGGTCAACAACGCGCATGACTCGCTGACACCGCTCGGCGGCCTCGTGCCGATGCTGTTGATGCAATTGGGCGAAGTGGTGTTCGGTGGTGTCGGGTCGGGTCTGTATGGCGCGCTCGCGTTCGCACTGCTCGCGGTGTTCGTCGCAGGGCTGATGATCGGTCGTACGCCTGAGTATGTCGGCAAGAAGATCGAAGCGTACGAGATGAAGATGGTCTCGATCGTGATTCTGCTGACGCCGCTGCTGGTGCTCGTCGGCACGTCGATTGGCGTGCTGACGGATGCGGGCAAGGCGGGCATCCTGAACCCCGGTCCACATGGCTTCTCGGAGATTCTCTACGCGTTCAGCTCGGCCGCGAACAACAACGGTAGCGCGTTCGCAGGTCTGACAGTGAGCACGCCGTTCTACAACGTGATGCTCGGCATCTGCATGTGGTTCGGCCGCTACGGTTCGCTGATCGCGGTACTGGCGATTGCCGGCGCGCTCGCGGAGAAGAAGCGTCTTGCCGTCACGGGCGGCACGCTGCCGACGCACGGCTCGCTGTTCATCGTGCTGCTGATCGGTACCGTGCTGCTGGTCGGTGCGCTGACTTACGTGCCCGCGCTTGCGCTCGGTCCCGGCGTCGAGCACCTGATGATGGTTCTCGGCCAGTGATGACGGGCTTCGCGCCACAGAATATTTGAGGAAGAAATGACTGATCATTCCGCAACCCGGTCCATGTTCGACCCGGCGCTGATCCGCCCGGCGATCGTGGACTCCTTCAAGAAACTGACGCCGCGCACGCAGTTCCGCAACCCGGTGATGTTCTGCGTGTACGTCGGCAGCATCCTGACCACCATCCTGTGGCTGGCCGCGCTGTTCGGCCAGGCCGAGGC